>NZ_MUNW01000065.1 GCF_002002725.1 Sinorhizobium sp. A49 | reverse complement strand
GCTATCCTTGTCCACGGTCCGTCCTCGCTTAAGCATGGGGCTCGGCACCGGCCCGTCCGGTGCGACCGCCGTTTCATGCTTACTACGAAGGCGGGCTGCCTTCCCCGTGCGAACATACGGTCTACGATACCCTGCTCACTGGTAATAAGCCTGGCCCACGTAGACTTGGGCCGAGTGATGTTGGTTACGATAAAGACGTGGTGTCGAAAGAGTTGATGGGGGAGGCGTTGCGCGCCTACCTGACCGGCCCAAATTACATAAAGACCGTCGGTCCAGACGTTGCGGCTCGAATACGCGAACATGTCAACCCACATCCCATCCTCAAGAAAATCATCCAATTCAACAGTCTGGGAGCCGCCGGGGCGTTAGGTGCGGCTTGTTTGGCAGATTGGCGCCAGACAGTTGACGATGAAGATTTCGGGGCACTCTATCGTGCAGGACGTGGCGCATGAACAGTGGTGAAAAATCCGCCGCAGCGCGGGCCCTTCTCGACAACCCACTCTATCACCTCGTTATGGACGAGTTGGAGATGGTAGCCATCAACGGCTGCATCAACGCTCCGCTCGTTGACGACGAAACCCGCGCCGCCTTTGCGGCCGAAGTGCGGGCCATCAGGAAATTTCGTGGCAAGCTCAAGTTCCTCGCCGAGGAACAAGCCAATACCGACGGTAAGGGCGCCCCGGCATAGGGCCCGGGCCAAACCTTTAGAAGGCAACCAAGCACATGTCAGACGCAGCCACCAATTCCCCGTTCGTCGGGGAGGGTGATAGCGGCCGCGCCGCACTCACCATCGACGACGCCGCGAACGTCGACTTTGCCGAGCCCGGAGAGGCCAACGCGCAGGAAGAGGAAGACGGGCAGTCGACGAATGCGCCGTATGAGACCACAGTGGATGGTCAAGAGGCCGGCGAGACCGTAGACAACACCGAAGGCGACGAGCCAGCCGGGGCCGAGAACGGCGACGCGGCCAGCCAGATCATTACCCTGAAGGGGGGCGATCAGGTGCCGTTGTCCGAGCTCAAGCTCGGGTATATGCGGGAGCGCGATTACAGACACAAAACTCAGGAGACCGCCAACAAGGGCCGCGCTCTTGAGGGCATGACAACCCGCGTGGTCAACACGGTCAAGGGTATCGCTTCCTACCTGGCAGAACGTTTGCCGCCTGAGCCGCCGCGGTCGTTGGCATATCAGGACCCCGCCGCATACACCCGCCAAAAGGCGATGTACGACGACGGCTTGGCAAACATCAACCAGATCATTGAACTGGCGAACGATTCAAGCGCTGTGGCCGGCGAACTCGCATCGACGGCCACCGAAGAGACGCTTCAAACCGAGAGTGAGAGGCTGGCGCAGGTGTTCCCGCAGACGACGAAGGAAGACGGCCGCAAGGCTTTCTTCGATCAGGCGTTTACGGCGGCGCGTGAGCTTGGTTTCTCCGATCAGGAATTGAAGGGCGTTTCGGATCATCGACTGTTCGGCCTGGCCTACTATGCCCAGATCGGGATGAAGGCAGAGCAGGCGCGGCATAAGGCACTGACGAAGGTGACGGCAGCGCCCCCGGCCACGCCGAACCCTCGGCCGAACGGTGGCGCCAACCAGCAAATTCGTCAGAACAAGGAAGCGTTGCAGCGGTTGTCCAAAACCGGGTCGATGAAGGACGCGATGTCCATCGACTTCGATTAACCCCAGCTTCAAAGGAATACAAACATGGCCGCACTGGCAAACACCTTCCAGACGACGAACGCCAAGGGCAATCGGGAACAGCTTTCCGATGTGGTGTCCCGCATCACGCCGGAGGATACCCCAATCTATTCCCTGATCGAGAAGGGCACGACCAAGGGCACGCATCCCGAATGGGAAACGGATGAGCTGGCCGCTCCCGGCGCAAACATCAAACCCGAAGGTGACGAATATACGTTTGGCACCATCCAGCCGCCGGCTCGCCTCGGCAACTATACTCAGATCCTGCGCAAGGACTGGATCATTTCGGGTTCCCAGGAGGCAGTCGAGAACGCCGGCAGCGTCGAAAAACGCAAGTACCAGAAGCTGAAAAAGGGCGTCGAGATCCGCAAGGACGTCGAATTCGCCATCGTCGACACCAACGCCTCTGTCGGTGGTGCTACCCGCGAATTCGGCTCGCTCAATACCTGGATCACGTCGAACGTCTCCCGCGGCGCCGCCGGCGCCAACGGTGGATTTAACGCCGGTACCGGCCTGACAGTTGCGCCGACCGATGGCACGCAGCGTGCGTTTTCCAAGCCCATCTTGGACAGCGTTATGCAGCAGGGCTACCAGAGCGGGGCGAACTTCCGCCACGTCTCGGTTTCGCCCTACGTGAAGAGCGTGTTCGTCACCTTCATGTCGGACAGCAATGTTGCACCGTTCCGCTACGCTGTTTCCAGGGGCGGCGAGCGCAACACCATCGTTGCAACGGCTGACTACTACGAAGGCCCGTTTGGTACGGTCATGATCCACCCGAACCGGGTGCAGGCGACCGGTAATCAGCAGTCGCGCAACGCCTTCTTCATCGATCCCGAAATGCTGTCTTTCCTCTGGTTCCGCGAGATCCAGGAAGACAAGGACGTCGCGAAGACGGGCGACGCCGACAAGGGTGTGATCATCGGCGAAGGCGCGCTGAAGGTGCACAACGAGAAGGGCCTCGGCGTCGCAGCCGACCTCTTCGGCCTGTCCGGCGCGAGCTAATCGCGTCGGCTCCATCACCATCGTCATCATCTGAGAAAGGGCGGGCTTCGGCTCGCCTTTTCCATTTCAGGAGAAACGGAAATGGCAGATCCTAACAAGCCAACGACGACCCCGCCGACCTTAGCGGATGAAAAGCCCGAAAAGTCCGGTGTTCCCATTCGCCTGCTCTACGATTTCTGGGCCGAGGACGAACAGCGGGTGCCGGCGGGTACAGAGCTTATGGTGCCCGTCAAAATCGCCAAGGATCTGATCGACGCCGGCAAAGCCGGGCGCGCCGACCCGCTTCCAGGCGATTCCGCATGATCATTCGTGATGGAGCTTGGACGCTCTACGATCACGACCCGATGACGGGCCGCTCGGTCTGGCATTACTTCGACGGGGAGAAAGACGTTTTCCGGGTCGACTACCCCGTCGACAACCTCATCAGCGAAAACCAGGACGTCCGCAACAGCGCCGAAAAGGCATGGCGCGGCGACTGGCACCGGGTCGCGTCGATTCCGCTGAACATCGCCCACGATAGCGGCCTCGTGCAGGCCCACAGCGAGGGCGACGACCGCTTTGTGAAGCAATTCCTGAATAACTCCGACAATCGCGCCTGGCGCACAAAGGACGGCCACCTATGATCGTTGAGTTCGACCGCGTCAAAGGGCAGGTGAAGGCCATCGAGGCGAGCCGGCCCAGCGCCGAGCAGGATCCTGAAGGCCACAAGGAAGCGAATGAGCGCGTCTCTCGTCTCATTGATCGGTCCCGCATGTATGCCGAGGCCGAGCGTGCCCGGAGGGTTCCGCTATGAGCGCCATCGCCGACTACGCGTCGTTGCTCGTCGACGCTGGCGAATACAGCGGCCGGAACGATATCGCGCACCTCTTCCCGCGTTTCCTCGGTCTGGCAGAGCTGAAGCTCAATCGCTTCCTGCGCGTGGCCGAAATGGAGATCGTGGACACTGTCGCCGTCACCAACGGCGCCGGGACGTTGCCGGTGGACTTCCTCGAGGCGCGTGAGGTGAAGAACGCCAATGGGGCTTCCATTCGGGCCGTGGCCCTGCAACAACTCACTGACAGCTATATGGGCCGCGCCGGCATCCCGACCGGATACGCGATTGTTGGCAGCACCATCAAAGTTCGGCCCGTCGGCGACGGAAACCTGACCATCACCTATTACGGCAAGATCCCGCCGCTGACGCCCGCGAATACGACGAACTGGCTCCTGGACAAGGCGGCAGATGCCTACCTCTATTCGCTCGTCGAAGAGATCGCGATCTGGGAACGCGACGTGGGCAAGGTGGGCGCAGCCCAGCAGTTGAAGCTGCTTGCTATCTCCGGCCTGAAAATCGGAGACGAGCGGTCGCGCTGGGGCAATGCCCAAGTGGTAGTTGGAGGGCCGACGCCATGACGCTGCTTTCGTCGATCAATGAAGTTTGCGACGTCGTCGCGCTCGATCGCTTCGACAGCGTCTACGGTTCGGTGAACCCGAATGCACAGACGATGGTAGCTCTTGCCCAGGAAGCCGGCGACGAAATCGCGCGCCGCGGCGACTGGCAGCAGATGCTGAAGGAACGGGTTGCACAAAGCTCGCCTGAGCCGTTGCCGGCTGACTACGAACGTCTGACGCCAGGCGGCGCGGTTCGCAATGCCGCAGGCGCTTTCTATCGGCCCATCACCAACAGTTCACAGTGGGCCGTGATTGTCGGCGTCGTATCGGCCCAGCCGTATTTTTTCATCAAGGGCAACCAGATCCTGTTTTCGCCGGCAGCATCCGGCGTCGCATCGGTCATCGACTACGTGTCGAAGTTCTGGGTGCTGCACGACCCTGAAGGGTCGGGCGATACGCTGGCGGCCGACGACGACGCCCCGCTTTTCCCTGAGCGTTTGCTTGTCAAAGGCATCCTGTGGCGCTGGAAGCGGCAGAAGGGCCTACCATTCGACGACGCCCTTGCTGAGTTCGAGGCCGACCTCCTGCAAGAAATCAACGCCAATCGGGGTGCATCATGAAGATGGCGGTGAGACCCGGCCGTATCGGCCAAAGCAATCGTGGCTCGGCGAGTGTCGGACAGATGCAATCATCGCAACCGGTGACATTCCCTGCACCGCGCGACGGCCTCGTTACGGCGACGGACATGGCTTCTCAAAAGCCTGGTTCAGCGACCGTACTGCGCAATTTCTTCCCGACGTTGGTCGGGTGCAAGATCAGGGGCGGTTCGCAGAAAAGGGGTCTCGTGGCTGACGGGGGCGATATCAAGAGCGCCTTCAAGTACAAGTATGGCGCCACTGAGAAGCTCTTCGTCGCGACGAACACCGCGATCTATAATGTCAGTTCGCCGGCAGCACCACCAACCACGACTGCGGCGGATGTGTCGGGCCTCGCTGGCGGTGATTGGTGCACCTTCCAGCATACTAACGCTGGCGCCGCGAACCTCATTTGCCTCAACGGCGCGAACGATCGGCGGATCTACAACGGCACGAGCTGGACGACAGCGCCGGCCATCACCTTCATCGACGGCACGACCATGCCGCAGCTCAATTATGGCTGGATGTTCAAGAACCGGCAGTTCTTCCTGAAGAACGCAACGCTTGATGCCTACTACCTGCCCATCAATGCCATGGGTGGGGCGGCCGGCCTGTTTCCGCTCGGTGGGGTCATGAAGCGCGGCGGTTCGTTGATGACCGGCTTTTCATGGTCGCTCGAAAGCGGCGATGGCCTGTCGGATATGTGTGTTTTTGTCTCGACCGAGGGAGAAGTCGCAGTCTATGCCGGCTCTGATCCGAGCGACGCCAACAACTTTGCGCTGAAGGGTGTCTATCAGATCGGCAAGCCGCTCGGAAAGAACGCCTGGATCCGAGCCGGAGCCGATATCCTCGTTGCCACGAGTGACGGGCTCACCCCGATTTCGCAGGTTTTCCAGCGCGACCGGCAGGCGTTGAGCCTCGTCTCCGTATCGCGGCCGATCGAAGACGATTGGAAGCGGGCAGCAAACGCGACCGGTGGCGGTTGGACGCTGAAGCAGTGGCCGGAGCAAAACCTTGTCTTCGTCGCGTTCCCTGAAAACACCGTCGTCGCCGATACGACCTTTGTTTTGAACGTGCTCACCGGCCGGTGGTCGACCATCACGAACTGGCAGGCGCTCTGCTACGAAACCCTGCAAGGTGGGCTCTTCTTCGGCTCGATCGATGGGTATGTCTGGCAGGGCGATACGAGCGGAACCGATGGAGGGCTGACATTCAGCGGGACCTACCTTTCGCAATTCGCACCGGCGGGCCAGTTTGGTCAGCGCGCGACCGCCACCATGGCGCATATGTATTTTCGCGGGAAGTCGCGCCCTAAAGTCCGGCTGTTCGCTAAGGCCGACTTCGACAAGACCACGCCAAATTTCAGCGGTGTCACCCTTGGTAATACGACCTCGGCCGAATGGGACGTCGGCCTTTGGGATGTCGCGATGTGGGATAGTGTATCGGAGTTGATGCGCTACGATTTTCGCCAGAACGTCAGAGCAAGCGGCGACATGCTTGCTGTCGGCTGTGTCATGACGTCGGGCGGGGCGGTGAAGCTCGATGTCGAAGTTGACCTTGCCACACTGCAAGTGTCCGTCGGTGAGGCCAGCGCTTGAAACTGGTTTGGGGAGGAGAGAGCGCCTCCGAGATCAACCAAGCCGTCGCTTTGTTCGTTGCCCGACAAATTCCGAGCTGCGAGCGCGGATGGGAGAACTTCACGACACTGGGGCTCGTTGACGACGATCGTCTTGTCGCTGGTGTCGTATTCCACAATTACGCGCCCGAGGCCGGCGTCATCGAACTGTCAGCGGCGGGGACGAGCCGGCGCTGGCTCACGCGCCCGATGCTCAAAGGCATGTTCGGCTACCCCTTCGATCAACTCCGTTGCCAGGTCGTTGTCTTGCGGGTCTCCGAGCGCAATGCCGGCATGATCGAGATCGCCGAACGTTTCGGCTTCAAGTCCTATCGCATTCCTCGCCTGCGCGGTCGCGACGAGGCGGAAATCCTGTTCACTCTGACAGATGACGACTGGCGGGCGCATCCCGTCAATCGGAGGTAACCCATGGGCAAATCAAAAGCACCGAAGGCACCAGATCCGCGCGAAACGGCGGCGGCTCAGACCTCAACGAACATCGGCACGGCGATTGCCAACGGCTATTTTGGCAACGTCAACCAGGTCACACCTGACGGCAGCCTGACGTATTCGCAGACCGGCACCAACAAATGGACGGACCCGATGAGCGGAGCCGTCTACGATCTGCCAACATGGACTGCGACCCAGACGCTTTCGCCAGGGCAGCAGGCCATCAAAACGCAGAACGACGCAGCAGAGTTGAACCTGTCGAAGCTCGCGAACTCTCAGTCGGGGCGGTTGCAGGATCTGCTGGGTAAGCCGTTCAACCTGGACGGCGCGCCGGCTGCCGGTGACCCCTCGAAAGTTGGGCTGCCGCAGTACACGCAGTATGGCTCAGGCCCAAACCTGCAAACCAGCCTCGGCAATGCTGGCAACGTCCAGAGCACGATTGCGGACGCCGGAAACATTCAGAAATCGCTGGGGAACGCTGGCGACATCACCAAAACCTACGACTACAGCTCCGACACCTCACGCTATGAAAATGCGCTGATGGAGCGGATGAACCCGCAGCTCGCGCAGAGCCGATCCGTGCTCGAAACGCAGCTTGCAAATCAGGGACTGCAGCCGGGTTCCGAGGCCTATAACCGCGCGATCGATTCAGCGACGAGGCAGGAGAACGACGCTCGGTTCGGCGCGATCCTCAATGCGGGTCAGGAGCAATCACGTCTCGCCGGTCTCGCTCGTGATCAGGCAGGTTTCCAGAACAACGCCCAGCAGCAGGCCTATAACCAGATGCTGTCGAGCGGTCAGTTCGCGAACACCGCCCAGCAGCAACAGTTTGGGCAGAACCAGGCGCAGCTGCAGGCGAACAACACCGCCCAGCAGCAGAAGTTCGATCAGGGCCTGGCCTCGGCAACGTTCGGGAACTCCGCCAACCAGCAGATGTACCAGAACAACCAGACCCAGACCGCGGCGAACAACGCGCTCAAAGACCAGACGTTCAACGGACAGCAGGCCCAGCTTGCGGCCCAGAACCAGGCGCGGTCGCAATATCTCAACGAGCAATATGCGCTGCGAAACCAGCCGATCAACGAGATTTCGAGCCTGTTTTCCGGCGCTCAGGTCAACAACCCGAATTTCGTTCCGACTCAGGGGCAGAGCATCCCGAACATCGATTACGCCGGCATGGTTCAGCAGGACTACGCGAACAAAGTCGGCGCTTACAATCAAAAACAGGCGGGCATCGGCTCGGTCCTTGGTGGTCTCGCCGGCTTCGCAGCTCTATCGGATGAGCGCGCCAAGAAGGACAAAAAGCTCATCGGCGGGCTCTACGAGTACCGATACAAGGGCGAGGGCAAGAGCGCCCCGAAGCGCATCGGCGTGATGGCTCAGGAGGTGGAGAAGGTGCGTCCGGAAGCGGTCTCCAAGGGTTCGGACGGTTTGCGTCGCGTCGATTACGGGATGCTGTTCTCTGCCCCGGTTAGAAAGAAGAGCGCATGAACCCGTTTGCTGTCTACACCGGCTTGCAGAAACCCGACACCACCCAGAACCGCCAAAAGCTCGCCGAGCAACGGCAGGCAATGATCATGGGACAGCCGATGCCCCAGAACGTCGCCGACGGCGCGGGTGCCCTCACGATTGTCGTTGCAGCTGGAATGGCGAAGCGAAATGCCGCGTTTCCGGTGACCCCGGGAGCTGCCCAGCCCTCGGCGCTGAATGGCCTCGCCAACTTTTTAACGATGGGCCGTAATGGAGGGCTCTATTAATGGTCGGATTTCTGTTTGGCGGCGACACTGGCGAAACCGCGCAGTCGCTCGCTCGCAAGCGGCAGGTGATTGATGCCCTTTCGCAGCAGATCATGGGCGCACAGCCGAAGACGGCCGCGGAAGGGATCGGCGCGTTGCTGAAGGGCGCCGCCGTCGGTTTCGGCAAGTATCGCGCCGACAAGGCAGAGAAGGCCGCCACGGATGCGGCCTCGACCCTCTACAACTCGATCCTCGGCACGCCCGCGCGTGCGACGGCGACCAAGTCCGGCGCCATGCCGAAGGTCGACAGCAGGGGTAACATGCCCGTTGCGACCATTGGCAATGACGAGATCCGCAACGGCATCATTTCCTCAGCCTCAGCGCTCGGCGTCGATCCAGTTGAGCTCGCAACAGCTATTTCATACGAGACGGCCGGCACTTTCGACCCAAGAAAGAAGGGGCCGACGACGCAATACGGTCAGCACGAAGGCTTCATTCAGTTCGGGGAGCCTCAGTCGAAAGAGCATGGCGTCGATTGGAACAATCCTGTCACTTCTCAGCTCGGTGAGAACGGCGCTGTCGTCAGTTACCTTCGGAAGGCGGGCGTACAACCAGGCATGGGCTTGCTTGATATCTACAGCGCCATCAATGCTGGAAGGGTTGGGCGCTATGGCGCATCTGACGCCAACAACGGCGGCGCACCCGGAACCGTGCGTGACAAGGTCGAACAGCAGATGGCGGGGCACCGTGGAAAGGCGCTGGCGCTGATCGGCGATAGCGCCGGCCAAATCGGGCGTGCACCGCAGAACGCAGCCGAAGCTGGGTCGGCAATGCCCGGAGGCGACATGCCCCAGCAGAGCGGAAGCCCGTTCGCCTCACCTTTTGTCGACTCGGCAATGCAGGAGGGTGGCGGCTCGCTCTCCGACGAGGTCGCGGCATTCGAGCAAACGGCGGAATACGCCGCGCGCTTCCCGGGCAGGGATGCTCAGGCGCCCGCCATGGAGCCGCCGCGCGAAGTCGCTGCACTTCTTGCCCCGCCTCTGTCGCAGCCGTTGCCGCAAGGCCTACCCGCGCAGTTCCAAGGATCGCAGCAGCTTGCAGTCGCACGCGGCGGGATCATGGACGCGCTTAACACCGGCGCGCCTTCGACCCCGCAACAGATCGAACAGGCAGAGGCCGTTGATCAGCAACAGCCGGCTCAGGTCGCGCAGTCGGCAGGTGGCGTTGATCCCCGCCTTTACGAGTTGCTGGCGAACGACTTTGCGACCCCGGAAATGAAGGCTGTGGCGCGATCTATGATCGAGCAGCAAATGCTGTCAAACGAGCGGGTGCGGCAGCTCGAAATGCGGAAAGCAATCCCGAACGCTCCGACAGCGTCGGCGGGAAGCAATTCAACGACCCAACGGACCCCGAAGATCACCGGGATAAAGACCGACAGACAGTCACAGCCGCAAGCACGCCGATGATTTTCAGCGCTGCGCGGGACTGTTCATGCAGGTTGTGATCGATCTGCATAGCATCAAAATAGATGAGAACGGGGTTTGCTCAATCCTCGTCGACAAAAGCCAGGTAGCCGTTGCCGCTCGCCCAATCACGGATGATCAGGGCGATGGCTTGCTCTCGTGTGACACCGCGCTCCTTGGCGAACCCTTCAACGGCAGTTTTGAGGTCAGGTGGAAGGAGCATTTTTCTTCTTCTTCGGCTTTGAGGCGGCGTGGACTTCCGCAGCATTAAGCGCGCCTGCTGGGATGTTTGGTGCCTTGAACATTGCGACGATGACGGTGGTCTGAGACATCGGAATGTTGATCGGCTGGCCGCCGGTATAGGTTGTGTTTGCGTAAGCGGTGTTGCCGTAAACGTTGGCCGTCGTGTTGCCATAGACTGGCGTGTTGCCGGCGTAGATTGAGCCATTCTGCGATCCGGCTTGCTGAATACCGAAATTGCAAGGCTCCTTTTGGGGGGGCTTTTTCTATGGAGAATGCCCATGCCCAGAACTGGCGGTGTCTACACCCCTCCGGCCGGCACGAAAGGCGTGCCGAACACTACCATTCAGAGCGTGCCTTACAACACGCTGATCGACGACTTGGCCGCAGATGCCAACGCGCCTCGTCCAGTCACAGCCGGTGGTACCGGTGCGACGTCGGCCAGCGCTGCGCGCACTGCGCTCGGCGTTGAAATCGGGACGAACGTGCAGGCCTATGATGCTGGCCTGCAATCAATCGCCGGTCTGGTAACTGTTGTTGATCAGATGATTTACACGACCGCATTGGACGCCTACGCGACCACCGCACTAACGCCTTTTGCTCGAACGCTGCTGGATGACGTGGACGCGGCAACGGCACGTGCGACGCTCGGAGCTAACAATGCTTCAAACCTGACGACAGGTACTATCGCAGACGCGCGGCTGCCGGCGACGATGACGGCGAAGACTTTTACCGGCCAGATCACTGGAACGTCACTAGGGATGTCCGGGGACATTGTCACGACCGGAAGCAACTTTTACATCAACAGCAACGGCAATAAACATTTCTGGTTCAGGACGGCCATCGGCATCAATCGAGCCCTGCTCTACAACGAAGTCACTGACAACTCCCTGCGGCTCAACCTCTACAATACCTCCGGCGTGTTCGTCAGGGCTCTACAGTTCAGGGAGTCGGATGGCCTGCTACAGATCGATGGGCCGATTCAAACCACTGGCCTGACGGTAAACGGCGATATCACTGCTACTCGTGGCAACGGCACTGGCGCCATCTTCTTGGGCGGCGGTTCCAGATACTTGCACTACGACGGCGCCAACTACACCATGCCGGCGGCCGGTCTCGGCATCGGCGGCAATCTGACCATCACTGGCGGTGCTATCTACCAGGGCGACGGCAACGTCTACATGCCTTGGGCTGGCAACCATCTCAGTAACGTCCTCAACAGCAAGATCACCGCCGACGGGCGGGCGTATCCGCGTCGGGTTGGTGGGGGCGACCTCAATTTCCATTGGAGCGGTCAGGGTGGCCAGCCTCAATGGGTTTGGGGCGGCTCCGATGGCGTCAACATGTACGTGTACAACCCGGCCAACTTCAGCGTCAATTACGCGACGAGCTGTAGTTACATCGACGGCGTTCACAGCTCAGCGCTCGCGAAGTATCACCAAGGCGGCGGTGCCAATGATACCGACATGCCAGTTGGCTCTATAGTTCTTGCCTATTCTAATGGTGCGACCACCAGAAACGCCGCCTACGCTGTCTACTTGGACAACACCTATGGCGGACAGTACACGCTCAACCTTCGGGCGTCGGCCCAGCTCAGTGGCACTTGGCGGGCGCACGGCGAGGTGGAGTACATTTCCGGCCATCGCATGGTCACAATGCAGCGCGTGATCGCGTAATTCAGCAAGGGAAGTACAATGGCTGAAACACTCGAAATGGCAACTTCAGGGATCCCCGTCGAGGAGGCTCCTGCATACGTCGTCGTATCTGTCGAGGCGATGACCGCTGCCATCGACGACGCGCTGATTGTCGACTGCACGATCTCGTTCAAACGTGGGCCGCCTCAGCAGATACGATCTGCATATCGCGCCAGCGACCCTTATGGGCTCGCGCCGACGCTGAAGGAATGGCGTTCCGCCAACCCGACATTTCCTGTGCAGCCGTATGTCCCGCCGCCGCCACTCACCCCCGAAGAATTGCGCGCCCAAATGCCGTCGTTGACCGCGCGGCAGTTTCGTCTCGGCCTTCTCCCTGGTGGTTTCGCTCCCGCTCAAGTGACGCAAACAATTGAGGCGTTGCCTGACGGTACGCAGAAGGAGACTGCCAAGATCGAATGGGAATATGCGACCACCTTCAACCGCACCCATCCGCTGATCGCGACCGTTGGCGCCGCGCTCGGCCTGACCGACAACAAGATCGACGCCATGTGGATGTTGGCCACCGGTCTCTAAGCCCTTGCTCAGTTGAGTTGTGGTCTATAAGGGACTCTCGCAGTGTTGGCGCGATAACGGAGTTCAAGTAATGGGGTTTGGTGCGGTCAAGCGGCGTATTCGGTACGCCCTAAAAGGTGTCGACGCTCTTCCAGGAATGCAGATGGACGGCGTCCGTGTTACCGATAAGAACACGAGCTTCCTTGACGACCCAAAATTCCAGGCCGCGTGGGAGTTCGCAAGAAAAGGAAACGAGGAAGCCTGGTATAAGCTAGGCTATGTGCCGGACATCCGCTGGCGAGCCCACGTTTGCTGCTGGGCCGCGCACAACGTCGCCAATTTGGAAGGTGATTTCGTCGAGTTCGGAGTTCATGGCGGCATTCTTTCCATGGCCGTGTGCCACTATCTCGATTTTGCCAAAGCCGACAAGAAATTCTACCTATTCGACACCTACGAGGGCATCCCTACCGACGGCCTGTCTGGAGTCGACCTGACGGAAGCGGACAAGCGGAACAGCTCATTGTATTTCGATGTCTTCAAGATTGCGACCCGGAACTTCTCGCCCTTCCCGAACGCAGTTCTCGTCAAGGGGACCCTCCCGACGACATTGGATGCGACGCCGATTTCAAAGATCGCCTATCTCTCGGTCGACTTGAACAGCACCCGCTATGAAAAAGAGTGCATCGAGCGCACTTGGGATAGAATTGTCCCAGGTGGCCATATCGTTCTGGATGATTACGCGCACAAGCGGCACGAAGATCAATACGACATGTGGAATCAATTTACGGCAGAGCGAGGTCACATGGTCCTCACACTGCCAACCGGGCAGGGTTTGATAGTCAAACACTGAGACAGCCCACCATCGAGATTACAGACCCCGCCATCGAGCGGGGTTTTTCTTTGCCAAAAATGGGGTGAACAACATGAAACGACGCATCAACGCGGCGGGGCTTGCGCTCGTC
Source organism: Sinorhizobium sp. A49 (assembly GCF_002002725.1). Taxonomy (GTDB): domain Bacteria; phylum Pseudomonadota; class Alphaproteobacteria; order Rhizobiales; family Rhizobiaceae; genus Ensifer. Next base: position 31,701 of record NZ_MUNW01000065.1, on the reverse strand, counting down.
AAACAGTGGGAAGGCCTGAAGACGAAGACCTATCGGGACCTCGTTGACGTTCTCACCATCGGCTATGGCCACACCAGCGCTGCCGGCGCGCCAGTGGTGAAGCCAAACATGGTGATCACCGGGCCAAAGCCGTTCTCGACCAGCCAGCGATTGACGTTGACGACGTCGGCGCGAAAGCGCACGCCAACTACGCGACGGGCTCACCACGAGTGGGTCTGGTTGTTGCCAGGAACCGATCAAGCACAAAGGCCGTTTCGCGTCCGCATCGGTTGGCATCGCCTGCGCCGTCGGCGCATAGCTACCAGCTTTCGGGTGCGTCGATGCCGTGAAGCCGCACCTGCGCCTTCCCTATTTCGATCGTATTGCCCCCAACGACGGCGGCGCGGCGCCCAAGCGGCTCCCCAGCGCTGGCCGGCTGGCCAGACATAGACACAGCGAAAAGCACGGTAATCCATCTGTTCAAAGCAATAATGCCTCCGATGCGTCTGATGACGCCCTGTCCGCCACCTGAACAATTTTGAGTTTGTTGTCGGAAAGCGGGCGCTGCAAGGCATGGGCTTCTGACCAAGGTTCGATTAGCCACGCGTGGACCTCAGCCTTCGTCGTCAGAAGCACAGGCATCGCTTTTTGATGGATCGGCGCAACGATGCTGTTGGGCTCTGTCGTCAGGAAGGCAAAGAGGTCGATCGTGATCAGCCCTTCCTTGATCTTTCGAACGCTCGTCCAATCCTTCACCCAAATGCCGGCAAAGAACATCAACGGCTCGTCACTTATGCTGGCGAACCATGCATTTGGAGTGCGGCCGCCTTCGACCTTGTTAGCCGGGTCCGGCTCGGCAAAACGGGTGAGGGGAACAACGCATCGGTTTTCTACGCCGAGCCATCGCTTCCAGTGCTTGCTTGAGGTATTGCGGACGTTGGTGGTGCCACCGTCGGGCTCCATTTTCAGGAGTTCGTCAAAGTCGACTTCCTTGCCCTTGGCGCGAAGCTTATCCGCGCGCTTCGTCGCTGCCTCCAATTGCGCCTTACTCGACGAAGGCATACCCCAACGCACCATGGCGAGTTCGCGCCGATCCTCGTTGTTTCGAATAATCGGCGCGAAACGATCCGGGTAAATGTCGACTGACGGCTCGAGGTTGCCGACCAGATCGTGTGTCACCGAAACGAAATCACGGATAGCCTGCTGGTTCGTGGTCAAATTGTAGAGATTGCACATGGCTCATGATCACCTTCAGTAGAAGTCGTCTTTCCACACTGGTTTTAGAAGCGTCTTGATCCTCACCAGCTTTCGGATGCGGAGCTTTCCAGTGTCGGCGCCCCATGGCAACTCGAATTCTGCCTTCAAGTAGTCCTTGTGTTTGCATATATCGCACCGAAATTGGGGCGCGATCTCGTCGACTGGCACGTCACCGCAAAGCTGCAGCAAGTCGCGACAGCGATAACGATGCGTGATGCGGCAGTACATACAGTCGATCCTGACGATCTGGCGGGTTTCCTCGGCCTTGGACAGGGTGTGCATGCGCTGGCGGCGGGTTAGACCATTCTGTTCCGGCATGATGGTCAGCCTGAAGCGCTCGATCTTTCCATAGTTGCGGCGGCCGGCCCGCGGCACGGGCGCCACCCACGGGTAAAGCCCAGGCTCATCGAAATTTCGGCTAGGGCGAGCTGCTCGCGCAGATGCCGGCAGTCGGCGAGTAGGGTCCTGATCGTGGCCACGGCGTCGCCATTGTGCCAGGCGAGGGCGGCGGTGAATTCGTCTGCAGCCAGATCGACGGCGTCGGCCTGGGTAGCTTCCTGAGCGGCAAACATGGTTTCTCCTTGTCCGGGGTGCCTTCCCGGAGTTTTCATCTTGCAGGTTTTAGGTTGGCGGCCGCATCGCCGGTGAAATTAGGATTTCTTGGCCGGTGGCCATTCGATCCGGTGTTCGAAGCAATACCAATTGGGCGTCGCGCTGCCGTGGGCGAAGCCGAAACCGCCCCATGCCTTGCAGTCCGGATTCTCGCAAAAATGCACGAACGGGCCGCTTTCCGTCTTTTTGGTCGCGCCGGTTTCGTCACTCATGCTGCAGGCCTTCTTAATCGGTATGTTCTACAAATGTTCTCATTTAGGCCGAGAGTCAACAGCCAGGTTTAGGGAACGAACGTCCGGCAGGGGCGTTATGCGAATGTGGCGAATAGAAGGGGTAAGGGGCTGTGCTAACGAGGTCTCTCGTCAGTCCTTCCGGCATCTTCCAGAGTCCCATGTCAACAATTCGACGGCCTCGGCATCTTCGACGGAAACGCCTGCCCGCTCGATACGAGGATTGTTGCGCACAGCGGCCCCCGTCAAGTGGTGTAGCGGCGGCGGCATTCGCCGCTGGTGTCGTAACTCACGGCGTTCTGCAGATAGCGGGCATGTGGCCAGGTGAGGAACCGATGACTCCGCTTAACGATTAGGAAAGCATTGTCACTAAAACTACCCTCCCGCATGCTGGATACTGTTAGTCTCGCGTCACGAGGCCATATGAGGCGGAGGTAGCTTATGCCGGATGCTTCGATCGACCTGGCGCTGTATTCGGCCGCGCTGAATGTCACGGCGCCGCCGGCGCTGATTCGGCCCCTGCTTGACCAATTGGTGGAGGGGCAATTCTCGATCGATGACATCATGAGGCGCTGCGCCGAGAATGGCGTGCGCCTCAAGGCGCACTTGCGCAAAGGCGAACGCACCCGCAAGGAGCTGCGGGCGGCCTTCGATCTGCAATCAGTGGAGCGCCGACATCTCGATATTCTCGACATGCTGATTGCAAGCCTGGAGGCCAAGGCCGCACGCGACGCGCGTGAGTTCGATGGTCTGCTGGATGATTTCAAGGCAAGGGTTTCTGCGCTTTCCGGCTCCGCCAGCGCTGATAAAGCCTTGGAACTGGAGGAGATTTACAGGACGATCCAGGCGCAGGTGCGGGTCGAAGTTGGCGAACTCTCTGATGTCGCTGTCTTTCTGCGCAGCTTGCGCGAGAGATGCAGCGACGATCGTGGTGAGAAGGCACACCTCGCCGACAGCGAGAGCCTGAAGAGCTTGTTGCAATCCCTGTCGCCGCCAAAGCCGCCATCTGTCTCTTGAAGTGTGTCGCGATCTCCAGGCGTCGCTTGTCGCGGATGTCCTTATTGAAATGCCGTTACACTTTTGCCTGACACCCTTCAATCCGGCGCGGTTGGTTTTGATCTTTCAATCGGACACGACAGCGAATACCAACCCGCGCCGGTGTCGATCTATTGCGCGGGAGCGATTTTGGTTTCCGGCAAGGAGAGAACCGCAACCGGACTTCAGCGGTCCGGCGAGAATTGTCGACGCTATCATGAGGCCGAAAATTGTTTCAGCCCAGGTGGTCCGTGTATCGGCCACCGGCAGCGCGCCAACCTCAAGCGATGCCGGAAATCGCTCTGCAGTATGCCTGTTGCCGGACAACCGCAGGCTATCCCGTCCAACAGGTCAACATCAGCGCAGCTTGGCGTCATGTCGCTTGCGCGACGCGGCCCGTTGCAAAGATGCGCCCGCATCCAGCTTTGTCAGTAGGGCTGCACCATAACGACACAGCTGACAAGGACGATGGCCAGCGTGGTCATCTTCACGAATGCGGCGTCCATCATGGCGAAATCCCCCTTTTTGAGCGCCTGCGGCACTTTGCGTCCAATAGGATGCACAAGGTCGATGCAGGACTTTGAATTGCTGCATGTCTCCCCAAGTCGGCTGCGATCAGGGAGGCATGCCGTAGCAACGCATCATCGTTGCTTCTGGTTCCCAATCTAAACAGGACAAACGACATGAACATGAACCGACGCATCAATGCGGCGGGCCTTTTGCTCGTCAAACAGTGGGAAGGTCTGAAGACCAAGGCGTATCGCGACGTCGCCGGTGTCTGGACCATCGGCTATGGCCACACCAGCGCCGCCGGCGAGCCCGTTGTGAAACCGAACATGGTGATCACCGAGGCCGAGGCGGAACAGATCCTTCAGGCGGATCTCGCGAAATTCGAGGAGCGTGTCGCGCGCCTTGTCACGGTTCCGATGACCGACAACCAGTTCGCCGTGCTGGTCTCTTTCGATTTCAACACCGGCAGGCTCGGCAAGTCGACATTGCTGAAAAAGCTGAACGCTGGCGATTACGACGCCGTGCCGCTGGAATTGATGAAGTGGGTCAATGCGGGCGGCGGCCGCGTGAAGGGATTGGTTAATCGCCGGTCTGCGGAAGTCGGCCTTTGGGCCAAGGGCGAGTTCGTCGCCTCCAACACCGTTACCGCCGCGCCGAAGCCGCCGGAAGTGATCAGCAAGGAGAACATCTCCTGGCTCGCGGGCATTCTTTCCTCGCTGGGTTTCGCGTTCACCGGCAGTGGACCGCTGCAATGGGCATTTGCCGGCATCATTGCCGTTGCCTTCGCGATCGGTGCCTTCCTCTTCCTGCGCAAGCGGCTCGATCCGGCATGACCGCCTGGCTGAGGGTCCTATGCGGCGGGCTCGTGCTCGCCGCGATCATCTGGGCGGTGCACGCATTAAGGGCGGATGGCGCCCGGTCCGTCATTCAAGCGATCGAAAGGCAGAACGATGACGCTGCGAACCGCGCTCAGGAAAAGCGCCTGGATTACGATACCTGCGTTGATGCTGGCGGGCTGTGGGACTTCGGGACCGAAAAATGTCGAGGGCCTTAAAAGCGTCGTCGGCGTCGACCTGGTCGGCGCCCGTGGCGCCACATCGGCCGATCAGCGCAAGATCGACCGCACCATCGTCGGTCTGTGTGCCGCTGGGGTCTGGTCAAAGGCTGATTGCCTACGGCATGGGGGACGGCACAATGTATCCGGCTGAAACCGATGTGAGCGTCCATCGCCAACTTGGCGAACTGGTCGCAGGCATGCGCGGCCTGCAGGAATCGATCCGCCGGATCGAGGAGGGCGCGCAACGCGCCGAGGATAAGGCGACGAGCAGCCGGGCTGGTGTGCATCAGCGCATGGACCAACTCGTCGACCGCGTCGGCGATCTCGAGGCTTCGGTCTCAACGCTTAGCGGCGACGTCGCGGAGATGAAGCCGGTGACCGACGACGTCAAGCGCTGGAAGCTGATGGGCATCGGCGCCCTCGGCGTCACCGGTATTGCCGCCATGGCGCTCGGCGTCAGCTTTGCCGAGGCGATCCGGCGGATCGTGTTCGTCATTGTCGGCAAGGGGTGATCGTGTGATCCATCCTACCGGTTTGCTTTGGCCGGTCGGTGGTGCGGAGAAGACATTGAAGAACTGACGGCCGGCCACCCAAACGCTCTTGAAAATCCCGGAGATCGCGCTTCGCAAGAGCGTTTCCGACTTGGGCGGAATCGCTGTCGCGCTCTATCTCTTCGCTCTTACGGATTTCCTGACGGAAAACCGGTTAGCACTTTTTTAGTGAAGCGTCTGCACGGGATGTTCCGTAAACGTCTGGATACCATCGCGCTCGATGGTGGCGAGAAATTCTTCATAGGCTTCGCGGTCGGTGGGGAAGGAATCTTCCCAGACGGTGGAGTAGCCTTCTTCGTCGATCACCTCGAGGGTCCAGTCGAGATTGGAACCCGTCGGGCGCGAGATGCGGATATGGACGACGACATCGTCGTCGGCAAACTCGCCGGACAATTCCGAAAGCTCGAGGTCTTCTTCTGTTTGGGTCATGAGCGTTTATAACATGTCCTGAGTGCGCGAACCAATCTTGTGACGGTTCCCGGCCCTTGCCTGTCTGTTGAGGCTGCATCTTTGCGACCGGGCGGGCGAGATCGTTTGACGTCTTGATAGGCCGAAAGGCGGTTACCATACAATAGGATAGGTGCGGCCGGGGTTGCTTAGCAACCCCGGCCGCTTTTGCGCGTCGTCAGATGGCAACAGCGAGGCGGATGGCTGATGGCCGGCAACGCCCGGCGTCGACGGCCCTTTCGCCTCGGCGGCGTCACTGCGTGGGCGTCGGTGACCATGGTGCGCTTCTGCGCTCGAACCACATTGCCCGCTCGCAAAGGGCTGCCTCGCTACGTGTGCCGGAACGAAATTCGCCGATAATGAACTTTGCCAGGCGATCGGCGCGATAGTCGCTACGCGGCATCCCTGCGGCAAGACAGGCTGTGTCGAGGACGCGTTGGAGCATGGCGATTTCCGCTGGGCTGAACGCACAATCCAGGTTCTCGGCAAGATGCTCGGAATGATGATGCATTTGAACCTCCCATATGCGGCGGCGCCTTACTTCGCCTTGCCGGCATCTGTCGGCGCGCGCGCAGGTATCAATCGGTCGAGGTCCGCCTTGTAGGGTCCGTATTTCGCGAAAATCTCGCGGGCTTCCAACGGCGGTAGGCCGGATGCGGTGATAAACTCCTCCAGATCGTATCGCGTGTTCCAGTTTTTGACGACCCGGCTGAACTGTCCTTTCGTGTCCGATGCAAACATGATGAATCTCCCATACTGGAGGCTAGAATTCGCGACGCGAACGGTGGTTCCACTGCGTCGAAAATTCCGCGTTCGCCGGCATGCCGCTCGCGGCTCCCTGGCGGTTCACTGCCAGGATGGCCGGGCCAACTGCCGCCGGTCGGGGCGACGAATGGTGCTATGAGGCGGCGTTCAGCGGTGGCTTCAAATCGCCCGCCAGTTGTGCTTAATAGGCGAGCGGCCTGCGGTCGCCGGATCGATGGCGCCCATCGATCGGTTCAATTCCGGGAGAGTGCCTTTGATTTCGGTTGCCATCCTCGAAATCTCACCGGCTGCGGCGGTGGAGACGACAGCCTTTGCGACTGGAATGACGGTCTAGGCGCGCTTTCTCCGCCCGGCTTTGGAGCGCCACCTTGGTGGCGTATCTGCTGCACAACCTCTTGGATCGTGATCGATCCACAAGGGAAATATGCAGAACCAATGAGAACGTTACGGCAAGCCTTCGCATCATGTGCGACGGGCTGCGCTGTAGTGTGGGATTGAACATGATAATCGAAGCGACTGAGAGTGATTTTGACGCACTGCTGAGCGGCATTGCGCCGCGAGATCTGCGACTGGTGCCGGATAGCCCGATTGCGCCTGCCGACGTGCTGCAGATGCTGGCCGATCTTGCCAACGGACTCCGTCCGCATTTTTCCCCTGCCGCCTGGATGATCGTAGAAGGCGACGAGATCGTCGGCCTTTGCTCGGTCGTTCGGATCCCGGAAGGGGGCGAACTGCACATCGGCTACGGCGTCGCGCCGACCCGGCAGGGCATGGGGGCGGCCACGCGTGCGGTGGCCTCGCTGCTGGCGGAAGCGCAGCGGGATACCCGTATTTCGGCGGTCTCAGCCGAGACCTCGATCGACAATATCGCCTCCCAACGGGTGCTCGAACGCAACGGGTTCCAGCGTATCGGGGAGCGCGTGGATGCGCAGGATGGTCCCGTGATCTGCTACTGCGTGTTTCCTTAAATCCTGTTCGATTTAAGGATAAAAACACGCAGCAGTTCAAAGTGCTGCAGCGACCTTCGCGCGTCCGATAGGACGCCCGGCGCTGCAGAAGGCGGTCACGGCGTGACAGCACGGTGGATCGGCCGGGGTTGCTTGCAGCCCCGGCCGTTTTTGCACGCCAGGAAGGCGCCTCGCGGCGTTCGTTAAAGCGCGTCGCGATCTCTAGGATTCGCTTGGCGCGCATTAAGTTCTTGTTTTCACGCATGTCGTTATCGCAAAACCGCTGCACACTTTTGCGCGACATGCTTCAGCTTCCGGCGGTTGAATGTCCCATCGTCCCGGACAGCTTCTCGGCTGGCGCATTCGGAGAAATTTCGATGACAGGCCAGAAATAGCCACATTCGGCCCGTTGCAGTTGTGGTCCTGTTGGCAAGAGTGGCATAGAATATGCTCATTACACATCTTGAATGCGGTCTCGTTTATCCACGGAGAGGCCGCATTTTTTTGTGGGTCTTCACGTGGGCACGCACGAGCGGCTCAAGTGACCCGCCTTGAGCCCTTGTTTCCACTCAGTTCAATACGCAAAAACCGGTTTTCGCTTGGCGCGACGGGCTTCAGTGGTAACGCGGATTACGTCGGCCGGGTCTGGCGACCCAGATCTCGACCGTTTCCAACACTTCCGTGTTGACCGCTATCCGGCGCCGTTCGCGCCACAATGCGCATTCCAGCAGCGTCCGTTCATCGATGTTGCCGATGCGAAACTCATCCATGATGAACTTGGCCAGCCGCTCGGCCCGCTCGCCGCGGCGTGGCACGCGCGCCGCAAAGCAGGTGGCGTCAAAAACCCGCTGCAGCATTTCGATATCATCCGGACTTAACTGTCTGCCCGAAGCTTGCGGGATATTATGCATTCGAACCTCCTTCATGGACGTCCATAGCCAATGCCGAAGGGAGACAAGATACATCAGATGTAATTGCAGGCAATATGGGAATATTCGCCTGCGGCTGCCCGCAACAAGGGCGTTAACGCGCGTCGCGATCTTTCAGATTCGCTTGGCATGTCGTTATCGCAAAACCGCTGCACATGCTTGCGCGACATGCCTTAGGCGATGACCGCGGCGGCGTTTTTGCCGAGGTGCCGACCGGATGGGCGCGCGATCGTTCAAGATCGGTGTTGGGGGCCGGTGCATGTTGGCGCATCAATCGAACGAGGAACATGACGATGGATGGGATCGACACGACCGACCGCAAGGCGATCAATTTTTCCGAAAAGCTCGAAAGGATAGGCGATCTGTGGCAGCCACGGGTGATCGCCGAGATGAACGACTATCAGTTCAAGCTCGTTCGCATTGAGGGCGACTTCGTCTGGCACGACCACCCGGAGACGGACGAAACGTTCATCGTGCTTGAGGGCGTCCTGCGGATCGATTTTCGCGATGGCGCCGTGCGGATCGGCCCAGGCGAGATGTTCGTGGTTCCCAAGGGGGTCGAGCACAAGCCGTTTGCCGAAAACGAGGTGCGGCTGCTGCTGATCGAGCCGCGTGGCGTATTCAATACCGGTCACGCCGGTGGCGACCGCACCGCGCAGAACGATCGCTGGATCTGAATGCGGGCATCATACACCGGATCCGTGTCGCCGTGGCGCGACAGGTGATCGCGCGGACCTGACGGAAACCGCGATGTTTCAAGGCGTCGGTTCGGGCGGGGAGGCATGCGCCGGCGATGGCTCGCGGCTGCGCCCAACTGCAATGCTGGTGTAATGAAATCAGTCGAGTTTGCCGCCAATGCTCCAACGATGAGGATTGGCGTTATCCCATGTGTCTTTTCAAGATCGGTCTACTGGCATGTCACCTGCTCGGGGTGTCATCACAGATGGAACACAGCCGCTTGGAAGAGAGCGACAGTGATCGTTTTGCGCTCGAGCGGCAGTTCGTCCAGTACCGCTCGCCGCCCTGCCGTGACGGGCGCAACGGCGATCGTCATGACCATAGCTGCGATGACCCAGCGGAACGGTACTCTCGCCGAGACGAAGATTAGGCGTGGCGTGAACAGCGCGCGATGCCGCCCCTTCGATTTCCAGCACAAGTGGTCAAACGATATGACTTTTCATCACGATAGCTCTTCATCGCCGCTGCGATACGCAACCTCCATCCTGCTGTGGCCGGCGCTCTACGTCGGTGGGCTGGCGGCGGCCGGGTTGGCTTTTGCCACATCGTCGCCGGTGCTCTGGTTCAATGTCGTCTACCTCTCGGTGGTGGCGATCATTGCGCTTTTCGAACGTCTCATGCCTTACGAGCCGGCCTGGCTCGCGCCCGACGGCGAGACGCTCAACAATCTCGGCCATACATTTCTGACCAAGGGGATCGTGCAGATTGCAGCGGCCTTCGGTGCTTCGTTCCCGTTGCTGGTCGCCATCTTCGCGCAGCCGTTCTTCGGCTCGCAACCGCATATCTGGCCGGCGCACTGGTCGATGATCTCCCAGGTGGTGCTCGGGCTGGTGATTTCCGAGTTCGGGCTCTATGCCGCCCACCGGTTGGCGCATGAGCGGCTTGGGCTCTGGCGTTTCCACGCGTTGCATCACAGCGTGACGCGGCTTTGGGTGCTCAACACCGGGCGCTTCCACGTCATCGATTCCCTGATCAAGGTGAGCCTTAGCCAGTTGCCGCTCTATCTGCTCGGGGCGCCGCTGCCGGTGTTTCTGTGGATCGGCGCCGTCACCGCCTTCACCGGCCTTCTGACCCACTGCAATGTCGAGATGCGCACCGGTCCGCTCGACTGGGTCTTCTCGACGCCGAGGCTTCACCGCTGGCACCATTCCAAGGATCTGGCCGAGGGCAACAGCAACTACGGCGAAAACATCGTGCTTTGGGACCAGCTGTTCGGCACCTACTTCAATCCCGATCGGCCGTCGTCGACCGATATCGGCATTACCGGCAAGGTGTCGCGCAGCTTTATCGGCCAGCTGGTACAGCCCTTTTCCAAGAGCGGCGCGCGGCAGATCCTGGGGCGAAAGCCGAGCGCCGACTGAGCGCGCTCGGACGTCGATCGGTAGAACCGAGACGATGGTCAGGCGGGCAGGGCACCGGCAAGGCCTGCCATGGCCGGGCGGCGTCCGCCGTCCGACACCGAGAAGCGCAAGCGGTACTCCCTGGGCGACAGGCCGAGGATCTTGCGGAAAATCTTGCGGTAGGCGTTGGTATCGTCGTAGCCGCTTTGCCACGCCACCTGCTCGATCGACAGGTGCGAGCGCTCCAGGAGGTCGCGCGACTTGGCGATCCGCAGCCGCTGGCAATACTCCGTCGGGTTGAAGCCGGTTGCCTTCTGGAAGCGCCGGAGGAAGGTGCGGTCGCCGAGCCCGGCGCGCTCGGCCATCATCTGCAGCGTCACGCCCTTGGTGTTGGCGCCGTGCAGCCAGTGCTGGATTTTCAGAATGACGCTGTCACCGTGGTCGAGCTTCGGCGCAAAGACGCTGTAATAGCTTTGCTCGCGCGCGCCGGGATCGATGATCATGAAACGGGCGGTTGCCAGCATCACATTGGTTCCGAGGAACCGGTCGACGAGTTTCAGCCCCAGGTCGATCCACGCCATCATGCCGCCGGCGGTGATGATATCGCCTTCGTCGATCAGCAACTTGTCGGTGTCGATGCGCACGTCGCGGTAGCGATCGGCGATCAGGTCCTGGTGCGACCAGTGAGTGGTGATGGTGCGGCCGGCGGCAAGCCCGGATTCCGCCAGCAGATAGGCGCCGCCGCAGACCGAACATATGGTGGTGCCGCCCGCATGCAGTTGGCGCACGAAGGCGGGCAGCTGGCCCATGCGCCCGCCGACCGGCAGCTCCGCCAATGTCGGCGGCAGGATCAGCGCCACGAGGCCGGAGGAGGGGCCGGGATGGGTGTCGAGGGTCTTTTCAACCGAGCCATCCTCCTGAAGCTGCCAGTGGGTGATGCGGACCAGCGGTGCGCTTGCGCCACCCTGTTCGATCGCCTGCATGCCGGCCACCTGGAACATGTCGGTCAGTCCATGGACCGCCGACTTCAGCGCCCGAGGATAAACGACGATGCCGATCTCCGCCGGTTCGCTTTCGAGTGGTTTTGTCACTTCTGCCCCCATCGTTGTCAGCTTTGCCGGTCGAGAGGTTAGGCCGCTCGTTCTATCAATTCAACCAGCGCTCCAGAACGGAGATTGCAGATCAACCGAGATGGAAGAGGGCAGGACAATGATTGAAGCAACAGCAGTTTCCACCGCAGTCTCCACCGGCCTTTCGCGCCGTACAGTTCTTTCGGCCGCCTTTGGCGCCGCGGCGACAGCCGCCGCCGTCCCGGCCGTCATTCGCCCGGCAAAAGCCGAAACCACACCCGCAAACACAAATGCTACTCTGGGAGCAACCGCTATGGGCAGCCGCATCATCACTCGCGATGGCGTCGAGATCTATTACAAGGACTGGGGTTCGAAGGATGGCCCGGTGGTGGTGCTCAGCCACGGCTGGCCGCTGTCGTCCGACAGCTGGGAGGCACAGGCCTTCCACCTCGCCAACAACGGTTTTCGTGTTATCACGCATGACCGCCGCGGCCACGGCCGCTCCTCCCAGCCCTGGGACGGCAACGACATGGATCATTATGCCGACGATCTGGCCGACCTGATCAATGCGCTTGATCTGAACGACATCTTCCTGGCCGGCTTCTCTACCGGCGGCGGCGAGATCACCCGCTATATCGGTCGCCATGGAACGAGCCGCGTCGCGAAGGCCGGGCTGATTTCGGCGGTGCCGCCGCTGATGGTCAAGACCGACAGCAATCCCGGCGGCCTGCCGAAGGAAGTGTTCGACGGCCTGCAGGCCGCAAGCCTGAAGGATCGCTCAAAGCTCTATCGCGATATCGCGTCGGGCCCGTTCTTCGGTTTCAACCGGCCAGGCGCCACAGCCTCGCAGGGCATGATCGACAGCTTCTGGCTGCAGGGCATGATGGGCGGGCACAAGAATACCTATGACTCGATCGTCGCCTTCTCGCAGACCGACTTTACCGAAGACCTGAAGAAGTTCGACGTGCCGACGCTGATCATCCATGGCGACGACGACCAGATCGTGCCGATCGATGCGGCCGCCCGCGCTTCGAAGACACTGGTTCCGAGCGCCACCCTGAAGGTCTATCCCGGCGCGCCGCACGGCATCACCGACACCCACAAGGATCAGCTCAACGCCGACCTGCTCGACTTCGCCCGGTCCTGACCCCTGACGCCGGCCGGTGCCGCCGAATAGTGCCACCGGCCGGTCGCTCTTCCCCGAAAACAGAAGGAACCGATCCATGACCCGCATTGACGAGAAGACCTCAAGCCTCAACCGCCGTTCCTTTCTGGCCGGCTCTGTCGCTGGTGCCGCCTTGCCGCTGCTGCCGAAGGGCGTCTACGCTGCCGATACACACCGCTTCGCCCACGGCGCTTTCGATATCGCCGTCGTCAGCGACGGCTTCCTGACCCTGCCGGTCAGCATCGTGTTGCCGGACGCAGCACCGGAGGAGCGCGACGGAATCATGCGCCGGCTCGGCGGCACGCCGGAGGGCGCACCGTTCCACACCAACATCCCGGTGATCCGCACCGGCAGCGACCTGATCGTCGTCGACAACGGATCGGGCGGCAATTTCCAGGCAAGCGCCGGCAAGCTGTCGGCCAATCTGGCAACAGCGGGCATCGACGCGTCCGCGGTGACCAAGGTGGTCTTCACCCACGTTCACCCGGATCATGCCGGCGGCACGGTCGGGGCAGATGGCAAACTCACCTTTCCCAATGCGCAATACTTCGTCTCGGAACGCGAATGGGCTTTCTGGACGGATCCGAACTACGAGAACACCATGCCGAAGGCGTTGCACGGCTTTGCCCGCGGCGCGCAGCGCGATCTCTTTGCTGTCAAGGAGCGGCTGACGCTGGTGAAGCCGGGCGACGAGATCGTGTCCGGCATGCAGGTGCTTGACACACGCGGGCACACGCCCGGCCATATCTCGCTGGAGCTTGAAGGCGGCGACGGGCTGGTGATCTCGGGCGATGCGGCAACCAGCAACATCGTCTTCTTCGAACACCCGGACTGGCACTTCGGCTTCGATACAGACCCGGATCTGGCGCTGAAGACGCGCAAGATGCTGATCGACCGGGCGGCCACGCAAAAGCTGACGCTGCTCGGCTACCACTGGAGCTATCCCGGCATCGGGCGGGCTGAGCGCAACGGTGCCGCGTATCGGTTCGTCGCTGGGGCTTAAGGGGCGAGGCCGCGGTTGCCGCCAGACGTAATCGCCAAGCTGGACGTGGGGCTTTGCGCTGCAACGGTATCGGTTAAATTTCCCTCATTCCTGTGCTTGTCACAGGAATCCAGTCAGCCCAAGTCCTTGGGCTGAAGGGTCTTTTGACCCTGATGACGTCGGGTCACTGGATTCCGGCACAGGGCCGGAATGAGGGAGTGGGGATCTTTCCGGCGCTTAAAGCAGGCCTTTTCGGTTGCCAGAGGTCCGGGCGGCGCCGTTCAATGCGCCGCCGCCGCCGTCTCAATACCGAAGCTCTGTGTCCTTGATGTCGCTGATCGGCGCCAGCATTTCCAGCTGCAGCGGGCGAGCCTCGCGTTTCTCTGCGGCGATGCGCGGCCAGTCGGGGTTGGTGAGCGCGCCGCGGCCGAGCGCGATCATGTCGGCGCCGGCCTCAAGCACCTGTTCGGCCCGGGTGAGTTCGTGCAGGCCGCCATTGGCGATGACGAACAGATCCGGCGCGTGCTGGCGGGCAAGGGCGACCAGCGATTTGCCGTCGTCCGAAAAAGCCGGCTGCCAGGCTTCGAACTCGGTCAGGTGCACGAAGTCCGCGGAGCTTTCGGCCACTGCCTTGAAGACCACGGCTGCACCTTCCTCGCCCTCCGTCCATTTGTGCTTGAGGTCGTTGACCTTGCCCTGCGAAAGCCGGATGCCGACCGGCACTGCGTTGCCGACCGCGCCGCGAACAGCTTCCAGCACGGCGAGACTCAAGTTCAGCCGCTTGCCGATGTCGCCACCCCAGCGGTCCTGCCGCCGGTTGGTGTAGTCGGTGAAGAACTGGTCGAGCAGATAGCCGTTGGCGCCATGGATCTCGATGCCGTCGAAGCCGGCGACATCGATGGCAAGCCGTGCCGCCTGGGCAAATCCTGAGATCGCCTCGGCAATATCCACCTCGTCCATCTCCCGCGGCACCGCGTAGAGACCCTCGCCGTGGTAGGAGACCATCTGCTGGCCCCTCGGCTGCAGAGATGAGGGTCCGACCGTGTCGCTGCGAAAGCGGTTGCCCTGGGCAAGCGCGCCGCCATGCATGAGCTGGGCGAAGATGCGCCCGCCGGCGGCATGCACGGCATCGACGACCGTCTTCCAGCCTTCCGCCTGCTCCGGGTCGGTAAGCCCCGGCTGGCCCCTATAGGTCTGCGCATAGGCCTTGTCGGTGTAGATGCCTTCGGTGGTCAGCAAACTGAAGCCACCCTTGGGAAAGCGCTCGTAGTAGCGAACCATGCGTTCGGTCGGCACGCCCTCGGCAGTGGCGCTGATGCGGGTCATTGGCGCGACGGAGAACCGGTTGGCGAAGGCCAACCGTCTCAGTGTCGTTCCGGTCAGGACCGGCGAATCGACTGCGCTGTGCACATTCATCTCAGCGATCCCCAGTGAGCGCGATCGCCTCGATCTCGATCATCGCCTTCGGTGAATAGAGCGAGGAGACCTCGATGATGCTGTCGGCGGGATAGGGTGCCGAGAACCACTTGCGGCGCAGCTCGACGATCTTGGAAAAATTCTCCATCGAGCGCAGGAAGATCGTCACCTTCACCACCCTGGAAAGGCTGGAGCCGGCGGCGGTCAGCACACGATCGAGATTGCGGAAGGCCTGCTCGGCCTGACGGTCGAAATCGTCCTCGCCGACGATCTCGCCATCGTCACCGATGGCGGCCTGGCCGGAGACGAAGACGAAGCCGTTGGCCTTGATGGCCTGCGACAGCAGGAACGGGGCGTAAGGATCGGGCTTGGTGATGACCTGTTCGAGAAACATGGGTTTGGCTCTCTATGCTTGAGTTTTCCTCAGCCTGGCGTCTTTGCGTTGGCTGTTGAACTCAATATGATGAGGCTTAGACCGGCTGACAAAAGACGATTTTTCAGCTCATAGATGAATTCAGATCATGTGTAGGGAGATCATGAGAAAGTTGCCGCCGCTTGGCGCACTGCGGGTATTCGAAGCCGCCGCCCGTCGCTTGAGCTTCAAGCAGGCGGCCGACGAACTGAACGTGTCGGCGACCGCTGTCAGCCATCAGATCCGCCAGCTTGAAGATCTGCTGGAACTGAAGCTGTTCGAGCGCGGCACGCGCCAGGTGCGGCTGACGCCGGCCGGACACACGCTGTTTCCCGTCTTGCGCGACGGGCTC
This sequence comes from Sinorhizobium sp. A49, assembly GCF_002002725.1. Lineage (GTDB taxonomy): Bacteria > Pseudomonadota > Alphaproteobacteria > Rhizobiales > Rhizobiaceae > Ensifer. The sequence continues at coordinate 15,907 of NZ_MUNW01000065.1, read as the reverse complement.
GATCGCTTCGAGCAGGCGATCGGCGAAGTCAGGCGCAATCGCGACGCCAAGGTGGCACGGCTGACCTCCACCGTCGCCTTCGTTGCCAAGCGGCTGGCGCCGCTTGCCGGCAGCTTTCGCGAGGCCTATCCGGACTGGACGCTGCGCCTCGATGCGTCGAACAGGACGGTGGATCTCGACGCCGACGCCGATGCAGCCATACGATACGGAACCGGGCACTATCCCGGCCTGCTGTCGCAGCCGCTGTTTGCGGATCGTTTCGCGCCGGTTTGCGTGCCGCGACTTGCGCCGACATCCGTCGATGACCTGAGGCAGGCGACGCTCGTCCATTTCGAGTGGGGGCCGATGCGGCGCGACGACGAGCGCGCGCCGGTCTGGCGTCAATGGCTGGAGCGCGCCGGGGTTGGAAACATCGACGCGGCAGGCGGCCTTTCGTTCACTGATGAAATCCATGCGGTGCAAGCCGTCGTTGCCGGGCAGGGCATTGGCCTCTTGAGCTTGACGTTGGTCGCTGAGGAGCTTGCCTCCGGCATCCTCGTCCAGCCCTTTGCGCTGTCGCTCGAGAGTTATCGCTACGATCTCGTCTATAGCCCGCGCGCGGCCGATCGATCGGCAACGAAGGTGCTGCGCGACTGGGTCTCAGCGCAGTTCGTCGGTCCGCTTGAACGCCCAACGCCTTAAGGCGGAAGCGATCCACAGAGAGGCGCAGGCAAACAAAGTGAAGGGGCGTTCTGAGAACGCGCGCGGGCGTATTGGCCATGTCGATCTACAGGCGGTCACCTTCCGTCTTTGCCTGTCGCCTTGCATCACCCGTTCGCCGTCCCGCGGCAGGCTCAGTCGTCGAAATCGAAGATGTCATCCGGCCGCCAGCGCCGGCTGACGAGGCGCAGCGAGCGGTCCGGTTCGATAACGTAGGTCTCGGAGACCCGTCGGCCGTACTGGTCGATGAACTGATGCGGGACGATGCTGCCGACCGGGGCCTTTGTCAGCTTGGTGCGCGGCTGGCCGCCATAGGTGATGCTGCCTGGGATCGGCTCAAGGTTCGGCGAGTATCCGTAGGTCGAAACGCCCGTGGTGCAGCCAGCGAGAAGGAGGGTGACGGTCAGGGCGGCAAGAGCATGTTTCATGTCGACGATCCTCTTTCATGCAGGAGGCGGGATGGATTTCTGCCCGATGCCTTGTGCGACCCGCAGGAGGCGCGACTTATTCCGGCTTTCGCAGGCGATGGTCCAACACCTTTCTCTAAAGTGTAGCGCTCCAACGGGAATTTCCAAGTTCGGGGCACGCGATTGCCGGTCGTGGAAGCGCAATTTCATTGCGCGGAGATGGACCTAACTGCGGGCGTCCGGCTTTTCTTCCCGCGTGAGGCCGTCGCGCAGCATCTGGACCTTTTCGTTGAGGTCGATCATCTCGGGCACGCTAAAGCCTGAGCGACGCAGCAGCGTGTCGGTAAGGCACGCGGTCTTGGGGTGCAGTTCCTTGCCCTTGGCCGTCAGGAAGACCTCGACCAACCGCTCGTCAGTGGTGCTTCTGCGTCTTGAAAGGAAACCCGCCGCCTCGAGCCGTTTGACCGCCGGCGTGATGGTGCTCGGCTCCAGGCCGAGCCGGTCGGCAATGGCCGAAATGCTCAGGCCATCCTGTTCCCACAGCGCGCTGACGGCGAGGTATTGCGTATAGGTCACGCCGAGTGCGTCGAGCATCGGTTTATAGGTGCGGTTGATGGCAATCGCCGCCGCGTAGATCGAGAAGCACAGCTGGCTGTCGAGCGGAAGTGGCGCCGGGGTGGTCATCGGTCATCTCCAGTTTTGTCCGTGGCTTTTCATGATCTTACCACGGAAATCATTATCGCAATAATAAAATGCTGGACAGCTGATCAGGTGAGGCGTATCTAATAATTATCGCGATAATGATTTTCGCGCTAACGAAATAAGGAGTTGCGCACATGTTGAAGAAGTCTCTGCTTGCCGCTGCCGCCTCGCTCGTACTGGTCGCCACCGGCACCACCGCATTCGCCGCCGAGAAGGGGGCAAAGACCGTCGTTCTGGTTCACGGTGCCTTCGCCGACGGCACCGGATGGAGGGGGGTCTACGACATCCTGAAGAAGGACGGCTACAACGTGAGCATCGTTCAAAACACGACGACATCGCTTGCTGCCGACGTTGCTGCCACCCGGCAGGCGATCGCCAAGAGCGAGGGGCCGGTCGTGCTGGTCGGCCATTCCTATGGCGGCGTCGTCATCAGCGAAGCCGGCACGGATGAGAAGGTTCAATCCGTCGTCTACATCGCCGCTTTTGCGCCCGACAAGGGCGAGTCCGTCTCAACGCTGATCGCCAACCCGCCGGCCGGCGCGCCGGTGCCGCCGATTCTGCCGCCGGTCGATGGCTTCCTGTTCCTCGACAAGGCAAAGTTCGCCGCGTCCTTCGCCGCCGACGTTGATGCCGAAACGGCCGCATTCATGGCAGACTCCCAGGTTCCATGGGGTGTCGAGGCGCTCTCCGGTGCCGTCACCGACCCGGCCTGGAAGGTCAAACCGAGCTACTACCTTGTCGCGGGCGAGGACCTGATGATCCCGCCGGCTGCCCAGCAGATGATGGCAAAGCGCGCCGGCGCCACCGTCGTCGAAGTGCCCGGGAGCCATGCGATCTACGTCTCCAACCCGAAGGCGGTCGCCGATCTCATCGAGAAGGCCGCGCAACCCGCCAACTGATTGGCCGCGACGGGTTGCTGACAATGTTTGACCCAGTGAGGGCCGGGAGAGGGATCTCCCGGCCCTCACTTGCCGACATGGCCCAGAGAACCTCGCCTGGCGGGAAGCACACCCAGTTCTCCCTCATTCCGGCCCTGTGCCGGGATCGAGCGAGCTGACGTCTTTCAGGTCAAAAGACCCGGCAACCCAGGGGCTTGGGCCGTCCAGCCTCCTGCGAAAGGCACAGGAACTGTCTGTGACTTTCGTGCCTGCCGCCGTTGAGGCCGGCAACGCGATCCCGGAGGGGCCACCCCGGAGATCGCCGCGGCAAGCGCCCGCGCCGGCATAGGACTTGCGACTGCACGTGTCGGTCGGTCGGCGGACTTGCCGATCCGCCTCTTTCGGCGTTCGAGCAGCCCCGACATGGCCCGCCAACGCCATGCGTTTCGCGCTCATACCCAGATTTGTCGGTGCGGCGAATTCCGATTTGGCGAAACATGCGGTAGTCCTAAGCGAACGTCCCGTTGGATTGCGCGTCAGGCTCCTGTGCCTTTCGCGTGCGTCGCCTGCTCAATCGTTCTGCCAAATCCCAGTTCTTCCGCGAAATCCAGGTATTGCATGACCGCCGAACAGTCTCTCGCGTTTCTCGTCATCGGCGCCATGATGGCATTCTTCATCTGGGGGCGGTTTCGGTATGACGTGATCGCCTGTTCCGCCCTGATGCTTTCGGTCGCCGTCGGCATCGTGCCCTACGATCACGCCTTCGATGGCTTCAGCGACGATATCGTCATCATCGTTGGCAGCGCGCTGATCGTCAGCGCCGGGGTGGCACGCTCCGGGATCGTCGATGCGGCGATCCAGCGGTTTCTGCCCAATATATCCTCGGTGCGGGCGCAGCTGGCACTGCTGGTCATCACCGTTACTGTGCTTTCCGCCTTCATCAAGAACATCGGCGCGCTGGCGATCATGATACCGGTCGCGTTCCAGTTCGCCCGCCGTTCCGGCGTGCAGCCCTCGGTGTTCCTGATGCCGATGGCTTTCGGCTCGCTGATCGGCGGGCTGATGACCCAGGTCGGCACCTCGCCCAACATCGTCGTGTCGCGCGTGCGCCAGGAGCTGACGGGCGAGAGCTTCACCATGTTCGACTTCACCCCCGTTGGCGCGACGCTTGCTGCCGTCGGCGTCGTCTTCCTGCTGTTTGCCTACAGGCTGGTGCCGCAGCGCACGAGCCAGCATGTCTCGGTGCAGGCGGCGATCGAGATCACCGATTACACCTCGGAAGCCGTGGTCGCGGCCGGCTCCCCCGTCATCGGCAAGTCGCTCAGCCATCTCGTCAAGATCGGCGATGGTGGTGCCGTCGTCACCGCCGTTTTCCGGCGCGGGCTGCATGTGGCGCCGTTGCCCGACATCAAGCTCGAGGCTGAAGACGTGCTGCTGCTCGAGGGCGGGCCGGATGCACTCGACCGCATCGTCTCGCAGGCCAGGCTGAAGATCTCCGGCGATCGTTCGCCGTCTTCGAGCGAAAAGGCCGGTGCTGAGATCGAGGCGGTCGAGGCGGTGATTGGCAGCGGCTCGCCGCTTGTCGGCATGTCGGCACAGCGGCTGGCGCTGTTCAACAACCACAACGTCAACCTGCTTGCCGTCAGCCGCCAGGGCGAGCGGTTGAAGCAGCGGCTCGGCAGCATCCGCTTGCGGGCAGGCGATATCGTCGTGCTGCAAGGCTCAAGGCGCGAGCTGCCGTCGTTCCTGCAGGATTTCGGCTGCCTGCCGCTGGCGCAGCGCGAAATCCTGCTCGGCACCATCCGCAAGGCGACTTTGCCGCTCCTGGTTCTGGCCGCAGCCATGGGGTCGACCGCCCTCGGCCTGGTGCCGATCCCTATCGCCTTCTTTGCCGCCGCGCTTGCGATGGTCATCTTTCGCATCATTCCGCTGCGCGACGTCTATCGCTCGGTCGACGGGCCGATCCTGGTGATGCTTGCAGCGCTGATCCCGGTCAGCGATTCGCTGCGCACCACCGGCGGCACCGATGTCATCGCCAGTTGGCTCGGCACGGTCGCGACCGGCTTGCCGCCCGCCGGCGCGCTGACGCTGATCCTGCTGGCCGCGATGGCGGTGACGCCTTTCCTCAACAATGCCGCCACCGTACTCGTCATGGCGCCGATCGCGGCCAGTTTTGCGACCGCGCTCGGCTACCGGCCCGAAGCCTTCCTGATGGCGGTCGCCATCGGCGCCGGCTGCGACTTCCTCACCCCGATCGGCCATCAGTGCAATACGCTGGTGATGGGGCCGGGCGGATACAGGTTCAGCGATTACCCGCGCCTCGGCCTCCCGCTCTCCCTCGTCATTGTTATCGTCAGCATACCGACGCTGATGCTGGTGTGGCCGCTGCGATAGATGGAAGGTGACGGGCTTGAGCCGGCGAATGTGCGCCGCCGAGCCGAAGGGTGCGGCTAGCCGCCTAGAACCGTGACCAGCACCGCACCCCAGAGCGCCAGCAGCACGTTGCCGATCGCATAGCCGAGGCCATAACCCAGGGTCGGCACCTGGCTGCCGGCTGCCTCCTGCACGGCGGCGAGCGCCGGCGCCGATGTGCCGGCGCCGCAGCAGGTGCCGGCGAGCACGCCTTCGTTCATGCGGAAGACCCAGCGGCCGAGTGCGAGGGCTGAGACGTGTGAGATCACGCAGATCAGCGCGCTGGCGACGACCAGCGCCGGGCCGGACTGGATGAGACCTGCGACGAAGCTCGGACCCGCCGAAATGCCGACACAGGCGATGAAGGCGCAAAGCCCGACGCTGTCGAAGAACCAGAGGGTTGCCTCGGGCACGAAACCGAAAGTGCGCCTTGTCGAGCGTAGCCAGCCGGCGACGAGGCCTGCAATCAACACGCCGACCGCGACGCCGAGGCCGATTTCCAGCGCGCCGAGTTTCAGGGCGGGAATGCCGATCAGGCCGCCGAGAAAGATGAAGACGCCGACAAAGACCATGTCGGTTGCAGTCGTCTCGCGGTCGGCGTAGCCCAGCAAGGCGGCCGCATCCTCGACATGGCGCCTAGCGCCGGCGATCGACAGTACGTCGCCGCGTTTGACCGTCAGCCCGGGGAAGATCGGAATCGTTTGGCCGGCGCGAAGGATCCCGCGCAGGAAGACGGAACGCGCTTCCGGCCGCTGGTTGAGCTGCCACAGGCGTTGTCCCGCGACCTCCTTGTTTGTCACGACGACGTCAAGAACCTCGACCGGGATATCGAGCAGTTCGCGATCGTCGATCTCGGTGCCGATCCGGTCGGCATATTCGACCAGAAACCCGCGAAGGCCGGCAACGGCAATGACGTCACCTGCGTAGAGGCGCTCCTTGGGCATGGGGGTGATGATCTCGCTGCCGCGGCGGATCTGTTCGATATAGGCCTTCTGCCGCTCGGGAACGCGTGCCTCAGCCTCCTGGACGGTGAGGCCGACGAGATTGTCGCCAACAACGAATGCGCGTGCCTCGATCTCGCGGCGGGCGCTGTTGCCGGTGTCGTTCGGGGTGATGTTAAGCTCGGCTTCGAGCTCTGCGCAGGCCTCCTTCAGGCTGCGGCCAAACATTCTTGGCGCCAGCTGCGACTGCACGAGGATGGCGCTGACGACGCCAACGAGATAGGCGACGGCAAAGCCGGTGGCGATCGCGGATTCGAACTGGCTGGCAGCCTCGGGCGTCGGCGCGGTCTTGCGGAACGTGTCGATGGCGACACCGACGGTTGCCGATTCCGTTGCACCTCCGGCCAGAACACCTGCTGCGGTGCCGAGATCGAAGCCGAAGAAGATGGAGAGCACGATCGCGACACCAAGCGCCACGACGCAGAGCGTCACGGTGACGGCGATCTGGGGCAGGGCATCGGCATTCAGGCTCTGGAAGAATTGCGGGCCGGTTCGGTAGCCGATGGCGAAGAGAAACAGCAGGAAGAAGGCTTGCTTCACGTCGTTGGACAGGACGGCGCCGGTCTGGCCGATCAGCACGCCTGCGAGCAGGCAGCCCGTGACCGCGCCGATCGTCACGCCGGCGATGGTGATCTTGCCGACGGCGTAACCGATGCCCAGCGCCAGGAACAACGCCAGTTCCGGATGAGACCGCAAAATGCTGAACATCTGCTCGATCACGTGACGATCCCTCCAGATTGTGCGCTGGACGCCGGTCGACCTTCAGCGGTAAGCGGCGCCTGTTGTTTTGTCGGATAGAGGTCTTCGTTTGCTGCTCGTGCGCGAATGCGCCCGAAGACCGCAATGCCAGTGATGTTTGCAGGCTGTCACCGCCGGCCGCCTGTCGGCGGCCGGCGGCAGTAATCGATCAGCTGATCGGGAGCCCCTTCGACGCCCGGTAGGCCTGTACGTAACCGCGCGCGACGGAGCGCACTGCGCTGCCGATCTGGGTGTAGGCATCGTCGTCGAGATTGGCGAAGGAGACGCGCGCCGACCAGTTCGGCGCATCGAAGCCCGAACCGTTCAACAGAACGATGCCGTAGTCCTCCGCAAGCCGGAAGGGGATGTCGAGCGGGTGGATGTTCTCCTTGACCCAATCGACGACGTCCTGACCGACATATTTGCGCAGCCAGAATTCGAAATCGATGATCCCGTAATAGTGATCGAAGTAGATCCCGGGGTTGGATTCGACGCCCATGCCCTCGACAAGATTCTTGAACCGCTTCGTGCAGATCGCCATGCAGGCCTTCTGGTAGAGCTTGTCGACATCCTGCAGCTCGACCAGGCTGAACAGCGACATCATCACCTGCTGCGGCAGGGACAAGCCCGCCGTGTGGTTGAGGGCGACATCGCGGCTGTCGGCGACGATGCGGTCGATGAACTTGACCGCCCGGGGCGTCGGCGTCATCGCCTTGTAGCGCTTCTCCAGGGTCTTCTGCAGCGCTTCGGGATGCGCCTGGATCATCTTGTCGAAGATGTTGTCCTGGGCAACGGCGATGACGCCGAGCCGCCAGCCGGTGCAGCCGAAATATTTCGAGTAGGAGTAGACGCCGATGGTGTTGTGCGGCAGGTGCCCGAGCAGCGACTGGAAGCCCGGCACGAAGGTACCGTAGACGTCGTCGGTCAGGATCATCAGATCCGGCCGCTTGGTGTTGACGAAGCTGACCAGGCGCCCGATCGTATCGGGGTCGAGCGCGACGGCGGAGGGGTTGCCCGGGTTCACCAGGAACAGCGCCTTCACTTTCGGATCTTCCAACGCCTTGATGTCTTCCTCGGTGAACTGGAAACGGTCTTCCTGCTCGGCGCTGATGTGGATTGTCTTGAGGTCGTAATCCTCCAGCTCCGGCATCTCGAGATAGGGCGTGAAGATCGGCGTCCCCAGAGCGATCGTATCGCCCGCATTGAGCAGCCGGGCATTCTTCAACGCCTTGAAGATGTAGCACATGGCAGCGGTGCCGCCCTCGACCGGGTAGAGGTCGAACTTCGCGTCGGGCCGGAAGCCCGCGCACATCGCCCACATCAGGTATTCGTGGGTGATGATCTCGTTGTGGTGCAGCGCACGGTCGGGAACCGGATAGTTGTCGCCGATGATGGAATCGGTGAGCTCGTGCACGAAGGCGTCCGGCTCGAATTTGAAGGAGCGAATGGCGTATTCGACGGCATCGGAAAGCGTCTGTGCCGGAAGGGCGCCATCCTCCTCCTCATCCCAGTCGACCGCCGCCTGGATCTGTTTCTTTGCCCACTTCTGGAACCGCGCATAGGCGCCGTCGCGCGCCGGCATGCCCGTTACCCCGGCTGCCGGGTCGAAGTAGGTGCGCTTGGCCTCGGTCACGGCGAACAGGCCCAGCAGGAAGAACGCTTCGCGAGCGCGCGTTGCGGTCCAGTTCGGATTGCCTCGGCCCGCATTGAGGAATGCCTTGGCGGATTTTTCGGCATTCACCTTGGCGAGCTTGATCAATTCGTCCTTGATTTCGAACGGGCTGAGATCGGAGAGGCTGTCGTAGAAATTTCTGTCCAACATGAATTACACTCCCAATGAACGAAGGTCTCTGTTTCTAGGAACGATTTCCTTGGCTTACGGCCCACCTGAGGGTGCCAGCATGATGACGATGACGAGGCCGAAGATCGTCAAAAGCGTATTTCCGATAGCATAGGGCATGCCGTAGCCAAGCGCCGGCACCTTGCTCTTGGCCGCTTCCTGGATCATGCCCAGCGCCGCGGTCGTCGTGCGCACGCCGGCGCAGGCGCCAAAAAGGATCGCGGGGTGAAAACGGAAGACATAGTGGCCGATCAGGACCGAGGCGATCATCGGCACAGAGGTCGCGACGATCCCCCAAATCAACAGCGAGATGCCGACCTCCTGCAGGCCGGCGACAAAGCCGGGGCCGGCGCCGATGCCGACGACGGCGATGAAGATGTTCAGGCCCAGCGTATTCATCAGCCAGAGTGCCGGCGCCGGGATCGTGCCGAAGGCGGGGTAGGTGGAGCGAAGCCAGCCGAGGACGAGACCGGCGAGAAGCGCGCCGCCGGAGGTGGACAGGCCGATCGGTATGCCGCCGATCGTCAGCGTCAGGGCACCGACCATCGCGCCGGCGAAGAGCCCCCAGCCGAGAAAGGCAATGTCGGTGGTTTCAACAGGGCGATCGGCAAAGCCGAGTGCCTTGATCGCCGCTTCGACATGCCGTTTGGCGCCGACGAGGGTGACGATATCGCCGCGCTCGACGGTCGTGCCTGGCAGGACCGGGATTTCGACCAGCGAGCGCACGATCTTGCGGGCATAGACGCCCCGCGCCCAATCTTCGGTGCTGACGTCGGCGAGCGTCCTGCCGGCAAGCGCCTTGTTGGTCACGTAGACGTCAAGGATCTCGGCTTCGGCGTTCAGCAGTTCCTTGTCCTCGACCTCGACCAGCTTGGAATCCAGGTGCTCGACGAGCAAGGCGCGTCTGCCTGAGAAGGCGACGATGTCGCCTGGCTGCAGCACTGTGTTGCCATCCGCCTCGATGATCTGGGTGCCGCGACGCAACCGTTCGACGAAGACGCGGATGCTGGGCAGCAGGTTCCTGACCGGCGTGCCGGTGAGCCCGCTCGCCTCGTCGATACGATAGGCCCTGAGGCCGAAATCGTGGTAGGCGCGGGTGATCCCGGGTTCGGTACTGACCGTGCCGCCGCCGAGCTTTGCCTCATATTCCCTGCAGGCGGCCGGCAGATCGATGCCGAGAAGCCTGGGCCCGAGCTGCGCCAGGATGATCGCCGAGCCGATGGTGCCCCAGATGTAGGTCACGGCATAGGCGATCGGGATCTGGTCGGTGTAGGTCTTCGTCTGTTCGGCGCTCAAGCCCATCGCGTTGATCTGGTCGCTGGCAACGCCGATGGCCGCCGAGATCGTCTGTGACCCGGCATACATGCCGGCGCCATAGCCAAGCGGCAGACCGGCGACGAGCGCGCACAGAAATGGGACGATCAGGCACAGCACCAGGACCGACAGGGCAAAGAGGATCTGCTTGGGCCCATCCGTGCTGAGGCCGCGCACGAATTGGGGACCGACGCCGTAACCGACGGCAAACAGGAAGATCAGAAACAAAGTCGACTTCAGATCGCCTGAAACCTGGATGCCCAACTGGCCGATGACGACGCCCGCGAGAAGCGTGGCGGTGACGTTTCCAAGGTTGAAGCCGGCGATCTTGATCGGGCCGATCAGGAAACCGATGCCGAGGGCCAGAAAGACGGCGACAGGAGGATAGGTTCGCAGCGTCTCAACGAAAAAATCTATTGGATTCACTATGATCCCCTTCAGAAAGCTGATTTGCCATGACTGACGTTCGGGACTTGCGCGGGCAGGCCGGATACTCCGCCGCATGGAAATTTCTGTCGCAGGCACCCGAAATGTGGGCGAGATCGATGTAAGTCGGTGCGCATCGGCTGAACGGCGCGATTGCTTCGTCAGAAAGCACATCACTGATTGTGGCTGCCTTCAAGTACGTAACAGTAACGGATGAGGTTACCGGCGGGCGGCAGGGCCCGCCGGCTCGTGGGACGAGGCATGGGAGGGGCTGGGTGGCCGACGCTGTCAGCGATCGTTCAGGTCAGCAGTTCCAAAAGCAACCTCGGTGCGCTGGCAAGGAATGCGCCGGCAACGAAGCCGACGAAGCCGAGTGCAATCGCGCCCACCAATCCGTGCCGTTGCCAGCCGTAGAATGCGCCGAAGGCGGTCCCGCCAAGGACGCTTGAAACAACCCGGGCACATTTCACCACGGCCGCAAACAGCCTGCGCATCGTTTTCCCTGTCGGCGTTCGGTTCGCGTGTCCGCCATAAGCGCATTTCTCTACGTTGGAGGTAATAGCGCACCCGGGTCTTTGCCAGCCCTCTTCCTGATCATCGCGATCGAGCGTTGTGCGCGGTCAGTCGTCGCGTTGCCGGCCATGATACATAACGGCCCGCGCACGGATATTTTCGCTTGCGATCCGTAATGGTATTACATAACTAACTCTCATGAAAATATGCCGCATGTTGATAGGCCAGGGCCGACCTCTTCCGCCGGTTGTCACCTCCATCGAAGTGTGCGACGAAGGCTTTGATGGTGCTGCGAGCGCGACAATGCGCAAGCGGCTGAAAAGGGAACACGGAGCGGACGACCCAAATGGGGCCGAAACCGTGGCTGCCCCCGCAACTGTGAGCGGAAAGCGCATTCACACCCTGTCACTGGCGATCTGCCGGGAAGACGTGGATGCGCAACGACCCGCGAGCCAGGAGACCTGCCATCGAACCGATCAACCACAACGGACGGGGTGTTCCGATGGAAAAGAACTGGTTTTTGCGCGACGGTCATCCGTCATCACACCGCTTTGCCACATTCTCTCCGGCCCAATCCGGCGGAGAAGAGACATGGCCAATCCGGTTTCCCGACAGCACAAGATAACGGTCTGCACCGATTGCCGTTTCACCGGCGGCCCGTGCCGTCCGGGAGCGGATCTGATCCAGCGGCTGAACCGCAGCATCGCGGCCCTCGGCGCGCCGCTCGACCGGGATTTTTCCATCGCCGGCACGGTCTGCATGGCGGCCTGCACCAGGCCTTGCACCATCGCTTTCCAGGCAACCGGAAAGGCGACCTATCTCTTCGGCGATATTTCGCCTGAGGAAGACATCGACGATCTCGTCTCCTTCGCGACGACCTATGCCGAAAGAGGCGACGGCATGACGCGGGCGGCCGAGCGGCCGCGCGGGCTGAGCGCCAAGACGCTGGCGCGCATTCCGGCAGCGCTGCTCGTCTCCGAAGACATCGGCGGGCATTTCCAATGAGCGCGTGGCCAAGGAGTGCGTGGCCAAGGAGTGCGTGGCCAAGGAGTGCGTGTGGAGGGACGAGCCGATGAGCTGCACCGCGACAGGGGCCGGCCTTCGTGTCCGCGCGCTGGATTGGGGACCGCGCCCGGATCTGCGGCTGGTTCGCGAGGTCGACTTCGCCATTGCGCCCGGCAGCAGGCTTGCCATTCTCGGCCCGAACGGTGCCGGAAAGACCTCTCTGTTGCGCTGCCTCTATCGCTCCGCCCAGCCGACGGCGGGCACGATCGAGGTCGATGGGGTCGATATCTGGGCGATGACGGCGCGCGAGGCGGCGAGGATCATTGCCGTCGTGCTGCAGGAGATGCCCAGCGACTTTCCCTTCAGCGTGCGCGACGTGGTGATGATGGGCCGCATTCCAAGGCGCGAGGGCATGAGTGGCTGGACCGCGAGGGATCGCGAAACCGTGGCGCATGCGCTCGAGCATCTCGATCTCACTCATCTTGCTGGGCGGCAGTTCTCCACGCTTTCAGGCGGCGAGAAGCAGCGGGTGCTGATTGCCCGGGCGCTCGCACAGCAGCCGCGCGTCATCATCCTGGACGAGCCGACCAACCATCTCGATATTCGGCATCAGCTCGAAATCCTCGATCTGCTGCAGACGCTGCAGCTGACGATCGTCACCACGCTGCACGACATCAACCTGGCGGCCGAGTTCGCCACCGACGTGGCGATCCTGACGGAGGGCCGCATGACGGCCTTCGGTCCGCCCGAAGAGGTTCTCAACCCCCAGGCGCTTTCCGCCGCCTTCGGCGTTACCGCCACGGCCCACAACAATGTCGTTTCCAGCGGCGCACGTTTTTCCTTTTCACTCACTCGACAGGACCTGATTTCATGAAGACCTTCATTGCCCATTCCGCCTTTGCCCTCATGGTTCTGGCGGCAACGCCGGCGCTTGCCTATCCCGTCACCGTCAAGAGCTGCAACCGCGACGTGACCTTCGATGCAGCACCCAAGCGCGCCGTCTCAAACGACGTCAATCTCACCGAAATGATGCTGGCCCTGAAGCTGCAGGACCGCATGGTCGGCTATACCGGCGTCTCCGGCTGGAAGACGCTGGACGAAAAGCTGCGCGAAGGTGTCCAGGCGCTGCCGGAGCTTTCGGAAAAGTATCCGACCAAGGAAGTGCTGCTCAATGCCGACGCCGACTTCTATTTCGCCGGCTGGAACTACGGCATGAAGGTGGGCGGCGAGGTGACGCCGGAAACGCTCGCCCCCTTCAAGATCAACGTCTACGAGCTGACCGAATCCTGCATCCACATCATGGCCAAGGATAAGCCTACGATGGACGACATGTTCGTCGATCTGCTTAATCTCGGGCTGATCTTCGGTGTCGAGGACCAGGCCAAGGCGCTCGTCGACGGCTATCGCCGCGACCTCGACAAGATCACGGCGGCTGTCGGGGCGATCGAGCGCCCGACGCGTGTCTTCGTCTATGATTCCGGCGAGGAGAAGCCGTTCACATCAGGTCGGTTCGGCATTCCGACGGCGATGATCGAGGCGGCCGGCGGCGTCAACGTCATGGACGACGTCGAGAAGAGCTGGACCGAGATTTCCTGGGAGCCGGTGATCGACAAGAACCCCGAGGTGGTGGTGATCGTCAACTATGGCGAGGTCACCGCCGAGCAGAAGATCGCCTTCATGAAGAACAACCCGGCCTTCAAGAACATCGATGCCGTCAAGAATGACCGCTTCGTGGTGCTCGATTATGTCGAGGCGACTCCGGGGCCGCGCAACATCGATGCCATTGCGCGCCTTGCCAAGGCGTTTCACGACCAGGCGATGTAACCGGAGACCTGCGGCACATTTCCTTGGATCGACATGAATTCAAGGACCTATGCCGCGATCTTGAAGTCTTGCAACGCGCTTGGCGTGTCATGTCCGACGCGTGACGCCGTAGCGGAAGCGCGCCTGGTGGCGTGCTTCCAGCCCCTCATAACCTCGGACCAGGGACGGACTGTGAAAACCACGACCGCCATTCTCGCGGCGCTGCTGCTCTTGTGCCTGACGATCACTGCCGCCGTCTCGCTCGGCTCGGCACCGATCCCGGTTTCGACCGTCTGGTCGATCATCGCTACGAAGCTGTCGCCCGGCAGCGTCGAGGTCGTCTGGTCGGCGGGCCGCGAGAGCATCGTCTGGGACGTGCGCCTGCCGCGCGTCGTGCTTGCCGGGCTGGTCGGGGCAGGGCTGGCGCTGACAGGTGCCGTGCTTCAGGCCGTCACCCGCAATCCGCTCGCCGATCCGCATCTGCTCGGTGTGTCCTCCGGCGGCGCGCTGGGCGCGATCGTCGCGCTGCTGCATACCGGGCTCATTCTCGGTCTTGCCACGGTGCCGCTGTTTGCCTTTGCCGGCGCTCTGGTCGCGACAGCACTTGTGGCGCTCGTGACAAGGGTGCTCGGCACCAATGCCGACAGGCTGGTACTTTCGGGCGTCGCCGTCGCCTTCACCCTGACATCGATCGGCAACCTGATGATTTTCCTTGGCGATCCACGGGCGGTGCACACGGTGATCTTCTGGATGCTCGGTGGTCTTGGGCTGGCGCAATGGCCGCATCTTGTCTATCCCGCCGTGGTGCTGACGGCCTGCCTCGGTTATCTCGTGCTTCGGGCGCGCGAGATCAACGCGCTTGCCATGGGCGACGAGACGGCCACGACGCTCGGCATCCCCGTTCGCCGGTTCCGCCTTGTCCTCTTTGTCGTCACGGCGCTTCTGACCGGCGTTATGGTCGCCTTCTCTGGTGCGATCGGCTTCGTCGGCCTGATGGTGCCGCATTTCGTGCGGCTGTTTGCCGGCAGCGACAATGTCCGGGTGATCCCGCTTTCCGCCTTCGTCGGGGCGCTGGTGTTGATATGGGCCGACCTTTTCGCCCGCGTCGTCATGGCGCCCGAGGACATGCCGATCGGTGTCGTCACCGGCCTTGTCGGCGGCATCGCCTTTATTGCCATTCTGAAACAGCGCAAGGTGGTGTAAAGCCATCGGTATGGACACGGTGCGATTGCCGCCTATTTCAGAGATCTTTGTCTCAGGGACAAAAGATCTTATCCCGAGGACAAAAGATTTTTGTCCCGGGGCAATCGACCCACTGCGCGACATGAGGAGCGAATGACGTATCAAGCCGAGGCCTGCACTCCGGATGAAGTGTTGAAATTCTGGTTCGAGGAACTGTCGCTCGATCATTGGTTCAAGCCGTTCCGCGAGCTGGACGCGCATTGTTACCAACGCTTCCAGGCTTCGCATCTCGCTCTTGCCAGGGAGATCGGCGACGTCTGGCGGGCGACGCCGGAAAACCGGCTGGCGGCGATCGTGCTTCTCGATCAGTTGCCGCGCAACATGTACCGGGGGACGCCGCTCGCCTTTGCGACCGACGGACTGGCGCTCCGGGAAGCCAAGCTCGCCGTCGGCGCCGGCGCCGACATGGCGGTCAAGCCGGAATGGCGGGCGTTCTTCTACATGCCTTTCGAGCACTCCGAGAACCTTGTCGATCAGACCATGGCGGTGAAGCTTTTCACCGAACTCGGCGATCCCATGTATATCGACTATGCGATCCGGCACCGTGAGGTGATCGAGACTTATGGGCGCTTTCCGCACCGAAATGCCTTCGTCGGGCGAACGTCGACGGCGGCGGAACTCGCCTATCTGGCGCAGCCGGGCTCTGGCTTCTGACGGTTTTACGGGGTGCGAAGGCATGTTTTACCGTGTCTTTGCATCTTTCCGCCGTCTTTCGTATTCAAACCGCATTGTGACGACTGCCCGGGGCGATTCCGTATCGGGATGAGGTTGGGCTTTTGAGGGTTTTGAAATTGCGTTTCGTGGGAAAGTTGCTCGCCGTTTCCGTCTGCCTGCTGTCGCTGGCCGGTGCCGGCGCCGTCGTGGCGCAAACTGCAAAGCCGGCACAGACGACGCAACCAGCCCAGACGCCCGCGCAAGCCCCGGCCC
>NZ_MUNW01000092.1 GCF_002002725.1 Sinorhizobium sp. A49 | reverse complement strand
CTTCGGCACGCGTCCGACGAGTTCGCCCGTCGCCGGGTTGGTTACATCGATCGCATTGGCGGCATCCGCTTCGATCCATTCGCCACCAATCAGGGCAGCCTGGCGAAACAGTGACGGGTCCTTAAAATGAGAAAGCATTCATCCTCCGATGGCTTAAGCGCTTCCGAAATTCACCCTCACCCAACTCCGCCTCGGCGGAGTAACTGATAGGTGCCACAGCAGCATTCAAGATTTCGGCAGCCTTGTTTCATCGAAAATTCCGAAAACTAAGTTCGGCATTGCTTGCGTGGTTTTCTGTACGGAAGGAGAATAGTGTCGAAGGGGAGATCAGGGGAGCCGCAACGCAGCGCTTTAGAACTCAATTGGATACCAATCAGCATTTGGGAGGATGCCAGAAAAATGCCGACGATCATACGCACACCTCGGAATGAAACTTCTCTTTTGCAACGGATCCTTGTTGCACTCGGCAAAGCCAACATTTGGTACACTTGCTACGCCTATCCGCACGACCGCTAGCGGGGGATGCTCTTAGGGATGCGCACGGACGGGTCGGCAATCTGATGTTCTCTTCAGAAGCTCGGATGGCAGCCGCCGACCGGCAATTGCCTTTGAGCGCTCTCACATGGGGCCTAATTCCGCTAAGTTTCCCTAAATCACCATCAGTGCACAAGCGGCATGTCGAACTCACCAAAGGGTGGGGCACGGTCGGTAATGGTTTCACGCCTTTTTAACCATGACTTGTGAAAATGCGGCCCATCCGGTGGGCATGATGCCGACCGTTGGTTTGGGGTAAAGAGCGCATGCGTAAGCCGCAAGATCAGACGCTGTCCTCCGGCGCGAAAATTCCGGAATCCGGCTACGTTGTCTCCCGCCGCGCCGTGCTTTCGGGCATCGGTGTCCTGACACTACTTGGCGCCTCCGGCTGCTCGCAGACGCTCGAACTCTCGGAGCTGGGGGCAATCGAGCCCTCGGGTGGCATGCCGCCTGGGGGCGTTGACCGCATGCCAACCGGTTCGATCCGCCCAATCCCACCGCTCAGCGTCGACAGCAACATCACCCACAGCGGCACGATGTATGCCTCGCTGATCGACAATGGCCTCGTGATCCCGGCAATTCCATTCCAGAAGATCAGGCCGGAATTCCGTCGTCAGATCGTTGTCGATCCGACCGGAGAGGCGCCGGGAACGATTGTGGTGCGGCTCAAAGAGAGACATCTCTATTGGGTGCAGGAAGGCAGCGAAGCGATCCGTTACGGCGTCGGCATCGGCAAGGCCGGCTTTGAATGGAACGGACGCGCGGAGATCCAGTACACCAAGCAATGGCCGACCTGGACGCCGCCCAAAGAGATGATCGCGCGCAAGCCGGAACTGGCGAAATGGACGGGCGGTCAGCCGGGTGGCCTCGACAACCCGCTCGGCGCCCGCGCGCACTATATCTTCAAGGACGGCCACGACACCGGCTATCGCGTGCACGGCTCACCCGAATGGTGGACGATCGGCACTCAGGCGTCTTCGGGTTGCGTGCGCATGATCAACCAGGACGTCATCGACCTCTACAACCGCGTCAAGGCGTCGCCGAACAAAGTCCCGATTGTGGTGGCGTGAAAGGCGCTCTGCGCCGAGTGAATAGTGAATCAAGAAGGGCCGCGACAGTCCTACCAAGAAATTCAGCTGCTCGATCCTGCCGCACCGGCCTGCCCTTTTTCGGCCGGCTGATCGCAGAAGCTCAGCTGGCGCAGTTCCATTTGCAATAGCCCCTTATTACGAGAAGGCTCACAAGAACCCGCCCAAACTGGCCAGCAGTTTCCGGTGCGTTTTAGTGTGCAATCGGGGACCAACAGTCCGTCGATTGTCAAGCCGCCAATATCGCATGCTGCGCTATGGACATCAGGCAAACCATTGGATGGAACCTGCGCAGGCTTCGCGTCAGCAAGGGCCTCTCGCAGGAAAAGCTCGCGCTGGAGGCAAGTATCGACCGTTCTTATGTTGGGCGTATTGAGTGTGGCATGGAGAACGTGACCGTGTCTGCCTTGGAGGCTCTGGCGAACGTCCTTGAAGTAAGCGTCGCAGAACTATTTGCTGAGGTCGGCACGAATTCGTCACGCCCGCCGCCGTTGCGGTCGGGCCGCAAACCGAAAAAATAATAGTCGATGGTGGGTCGATACGGGCGGTGTGCCAAGTGTTCCGCTCGATGCTTTATGCGATCATTTTGGCCCAAGTGAACATTCTAGAAACAAGCCATCCATCGGATACGCGAAGATCGGCACCTCCAACCCAAGCTGCCCTCGACGATAGCGGGTACTTTTGAGCACAGAAAAGCTTGTTGCTCGCTCCACGGCTTAAGCCGGTGGAGCCGGTCACGCACGACACTTGAGTCTTTGAAAACCTCACCTCGCTAATTGATTCAGCAAGTTTGAAACGATGCTTAATCCCGAAAACGCATAGTCCTGAAACCGGCCCTGATCTCTTCCGCAAAGATTTCCGGCTCCTCCCACGCGGCAAAGTGTCCGCCTTTCGAGGCACGGTGGTAGTAGACGAGCTTAGGATACGCCTTTGACAACCATTTTCTTGGCGGCCGATAGACCTCCCCAGGAAACACGGTTACGGCAACGGGAACCTTGACTGCGGAGAGCTTCGCTCCAGCCTTGAGGTTCTCCCAATAAATGCGTCCACTCGAGGGGCCGGTGTTGGTCAACCAGTACAAGGTGATGTTGTCCAGAATATTGTCTCGGCTCAGAGCCTGCTCCGGATGGCCTCGTGTGGACACCCAATCCGCGATCTTGTCGTAGAGCCAGGCCGCCAAGCCCACCGGAGAATCCGCAAGCCCGTACCCGATCGTCTCCGGGCGCGTACTGAGGATCGATGCGTAGCCAAATCCGTTGTTGAGGAAATCGTGAGCCTCGTCGAAAACTCTCTTCTCTTCGGGTGACAAGCTGTCCGGAGCCGGCCCTCCGCTCGTCAGCGCTTGGGCGGCGTCGGCCGGAAATGTCGACCCGCGTTCGATCCGGTTGACGTGGATACCGAGCAGCCCTTCCGGCGCCTGGCGCCCGAGGGCGTCGCTGATGATTGCGCCCCAATCACCGCCTTGCGAAACGTACCGCTCATAGCCGAGACGTTTCATCAGCGTGTCCCAGGCCATGGCGATCCTCTGCGCATCCCAACCCGTCGAGGCCGGTTTTTGCGAAAAGCCGAAGCCGGGCATTGAGGGGACGACAAGATGGAATGCGTCTTCAGCCTTGCCACCATAAGCTGTTGGATCGGTTAGCGGACCGATGACATCAAGCAACTCAAAGATAGAACCTGGCCAGCCATGGGTCATGATCAGAGGAAGCGCGCCGTCATGGGGAGAGCGCAAGTGGATGAAATGCGTGTCGAGCCCGTCAATATTCGTCAGGTATTGCGGAAACGCATTGAGCTTTCGTTCCGCTCTGCGCCAATCATAGCCGGACTGCCAGTAGGCCACGAGTTCCTGGAGCCTCTGCTGCTCAACGCCCTGGGAGCGATCTTTGACGGTCGCACTGTCAGGCCAACGTGTCGCCGCAAGGCGGCGTCTGAGGTCTACGAGGGCGGCCTCGGGAACGGCGGCCCTGAAGGGGCGGATATCGTCGCTTCTGATCGGCGCATCCATGTTGGCATCGGCGCCGGACGCCGGCAGCACCGCTACCACTACTCCAATCGCAGCACCCGAAAGCAGAAACGAGCGCCGGGTGAACGGGCGCTTCCCAGCCGTGTTTTCCAAGTCCATTTGAGGGTTCCCTTTTGCAAACACGCACAATCGCCATCGAACGGGTTTGAACGTCGCCGGAGACCTCGCCGATGGCGGCGAGGTCTCCGGCAACTGATGGTCAGGCCTCGTCGGGACCTTTGCGGTAGATCAGAAACTTGTTTCCTTCCGGATCGCGAAAATAGCCACAGTAAGGGTCGCCGCCGTCAGGTCCTCTCGGGCCAGGTGCGCCCTCGTCCGATCCGCCCGCTTCCAGCGCCGTCGCATGGGCCAGATCCACCTGCGCCCGCGAGCGGGCCTCGAAGGCGATCATCGTACCATTGCCGGCAATCGCCGTCTCGCCATTGAACGGCTTCAGCACGCCGAACTCGAGCGCACGGTGCCCGTAGTAGACGGCGCGCCCCGGCTGAACGAGCACGCGGCTGATACCGAAGACGGCGAGGAGTCTATCGTAGTAGGCAGCGGCAGCATCGAGATCGTTCGTGCCGACGGTCGAATGGCCGGGCAGTGCTCTGGCATTTTCCGGGATCGCTTTTAACGAAGAGGATGTCGTATCGTTCATTCTGATCTTCCTTTTGAGGCGAGCGATTTCGTCTCGCTGTTTCGCTTGGGATCGCTCTCGAAACGACGATCCGCGAATGACCGGAAATTTAAGAACGAGGCCGGGCGGCCGGCACCCAGCGGAATTGAGAGCCACCCTCTCACGCGGGACACTTGGCTCGGTCGGGACGGCCGGGAGCAAGTCCAGATCACGACACCACAAGAACGCGTAGTGGACTAAGCATCGCGCCGCCCGGCGGCCTTGCTAAGTTCAAGAGGGTTCCTCTCAGAAACACCGTCTGCCGGCGGCCCATCGGATAGCTAATCCTCGCCGACAGGATCAGATCGACCACAAGGACACCTGACATGATTATGCCATCCCTCAAGAACTTCGTCGCAACCGCTTCCATGGCAATGGCTTCGACGGCACCAACACATGCTGGTGCCGTCACCGTGGCGGGGTCGAAGATCGACTTCGTCAAGATCGACGATACCATCACGCTGCGGCGCATGGTTATCGGCCCAGCGTCCTCCAACGGCACGGTTCTCTTCCTGCACGGTTTCCCGGAAACATTGACCGTCTGGAAGCAGATTGCGGAGACATTGGGCAAGGACTACGAGGTGCACGCGTTCGACTGGCCCGGTTACGGCCACTCTTCGCGCCCCTCGGTGCCACAGTTCTCCTATTCGCCGATGGAATACGCCAGGGTTCTCAAGGCCTACATCGAGAAGGCGGGCGTCGACCGGTCTCGCCTGGTCATCTACGCCTCGGATATCGGCGGCCTTCCCGCACTGCTGTTGGCGCTCGACGAACCAAGCGTGGCAAGAAAGATCATTGTCGGCGACTTTGCCCCGTTCAACAGGCCGCAATACATGTATGAGAGCCTGCAGAACCTCAAGGCAGAGCCGACGGCGACGCCGACGCGAACCTACATGAACAAGACCAGCGAAGAGATCCTGCAAAACGTCCATCGTCGCGGCCTTGCGCCGGAAGCCCAGTACGAGCTGCCGCCCGAGGCGCAAGCGGACATGAAGGACTCCTGGGCACGCGACGACGTAACCAGCGCCGACGCCTTCGCTTTCTATTATTCCCATTTCGCCCGCGACGAGGACTATCTCGAAGCCAATCTTCACAGTCTGAAGGTTCCAGTGAAAGTCATCTGGGGCGACAGCGACATCTACGTCAAGCCGGACATGGGCAAGGAGTTTGCCGCGCGCACCGGTTCGGAGTTCGACCTTCTCATAGGGATTGGCCACTTCCCGCATCTGCAGGATCCGGCTCGGACGATCGAAGAGGTGCGGGCCGCCTTTGCGGACTAGGCCTACGAAACCCCGCCGCGTTTGCAGGCAGCGCGAAGGCGAGGCAGCGCCCAGTCGACGAAGGACCGCACCTTCAGCGTCAATTGACCCTGTCCGGAGTAGACAATGTGGATCGGTAGGGACACCTGGTCGAAAGCCTCCAAAACCGGCACTAGAGCGCCTGAAGCCAGCTCATCTGGGACTTGATAATCGAATAGGCGGGCGATCCCGGCGCCGCCGACCGCTGCTGCCACGCAATTGGCGGCGGTGTTGACCTCAAGGCGGGTGCGCGGAACCGCCTCCACCGGGTTGCCAGCGACATCGAAGGTCCAGAAGAAGGTCCGCTTATTGAAGAGTATTCCGTAGTGGTCCGCGAGATCGCTCGGATGTTCCGGCACGCCGCGGCGCTGCAAATAGGCCGGGCTGGCACAGGTCAGCAGGCGGAACTCACCGGCCCTGACCGCGTAGAGAGAGCTATCGGCGAGGTCGCCCAACCGGATGGCGATGTCAACCTGCTCGTCGACGAGATGCACCGTCCTGTCGAGCGAGAGAAGGTTCAGCGACACCTCCGGATACGTCTCCATATAGCTGAGCACGATCGGCATCACATAGCGGGCGCCGAACTCGACCGGCATGGTGATCGTCAGGGTGCCGCGCGGCGTCTGATACTCGCCGGATGCCCGACGTTCCGCCTCCTCAAGGTCCGCCATAATCTTTCGGGCGGCTGCGACATATTCCCGGCCGGCATCGGTGAGCTGAAGATTGCGGCTGGTGCGCACGATCAGGTTCGCACCCAGGTGCCGTTCGAGTTCGGCAACCTTGCGGCTGACGCTGGGCAGTGGAGCATTCAGTTTCCTGCTCCCTGCAGAGATGCTGCCGGCATCGACGACTGACAGCAACATCTTCATTGCTTCAAGGCGATCCATTGTATCCCCCGCGGGCGCTTCCGACCTTGCTCACGACATTATGATCCTATGCTCTGTCTGCGTTCGAAGCCTGCTGTTCTGCACCTTCGCTCCTGGCCGACGGTTCCTTAGCAGCGCGCGCCTCCTCAGACAGCAGGCTTGCCGCCATGCGTTTGCTTTGCCGAACCGGCTCGGCTGTTCGCGTCAATTGCGCAATGGCGGTCGCCCCCTCGTGCAGGAGGTTGATCGTGTCGGCGATGCGCTTTGGTTCGGAGAACCGAGCCGCATGAGCGAGTTCTTCGAAATAGGCAAGGACCAGGCGCTTGTGCATCAAGGCAGCGCGGAACACCGGATCGACGGCTTCCTTGTGTTCTCCGGCCGCGCTCATGAAAATACAGCCGCGGAACTGCTTGTCCCGGACCGAGGCTTCCAGGAAATCGAAGGTCGCCAGAAGCCGCTCGTAGGGTTCGCTCGCCCGATGCTCGACAAAGATGCGCATCTCGGCACGGGATTGTTCGTCGCGCCGCTCCAGCGCCGCCAGGATGAGATCCTCTTTGGTTTCAAAGTGCCGATAGAGCGTGGTCTTGGCCACCCCGGCTTCGGCGATGAGAAGATCGATCCCAGTCGCGTGGTAGCCGTGAAGGTTGAACAGGCGCAGGGCGGTATCGAGCAGATGTCCCCGGATCTCTGAGCGGCGCATATTTACTCCAAAAAACAAAACAGATTTGTATCATTTTACCGCTCTGCGCAAGAAAGGCAAGTCGCGCGCACCAGTCCGCTGGGGTGCCGTCGTCAAAATGGCTGCCAAGACCCTAAGCCGGCGCCTCTCAGGGTAACGCGGTTACAAATTTCCGTGTGCAGGATTGTCAAACGATACAGATCGGTATATTTAAGCAATCAACGATACTGATCTGTATCGTTGATTAGGCGATCGGGAGAATGGCCCGATGCCACCAACCAGGAGAAGACTATGCCTCGTGATCTCGCACACCAAAGCGCGGCGCGTCCGCGTGTCCACGCTCGTTCCGCCGTCGCCGCGCTCGACCTGATCGATAGCCACGGCCAGGCCGTCGCTGCGGCTGGCATTTATGGCTCGCTCGCCGTGATCTACGGCTGGTTCGGCGGCATGAAGTTCACCCGTTACGAAGCGGAGGGCCTGGTTGGCTTGGTCAGCAACAATCCCTTGCTGAGCTGGACCTATTCGCTCTTCAGCGTGGAAGGCTTCTCAAACCTTCTCGGCATCCTCGAATTGAGCATCGCCGCCCTCGTCGTGGCTCGGCTCATCAGGCCGATCTACTCGCTCGTCGGCGGAATGCTTTCGGCCGGGCTTTTCGCCACGACCCTGAGCTTCATGGTGACGACACCCGGTGTGTTTGTGCCCGAGCTCGGCTTTCCGGCGATCTCGGTCGCGCCCGGGCAGTTCCTGCTCAAAGACGTCGGGCTTCTTGCCCTCTCTCTGTGGATCGCCGTCGACTCGTTCGTCGCGCTCCGAGCGGCACGGACCTGATTGACGAAAAGGGCGACCCAGCAGTCCCCCCTCATCCTTCGAAATCCGAACACCATCGCCGGCGATCTGGCCGGCCGAACAAAGGAACGTCTTAAGATCATGCACTATGTCTTATCAAGGATCCGAGCCCACAAGCGATGGCGGCAGACCGCTCTGGAACTTGGGCGCTACAGCGATCACCAGCTCGACGACATCGGCATCTACCGTTTCGAAATCGACGAAATCGCGCGCCGGCAGTTCAACCTTTAACGAAGCCATGGGCGGACCGGTGCAACAAGGTATTGCGCAAGAGGAGCACCGGCCCAGGACCAGGAAACTGGCCGCGCGCCGCGAATGTGACGCGGGCCAGAAAAGCCTGAGCTTCATCGCCGGTTACAGGCGACTTCATTGGAGACAAGCAAATGACCTACAGAAAGACTGACGAAGCGATCCGAAAACTGACGCCCGAGCAGTTTCGCGTCACGCAACAGAGCGGGACTGAGCGTCCCTTCACGGGCGAATACAATGACAACAAGAGGCCGGGGATCTATGTTGACATCGTCTCCGGTGAGCCACTGTTTGCGTCTTCCGACAAATTCGAATCCGGTTGTGGCTGGCCGAGCTTCACCAAGCCGATCGCGGCCGCCAATGTCGAGGAACTGCAGGACCGTTCCCATGGTGTGATGCGCACCGAGGTTCGGTCGAAGCATGGCGACAGTCACCTTGGCCATGTTTTTCCCGACGGGCCTCGGGATCGTGGCGGGCTGCGCTATTGCATCAATTCCGCCGCCCTGCGCTTCATTCCCCGTGAGGAGATGGAAATGGAGGGGTACGGTGCGTTCATCAACCAGGTGGAGGCTATCTGAATGACCGATCGAGCTGAACGAGCTGTTTTAGCCGGTGGTTGCTTCTGGGGGATGCAGGACTTGATCCGCAAGCTCCCCGGCGTCATCGCAACGCGGGTGGGCTATACCGGAGGCGATGTGGCCAATGCCACCTACCGCAACCACGGCACCCACGCCGAGGGTATCGAGATCGCCTTCGATTCTGGGACGATCAGCTACAGGCAAATCCTGGAGGTCTTCTTCCAGATCCACGATCCGACCACCAGGAACCGCCAGGGCAACGACATCGGCATGTCCTATCGCTCGGCGATCTATCACGTCGACGATGAGCAGAAGCGGATTGCCAAGGACACCATCGCGGATGTTAACGCTTCTGGCCTGTGGCCGGGCAAGGTCGTGACCGACGTGGAACCGGTGGGAGACTTCTGGCAGGCCGAGCCCGAGCACCAGGATTATCTGGAGCGCTACCCCAACGGCTACACTTGCCACTTCCCGCGCCGGGACTGGGTGCTGCCGCGGCGGTCCGCCGCTGAATAGCCGGTCGCTGATGTCGATGCCGGAAAGAAGTCGGGCAAGCCGCCAGCTTGCCCGATTTCATGTGGCGCAGGACTTCAGCCGGCTTTTGCTACGTTGCCGCGACGGCGGCGCGCTCTTCGCCGTGGGTTTCCTCGCCTACACGAACGTTACCGACGCGGTCGACCTCTTCGCAACGATTCTGTTCTATTTCGCTCTGTTCTTGATGCTCGTCCACTCGCCGATGGTCTTCAGGACGCATGTTCCCATCAGCATTGCCTAGTGGGGAATCAGCTTGCGTAACGCCCGGGCCGCTCAAGGCGATATGCTGATCGGACTAGCCGGGTTCATTTTCGTGCTCCTCGTCGTCGCGAACGCTGTCGTTTTCATTCGCACGGCCAGCGTCATTCTGACCGGGAAACTTTTCGAAGTGCGGTGACGCCGACGCACAGAATTGCAATCGTCGCAATGCAGGGCTTGCAGTTGCTCGACGTTATCGGGCCGTCGGACGTCTTTGCGGAGGCGAACTGCCAAAGCGGGCGCGACAACTACTCGGTGGAAGTCGTCAGCACCTATGGCAGTCCTATTAGGGGGTCATCGGGAGTGGCTGTCATCCCGATCACCTGATGACGAGCTGGGACAGTTCGATACGCTG
Organism: Sinorhizobium sp. A49; assembly: GCF_002002725.1. GTDB lineage: Bacteria > Pseudomonadota > Alphaproteobacteria > Rhizobiales > Rhizobiaceae > Ensifer. The sequence continues at coordinate 44,587 of NZ_MUNW01000092.1, read as the reverse complement.
CTTGTGGCAGGCGACCTGCTGATCCAGGCGCATCCCCTTCACGACGCCCTGTTGCTATGGGTGAAACGGATGTCCGAGCGCACCGGTCGCTTCGGCTCTGTGTGCTCGGGGGTCTTCGTGCTCGGCGATGAGATCTACTGGATGGCAAGAGAGCGACGACGCACTGGTCCCAGGCAGCCGAATTCGCGAAGCGCTTTCCTGAGGTGAAGCTCGTTCCGATCGCATCCTTACGAAGGACGGAAACGTCTGGACCTCCGCAGGGATTACAGCCGGCATCGATGGGCCTTGGCACCTGGAACAGGATCTCGGCCTTATGGTCGCCTCTCTCAAGCGGGCGGGCGGACATACGCAGTTCAGTACGTTGCTTGCCGGCCAGGTTGCGCAAAAGACGCCGATCCGCGCGGCCCAGGACTTCATCGCGGACAACCTTGCGGCCGACCTCACGGTTGGCGCAGTCGCGAACCGCGTGGGAATGAGCGCGAAATTTCTCAAGGCAGTTCAAGCAAGAGGTCGGGATGACGCCCGCCGACTACGTCGAGAGCATGAGGCTCGAGGCCGGCCGGCGATTGGCCGAGGATATCAGCATACCCCTCAAGAAGATCGCCACGGATTTCGGTTTCAACGATGACGTGGCCTTTCGAAGGTCCTTTGCTCGCCGGTTTGGCACATCGCCCGCTTCATATCGAAGAAGCTTCGGAACGTAGAATTACCAAGGCCAGCGATCCTCGCTTGTGTGTCCACCCGCGCGACGCTCCGTTCGATACATAATCAATTGTAAGGGGCACAATGCGACGGACGTCCCCATCACGCCAAGGCGATCGCCAGGTGCTGGTCGCGATGCGCGTAAACTAGCGACCGATCACCCTTGGCGTTGCCGCGTTTCATTAGAGAAATGACGCAACCAAACCTCTGTTCGAGATCTGTTGCCCGCTTCGTAGTTACGGATCGCCTGTCTGAGCTCGCCAAAATCCGACGTTTCTCTGTCGGCCCCAATCTCGGCGATACGCATCGTGTACCACGCGGTGATTCCCCCGTCCGGCGCATCGGAGAATTTAGGAAAGAGCGGCTCGGGCTTCCGGTCCATCTTCCACAGGACCGGAAGTGAAGGCTCCAGGACGAGCGCACGCGCAAGGCCGACGATATCGACTGCACCGCTCGCCACAGCGTCTTCGGCCTGCGCGCGTGTTTTAAAACCACCTGTCAGCATTAGGGGCTTGGTCGTTGCGGCGCGGGCGCGCCTTGCAAACTCGAGGAAGTAGGGTCCGCGTCCCACTCGATCGGAGGCGGACTTTGCTCCGGGGAAGTAGGTCCCGCCGCTGATGTCAATAAGATCGACCGTCGACCGGTCGAGCGCCGCTACCACCCTGAGTGCGTCTTCTTCGTCGAACCCGCCCTCAAGTTCGTCTGAGGAATTGAGTTTCACAGCGATTGGAAAACTCGGTCCGACAGCGTCGCGTGTTGCCGCGACAGCTTCCAGCAAGGGTCGCATCCGATTGGCGATTGCCCCTCCGTATTCGTCGCTCCGTTTGTTGAACAGTGGCGAAAGAAACTGGCCAAGCAGGAACCCGTGCGCCGCGTGAATTTGCACACCGCCGAAACCTGCCTGCTGCGCCAACCGGGCTGTTCTGGCAAACTGCTCCGGCAATTGGCGTATTTCGTCGCGTGTTATTTCCACGCAACGCAGACCCGGCAGATTGAAGCCACTCGGGCCCTTCGGGTTGCTGGTCGGCACGTAGGCAAGCGCCCCGGCATGACCAAGTTGCAGCCAGAGCTGGGTGCCGTTTTCGCCGCCATGTCGGGCAAGTTCACGGAACCGCTCAAGGTCGGAGGCCTCGTTGAATACCAGATTACCAGGGTTCTCGGCGTAACCGGCGGTAAGCTGCACCTCGCCGATTATGGATACGGCCAACCCACCTGCCGCCCAGCGCTGATAAAGCCTGATCTGTTCGGCTGTCGGATGACCGGTTCCGTCGCCCAAGGCATCGGACATTGCTGATTTCGCAATCCGATTGCTCAGGGTCATGCCACAAGGCAGTTGGAGCGGCTCGAACAAAGGTGCACGTTGCATTTGAAACTCCACGTCCATTTCCGTTCTTCCTCCTGAAGGCACCCTGGTTCGCCGGAAATCGTGTGACGAAAATGGACGATCCAATGAGCGCAATCTAAGGGCCGAGCTCCGCACGCGCTACTCAGCGACATTGAGAGTCATCCTCTCATATATCGGGACCGGTGCCACACTCACCAAGTGGGAGCCGTCACCACTTCATTTCGGCAGACCTGACCATGCGTCCTGACCTGACCGGATGTGTGTCGCGGTAGCGTACCACACGGAAACCCTCGCCAGTGGCATCTCAGAACAGCGTGTAATCCGACAGTTCGATTGTGACAGCATTGAAATCGCGGTCGAGCGTGCCATCCGGCTTGACGGTGAACACGCTGCGCCGAGTCGGATACCTAAGACCGTCAACATCTATCTAAGCAGACACAAAGTGTGCAGCGGGCGCGTCCGCCCAGACATCGACCGTATAATCGTGACGACGCAGTAGCCTATCCGAGCCGAAGTATAAGCGCTGTTCCCGTGTGTGGCTGTGTACGCTCTCGGGGAACCTCACGGCTACGCCGCGAAGCGTCAATCTTTTTCTTGCCTTCTGCGTCGTCGTAGCTGTGTCTCTGTTTTACGCTGGCGATTTCAAGATGGCGCAGTTCCCGCCGATCGGTCGCTCCAGCGATGGTCTGCTTCCGCCATTTGACGCGCTGGGAACACACGCTCCGCCTTCTTATTCCGAGGACCTCGATGAGGAATTCTCACCCGAGACCCCGCGCTTCTAGCTGTCGAGCGCCGGCTGAGATCGAGCTCAATCATCGCGCCTGCCACCCCTGCCGCCGGAAAGGTCCTGCCGACTAAACAGGTGCCTTCTTCATCGCGCGGATGTGCAACGATGAATGATTTCGAGAAGGCGGTCACATGATCGTTCGACATCCTGCGGAGGGCACGTGGCGACACCCAAAAGCAGGCCGGGTTTGGCGAGCACTGGCGACGCGTACCACACTGACAGCGGAGCAGGCGACAGGCCGAACGGTAGCGTTTCCCGCACGATGGCAACGTCCGGGGCGCCATCGGGGAGGCGCAACAGAACGGCGAGACCCGCCCTATCGACGGTGACCCCGTCGGCGCGCGTTTCCAGACATTGCAACAATGCGTCTCGACGTGCGGCGTAGGCACGCTTGGTACGGCGCAGATGCCGCAGGAAATGTCCCTCGCTAATAAACTCGGCCGTGGCAAGCTGCACGGATGGCCCGGGCGGCGGCGCTAGGCATGCGGCCACTTCGGTAAAGCGGGCTTCCAAGGATTGGGGCACGACGACGAAGCCAAGGCGCAATGTCGGACTTATGGTCTTGCTGAACGAGCCGATATGAATGACCCTGCCAACACGATCGATCGAGGCCAGCGCCGGCGCCGCGCGGCCTTGCAACTGCAACTCGCCCAAATAATCATCCTCGATGATCCAGGCCCCTTGCTCGGCCGCCCACGCTAGAAGACGCAGCCGACGCGCGAGCGACAGCGTCGTTCCGGTCGGCGCCTGCTGTCCCGGAGTCACGACGGCAAGTGCCGCTTCCGGGGCATTCTGAAGGCCGTAGTCGACATCCATGCCGTCGCGGTCAACCGGGACAGGGACGGGTAGCAATCTCGCCAGCTCAAGGCCGCGCCGCGTGAAGGGAAACCCGGGATCCTCCATCCATGCCTTGCGCCCTTCCAGGCCCAACGCGTGCAACGTCAATCCCAGGCCGCTTGCATAACCGCATGTCACAAGGATCTGAGAGGGCAAACACTCGATCCCGCGCGCGATGGTCAGATAGGCGGCGATCTCTCGCCGCAGCTCGAGTTCCCCGCGCGGATCTGGATACATGGCCGGTGCGCTCGCCTCGGCGCGCACGCTTTGGGATCGGAGCCTGGCGAAGAGTTTGGCGGGAAAGGTTTCCTTCGACGGCACCCCCATCTGGAAGATCGCCGGGCCTGCGATCATCTCCTGATACCGTTCCATGAAGGATCCTGGCTCCGGTGGCGAATCCTGTCGCCGGGACAAGATCGGCCGCTCCGTTACACGCGTCCCCGTTGCCCGAGATGCAGCAATGAGCTGAGCTGAAGAAAGCTTATCATAAGCCAGCCGAACGGTGCCACGCGCGACGCCGAGTTGGGTGGCCAAGTCTATCCAGGATGGCAGACGCGAACCTGATGTCAGTACGCCGCTGTCAATCGCGGCGGTGATGCCCCTGCAGATCTGGTCCGCCAACGGGGTCTTCGCGGTGCGATCAATCTGTAGCTCAAGCGGCTTGGCCATTGCGTCTCGTGGTACAGGATTTTTGTGCATTTCTGGTGCTTATTACGGGACCAGTAGAGGGATATTTATAGCGGGTAGATGCACAGTCCACAAAGGAGAAATGTCATCATGAACGCACGATCCCTCATTGGTACAGCCGTCGCCGCAGTCGTCATCGCCAGCGCGATGCCAGCGGCCGCGCACGATCCCCTCGAAACTGTCACGCCGACTTTCGAGCAGAACATCCCGAACATCCCTGGCAAGTCGGTTCGCGCCGTGGTCGTCGATTACGCTCCTGGCGGCGCCTCGCTGCCGCATATCCATGCGAAATCGGCGTTCATTTTTGCCTATGTACTGTCGGGCGAAATCGAGTCAAAGGTGAATGACGAGCCGACAAGGATCTATCGTCCCGGCGAAAGCTTCTACGAAATCCCTGGCTCCAGCCACCTCGTAAGCCGCAATGCGAGCAAGAGCGAACCGGCAAAACTCCTGGCAGTTTTTATCGTCGACACCGACGATAAAGAGCTGACCACCCCAAAGGAGTGAGCGGATGAGCGCCCGTCTAGACTATAACCAGATCGCTCCTGCCGGCGCAAAAGCGCTGGGTGGCGTCTATGGTTACGTCATGCAAAGCGGTCTACCGGCCGTATTGCTGGAGCTGGTCTACCTGCGTGTTTCGCAGATCAACAATTGTGCCTATTGCCTCGACATGCACACGCGCGATCTTTTGAAGAAGGGGCAGCAGATCGAGAAGATAGCGTTGCTTCTGGCGTGGCGCGAAGCCGGCAGCCTCTTCGACGCGCGTGAGCGCGCCGCCCTTGCGTGGGCGGAAACGGTGACGCGCGTGGCAGAGACAAATGTACCGGATGACGCCTATGACGCTGTCAGCGCTGCTTTCAGCGAGCGTGAACGCGTCGATCTCACCATCGCGATCAGCCTGATGAACGCCTACAATCGAATGGCCATCAGCTTCAGGAATGTGCCGCACGCGGCAATCGGCAGATAGCATCGAGCCAGGGCTTGCTGGTTGCCGCCGATCACTCATTTGCAGATGCCGGCAGCCATCTCTCCGTGTCTCCGCTCCAGCGCGGGTTGCGCGCTGCACAGCAGATCGGCGTAACTCGATTGCACGACAGAACCCGGGCGTGCGTGTGAAATCAGCATGCCCGCCCGAAAAATTTGAAAGGAAACCACATGCCGGACGTTTCAAGGAACTTCACGGGAAAGGTATGGCGCGTCCACCAGTTCGGGCCGCCCGATGTCATGCAGCTGGAACTCTCCGAGACGCCGGCGCCGGGGGCGGACGAGGTGATCGTCAAGGTCCGTGCAGCGGGTGTTGGGCCTTGGGACGGGTGGATACGCGCGGGCAACAGTGCCCTTCCCCAGCCGCTCCCTCTCATCCTCGGTTCGGACATATCGGGCGACGTGGTCGCCGTCGGCGCGGGGGTGACGCGGTTCAAGGTTGGAGATGATGTCTATGGTGTCACTAATAAGCGCTTTTGCGGTGGTTATGCCCAGTACGCCGTCGCCAAGGCCTCCATGCTCGATCACAAACCAGTCTCCATCGACCACGTCGCTGCGGCATCGCTGCCCGTGATCGCTGTAACAGCATGGCAAGCTCTGTTCGATCAGGCGGGCCTGGAAAAAGGCCAAACCGTCCTGATCCATGGTTCGGCGGGAAACGTCGGCGCCTATGCCGTGCAGTTCGCCACAGAGGCGGGCCTTCGGACAATTTGCACCGCTTCCTCCGACGATATCGACAGCATTGTCGCGCTGGGCGGTGAAACGGTCATAGATTACACCAAGGCCGAATTTGACGACGAAATCCGTGATGTCGATGCCGTCATCGACCTGGTGGGAGGCGAAACCCAAACGCTATCGTTCCGTGTGCTGAAAAAGGGCGGGCGGTTGATTTCGGCCGTTTCCGTGCCCGACCAGATGCTGGCGGTGCAGCATCAGGTCCTGGCAAAGTTCTTCCTGGTCGACGTGTCGACCGAGAGCCTTGCCCACATTTCGTCTCTCATTTCCCGAAATGCCCTCAAGGTGAACGTTGGGGCGACACTGCGGTTCGAGCAGGCGAAAGAGGCGCACCTGATGCTTGAGGGCCACTTGCCGCGACCGAAGGGCAAGATCGTCCTGACGACGGACTAAAGCCAAGCAGGCCGCGCCGACGGGCGCAACCGTTCCGACGGCAACATAACAACAAGGGGTTTGGCCCGTGCGCGCCGACCGTATGTGTGCCGTGCAGGCGCAGCCGATCGTTTGGGACTGCCCGCATAGGTGAGGCCAACCGCGAAGCGCGGTCCGGACGGACCGGCTCGCGATTGCCTCGCTCGGTCAGGATGGCCGCATTGTCTTGAACGCGGCCCTGAGTTCTTCGCTGAAGAGCTCGGGCTCCTCCCAGGCCGCGAAGTGCCCGCCTTTTGTGGCGACGTTGTAGTAGATCAGTCGAGGATATGCCTTTGACAGCCAGGTCTTGGGCGGTCTGTAGACCTCTCCCGGGAAAACCGTGACTGCGGCCGGGACCTTGACGGCGGTCAGCTTTGCTCCGGATGCAATGTTCTCCCAATAGATCCGTCCGCTGGAAGGCCCCGTGTTGGTCAGCCAGTAGAGCGTAATGTTGTCGAGGATGTCGTCCCTGGTCAGGGCGAGTTCGGGTTCACCGCGCGTGAACACCCAATCGGCAATCTTGTCGTACAGCCACGCTGCCAGACCGACGGGCGAGTCCGCTAGGCCATATCCGACCGTCTCCGGCCGCGTCCCCATGATAGCAGCGTATCCAAAGCCATTGTTCAGGAAGTCGCGGGCGTCGGCAAAGACAGTTTTCTCCTGCGGGGAGAGGCTGTTGGGCGCTGGTCCGCCGCTTTTTAGCGCCTGAGCTGCATCGACGGGGAAAGTGGTTGCGCGTTCGACCCGATTGACGTGGATCCCCAGAAGTCCTTCCGGCGCCTGGCGGCCCAGTGCATCGCTGACGATTGCTCCCCAGTCGCCGCCCTGAGAGACGTAGCTGGTGTAGCCTAGACGCTTCATCAAGATGTCCCACGCAAGGGCGATGCGCTGCGGGTTCCAGCCGGTGGTCGTGGGTTTGCCGGAAAAGCCGAACCCGGGGATCGAGGGTAGGACCAGGTGGAAGGCGTCTTCAGCTTTGCCGCCATGAGCGGTCGGATCGGTCAGTGGACCGATGACCTTCAGCAGTTCGAACACCGAACCGGGCCATCCGTGCGTCATGATCAATGGCAAGGCGTTCTGATGGCGGGACCGCACATGGATGAAATGGATGTCCAGGCCGTCTATTTCTGTCAGGAACTGGGGTACGGCATTGAGCCGTCTTTCCGCTTGGCGCCAGTCGTAGGACGAACGCCAGTAGTCTGCCAGATCCTTGAGTTTCCGGGACTGAACGCCCTGGGAGCGGTCGGTTACGGTTTCGCTGTCCGGCCACCGGGTTGCCGAGATCCGCCGCCGCATGTCGGCGAGCGCGCCTTCGGGAACGGCAGCCCTGAACGGGCGTATCTCGCCGGCGGCGTTCGTCACAGACGCGGAATTCGTTGCGGCCGCCAAAGGCACGATTGTGGACGAAAGTCCGACCGCGGCTCCGGCAAACAGCAATGCACGTCGTGACAGGGGCCTCTTCTCAGTCGATAGCTGTGTCATCATGGCACGCGTCCTTTCTTTTGCGCGTCAACGGCTCATTCGACGGGTTCGACGAGAGTAGCGCCTTTGCTGACGATGTAAGTCGCCAACTCGGAGGCTTTGCCTTCACCAACGTTCCTGGCGAGGTGTGCCACTCCCGAAGGAATGAACAGCGACTGGCCAGCCTTCAGGATCACAGGCGCCTGCCCCTCGAGCTGGTATTCGAGCGCACCTTCCAGGACAAATGCGACTTCTTCGCCTGGATGCTTGTGGCTGATTGAGGCCGCACCGAGATTAAAGTCGACCCTCGCTTGGACGACCTCCTTCCCAGAAACGGTGATATCCTTTTGCAGGAGGTCGGTACGTTGGATTTCCTGCTGCGCTTGGGCAGCCTGTAGCGACAGGACGCCCACTGCGAGAATAGCTGTGATGAGAATGCGGGGGTTCATTTGTCTATCCTTTTGAGGAGTGCAGGGAGCCATAGAGATCATTGACGTTAAGGGTCTTGCTCGCCGATCCAGGCGGCGAAAGCATGCCAGTCCAAACGCGTTTCGACATCCGTCTCTCCATGCTGGAAGTCAGAATGACTGATAGCGGGCGGCTGGTTTGCTGGTGGACAGATTGTCGGCCATTGCCTTTCGGGCAGCCTCGTAGGTGTCCCACTCGCCGACATCGTGAAGACTGGGGATAGTGACGAATTCGTTGCGCGCCAGCCCCATAAGCGCCGCGTCGACCAACGCGTCTGCGGGCATGACGATTTCCTGAGGCAAGTGCTGCACAGGCAAGCCGGCAATATCCCAGAAGTCGGTGGCGGTGGCTCCAGGGAGGACGACCTGAACATGTACGTTCGTGTCTGCGAGTTCCTGGCGAAGGCTCTGACTGAAGGCGAGAACAAAGGCCTTTGTCCCGCCATAGACGCCATTGAGCCTCTCGGGCGCAACCGCCACGATAGAAGCGATATTGATGATGGTTCCAGCGTTGCGGCCGACGAAGGCGGGGACCGCGGCATAGGTAAGTCGCATCAACGCCTCGACATTCAGGGCAATCATCGTGCTCATAGCCCGAGCGTCGGATTGAAGCAGCGGCGCGGTTGCACCAACGCCGGCATTGTTGACCAGCATCGTTATCCGTGGATCATCGGCAATCTGCGCTGCGACCCGAGCTACATCATCCACGACCGTTAATCCCAACATCTCTTGCATCGTCGTGCCTTTCTGATTGTGGTGAGCGCAGACCGCGATCGCTTGCGAGCGTCGGCGCTGCTGATGTCTCAAAGATTAGGTTGGACGTCTCCCGGCCGGTACTGTGAGGAAATGAGAGCCAGCCTCTCGTTTCAGGGTATCGGGTCAATCCCGTCGCCGATCTCAAGAGGCTGCCTCTCGCATTCTCGATCTACCGGCCGCGGGCGCGAAGCCCAATTGTTATGGCAAGCCTTGCAGGCATCGCTGAACGACAAGCAGGCAGGTCAAACCATTGTTTCCAAACCATCCGGGAGAAACGTATGCGGCGTTCACGCCCCATTGATTTTTCAATTGCAGCGATCTGAGGCCGATCCTCGGCGGTCAAATGAGCTCACCGAAGAGTACCTGATGAGCTCATTGTGAGGCCTTGATGCGGGCGGCATTGGCCCACGGCATCAGGGCTTCGATGTCCTTGGCGAGGTGGCCGTTTGCGAGGCGGGTGAAGAGGTCGCACAGATAAGCGTAGGGCTCAACGCCGTTCATTTTACAAGTGCCGATCAGGCTGGCAAATCGAACCCAATTGCGCCCCCCCTTCATCGTGCCCCGCAAAGAGCGCATTGCGGCGGTTCATGGCCGGTCGGCGGATCGCGTTTTCCACCAGGTTGGAGCCGATATCGACGTGGCCGTCGTCCAGGAACAGCCGGAAGCCGTCCTGCCGCGTCAGCATATAGGCGAGGGCTTTTCCGAGGTCAGACTTGCGTGAGACGCGTTTGGCTGGCGCTGCCAGCCAGGTGAAGAACTCGTCCACCAGCGGGAGGGACAGGTCCTGTCGAACTGCCCGGCGATGCTCGGGATCGCAACCCCGGATACTGTCTTCGATCTTGTAGAGCGCGGCAATCTGCACCAGCGCCTCGTCGACGATGGGCGATCCGCTTTTTGGCGTGGCCTTGATCAGCTTTCTGCGCCCGTGCGCCCAACAGAAAGCCAGCTTCAAGGGATCGCCACCCACCCGGTCCGACGTGGCGAGGTGAGAGTAACCACCGTAGGCATCCACCTGGATTGTCCCGTTGAACCCGTCGAGGATTTCGGCGGCATATTCGCCTTTACGCCCGGGCCGGTAATGGAACACCACGCCTGGCGTCGCAGAGCCATTCCAGCCGTGATCGTCGCGCAGCACGGCCCACAGATAACCGGTCTTCGTCTTGCCTCGTCCCGGATCAAGCACCGGAGCCGTTGTCTCGTCGACATAGAGCCGCGTGCTTTCCCACAGCAGCCGTTTGGCCATGTGGTCTACCACTGGCGCGATCGCAGCACCCGTCCTGCCCATCCAATCTGCCAGGACGGTGCGGTCTATCGGCACCCCGTGTCGCGCCATGACCTCGGCCTGCCGGTTGAGCGGCTCAAGAAAATGAAGCCCATGCGCCAGATTGAATCGGCGCAGTTGATGACCGCGATGAACGAGTACTCAATTACCTATGCGCGTTCGCTGGTCGCGGCCACGCCAGAATCGATGCTCGTTCGGCCGAAGAAGCCAATCCGCGGCCTGAGCGGCGATCAGATCGCGCTGATGGAAAATGAAGCAACCAGCCTTGACCGTGAGTTTAAGACGATCGAGCACGACTATGGTGCCGATCATCTCGATCTCGTTTTGACCACCGGATACCTCACGCGACTGCTCAGCAACGCCCGAATTCTGCGGTATCTCGCCCAAAAATTTCCAGACATCCTGGCTGAGTTTCAGAAGATCACGGAACTGCGAAAGGCAACCTGATCGCAAGGCCCGCGACTTCTCGACCGCTCCGAGTTGGCAATGAAAGAAGAAGACTTCAACTCTCTTTCGCCTTGATGGCCATCGAACCAGATTCCGTTTGCCCGACCGTTAATTAAGCGAGAGCATTAATTAACGACAATGCTGTTTAGTTTATTAACGCGCAATGCTATTTAACTTCAGCACAACACTCGACGCGAGAAGGCCATGTTCAGCAACGACCCGGCGGCCTTCGGCCAAATTTTGAACGCGACCTTTCAACTCATCATCGAGCTTGAAGGGCGTTGGGGATGTCATGGCAGCTCCTTAGTTAAAGGCAATACCTGGCGCTAATATAGACGGCACCATTTCTCTTGCCTATTATTCAGTCCAACCTTCGCACATGACAACCGACAAATTCCCTCGCCTTGACCGATATGAACCGATGCCCCTATCCGCGACAATGCGGGATATTCTAAGGTGTCAGTTATCGCGAACCGCACCCTCACGTATCAGGTCAATGAATGCCCGCAACTTGGACGGCATATGCCGTCGCTGTGAGAAATAGAGGCTGAGCCCCGGATAGGACGGCGACCACTCTTCAAGAACCGGAATGAGGTCGCCCGAACCGAGATAGGGCGCGAGTGAATGTTCACCCAGGTAAGCGAGGCCGAAGCCGGCAAGGGCTGCCTCAAGTATCAGGTCCGACGCATCGAACGTCAGGTGACCCGAGACATCGATCAGGTAGGTTTCTCCGCGCCTTTCAAACTCCCAGCGATAGAGCCTTCCGCCCGTCATACGCATTTGAATACAGCGATGCCGGGACAGGTCACTGGGCACGACAGGCTTGTCACGACCTTCGAAATAGTGCGTCGATCCGACGACGAAGGAGCGCATTTTCGATATGATGGGCACCGCGACCATGTCGGGGGAAATGGCCTCGGTGAGACGAATGCCGGCATCGAACCCCTTGCCTATCACATCGACCAGCGCATTCTCGGTGGCGACTTCCAGCTCCACTTCCGGATATCGGCGGGCATATTCCAGGAGAAGCGGTTGGAGCAGTATGCGCGCCGCGCCCGGCGCCATGTTCAGCCGCAGTCTTCCCGAGGGCCGTTCGGAATGTTCTGCGACATTCTCGATGGCTTTTTCCAGCGTCTGCAGGGCCTGCGCGATTTCAGACAGGAATTGCTCTCCTGCCGCGGAAAGCGCCACGCTACGCGTGGTGCGGTTGAAGAGCCTGACGGCAAGGCGCTCCTCCAGCGCGGCGACCGCATGGCTCAAGGCCGACGAGGACATGCCAAGCTCTCGCGCAGCAGCCCGGAATCCGCCGTGGCGAGCCACCGCGGCAACCGCCTCCAGCTCGATGAGGCTTGCCCTCATTGCGCGATCCAGTTCATCAGTTCGTCCAATTTTGTCCTACTACCCGCAACACATAACGCATGCCATTTTTCCCGTGAAGTCATTGCAGGAGAAACGACATGCATATCATCGATCGCATTTACATTGACGGCGCGTTCGTCGAACCCCATGGCGACCAATGGGCGCCGCTCTTCAATCCGGCCACCGAGGAACAGATCGGGACCGTGCGTCTCGCCGATGCGCACGATGCCGATCGCGCTGTCGCGGCCGCCAAACGCGCCTTTCCGGCCTTTTCCAACACCCCCAAGGAAGAGCGGATCGACATGCTGCACCGGCTGCATGCCGCCGTGGCCACCCGTGCAAGTGATCTCATCGACGCCATGCGCGAGGAATATGGCGCACCGTCAAACTTCATCGATTTCTCAGCGCCGCGAGCAGGCAACGTCTTTCTGGAAATGGCCAAGACGCTCGAAAGCTATGATTTCAGACGCCGTATCGGCAGTGCCGACGTTCAGATGCGCCCCTCCGGTGTTACCGTGGCAATTACCCCCTGGAACAGCAACTATGGCTTTATCTGCGGAAAGCTGTCCGCTGCCATTGCCGCCGGCGCCACCATGGTGGTTAAACCTTCGGAGATGAGCGCCGTCCAGACCCGGGTGATAACCGAATGCCTGCACGCCGCGAGCCTGCCCGAGGGCGTCTTCAACATCGTCACCGGCGACGGTGCCGTCGTCGGGTCCGCGCTGACTGCCCACCGCGATGTGTCAAAAATCACCTTCACCGGATCCACGGCCACAGGCCGAAGGATTGTCCGCACGGCCGCGGAAACCATGAAGCGCGTAACGATGGAACTTGGCGGCAAGAGCCCCAGCATCATTCTCGAAGATGCAGATCTCGACGTCGCAGTCCCCCAAGTGTTGGCTGCCGGCTTCCTCAACAGCGGGCAGGCCTGCATAGCCGGAACCCGCATCCTTGCGCCCGAGAGCAGGTTCGAGGAAATCGAAGCCCGTCTCCGGGAGGCGGTGAAGGACTTCAAGGCAGGCGAACCCAAAGACAAAAGCGTCCGCATCGGCCCTATGGTCAGCCAGAAACAATGGGACCGCGTGCAGTCCTATATCAGGCTTGGACGGGAGGAAGGCGCCACGCTGCTTGCCGGTGGCGAGGGACGGCCTGAAGGGCTGTCGCGCGGCTGGTTCGTACAGCCGACCATCTTTACCCGGGTGAACAACGACATGCGCATCGCCCGCGAAGAAATCTTCGGACCGGTCCTGTCACTCATTCCGTATCGCGATGAGGAGGATGCGATCACGATCGCAAACGACACCGATTACGGCCTGCAGGCCCAGGTCTTCTCATCCGACATCACTCGGGCGCGACGTGTGGCCGACCGGATCGAGGCTGGACGCGTCATTCTCAACGGCGCGCCGCATGAACCGCTGGCACCGTTTGGCGGCTTGAAGCAATCCGGTTTCGGACGCGAATTCGGCGTCTTCGGGCTAGAGGCTTTTCTGGAACCCCGCGCGGTCCTTGGCTGAGGAGAGAATTCATGACGAAGCAGCCCGTTACATTGGTTACTGGCGCCAACAAGGGACTTGGCAAAGAGGTGGCCCGCCAACTCAGCGGGCTCGGAATGCGGGTCTATCTTGGCAGTCGGAATGTCGAGCGCGGAAAGGCCGCAGCGGACGACCTGGCGAAAGACGGTGCGGATGTGACGGCGATTGCGCTCGACGTCACCGATGCAGCGAGCGTTGCTGCAGCAGCGAGGCATATTGAAGGCCATGAAGGATTGCTCGACATTCTCATCAACAACGCGGGCGTCCTGCATCGGGTGCCCGCGCTAGAAACGGACGCGGAGAATTTGCTTGCAACTTACGACGTCAACGTCTTTGGCACAGTGCGCACCATCCGCGCATTCCTGCCGCTGCTCCAAAGATCGGCGCATCCCAGGATCGTCAATGTCACCAGCACCAGCGCCTCCATGACGCTCACCAGCGATCCGGCAACGCCCTTCGGTCAGTCCGGCACCATCGTCGCCTATGCCTCCTCCAAAGCAGCGGTGACGATGATGAGTCTGCAATACGCCAACGCCTTCCGCCGTCATCCGTCACACGCACACATAAAGATCAATGCAGCAACGCCAGGCCATATCGCAACCGATCTCAATGGCCATGCCGGCACGCGCACGGTGAAACAGGGTGCGAAAATTGTCGTAGACTTGGCTACGCTTCCCGACAACGGCCCCAGCGGAGGCTATTTCAACGAAGACGGCCTACTGCCTTGGTGAAGATTATTCTTGACTGTTCATTCCAAAATCCCTATCTGCATGCCTATGGCAAGGATCAAGGAATTTGACAGCGACAAGGCGCTGGAATCGGCGGTGGGTGTATTCCGGGAGCACGGCTTCGATGGGACGTCGACAGAGATGCTGGTTAAGGCCATGAAGATCGGCCGGCAGAGCCTATACGACACGTTCGGCGACAAGTGGTCCCTCTATCGCCTCGCAGTAGAACGCTATGCATCCGCGGAGACCGAAGCGCACATTCGCGAACTGCGCAGCAATGGGCGCGCGATTGATGGTATTTCCGCAATGATGGATCGGGTGGTGGCGGAAGCGGATCGGGCATGCCTCGGCGTCAACTCGATCTGCGAGTTTGGCCAGAGCCGCCCGGACCTGACAGAAGTGCATCTTGCGGCCGATCATCGGTTGAGACACGCAGCAAGGGTGTCCATCAGGCAGGCTCAGGACGCCGGGGATATGGACCGATCGGCGTCGGCAGATGCGGTGATTGACTTTCTCATCGCCAGCATCGCCGGCATTCGGATTGCTGCGCGCGGGGGGGCCGGGCAGGAAGCGCTGCAGTCCCTCGCGCGGCTGGCGCTCCGCGCACTCATGCCAAGGTAAAAAAATTTGTTCAATTCTGGAACGATAAGTCAAGAAAGGACTGGAGATGAAAGCAGTCGTCATGAACGGCATTGGTGACACCGATGTCATGCAAATTGTCGAACATCCGGAGCCGTTGGCAACACCGGGGCATGTTCTCGTCGAGATTGCCACGGCGGGCGTAAACTTCATGGACATTGGCGTTCGGCAAGGCATGGCCTGGACCGACATCGCAAATCCCAAAATACTTGGCGTCGAAGGTGCAGGGCGCGTCCTCGCCGTCGGTGAAGGCGTAACGGATTTCTCCGCGGGCGACCGCGTTGCCTGGGTCTACGCTCCAGGAAGCTACGCAGAGCGGATCTCGATACCCGTCAGCTCCCTGGTTCTTCTGCCTGATTTCATCGATGACCGGACGGCGGCCTCTACCATGATGCAGGGATTGACGGCGAGCCATTTCGCCACCGATTTCTATCCGGTTCAGCCGGGCGACATTGCACTGGTTCACGCCGCCGCCGGAGGTGTCGGCCTGCTCCTGACCCAGATCATCCGGCTGCGCGGCGGCCGTGTCATCGGGCGTGTTTCTTCCGAAGACAAAGTCGCCATCGCCAAAAGAACAGGCGCCGAACATGTCATCGTCGATCGCAAGGGGGACTTCGCGCAGCAGGTCCTGCACTTGACGAACAACAGGGGTGTCGACGTTGTCTACGACGGTTCTGGCCCCACGACCTTTCAGGGTTCTCTCGATTGCCTGCGCCGTTCGGGGACCTTTTGCTGGTATGGCCCCGTTCTGGGCGGGCCGGGCCACATCGACATCATGAGCCTGCCGAAAAGCATCAAGATCGGTTACGCGGTCGTCTCCGACCATATTCACGCACCGGAACGCCTTCGCGCCCGCGCCACCCAGCTTTTCGACTGGATTCGGGATGGCGCCCTGAAGGTCAACATCGGAGGAAGCTATCCTCTTGAAGAAGCCGCTTCGGCGCACGCGGACATGGCAAGCCGACGCACGACCGGCAAGTTGCTGCTCGTACCCTAAGGATAATGTGATGACCACTATATCTCCCAAGAAAACAGCGCTCATCTTCGGCGGATCACGCGGGATCGGCGCTGCCATCGCCAGACAGTTGGCTCAGGACGGGTTCTGGGTCGCGTTAACCTATGTCTCGCAATCGGAAAAAGCGCGTCAGGTCGTGACCGATATTGAAGTCTCGGGCGGTCGCGCGATTGCGATCCAGGCGGATAGCGCCGACCCTGATGCAATTCGCCGCGCGGTCACAGAAACGGTGGACCGATTTGGCAAACTGGATGCGGCAATCGTCAATGCCGGAGTGCTGAAACTAGCCAACATCGAAAATGTCACCCTGGAAGACCTCGACGTTTCGCTTGCCATTAATGTTCGCGGCGTATTTCTCGCCATCCAGGCAGCAGCGCTGAACATGAAGGATGGTGGCCGAATCGCAACGATCGGCAGCAACACCGCGGTGCGGACAGGTTCTTCCGGCGGGAGCGTCTATGCGATGACGAAAGCTGCGGTCGCCGCGATGGTCAAGGGCGCGGCCCTGGACCTCGCGCCGCGGAGCATCACGGTGAACAACATTCAGCCCGGACCAACGGAAACGGACATGACGGCCAGCATGGTGGCTGGACTGGTAAATGTCATCCCTCTCAAGCGTGTTGGTCAGCCCGACGAAATCGCGGCTCTTGCCTCCTATTTGATGAGCGAAAAGGCAGGGTACATGACGGGTTCGAGCCTCACGATAGATGGCGGGTTCGTACTTTAAATTGGCAACTCATTTACAACCCGCACCGCTGTCGCATTTGCGGGCGGGTTGCTCGACGTGAGTGTCGATCGCGATACTGTCGAGGAAGGCGTCATCGTGACTGACAACCAGAAGCACACCATCACAGGCCCTCAGAAAGGCTTTCACCGTCTCCCAACGCGTTTGGAAAATTCGACAAGGACGGAGACGGAAAGCTCAACTCTGATGAATTCAAGGCCTTCAACGAGATCCTCAAGCCGGGCGTCGCCACCGACGAGCAAGGACAGCCAACCGTCGACTACAGCGAACGTATGGGCCACGATGACGCCGGATTGATCGGTCAGGATGAAATGAACACGACGGGCGTTTTGGTACCGGCCGACCTTTGCGATCCCAGCCTGAAATCAATGCTGGATTACCTTCTTCTCAAGGCCGATCCGTTGGCGATCGAAGCTGCTACTTTGCTCAAGGACGAAGCGACAAGTCCTGATGAAAAGAGGGAGCCACTGTTTCGCAGCCGCCCCCTCTCGGATCTTCGGACTTACCTACCCTACAAGACCAAGTGCTGTGGCCAGGGCGGCCATGGGGGATGGTTCCGGCGAGAACACGTCATAGACGCACGGCGCGGCAAAAACGGCGAGCGCCAGCATGCCAATGATCAAGCGTTTCATAAAACACTCCGTGAGATTGCGTAACGGTTCAAACGAGCGTCAGCGCGACGGCGATATTGCCCCGTGTCGCCTTGGAGTAGGGGCAGGTCTGGTGGGCTTCGTCAATCAGCGCCCGTGCAAGGTCGACATCCAACCCCGGAAGGCTGACATTCAGCCTGGCCTGCAACAGATAGGCGCCGTCCGTAATGCCGAGGTCGACCTCGGCATCTACTGCCGTGTTCGCGGGCAGTGACAGCTTGCGTTTGCCCGCAGCCTTGCCCAGGGCACCGATAAAGCAGGCGGACCAGCCGGCGGCAAAAAGCTGCTCAGGATTGGTGCCCGACTTTCCGCTGCCCGGCGGCGAAAGCTTGACGGCAAGCTGCGCATCGTCACTATGCGACGCACCATCACGCCCGCCAGTCGTATGTGTCTTTCCGGTGTAGAGAACCTTCTCAATCTTCGTCATAGTTTACTCCTCTATCTGCCGCGTTCAGCGACGTTGTTGACGGGAGCGTTTTGCCAGCCCTACGTATCCGGCGTGTTTTAGAAAAGGTCGTAATTGTATCGGAGAGTAGCACCGGCAGGCCCGACTGCCTTTTCATTCAAACTCCCCGCAAGACCTAGCATTCGTCAGGGCAGAGATATCTCTGCCGCAAGCCCGCCACCGGGGCGATTGTAGATCCGCACTTCTCCACCGAACGAGACGGCAAGCTGCTGTGCGATGGCCAGCCCAAGCCCCGTGCCTCCTGTATCCCGATTGCGGGAGGTCTCGATCCTGTAGAAAGGTTGCATGGCAGCCTCCAGCTTGTCGTCGGGAATGCCCGGTCCATGGTCCGTGACCGTGATGACGATCTTTCCCGCACCTGATCGTTCCACGCCGATCTCGGCCGCACCGGCAAACTTGAGTGCGTTGTCGATGAAATTGGTCAGGATACGCCGCAATGCGTGCGGTTTGGTCAGGGCAGTCCCTTGAACGATGCCGGTTACCGAAACCGCCTTTCCGGTGTCCTGATAATCGTAGGCGATGCTGTCGATGAAGGATGCAAGATCGATGCGCGCGTTTTTTTCGCCATTGCCGTGCGAACTGCGCGCATAGGCAATTCCGTCCTGCACAAGCCGCTCGATTTCGCGCAGGTCGCTGATCAGCTTGTCCTTTTCGGCACTATCGTCCGCCATGTCGGCGCGAAGCCGCATGCGCGTGATCGGCGTCTGCAGATCATGCGAGATTGCCGCGAGAATCTGCACACGTTCTTCCAGGTAATGGGCGATACGATCACGCATGGCGTTGAAGGCGCGCGCCGCATGAGCAACCTCGCTCGGCCCCCCCTCGTTCAAGGGAGAACCTTTTTTGCCGGGATCGAGCGCCTCTGCAGCGGCTGCGAGAGCGCCCAGCGGACGAATTGCGAGGCGCACCGCAAACCAAGTGCAGAGGATGAGCAGAACCATCTGTGCCGCGAAGACATAAGGCAGCCATTCGGCCAAGGGCATCACCCCGCGCGGGGTCACATCGATCGTCAACGGTGAACCGTCCGACAGCGTTAGATGCCCTTGCAGACGCATGTGGTCGCCCGGAATGGCTTCGACGCGGATCGGAAACCTGTTGCCAGCCGCCTGGCCTATCCGGTCCGCGATCTCGGCACCACGACCCGACAGATCCGGCACACCGGGAAGCCCAGGCCCCAGAACAAGACGGTAGCTGCCGCGGCTCAGGCGATCCAGCCAATCGGGCCGCTCGTTGGCGGGAAGACGGTCGAGAACAGCGATCGACGTTGCCAGATCGCTTTCCAACGTTCCGAGCATGACGGCCTTGGCCGACATGTAACGCTCGGCAAAAAGAATGCTGAAGGACAGGCCGTAGGCAACCGCCAGTCCGGCAAAAAGGATCAGGAACAATCGCGAGCGCAATGTCGTTGGCCACCAGTCGAAACGGGACCTGCTGCCCATACTCATGTCCTGGGCACCGAGATTTCGACCGGCACAGAGAACACATAGCCTTCGGCCCGCACCGTCTTGATATAGGTCGGCTCGCGCGCATCATCGCCAAGCCGCTGGCGCAGGCGGCTGACCAGAAGGTCGATCGAGCGGTCGAACAGTTCGGCATCGCGGCCCTGTGTGAGGTTCAGGATCTGGTCGCGATTGAGCACGCGTTGCGGATGATCGATGAACACTCGCAACAGCCGGTATTCGGCGCCACTCAAAGCTATTTCCGTTCCGTCCCGGTCAAGAAGATGCCGACCGACCGTGTCGAGCCGCCAGTCGCCAAACGTCAACAATTGCCCGGCCTCGCTGATCTGCAGGTTCGGCGGCAGCATACGCGTGCGCCGCAGCACCGCCTTGATGCGGGCCAAAAGCTCGCGCGCCGCAAACGGCTTCGGCAGATAATCATCGGCGCCCATTTCGAGCCCGATGATCCGGTCCATCTCATCGTCGCGCGCCGTCAACATGATGACCGGCGTCGACTTGTGTTTACCGGCGCGCAGTTCGCGGCACAGCACCAGCCCGTCATCCCCCGGCATCATCACGTCGAGCACGATCAGGTCGACCGTGCTTGTTTCCAGGAAACTACGCATCTGACGGCCGTCGGCAGCAACCGTCGTCCGAAGACCGTTCTTCTTAAGATAGCTCGATACGAGCTCGCGAATTTCGCGGTCGTCATCAACAATCAGAATGTGGTCGACATGCTCCATCTCTGGCCCTTCAAACATTCGCACTCACGCGACATTAGTTCCGTGTGGGCTGCCGCGAGTAAAGCGGTTTCTCGCGGCCCCCCTCCCATCAGAACTTCGCCACATCGATGATAGCCTGAGCGAATGCCTCTGGCGCTTCCTGCGGCAGATTATGCCCGATACGCGCTACGTCTCTGTGCTCATATCTCCCCGAGAACTTCTTTGCATAGGCCGATGGCTGCGGATGGGGCGCACCATTGGCATCGCCTTCCATGGTGATCGTCGGAATAGTAATCACCGGCCCAATCGCAAGCTGCTTCTCTAAGGCATCGTATGCCGCTTCCCCTTCGGCGAGGCCAAGCCGCCAGCGATAATTATGGATGGTGATATCCACGTGGTCCGGATTATCGAGGGCGGCGGCCGATCGGTTGAAAGTCGCGTCGTCGAACGTCCAGGTGGGCGATGCCGTCCGCCAGATGAGCTTTGCAAACTCGTGCGTGTTGGCGGCATAGCCGAGCCGTCCCCGCTCGGTGGCGAAGTAGAACTGGTACCACCAGGAGAGTTCCGCGGCCGGCAGAAGCGGCTTGCGGTTGGCCGCCTGGCTGCCGATGAGATAACCGCTGACGGAAACCATTGCCTGGCAGCGGTCCGGCCAGAGAGCCGCCATGATGTTGACGGTGCGCGCGCCCCAGTCATACCCGCCCAGGATCGCCTTTTCGACGCCGAGTGCATCCATGAAGGCGATCATGTCGGCAGCCAGCGCCGCTTGCTGGCCGTTTCGTGGGGTCTCGTCTGAAACGAAGCGCGTCGTGCCGTAGCCACGCAGATAGGGAATGAGCACGTGGTATCCTGCATCAGCCAGGATCGGCGCGACATCAACATAGCTATGGATGTCATACGGCCAGCCGTGAACGAGCAGGACAACGGGACCATCCGCTGGTCCGGCTTCTGCATATCCGATATCGAGGACACCTGCCTTGATCTGCTTGAGCGCTGCAAACGCCGTATGACCTCCTGCCTTGGCGACGGCCAGGGACGCCGCGGGTGCCTTGGCATTGGCGATTGCACCCATGCCGAATTCGGCGGCGGCCACGGTCATTGCGGCGATACCGAAGAAGCGGCGGCGCTGGGGATTGAATTCAGGGGGCATCGTTCTCTCCATCTCATTTGGTTCTGATCAGAAGAAAGCCGCCTCCACGTATCCCGCATGTGTCCCGTCAAGCCCGGAATTGAATGCGGATGTAGCCTCCGGCGGCTTCGATACAGTCTGATACAATCAACCAGCACCAGCCTAGGCGGCTTGCCAGCGATTTGTATCACTGTGTCGTGCATAGGCATGGTCCTACACTGCGGTACATTTCAGATGGAAGCCGGACACATCCTGGATACGTCGCTCCGACCAGATTGGCCCTGTTGCTGGTCGTGCCCCTTCGCCGTCCAGAACCCGACCAACCGGTTTCAAGGAAACGACGATGACACTTCTCATCATTGCCTATCTCGGAGGGGCGCTGACAATCCTCAGCCCGTGCATCCTTCCAATACTCCCCTTCGTCTTTGCCCGCGCGGGACAGCCTTTTCTGCGGAGCACGCTGCCCATGCTGATTGGCATGAGCGTGACTTTTGCAATGGTTGCGACGCTTGCAGCAGTCGGCGGAAACTGGGCGATAGACGCCAATGAATACGGGCGTCTCGCCGCAATTCTGTTGCTCGCCGTCTTCGGGGTCAGCCTATTGTCTCCACGCGTTGCGAGCATCATCACCCAGCCTGTCGTCGAATTCGGCAATAGGCTGTTGAACGCGTCAGGAAAGTCCGGGTCAGTTCCGACTGCGGCGAGTTCCTTTATCCTCGGCATTGCAACGGGGCTTCTTTGGGCGCCCTGCGCCGGGCCGATCCTCGGTCTTGTGCTGACGGGCGCGGCGTTAAATGGCGCCAACCTTCAAACGACATTTTTGCTCGTCGCCTATGCTGCTGGGGCCGCGACATCGCTTGCCGTCGCTCTCCTCATCGGCGGCAAGTTGTTTGCCGGCATGAAGCGGTCGCTCGGCGTCAGCGAGCGTATTCGCCAAGGGCTGGGTGCCGCGGTTCTGGGTGGTGTTGCCGTCATTGCTCTTGGCCTCGACACCGGCCTTCTGGCGCGGCTTTCCTATGCGAGCACAGCCGTCTTCGAACAGACTGTGATTGACCAGTTGCACGACAAGGCTGCAAACGACGCTTCATCCGAGGTTGCCAGCAAGGACACTATTTCTGCTGTCAGTGCTACAGCACAGCCGTTCCGCAGCAATTTGCCTTTCGAGGGCGGAGCGCCGTCGTTGACTGGCGCAGTAGAATGGCTGAACGCGTCGCCACTGACGACGGAACAGCTTAGCGGCAAGGTCGTCCTCATCGACTTCTGGACTTATTCCTGCATCAACTGCATCCGCACCGTGCCCTACGTCCGCGCATGGGCCGAAAAATACAAGGATCAGGGCCTCGTCGTGATCGGCGTGCATGCCCCGGAATTCGCCTTCGAGAAGAAGATCGACAATGTCAGAAAGGCGATCGAAGACTTCAAGATCGACTATCCGGTTGCGATCGACAATGACTACAAGATCTGGCGCGCGTTTGAAAACAGCTACTGGCCGGCACACTACCTGATCGATGCAAAGGGCCAGATCCGCTACCATCACTTCGGTGAGGGCAACTATCGCCAGACCGAGCAGGCAATCCAGGACCTGCTGCGCGAAGCCGGCAACGAGATGGCGACAACAACACCGGTGACGCCTGATGCCAAAGGTGCCGAGGCGAGCCCCGACCTTAAGAACATCCGCTCCGGCGAGAGCTATATTGGCTACAAGCGCGCCGTGGGCTTCGTCTCTCCGGAAGGCCTGGTTGCCGACGCCGCCAACGCATATTCAGTCGAGCAACCGGGCCTGAATGAATGGGGCCTCTCCGGAACATGGTCGATTGCCGCTGAACACGCCGTGCTGGAGCAGCCGGATGGCAGCATCGTCTATCGCTTCAGCGCGCGCGACCTGCATCTGGTGCTCGGCCCCGGCGCCACCGGCAAACCCATTCGCTTCCAGGTAACGATCGACGGCAAAGCGCCTGGGTCGGATCATGGTGCGGATACCAATGCTGACGGCCACGGCACGATAACCTCCACCAGGCTCTACCAACTCGTCCGCCAGTCCGGCGAGGTGGAAGAGCGGACATTTGAAGTCCGTTTCCTTGATCCGGGCGTCGAAGCCTACGCTTTCACGTTCGGCTGAAACTCATCATTCCCACCAAAACCACCCACAAGCGACAGGAGTGAACTCGTGAACCGTCACTACATCTCGCCCCTCGCACTCGCCTCACCATTCCAAACGACCTGTCGCTGGTGTCGTTTCACGACGCGGACTGGACGTCCGTCACGACACCGCCCGTCACGGTCGTGCGCCAGCCCGTCTACGGCCTTGGCGAAGCGGCGGCCAAGCTATTGGTCGAGCGGATTAACGGAAACAGCGCGGAGGCGACGCGCGTCGTCTTGAAGACGGAAGTCGTCGAGCGCACCTCCGTGGCCGCGGCGCCCGCTTAGACATTCGGCGCCATCAGAACTGGACGGTCGCGCGCCATCGGTGGCCCTGGAATATCCCGTGCCGTAGCCCACCGGAAGCTCTGCAAGCGCCTTACCCTAGAACTTCGCCAGAAACGCAGACGACAGCTCGGACGCCGACTGCGTCATGGCGCCAGGCACTCGTCACAAATGCCACAACCGTCGGCGTCCATCCACGAGGCCGACCGTTTCTTCTGACAACAGAGGCATATCATCGCGTTTCCCAAGTCACCTTCCTCGTGCTCTGGCGGGATGACTTCGATTTCGGGAACGGAAAAGACATTCGTTGAGAGCTGATCCATCTCGAGGCTCCATGTCGAGGATGGCATAAGAGATAGGAAGCTTCCAGCCGGGCGCAAGTAGTGGCGTGCAAGCCCGAACTCGCCCCAAAGAGCGTCACTTGGTCGATAGCGTGTGAATAGACCGCTCCTCACCATCCCGCCCTGACCAGCGACTTGCGATGTCGACGATATCGTCGCGGGCAGCCTTCGGATCGTCCTTCGACCAGGCGACGCCAAGCTAATCCTGCAGTCGACGCCCCGCACCTTCCTCAGCTCGAAATTGCGGTTCGGCAGATCCAGCGTCCATTCCGGAGCAACGCCGATGCCAACGCCGGCCGAGACCAAGGACACCAACGAGAAGGTGTCGGCGCAGGTATAGGCGACGCTCTTCGACAGATCGTGCTCTTCGAACTTCTCCGCGAAATATCGATCGGTATATGACAGGTTCTGCAGCGAGAACGAGATGATCTTCGCCCCAGATCCTCGATGCCGATCTCGCTACGGGCAAGCAGCGCGCTCGTCTTCTCCACCGCCAGCAGATAGCGCTCATGCGCGATCGAGAAGAACCTGAGCGAGCCGATGTTTTCGACCGGACGGATGAAGCCGAGATTGATCTGGCCGTTCTCCAGCCCTCGGATGAGGTCGTTGGTCGAACCACTCATGATATGCAGCTCGATGTCGGGATATTTGCGGCCGATGCGGGCCAGGAACGCCGGCAGCAGATTGATCGTTGCCGGATAGACGGTTCCGATCTTGATCTTGCGCCTGGCCTTGCCGGCAACCGAGCGGCACCACCTCGGCTGACAGATCGACATCGGCCAGGAGCCTCACGCAGCGATCGTAGTAGATCTCTCCTGCCCTGGTCAGTTCGACCTTTCTCGGCGCGAAACCGCCCACGCGTAATGAGCCGGACGACCTCGCGCCTCTCACCCCCGCGGTCAATAGTACGGCGAGACGCATGCTTGTCGAGGGCCGTGATATGGCTGGAACGAGTTGTCGTAGGCCCTATAGGAGCGGTATCGCGAGTAACACCAGCGCGTGTGTGTGCCGCCGCCGTAGTAGACTTGACGGGAATAGCGTGGCGCGTAATAGCGCGGCCGATAGTAGGTCCGGCCGTAGTAGTCAGGTTCGTAGTAGCTCGGGCCATAGTATCGGGGTTGCGCCAACAGTCCGCCGATAACTGCGCCAGCGGCAAGCCCCCCTAGTGCCCAGGCCCAATCATCGCCACCGTTGTGATGACCATGATAGTAGCCCCCTCGATAACCGCCATATCGGCGATACTGAACCAGTTGAGATTGCGGCGCTTCAATCCTCGGCGCAGAAATTGCCGGAAACGCCACCGCCGGCGGAGCGCCTGTCAGCGCAGTCGCAAGCGACAGAGCAACGATTGCAAACCTTTTCATTGGCTTCACCTTCCGTCTGCAGCGCCGCACGTCGATTTCGGAGTGCACGGAACACCACAGCCCTTTCAATCACCGCATAATTCTACTCCAAAACCGATACGGAGTTGCGAAATTATGCATCGGCAGAAACCATCCATCTCACTTCACCGCCGCTTGCCTTGAAATGCTTCACCAGCGTAAAGCCTACCCATGGGCATCGCTTTGCGGACGCGTTTGCGCGCAACTTGGCCGGTTTGGTTTGCCCTGCGGGATGTCGAATACGGTCGCGGCGAACTGCCGTTGCGGGCGGCCGTCGGATCATAGGCGACGGAATTTCCGCAACCCTGCTGGAACAGTCGAGCAGCTCCAGCGTTGCTCATTCATGGAAACCCACCACCGCGCGACGCAACTATCCTCGCCAAACTGCGAGATCTACAGCCTCGACGAATTCGCGATGGTTTATGACCTGAGCGCCAAGCGTGCTCTGCAGCTCTATAAGAGGTTCGGGCCAATGCGATCGAAACTCGACACGCTGATGCTGGCTATTCGCCGATCAAGAAACTCGAAGCCATGAGAGAGGATGCCCCGCGTTGCATTCTAGGCAACTTCAAAGGAGTAACGGAATGCCTGTCGAGCAAGACTTTGATGTCGAGGACTTCTCCGACCGTCTCAAAGCAATGAGCAACGACGAACTGTTTGCGATCATGCAAAGGCTTGAATTGGAGAGCGCGGACATTCCCTCCGAAAAACGCGACGCGAGTGATGTCTTCGCGAAAATCGCCCTGGTAGAGACGGCCATCGAGGGTCGGTTCCCCGGCCAGCTACTGGCACCCTACAAGGATTGGCAACAGCATGGATCTGATCTCTGAACAGGAGCCCGGACAATGGCCGAAAGATCTGAACGTAACGGAGGACTGTTTCAAAAGCTCGATGCTCTTCTTGTTGAGATCATCGACCAGTTCGCAAGCCAAGGACATGGAACTGCGTTCGTTATTGCAACCATGCAGGATGTTCTGGCAAAGCGGCAGGAGGCCTGCGAGCGTGATCCCGATCCGGCGGAAGATGATGTTGACGAGCCGGTAAACGACTGGCCGGGTGCCGACAGACGTAGCGCTGCTACAAAGGAATAGCGACATGCTCCCTACCACAAAACATCCCAACGCAGTCGACACCGCAAAAAGGCTGACACGCGGTCAGCAGGACGCGCTGAGAGCAATCGCCTTTTTCCGGCGGCAGAGAAAATTGGGTACCGGTTGGCTGGTTGGTGACAAACGCCTGTCAGAAAAAGTCGTCGGGCGACTGGAGCAGCTGGATCTCGTCGAAGAGAGCTTCGTGCGTGGCGAGCCGTTGCTGCAACTGACGATCGTTGGACAAGCGATCGAGGCGCGGCTGTTGCAATAGTGTTCTCGCTTGCGATTGCTGCCAACCGAATGAAAGGCGGCCGCCATGCAGAGCTTGTTTCACTCGGAGATGAGAATGGTTGTCGCTCCAACACGCGCATGAGATGAAGCCTGGCAGCGACATAGCTTGTCCTGCAGGAACATCCTCGTGATCGGAGCGATGATGGCGGCGATGTAGGTTGAAGCAACCAATAGCTCGGCTCCTTCAAAGCGCCCATTCGCGGCTCAAGTCTCATCGGTCCAGTCGTGAAATGGCGCGCAGACTCTGCCTCAGAAGTCAGTACAGCATCCGAGTTCGGCGTTGCGCTCAGCCGAGGCGCGGGCAACCAGGCCGATTGGCAAATGCCACGGTCACGAACCGCCCACGTCGCTCACCGTCAACAACGATTTGTCGGCGCGTTACCGCCTGGATTTCCGGGTCTCGTACCCCAAGTCGCGATGCGCGACGAAGCGCCTGCCGTTCGCTACAACCCGGCCGCTCATACTCCTCATCGTAGTATCGGCGGTCTCCGTCTCGATCGCGGAACTGCATGTCGGGGCGCCCATCCGGACCGATATAGAGATCCAATGATTGCGCCGATGACGTCGATGAAATGGCAGAAAGGGCGCCGACTGCTACCAGGCCTGCGGCCAAAATGTTGTGAAGGGACTTTCGCATGTCCGCCTCCTCAGTAAAGTTCAAGTGACCATTGAGAACTGAACGATGAAGGAACGGTAAGGTTCCCGATATCTGTGGTGCTTCGTTCCCGGTCGCAAAGACTGAGAACGCAAATCTCGTCGACCGCGTAAGCCGTCGCTCCGGTCAACGCCTGTCTTCCGCCTTTTCTCGCGCTAAATCCTGAGGAAGGAAGAGATCCTGCTTGTCGGTTAAACGCGATCACCCACCTCGCGAGCTATCGCTAGATCAGGCAAATCCGCCTGCAACACCCTTCCACTTCCAGCTCTATATGTCGGTCGACCTGAACAACAAAGACGCCATCACTTGACGCATCCGGACGCTGCAATACCTTCCGTGAGGGGAAAACAGACATGTTTGATGAACCAGTTGATCAAAGTGACATCGAGGAGGTCATTGAGCCTGGCACCCGCTGGCTCGTGCCACAAAGCGTCGCGATCGAGATCCTTCATCCTTCGTTGCTTATAACGCTCGAGCAACGAGGCGATACGAGTGATTTTCAGGGCTTTATCACGCGGATCTACGACATGCCGCAGGATATTGCGAATGGCTTCTTTCACATTGCCGTCAATCCGTCGACATCTGAGGCCGTGGGGCTGCACACCGTCAGTCTCGTATTGGGCCAGAAGTACCGCGAAGAAATCGAGCTTGCGATCGGACCAATCTGGGTCGATGCTGGCGGAGAAGACGAGGCGGCGACGGGACTGTACGCAATTCTGAAAGATGTCGGACGCCTCGCCTGAACCCCGTCATGAAATACGGGCGGTCCCGCGGAGATCGCAGCACGCGCACATGTTGTGTCCGGATCGCAGGGCTGGTCCCGCTGATTGCGGCAGTCATTTGACTGTTCACTTGCCAGCTTTGTGGTGTCTACCGCCTGTGTTGCGTCGTCGCGCATCTCGGAAGATACACAGCCACCACTGGCGGACTGTCGAGGCAGAGGCCGTTGGCGAGCGCTTGAACGCAAAAAGCCTGCTCCTGCGCAAGCCCGCGCTCTAAAAACGCTGACCTGAGCAAGGAGCAGATGATAAGTGGAAAAGGCCGCACAGTGCCGTCCTTGTATTGCTATGCGGCTTTGGAGCGCGCCGAGGTCTTGTTAATCGACGTGACGGCCAAGTTGGTGAGCTTGTTGTTGGTCGCCTTCTCCTGGTCGAGAATCTCGCTCAGAAGTTTGTGCGCCTCATCATGGCCGAGGTCCTTGGCCCATTCACGAAGCGAACCATAGCGGGCGATTTCATAGTGTTCGACAGCTTGGCAAGCAGCCAGAAGACCGGCGTCAAGTGCCGTCCCTTCAGCCTCTTTCATCAAGCCGTCGGCCTCCTTAATCAGACCTTCGATGGCATCGCATTTTTCGCCGGATGCCTTCTTGCCGATTGACTTGAAGACCTGCTCCAACTTCTTGATCTGCTCCTTCGTTTCCGAAAGGTGCTCTTCGGCTGCCTTCTTCAGTTCGGCACTGTTTGCGGCCCTGGCGACCTTCGGAAGCGCCTTGGTGATGGCGTTCTCGGCAAAATAAACGTCCTGCAGCGTGTGTTCGAAAATATCAGCCAGCGATTTCATGAATGTTCTCCCTTGATTGTATGAATGGGAGAAAGCGTCACACGGCGAAATCGTTCCAGTTCACCTGTCGAAAATACGGAGCGCCAGGGCGACAGGCGGCAAACCGGAGCTATGCCAGCGAGAACGCAGAACCCCAGTTGTCGACCACGACAACTGGGGCTTCACGAATATCGGCTTGGTCTACCTGGTTGGCCAACCGGCTTGCTAATCCACGGTCGGGGGAGGAAGCGTGTCGCGGATCTGGTCTATCTTGCCAACCTCGGGTCCAACTCCAAGAATATCCTTGGCTTCGTCAAGCACCTCATCGGTAACGATGCCATCCTTCGTGAAGCTGGCCAGCGCATCGCGCAAGGCCTCGTCGCTGAGAGCCGGGTCACTTGGGATTGCGTCGACGCCGTTCTCCGCTTCGAACTCAGCGTAGGCCATCGCGTAGGCAGAAACCGCAGCCATCCGCGGATCGTTCGAGTTGATATAGGCGTGATAATTGCGGTTCAGCGAGCGTAACCCCGGAGTGCCGACGCCGGCACCGACCGGTTCCGCCTTGGCCAGCTTGTCCGCTTTGGCAGGTTTTCTTGTTGTCTCGGGTGATTTGTCGCGTGTGAAGAACGACTTCAACGTCGACTTGTCGCTGGCTTTGTTGGACCGGGAGTCCTTGTTTGCGCGCGCGGCTTCCGATTTCCCATGGCTGGAACCTGAGCCTCCGCCGTGGCTTCCGCCATTTCCGTTGCCGCTTCCACCACCTCCACCGGAATTGCCATGGCCGTCTTTGGCAAGGGCAGTGCCCGCCACGCCGACCATCCCGCCTATCGGGAGAGTTACGACCAAACTCAGCGCCACGACGCCACGAGCGATTGCCTTGTTGAAAACCATAAGAAACTACTCCTAGAATCGCCGCGGCACGGAAGTTGCCTAAGACCGGGCTTGCAGAGGGGGAAACTTACCTGCGCCAAAAGTGAGCGGCTATTCCCCCCGGACCATTGCTGCAGCCAATAGGACCTTGGTCCTGTCGGGCAGACGGCCAATGGTCCGATACGGATCGAGAGCCGATCCAAAGCATTGACCGGCCTGCCCAAGCGGTTAGGCTGTCGTGGGTTTGTTGTACTCAGCGACGCTGGCGACCCAGCGGTCAGTCCCGGGAAAACTCTTGCGCGCCAACCAACTCATCAAAAATTGGAACGCCCGATCGCTGGCGAGTCAGTTCCTGCTGATAGGTGGCCTCGTTGCAATCTCTGCGATGGTGCTGGTCGGTGCGTTCGTTTCACGCCTAATCGAGGAGGCGGTCACGCGGAACTCAGCGGCAACGACGGCTCTCTATGTGGACAGTGTGATCGCACCTTTGTTGCCCGATATGCAACGGACGCAGGTGCTTGACGGTACAGTCGCGCGCGCACTCGACGAAACGCTTGGCCAAGGAGCACTGGGGGACCGCCTTTTGTCCTTCCGGCTGTGGCGGGCAGACGGAACGATCCTCTATTCCAGCGACGTGGCTCAAGTTGGCAAAAGGCTTGAACTTAGCGATGAGCTTCGAACAGCGTTTTCGGGCAGCATGGTGGCGCTGTTCGATCAATCAGGGGAGCAGCCAAACAAACGCCCTGCCGACATGCCAGTCCTTGAGATCTACAATCCGGTACTGCAACCGTGGTCGGGAGAGGTTGTCGCCGTTTCGGAATTTCATGAAGTCTCCTACGACTTTCAACACAGCCTGAACCAAGCGCGCTTCCATACCTGGCTGGCGGTCGCAGCGTTTACCCTCGCGTTTTTCGTGGTCCTCTCTGCGATCGTGCTGCGAGGCAGCCGGACGATCGAAAGCCAGCGCCACGCACTCAAGGAGCGGATCGCGGAGCTGTCGACGCTGCTTGCGCAGAACGAGGGGCTACGCGCGCGATTGCAGCGCGCCTCGCAACGCACAACCGCGCTCAACGAAAGCCATCTGCGCCGCATCGGGGCTGATCTGCACGACGGGCCGGCACAGTTGCTGGCTTTTGCTTCCTTGCGGCTCGACAGCGGCGCTTTTACCAACCCGAAATCAGCACGCGTCGCACGCGAACGCGTCATCGGCGAAATCAAGGAAAGTCTCGATGAAGCGATGCGAGAGATCCGGACGATCTGCAGCGGCCTCGTCCTGCCGCAGATAGAGACGGCGACCCTGCCCGAGATCTTGAAGCGAGTAGTACACGCTCATCAACAGCGAACCGGGACGACGGTGGAACTGTCGATTGCCGCACCACCAGTTGATACGTCTTTATCGGCAAAGATCTGCATCTACCGCTTCGTGCAGGAAGCTCTCAACAACGCCTATCGCCACGCCGGCGGCGTCGGCCAACGTGTCTCGCAATGGGTGACGGGTGACTACGTAACGATCGAAGTCGGGGACAATGGGCCCGGCTTCGACCCGGATCGCGTAAAGCCCACCGGCCTTGGTCTTGAGGGATTGAGAGAACGCATCGAGAGTCTGGGCGGAACCTTCGAGGTCGAAGCTGCTGCCTCCGGCACCGTTGTTCGCATGACAATCAGCAGTGAGGAGACAAAAGCGGCATGACGACAGCGATACGCGTAGCCGTGGTCGATGACCATCCCTTGTTTCGAGAGGGCGTGACAAGAAGTCTGCTGGAGATCGGTGGCTTCGAGATCGTTGCCGAGGGGAGTTCCAGGGACGAAGCCCTGCTTATTGCCGAGAACCTGCGTCCCGACGTCTTGCTCCTGGACATCTCGATGCCTGGGGGCGGTTTGAACGCAATCCTCCCGATCCTCGAATTGTCGCCATCACAGAGAATTATCATGCTGACCGTTTCCGAGACCAGCGACGATGTCACCGCGGCCCTTGACCGAGGCGCGCTCGGATATGTCCTTAAAGGGGTCGGCGGTCGAGCGCTGGCGGAAGTCATTCGCAGCGTCGCCGCTGGCGAAAGCTATGTCACTCCCGCACTCTCGGCCAAACTCCTTTCCAACCGGGCACGCGCGACAACAAACCTGACGGCCCTGGTCGCTAGCCTGACCCCGCGTGAAAACGAAGTGCTGCAGTTGGTCGCCGCAGGCATGAGCAACAAGCACGTCGCCCGGAAGCTCGACCTTCAGGAAAAAACAGTAAAGCACCATATGACGCAGATCATGGCCAAACTCGGCGTCACAAACCGGACTGAGGCCGCCATGCTACTACGCGACGCGGCCGATTGGCGTCCTATCACTGAGTGAGAGACTGAATTCGTTTCATGTCGGCCAGCGTCGCCCTTCGATTGATGATCATGCGCCCACGTGCATCCTTCATGATGTAGCGGCCGTCACTGATCTCCTCGCTCATGCCATCGGCATGACGCACACCGATCCTGGCAGTACCGCGGCCGAGAGCAGCTCCTC
This sequence comes from Sinorhizobium sp. A49, assembly GCF_002002725.1. Classification (GTDB taxonomy): domain Bacteria; phylum Pseudomonadota; class Alphaproteobacteria; order Rhizobiales; family Rhizobiaceae; genus Ensifer. The sequence goes on along the minus strand of NZ_MUNW01000092.1, from coordinate 12,164 downwards.
CATTCCCGGCGCCCGTCGAACTGCCACGAGCATTGCCCCCGCTCGATTTTTCATTTCCGGATCTGCCCCCTCCGTTACCTCCGCCATTTCCTCCGCTATTGCCTCCACCGTTTCCACCACCGTTGCCCCCACCGTTGCCGTTGCCACCGCCGTTGCCGTTGTTGTCCCCGCTCTTGGCGAAGGCCTCCTGGGGAACAAGCTGAAGAAGCGAACCAGCGGGCTCGAGCTTATAAGGAAAAGCAAGCGTAGACAGACAAACAACCGTCGAACAGGCTGCGGCAAGAAACTTCCGACGCGTAGGCATGGCATTTCCTCAGATCAGAATTTCACCCGGCCTTCGACAGGTTGTCGTGATTGCGCGATCTCCGCCACCTGACCAATGCCCGAATATGCCCGTCCCGAATACCCGCCTCGATAAACCACGGCAATGAAGGTAGGAAGCTTTCAAGGCTCCCCCGACCAATGCAAGCCAGCAGGCACTTGCTGCGATCCATCCGTGCTTCCAGTTCGCTCCTTCACGTCGGGGGCTGACATCAACCGCTCTTCAATAAGGTGGCAAAGGATCTCAAACTCGCGGATCGCTTCTTGCCGCGGAGGTTTTTCCGCATACAGTCTGTGCAGTTCCATCACTGCCACGCTGTAGGCTTGCCATACGTCGAGAAAGGACTCCAGATCATGGGTCCTGCTTGCTGGCGCTTGTCGAACCGGCAAACAAAGAAATTGGCGCAGTGATTTCTTGATCGACATGTTCGTGACACCAGCCCAACAGTGTACTCAACGTGCGCAACACGCGGATTGTTGTCAAAGCGGACTGAAGTCGGATGAGAGGTAAGACCAAAGTCCGCCAGCGCGGCACGTCCGACATTTTCGCTATATAGGTTGCGCGTCGACTCCGGTGTGTCGGGACGGCGTCATCGCCTGGGTCCCTAGCCTTTGCGCGCCGAGACCACCTGCAGATGTAAACGCACGACCCTAACGTGGCCTCTATACTTAAAAAAACGAGCCCAACTCTCTGTTGGGCTTCGAGGGCAATACTGCCTCAATCGCCGCTCAACGTTCAACAGATTGGCAAATTGTTGGCAAAACCTTCTTTGATTGCAGTTAATCACTGCTCAAGCAGAATTCACGAAGTTCGATAGAGCTATTCGGCAGGAAACTACGGGATTTCCCAGCGGGAGATTGGTTGAGTGCGACTCGAACGCCGCATCCTTTTTCGGCGTTCATGGCGCTCTAGAAAAAGCGCGCTTTGCCGGATAGGAACTTGGGAATGGGTCAAAGAGGTGAAACAGAACTCCGAGATCGGAGGAGCCAGACCTGACGAATTCCCTGCCATTCGAGGCTCGTGCAATGGCTTCATCGACTGGTGCCAGTCGCGCTATGGCGAAAATGCATGAGGTCTTGCGTACAGCTGCCGATTTCGGCCGGTGACCCGCAAAAAACCACCGCAACTCCGCTCAGCGGTAAGCCTGCCCAGGTAGGCGCGTGGAAAATGATTGGCCGCAATCGTCAGAATGCTCACGAGGCGCTCGACGTTCTCAACACGCTGCACGAGACTCCAAGCTACTTCTGAACAACGGTGACCGGTTGAGTAGATCGCGCGCTGGTGCCTGGAAGCCGCTCCGCTTGATCGAGGATCGCACCAGAAGCGACCTCTCGACACGTTGCCCCTCACCTGCCCGCCCTGACCAACGACCGGGCGATATCGATGATGTCGTCGCGGGCTGCCGTCGGATCGTCCTTGGACCAAGCAACCCCGAGCCCGATCCTGAAGTCGACGCCCCTTGCACCTTCCTGAGCTCGAAATTGCGGTTGGGCAGATCCAGCGTCCATTCCGGCGCAAAGCCGATGCCGAGACCAACGACACCAGCGAGAATGTGTCGTCGCACGTATAGGCGATGCTCTTCGACAGATCATGCTCCTCGAACTTTTCCGCGAAGTAGCGTTCCATATAAGACAGGTTCTGGCGCGAGAAAGAGATGATCTTCTGACCTTTCAGGTCCTCGATGCCGATCTCGCTTCTGGCAAGCAATGTCCTGTTTTTCTCCACCGCCAGAAGATAGCGCTCATGCGCGATTGAGAAGAACCTGAGTGAGCCGATGTTTTCGACCGGGCGGATGAAGCCGAGATTGATCTGGCCGTTCTCAAGCCCGCGGATGATGTCGTTGGTCGAGCCGCTGGATACATGCAGCTCGATATCGGGATACTTGCGGCAGATGCGCGCCAGGAACGCCGGCAGCACGCCAATGGTCGCCGGATAGACCGTTCCGATCCGGATCTTCCTCACCGGCTGGAATCCACGTGCTGGCGCTCGTGCCATCGGGCTGCTCAAATTTCTTCTGGTTCTTCCGTGGTGCCATATTCTCGCTCATTGGATTGAATTGCTGACCGCGGAGCGGAACCTGTTACGGCAAATACGAATGGGCCAAGTACCGATGAAGCAAGACTGACCAAGAACTTCTCACCTTGGTAGCCGTTCGCGCTGCCGAATGGTCAACGGGCGGACCTTTAACGTGATTCATTCAAGCGAAACTCCCGCGGCCCGTTGCCGGTTGCTTTTCGGAATGCTCTGGCGAAATTGGCTGGAGACGAGTATCCCAACTCTGCCGACACGCGCGTGATCGAGCCGTTCGTGTGCCGCAGAAGTTCTGTGGCTCGCTGAACCCTTGCCGCGCTCGCCAACCCGCGAAAATCGGTGCCAACCCTATTCAGCTCGCGTTGCAGCGTCCGGACACTCGTATCCAACGATCGCGCTGCACTATCGATCGAAACGCTGCCGGTGAAAACTTGGACGCGGACCTGTTCCATGATGACCTTGAGCAGATCCCGTGGAGCGCCGCCTCGCCGGTCGCGTGCCACATCCTCGATGGTGACAATTGGCCATGACGCATGCCTTGGAGCAGCGGAAAGATGGTGCCGATCCATGACGATGCTTATCGCGGGCGCATTGAAGAGAACGGAACACTGGAAGACGTCTTCAAAAAGGCCCGTCTGGGGCGGTCGGTCGATGTCAAGTTCGACGCGCAACGGTCGCCAGTCAGCGGACAGATAAGCCTTGAAGAGGCTGAGCAGGACACCTGCTGCGGCACAGGCAATACCGGCATATCCAGCATGGCCGGCCAAAGCGAACACATAGCTGTACCGTACCTCGTCGCCAACCACTGCGACTGAAATCCTATCACCCGTGCTGTGATAACGAAGCCCGGAGATGCTGCGCTCGATGGCCTGCCCCAAGGTGTCGGCGCTAAATACGTAGTGTCCGAAGCTGCCGTAGTTGGCGATGTTCATCATCGGCGTAATCAGAATTCCAAAGTTGGCCTCGCCGGCGATGCGTGCAGCCGCTTCGACGAAGCCGATTACCGCCGCGTGCGGGATGAAGCAGTTCTCTCCTTCGGTCAGTTCGAGATCGAAGCCGATGGCACGATTGGCCTGCAGCAGCGCCCTTTGCCCCATTTCACGCCGTATGAAGGCCGGCATGCCCGACAGGATGCGATTGGAGATGACCGGGATCTCAGCCATGGGTGCAACACTCCAGAAATAGTACATCTGTGGCGCAAATTGAGTGGTTTCGAATTGCGAATACTGTTTAGTGGCGTAAGCATATGCGTAGCACAAGTTGAGATCGGAACATCTTGCGACCTCTGTTCATCGACATCATCGGCATGCCGTTGACGCCGCTCTCCTATACGGGCGTGGCCAGGCGCAACTACGAGCCGGAATTTCTGTACTAGCACCTGCCGCTTGCGGCTCAGTGCGATCCTGACTGCAGCACGCATCGGCTATTGCGAATACTCACCAACAGCCAACGAACCGGACAATTGCGTCCAGGGTTCCGGTGCTGCCCTACAGCTCGCATCGTTTCGGTAGCTCATCGAACAATAAAGGAGTACGGCAAATGTTGACGAAGAGAGATCTACTTCGATCCAGCGCAGTGATCGCCGTTGGCGCCGCGATTGCGAGGCCAAGCCTCCTGATGGCGCAAAGCTACCCGGGCCTCGTCGAAGCAAAGGACATCGCCGAGGAAGGCTTCATCTACGGCCTGCCGCTGGTGATGATTTATGCGGTTATGCAAGAGTTCGCCGTTGACAGGAACTCGGGGCAGTTCAAGGCGCCGTTTAACGAAATCAGCAACGAGCACCATGTCGCAACCCCGGATGACACGGCAGTCATTACGCCGAACAGCGACACGCCTTACTCAATCCTCTGGCTGGATTTGCGCACTGAGCCGATGGTAATCTCGGTGCCGATGGTCGAAAAGGACCGCTACTACTCGGTCCAATTGATCGACGGCAACACCTACAATTTCGGCTATATCGGCACGCGCACCACGGGGACCGAGCCGAGCGACTACCTGGTCGTCGGCCCAGACTGGAAGGGTAAAACGCCCCCAGGGATCAAGAAGGTTTTCCAGTCGACGACACCGTTCACGCTCGCGCTTATCCGCACGCAACTCTTCAACCCCGACGACATGCCGAATGTCGAGAAAATTCAGACCGGCTACAAGGCCCAGCCGCTTTCCGGCTTTCTTAAACTTCCGGCCCCGCCTGCCGCGGCCACAATCGAGTTCCTTCCTGCCACCACGTCCGGGATCAAGGATAACTTCTTCCAGTATCTCGATGCGGCCCTGCAATTCGTCCCTGAAACACCAAGGGATAAGGAGGTCCGTTCGAAACTTGCCAGGATTGGCATCGGTCCCGGCAAGACCTTCGAGTTCAAGGAGCTATCGCTCGAACATAAAGCCGAAATCCTGGTGGCCATGAAGCAAGGAAATGACAAAGTCGACAAATGGCTGGCCAGTGGAAACAAGAACATCAACGGCTGGAACGTTGGCTCGTTTTTTGGCGACGAAGCCTTTTACAATGGCGATTGGGTGATGCGGGCAGGCGCCGCCAAGGGCGGCCTGTTGGGCAACGATGCCGTGGAAGCCATGTACCCCTATACCCGAACGGACGCGTCCGGTGCACCGCTCGATGGCAGCAAGCACAACTACACCCTGACCTTCCCGGCCGATCAATTGCCGCCAGTGAATGCATTTTGGTCCGTGACGATATACGACGGCAAGAGCCAACTCTTGGTCAAGAACCAGATCAATCGCTACCTGATCAACTCTCCCATGCTGCCGCGTATGAAGAAGAACCAGGATGGTTCGCTCACCCTCTACATCCAGAAAGACAGCCCCGGCGCGGACAAGCAATCCAATTGGCTTCCGGCACCGGACGACAAAATCTATCTCGTTATGCGCCTTTACTGGCCGAAGACGGAAGCGCCTTCCATCCTGCCGGCGGGGGATGGGACGTGGCAACCGCCCGGTGTGAAGCGAGCCTCATAGAAGAGGCTTTTCAAGCTCTAACACGTCGATGTTGTCCGCAGCTCGCGAATTCCCTTGAACAACGGATGACGGAGTTTCCCGTCGCTGGCGATTTCGGTATCGCTGCACTTGACGACGCGTGTCGGGATCAGTCCGACACGGCGCTCCTCACCTCCCCGCTCTGACCAGCGACCGGGCGATATCGATGATGTCGTCGCGGGCGGCCGTGGGGTCGTCCTTGGATCACGCAACCCCAAGGCCGATCCTGAAGTCCACACCCCGCACCTTCCTGATCTCGAAATTGCGGTTGGGCAGATCCTGAAGACCCCATCTTGAACAAGGTGAGCATTCGTGGCCAAAACGCTTGGGACACCGAGGCACAAGGCGCTCATCGCGCTCTTGATTGAAAAGCGGGAGGCGGCAGGCCTGACGCAAACGGAACTCATGCCAAGTTGGGCGAGTATCAATCATTCGTCGCCCGGCTAGAAAGCGGTCAACGCAGAGTCGATGTAGTAGAGCTTCTCGAAATCGCGGCGATCCTCGGATTCAATCCCATTGATGCAATCGAGCGGCTGTCTGCTATCAAGGGTTAGGCTAACCTGCCGCTAGCGTTCCCCTTGATGCATTATGCGACTTTCGCCGCACCGAAGGGAGCCTCATACTAGGCACACGGCGGACGACGAGCCGAATGAGGCGCGTCCCGCGTTCTATGCCCGGAGGGACCGACAACCCTGCCGATCCCCGTGCACGCTTCTTGTGCCTAGAGGTACCAATCAGCGTCCAGCGAATATGCCTCGATGTAGTCTATCTTCATCTCGGTCCCATCGATGAAGTCGTCATCCGGGGTGCCCGCCATCCCACCAACAGCGAGATTGACAAGCATGTACATCGGCTCGTGCATATCCGCGGGCGTATCGGAGCGTGCGATCTCGGTGTCGTCGAAATACCAGATGATCTCGTCTTCCGTCCAAAGTACACCGTATTCGTGGAACCCATCCGTATCGGCCACCTGCACCGCGTCGCGGCTCAATGTGTGAAACCCGTTTTCATTGGAATGGGATGTGGCGATCACGGTATTTGCGTCCTGTCCGCGCATCTCTACAACGTCGAGTTCCGGCGGCCAGGAACCGTCCGCGGGCAGCAGCCAGAACGCCGGCCAGGCTCCTTGATCGTCCGGCATGTCGGCCCGCATTTCGAAGTAGCCATAGGTCTGGGCAAACGAGGAATAGGTGGTCAGCATACCAGACGTGTATTCATAGCCATCAATCTCGCTCTGGATCGAACCCGTGGCGCGCTCTGCAGTGATTGTGAGCACGCCATCTTCGACCGAAAACGGGTTGGCGGAAGCGGTCGGCTGGTAGGTCGGATTGATGTACCACTGCAGCTCGCCGTTTCCAGCGAGCGTTGCCCCCTTTTCCGGAGCCCACCAATACTTCGCATCCCAAACTCCCCCGGTTCCCGTGGTGAGCTGAAGCGCGTCGAAATCGTCGGAAAAGGTCTGCGTCAAGCCGGACCGGTCGAGGCTCAACTTAAACTGGGTTTCCCGAAGTTCACCCGCTGTCGTATCGGCAAGGACGAGGCTTTCGTCGTTTCCGAGATCAAGGCGGAGATCGTCGCCCTCCTGGGCGACATTGGCGAGCACCTGCTGAAACGAGGTGAACCCGTAGCCTTCGAGGCGAACCGTGTCGTTGGAACTGAAATCAGCGATAAGGTCACTGCCGTTGCCACGTTCGAACACGAAGATGTCGGCACCACCCGCACCGACAAGAACGTCATTGCCTGTGCGTCCGTCGAGGGTCTGGCTGCCCGATCCGCCGGTGATGATATTGTTGGCATCATTGCCGAAGGCGTGTCGGTCGCTTCCGGTGACAGTCAAGTTTTCGAAGTTCTCCGGCAGGATGTAGCTCATCCACGTATTGATCGTGTCGATGCCTTCGCCGGGGGCCTCCTCGGCCCGGTTCAACGATGAGTAAAGGAAATAGATGTCCTCGCCGGCGCCGCCGATCATCGTCAAATCGACAGAACTGTCACCCCAGAGGGAGTCATTGCCAGACGTGCCGTGGAGGGTCGGTCCGGATCCGGTTGCGGAAAACCATGCCGTCGAATCTCCACTGTAGTAAAGGGGCTGCCCCAGGGCGTTCATGGCCGTTTTGCTCATCGGGAAGTGTCCTTCTTCAGTCCGCGCCCCTGCCCGATGAACAGCCCTAGCATTTCCGACTGTGCCGTGTCGCCCACACGATATTGGGGGCTCAGGCCACCCGCCGCCTCCTTTACGACGATGCTGAACGGCGCCGGCCGGCATGTCGCGGCTCCTTCAGATGCTAGCGCATGTGGCAAGGAGTGCGCTTGCTTATGAGCGCTCGCATTTTTTGCAACGAAAAGCCCATTGGCGCAGATTCGCGTCTACCACCGGACCGAACCGAGCCCACGCCAAACGCGTCCCGGACTAGTTCCGCTCGCCGCTCCCTCAAGTCCGAAAGTCTCAGTGGCAGCATGCGTGATTGCCACCGGGGCCGGCGCTGGATAAGGTTCTGCGGCAAAACTCAGAGAACTCAGCTGACGAGGATGACTATGGCAACCGGTACTGTTAAATTCTTCAACCAGGACAAGGGTTTTGGATTCATCACGCCCGACAACGGTGGACAGGACGTTTTTGTCCATGTGTCGGCGCTTGATGGCGCTACCTCATTGCGCGACGGCCAAAAGGTCAGCTACGAGCTTGGCCAGGATCGCAAGACCGGAAAATCGAAGGCCGAAAACGTCCGGCCAGCCTGAACGTCGTATCCTACACCTCGGGAATTTGCTTCATCGCCCCCCTTGCTTGCCCGGCCGCGGGAGCGGCCGGCCGTTGGGACGCCTCATCGCAGGTTCTCAATCTCGTAAGTGAAGGTTGGGCGGGCCTGACAAGTCCCGGTCAACTGCATCAGTCTAGTGGCTGCGATGAATCGAAGTCGGGGACTGGGAAGCGTCCGTGCCTGGTGCTCCGGCGGAGGCGGCCCGTCCCCGCCAGCGGCTGAAAGGGGAAATTGTTTCCGCTTCGCGCTCATAGTGGTCATCGAGCCACCGGCCGCCGTTGCTGCAAACATGGGTCGCAGTTTGCGCCATTCCGCCCCATGCGGGTAATTAGATCACGAATTCCTCCTCATAGGTCTGTGGCTCGGGAACGACCGTAACCTCCACCGGAACGATCCAATTGGCCGCATAGCTCTCGCAGTCGGAACGCTGCAGGTCGGGCTGCACGCACCCCGCCCCATCGATCGCGCGACAACGCAGTTTATATCGCCCCACTTCTTCAGGGGTCCACATGTACTCCCACAAGCGCCATGCAAAGGGACGTTCTGTTTCGAGGAGCCTTCCCTCGCGCCAGCCCCTACCATCACCGGTGCAGACCTGCACCTGCCGGATAACAGCCTCGCCGCTCCAGGCGGCTCCGAAAATCCGATACGGTTGGCCGGCGATGAGACGCGCCCCCTGCACGGGTCGCGCGATCTGCGCTTTGACCTCCATCTCCGCGAGAGGGACTAGCCTGGGTTCCCCGAGGTTGCGCTCCCAACGGAAGTAGTCGCGCGCCTGCCAGTAGCCAAGAAACGGTTGTTCCAAAACCGTGATATGCGTTATCCACTTGACCCAAGCCATGCCGAACCAGCCACCCACAACCGCGCGTAGCGGGTAGCCGTGATCACGCGTCAACGGCTCCTCGTTCATCGAATAGGCAAGGATCGTGCTGTGAGCGATGGCCTTCTCAAGCGGTAAACTGCGAGCAAAAGCGATGGGGCCGGGAGAAGCCGTTTTCTTGTTCGTGTCGACCACGCCGCTGTCTGCGCCCACAAGCAGAACCTCACGCGCGGTTCGCTTAACGCCCGCCATTTCCAAAATCTCGCGCAGAAGAACACCTGTCCACGCAGCATTACCGACGGCTCCGTTCTGCCACTGCAACCCCTCCTTCGGTGGCACGTAGTAGACGCGGCCGTTCCCTGCGCACTCGACGACAGCGGGGAAAGTCGTGCTCCGCATCGCCTTGATGCTGTCGAGGTCAAGTTCGATCGGCCGCTCCACCGCCCCGCCAACGTGCAATCTCCAGTCTCGCGCATTGAGGTCCGGCGAGGGGAAATGGTTTCGCACGAAGAACAGCTCGGTTGGGATCAGCCAATCGGAGAGCGACGCAAACGGAAACTCGGTGTTCTGTGGGGATTTCTGTCGAACTACTAGGCTGGGTTGCTCTGGTGTCGGCATAGTCCTCGTCTCCCCTTCCAACAGCACAACCTTGGCACTCGCTCGCGCGAATTCCGGTTAGATCACACCGCCCCTCGCAGTGCGCCTGTCGCGTTCCGCCTTAGGGAGCATTCTAGCACATACCGCACGGTCCTCGGGTCGACCTCGGACGGCAGCGTGCCCACGTCTCTTTCGCGCCCGCTTGTCGTTCAGGCACTACCGCTGGAGAAGACCAGCAACATATTGTTGGTAGGCATCTCGATCGTCTCGCGGAGAATAAGTCCAGCGGCCTCACCCACTTGTTCAAGATCAGTGATATCACGCACACCCCAGGATGGGTTGCGCTCCTTTAGAGCCGCGTCGAAAGCAGCATTCGAGGGAGCGTTGTGTGCCCCGTCGCGCATGAATGGGCCGTAGAGAAGAAGAAGCCCACCAGCGTGAAGCAAACGGCCAGCTCCTGCGAACAATCCTAAGCTTACCGCCCATGGCGCGATATGGATCATATTGATCGACACGATGGCGTCAAAATGCCCCGTTTGTTCGACGCCCCATTGTCCTGAGCACACATCAATATCCCGCGGTACCAGCACATTCTTCAGCCCTGCGAATTTGATCCAGCTAGACGTGCTGGTGCGGGCGTCGGCATCCGGATCGCTCGGCTGCCAGGTGAGGTTGGGCATTGCTCCCGCAAAACCCACGGCGTGCTCGCCGGTCCCGCATCCAATCTCCAGCACGGCGCCATGTGTTGGAAGGACACGTTTTAGGACCGCGAGGATCGGCGCCGAATTTCGCGCAACGGAAGGCGAGAACATGCGCTGGTCGGTGCTTACGTCGCGCTGTTCCAGCGCAACGGGCGAACGGTGCTTCTGCTCTGGGGGCATTGGCCTTGAATCCCCTTTGGGCGATGTCCCCCACCTTAGCTGAAATGATGGGACTGAAGCCAAGGATTTCGCACTTACGAAGGGGGTCGTCGGCGCGTGCGTTCGGCCGAGGACGACCGAACGTCTACTTCGCGTCAGATCACGCGCCCACCAGGCTCAAGGTGAAATCGGAGCCCGCAAGCCGGCGGCACGGAGGGTCTCCTATCCCTCGCCTTGAACTGAATCGACCAGCTATCTCGGTAGTAGCCAACTCGATGACGCGCCCTGTTTGTCAATGCTTAAAATCTCTCGGCCACTCTGGCTTTGACAAAGCGGGAAAGTTCGTGCTCGGTGTCCTCAGTCCTAGGACAGAGGACAGTCACCATGAAGAGCCAAGACATAATCGTCCTGCTGAAGCTGCTCAGCCTGCAAGACAAGGAACTCACAAAGGGGCCAGATAAACTGCGATCTGAATCCCTCGGGGGCGACCCTTATTCGGTGCGAAATCTTGAAGCTCTGCTCGGGATTAGCAAAACCGAAATCGCGCAGTCGATCAAGAGAAGCGTCGCTTCCGGGATCGCGCGGAAAGATAGTCGCACCAATGAACCACGGCCACATCGGCGAAACCTTTTCGAGTTCATCACCCATGGCCTTAGGTTCGTGTTTCCCGCACAGGTAGGGCCGATACAACGCGGCGTCCACACCGCGTTTGCTGCGCCGATGCTTCAAGAGCTTCTCGTCAGCGGCGGGACCTATAACTACGTCTGGCCCTACTCCGCTGGACGAGAGATGGGTCAAGCGGTCGATCCCCTTTTCAAAAGCGTGCCGGAGGCCGCTTTGAAAGACGAGCGACTTTATGAGTACCTGGCACTGGTAGATGCGATTAGGCTCGGGAACCAGCGGGAAGTCGATCTCGCCACCGATCATCTCAAGTCGAAGATCATGAGTAAATGACAGCGATCCGCGCTCAATTGCTAGAAATGCTCAAAGCCGTTTCAGCCGCACTTGGCGAGGATCTGCGTGAGCGCTTGGTCTTCGTCGGCGGCTGAACTACTGCGCTATTCATCACCGATCCCGTAACGCTCGACGATGTTCGCGCCACCGATGACATTGATCTCATCGTTGATCTGACAGGCCAAGCGGCATGGGCACACCTCCAGGAAGAGCTTCGACAGCGCGGTTTTATAGAGGCGGCTGACGAGGAGGTGATATGCCGGATGCGTCTTGGACGACCTTCTTCACCGCCCCCCGCATGAATTGTAGCATGCCAAAAGCCGCGGCGTGACGGCAGGAAGTGGCTAATCCTTAGAACATGCTTTGCGACGAGCCAGCTTTGACGGCGGATCGTTGCGGGCACGCACGAATGGCAAAGACGAGCGCGGGGTCGGCTACTTCAAGAAGAACGCAATCGCCGGTCGTCGCTTCGATAGCTGGGCCGCGCTGGAAGCGCACTTGGATCGCTAGACACCTGAAGTTGCCGACCAGCGCGACCACGGCACCACCGGCGTCAAACCGGCGGAACGTTTTGCCGGCGAAGCCAGGGTGCTACGTCCACTGGCGGGGCAGGCCCCCCTCGGACAATTGCGAGATCTGGTTGGTAAGGTTCAGTCGGATTGCGCGATCGATCTCGACACGAACAGCTACTCGGTTCCCTGGCGCCTGATCGGCGAGAGCGTTCAGGTCCTGGTGCTGGCGGGCCGAGTCATCATCCGGCATGCCGGCCAGGTGGTGGCAGATCATGCCGTGTGCGGAGGACGACGACAACGGATCGTGGACCGGGCGCATTT
>NZ_MUNW01000057.1 GCF_002002725.1 Sinorhizobium sp. A49 | reverse complement strand
AACCGGCTCCAACGCTGCACAAGATGAAAGCTTCGCGTTTCCGCCGGTTGCTCACACCGCGCCACTTGGCGTATTCAGAACCGCCGGGGCTCTAGTCGCTGCTGGGTGAAAGTTCCGTGGCAGGTCAGAAGGACCGTACGACCGGCAACCGAGGAGCCATCGCCATAACGAAAAAACCCGCCTCGAAGGGCGGGTTCGTTCAAAAAGATGTCCGTTGGCGTCATGCCTGGATATGCGGGTCCATGCCGCGCCCGGACGAGAGCCTGAAATCAGGCGGTTTCGGCGTATTCCGCACCATCCGGCTCGCGCAGAACGTAGCCGCGACCCCAGACGGTTTCGATGTAGTTGGCGCCGCCGGCAGCATTGGCAAGTTTCTTGCGCAGCTTGCAGATGAAGACGTCGATGATCTTCAGTTCCGGCTCGTCCATACCGCCGTAGAGGTGGTTGAGGAACATTTCCTTGGTGAGCGTCGTGCCCTTGCGCAGCGAAAGCAGCTCGAGCATCTGATATTCCTTGCCGGTGAGGTGGACACGCTGTCCGCCGACTTCCACCGTCTTGGCATCGAGATTGACGATCAGCTCGCCGGTCGAGATGACCGACTGGGCATGACCCTTGGAACGGCGCACGATCGCATGGATGCGTGCCACCAGCTCGTCCTTGTGGAACGGCTTGGTCATGTAGTCGTCGGCGCCGAAGCCGAGACCGCGAACCTTGTCTTCAATTCCGGCCATGCCGGAGAGAATGAGGATCGGCGTCTTCACCTTGGAAAGACGCAGTGTTCTCAAGACCTCGTAACCGGACATGTCCGGAAGGTTGAGGTCGAGAAGGATGATGTCGTAGTCATAGAGTTTGCCGAGATCGACGCCTTCTTCACCGAGATCGGTGGTGTAAACGTTGAAACTCTCGGACTTCAGCATCAGCTCAATGCTCTGAGCCGTTGCGCTGTCGTCTTCAATTAGTAGAACCCGCATATTCTTCCCCTTTTCCGCCGCCCAAGGTCATCGTGGCCCCCTTACGCGATACGGATCCAGTCGTTGCCTGATTTGGAGGCTGCCATCAAATGGTTAACAAATTCTGATTCACTCTGGCAAGGTGTATCGAGATTGTTAAATATTTTTAGCAGTTCCCTGATTTCAAACGTGAATCCAAAATGGCACTTTTCATGCGAAACATGAGCAAATGCCGCTATCTGACTCTTCTGACTCGTTAATGCCGGGGCCGTCATATTTCGTGCCTCAGCATTTACGGAGCCTTAAATCATCACCCCTATGATTAACGATGCCCGTAAACGAAAGGTTACCAGCGGTAGGCTTTTGTTAATATCGCTGTCGATTTTTCGTTTTCTGCCTGTTGGGGCAGGCTCGACGGGCCAAATCAGTAACCGGGGTCTCGTTATCCACGGGAGTATTGCGTATGAAAGCACGTGAGAGCCTTGTCCGCCTGAAGGAATTTCAGGTCAGGGAGAAGCAGCGTCAGCTGAGCCAGCTTCAGATGATGATGGCTGAGTTCGAACGGATGACCAAGGATCTGGAAAATCAGATTGTTTTCGAGGAAAAGAAGTCGGGTATTTCCGATCCCTCGCATTTTGCCTATCCCACTTTCGCCAAGGCTGCTCGTCAAAGAGCCGACAATCTTCAGGTCTCCATTCGAGAGCTGAAGATGCAGCAGGACGCTGCCGAACTCGCGCTTGAAGAAGTGCAGGCCGAATATGCGAAGGCGGCGGCGCTCGAGGAACGGGACACGACGACGCGCCTTAGGGCGTAATCGTTCGAGGCAGATGATTTTCAACCTTTGTCGGGCGATGCCGATGGCATGGCCCGATCCGGCACGATTGTCACCAGAACGAAAAACCCGCGCGACAGGCAACTGTCGGGCGGGTTTTTCTCATTTCGGGACCGTCTGGGCGTGGAGAGGCAGGGTCAGGCCTGGATGACATCCTGCCAGTCGGGGTGGCGCAGCGCCTGCGCGCGCATGAACGGGCAAAGCGGAATAATCTTCCAGCCGCCCTTGCGCGCTTCGTCGATCGCATGTTTTGCCAGCGCCTGGCCGACGCCCTTGCCGCGAAGTTCGTCGGGAACCAGGGTGTGATCGACGATGATCAGTTTTGGCGACGACCGCGAATAGGTCATCTCGCCGGTGTATCCCTCGACCGATGTCGAGTAGCGGCCGTGCGAACCGGTTTCTTCGTGGGCGATATCCATCTCAGCATCCCTTGCCATTCAACGTTTGCGTGTTGTCGACGATGCTATCGCATGACCGCGGCAACAGGAACCGGTTTGGCGAACGCGAAGGGGAAACGCACTGTCTCCGAAACGTCACCGACGGGAAACAAGGCGGTGTGGTTTGGCCGAAAACGAAGACGGCGGCCACCGGAAATGCCGGAGCCGCCGTTCAACCTATGGCCCTGTCGGGGGCTTTTAGTGGCGATATTGCTGGATGCGTGTCGTGCGCAGACCGGCCAGACCGTGATCATTGATGGAGGACTGCCAGGAAAGGAATTCCTCGACAGTGAGGGTATAGCGTTCGCACGCTTCCTCAAGGCTCAAAAGGCCACCGCGCACTGCGGCAACCACCTCAGCCTTCCTGCGGATAACCCAGCGCCGGGTATTCGCCGGCGGCAGATCCGCAATCGTCAGAGGACTGCCATCGGGGCCGATGACATATTTTACGCGTGGTCGCATCATTTCGGTCATGGGACTCTCTACACAAACTCAAGACCATATGTGGCTGACCTTAGCCCGCCACATTTAACATTTGCCTAAGCCGTCGGTAACAATTTACTCATAATTTTAAATACTTCCGGACACTCCCTCGATCACTTCCGCAACACCCCGCCGGTGCACCCGACAGCTATCGCGCTCAACAATAGCGGTCATCTTGCCCGGAAAACGTTGGATTATCGCGGATTTGGCATGGGAGCCATGCAATTACCACATTTCACTTTAACTAAAATTCTTGGTAACGAGACGCCGAAATAAAGGATGAGCGACGTTTGTGCGCTCCCGATTCATTCTTGGTGCATCGTCATATTTTCACAACCGGTCGCGTTGCTTACGCGGGCATGCCGGAGAGGGTGGCTGTATTCTGGCGCCTGAGTGAAGTTCATGCGCCGGATGATTCTCGGGGCGGTTTGTATTCTCTCGACCAGGTGCGTTGGCACCGGTGATGTGGTGATCAGAGATGAAGGAATCGAATGAACCAGCCTTGCTGCGCGAGGCTGAGATGGCGGACTTGATTTCCGAAATCGATACGGCTGCCGTGCGTACCGAGTACGAACTTCTGCATTTGCTGCGGCGGCTGATCGCGCGTTATGGTTTTGGCCATTTCATGATCGCGCGTCTGCCGCTGGCCGAGCAGCAGCGTTTCTCCGAGCGGCTGGTGCTCAGCAACTGGCCGTCGGAACTGGTGCGCCAGTACGACGCCTGCGAGACCTTCCAGTCGAGCGTGCTGGTCGAGCGGCTGCGCAACACCAAGCTGCCGGTCGTCGGCGGTGCCGAACTGCTCGACGTTGCCGGCAAGCCGGTCGACGAGGCGATGGTGCACCGCCTGCTTTCGCATCCGGAGATGGCGCGCCATTTCGCTGTCCAGTTGCATACCAGCAGCGGCGATCCCTTCGTCGCCATGCTGTCCGGCCGGCGCGAGGCGCCTGTCGGCGTCGAGCAGGCGACGCTCTATCTTTCCCTCGTGCAGCTGTTCGAATGCCTTGAGCGCACTTTCGACACCGGCAGCTCGGCGCGCGAAAAGCTGTCGAGCCGCGAAATCGAGTGTCTGCGCTGGGCAGCTGCCGGCAAGAGCAGCGATGAGATCGCCATCATCCTCGGCATCTCCACCTATACCGTCAGCAGCTACTTCAAGAGCGCGACCCGCAAGCTCGACGCCGTCAACCGCATGCAGGCGATCGCCCGCGCCATGCGGCTGAAGCTGATCTGAGCCGGACCGATTTGTCGGGGCAGGCGTCATAGCGCCGCCCTTGCCGCCGGGCGGACAAGTTTCTATATGTCGGCGATCAGGACACCCCGCTTTGAAGTGGAGCCGCAGAAGGCGGCAAAGCTGTTCTGGACATTTGAGTGCTGCAGCGACTTTGCGCGATGGATCAGGACGCACGACGCCGCAGAAACCGACAGCGTGCCGCGTGCTATCATCCCGGCATTGCATCGCATGAAGCGTGAAACAGGGGGCGAGGTGCTGTTGCCATCGCCCGAAGGCCGGAATGGATCCCGTGAATACTCTCGATTTTGACCGCAAGCCCGAAGATACGCGTGTCGTCGTCGCCATGTCCGGCGGCGTCGACTCCTCTGTCGTCGCCGGTCTGCTCAAACGCGAGGGTTACGACGTTCTCGGGATCACGCTGCAGCTCTACGATCATGGTGCAGCCGTGCACCGCGCCGGCTCCTGCTGCGCCGGCCAGGATATCGACGATGCGCGCCGCGTCTGCGAAACGCTCGGTATTCCGCATTATGTGCTCGATTACGAAGCGCGCTTCCGCGAAACCGTGATCAACCCGTTTGCCGAAAGCTATGTCGCCGGCGAAACGCCGATCCCCTGCGTTGCCTGCAACCAGACGGTCAAGTTCGCCGATCTTCTTGCGACCGCCAAGGAGCTCGGTGCCGACGCGCTGGCGACCGGCCACTACATCCGCTCGCGCCCGAGCCCGAACCCGCGCTATGCCGGCCAGCGGGCGCTCTATCGCCCGACCGATGCCGACCGCGACCAGAGCTATTTCCTCTTTGCGACCACCCAGGAGCAGATCGACTATCTGCGCTTCCCGCTCGGCCATCTGTCGAAGGCCGAAACGCGGGTGCTGGCCGAAGAGATGGGCCTTGTCGTCGCCCAGAAGGCCGACAGCCAGGACATCTGTTTCGTGCCGCAGGGCAAGTACAGCGACATCGTTACGAAGCTGAAGCCGAATGCAGCCCTTGCCGGGGAGATCGTGCATCTCGACGGTCGCGTGCTCGGTACCCATGACGGCATTCTGCACTACACGATCGGTCAGCGTCGCGGCATCGGCATCGCCACCGGCGAGCCGCTCTATGTCGTCTACCTCGACGCCCGCTCGCGCCGCGTCATCGTCGGCCCCAAGGAAGCGCTGGAAACGCGCCGCGTCTATCTGCGTGACGTTAACTGGCTGGGCGACGAGGATCTCGAAGACGTGGCGCTGACAGGCTTCGACTGTTTCGCCAAGGTCCGCTCCACCCGCCAGCCGGCACCCGCGATCCTGAAGCGTGACGCCGAGGGTCTCTATGTCGAGCTTGCCGAAGGCGAAGCCGGGATTGCGCCGGGCCAGGCCTGCGCGCTCTATTCCGGCATCGGCGAAGACGCCCGCGTCTATGGCGGCGGCTTCATCCGCAAATCCGAGCGCGAAGCTAGCGCCGAAGCCGCATTGAAGGTGCTTCTGGCAGCCCCTGCGGCGGCTTGAGGCCATCATTTCCGATCGCGCGGGAAAACTTCACATTTTCCCCGCGCCTTGGGTTGACACTAGGCAGAACCGGGCCTTATAAGCCGCCCGTCCAGTCAAGACGGCTTCACCTTCGAAGCCCTGACGCGGTACCCGGCGGAGTAGCTCAGTAGGTTAGAGCAGAGGAATCATAATCCTTGTGTCGGGGGTTCGAATCCCTCCTCCGCTACCATTTTTCAAAGTCGTTTTTGCGTGACGGGCGTTTGATTTATTGTCCCCGCCTTTTTAAAGTCTTCGTTGATTAATTCCCGGTGTTGCGTGACGCGCCGTTTTGATTTTTTGTCACCCGCTTTTAGAATTTTCACTTTGGTCTCCGCGACGGGAAAGCTGCTCCGCGAACAGATTGTTAATGCGATCCGCAAAGAGGTCAGCCAGCTCTTTGACGCGCATGGTTTCGACTAGCGCCTGACGATCAATGCCGCACATGGCCGAAAGGGTCAGCACCCGCGTTGCGAGTACGTGGGCACGTCGCACGGCCGGTTCAAAGGTTGTTCCAACAAGATACGGCGGCGATAACCCGCGTCCAACGTGGTCAGCGGACACCAAATTGTAAAATCCGCGCAGGAAGGCGATCGTCTCTTCCTCACCGGTAAAGTTGACCCTGAAGCCCATATAGTTTCCGTGAGCTTTGCCGGCCTGCCAATTCGTGCCGTCCAGCTCGTTCCGCAAGTGGTGCGCCAACTGTTCCAGGGCCTCATTGCACTCTTCATCTAGTGCTTTCGCGGCCATTCTCTCTTCCTGAAGCTTTAGGATTGAGTTCTGAACTTCAAACAGATTGGCGCTGGCCTGTGCTGCCCGCGTTTGGGTCTCTATGAGCTTATTTTGCTCAAGAAACACAGTCCTTGTTTCGGCTAGTTCGTCGCGCTGCGCCTTGAGCTCCAAACTCTGCAGGAAGACCGCTCCGGTCAAAACAAAAAATGCTGCAGGAGCAAAAAAGCCCGCAAGAATATCGCCCATCTCGTTGGGAGTGACGCACGGCAACACACCATGCAAGATGGGCTCTTCTGGGCCCGTTGCGACATTGCAGGCGGCTGTTTCAATAAGGAGATAAAGACCCAAGGCTGTCCAGGCGATCAGAACTATCGCCATGAACGAAATCGCCCACCAAAGACCTTGGTACTTCCTATACATGGTGCCTCCGCGTGCGACTCAATTTCTGATTATCCAACCAGCAAAATCAGCGAAGCGGAAGACCTCTAATGCGTGCCCCATTTCGGCAGGTTCTATGGGTCGCTGGACGCCGGCCAGGCGCATTTCTTTTTCGGCAACTTCAGCCATCGAGACACCCGCCTTCAGCTTCCCACTCCAGACTATCCGCATCATGGCCGTCGCCTCGTAGCCGCTGGCAGCGATCGTGCGATCGAAGACGATGTTGGCCGCTCCCGGTTTCATCCTCGTGCGCAGTTTGTCCAGCAGTTCGCGCCGGTCGGAAACGCCCGTGAATATGAGCGTGAGGAAGAGCAGGCGACGTCAAAAAGTGCGTGGTCAACTTCGCCGTCAGGCAGTCTCACCCATGGCTATGCCGATGGTGCAGGTCCGGATAATGCGGGTGCTTGTGGCGCATCGGCTCGTGCCGGTGCCAGTGGGAATGTGGTTCGGTGACCGAGCCGTCGTGGCTGTGGGTGTGATGTTCGTCGTGGATATGGGCGTGGTCGTGCTCCAGCGCCTCGTGGCTGTGTTCGTGGTCGTGCCGCTCTGCCAGGTGCAGCCACAGGCCGAAGGCCATAAGCAGGCCGGCTGAGAGGAATTGCAGGGTGATGGCGTCGCGGAAGAGGGCGATCGAGAGCAGAGCGCCGATGAAGGGGGCGAGGGAGAAGTAGGCGCCGGTGCGTGCGGTGCCGAGATGGCGCAGGCCGAGCATGAAAAAGACGAGGCTGATGCCGACGCCGAGGAAGCCGACGAGGGCGGCGGCAGCCGTGAGGCCGAGGGACGGCAGCGAAGCGCCGAGCGACAGGGCAAGCGCGAGGTTGGTGGCGCCGGCGGCCAGACCCTTGATCATGGCGATCTGGACGGGATCGGCCGAGGAAAGTTTTCGCGTCAGATTGTTGTCGATGCCCCAGGCAAGGCAGGCGCCCGCGATCAGCAGGCTGCCGCGATCGAGGCTCAGCCCCGCACCATTCCATGACAAAAGCACCGCACCGCACAAGATGGCTGCCGCGCCCAGCAGCAAGCGGTGATCGACATTCTCGCGAAACACCAGCCAGGCAATCGCCATCGTCGCCAGGCCCTCTAGGTTGAGGAGCAGCGAGCCGGAGGCGGCGGTGGTCTGGGAAAGGCCGAACATCAGGAGAAGCGGGCCGAGCACACCGCCGAACAGGATGACGGCGATCAGCCAAGGAATATCGGCGCGCGCCAGCGGCGCTTCGACGCCATCGAGTCCGACCAGCGCGCGGGCGCGGTGCACGATCGCCAGACCGATCCCGGCGCCGAGATAAAGCATGCCTGCGAGCAGCCAGGGATCGATGGTGCCGAGCAGAAGCTTCGAAAGCGGCGTCGAGGCGCCAAAGAGTACGGCGGAGCCCAGCGCAAGCGGAACGCCGGGCCAGAGGTGGGAATGATCGCTCGACATTGGAGACTTTCCGGCAATGGGTGGGGATCGGCCATGAGGCGGTCGGTGCGGTCCATCCAAGCAGCAAAGCCTTGTCATGGGAAGGCTTTGTTCGTGTCGACAATGGGAAGGGGAGGTTTCTCCGCCAGGGTACCGGCCGTTCAAGCTTCAGGGAAATCGGCCAACTCTGCCTGACGCAGGAGAACAGCGCCGACCGACAACGCAACGGTCAAGACGCGATCATGGCGATCACCGTGCCTATGTTCACCAGTCGCCGTGCTGCCAAGAGTGCGGCTATCGAGGAGATCTGGAGAAAAGCGTCAGACTGGTCTTGCGGATCGACGGCACGGCGGTTCCGGTGCACAAGGTCGATATCCGCACGCCATATCTCCTGACAGTTCATGTCGGCGCTGACAGGGAGACGTTGCAATCGGCGTTAGCGTTGAGCGCTGAACGGGCGCTTCAATCGGCCGGCGTGACACAAACCAGGGTCGATCTCGCGGGAGCCGATGAGGCCATCAAGGCGCTCAATGCCTGCGTGAAGTGAAACGCCGTCCCTGCCGGCCGCGGACATCAGGTCTTTTTGGGCGATAGCGGCGAGGAGTTCGGGGCGAAGACCGTCGCCTCGTGCGGCTGCCAATGTGTGGAGGGCGAGCAGGGACATCATGGCTGGCTCCATCGCTTGATGGAGCATTCTTGCCCCTTAGTGTCGGGCAACCCACCCGTTTCCTGCCCGGTGGAAATCGAGACGGCGCGCCTTAGCGATGGATGGACGAAGTGATCGTGCTGTGGTCGGGCAGGGTGATGTCGGCAATTTCTGCCGCCCTATATTGGGACAGGGCCACATTCATGAAGGCGATCACTGCCAGGGAGAAGGCCAGAACGGTGATGGAAACGCCGAAACCGGTCTTGATCATGTCCGTATCCTCCAAGCCTTGTGTTTGCTGTTGAGAGACTGTCAAACCGTGGCATGGAGACTATCGTGTGGCGCCAATTAAGCTGTTCCCCGGGTAACACGCCGTATGGTTAGCGATTTATGAACGGATAAAGTCGGTGCCGATCATGGCGAGGAGCGTCGAGAACGCTCAGATTTGCCGGACTTCGACGCTATCTCCCGGTGCCGGTCGCATGCGTCAAGCGGTAGCGCACCTCAGTGCGACGAGCACTACTTGCCGAACCGGCCAGCCGTATCCGAGTGCGCGGTCATCTTGATCCGCATTTCCCTTTTGGCAGGGCTGCCGGGCGGAGCCTTTGGGAACGGGGCCGCCCTTTTGATGGCCGATATGGCCTCGGCGTCGACTTTTCTGTTCCCGGACGACCGGTGCACGGCCACCGACAGCAGGTCACCCTTTCTGTTGAGGACGAAGCGCACCTCGACCACCGGGGCGTTGCGCTTGCCGCGTTTTTTCTCGGCCTGGTGATCGCTCGCCTTCGACGAGGTGGCGTGCGCCGGGGAGAGCGTGCCGGTCATGACAGGGATGGTCGAGAGCGAGAGGATGCAGAGAAGGTGAAGAAGAATTTTCACGGTCTGCCCGGACATGGCTGGTAATGGTGGACCGGGCGCTTGAAGCAGCTTTTGCTTGCCGATGCGAGGCCGGATTTCGACTTTTCCGCCGACAATCTTTCCGTGCGAGGTCAGGTCGCCTTGCAGCTTTGCGATGTCGTTGCATGTTGCTAAGCATTGACCATGCGTCTGACGGGGAGCGAGGCCATGACGAAGACACGGGATGAGATCGAGGGCGAGCGGATCAGGCAATTGATCGCCGATGTCGAGAAGGCGCAGAACGAGCGATCGCCGGAGGATTTCTTGCGGCACTTCATGCCCGATGCCGTTTGGGTGACCGCCTTCGGGCGGCGGCTGACCGGCCGCGACGAAATCTCAGCGTTTACCCGCAAGGTACTGACGCCGGCGCTCGGCAACCAGTATGCCCGCTACGAAGCGGAGCATATCACCTTCCTTCGGCCCGATGTGGCCGCCGTCAATGTGCGCCAGCGCCCGGTGTTCGACGATGGATCGCCGATCCCGGGCGAAGCGGAGGGCAGCCCGCTTTATGTCCTGGTGAAGGAGGGCGAGCGCTGGATGATCGCCATCGGCCAGAACACCAAGGTCCAGACGGAGGCGATCGTGGCGCAGCAGAACCAGATCACCTCGGGCGACGAAAAATAGCGCCCGTCAACTGCTGCCGGCCGGCAGGATGGAGTGCGCGCGTTGGCACCGGCACCGGTCCTTGTTGCGGCACGCGAGATCACCGCTTGAAGAAGTCGCGTTCGTGGCTATTGTGGCGAGCCATCGCGCCCGTTTTCAGCGTCGGCGCTATCGCCTGCCATTGCTGTTACATCCCGTGACATTGGTCAGAAGGGTCACTTCTGTTGGTGACTCACGGATGCGAACAGCCGTTTCTACAGTGATTTTTCAGATGACGATTTCCATCCGTTCTTCCCGCCCGTCCGATTTTCCGCGCACGCTCGATATCTGGCGCAGCGCCGTCATGGCGACCCATGACTTTCTCACGGTCGAGGATTTCGCAGCCATCGAAGAGATGGTTGCCACCCAATATTTGCCGCAAGCTGAACTCTGGATTGCTGCCGATGTCGGGGGTATCGCCCTTGGCCTCATGGGCATGACCGGGGCGCAAATCGACGCGCTTTTCGTCCATGCGGATGCACGCGGCGGCGGCGTCGGCCGCGCGCTGGTCGAGCATGCAGCCGCGCTCCATCCGGTGCTGACGGTCGATGTCAACGAGCAGAATGCTTCGGGTGCCGGCTTCTACGCCCGTCTGGGGTTTGAAACGACGGGCCGCTCGCCGGTGGATGACGACGGCAGGCCCTATCCGCTTCTGCACCTGCGGCGGTCCTGATCCGGACACCGACCACCGGTGATCTTCCGGGCGTCAGGCGCCCTGCGCTACGTCGATTTCGATGAGAAGCAGCTCGCACCGTGCCGGCGTTTTCAACGCTGTTGCAACCGGCCCGGAGGCCAGCACGGCATCACCGGCCGAAAGCGCAAGCGTCTGGCCGTTGCCATCCAGCGTCACGGCTCCGCGATGGCAGAAGATCAGGGCGGTGGCAGCCTTGCTGGTGAGCGTGCCTTCGCGCTCGACGTCCAGCCTGCGCACGAGATGCGTGAGCTTGCCCCGGCGGGTCATGACATTGAGGTCGACGATCGTGCCATCGATCAGATTGGCGGAGGTGGCGACGTCGGCGGGGAAGGCGAGCGGTGCGTCCGCCTGCGTCAATCGCGCGGGGTCTCGGCCGTCGATCAGAAGCGTCATGCCGTTGCCTTCGAGGATCGACAGCGTGCGGTCGATGCCGGGAAAGGCGGAGAAGGGGCCGTCGCTGGCAACGATCGCCATGCTCACCCGCCAGTCGAAGTCCGAAAGCGATGCGCTCTGCGGAAAGACCGCGATCTCGATGGTTTCGCCGCCGCCATTTTTCCAGGGCATGCGCTTGTGGCCGGAGGCGGGCAGGAGCTTCATGGCGTACCTTCCTGAATGACGCGCCGCATGCGGTCGAAATCCTCGTTCATCGGTCTGTCGTCGGCATAGTGGGGAACGGCGGTGCGGATGCGCTCATAAAGTGCGCCGGTGCGTTGCGCCTTGCCCACGCCGCGTGGCTGCAGGTCATAGGCCTGCGCTGCTGCGAGGAGCTCGATCGCCAGAATGCGCTCGAGGTTGCCGACGATCTCAAGCGCCTTCCAGGCGGCGGGCGTGGCATGCGTCAGGATATCCTCTTGCAGCGCCGAAGTAATGCCGCCATCGAGGCTTGCCGGTGCTGCCAGCCGACGGTTTTCCGCGGCAAGTGCCGCCGCCGTGTACTGGGCGATCATGTAGCCGGAGGACACACCGCTGTCGCCGGCGAGAAAGGCAGGCAGGCCGCTGACAAGCGGATTTACAAGCCGGTCGATGCGGCGCTCGGATATGGCCGCGACTTCGGCGACGGCAACCGCAAGGCTGTCCATCGCAAGGCCGAGGGCGGCTCCGACCGCATGGGCCTGCGAGTGGACCTCCGGCGCTTCGGGCGTGCCGGAGACGGCCGGGTTGTCGGTGAGGCTCGCCAGCTCCCGGTTCACCACCTCGGCCACATGGTCAAGCGTGTCGCGGGCCGCACCATGCACATGCGGAACGGCGCGCAGGCTCAAGGGATCCTGCGTGCGCGTACCGGCGCTTGCGGCCAGCATCGGGCTATCCGCCAGGAAATCGCGCAGCGTCTCGCCGACCGCCTGCAACCCGGGAGAATGGCGCAGCGCCAGCGGCCCGGCGGCAAACGCATTGGCCTGGCTGCCGAGGTTTTCATAGGTCAGTGCCGCCGCCGCATCGGCCCAGGCGAAGAGTTTTTGCGTGCGCGACAGCGCCAGCGCGGCGAGACCCGTGGCGCAGGGCGTGCCGTTGACGAGGCTCAAGCCTTCCTTGGCCTGCAGGGCCAAGGGCTGGAGCCCAAGCCGCCGCAGCGCTTCGGCGCCACCAAGGATCTCCTTGCCGTCGTTCACCGAGCCATGGCCGATCAACACGAGGCCGATCGACGCCGCATGGCTGAGGTAGCCGACGGAGCCGCGCGATGGGATGTTGGGGATGAGGCCGGCATTGAGCAGGGCCAGCAGCGCCTCGACCGTCTCGATACGGACGCCGGAGTAGCCGTGGGCGAAATTGGCGATCTGGGCGGCCATCACCGCCCGTGCCTCGGCCCGCCCGAGCGGCTCGCCGACGCCGCAGGCATGGCTGAGGATGATGTTTCGCGACAGAGCCTGCTGGTTTTCCCTGTCGATGATGACGTCGCAAAGCGCGCCGACGCCGGTGTTGATGCCGTAGCCACGGATGCCACGATCGACCAGTGCCTCGACCACGGCGCGGGCCTTGACGATGCGTTCGCGGGCGGCCGTCGAAAGCGCCAGCCGGGCGCCGTTTGCGACGGCGGCGATCTCGGCCCAGTCTGCCGGTCCATCAAGCGTGATGGTTTCAGTCATGGGCTTCCGGCCTTCCCTGGCGACGTTGGACGAAACGGGCGACGTAATCGTTGGCGGGCTTGTCGAGAATGTCATCAGGCGTTCCCACCTGCACCACCTGGCCGTCCTTCAGGATGGCGATTTCCGAGCCGATGCGCAAAGCCTCGTCGAGATCGTGGGTGATGAAGACGATGGTCTTCGACAGGTTCTGCTGCAGTTGCAGCAGCTGGTCCTGCATGTCGGCGCGGATCAGCGGATCGAGCGCCGAGAACGCCTCGTCCATCAGGATGACGTCGGTATCGGCGGCCAGCGCCCGGGCAAGGCCGACGCGCTGCTTCATGCCGCCCGAAAGCTGGTGCGGGAACTTGGCGTCGTAGCCATTGAGACCGACGGTCTCGATCCATTTCATGCCGATGTCGCGGCTGTCGGCCTTGGAAAGTCCGCGCACGCGCTGGCCGTAGACGACGTTCTGCAAGACGGTTCGATGCGGCATCAGGGCAAAGCTCTGGAACACCATGCTGACGCGATGCATGCGGAAGGTGCGAAGCGCCTTGGCGTCGAGGTCGAGGATGTTGCTGCCGTCGAAGACGACCTGGCCGCTGGTCGGTTCGATCAGCCGGTTGATGTGGCGCACCAGCGTCGACTTGCCCGAACCCGACAGGCCCATGATGACGAAGATCTTGCCGGCGCCGATCGTCAGACTGACGTCGTTGAGGCCGACGCTGCAGCCGGAGCGGGCAAGGATCTCCGACTTATCGAGGCCGTCCTTGGCCATGGCGAGCGCGGCTTTCGCGTCCTGCCCGAAGATCTTGTAGACGTTGCGGATCTCGATATCAGCCATTGCGGGGATCCTCCGTGCGGCTCTTGCCGAACCCTTGCGTGATGCGGTCGAGTACGATTGCCAGAATGACGATGCCGATGCCGGCTTCCAGTCCCTTGCCGACGTCGAGCGTCTGGATGCCGTTCAGCACCTGCTCGCCGAGGCCGCGCGCGCCGATCATCGAGGCGACGACCACCATCGACAGCGCCATCATGATCGTCTGGTTGAGGCCGGCCATGATCGTCGGCGTCGCCAGCGGCAGTTCGACGCCGAAGAGGATCTGGTTGGGGCTGCCGCCGAAGGCGGTTGCCGCTTCGACCACTTCATGATCGACCTGGCGAATGCCGAGATCGGTGAGGCGGATCAGCGGCGGCACGGCGTAGATGATCGTGGCGAGGATCGCCGGCACCTTGCCGAGGCCGAAGAGCATGAGGGCTGGGATCAGATAGACGAAGCTCGGCATGGTCTGCATCACGTCGAGCACCGGCAGGGTGATGTTGCGCACCAGCCGGCTCTTGGCGACGAGAATGCCCATGGGCACGCCGATCGCCACCGACACCAGGGTCGCCATCAGCATCAGCGCCAGGGTCTGCATGGTGAGGTCCCAGAGACCGAGCACGCCGACGAAGAACAGAAGGGCACCGACGGCAACCGTCAGCGTCCAGCGCTTGGAACTTTGCCAGGCGAGCGCCATGAAGGCGAGGATGACGACCCACCAGGGCAGGCCGCGCAGGATCCATTCGATGAAGAGCACGGCTTTGAGGATCACCGCGCTGATCGCCTTGAAGACCCAGCCATAGCTGCTGACCAGCGTCTGGATGAACTCGTTCACCGGCGCGCGGATGGAGAGATTGAGGGTATCCGGAAACATCGGATGTCGTTCCTTGCTCGGGCCAAAGGCGGGCACGATGCCGCCGCCGATGGCGCTTGCCTCGGGAGGTCGAAGGCCGTGGCCGGCGCGGGTGTGTTGGCATCGCCTTGTCGCAGACAGAGGAGGCGCATCACACCCGCGTCGGCCGACCGACCGAACTTACTTCAGGCTGGCTTCGATCTTGCCGCGGGCCTCGTCGGAGACCCATTTGCCCCAGACGTCGCCCTTGGTCTTCAGGAACTCGGCCGCTGCCGCCACCGCATCGACCTTCTGGTCGGTCATGTAGGCAAGGCTGCCGTTGACGGCTTCGAGCGGGAAGGTCGCCTTTTCCAGGATGGCGATGATCTCGGGCGCTTCCTGCGCGAAGGTGCTGTTGACGCCGTAGGAGACGTCGACGGACGGGAAGGCGCAGCCCTCATCGCGCTTGCCGGTGGCGCTCGAAAGCTCCTTCCAGCAGGCTTCGTTGTAGGCCGGCTCTTCCAGCTGCACGAGCTTGAACTTGCCCATGATCGCGGTCGGCGACCAGTAGTAGAACAGGATCGGCTCGCCCTGCAGATAGGCCGAGGTGATGGCGGAATCGAGCGCCGTGCCGGTGCCGGGGCGGAAGTTCACATAGGTCTCGCCGAGCTTGTAGGCATCGAGCTTGGCCGTGCTCACGCCTTCGCAGGTCCAGCCGGACGGGCAATTGAGGAAGCGGCCCTTGGACGGCTCCTCGGGATCGGCGAAGAGTTCGACGATCTTGGCATCGGACAGCTGCGACACGCTCTTCAGGTCCGGCGCCTTGGCTTCGATGTTGCGGCTGGCATCGCCCTTGATGACGTATTCCGGCACGAACCAGCCTTCGCTGGCGCCGACGAAGGTCTTGCCGACGGCGACGACCTTCTTCTCTTCGACGGCCTTGTTCCAGATGTCGGAGCGGCCGAGCCATTCCTCGGCGAAGATCTGGACGTCGTTGTTGGCGGTTGCCTGCTCGAGCGTTACGGAGTTGCCGGGGATCGAATCCACCTGGCAGTCGTAGCCCTTGGACAGAATGGTTTTCATCACCTCGGTGATGAAGGCGCCGCTTTCCCAGTCGATGCCGGCGAAGGTGACGGTCTTGCCGTCGCCGCAATAAGAGGCACTGGCGTTGCCGGCGGAAGCCGCAAGCACCAGACCCGTGGCGGCGAGGGTGAGTTTCAGTTTGCTGATCGACATGCGCATTCCCCTTTTTTTGATGGTCGCTTCGATTGCTACTTCAGTTTCATGAGCACCCGCGCGAAGGCGCGGTCGATGTCTTCCTCCAGGTGATGGCGTCCGTTGCGGATCTTCCACTGTCCGGCGACCATGACGTCGCGGACGGTCTCGCCGCCAAGCGCAAACAGCCAGCGGTCGAGGATCTGATTGCCGCTTGCGGCGGCGATGTACGGATTGGCGCCGTCGAGCACGACGAAATCGGCACGTGCGCCGACGGCGATGCCCGACGTGTTCTGGCCGACGGCCTGGGCACCGCCCTTGAGCGCCGCATCGAAAATCGTGTGGCCAACGGAGGCTCCGGGGCCCGCAAGCCGGTTGCGGCGGCGGTCGCGCAGGCGCTGGCCGTATTCGAGCAGTCGCAGTTCTTCGGCAACGCTGGTTGCCACATGGCTGTCGGTGCCGATGCCGAGGCGCCCACCTTCGGCCATATAGTCGACGGCCGGAAAGATGCCGTCGCCGAGATTGGCTTCCGTTGCCGGGCAGAGGCCGGCGACCGCGCCGGATCGGGCCAGGCGTTGCCGTTCGTCGTCAGTCAGATGGGTGGCGTGGATTGCGCACCAGCGCTCGTCGACGGGCATTTCGTCCAGCAGCCACTGAACCGGGCGGCGACCGCTCCAGGCAAGGCTGTCTTCGACTTCCTTGGTCTGCTCGGCGACGTGAATGTGGATCGGCCCGGCTACAGGCGCGCGTTCGAGGATGGTGCGCATTTCTTCAGGCGTCGCGGCGCGCAGCGAGTGGACGGCGTAGCCGAGCGTCTGGCCGTTGTCGCGGCAGAGCGGCGCCAGTCGTTCCAGCAGCGCAAGGAACCGATCGGGATCATGCAGGAAGGGGCGCTGGCCGGCATTCGGGGCGACGCCGCCGAAATTGGCGTGGGCGTAGAAGACCGGCAGATGCGTAAGGCCGATGCCGGTCGTCTTCGCGGCATTCAGAATGCGCAGCGACATCTCGGCCGGGTCGGAATAGGGCGTGCCATCGGCGGTATGATGCAGATAGTGGAACTCGGCGACATGGCCGAAGCCGCCCTTCAGCATCTCCATATAGAGCTTGGCGGCGATCGCCTCGACGTCGTCGGGGTTCACCAGTCCAACGGTGCGGTACATTTCTTCCCGCCAGGTCCAGAAGCTGTCGTTGCCGCTGCCGGCGACTTCGGCAAGACCGGCCATGGCGCGCTGAAACGCGTGGGAATGGAGGTTGGCGAGGGCTGGAGCAAGCGGTCCGGCAACGCGTTCGTCGCCATCGGCGATCGGCTGATCGGTCGCGATCGAGGCAATCCCGCCTGACGCATCGAGCGCAATGGCGACATTCTGCGCCCAGCCTGTCGGCAGAAGCGCATGGTCGGCGAAGAGCCGGTTGACGGGAAAAGTTGCCATGTTGC
Organism: Sinorhizobium sp. A49; assembly: GCF_002002725.1. Classification (GTDB taxonomy): domain Bacteria; phylum Pseudomonadota; class Alphaproteobacteria; order Rhizobiales; family Rhizobiaceae; genus Ensifer. The sequence continues at coordinate 37,904 of NZ_MUNW01000057.1, read as the reverse complement.
GATTTTCCTGTACGTAGTTGTATATGGAACTATAGATATTTTGCTGTGGCGCGCAAGCGTGAAATGAACGAAAAGAATCATTGCCGGATACGCATGATTTGTTCGCGATCCGGAAAGGACGGGGAAAATGCCGATAACGGCACTCAGGCGAAGGATCGACATGGCCGCATTCGAGGACGGACCGGTGCCACGCTACGAGGCGGTGAAGCAGTTCATCCGCACCCGCATTGACAGCGGTGAATGGCCGGCACATCACCGCATCCCTTCCGAAAACGAGATCGTCGCCGATCTCGGCGTCAGCCGCATGACCGCGAACCGGGCGCTGCGCGAACTTGCCACCGAGGGCGCGATCACCCGCGTCCAGGGCGTTGGCTCGTTCGTTGCGGCACACAAGGGCAGCACCGCGCTGCTCGAGGTTCGCAACATCGCAGACGAAATCCGTGAGCGCGGCCATGCGCACACCTCGCGCATGACGCTGATGCAGGAAGAGGTCGCACCGTCTGAAATCGGTTATGCGCTCGGGCTCGTGACCGGCGCGCGGGTTTTCCATTCGATCATGGTGCATTCGGAAAACGGCCTGCCGATCCAGATCGAGGACCGGTTCGTCAACCCGTCGATCTGCCCCAAATATATGGAGCAGGATTTCCGCGATATGACGCCGAACGCTTATCTGACGGCGGTGGCACCGATCACCCGCACCGAACAGATCGTCGAGGCGGTTTCGCCGCAGCCATGGGAATGCAAGCTGCTCGGCATCGACCGCAACGAGCCTTGCCTGATGATCCGGCGTCGCACCTGGTCCGACACCGCCAATGTGACGACGGCGCGCCTGCTCTATCCCGGGACGCGCTATCGCCTTGAAGGTATGTCGCAATAGTTGGGAGACCCGTTCGGTCGATTCGGAAGTCGGCATGGTGCCGGATGTGATGGAGGCGACACTATGGTTCAAGACGCGCTGAAGCTTCGCACGGAATTGCCAAGGCCCGATGTCGCGCCTGACGACGCTGCGCGCATCCTGCTTGAGCATTTCGGCCTCTCCGGCCTCTTGAGTGAACTCGGCAGCCAGCAGGATCGTAACTACCGGATCGACACCGGCGAGACGCGCTTCGTCCTAAAAATCTGCCGGGCGGCCTATGACCTGCAGGAACTGCAGGCCCAGAACGCCGCCTTGCTGCATCTCGCCCGCCAGACCGGATCCGTGCGGGCGCCGCAGGTGGTGCGCGCCCTCGACGGCAGCGACATCGTCGACGTGACGGTGCGCGGTGAGGCTTATCGCGTTCGCCTGCTGACCTATCTCGACGGCGTGCCGTTGACGCGGCGCAAACATCTGACGGCGGAAACGGTGGCAGCCCTCGGCGATATCGCCGGACGGCTGGCGGTGGCACTGCGTGATTTCGACCATCCGGGTCTCGACCGCGAGCTGCAATGGGACCTGAGGCACGCCGCCCCGGTCGCGCTTCACCTGCTGGCGGCCATGAACGACGAGGGATTGAAGAAGCGCATTGCCGAAGCCATGGTGGCGTCCATGCGCCGGCTTCAACCGCTGACTGCCGACTTGCGCGTGCAAACCATCCACCATGACGTGACCGACGACAATGTGGTTGGGCAGCCGGATCCAGCAGGCAGGCTGGTTCCGGATAGTGTCATCGATTTCGGCGATATCCTCAAAGGCTGGCTCGTCGCTGAACTCGCGGTGAGCTGCGCCTCGCTGCTGCACCATGCCGATGGCGATCCTCTCTTCATCCTGCCTGCCATCAGGGCCTTTCACGCGGTCTGCCCGCTCGAGGAAAGCGAACTGAAGGCGTTGTGGCCGCTGGTCGTCGCGCGCGCCGCGGTGCTGGTCGCCAGTTCCGAACAGCAGCTGACCATCGACCCTGACAATGCATACGTTCAGGGCAATGCCGACCATGAACGCGAGATCTTCGACGTTGCCGTCTCCGTACCACCGGCGCTGATGCAGCAGGCCATTCTGCGCGCCGTCAATGCTCAGCCGGAGAAGACGCTGCCGGTGATCAGCGAAGGACTGCTTGTCGAGATCGAGCCGGCCGGCGTGCGCCAGATCGATCTTTCCATCCTCAGCCCGCTGCTCCCCGAGGAGCGCTGGCAGCACGAGGGGCTTCCTGCCTCGCTGTTACAGACCGCTGCGCATGCGATCGGCATGGCCTCCACGCGTTATGGCGAGTATCGGCTGACGGAGAGCGCGCTTCGGGCATCGGCGCCAACGCCGACCTTCGCGCTGCACGTCGATCTCTGCCTGCCGGCCGGCACCGTCGTCAGGGCGCCTTTTGCCGGCCGAACCGAATGGCATGACGGGCGGATGGTCCTGAACGGTCCTGCGGTCGTTCTTCATCTCTCCGGTCTGGAGCAGCCCGAAGACACAGAGGAAACGGTTGCCGCCGGCACGCCGATCGGCACGGTGGTCGAGGCCGGCCACGGGCTTGGCCTGATGCGCGTGCAGCTCTGCCGCGAACCGGGGTTGGTCCCACCGATGTTTGTCCCGGCCGATCGGGCCGACGCCTGGCGCGCGCTCTGCCCGTCGCCCTCAGGCATTCTCGGCTTCGACTGCGATGCGCCGGCGCCCAATTCGACCGACCTGCTTGATCGCCGCCAGCAGCATTTCGCCAGGCCGCAGAAGAACTATTACAGCAAGCCGCCGCAGATCGAGCGCGGCTGGAAGGAGCACCTGTTCGATGTCGAGGGCAGGGCCTATCTCGACATGGTCAACAACGTGACGATCCTTGGCCACGGGCACCCACGGCTGGCGGCAGCGGTCGGACGGCAATGGTCGCTGCTCAACACCAATTCCCGCTTTCACTACGCCTCCGTCGCCGAATTTTCGGAGCGGCTTGCAGCCCTTGCGCCCGATGGTCTCGACACGGTGTTCCTGGTCAACAGCGGCTCGGAGGCGAACGACCTCGCCTTGCGGCTTGCCTGGGCGTTTTCCGGCGAGCGCAATGTCGTCAGCCTGCTCGAGGCCTATCACGGCTGGACGGTGGCGAGCGACGCGGTCTCGACCTCGATCGCCGACAACCCGCGGGCGCTCGAAACCCGTCCGGACTGGGTGCATGCGGTGGTGGCACCCAACACCTATCGTGGCCAATTCCGTGGCGCCGATACGACCGACACTTACGTGCGGTCGGTGGCAGCCAAGCTGCGCGAACTGGAGGAGGGAGCCCAAGGGCTTGCCGGCTTCATCTGCGAGCCGGTCTATGGCAATGCCGGCGGCATTCCCCTGCCGAAAGGCTATCTCGATGCCGTCTATGCCATGGTCCGGCAGCGCGGCGGTGTCTGTATCGCTGACGAGGTGCAGGTCGGTTACGGCAGGCTCGGCGACTATTTCTGGGGCTTCGAGGAACAGGGCGTCGTGCCCGATATCATTACCATCGCCAAGGGCATGGGCAACGGCCATCCGCTCGGGGCCGTTATCACCAGGCGCGAGATCGCCGACGCGCTCGAGAAGGAAGGCTATTTCTTCTCGTCATCTGGCGGCAGCCCGGTCAGCTCCGTCGTCGGGTTGACGGTGCTCGATCTCATCGAAGAGGAGAAGCTGCAGGAAAACGCGCGCGTCGTCGGTAGCTATCTCAAGACGAGGCTCCAAGCGCTGGAGCAGCGGTTTCCCCTTGTCGGCGCCGTGCATGGCATGGGGCTTTATCTCGGCGTCGAGTTCGTCCGCAATCGCGACACGCTGGAGCCGGCAACGCAGGAAACCGCTGCCATCTGCGATCGGCTTCTTGAGCTTGGCGTCATCATGCAGCCGACCGGCGACCACCTGAACGTCTTGAAGATCAAGCCGCCGCTCTGCCTCAGCCGCGAGAGCGCCGACTTTTTTGCCGACATGCTCACGCGTGTTCTTGACGAGGGTTGGTAGGGAGCCGTTCTACCCTCGGGTAGCTCTCACCAGCCGGCAAACTCGGCAAGCACCGTGTCGGAAACACGGCCTGCTGCGACATCGCCGAAGGCGCGGTCGAGAATGTCGAGCGCCTGGTCGATTTCCGCGTCCAATATGGTCAGCGGCGGCGTCATTTCCAGCACGTTGGAGTTCATGCCGACGTAGTAGACGACGAGGCCGAGCTCATAGGCGCGGTAGATCAGCTTGGCAGTTTCCCGCGCCGCCGGTTCCCGGCTTTCACGGTCGGCAATCAGTTCCACGCCCGTTGCCAGGCCGCGCCCCCGCACATCGCCGATCAGGGCGTGACGCGCGGAAAGTTGCTGCAGGCCATCGCGCAGGCGCTCGCCCTTTCGCCGGGCAGCCTCTGCCAGGCCTTCCCGCTCGATGGTTTCGAGCACGGCGAGGCCTGCCGATGTCGAGACCGGGTTGCCATGCAGGGTCTGCATCGCAAACGCGGTGGCGCAGTCCATGATCTCGGCCGGGCCGATGGCCGCCGAAAGCGGCAGGCCGCCGCCGAGTCCTTTGCCGATCGTCAGGATATCCGGCACGAAGTCCTCGTGCTCGAAGCAATGCACCTTGCCGCTGCGACCGAGCCCGACCTTCACCTCGTCGCAGACGACGAGGATGCCGTGTTGCCGGCAGAGGTCGGCGAATTTCTTGAAGAACCCCTTCGGCGGTACGATCAGCCCGCCGTCCGACTGGATCGGCTCGATGAACGCGCAGCCGATCTTCTCCGGCGGCGCCGTTGTTGCGAGGTGCTGTTTCAGGAGGTCGAGCACCGCTTCACCGGTGGCGTCGCCCTGGTAAGGCCGGTAGGGATCGGGGTAGGGCAGCAGGATCAGGCCCTCGGCTTTGGTCGCCCCCGCCTGGACGCTGTGGCCGGAAAAGGCCATCGAGCCCGTGGTGCAGCCGTGATAGGCGCCGACGAAGGAGATGACGCCGGTGCGCCCCGTCGCCTTGGCGATCGCCCGGAAGACCGCCTCGTTGGCATCCGAGCCGGAGTGGCCGAACCACACCCTGTTGCGTCCGTTACCGGGGAAAAGGCCGAGCAGTTTTTCGGCAAGAACGGTTGCCGGTGCATTGGCGGCGGAGAGCACACTTGCGCCCGCCGGATTGGCCACGGCGCGCGACACCGCCTCGACGAGAGCAGGGTGGCCATAGCCAAGGCTTGCCGCGCCCCAGGCTCCGGAAAGGTCGATCAGCTCGCGGCCGGTCTCCTCGACAAGGCGTGCGCCGTGTCCGCCGGCGATGGCGAGCGGAAAGAAGCGGAGCTTCTGCAGGTTGGCGATCGCTTGTCCGTCCCGGGCGTAAAGGCTTTCGGTCACGGGCGGCTCTCCCCAAGGCTCGTCTGGAGACAACGGGTGAGCCGCTCGCCCCAGGCCTTTACGCCCGCGTCGGTATCGATCAGGTCGTGCCGGACTTCGATCAGCACGCCCGGCAGCTTGCGTGCGTCGGCATGGACCGGAACCGTATAGTCCTCGTCCGGATGAATGTTGTAGGGCTCGTTGTCGCCGATCGTCAGCTGCTCTTCGGTGCTTAAGTCCCGGATCAGTGACTGTGCGAAAGCCTCGGCGTCGCGATAGAGAATGCCCGCCTGCCACGGCCGCGGCTTGCCGAAATAGACGGGGGTGAAACTGTGCACGCCGACGACGAACGGTTGCCCACCCTTTGCCTGCAGCAGATCGAGGCGCCGGGCAACGGCATCGGCGAAGGGCTTGAACAGTGTCTCGATCCGCTGCTTACGCTCCGCTTCGGTGAGATCCCGGTTTGCCGGGATCTCCGTCGTTTCGCTCACTTCCGGAATGAAGGACGGTGCCGAGAGCGGGCGGTTGCAGTCGATCACCAGCCGCGAATAGTTGGTGAAGAACAGCGGCGCATCGAGGCTGTGGCTCAAATGCTGGGCGAGCGCCAGGGCTCCGATGTCCCAGGCGATATGGCGCTGGCGCTCGTGTTCGGGCAGGCCCATGTCGCCGAGCGCGCGCGGCATGCGGTTGGACGCATGCTCGCAGAGCAGCAGGAACGGCGAGGTGCCGTCCGGGTTGAACACCGCATAGGGCGGTGGCTCGTCGATCGCCAGAAGCGGCTGGCGTGCGTCGTGCCGACCGCGTTGGTCGCCGGGGCTCTTGATGGCCGTTGTCGAAGTCATGGGAGCCTATCCGTATCAGTAGACGGCCGCGTAGCGGGCGCAGAGTTCATCGGGCGAAAGTCCGTCGACGATCTCGATTTCCTTGCGCTTCATCGCGACGTAGCAATCGAGGAAGTCCTTGGCGAACCAGCCGGTCACGACCTTGTCCTCGGCAAGCGTTTCGAGCGCTTCCGGCAGGCTGGCGGGCAGACGGCGGATGCCGAGATTCTTCTGGTCCTCGTCGGAAAAATCTGACGGGTCCGAGTTGATCAGCGGCGGCTGTTCCAGCCCGGCGCGGATGCCTTCGAGACCGGCTTTCAGCAGCACGGCCAGCGACAGATGCGGGCTCGCGCAGGCGTCGGCGGCGCGGTACTCCATGTTGAACTGCCTGGCCGGGTTGCTGCCGGGAAGATCCAGCGTCGGGCAGATGCGGAGCGTCGCCTCGCGGTTCTTCTCCCCGAGGCAGGTATAGGCGGCGCTCCAGTGGTGCGGAACGAGGCGCATATAGGACAGTACCGACGGGGCGGTGAAGGCGGTGAGTGCCGGCAGGTGGCGGATGACGCCGGCGGCGAAAGAACCGGCAACCTTCGACAGGCGACCCGGGCGCGAGGCATCGAAGGTGACGGGATTGCCGTCCAGATCGGTGAAGCTGACATGCAGGTGCACGCCGTTGCCGACACCGTTGGCACTCGTCTTCGGCGCAAAGCTGGCGTTCCAGCCGAACAGCGCTGCCACTTCCTTGGTGATGGCGCGGATGGTCGCGCCGCGATCGGCAGCCGTCAGCGCGTCCGCCGGGCGGCAGGTGATCTCGAACTGGTCCTTGCCGTATTCCGGCAGGAACATCTCCGGCTCGGCGCCGGCTTCCTGCAGCGCGGTCATCAGCAGCGGGCCGAAGGGTTCGGCGCGGCGCTGGGCGCGCAGGCCGAAGGATGGCGCGTCGGGCCAGTCGACGCCGATAAGCTGGAATTCCTGCTCGACGGCGGAGATGACTTTCATGCCAGCCTCACGCTCGAACTCTTCCAGCGTGCGCTTGAGCAAGCTGCGCACGCAGCACTCCCACGGGTCGCCTTTGAGGTCGGTGATATCGGAGTGATAGAAATGCAGTGGCGTGACGTCGGGCAGGCAGGTGACGCGCGCCTTGCTGGCCGGATCGGCCATCAGCCGGAGGTCGCCGGCCGAGCCCCAAGGGTTGTTCTCGGCGATCTGGTCGAACGGCGTCAGCGCCAGGTTGGCCGGCACCCAGCCGACGCCCTTGCGCAGATAGTCGTCGATCTGCGAAGCGGCGAAGCTGCGGCCGCGGGTGATGCCGGCTATGTCGGTGGTCACGAAGGTCGCGAGTTCCGTCAGTGCGGAATGAGCGTTGCCGTTGTTGGTCTCGGTCATGAATTCCCCTCTTGTCTCAAGATCATCAGTGACGGCTCAGGCTTGGCGCAGGCCCTGAAGGCGGTTGACGACAGTGTCGGTATCGGTGGTCCAGCAGTAGCCGGAATAGGCGCGAAGGGCGCCTTCGTGGCGCTCGGGGCTGTAGGTCGCGCAGGCGTCGTTGACGACGGTGACGAGGTAGCCGCGGTCGGCCGCATCGCGCACCGCCATGTCGACGCACTGGTCGGTGATGACGCCGGCGATGATCAGGTAGCGGGTGTTGAGGTTGCGCAGGATGTAGTCGATGTTGGTCGAGTTGAAGACGCCCGACGAGGTCTTCGGCAGTACGATCTCGTTGTCGATAGGCGCCAGTTCCCGAATGACCTGACCTTCGGGTGAGCCTTTCGGCACATGCATGTCTGACAGCTTGTGGTCGAGCGATCGGTCGCGGCCGTCAAGCGTCAGGCTCTCGATGATGGTGTGCAGCACTTCGCAGCCGGCGCTGCGCGCAGCCTCGAGGATGCGGACCTGGTTGGGGATCACCGTCTGGCGCAGCCGCTTGTGATAATAGCTGTCGGCGTCCTGCGGATGGGTCGGGTCGAGATTGGGCTCGCACCAGATGCGCTGCATGTCGACGAACAGCACGGACGTGCGGCCGCGCTCATAGTCGCTGTCGCGTCTCAGCATGTCGTCCCCGACCTTCACTGTAACGGCACTCATTCGGTTTCTCCTCGGTTGTGGTTGTGGCCTTTCGGCGAATAGTCAGCGGCCGTCGTCGACGTTCGGATTGAGGGCGTCTTCGGTGATGGCGTAGCCGCGGCGCAGCTCCTCCATCTTCTCGATGCGGGCGCGGGATTGGGTGGCGAGACGGGCAGTGAGCGCGGCGATCAGCGCTTCCGTCTGGGCGATTGCCGGCACCATCGTGTCATAGGGCGAGACCGTGTCGACTGGCGCCGTCAGCGTGACGGTGGCAAAATCGGCGATCGGCGAAAGCCACCGGTCGGTGAACAGCACGATGCGCGCACCCTGTGCGGCCGCCTGTTTGGCGAAGCGAATGGTGTCGTTCTGGTAGCGGCGGTAATCGTAGACGAACAGCACGTCGCGTTTGCCGAGGTCGACGAGCTGATCGACCTGGTCGGCCTGGCTGCCGTTGATCCAGCGGGTGTCGCCCCTAAGCTGCTTCATATGCGACCAGAGCAGGCCGGCGAGAAAGCCGCTGAAACGGCCGCCCAGGCAATGCGCTCGCGCGCTCATGTCTGCAGCTGCGTCGACGGCCGCCTCGAAATCCTCCGACGGCAGCATCTGCATCGAGGCTTCGAGTGCATGGATGCTGGCCCGCAGGAAGTATTGGTAGAAATTCTCCTGCTCCAGCGATGGCCGCCGTTCGTCGAGCATCGACAGCGGCGAACTCATGCGCTCCTGGACTTCGCCGAGCAGCGCCTTCTGAAATTCCGGATAGCCCTCGAAGCCGAGTGTGTTGGCAAAACGTACCACGGTCGGATTGCTGACCCCCGCCGAGGAGGCCAGATAGGCGACGGTATTCAGTCCCGCTGCCGGATAGTTCGCCAGCAACTGCCGCACGATCTTCAGTTCCGATCGCGTGAAGGTGATGGTTCCGTCTGTCAGTCGATCCCGGATTGCCACGATTTCCGCCTCCCAAAAATGATGGCTTGAACCCCGATTTCTAATTTTTGTTACATAATTGCTAGCAGAGAATGTTTTTTGAAACAAGATTGACATTTGATCGAGATGGGATAACTTTCATTTCGGGAACTGGCCCGAGCCAAAAACAACGGCGGGCCGACAATTCGGGGGAATGCAGATGGTTCGCGTCAGGCGAGAAACCGTCGTCGGTATCCTTTTAACGTCGCTGCCGCTGCTGGTGGCAGCTGCCGTCGCCTCGTCGGTCTTTCCAGGCAGCGGCGAGCGCCTCGTGACGCTGTTCATGATCAACGTGATCGCGGTGCTCGGCATCGGCATGTATGCCGGCAATTCGGGTATCGTTTCCTTCGGTCATGTCGGCTTCATGGCGATCGGCGCCTATGCGTCGGGCCTTTTGACCATCAACCCGATCGTCCAGAAGACGGCGCTGCCGCACCTGCCGGAATGGCTGGCAGGCATCGGCATGCCGTTTCTGCCGGCGCTGGCCGTGGCGCTGGTGGTGGTGGCGCTGGTCGCCGTCCTCATCGGCATACCCGTGGCGCGTCTTGCGGGATCGTCGGCGTCGATCGCGACGCTCGGCTTTCTCGTCATCGTCCATGTGGTGCTGGTCGCCTCGACCGATATCACCCGCGGCAGCCAGACATTTTTCGGGATTCCGCGCGCCGTCAATCTGTGGGTGGCGTTGCCTTTTGCCATTGCCGCAATTGCCGTTGCCCGTCTCTATCGGGACTCGAGCGCGGGCTTGAAGCTGAGGGCATCGCGTGAGGACGAGATCGCCTCGACCGCGGTCGGGGTCAACGTCAAGCTCCATCGTTTCATCGGCTGGGTGCTCGGTGCCATTCTGGCGGGGGCTGCCGGCGCGCTGCTGGCGCATTTCCTCGGCGCCTTCTCGCCCAAGGATTTTTACTTCAACCTGACTTTCGTCCTGCTCGCCATGCTGATCCTCGGTGGCGTTACCACCGTATCGGGTGCCGTCGGCGGCACGGCGGTGATCATGCTGATCGTCGAGCTTCTGCGCAAACTCGAAGGCGGTGTCGACCTCGGCTTCGTCACGTTGCCGACCGTCTTCGGTCTGACCGATATTGGCATCGGCGTCGCGATCCTGGTGGTGATGTACCGACTGCAGGATGGGATTTTCGGTGTCCGGGAGCTGGACGAGCGGTTCGCCTGGTTGAAGCGTTTTGCCTCGAAGCCTGCGGTATCGTCTGATGGTGCGCAAAAGATTGCGCAGATCCCTGCAGGCGGAACGCTCAAGGTCGAAAATCTCGGCAAGAAATTCGCCGGTCTCGTGGCGCTGGAAAACGCCAACTTCGAGATCAAGCCGGGTCTCGTCACCGGTCTCATCGGCCCGAACGGGGCGGGCAAGTCGACCCTGATCAACAGCGTTTCCGGCGTTGTTCCGCCTTCGAGCGGCCGCGTGCTGATCGACGGCAGGGATATCGCATCGCTGCCTGTTCACGCGGTTCCCGTCGCCGGGCTTGCGCGCACCTTCCAGAACATCCGGCTGTTCAAGAACCTGACCGTGCTTGAAAACGTCACGGTGGCGGCAAGCGCGCTGAAAGGCAACGGCGAGGACCCGATGGAAAGCGCCCGGCTGGTGCTGGCCGAGGTCGGGCTCGACGGCTTTGCCGACCAGCTTGCCGGTACGCTTTCCTATGGCGCGCAACGCCGTCTCGAGATCGCCCGCGCCCTGGCTTTGAAACCGCGTTACCTGCTGCTCGATGAACCGGCCGCCGGCATGAACCCTGCCGAAACGCAGGAACTGATGCACGTGCTCGACCGTATCCGCACAAAATACCGCCTCGGCCTGCTCGTGGTCGAGCACGACCTGAAGCTGATCATGCGGCTCTGCGATATCGTCGTCGTGCTCAACAAGGGTCAGCAGATCGCCATCGGCACGCCGGCGGAGATCCAGGCCAACCCTGATGTGATCGAAGCCTATATCGGCCGTCGCCGCTCGTCGGCACAGGCGAAGCGCGAGGTTGTCGAGGCCGAAGGTCCTCAGCCGGGTGCGAGCGGCCTCCACAATCCAGCTTGAACCGCAAACGAAATCAGAAAGAGGGAGCTTACCGATGAAATCCAACCTCAGGACATTGTGCCTCACCACCGTTCTTGGCGGCTTCGCGCTGTCGCCGCTGCCGGCTCTCGCCGAAGACCTGGTCATCGGTCTCGCCACCGCCCAGACCGGCGGCCTTGCTCCCTACGACCAGCCGTCGCTGAAGGGCCTGGAAATGGCGGTCGAGGAAATCAACGCGGCTGGCGGCGCCGCCGGCAAGTTCCCGATCAAGCTGATCGCCAAGGACACCCGCTCGGATGCGGCCCAGACGGCGCTGGTGGCGCAGGAATTGGTCGATCAGGGCGTCAAGATCATGATCACGCCCTGCGACGCCGATCCGTCGATCGCCGCCGGCCAGGTGACGCAAGCCGCCCAGATCCCGGCCTTCTCTTTCTGCGCCACGACCCCGACCATGCCGCTTGCCGTCGGCGACTACATGTTCGGCAACTATCCCGCCGACAACGTGCAGGCCTCGGTGCTTGCCACCTACGCCGTCGAGAAGGGCTACAAGAAGGCCTATATCCTCAAGTCTCCAGACAGCGCCTATACGCTGAAGCTCCCGGAATATTTCGGTGTAGCCTTCAAGGCCAAGGGCGGCGAGTTGCTGGGCGAAGGCACCTTCAGCATGGGCCAGCAGGATTTTGGCGCCGAGGTCACCAAGATCAAGGCGATGAACCCGGCGCCCGACGTGATCATGACGGCGGCCTACGAGCCCGATTTCCCGGCCTTCATCCGCCAGTTGCGCGGCGCCGGCGTCACAATTCCGATCCTCGGCAGCGACGGCATCGACTCGCCGACGACCTTCGGCCTTGGCGCGACCGTCGACGGCGTGGTCTTCACGACGGCCGGCTTTGCCAGCGAGGGCAGCCCGCTCGCCGACTTCAACGTCAAGTACAAGGAGAAGTTCGGCCAGGAGCCGGACACGGTCTACATCGCCAACGGCTATGACCTCGGCAAGGTGATCGACGCTGCGGTGACCGAGGCCAACAGCATCGACCCGGTTGCCATCCGCAACGCCATCGCCTCGCTCGAAAACGTGCAGGGCGTCACCGGCCCGATCAGCTATGCCGGCACGCAGGGCATGCCATTGCGCTCGGTGTCGCTGGTGCGCATCGGAGGCGGTAACCGCGAACTGATCAGCCAGGGCGTTCCGGCGGCGGCCGACATTCCCGCCCCCTGAGCTGTCGCCACTTGCGGTCTCCGGCAGTGCGCCGGAGACCGCTCGGCCGCAACTGGCCGTTTCGCAATCCATGGCAAGGACTTTGCCCCGATGATGCACAGTGAAATTCCCGCGCAGAAACCACTGCTCGAGGTCAGCGGCCTCAAGGTCGCCTATGGTGCCGTCGAGGCGCTGAAAGGTGTCGATCTCACCGTCGGCAAGGGACAGATTGTCACGTTGCTCGGCGCCAACGGCGCCGGCAAGAGCTCGACGCTGAATGCGCTGGTGGGCCTCGCGGCAAAGAAGGCAGGGCGGGTGTCGTTCAACGGTCAGGACATATCCGGTCTGCCGCCGGAACAGATCGTCCGGCTCGGCATGACGCTGACGCCTGAGGGACGGCGCATCTTTCCAAGCCTGACCGTCGACGAGCACTTGCTGCTTGGCGGCGCCATGCACAAGGCGCGCGGAGCGATCTCCGAGGTGCGCGAAGACATGCTGTCGCGCTTCCCGATCCTGAAAGAACGCCTTGGCCAGAAGGCCGGTTCGCTGTCCGGCGGCGAACAGCAGATGCTGGCGATTGCCCGCTCGATGATGTCGTCGCCCGACCTTCTGCTGCTCGACGAGCCGTCGCTCGGGCTCGCGCCGCAGGTGGTCGATCTGATCTTCGACCTGATCGCCGGTCTGCGCCAGAAGGGCCTGACCATCCTGCTCGTCGAGCAGAACGTGGCGCTGTCGCTTGAAATCGCCGATGCCGGCTACGTCATGGCGAATGGACGCATCGTGCTGTCCGGCACGGCCGCCGAGCTTCGCAATTCAACTGAAATCCAGGGTGCCTATCTCGGCGCTTGAGGGCCCGCGGGCAAAGAGGTCACAACGATGGACATGTTCCTGCAGCAGCTGGTCAACGCGCTCAGCCTCGGTGGCACCTACGCGCTTCTCGCGCTTGGGCTTGCGGTCGTCTTCTCGATCATGGGGTTGATCAATTTCGCCCATGGCGAGCTGATGACGGCAGCCGGCTACGGACTGTGCTTCGCCCTGCTGCTGGGTTTGCCGTTTCCGCTCGCGATCTTCGGCGCGCTGATGATCGCGGTCGTGCTTGCCATGCTGATGGAGCGTGTCGCCTTCCGTCCGGTACGCGGTGCCAGCGGCACGACGCTGCTTCTCACCAGTTTTGCCGTCAGCGCCATCCTGCGCGTCATCTTCCAGAATTTCATCTCGGCACGGCCGAAGCCCGTGCCGATGCCGGAGAGCTTTTCCGGCACGATCGAGATCGGCGGTCTTCATCTCGGCCTGATCCAGGGCACGTCGATCCTGGTCACCGTCATCATGCTCGTCGGGCTCAATCTGTTCCTGCGCACGACCGTGCTCGGCCGGGCCATGCGCGCAGCGTCTGAGGATTTCGCCATCGTCCGGCTGATGGGCATCCGCGCCAATGCGGTGGTGGCGACCGCCTTTGCCATTTCCGGTCTGCTTGCCGGTGTTGCCGGCATTCTCTGGGTGGCGCAGCGCGGCAGCGTCGATCCGCTGATGGGCTTCCTGCCGGTGCTGAAGGCGTTCATTGCCGCGATCATCGGCGGGCTCGGTAGCTTGTCGGGTGCCGTTGCCGGCGGCTTCCTGCTCGGCTTCATCGAGGTGTTCCTACAGGCCTATCTGCCGGAAAGCCTGCTCAGCTACCGCGATGCCTTCACCATCCTGCTCGTCATCGGCGTGCTTCTCTTCGCGCCGCAGGGGCTGCTTGCACGCAAGACGATCGTCAAGCTCTGAGGGGTTGCGGCCCGCTGGTTGGAAACGTTAGCGGATCACTGATCCCGCTGTTTGAGCAGGGCCTTCCCACTTTCCTCATTCCGGCCTTGTGCCGGAATCCAGTGGCCCGACGTCGGTCGGGCCGAAGGCCTTTCGAGCCCAAAAACCTTCCAGCCCAAGGACTTGGGCTGGCTGGATTTCTGTGACAAGCACAGAAATGAGGGGCCTTGTTGGTCGCCTCCCGATTTCCCGATCTTGCCGCTTTGTGTTTGTGAATTTCAGCCGCAACCGCCGGAAACAAAAAAACGCCGCGGTGAGGGCCGCGGCGAGTTGGTTGGTTGGTCTTGTGGTTGGCGCAATTCCGGAGAGAGGACCTTCTCCGGAACTGCTGTGCGATTAGCGCGCCGGCGGCGCGTACATCAGGCCGCCCTGGCTCCACAGCTTATTGAGGCCGCGGTCGATCTTGAGCGCGCTGTCCTTGCCGAGATGCTTTTCGAACACTTCGCCGTAGTTGCCGACGGCGGAGATGGCCTGGAAGGCCCATGTCGGGCCGAGACCCAGCGCCTTGCCGGCTTCGTTGTCGATCCCCAAGAACCGCTTCTGGCCGATGTTGCCGCTTTCCTGCATCTTGGTTGCATTCTCCTTGGTGATCCCAAGCTCTTCGGCTTCGATCATCGCGAACAATGTCCAGCGCACGACCTTGAACCATTGCTCGTCGCCCTGGCGCACGGCCGGTCCGAGCGGTTCCTTGGAGATGACTTCCGGCAGCACGACGAAGCGGTCCGGGTCGTTCAGCGTCAGGCGCTGGGCGTAGAGCGCCGAGGCGTCGGTCGAATAGACGTCGCAGCGTGCGGTGTTGAAAGCCTGGATCGTCTGGTCGGGCTTTTCGAAGGCGATGACCTGGTACTGGATGTTGTTGGAGCTGAAGTAGTCGGCCATGTTCTGCTCGGTGGTCGTGCCGGTTTCCGTGCAGACGGAGGCGCCCGAGAGTTCCTTGACGCTCTTCACGCCGAGGTCGTTGCGCACCATGAAGGCCTGGCCGTCATAGTAGTTGACGCCGACGAAGCTCATGCCGAGATCGCTGTCGCGCGACAGCGTCCAGGTGGTCTGGCGCGACAGCAGGTCGACTTCGCCCGACTGCAGCGCGGTGAAACGCTCCTTCGTCGAGAGCGGCACGTATTTAACCTTGTCCGGGTTGCCGAGCGTTGCAGCTGCGACCGCGCGGCAGAAGTCGATGTCGAAGCCGCTCCATTCGCCCTTGTCGTTCGGCGCGGAAAAGCCGAGTACGCCCTGGCTGACGCCGCAGCGAAGCTCGCCGCGTTCCTTGACGACGTCGAGCGTGGCGGCGCTTGCCGCCGTTCCGGCGAGAAACGCCGCACTCGCAAGTGCTAGAATACCAAGTTTCATTGTTCTGTTCTCCTCTTGTTATGCAGTTATGAAGGCATGCGTCTTCGCTTCCGGGGCGCGTGTGCGTCCCGGCCAGTTGATTGTCTTTTCGGCGGTATCGAGCCCGGCCTTTAGCCGAGCTTCCTCGTCACATCCGCAAAGGTCTCTTCGAGAACGGCGAGCAGATGATCGGCATCGCGTTTCGAAAAGATCATCGGCGGGCGCATCTTCAGGACGTTGTCATGCGGCCCTTCGGTTCCCATCAGCACGCCGCGTTGGCGGGCGCCGTTGGAAACGGCCCGGGCAAATTCGGTGGCGGGTGCCTTGGTCTTGCGGTCGGTCACGAGTTCGATGCCGAGGAACAGGCCCATGCCGCGCACGTCGCCGATCACCTCGTAACGCGCCTGCATCGCCTTGAAGGAGGAGATGAGATAGTTGCCGATGGCAAGCGCGTTGCCGCGCAGGTCCTGTCCCTCGATGACGTCGAGCACGGCAAGGCCGACGGCGCAGGAAACCGGGTTTCCGCCGAAGGTGTTGAAGTACTCCATGCCGTTGTTGAAGCTGTCGGTGACCTCGCGGGTGGTGACGACGGCGGCGAGCGGATGACCGTCGCCGATCGGCTTGCCCATGGTGACGATGTCGGGCACCACGCCTTGTGTCTCGAAGGCCCACCAATGGCTGCCGACACGGCCGAAGCCGACCTGGACCTCGTCGGCGATGCACACGCCGCCGGCTTCGCGCACCAGGCGATAGACTTCCTTCAGGTAACCTTCGGGCAGGAACACCTGGCCGGCAACGCTCGGGATCGATTCCGCGATGAAGAAGCCCGGGCCTTCGCCCTTGGCCTGCATGGCGGCGATCTGTTCGGCGACACTTTCGGCAAAACGCTTGCCGTGCTCCTCGGCCGGCCAATCCGCTGGCGCCCGATAGCTGTCGGGAACAGCAGCCACATGGACGTTCGGCTTCGGGCCCTTGCCGCCCTTGCGACGGAACTTGTAGGGGCTGATGTCGATCAGCTCCTGGGTGGTGCCGTGATAGGACCAATCGAGCGTAATGGCATTTTCGCGGCCGGTATGGGCACGCATGAGGCGCAGCGCAAGGCTGTTTGCCTCCGAGCCGCTGTTGACGAAACCGGCAACGGTCAGCTCTTTCGGCAGCGTTGCGGTCAGCCGTTCCGCATAGGCGACGATGTTGTCGTGCAGGTAGCGGGTGTTGGTGTTGAGGGTCGCCGCCTGCTTCGCCATGGCCTCGACCACTGCCGGATGGGCATGGCCGATGTGGCAGACATTGTTGAAGCAGTCGAGATAGGCGCGGCCGCTGTCGTCGATCAGCCAGACGCCTTCGCCGCGCACGAACTTGATCGGCTTCTCGTAGGAGATCGACAGGTTCGGCAGCAAGAGTTCCTTGCGCAGTTTGACGATTTCGTCATGTGCGCGGCCGCTCTTGGCGTAGAATTCCTCGGCGATGCCGGCGAAGGTGCGCGCATCGGGGAAGAGTTCGGCCCAGACGTCGAGATACTGCGGTTCGCCGACGCCGAGAATTTCGGTCGCCGAAAGGCTGGTATCGACGGAAAGCTGCAGATGCAGGTGCGGCGCCCAGCCGCCGTTTTCCTTTGGCGCTCCCATTTCGCCGACGAGCGCGCCGGCTTCGAGCCGGTCGCCGGCCTTGATCCGGCCCATGGCCTCATGCGCCATATGGCCCCAGAGCGACACGAAGGGCGGGCAGCCGTCGGGCTCGTGGCGAAGGGCGATCAGGCAGCCGTAACCGAGCGGATCCTTCTCGATCTCGACGCTGACGACGGTGGCGGCGATCGGGGTGAACACTCTGGTACCGGCCGCCATGAACAGGTCGAGCCCGAGATGGCAGGTGCGGCGGGTGTTCTCGATCAGTCGCGAGACGAACATCTCGCCGGCATAAACCGTGCGGGCTTCGCCCCAGGGGCCGATGCCAAGATCGATGCCGTTTTCGCGGCAATGGTCTTCCCAGATCGCCTGGGCTTCATCCGGCTGTTCGCCTGATGATTTGACCGTCATCGGATGGTTGGGATCGCCATAGGGCACGAGCGCTGCCGGATAGGTGGCGGCCGGCCGCTCCAGCAGCGGTGCAAGCGTTTTGCGATTGCCGGCGATCCAGGCGGTAACGCCGCGCGTACCGGGTCCCGCCTCAAAACCGCAGGCCTTGCGCAGGATCGCGGTGGCGAAACGCCGGTTCATCCGGTCGAGTTTGCGCAGCAGCGTCCAGGCCGGCTTTTCGCTGATGGCGAGATAGGGATTGTCGGTCGTATGCACGCGGCGCGAGGCCGAGATGGTCACTGACGTCACGAGCCGCATGGCGATGAGGTCGAAGAGAAGATCGACTTCTTCCTCAAGCAGCGGATATTCGGCGTGGTAGCCGCGGGCGATGGCGGCCGTGGCGCCGATCGGGTCGGGATGGTCGAGACCGGCATAGGCGGCGGCGTTGGCGACTTCGGCGATAACGGGCGCATAGAGCGCGTCGCCGAAATCGATCAGGCCGGAGATGCGGTCGTGATCAGCCTTGTCGACCAGCACGTTCCAGTCATTGGCGTCATTGTGGATGACGGCCGAGCGCAGCGTCGCCAGTTTCGGCTCGACGGCCTGCGCAAAGCGGGCGAGGAAGCGCTCGAGCAGCGCCCGGTCTGCAGGATCGGAGATATGGCTGAGCCTATCCTTCGAACGGCCGGCATTGCGGATGTCCCAGTCGAGGTCCCGCAGCGCACCTGGGTGCATGAAGCCTTTCAGCGAGGCGTCGAAGCGGCCGAGCATCTGACCGAGCGACTGGAGCGCGTCGGTGCTGCGGCCGGTTTCGGCAAGCGGAAGGCCCGAGACCCAGCTGACGAGACGCAGCCGGTGGCTGACGCCGTGCTCGCTGGTGGTTGCGGCAAGGCTGGTCCCCGCCAAGGTCGGCCGGATGTGCGGCACCGGCAATTCGGCGGCGAAGGTTCCGACATGGCCGAGAAGTGCCGTCTGGAAGTCGCTCTCGACCTCGGGCTCGGCGGCATTGACGATCTTCAGGATATAGGTTGCGCCGCCCTCTGCCTCGACCTTGAAGTTCTGGTCGCGTTCGCTGGCAAGCAGCGAGAGCGTGCCTGTGAGGCCGTAATGCTGCTTCAGCAGTGCCGATGCCTGGTCGATGGAAAAGTCTGGTGTCGTCTTCAGCATGTCGTTCATTGGGCGCCCTTTGTCTTGCGGGCAGAGTTGCACGAGCGGCCATGGCATGCATCCGGCAATATGCCGGTTGCACCGGCATTATGTTTATAATAACCGTCATCTTGTCGGCGCGATCGGAGGCGGAAATCATGCAGGACATCGACGCGATCGACCGGACGATCCTGAGCATCCTGTCGCGGGAAGCGCGCATCCCGATGAAGTCGCTGGCGGGCCGGATCGGTCTTTCCAGAAGTGCGACGACGGAGCGCGTCACCCGCCTCGAAAAAGCGGGCATCATCCGCGGCTACCGCGCCGATATCGGCCAGCTGGACGAGGGGCAGATCCAGGCCTTCCTGCTCGTCACCCTGCAGCGCACGCCGTCGATCGGCGTGCTCGACCGGCTCGCGGGCTTTTCGTCCGTGCGCAAGGTTTCTTCCGTCAGCGGTCAGCTCGATCTGGTCGTCGAGGTCGAGGTCGGCTCCATCAACGCGCTGAATGAACTGCGCAACGAAGTGGCGACCATGGACAATGTCGAGGATCTGACGACGTCGATCGTGCTCAGGCGGGATATCGAAAGAAGCTGATATCCCCAGGGATATCGAACGGGGTGATATCCCGGGGTATATCGAGCGTAGCTGATACCCGCTCAGCCCTCGCTCAGCATCTCCGTCTCACCGGAGAAACGCTCGACCAGCGTGCGACGCACGCGGCCGATATCGCGCAACGGCGGCTCGCCGAAGTGGCGGGCATATTCGCGACTGAACTGCGACTGGCTTTCGTAGCCGACCTGATGGCCGGCATCGCCGGCATCCAGGCTTTCCTCCAGCATCAGGCGACGCGCCTCCTGCAACCGCAACTGCTTCTGGTACTGCAGCGGGCTCATTGCGGTGATCGCCTTGAAATGGTGGTGTAGCGACGAAACGCTCATCGAGACGCGACTTGCCAGGTCGTCGATACGCAAT
This sequence comes from Sinorhizobium sp. A49, assembly GCF_002002725.1. Taxonomy (GTDB): domain Bacteria; phylum Pseudomonadota; class Alphaproteobacteria; order Rhizobiales; family Rhizobiaceae; genus Ensifer. The sequence continues at coordinate 18,393 of NZ_MUNW01000057.1, read as the reverse complement.
GGCCGCGAATAGTGCTCCTTCAGCCAGGCGACGGCGCGGCCGACCTGGTGGGGCTGGCTCTCGGTGGTTGCCATCTGGCGAAGGCGGTGGCCGTGAGGGCCTGTGACCAGGCGATAGAGGATTTCCTGTTCGACCAATGGCAGCAACGCCGGGATATCGTCGGGCCGGTCGAGCAGCCGCAAGAGCCGGAGTGCTGCGTCCTCGAGGTCGGGCGTAATCTTGCTGACCGTCATGCCGCGCGGCGAGGCGGAGGTCGACATGTGCCCCTGCGCCAGTAAGTCGAGCAATGCCGGAATCTTGGCCGTATCGATCTGGAAGGCGAAGCTGAGATAAGGCTCGTCGGCCGAAGCCTTGCAGACCTGCGACAACACCGGCAGGTCGATCGACGTCAGCAGATAATCGGAAGCGCCATAGATCAGCGTCTCGTCGCCGAGTACCACGCGCTTGGCGCCCTGGACGATGATCGCAAGGCTCGGCTTGTAGGCCGCGCAATTGACAGGTGCGTCGCCGGAATGGCGATGAATGCTCAAACCTGGGATTGCGGTCTGGTGGTCGCCGTCCTTCCCGGTGATCCGGGCAATGACGTCGATCATGTCCTGTCTGGCAGTCTGTCGCGTGGCTGTCATATTCTGTGGTCTTTCCAGCGGCTTAGCATTGTGTGAGGCTATGCTCAGATAAGGCTTCGAAGCGCTATTGCCATCATACATTTTTCAATCTTGCAGGATCGGGCAAAAACTTTGCAGGATCGCGATAACGCTTTTGCCGATCGCGAACGCATAGTCCCTGCCTGCGATCTGCCGGTAACGCTCCGGCCATTTCGCATCTCCCAAAATTGAAGGACAGACTGATGGCCATTGCAAGAGGATATGCGGCGACCGACGCGTCGAAACCGCTTACGCCCTTCACCTTCGAACGTCGCGAGCCGCGCGACGACGACGTGGTGATCGACATCAAATATTGCGGCGTCTGCCACTCCGACATTCACCAGGCACGCAACGAATGGGGCAACTCGGCCTTCCCGATGGTCCCCGGCCATGAAATCGTCGGCATCGTCACCGCCGTCGGCTCCAAGGTCACCAAGTTCAAAGTGGGCGACCGTGCCGGCGTCGGCTGCTTCGTCGATTCCTGCACCACCTGCGCGACGCGCGACCTCGATCTCGAACATTACATGCCGGGTCTGGTCGTGACCTACAACGGCGTCGAAGCGGACGGCAAGACCGCGACGCAGGGCGGCTATTCCGACAGCATCGTCGTCAAGGAAGGCTACGTGCTGTCGATCCCGGAAAACCTGCCGCTCGACGCGGCAGCACCGCTTCTGTGCGCCGGTATCACGCTCTACTCGCCGCTTCGCCACTGGAAGGCCGGTCCCGGCAAGAAGGTCGCGATCGTCGGCATGGGCGGCCTCGGCCACATGGGCGTCAAGCTTGCCCATGCCATGGGCGCTGACGTCACCGTTCTCAGCCAGACCCTTTCCAAGAAGGAAGACGGACTGAAGCTCGGTGCCGACCACTACTACGCCACCAACGATCCGGAAACCTTCAAGACGCTTCAGGGCCAGTTCGACCTGATCATCTGCACGGTGGCAGCCGAGATCGACTGGAACGCCTATGTCAATCTTCTGAAGGTCGACGGCAATTTCGTGCTGGTCGGCATTCCGGAAAATGCCGTGCCGGTGCATGCATTCTCGCTGGTGCCCGCGCGCCGCAGCATTTCCGGCTCGATGATCGGCTCGATCAAGGAAACCCAGGAAATGCTGGATTTCTGCGGCGAGCACGACATCGTCTCGGAGATCGAGACGATCAAGATCCAGGAGATCAACGAAGCCTATGAGCGGGTCGTCAAGAGCGACGTGCGCTATCGCTTCGTCATCGACATGGCCTCGCTCGACGTGGCTTAAGCCTGTCACAAGCAGCCCCGGGGATCCCATCGGTCTCCGGGGCTGTTCCTGTCTGGCATCAGACGAGCGGCAGCGGCCCGTCGTTCTTGATCTCTTCCATGACAGCGTAAGTGCGGGTTTCCTTGACGCCCGGCAGCGTCCAGAGCACCTGGCCGAGGAAATTGCGGTAGGCGGCCATATCCTCGAAACGGGTCTTGACGAGATAGTCGAAGCCGCCGGCAACCATGTGACATTCCAGAACTGCCGGTGCCTGCTTGATGGCGGTCGCGAACTGGTCGAAGACATCGGGCGTCGTCTTGTCGAGCATGACCTCGATGAAGACGAGCAGGCCGAAGCCGAGCTTCTGCGGATCGAGGCGGGCGCCGAAGCCCGAAACATAGCCTTCCTTCAACAGCCGACGCAGCCTCTCGCTGGTCGCGGTCGGCGACAGGCCGATGCGATCGGCAAGCTCCAGATTGGTTATCCGGCCGTCCGCCTGCAGGATGTTGAGAATTCTACGGTCTATCTTGTCTATCTGATGCATCGTGCCGCCTCCCGCCCGCGCCTCAGGCGGCAAGTCGCGTTTCCGCGAGTTTCACCCAATAGGAGATCCCGTGCGGGATCGCTTCGTCGTTGAAGTCGTAGGCGGGGTGGTGCAGCCCGGCGGTGTCGCCGTTGCCCATGAAGATGAACGCGCCCGGACGGGCCAGCAGCATGTAGGAGAAGTCTTCGCCGCCCATCATCGGGTCGAGCGACGGACGGATATTGCCTTCGCCGGCGATTTCCGCCGCCGCCTTCAGCGCGTAGGCCGTTTCGTCCTCGTGGTTGACGGTGACGGGATAGTTGCGGCTGTACCAGACGTCGACCGTGGCGCCATAGACGTCGGCAATGCCTTCGGCGATCAACCGGATACGGGTCTCGCCGATATCGCGCACTTCCGGCTTCAGCGTGCGCACCGTGCCGCCGAGGACCGCCTCCTCCGGGATGACGTTATGGGCGAAGCCGGCGTTGAACGTGGTCACCGAGACGACGACCGATGCAAGCGGATCGACCGTTCTCGACGCGATCGTCTGCAAGGCAGTGACGATCTGCGTGCCGATGACAATCGGATCGATCGTCTTGTGCGGCTGGGCCGCATGGCCGCCGCGGCCCTTGATGGTGATGGTGAACTCGTCGGTCGAGGCCATGATCGCGCCGACGCGGCTGCCGAAATGGCCGATGGGCATGCCCGGCATGTTGTGCATGCCGTAGACTTCGGCGATGTCGAAGCGCTCCATCATGCCGTCCTTGACCATTTCATGGCCGCCGCCGCCGCCTTCTTCGGCCGGCTGGAAGATCACCGCGACGCTGCCGGCGAAGTTGCGGGTCTCGGCAAGGTACTTTGCCGCGCCAAGCAGCATGGCCGTGTGACCGTCATGGCCGCAAGCGTGCATCTTGCCGGATGTTTCCGACGCCCAGGGCTTGCCGGTGGTCTCGGTGATCGGCAGCGCGTCCATGTCGGCGCGAAGGCCGATAGTGCGGCCGGGACCGAGATTGCCCTTGATGAGGCCGACGACGCCCGTCTGGCCAAGGCCAGTCACGATTTCGTCAACGCCAAATTCCTTCAGTTTATTTTCGACGAAGGCTGCCGTATTTTCCACCGCGAACAGGAGCTCGGGGTTCTTGTGCAGATGACGCCGCCATTCGGTGACTTCGATTTGCAGTTCGGCGGCACGGTTGAGAATCGGCATGAGATAAGTCCTGTCGGTCTGTTCGATCACATCTATCTGCGGTGGATTGGCACAGCAGCCAATGAATGGGCTTTGCCATCTCCTCGCCATATAGGCTAAATAGCCGAACGAGACGAGGCAACAGCGGAAATTCGAGGTCTATGGTAGTGACAGCAGGATTTTTCATGCGTGGCAAGGCAAAGGCAGTGGGTGTCGTGGCTGGCGCCTGCGCGAGCCTTCTCATGGCAATGCCGGCATTTGCCAATCCGCGGCTCGTTGTCGACGTCAATACACTGAAGGTTTACGAGCACCAGGATATCTTCCAGAAGTGGTATCCGGCGTCGCTGACCAAGCTGATGACGGCCTACACCACCTTCCGGGCGATCAAATCGGGACAACTGGCGCTGACGAGCCCCGTCGTGATGACCAAGAACGCTGCCTCAGAACCGCCGAGCAAGATGTTCTACAAGCCCGGCCAGGCGATGACGCTCGACAGCGCGCTGAAAATGATGCTGGTGAAGTCAGCCAACGACGTGGCGGTGGCAATTGCCGAAACCGTTGGCGGCTCCGAGCCCGCCTTTATCGACCGGATGAATTCCGAGGCGCGCCGCATCGGCATGACGTCGTCGCATTTCGTCAATGCCAACGGCCTGCCGGGGCCGGGCCAGTACACCACGGCACGCGACCTTGCGGTGCTGGCGATCACGCTCAAGCGCGAGTTTCCCGAATACGCGTCCTATTTCTCGCTGGAAGGCTTTACCACCGGCAAGAAGGACTATCCGAACTACAACATGCTGATCGGCCGCTTCGAAGGCGCTGACGGCATGAAGACGGGCTTCATCTGCGCCTCAGGCTTCAACCAGGTCTCCTCCGCGACGCGCGACGGCCGCAGCGTCGTTTCGGTCGTGCTTGGCGAAGACAGCCTCGGCGCCCGTGCTGACGAATCCGCGCGTCTGATGCAGATGGCGCTGACGACCTCGGGAGCGGCCAAGCCATCGCTGGTGCAGATCGCGCCCTATGGCGAGACGCGCGATCTGGTGGCTGACGTCAGCAAGCAGATCTGCTCGCAGGCCGCCGCCAAGGTGCGCAGCGAAGGCCGCGACGAAGCCGGAAGGCAGAAGCTGCTCTCGCCGTTCATCCACGAGCTCAACCGCCCGCTGAAGCTGGCCTTTGCCGGCCTCATCCCCGGCAGCGGCGACAAGCTGGCAAAGGCCGGCACTGATCCGGCCGGCCAGGGCGACGTCGCCAATGTGCCGATCCCGGTGCCGCGGCCGAGCCTCTGATCGGAGTTTCCAATGGTTAGCCCACTGCCGGCAGTGCCGGTCTCGATCCTGACCGGATTTCTCGGTGCGGGCAAGACGACGCTTCTGAACCGGCTCCTGAAGGATCCGGATCTCTCGGATACGGCCGTCATCATCAACGAATTCGGTGATGTCTCGATCGATCATCTCTTGGTGGAAGCCTCGAGCGACGGCGTCATAGAGCTTTCCGACGGCTGCCTGTGCTGTACCGTGCGCGGCGAACTGGTGGATACGCTCGCCGATCTCATGGATCGGATGCAGACCGGGCGCATCAAGCCGCTGAAGCGCGTGGTCATCGAAACGACCGGGCTTGCCGATCCGGCGCCGGTGCTCCAATCGGTGATCGGCAACCCGGTGATCGCCCAGAGCTTCCGTCTCGACGGCGTGGTGACGGTGGTGGATGCGGTCAATGGACTGCAGACGCTTGCCAACCACGAGGAGGCGCTGAAGCAGGTCGCGGTCGCCGATCGCATCGTGATCAGCAAGGCCGGGCTCGCCGATCAGGCGCAGTTGGAAGAACTGCGGTCGCGCCTGCGAGCGCTCAATCCGCGTGCGCCGTTCGTCGACGGTGACAGCCCCGAGGCCGGGAAGGGCGCGCTCTTTGCCTGCGGCCTCTACGATCCCGCCTCGAAGATCGCCGATGTCGGCCGCTGGCTGCAGGATGAGGCAGATCACGGCCACGATCACCACGATCACGAGCACCACAGTCACCATCATCATGACGGCGATCATCACCACCACGACCATCACCATCATCACCACGATGCAACGCGCCATGGTTCGGACATTCGATCGTTCAGCATCCTGCATGACAGGCCGATCGAGCCGATGGCGCTCGACATGTTCATCGATCTCCTGCGCTCAGCCCATGGCGAGAAGCTTTTGCGGATGAAGGCGATCGTCGCCGTTTCCGACAACCCGGAGCGACCGCTGGTGCTTCACGGCGTGCAGAACGTCTTTCATACCCCGGAGCGGCTTGCCGCCTGGCCGGATCCGGCCGATCGGCGGACGCGTATGGTCTTGATCACCAAGGGGCTGAGCGAAGCTTTCGTGCGCGACCTTTTCGATGCCTTCACCGGCAAACCGCGAATCGATCGTCCCGATGCCCAGGCGCTTTCGGACAATCCCTTGGTTGTCCCCGGCATGAAGTTCTAGGGTTTTAACGCTGCAGTCGGCGGCATCTTTCTGCCAATGCTGTGCAGGAAGGTTAAAATCCGTAGTACTTTCGGGTGATCTTTGGCGGCGGCGGCAAACATTTTTGGGCTAATATTCTCGCTTTACTTAAAATGTACCGAGATTCTCCAGATATCGCCGCCTCGCGTCTCCTGCGTTCCGGGGTTCGTGCAGCAGGGCAGCGTCAGAACATACTAAGTAATTGTAAAGATTGTAATAGCCTAGCTTTCGTAGTCTCTCGCCTAAAGAGTGCTTGTCGATTTCCTAGATCGTAACGCGAATATTTGCGCTGTGTTCCGGCAGTGCCACTCGTATCTTTGGCCGTGTCAGCGCCGTATCCCTTCACTTTCTAAATTAACTAGAAGTTAAGTGTGTTCTTTTAAACGCGAACCTGATGAACTAGCATGTTCGTTGCGGAGGGAGAGCAACGACCATGTCGATATCAGTTGCATTTGTTGACGACCATCCGATCCTTCTGGAAGGACTGGTCAGTTTATATTCTGGAAAAAGTGACCTCGAAATCGTCGCGAAGGGCGAAAACGCGGTCGATGCTTTGAAAATAGTTGAAGAATTTTCACCTGAAGTTCTCGTGCTCGATTTGAGCATGCCCGGCGACGCCATTGCGGCTATCGAGCTGGTTGCGCAAAAATACAAAGACACGCGGATCATCGTCTTCACCGCAAATTCAAGCATTGAAACCGCGATACAAGTCCTGAATTACGGGGTCTCTGGCTATGTGCTGAAAGGCAGCAGCGCCAGCGACCTGCACGAGGCCATACGCACCGTCTATGACGGCGAGACGTTCATCACGGCGGGATTCGCGACCAAGGTCATCATGGCCATGAAAACAGCGGAAATCCGCCGGCGGTCTCAGGCACAACGACGCCTGAGCCTGCGCGAAGAGCAGATCGTTCGCCATCTCATGCGTGGCAGCACGAACCGCGAAATAGCGGTCTGTCTTGATATCAGCGAAAAGACCGTCAAACATTACATGACGGTCTTGATGCAGAAACTCGATGTCAGGAACCGTGTGGAAGTGGTGCTGGCAGCACAGCGCTTGGATGTCCTGCCCGACGGCTCTGCCGAGCGCGGTGCATCACGGCGCATCAACTAGGCGATCGAACATCACAGCGCCGCGCGTCAAGTATGATGCGCGGCGCTGTGGCACTTCAGGCTTGCTGCATGGTTCGAGCCTTAATTCCAATTCTATTTAAGGCATGATGGCGTAGGCGCCCAGAACGCCGAATCTCGCGCGAATGCGGCGGTCTCGCCGTTTCGGTTTGCCTGCTGCCTGCGAAGCATCATTGAAATCTATGGACGATCGAACGGGCCGCCGCTGTGATCGAGCGGCAGAACCGCCGTTACCACCATGCCGTTTGGCCGGCGGATCATGCGCATGCGGCCGCCAAAGGCGCGAATGCGGCGTTTCTGCGTGATGGTACCGAGCCCGGTGCGCCCAGTGCTGCGCGGGGTCACTGATGTCGATGGTGCGTCGCCCACATCGGCCACGGTGATGAACAGGCGGTTGTGGCGCGTGCCGTAGCGCAGATGCTGGCGGTTGCCCGGTGCATGTCGTTCGCTGTTCATCAACGCTTCCTGGATGAAGCGATAGACGCAGATGTTCAGGTGTGCATCCACCTTCTGCGATGCGATCAGGCCGACCACATCGACATCGCGGCCTATGAGGTCCACATGCCGCCTGACCGCAAGCAGGATCGTGTCGTTCAGCGACATGTCGTCGAGTTCCGGCAGCACGAGATCGGAGGAAATGTTCCTCAAATCTTCAAGCACCGTCGTAACGGTGCTGACCAGCCTGTCGATTTCTTGCGGCTTGACGGCCGCTGCGGTTTGGCCGCCGGTCTGCGGCGAGGCCATGTCGCTGAGTTTCAGCTTGAGCAATGTCAGCAGTTGGACCGGACCGTCGTGCAGATCGGACCCGATCTGGTCGAGAATCATCTCATTGAGCTTGCCGGCCTCGAGCCGGGCCGTCTCCGCCGCTGCCCGCAGCCGACGGTTCTGGTTGGACAGTTCAAGTGCCCGACCAAGACTGTGGCGGATGGCAGCGTGTTGCCGATCGATGAGCAGGCTGCCACTGCGCACGATCAGGAAGAGGAGCGCCAGCATCGGCACCGAAACGAGGAGCACGATGCTGACCGTCTCGCGCCAGGCGGTCGACAACTCACCCATCAGGAAATCGGGACGTTCGTAGAATTCACCAACGAGCAGCACCTTGCCAGCCTCATCGCGCACGAGTGGCGCGTAGACCTCGATATACATGCCGCGTTGCTCTTCGCCGGTATACACATGCTTCTGGATCATCGTGCGGGAAACGACGATTTCTCCCGTCAAGGCGCGCTGCAACTCGTCAAAGACAACCTCTTCGTCGATCAGCTTGCCTGACGTCGAATACATCAGGCTTCCGTCGGGCGCCCAGATTTTCAATTCGTGCACGTGCTGACCGAGAGCGCTGGTGCCGAGAAGCTGCTTCAGCTTGTCTTCGACGATGGGCGGAAGGACGCCGCGCTTGATGTCTTCCTCGGAGATCAGCGGTGCAACGAACGTCTGAAGATAGGCGGCGCCGAGCGAGCCGACGCTGTTGAACACCGTTTTCTCGAGGCGGTGTGTCGTCCAGACCGCGAGCGCGATCATCAGCGCCACGACGATAAACGAGGCGATGATGATGAACTGAACTTCAAGCCGGAGCCGTTTGAATGTCGACGCCAGCCTTTGCAGCGTGACTGACGTGCCTACCTTCAGCGGAAAGATGCGCTTGGCCATTTCGGTGTTGTTCCCGGCAGCATCCATGAGAATTGTCCGATCGCGTTTCTTCGATCTTATATGCTCTATTCCTTAAAAATACCTCCGCCAATTCCGGCATCGTCCATCAAAAGAAGCCAAAAGCCGCAATTGAAGCAAGGGAATTCTGTAGTCAATCAAATGGTTACGGTTAACTTTCAGACTGCGGGAAGAGTTGCGGCACAGGCAGGGCCGCCCGAGCCGGGCACCAAAGCGCTGCAGGCATTCACGCGGCGTCGGCATGTGAAATCTTGCTCCGACTAAAGTCTGAGAACAGTGGAGACCAAAGTATTCTGGTCCGACTGTCCTTTAGTCGCGAAAATCACGCGACCTTGTTCTCTACGCCGACGGCGGCTTCGATGCGTTAATGGCGACCAGTACCAGTAACGCGACCTCTGTTGGCGGAAAGACATGTGTCCTTCCGGGGGGATCGCTGTGTCTCGACGGAGGGGAAAATGGCCGCGTTCAAGCTCAATCTTCAGGACATGATGTTCATTCTGCGCCAGATCAAGATCGCAGAAGGGAACTCGACCGCCCATTCCGGCGCCAGCGCCTTGGATCTGCGGGAGATTTACGTGGATGTGAACGGCAATGTCGTTCCGGCAGGCACGCCCGGTGCGCAGCTCGCTATCCCCGACCCTCACGTCCCGAACGGCCTTCGCACCGTCGACGGCACCTACAACAACATCGTGCCCGGTCGCGAGACCTGGGGTTCCGCCGACCAGGCGATGCCGCGGCTGTTGGACGCCGAGTATCGCAACGACACCGATGGCGACAGCATCGACGTCAACGGGGGGGCGCCCGGCGGCGTATTGACCGGCGGCAATTACGGCGCACCCGGCAGCGTTGTCGATGCCGACCCGCGCATCATCTCCAATCTCATCGTCGACATGTCGATCAACAATCCGGCCGCCATCATCGCGGCCCTGACCTTTGCCGGTTCGGAAGACCCGCAAGGTGACATGGCGCGTTTGCTTGCCGCTCGCGTGACCCAGCAGCAGGCGGATGACGCCGTTGTCGCTGCGCAAAATGCACTCAACGACGCGAACACCGCCCTCGATCTGGCTGTCGCCAGCTACACGCCGGGCAACCCCGCCAGCATCGATGCCATTCAGGACGCAGCGAATGCCGTGACCGTTGCCGAGGAGGCGCTGGTAGCAGCTGAAGTGGTTGCCCTGGATCCGTCCGCGGCGCTCGAGGCCGTTGCCACGGAGCTGGGGCTGGTCATCGGCGATGAAGGCAACCTGTCCATTCCCAACGTGGCAGCGGACGAAGGCCTTTCCGCGCCCTTCAACGCCTGGATGACCTTCTTCGGTCAGTTCTTCGACCATGGTCTCGACCTGATCTCCAAGGGCGGCAACGGCACCGTCTACGTACCCTTGCAGGATGATGACCCGTTGGTACTCGGTACGGATGGCGTGGCTGGAACCGCCGATGACCTGCCGGCCCATCTGCGCTTCATGGTCCTGACCCGGGCGACGCCGGACGGCGATTCCCAGACCAATACGACGACCCCGTTCGTCGATCAGAACCAGACCTATACGTCGCACGCCTCGCATCAGTTCTTCCTGCGCGAATATGCGACCGTCGGCGGTGCGCCTATCGCGACCGGCCGTCTGCTCGACGGCTCGGCAAACGGCCTGCCGACCTGGGCCGACATCAAGGCGCAGGCAGCAACGGTGCTGGGCATCCAACTGACGGATGCCGATATCTTCAACATTCCGCTGATCCGCACGGACGCCTATGGCGAGTTCATCCGCGGACCGAGCGGATATCCGCTGCTGGTCACCGGTCTCGGCGTCGACGGAATCCCCAATACGTCCGATGATCTCGTCACCGAGGGCAATCCCTTAAATCCTGTGAACACGTTCACGGCAGGCGCGCTGCGTATCGGCCATGCCTTCCTGGACGATATCGCCCACAACGCCGTTCCCGTTTTCGATGCGCTCGGCAACCTGGTCGCCGATGCCGACGGCGACACCGGCAATGCCGTGGCATTCAATCCGCAGACCGGCCGCAACACCGAATATGACGACGAACTGCTCAACCGCCACTTCATCACCGGCGACGGCCGCGGCAACGAGAATATCGGTCTGACGACCGTGCACCACATCTTCCACTCCGAGCACAATCGCCAGACGGATATGCAGAAAATGACCATTCTGCAAAGTGGCGACCTCGCCTTCATCAATGAGTGGCTGTCTGTTGATATCACCCAGGCGGAGCTTGACGCGTTGCCGGCAACCTTCCCGGCCGACCCAGTGGAGCGGGCAGAACTTCTTGAATCCTTCGGGTGGGATGGCGAGCGCATTTTCCAGGCCGCCCGCTTCGCCACGGAAATGCAATACCAGCACCTGGTGTTCGAAGAGTTCGCCCGCAAGATCCAGCCGGCGATCGACCCGTTCGTCTTCAACAGCGTGACCGACATCAATCCGGCGATTTTCTCTGAATTCGCCAACACGGTCTATCGCTTCGGCCATTCGATGCTGACCGATGAAATGCCGCGTCTTGATGCAAATGGTGTTCTCATCAATCCGGAAGTCGGGCTTATCGAAGCCTTCCTCAACCCGGTCGAGTTCGATCTCGACGGCACGATTTCGCACGATGCGGCCGCTGCGGCGGTCGTGCGCGGCATGACGATCGAACGTGGCAATGAAATCGACGAATTCATCGTCGGATCGCTGCGCAACAATCTGCTCGGTCTTCCGCTCGACCTGGCGACGATCAATATCGCCCGCGGCCGAGACACCGGCATACCCTCGTTGAACGAGACGCGCGCCCAGCTCTATGCGGCAAGCGGCTCGACCTTCCTCACACCCTATGACAGCTGGGTAGACTTTGCCGCCAACCTGAAGAATCCGATCTCTGTGGTGAACTTCATCGCGGCATACGGCCTGCATACTCTGGTGGACGACGAAACAACACTTGCCGGCAAACGTGCCGCTGCAATGGCAATCGTCTTTGGGGAAGACCAGGTGATTGCCGACGCCAACGCACCGGGCGGGACGCGCACGATTGTCGTGCCCTCGGATCGTCTCGATTTCCTCAACAGCACCGGCGACTGGAACATTGGCAACAGCGGCCTCAACCTGATCGATCTGTGGATCGGCGGTCTGGCCGAAAAGAAAATGCCGTTCGGCGGCATGCTCGGCTCGACCTTCAACGCCATCTTCGAAGCCCAGATGGAAAACTTGCAGGATGGCGACCGGTTCTACTACCTGACCCGCACGCAGGGCCAGAACATGCTGAACCAGCTCGAGCAGAATTCCTTCTCGAAGATGATGATGGCCAACACCGAACTGGCACAGCCTGGGGCGGACGGCATCCGCGGCACAGCCGACGACATCATCGAACGCCATATCGGCGTCGACTCCTTTGCCAAGTACGACTTCGTGCTCGAGGTCAACCAGGCCAACCAGGCCGGGCCGGATCCGGAAGGCAACGACCCGGCGCTCGAAGCAATCGGGCTGGGCAAAGTCGTGCGTGATGATCCGCGTACAGCGGCAATCGAAACAAACTACCTGCGCTTTACTGGCGGCGAGCACGTCGTCGTCGGCGGCACCAATGGCGCCGATACGATCATCACCGACTTCGGCGACGATGCGATCTGGGCCGACGACGGCAATGACCGGGTTGAATCCGGCGCCGGCGTTGACCTCGTCAACGGTGGCGGCGGCGACGATATTCTGACCGACAGCGGCGACACCGGCGACTTCATCAAGGGTGAGGAAGGCAACGACGTCATCGCCAACTCCAACGGCATCGACATCCTGATGGGCGGCGATGGCAAGGACGTCGTCTTCGTCGGTGTCGATGACACCGAAGTGTTCGCCGGCGCGGGTGACGACTTCATCCTCGGCGGCGAAGGCGTCGACCTCTTGATGGGCAACGAGGGCGACGACTGGATGGAGGCCGGTGGCGGCTTCGACACCACGGCCGGCGACAACTCCGAACTGTTCTTCAATTCGGCGATCAAGGGCCACGACGTCATGTTCTCCGGCAACGAGGAACACGACTTCGACGGTGAGTCCGGCGACGACATCATGGTCCAGGGCGAAAGCGTCATGCGCAACGAAGGCATGTTCGGTTTCGACTGGGCGATCTTCAAGGGTATGGCGCTCAACGGTTATGCCGACATGCGCATCCCGATCTTCACCACCGAAGCGGAAGACATTCTGCGCAACCGCTTCGACAAGACCGAGGCTCTCTCCGGCTGGGATCACAATGACACGCTGCTTGGCGACGACCGCGTTCAAGGGGACATCCTGCCGGGCGACACGGTTGCGACCACGGAAGGCATCTTCTTCAATGACGAACTGTCCCAGGCGGGCGTCAACCGCATCGAAGGTCTGCGCGCCTTGCTCGGCAACCTCATCACTGCGGCGCCCGTCGGCGCGACGGCAGCCCAACTCGAGGCACTGTCGGCCTTCAACTCCGGGAACATCCTGCTTGGCGGTGGGGGCTCCGACAGTCTGCGCGGCAATGGCGGGGATGATTTCCTCGACGGCGATGCCTGGCTGAACGTGCGTATTCGCATCACAGCGCCGGGCGCGCAAAACACGCCACAGAACCAGATTTCCACCGTCGATAGCCTGAAGCATGTCTTCACGGTGAACGACGCCGGAGATCCGAGCTGGGTTGGAAAGTCGCTGTTCGACCTGATGCTCACCCGCACGATCGTGCCGACACAACTGCACATCGTTCGTGAGATCGTTGAGGACGACGGTATCGGCGATGTCGACACCGCCTTCTTTAACGACACCTTCCTCGACGCTAACGGCAACGCCAACTACACGGTTGTCCGCAATGCCGATGGCTCGACCACGATCTCGCATATCAACGTCAGCAACGTCATCGATCCGCTGACCGAGCGCAATCTCGTATCCGACGGTATCGACAGGCTGCGCAACGTCGAGTGGGCGGAATTCTCCGACGGTACGCGCATCTATCTCGCCAACGAAGCGCCGACGGACATTCGCTGGAACGCCATCAACCCGAACAACAACGACCTGCCCACTGGGGCGATCGCGAACCTGGCGACGGTCGATGACGACAGCACGGCCTGGACCTACTCGTTGCAGCCCGGAAGCAGTGCGGGCTTCACGGTTTCGCCGACCGGCGTTGTCAGCCGCGTCGGTGCGATGGTGGCCAATACCGCCTATACGCTGGTTATCCGCTCGACCGATGATTTCGGGAATGTCTACGACGAGACTTTCAACATCCGCACGGGCACGGGCGTCGGCGACAACTTGACCGCCTCTGCGACGGCTGGTGACGATATCGTCTATGGCGATGACGGCAACGATACACTCGCCGGTGGGGCCGGCGACGATTCACTCTTCGGCCAGGACGAAGACGATGTCCTGTCCGGTGGATTGGGCAACGACCGGCTGCACGGCGGTACCGGCGATACGGACACGGCATCTTATGCCGGTGCCAATGGCGCGGTTACCGTCAACCTGACGACCGGAACGGCCACCGGTGCTGACGGTAACGATACGCTGATCGACATCGAAAACGTCACCGGCAGCGCCTTTGACGATACGATCACCGGCAATGCCGGTGCCAATACGCTGACGGGCGGTGCCGGCAACGACACCTACTTCGTCGGAACAGGCGATACCGTGGTCGAGGCTGTCAACGGCGGCACGGACACGGTCAACAGCGGGGTCACCCACACGCTGGCCGCCAATGTCGAGAACCTTAACCTGACCGGCACCGGCAACATCAGTGGTACCGGCAACGCCTCGAACAACATCATCGTCGGCAACACCGGAAACAACACGCTCGACGGCGCCGCTGGTGCCGACACCATGAGGGGCGGTGCCGGCAACGACATTTATGTCGTCGACAATGTCGGTGACGTGGTCGACGAAACGGCTGTCGGTTCCGCCGGAACGGACACGGTCCAGACGACGCTCGGCAACTACACGCTCGGCGCCAATGTCGAAAACCTCACCAAGAATGGTGGCGGTGCCATTACCGGCGTCGGCAATGGGCTTGCAAACACCATGCTCGGCAACAACGGTGCAGATACGCTTTCGGGCGGTGATGGCAACGACATCATCGACGGTGACGACGGCAACGACAGACTGCGTGGCGGTGCCGGCGACGACACCTTCAACGACAACAACGACAACGATGTCTACGTCTACGACACGATCAATTTCGGCAACGATACAATCAACTCGTTCGACGCTGCCGCGGGCGGTGGGCAGGACCTCATCGATCTGAGTGGTCTGGGCATCACGGCAGCCAACTTCGCGACCCGCGTGCTGGAAACTCGTGTGGTCGTTACGGGAACGGACGATACGCTGCTGACGATTCGGGATGCGACCGGCACGACCACGATCGGTACGATCCTCGTCGATGCCGTTGATCCCAACGACATCAGCATCGCCGATTTCATCCTCGCCGATACGCCGGCTCCGGCTGCCATCAACGGCACAGGTGCAGGCAACACCCTGACCGGGTCGGTCTTTGCCGATCAGATCAACGGCCAGGGCGGCAACGACACGATCAATGCCGGTGCGGGCGATGACACGATCACCGTCGATGTCGGCGAGGGTCGCGACTTCATCAACGGCGAGAGCGAAGATACCAACGGCGACACCTTGGTCATCAACGGCGACGCTACCAACGAAACCTTCCGGGTCTATACCCGCACCGAATGGTTGGCTGTCGCCGGCAACGCCGTGGGCAACCTCAACGCGGCGACGGAAATCGTCATTACCCGCAACGGCACGAACAACGCTTCGGTCATTGCCGAACTCAACGACATCGAAGAGATCGTCATCAACACGGGTGTAGGCCCGGACACGGTACTGACGATCGGCGACTTCTCGCCGACCGGCCTCAGCGTCAACACGATCACGATCAACGGCGATGCAGGCGACGACACGGTAGACTTCAGTGCATTGCAGTCTTCGCACCGTATCCTGTTCCGCACCAATGGCGGCAACGATACGATCGTCGGCAATCTCAGGCCACAGGATGTGGTGGAACTGGCGCCGGGAAGCAACATTTCCGACTACACCATGACCGCCAATGCGAACGGCTCGAAGACGTTCTCGAACGGGACGCACTCGATCACCTTTACCGGTGCGGTGCCGCCGCAGTTCCAGAATACGCCGCCGACGCCCGGCAACGATGAAGGCGTTTCGGGGCGCTTCGAATACACCGCGAACGATCTTGCGGGTCTCAAGAATCTGGTCAACGGGCTTCCGGCCTTCGACGAAGACGATGACACCAACGACTTCTCTGGCGTCCGGACACTATCGGGCCACGGCAACAACGAAGACAATCCGACCTGGGGCTCGGCCGATACGCCGTTCATCCGTATCACCGATGCGCATTACGGCGCCTACGACCCGACGACCGGCAACAACAATATCAATCCGATCTTCTCGGGGCTCGACCCGCGCAACATCAGCAACATCCTCGGCAGCCAGGAACTCGACCTGCCGAAGAACGACAAGGACGCCAACATCTTCTTCATGGCGTTCGGCCAGTACTTCGACCATGGCCTCGACTTCCTCGGCAAGGGCGGCAATGGCACGATCCGCATCGGCGCACCGGGCAACGGCGCACCGGGATCGGGCAACCCGGCCGACCTTACCCGCGGCACGGTCAACTCGATCGTCGACGGCGTACCGCAGCACCTGAACAAGACCTCGCCCTTCGTCGATCAGAACCAGGCCTATGGTTCCAACGACCTGGTCGGCCAGTTCCTGCGGGAAGGCAATGGCTCGGGTGGGCTCGGAGCGCACCTGCTCAAGGGGGCGGCCGACCCGTCGAACGACGACTTCTCCCTGCTGCCGACGCTGCGTGAGTTGATCCTGCATCATTGGCAGAACAACACCGTGTTCCATTCGGCCTCGCTGCCGGGCGGGCAGGTGGCGTTCCAGACCTATTTTGCCGGGCTGGTGACCAACGGCGCCATCAACGAAGCGATGCTTCCGGCCATGACGTCCAACTTCATGGGCAGCACCCATGCGCTGCTTCTCGACACCAACCCCTTCATCAAGCTGCTTGATCACTATGTGGTCGGCGACGGGCGCGGCAACGAGAACTTCGCACTGACCTCGATGCACACAATCTGGGCTCGCAACCATAACTTCCATGTGGAAGGTCTGGAGGCGGCCGGCTTCCAGGGAACGGCGGAAGAACTGTTCCAGGCGGCCAAGATGATCAATGAGGCCGAATACCAGCGGGTGGTCTTCAACGAGTTCGCCGACATGCTGCTCGGCGGCATGCGCGGCCTCGGCTCGCATGGCTTCCTCGAATACAACCCGGATGCCACGGCCGGCATCTCGCATGAGTTCGCAGCCGCGGTCTACCGCGTCGGACATTCGCTGATCGGTCAGACCATGACCGTCATCGGCCCCGACGGGCAGCCCAAGCAGGTGGCTCTGTTCGATGCCTTCCTGAACCCGAGCAATGAAGCCGGCGTGTTCACCGGTCCCTTGCCTCCAGGCTACGTGCCGCAACCCGGTTACGAACAGCTCGGCGTCAACTCCATTCTCGGCGGGATCATCACCCAGCAGGCCGAAGAGGTGGACTTCAACATCGTCGACGCGGTCCGCAACGACCTCGTTCGCATCAATGCCGATCTGTTCGCCTTCAACGTGGCGCGGGGATGGGATGTCGGGCTCGGGACGCTGAACCAGGTCCGCATGGATCTGGCAGCCTCCCAGGATCCCTATGTCTCGGAAGCCCGCGGGTTTGCCGGCGACATGTCCGCCTACACGTCCTGGGAGGATTTCCAGGCACGCAACGGCCTCAGCCAGGCGGTGATCAACCAGTTCCGCCAGGCCTATCCGGACCTCGTGCTGCAACCCGGCGATATCGCCGCGTTCCAGTCGATCAACCCGGGCATTCAGGTGGCGATGCAGGCCAATGGTACCGGCATCGTCAAGGGCATCGACCGCGTCGATCTCTGGGTCGGCGGCCTTGCCGAAAAGCATGTGAATGGCGGCATGGTCGGGCAAACCTTCTGGATCGTGCTGCATGAGCAGTTCGACCGCCTGCAGGAAGCCGACCGCTTCTACTACGCAAGCCGCTTCGACAACTTCGACTTCTACGAAAACTTCATCGACGGCCAGGAGTTTGCCGACATCATCGCTCGCAATACCGGCATGACCGATCTTCCCGAACATGTCTTCCGGACCAACGAACCGGACGATGATGATGACGGTGCCGGCAACCCGGATGATGACGAAGATGATGATGACGATGATGACGGCGATCCCGTTGGCGGCGGCGATGACGACGACGACGACACGGATGATGACGATGATGACGATACGGTCGGCGGTGACGACGACGATGACGACGACGACGCTGGCGGTGACGACGATGGCGACGACGATGACGGCGACGGCTCTGGCGATGGGGACGGTGGCGAGACGCCGTTGCCGGTTGCGGCGCGCACGCTGATCGGAACGTCGGCAGCGGATGTGTTGCTGGGCGGTGCACTTGCCGACGTGCTTCTGGGCGGCGGCGGCGGCGACATCCTGTCGGGGGATGCGGGCAGCGA
>NZ_MUNW01000073.1 GCF_002002725.1 Sinorhizobium sp. A49 | reverse complement strand
TGCGCTACTCCTTCAATCTTACGAAGGAAGCCGACAATCTGGAGAAGGCGATCGCCACCGTGCTCGACAAGGGCATCCGCACCGGCGACATCATGGCCGAAGGCGCACGCCAGGTCGGAACCGTCGAAATGGGCGAAGCCATCCTTACCGAGTTCAAGGTTCTTTCGGCCTGACCTTCGAAGGGCGCGCCCCGGCGGGCGGCGCTTTTTTTCGGCACCTCCGGAGCGATCCGGAGGTGTTTTGCGTTCGGCAGTCTTGAATTTGGCCGCCGAGCCGTCACATGCAGGCAAATCCGGCGCGAGCCATGGGTATGGAGAAGGGCCGGGCCACGTCGAGGCGCCTTTGCGCATGCAGGCCGTTTGGAAAGGCAATCATGAATCGACCGCTCGCATCAACCGGATGGATCCTCGTGACGACGTTGGTCCTCGTGCTCGCCTTCATCCCGTTCGATCCGGTTCTCTCGACGCGGGCGCAGGCGCTGCCCGAGACCATCGTCGCCTTCAACCGCATGATTACCGACTTCGGCACCTTCGGCTGGATGATCTATCTCTCCGGCCTGGTGCTTGCAGTCGCCTTCATTCTGCGGCGTGCGGTTCGCCAGGCACCGCTTCAACGCAGGGTCCGCACCGTGCGCAACCTTGCCGCCTATTTCTTCCTGACGATCGGCACCGCGAGCGTGCTCGTGCATGCGCTGAAGTTCCTGATCGGGCGGGCTAGGCCCGAGCTTCTGGTCGACCTCGGCGCCTACAGCCTGACGCCGTTTACCGGCGACAACCTGTTCGAAAGCTTTCCATCCGGCCATTCGACGGCAGCCGGCGCCTTCTTCGGCGTCTTTGCCATACTGTTGCCGAAGCTGCGGTCGTTCTTTTTCGCCTTGGCGCTGGTGATCGGGATCTCGCGCGTCATCGTCGGCGCCCACTACCCGAGCGATGTCGCCGCCGGGCTGCTGCTCGGCCTCTGGACGTCGCTGATGGTAGCATTTCTCTTCGCCAAGCGCGGCTGGCTTTTCCACGCCGACGAGGGCGGCTGGCCCATCCCCAAACGCTCAGGTTCCCGCCCATAAAAAAGCCGGCGCGGAAGACCGCGCCGGAGTCAGGAGAGCCGTGATGCCTCTCGGGGAAGTTTTTAGTCCATCGCGTGGATGTCGCGATCCTTGGTTTCCGGCAGGAACAGCATGCCGATGACCAAGGTGATGCCCGCAAAGATGATCGGGTACCAGAGACCGTAGTAGATATCGCCTTGGGCCGCGCTCATCGCGAAGGCCGTTGCCGGCAGCAGACCACCGAACCAACCGTTGCCGATGTGGTAGGGCAGGGACATGCCGGTGTAGCGGATGCGGGTCGGGAACATTTCGACCAGCAGGGCTGCGATCGGGCCGTAGACCATCGTTACGTAGATGACGAGAACGGTGAGAACCGCAATGATCGTCGTCCAGTTGACGTTGGCGGGATCCGCCGTCATCGCAAAGGTGCCGCCGCCGGCAATCGTATAGACGGCCATTTCGGTTGCGGTGCCGACTTCGTCCTTGGTCAACAGCTTGTCGGAGACGAGCTTGTCGGCCGGAACCACGGTCTTTTCACCACCGCGAACGGCAACAGCATCAAGGGCGAGTTCCGGATTGGCGGCAACGAAGCCGTCGAGCTTGGAGTCCGGAACCTTTGTTGCACCACGAACCAGCGGATAGCCGGCACCCTGGAGAGCCATGTTGGTCTGCTTTTCGAAGGTGGAGTTGGCAGCCTTGGCACCATCGCCTGCGGCAACGGCGTCGTAGCTGTTGATCGTCGTTTCGCCGATCTTGACCGTTGCCGGTGTACCGGCAGCTCCTGCCGTGACGACGTCATAGGGCACCGAGTTCTTGGTGAGGAACGCGGTTGCGATGTCGCACGAGGTCGTGAACTTCGCCGTGCCGGTCGGGTTGAACTGGAACTTGCAGTCGCCAGGTGCGGCAGTCACGGTTGCCCGAACCGATGCCTGGGCCTGAGCAAGTGCCGGGTTACCGGCCCATGTCAGCGCCTTGAACAGCGGGAAGTAGGTCAACATGGCCAGCAGCAGGCCCGCCATGATGATCGGCTTGCGGCCGATCTTGTCGGAGAGCCAGCCGAAGAACACGAAGAAGCCGGTACCGAGCAGCAGCGAAATGGCGACCATGATGTTGGCCGACTGGCCATCCACCTTGAGCACGCCCGTCAGGAAGAACAGCGCGTAGAACTGGCCCGAGTACCAGACGACGGCCTGGCCGACGACGGCGCCGAACAGCGCCAGAAGCGCGATCTTGGCGTTCTTCCACTGGCCGAAGGCTTCCGACAGCGGTGCCTTGGAGCCCTTGCCCTCTTCCTTCATCTTCTTGAAGGCCGGGGATTCGTTCATCTTCAGGCGGATCCAGACGGAAATGCCGAGAAGCACGCACGACAGCAGGAACGGAATGCGCCAGCCCCAGGCGGCAAAGGCTTCCTTGCCGAGAGCGAACTGCACGAGCAGGATCACGACCAGCGACAGGAACAGACCGAGCGTCGCCGTGGTCTGAATCCAGGAGGTGAAGTAGCCGCGACGCCCATGCGGCGCATGCTCGGCCACATAGGTTGCAGCACCGCCATATTCACCGCCGAGCGCCAGGCCCTGCAGCATGCGCAGGACGATGAGCAGGATCGGAGCGGCGATACCGATCTGGGCAGCGCCGGGCAGGATGCCGACCAGGAAGGTCGAAAGACCCATGATCAGGATCGTCACGAGGAAGGTGTACTTGCGGCCGACGAGGTCACCCAGGCGACCGAAGACCAGAGCGCCGAAGGGGCGAACCAGGAAGCCAGCGGCGAACGCCAGAAGCGCGAAGATGTTCCGCGTCGTTTCCGGGTAGGAACTGAAGAAGGTCGCGCCGATGTAAACGGCAAGCGAACCGTAGAGATAGAAATCGTACCATTCGAACACGGTACCAAGCGACGAGGCGAAGATGACCTTCTTCTCCTCGCCGGTCATCGGACGCGTTTTTGCGTCGTCCGCAGTCGCGACATTTGCCATTTTGTTTATCCTCCACTCCAAAACAGCCCATTGGAGCGCCCATTGGCTGGTCCGGACATTCCTCCCAAGAACGTCCGAACGTGGTGCGCCTGATCACAGGATGTCAGAAAAGAAGGGCCCTAGGCAGGGATGCTTTGGGCTTATGACTTTCGTCTAAGAAACGGGGGCCCTTAGGCCCGAAGCGCTGCCGCCGGCGATTGCCGGTACGCCAGCACGGCCGGCAGGACAGCGAGGACGGCGGCGAAAGCGAGAATGACGGAGACAAGAAATCCATCCCCCGCCGCAAACATCACCGGCATGGCAACACCGCTTTCGCCGGAAAGATATCCGGCTATGAATTTGGCGGCACAGAAGCCAAGCGCGAAACCGATCAGCACGCCCGCGGCGATCAACGCAAACAGTTCGCTCCAGACGATGATAAACACCGCCGTGCGCGGCGCGCCGAAGGCCCGCAGCGCCCCGATCTGCCGCCGGCGCTGGCCGACATGCAGGATGGTGACGAGGAGGATCGCGGCTGCGACCAGAACCTGAGCGCCTGAAGTCACCCCAACGAGCACCCGCTTGGCGTCGCCGAGCGTGGCATAGAGGTTCGTCAGCACCTCGCCGGGAAAGACCGCCAGCGTCGTGGTGTTCCGGTAGTCCTGGCGAAGTTTGTAGGCGTCGGCGATCGATTTCGGTTTGACGAGGATGGCGGGCAGGCCGGGCGTCGCGTGGCTCCAGTCTTCGTCGAGTGCCGCATTGGCATCGATAGCGGGATGGTCCGCCGCGGCACCGGATGCCGCCTCATCGTGGTCGTGGTGTCCGTCAGCGTCGTCGTGTTCGGTTTCCATTCCATGCAGCGACCAGACCGCCTGCATCGGCACCAGAATGGCCCGGTCCCAGGCGGTATCAGTCGGCTTGAGCCGTCCGACGATGCGATAGGCGAGTTCCGTGTGGGCGTGGCCGCCGAGCTCGGCGAGGCCGTGGGTGGGCTTGACGGCATAGCCGAGCGGCAGGTCGACCGCCGCACCGGCCACCGCTTCGCCGAGGGTGGCAAAGACACGCCCTTCGGCAAGCTGTTCGAGCTGGCCGACCAGCCCCGTTGAGGTACCGACGACGGCATAGCCGCCAAAACTGTCGCCGAAGCCGACGGGCGCTGCTGAGGCGACACGCGGATCGGCAAGAAGCCGAGGGAGAACCCCTCCGTCCACCAAGGGCAGCGGCGAAGGCTGCAGGAAGATCGAGGAGAGAACAAGCTGCGTCTCGCTACCGGGGGCACCGATCACGAGATCGAACTTGTCGGCGGCACGGGCGCTGCCGAGCCGAAGGGCGCGCTCCTGCATGGTGACGGCAACGCCGAGCGCCGTTGCCAGCGCAATCAGCAGAACGACGACGAGCGAACCCGCCCACAGACGCCGCAGATCCGCAAGGACAAAGCCGATCATGCCGCAAGCTCCTCGATCAGCCCGTCTTCGACGATGCGCCCGGCGGCAAGTCGGATGCGGCGATCCAACCGTCGAGTAAGCGCCAGATCGTGTGTCGCAACGATCAGTGTGCAGCCATTTTCGCTTGAAAGCTCGAGCAGCAGCTCGCAGACGGCATCGCCCGCTTCGCTGTCGAGACTTGCGGTCGGCTCGTCGGCGATGACCACGCCGGGCCTGCGCAACAAGGCACGGGCAATCGCCACGCGCTGCATCTCGCCACGCGACATGGTCTCGATCATCTGTGTCGGTCGGGCGAGCCCGACGCGCAGCAGCAGATCCTGCGCACGGGCACGGATATCACGGGTCATGGCACCGGAAAGCCTTGCCGGCAGCAGCACGTTTTCGAGTGCGCTGAGACCGGGAAAAAGATGGAAATCCTGCAGGACGAGGCCAACATTGCTACCGCGCCAGCGATCGCGGCCGCCTTCGGAGAGCCCACAGATATCGACGTCTCCCCAACGGATGCGGCCCTGTCTGACCCGCTCCAGGCCGGTCAGGATGCTGATCAGCGTACCTTGCCGGACCCCGACGCACCGGTGAGCGCCACGCGGCTGCCGGCGGCGATGCTGAGGCTGTCGATTGCAAGCGCCGCGGCAGCCAGTCCGGGAAAGCGCACATCGATCCCTTGAAGCTGAAGACCAAGCATCGGCTACACCGTGTAAAATTCAGATGAGCGCAGGCGCAGCAGGCTGACGAAGCCGGTCTCCGGATCGGTCCAGGAGCCGACCTCCAGCGTGCCACGCACCTCGATCGTCTGGCCGGGCGGCACGAAGGTCTGCTTCTCGTCGAGGTAGACGACGACGATGTTGTCCGGCCAGTCGGAATCCGACGAACAGAACGGGCAAAGCGCCATCGGAATTTCCGTCAGGACGAAGAACGCCGCCTCGGCTTTCAGCGGCGGCGCCATGAAGCCGCGCATGCGCACCTCCTGGCCGGCAAGGCTCTTCACCTTCCGCGAGAATTCCAGGCCGAGCACGCTGACCTTGCCATAGAGTTCATCGAAGGTGAGGCTGGCATCGGCGCGCGCAACGCGCCGGTCGATTGCAACAGCCGCGCCGGCAGCCAGCCCCAGCAGGGCGCGTCGACTCAAGGAGAGTGGGGTCGGTAAAGACATCGTCTTATAGCCATTTGGTATCCCGGCAGCGCATGAACATCGGCAGGGAAAGACGTCAGCGCAAAACCTTCTCCCCGCTTCCGGGGAGAAGGCAAATCTTTGGACGATCAGTTTGTCTGCTTCACGCCGAGAGCAAGCGCGTCGACGAGAACGCGGTAGACGTCGCTCTGCTCCATGTAGCCTCTGAAGGCTTCGCTGCCGGGGCCTTCCGACTGCAGCACGACGTCATCGACCGTGTGCTGGCCGGTGCTTTCGTCCTTCGGCAGGATGCCGACGCGCAACACGGCGCCCGGCATGTCCTTGTAGGCTTCGTTTGCGACATACTCGTCCTTCTCGTTCTTCACCGCCGGCTCGAACGGGCCATCCAGCTTGGGGCTGAAGGTTTCGTAGTAGTCGGGGAAGTTGGAGACGAACATGGCGAGGCGGCGGCTCGCATCGATCTTGTCGGGGAAGCCGTCCTTGTTCGCGTCGGTGTAGTTCGGGAAGCCGGCCGAAGAGCCCGTCTTGACCTTGTCGCGGCCTTCCTTGCCCTCGACGGTATCGTCGATGATGCCGAGCAACGAGACGCCATGGGTATGGTCACCGGTGACGACAACAAGCGTATCCGGGTTGTTCTTGGCAAATTCGCGGGCAACGCCGATCGCCTGGTCGAACTCGATGGTCTCGACCACGGCGCGTTCCATATCGAGCGGATGGCTCATCTTGTCGATCGAGGCGCCCTCGACCATCAGGAAGAAGCCGTTCTCGTTCTTCGACAGCCGGTCAAGCGCCGTCTTCGTCATGTCGACCAGACCCGGCTGGCCTGGGAACTTTTCGGCCGTGCCCTTCTTCAGGAACTCGCGGTCGAGCGTCACGTCCATGTTGCCGGTGTGGAACAGGCCGAGAAGCTTGCCGTCGGCGGGCGCATTGGCCAGTTCGGTCTTGTCGGTGGCAAGCGCGTAGCCGGCGTCCTGGAAAAGCTTGATGTAGTCCTGGTTGTCCTTGCGCTTGGAACCGGGCGTTTCCTTGCCGAGGAAATAGGCCGAGCCGCCGCCAAGAATGACTTCCGGCTTGATGTCGTAGATCATGCCGACAATCTCGGCCTTGTCGTTGCGGTTGCGGGTGTGGGAGACGACGGCGGCCGGCGTCGCATCCTCGATTTC
Source organism: Sinorhizobium sp. A49 (assembly GCF_002002725.1). Taxonomy (GTDB): domain Bacteria; phylum Pseudomonadota; class Alphaproteobacteria; order Rhizobiales; family Rhizobiaceae; genus Ensifer. The sequence continues at coordinate 49,132 of NZ_MUNW01000073.1, read as the reverse complement.
CGAGGTGGTCACGAGGCCGATCGACTTCTGCGTCTGGCGGCGCAGCGCCTCGGCAATGGTTTCGACGCGCGGATCATCAAGGCTGTCGGGCGTGCGGTCGCCATAAACGCCGACGGCGTTGATCACGGTCTTGTGGCCGGTCATGTAGGCCGACATGGTGTTGGCGCTGTCCGTGTCTATCGAGTTGGTGGCGGACGTGCCAATGAAGGCCATGCGCTCCAGATCGTCCATGTTGAGGCGGCCATTGGCCTTACCCTCGGTCATGCCCTTCGACATGATGCGCGCGGCGGTGCGGTGGGCGACCGACAGGCCGTCGCCAAGCAGGAAGATGACGTTCTTGGCCTTCGGCTGTTCGGCCGTGGCAAAGACGTCCCACGTCACCGACTTTGTCTGTTCGCCAGCCGTCACCTCGACCTTGTAGCTGCCCGGAGCGCCGATGACGGCGTTGCGTAGCAGCAGCGCCGAGCCAAGCTCCTTGTCTTCCTTGCCCTTTTCCATCGCGACATAGGCGGCCTCGGAGCCGAGCGCTGCCTTGTAATCCTCACCGTTCACGGTCACCTTGATGTCTTCAGCCTTGACCGCACCCTTGAGCTCGACCTTGAAGTCGAACGGCGAACCGGCAAGAATCGTCGCGCGATCAATTGGATAGACGTCCGCAGCCTGGGCTGACTGGGCCAAAACCGTTGTGGCAAAGAGGGTGACAAGAAGCGTGCGCATGGCGATCGTCCCTTTGAGGTATCGGATGGCGCGGTCCTAACGCCCGGCGATGACAGCGACAAGACATAACGATCACGTTTGCGAGGCGCGGAGCATCGTACGCTTGACTCGCCGATAGAAACAATTATTAGGAGCCTCGGAAAGGAAGGCATTCCATGCTTCGCCGCGAACATAACTTCGCTGACAGCAGCATCCTGGCAGAAATCGCCGGGCATGATATGCGTTTCCCAGCTTCCTTCAAAACAACGGCCAAAACGACGACGAAAACCGTCTGACGTCTCTGGCCCTCCGCTCTCTCCCCGGTTTGGCCGGGGACAGGAACCCTCGCGGCGGATCGCGCGGTTTCCCCCTCCACCCGACGAGGAGAGACAGAAAAGAGAGCTTAGATCATGGGTTTCAAGATTGCAGTCGCAGGCGCTACCGGCAATGTCGGCCGGGAGATGCTGAACATCCTTTCGGAACGCGGCTTTCCCGCCGATGAAGTGGTCGCCCTTGCGTCCGCCCGTTCCCAAGGCACGGAAGTTTCCTTCGGCGACAAGACGCTCAAGGTCAAGAACCTCGAAAACTACGACTTCTCCGACACCGATATCTGCCTGATGTCGGCCGGCGGCGCGGTTTCGCTGAAGTATTCGCCGAAGATCGGCCAGCAAGGTTGCGTCGTCATCGACAACTCTTCGGCCTGGCGTTACGATTCCGAAGTGCCGCTGATCGTGCCGGAAGTGAACCCGGACGCGATCTCGCTCTTCACCAAGAAGAACATCATCGCCAACCCGAATTGCTCGACCGCACAGCTCGTCGTTGCGCTGAAGCCGTTGCACGACCACGCCAAGATCAAGCGCGTCGTCGTCTCGACCTACCAGTCGGTTTCCGGCGCCGGCAAGGACGGCATGGACGAACTCTTCAACCAGACCCGTGCGGTGTTCGTCGCCGACCCGATCGAATCGAAGAAGTTCACCAAGCGCATCGCCTTCAACGTCATTCCGCACATCGACGTCTTCATGGAAGACGGCTACACCAAGGAAGAGTGGAAGGTTCTGGCCGAGACCAAGAAGATGCTCGATCCGAAGATCAAGGTGACCTGCACGGCTGTGCGCGTTCCTGTCTTCATCGGCCATTCGGAATCGGTCAACATCGAGTTCGAAAACGAGATCACCGCTGACGAGGCACGCGATATCCTGCGCGAAGCGCCGGGTTGCCTTGTTGTCGACAAGCACGAAAACGGCGGCTACGTCACGCCTTACGAGTGCGCCGGCGAAGACGCGACCTACATCTCGCGCATCCGCGAAGACGCAACCGTCGAAAACGGCCTCAACATCTGGGTCGTTTCCGACAACCTGCGCAAGGGTGCGGCACTCAACGCGATCCAGATCGCCGAGCTGCTCGTCAACCGCGGCCTGATCCGCGCCAAGAAGCAGGCCGCCTGAATAAACAGACGGTAAGACACAAATAAGAACCCCGCCTGGCCCGTTATCGGCCTGCGGGGTTTGCTGTTTCACGGATCCGTGTGAAGATTTGATCGGATTCACGTGAAACCGTTAGGTATTTTCCGCCATTGAGTGGCGGGTGACAGAGCCGGCAAAGGCTGGCATCTTTGTAACGGCAACCAGATTCGGGCAATCACGGGGTTTTTCATGCACACGGCAAAGTGCGTAGCGATTGGGCTTGCGGCCCTGATTTCAACGGCGGTGCTTCCGGCGACCGCTTCCGCCGCACAGTGCGGCAACGACGGCAGTGGCTTTTCCGCCTGGATGACGCAGTTCAAGCAGGAGGCCGCCGGCAACGGCATCAGCCCCGCAGTCTTGAACAAGGCGCTCTCGAACGTCTCCTACAACAAGGCGACGATCCGCGCCGACCGCGGCCAGAAGAGCTTCAAGCTCTCGCTCAGCCAGTTCATGCAGAAGCGTGGCGGCCAGACGATCATTTCGCGCGGCAAGAAGATGAAGGCCCAGAACGCCGCGCTCTTCAACAGCATCGAGCGGCGCTATGGCGTGCCGGCCGGTCCGCTGATTGCCATCTGGGGCATGGAAACCGGCTTCGGCGGCTTCATGGGCAAGGAGCACACGCTCTCTGCCGTTTCGACGCTTGCCTATGACTGCCGTCGCTCCGACTACTTCACCAACCAGCTCTACGCGGCGCTCCAGCTCGTCCAGCGCGGCGATCTGAGCCCGGATGCCCGCGGCGCTGCCCATGGTGAAATCGGACAGACCCAGTTCCTTCCAGCAAACGTCTTGAAGTACGGCGTCGATGGCGACGGCAACGGCCATGTGGACATGGTCCGCTCGAAAGCCGACGCGCTCGCTTCGACCGCAAACTTCCTGCGTGGCCACGGCTGGCAGCCGGGCGCCGGATACCAGCAGGGACAGGCGAATTTCGCCGCAATCCAGGGCTGGAACGCCGCCAGCGTCTACCAGCAGGCGATTGCCATCATCGGCGCCGAAATCGACGGCGACTGATCGCGACCATTACAAGACTTGCAGATTGAGAAGCCCGGTTCGAAAGGACCGGGCTTCTTGCTTTGGCTGCTATCACATGCCCGGGCGGGCAAAATCACCGGTCTTCGGATCCATCACCCAGAGCTCACCGGTCGAAATATCGAACCATGCGCCATGCAGGTTGAGCTTGCCCTTGGTCTCGAGAATCTGGACGCAAGGGAACGTGCGCAGATTGGCGATCGAGTTGCGGATGGACACGCGCTCCAACGCCCGCTGCCGCTCGGCCTGGGTCATCACTTCGTTGCTCTGGATCTGCTCGGCCGAGGGTTTCAGCAGGTGCATCCAGCGGCCGATGAAATCACCCGGCGACAGAGGCTCGGCATCGAGATCGAGTGCCGCCTTGATGCCGCCACAGCGCCCATGGCCCATGACGACGATGTCGCTGACGCGCAGCGACTGCACGGCAAATTCCAGGGCGGCGGATGTCGAATGATAATGGCCGTCCGGCTCGTAGGGCGGCATCAGATTGGCGACGTTGCGCACGACGAAAAGTTCGCCCGGGCCGCTGTCGAAGATCGTCTCGGGTGCTGCGCGGGAGTCGCAACAGGCAATGACCATGGTCTTGGGCTTCTGCCCGCTGTCCGCCAATGTCTTGTAGCGCTGCTGCTGTTCGCTGAAGCGGCCATTCATGAAGTTATGATAGCCGTTCAGAAGGTGGTCCGGAAAACGCTGCATATCCATCGGTTACCCCGCTGTTGTCGAGAGTTCAATCCACCAAGCCATCCAACGGCAAGCCGTGAACAGCTTCTTCTATTTTCGGCGCATCTGGCTTGGATGCAGCAGACGCCGCATCTGCACCATCGCCATCGGCGTCGAGAGGCTCGACGCATCCTGTTCGAGCGTCAGCTCATCGGCGCCGCGCTTGACCGTGCGCGCAATGATTTCAAAGACGCTGGCCGTGGCCATCTGCAGTGCACGCTCCTCCGAAAGCCCTTCGAGCAATCGCGCCAGGAACACCGCCGTCAGCAGATCACCCGTACCGTTCGGCGGGTTCTCGATCAGCCGATGTTCGGCAAGCAGCGCATGGTTGCCGGAGAGATAGAGGTTTCCAGTGCCGCCGTTCATCATCGGGATCGCCGAGGTGACCAGCATGCGCGATGGGCCGAGCCCGAGCGCTGCGTCGAGGATGGCTGCGTTGGTCTCGAGCGCAGCGCCGGCAAGCCAGGCCAGTTCGAAGCGGTTGGGCGTGGCGAGACTTGCAAGCGGCAGCAGCCGGTCACGGATGGCAGTCGCCGTCGCTTCTGGCACGTAGAGGCCTTCGGCGTCACCGATAACGGGGTCGCAGGCATAGACGAGCTCGGGGTTGCGGGCGCGAAGCGCAGTCACCAGCCGGGCAACGCCGTCCGCCTGTCCCGCCGAACCGAGATAGCCTGAGAGCACCGCCCGAACCTCGCCGGCCCAGGGCGCCTGCGCCAGATCGTCGATCACCGAGTGGAATTCGGCATCGGGGATGGTGATACGGGTCGAGCGGCCATGGCCGGGATGCCAGGGCAGAATGACAGTCGGCAGGGCCCATACGGGATGACCAAGCGTCTCCAGGGCGAAGACAACCGCCCGATTGCCAACGGTACCGCGCACCACGTGACTAGAAATGACGATGACGGCACCAGGCAAGGAGGGCATTTCGGGCATCGGCCAGTCCAATCCTTCGATTTGACCTCTGATCACCGACTGTCACCGCCATGTCAACAGGCTATGGCAGAGAGGTTCCGCACAAGCCGCTGGCGTTTTCGTGCTTTTTCATCGAAATTCGAGCAATTTTCGCCAATTTGCCTTCGATTTAAATGGATTTAAGCTGTTTTCACGTGAGATTCTCCGATTTTGGGCTCGTTTTTGCCGAAATCGTCATAAAAAGCGGTCGCCATTAGCCATGGTTCTGATAGGGTCTAGCCTATCATGAATGGGAGAAACTTCATGGGCGTGAAATACAATCCGAAGCGGGACAGACACATCGACGCAGCGAAGGCGGCCGCCATCAAACTGGGCACCGACGCGCTGGCGCCGGAGATCCTCTTCGGCGGGGCCAGCAACGACGACCTCGATCTTTATTCGGCGGACATGCTGGCACTGACGGCGGCCCATGCGAGAAGTGAACTCGCACGCTGGGACGGCGGAAAACCTCAGGTTTCGGTCGAAACCGTGCCCGGCGTCGCGCCTGGCGGTACCGAGGTTTCGATCATCGCCGTCACCGAACACAACATGCCGTTTCTCTATGATTCGGTCATGGGCGAGGTGACGAGCACCCACCGCGACATCCATCTCGCAATCCATCCCATTCTGGTCCAGGAGCCGGGCAAGCCCGTCAAGCTGTTCGATCCGGACGAACCGAGCGACCCGGCGCACCGGGTCAGCCATATCCAGATCCACCTGGACAAGTTGACGCCGGTCGAGGCGCAGTCGCTGAGCAACCGTATCCGCGACGTTCTGGAGCAGGTTCATCAGGCCGTGCACGACTGGCCCGCGATGACGATGCTGCTCGATCAGGCGATGCAGGAACTTGAGGACTACAATGCCTCGCGCAAGAAGAGCGACCGCGACGAAGCGCTCGCCTTCCTCCGCTGGCTCCGGGACAACAACTTCACCTTCCTCGGCATGCGCGAGTACACCTATTCGGGCAAGGGCGGGAAGGCCTCCGTCGAGCGCGGCACGGGCAGGGGCCTCGGCATCCTTTCCAACCCCGATGTGCGCGTGCTGCGCCAGGGCAAGGACGCGGTTCTGACCACGCCGGAGATTTTGGCCTTCCTCGAAAGCCCGGATTTCCTGATCGTCACCAAGGCGAATGTGAAATCGGTGGTGCACCGCCGTGCCTATATGGACTACATCGGCGTCAAGCGTTTCGATGCCGACGGCAATGTCGCCGGCGAGCTGCGCATCGTCGGCCTGTTCACCTCATCGGCCTATACCCGCCAGGCGGCCGAAATCCCGTTGCTGCGCCACAAGATCGAGAAGATCGTCGACCACTTCGGCTACGATCCGCAGAGCCACTCCGGCAAGATGCTGGACAACACGCTCGAATCCTACCCGCGTGACGATCTCTTCCAGATCGACGTCGGCCTGCTGGCAGCCTTCTGCGAACAGATCAACGAGCTGGGCGACCGCCCGCGCATCCGCGTTCTGCCGCGCATCGACCATTTCGACCGCTTCGTCTCGGTCATCGTCTTCGTGCCGCGCGAACAATATGATTCCGACGTGCGCGAAAAGATCGGCGACTATCTGAAGACGGCCTATGACGGTCGCGTTTCGGCCTACTATCCGGCCTTCCCGGAAGGTGGCTTGGCGCGCGTGCACTTCATCATCGGTCGCACCAGCGGCAAGACCCCGCGCATCCCGCAGGCCAAGCTCGAAGAGGCCGTGCGCGGCATCGTCACGCGCTGGATCGACCGGTTCGACCTGCTTGCCCGCAAGGACGGCATCGAACTCGATGTCGACGGCGCCTACCAGTCGTTCTTCACGCCGGCCGAAGCCTATGCAGACCTCGCTGACATCGCTGCCTGCAAGGCGGAAGATCCGATCCGGATCTCGTTCTACAACTACAACCGCCCGGTCAACCGACCGGATACGGCCGAGCTGAAGATCTTCCATGCCGGCGAGCCCGTATCGCTGTCGCGCCGCGTGCCGCTGCTCGAAAATCTTGGCTTCCGTGTCATCAGCGAACAGACCTACGACCTCAATGTCGGCAAGCATGGCGAGGACAAGCACCGCGTCGTGCTGCACGACATGGAACTGGTCCATCGCGACGGCCTTACGCTCAATCTCGACAAGTCGGGTGCAGCACTCGAGGAAGCCTTCCTCGCTGCCTGGAACGGCACGATCGAGGACGACAACTTCAACCGGCTCATCCTGCTTTCGGGTCTCAACGCCCGTGAAGTGACGGTGCTGCGCGCCTATGCCCGCTACCTTCGCCAGGCCGGCATCACCTATTCTCAAGGGTACATCGCCGATACGCTGAACAAATATCCGGCGATTGCCGCCGATATCTTCAAGCTGTTCGTCACCCGCATGGATCCGACGCTCGAAGAAAAGCCGCGCGCCAAGAAGTGCAACGCCCTGAGCGCCTCGATCGAAACCGCGCTGTCGTCGGTTCCGAGCCTCGACGAGGACCGGATTCTGCGCCGCTACGTCAACGCCATCGAGGCGACGCTCAGGACCAACTACTTCCAGAAGGATGCCGACGGAAAGCCGCGCGCGGTGCTTGCCCTCAAGCTTGACCCCAAGCAGCTCGAAGGCCTGCCCGAGCCGCGTCCGTTCCGCGAAATCTTCGTCTACGGCACCGAAGTCGAAGGCGTGCACCTGCGCTTCGGCAAGGTCGCCCGTGGCGGTCTTCGCTGGTCCGACCGGGCCCAAGATTACCGCACCGAAGTCCTGGGCCTGGTGAAGGCCCAGCAGGTCAAGAATGCCGTCATCGTCCCCGTCGGCGCCAAGGGTGGCTTCTATCCGAAGCAACTGCCGGTCGGCGGCAACCGCGACGAAGTGTTCAAGGCCGGTACCGAGGCCTACAAGACCTTCATCCGCACCATGCTGTCGGTCACCGACAACATCGTCGGCCAGGATGTCGTGCCGCCGGCCGACACGCTGCGCCGCGACGGTGACGATCCCTATTTCGTCGTCGCCGCCGACAAGGGCACGGCGACCTTCTCCGACACCGCCAACGGTCTGGCGCAGGAAGCAGGTTTCTGGCTGGACGACGCGTTTGCTTCAGGCGGATCGGCCGGTTACGACCACAAGAAGATGGGCATCACCGCCCGCGGTGCCTGGGAAACCGCCAAGCGCCACTTCCGCGAGATGGACATCGACATCCAGACGACCCCCTTCACCGTCGCCGGCGTCGGCGACATGTCGGGCGACGTCTTCGGCAACGGCATGCTGCTTTCGGAAAAGATCCGGCTGCTTGCAGCCTTCGACCACCGCGACATCTTCATCGATCCCAATCCGGATACCAACGTGTCCTTCGCCGAGCGCAAACGCATGTTCGCGCTGCCGCGTTCGAGCTGGCAGGACTATGATCGCAAGACGCTGTCGGAAGGCGGCATGATCATCTCGCGCGCCGAAAAGTCCGTGACGCTGACGCCGGAAGCGATGGTGGCGATCGGGATCGACAAACAAAAGGCGACGCCGTTCGAGATCATGAATGCGATCCTGAAGAGCCAGGTCGATCTCCTCTGGTTCGGCGGTATCGGCACCTATGTGCGCGGCAGCAACGAGACGGATGCCGAAGTTGGCGACCGTGCCAATGACGCGATCCGTGTGGCAGCCGAAGAGGTCCGCGCCCGTGTCATCGGCGAGGGCGCAAACCTCGGCGTCACCCAGAAGGGTCGTATTGGCTTCGGCCTTAACGGCGGTCGCTGCAACTCCGACGCCATCGACAACTCGGCGGGCGTCAACTCGTCCGACGTCGAGGTCAACATCAAGATCGCGTTGGCGTCTGCCATGCGCGACGGGCGCCTGACCCGGCCGAAGCGCAACACGCTGCTGGCGTCGATGACAGAGGAAGTCGGCCACCTGGTGCTGCGCAACAACTACGAGCAGTCCCTGGCGATCTCGCTGACCGCCATGCAGGGTGCAGGCAACCGCACGACGCTTGGCCGACTGATGACGCGGCTGGAAGCCGACGGCCATCTAAACCGCAAGGTCGAGACGCTGCCGACCGACCAGGCGATGACCGAGCGCTACCAGGCGGGCAAGCCCTTGACCCGTGCGGAAATCGGCGTGCTGCTCTCCTACTCCAAGCTGGTTCTGTTCGACGAGCTGATCGCCAGCGAGCTTCCCGACGACCCGTATTTCACGGCGACGCTGGAACGCTACTTCCCCGGCAAGATGCGCAAGACCTATGCCGGCGACATCCATGGCCACCGGCTGCGCCGCGAGATCATCGCGACGGTGCTGGCCAACGAGGTCATCAACCGTGGCGGACCTGCCTTCGTCTCGACCTTGACGGATGCGACCGGCTTCCTCTCGGCCGACGTCGTCAAGGCGGCTGTTCTGGCGCTCGACGGCTTCGATCTGCCGCGGATCTATGACGAGATCGACGCACTCGACAACAAGATTGGCGGCGGCCTGCAGAATGTCCTTTATCAGGAAGTCGGCCGCATCTTCACGCTCGTGACCGAGCGGGCGCTGCGCACCCACGCCGCAACCGGCTCCGTCTCCGAGGCCGTATCGCGGCTGCGCGACGGCCTTCAAAAGCTGCGCGGCACGATGCGGACCGCGGTCTCCGGCGAGAGCGCCGAAGAAGCACAGCTGAAGACTGCGGCCTTCGTCGAGGGTGGCGTACCCGCCAAGCTCGCCGAGGAGATCTCGGAACTGGCGCTGATGACCCTGGTGCCGGAAATCATGCAGATATCCGCCGAAACCGGCGAGACCTTGAGCCGCACTGCGCAGGGCTACTTCGCCGTCACCGACACGCTTCGGATCAACCGGCTGCTGGCCGCCTCCGATCGTGTTCCGGCAACCGAGCAGTTCGAGGCGATGGCGCTTTCACGGGCGGTCTCCGATATCGCCGCAGCGCGGCGCGATATCACTGCAGCGGCACTGCGCGAGCAGAAGAAGGAACGCAGCCCGGTCGCCGCCTGGGAGGAGAACGAGCGCGAGCGCGTCGCCCAGGCAACGGGCCAACTGCGTCTGTTGACCGAGAAGGGTGAAACCACGCTTGCCAAGATCACCGTTGCTGCGGGCCTTCTGAATGACCTTGCACGCGGACGAGCGAGGTGAGACAGTCCGCCCCGGACTGATCGACGCGGATCGGAATTGACCGGTCTGGCGCTATCAGATTTTACGATGCATTGCGCCGCGCGTTCGAGAGGACGCACGGCGCAGTCGTTTCCGGGGAGGGAAATGTGCAGGTTTCGGCCGAGAAAATTGACGCGCGACCGCGCACGTCACGCGCGGGCATAGCCGGCTGGATGCTGTTCGACTGGGCAGCGCAACCCTTCTTCACGGTCATCACCACCTTCATCTTCGGCCCTTACTTCGTCTCGCGACTGACGGAGGATCATGCTGTCGGCCAGGCGATGTGGGGCTACACGCTCACCGTTTCCGGCATCATCATCGCCATTCTCTCTCCGGTTCTCGGCTCGATCGCCGACGCTACCGGACCGCGCAAGCCCTGGATCGGTTTTTTCGCGGTCATCAAGATCGTATCTCTGTCGATGCTCTGGTTTGCCGCGCCCGGCTCGCCGATCATCTACGCCGCCTTCTTCATCGTGATCGCCACGGTCGCCGCAGAATTTTCGATCGTCTTTAACGATTCGATGATGACGCGACTGGTGGACGAGAAGGATGTCGGCCGCATTTCCAACATCGCCTGGGGGCTCGGCTATCTCGGCGGCATGATCGTGCTGATCGCCGTCGTGGCGCTCCTGGCCGGCAGTCCGGAAACCGGCAAGACCGCGCTCGGCATCGATCCGCTGTTCGGTCTCGATCCGGCCAAGGGCGAGGACGCGCGCATCACCGGCCCGATATCGGCGCTCTGGTACTTCGTCTTCATCATTCCAATGTTCCTGTTCACACCCGATGCCACAAGGGCGACCATGTCGCTGCGCAAGGCCACCGCTACGGGCCTGCGAGAATTGAAGGGTACGCTCGGCGAACTCAGGGAAAGATCGGGCGTTCTCCGCTTCCTGATCGCCCGCATGATCTTCCAGGACGGTGTCAACGGGCTGTTGGCGCTCGGCGGCACCTTCGCCGCGGCCATGTTCGGTTGGCGAACCCTGGAACTAGGCATCTACGGCATCATCTTGAACGTCGTCGCGATCGGCGGCTGCCTCTATGCAAGCAGGCTCGACACGCGTCTCGGCTCCAAGGTCATCGTTACCGCGAGCCTCGTGTGTCTCATCATCGCCACGGTCGGCATCGTTTCGACCGGCCCGGGTTTCACTCTGTTCGGCCTCATGCCGCTATCGACAGACGATTCCGGCGGCCTGTTCGGCACCGCGGCCGAGAAGGCTTACATCATCTACGGTCTGCTGGTCGGCATTGCCTTCGGCCCGGTTCAGGCCTCGTCGCGCTCCTATCTCGCCCGCAGCGTCAGCCTCGACGAGGCCGGCCGCTATTTTGGGCTCTATGCGCTTTCGGGTCGGGCGACATCGTTCCTCGCCCCGGCATCGGTGGCCACGATCACGCTCGCCACCGGGTCGGCGCGCATCGGCATGATGGCGCTGATCGCCTTCCTGGTCGCTGGCCTGCTGATCCTGCTGCGCACGCCTTATCCGGCGGATGACGGGCGCAAAAAAGCCGCCGCATCTTGGGGACGCGACGGCTTCTGATAGTCTCAAGTCTGCTTTGAAAGCCGGGATCGGCGTGAAACGCCCGTCCCAAGTCCTGTTAGTGGCGGAAATGGCGCATGCCGGTAAACACCATGGCCACGCCATGCGCGTCGGCGGCGGCAATCACTTCCTCGTCGCGCATCGAACCACCGGGCTGGATGACCGCGGTGGCACCGGCAGCAATCGCCGAGAGCAGACCATCCGCGAAAGGCAGGAAGGCTTCGGAGGCAACGGCTGAGCCCTTGGTGAGCGGCGTTGCCAGACCCAGCGCCTTGGCCGCCTCTTCGGCCTTGATCGCGGCGATGCGGGCGGAATCGACACGGCTCATCTGTCCGGCGCCGATACCGGCCGTCTGGCCATCCTTGGCGTAGACGACGGCGTTCGACTTGACGTGTTTTGCCACCTTGAAGGCAAACTTCATGTCTTCCAGTTCCTGTGCGGTCGGTGCGCGCTTCGTCACCACCTTCAGCTCCATGTCCTCGACCATGGCGTTGTCACGGGTCTGCACGAGGAGACCACCCGATACGGTCTTGGCGGACAGGCCGGGGATGCGTGGATCGGGCAGGGCGCCGGTGGTCAGCAGCCGCAGGTTCGGCTTGCGCGCGATGACGGCCTTGGCCTCGTCGCTGACCTCAGGCGCGATGATGACCTCGGTGAAGAGCTTGACGATCTCTTCCGCCGTTTCTGCATCGAGCAGCTGGTTGAGCGCGATGATGCCGCCGAAGGCCGAGGTGGAATCGCAGGCGAGCGCCCGTCGGTAGGCTTCGACCAGCGTCGGTGCGGTTGCGACGCCGCAAGGGTTGGCATGCTTGATGATCGCAACCGCCGGCGCCTTTTCCGGCAGGAACTCGGCCACCAGTTCAAAGGCGGCATCGGTGTCGTTGATGTTGTTATAGGACAGCTGCTTGCCCTGCAGCAGCGTCGCTGTGGCAACACCGGGGCGGTTCTCGCCGGTGACGTAGAAGCCAGCCTTCTGATGCGGATTTTCGCCGTAGCGCATCTCTTCCTTCAAGACGCCGCCGAGAACGCGGTGGCGGGGCATCGGCGTGTCGAGCGCCTCGGCAAACCAGTTGGAGATGGCCGCGTCATAGGCTGCCGTGCGGGCATAGGCCTTGGCCGCCATCTTCTGCCGGAAGGCATAGGTCGTTGCACCCGACGCCAGCTCTTCGATGAGCACCGGATAGTCGGCCGGATCGGTGACGATCGTCACATAGGCGTGGTTCTTGGCCGATGCGCGGATCATGGCCGGGCCGCCGATATCGATGTTTTCGACCGTCGTCGGATAGTCGCCGCCCTGGGCGCGAACTTCCTCGAAGGGATAGAGGTTGATCACCGCCAGATCGATCGCAGTGATGCCATGGGCCGACATCGCCGCCTGGTGCTCGGCATCGTCGCGGATCGCCAGCAGGCCGCCATGGACACCCGGGTGAAGGGTCTTGACGCGACCATCCATAACCTCAGGGAAGCCCGTCAGTTCCGAAACGTCGCTGACCGGAAGACCTGCCTCAGACAACGCCTTGTGGGTGCCGCCGGTCGAAACCAGACGCACGCCTTTTTCATGCAGCGCACGGGCAAGCTCGACAACACCGGTCTTGTCGGACACGGAGAGAAGGGCGGTCCGGACTGGAACCTCGTTCGGGGCGGGAATTTTCTTGGAGGCGACAGCCATCAACCATGCTCCTTTGGCGGCGCCGGACGCGCGGGAGGATGCTCCGGCATTGGGATGGCTGCCCGTTAGCATAGCTTGCCGGCCGAAGGAACCTCGGCAAGCCAACATCCTAAAATAAGCTTACTTCGTGCGCGAGAAGGTCCACTGGATCTCGGGCTGCCGGGCGACAGTGAAGGTGACCGTCAGCTGTGACGAGGCGCGAATGCCCGAGGGATCGGCAAAGAAGATGTCTTCCTCGACCGCCAGCTCGCCGTCCTGGCAGGCAAACAGCCAGACCTCGCCATCGGGTGCTGTCAGATAGATTTCGCGGCCGTTGTTCTGGCGAATGGTTACGGCCGGGTGGATATGGAAGCGGGCGACAGCCACCGCCGTGTTGGTTTCCTCAGGATCGCTGCCGTCGGCGCGCGAAAGCCGGTCGCGCCCGCGGATCATCCGGCCGCCGTTCAGCACACCGATGTCGCGCTCATGCAGGAGCCCGAACGACGCGAGATAACCGTCATGATTTGCCGTGACGGATTCGAGGCGCCCCGGTTCGTCCTTGCGCTCGACCACGACGCGCGAGACGCCGCTGGTCATGATCGGTCCCAGAAACCGTGATTGCGAAAAGCGCGAGGACGACGTGTCGTTGACGGTGACGGTGGAGTGTGCAGCGGTCATCCGTGCCATCTGGCGGAATCGGTCGCCGGCAAACTTCGGCGCGCCCGAATTGATCACGAACCGCGTCTTGCCGGAGGACATTTCGAACGAGAGGCAGCCGGCATGGGCGCTGCGCGACAGGTCGACCGAAAGCGGCCGGCCGGTATCGACGATGACGACGGTGTTTTCGATCGACAGGCGCTCGTAATGGGCAAGCGGCAGCGAGCGGAATGGCTCACCGGCGGTTTCGTCGTAGCGCAGCACCGAGGCAAGTTCATGCGCCAGCACCGAGGTCGCACCGTTGAAGAGCGCCAGTTCGCCGCCCTGGTGGCGAAAGAAACGCAAGGCCGGATACATCCGGTCGATGCACGGTATGAGGCGCGACGGCACGTCATGCCCGAGATTGACATAGGTCTGGCGCAGCGGCAGCAGGTCGAGCAGCAGTTCGAGCCCCGCGCGCGGACTGCGCGAAAAGTGACTGCCATCGGCAAGGATCTGCCGGTCGAGTTCGAAATCGAGGTGACGCGACGCCTTGCGAATGGCCGAGGGCGTCGATGGCATCGAGACCGATGCCATGGCAAGCGCCATCCGGACACGCAGGCGCGCCTCGCCATCGCTGACCGTTTCGGCGATGTGGCGGAGATAACGGACCTGGAAAGCCAGGCTTTTCAGGAAACGGCGATAGAAGCCATGCTCCGCATTGCGCAGGACCACCGGCGAGTGTGAGAGCCACGCGATGATGCGTTGGGCAATGACGTCGGCATCCCAGGCAATGCCACCCAAGTTGCGGCCGTGAGTGGCGATCCAGTCGTCGACGATCTGCCGCAGGCGCACGAAACCGGCATCTTCGCGGATGGCCCGCAAGTGCCTGAGCCAGCCGAACGAATGCAGACGGACCGCGAATTCAAGCGACGGCAGATCGATTTCAAACGGCGATTCGCCTTCGGTATCGAGCACGCGGCCGGCCAGAGGAAAACGGCCCTCGAGGATTTCTTCGGCGACGAAGGGATCGACAGCCCGGAGGTCCGTCGGCGCGACGATCAGGCGGTTGGGCGTCGAACCGGTAAAGCGCAGCGACGAGACGCGGCCGACCGAAAGCCGGCGCGACACGCGGCGCCAACCTTCACGCGCATACAGATAGGAAAGCCTTCGCCTGCCGGAAAACACCATCAACGCCCGCCGGTTCCCTCTTTCCTGAAGCAAGCCGCCAGAGACGTCCGAACGGATACGTCGGCTTCGCGCCAGTGCCGCTTGCGCAGGGTTGCCCGAAATCCGTTTTCGATTTTCGGGACGCACGATGCGCCGTTTCATAATGTCAGAGCGCTCTTGTCGGTCCCAACGGACGCGCGGCGCTCCGCGTGACTCCGGATGGTGCCGGAAAGATCATTAAACTTTTATCAATTTTATCGTCTTTGATAGGCTCGTGGCCTTAAAGCGTCAATTGACACGACAAAACAGCCCGCAGCCGAGGCTTTCCGGTCGCCAGTTCGACTTTTCCAGACTTATTTGCGACGAATCACTGCGGCGTAGAATCCATCGAGGCCGCTGGCAAAGGGTGGAGCGAGCGGGAACATCGATGGTACGGTGCGCACTTCGCCGAGAGGGGTAATCGCATCTTCGAGGCCCGGCCAATCCGTGGCCAGGATCGGCACCAACTCGTATGCATCACCGGTGCCAATCACCCGGGCAACGACCTCTTCGCCTTCGCGCGGATCCAGCGAGCAATTGGAAAAGACGACGATACCATCAGGCTTGACCACCGTCAGCGCATGGCGCAGCAGACGTTCCTGCAGCAGTGCAAGCTTCTCGATATCCTCCGGTCCCTTGGTCCAGAGCACGTCCGGATGGCGGCGGGTCGTTCCGGTCGATGAACAGGGAGCGTCCAGTAGGGCGGCATCGAAAAGCTCGTCAGGCCGGAAATCGGCCATGTTGGTTTCCTGCATCTGCGCCTGAAGACCCAGACGCTCGAGATTGCCCTTGAGGCGGCGCAAACGGCTTGCCGACTGATCAAGCGCGGTTACCTCGCCACCAGCGAGGATCAGCTGCGCCGTCTTGCCGCCGGGTGCGGCGCAGAGATCGACGACGCTCTTGCCGGCAAGAGGTCCGAACAGGCGGGCAGGGATCGACGCGGCCGCATCCTGGACCCACCATTCTCCATCGGAGAATCCGGCTAAGGAAGGGATGGAGCCAGAGAAATCGGCGAGGCGCACCGAGCCTGTCGGCAAGACCGTCCCGCCAAGCCGCTCAGCCCAGCCGTTCGGATCAGACTTGACAGTCAGATCGATCGCCGCCGGCGTCAGCTGTGCGTCGGCGATGCGTTCGGCCTGCTCGCGCCCATAGCGCTCGACCAGCCTTTCGAAGAACCAGTCTGGCATGGCCGGAACGGTCTTCAGGCTTTCCAGGATCGCATCCTTCTCGCGCGACAGGCGGCGAAGAATGGCGTTGACCAGATTGGCAAAGCGGCGGTTTCGCGGATCGGCCTGTGCCTGCTCAACCGCAAGGTCAACGGCGGAATGGTCGGGCACGTCCAGATAGAGGATCTGTGCGGCGGCCACGGCCAGAACATGGTCTAGCGCGCGCGCACCTTCGGGAAGCGGCGTCTGCAGCATCGAACCGATCGCCGCCTGGATGCGCGGCAGGTGACGCAGGGCCGAATTGAGGATGGCACGCACCAGCGCCCGGTCGGCTTCGCTCAGCTCGCGATAGGCGGGATTGCCATGCTCATGATCGAGCATGCCATCAAGCGAGGTCTTGCGGTCGACGACCGCACCGAGAATCTTGGCCGCTGCCTGGCGCGTGCGCAAACCGGGCTTTTCCGGGCCACGCTCCTGTTGTGCAGGCTTTTTCGACCTTACCGGCTGCTTGTGCGAGCGGTTTTGTTTCGGACGTGAATCGTTGTTGTTTTCGGCAGACATCAGGACCAGGGACCTTTCGGCGGTTCGGAACCACCGCGACCCCAACCGGTAGAGGGAACAGAGCGCGATTTGCGCACCGGATTATCAGCCCGAACCGGCGGCGTCGACCCCATGGACATCCCCTGCGCCATCTGTTGCAGGGCGGCGATCCGGTTTTCGGTGTTCGGATGGGTGGAAAACAGGTTGTCCATGCGCTCGCCGGAAAGCGGATTGATGATGAACATATGCGCAGTCGCCGGATTGCGCTCGGCATCGTCATTGTGAATCCGGTGCGCGGCACCGGCGATTTTCTGCAAGGCCGAAGCCAGAGCCAAAGGCTTGCCGCAAATTTCGGCACCACGGCGATCGGCGGAATACTCTCGCGTACGGCTGATCGCCATCTGCACCAGCATGGCCGCAATCGGCGCGACGATCATCGCGATCAGCACGCCGACGAACCCCAACGGATTGTTGTTGTTTTCGCGATTGCCGCCAAACAGGAAGGCGAAATTGCCGAGCATCGAGATCGCGCCGGCGAGTGTCGCCGTCAACGTCATCGTCAGGGTGTCGCGGTTCTGGACGTGCGCCAGTTCATGCGCCATGACACCTGCGACCTCGTCATAGTTAAGGGCCTGAAGCAGGCCGGTGGAGGCGGCGACAGCGGCGTTCTCAGGGTTGCGCCCGGTCGCAAAGGCGTTCGGCTGTGGGCTGTCGATCGCGTAGACACGCGGCATCGGCAGGCCGGCATTCGCGGCAAGATCGCGCACGATGCCGTAATATTCCGGCGCACTGCGTTCATCGACTTCCTGCGCACGGTACATGCGCAGCACCATGCGGTCGGAATTCCAATAGGAGAAAAAATTCATACCGGCTGCCATGACGAAGGCAATCATCATGCCGCCACGCCCACCGATGGCGAAGCCGACCGCCATGAACAAGGCGGTCATCACTGCAAGCAGCATGGCGGTGCGAACGAGGTTCATGGTGGGCTCCGGGTCGTCTACGTTTCACGTGAATCAGGGTTTCCGTTCGGGCAACGGCGCATTATATGATGGGTGCAAATGCCCCGTTCTTCAACAACAGATGCACGAATCCGGACCTGGCGAGATGCAGAACGACAACGACAATGCCCCCGACCGCCCGAAAAAGCCGCTACCGGCCGCCGCGCTGCGCGCGCTGAAGGAAGCCGAGGAGCGGCGCCAGGCAGAGGCAGACAAGGAGCTGCCGACGGAAATCGGCGGCCGCGGCGGTGTCGACCCGGCGCGCTTCGGCGACTGGGAAATCAAGGGTCGGGCGATCGATTTCTGAGAGATCTCGCCCGTTGAGCTTGTGGAACAGTTTCGTTCTTCCGCTAGCAAGCAGCCAAGGCCTGCCGCAAGCGATGCCTGATTTCGTTCGACATTTTTAATTAGAATCCGGCTCACAAAGCCGAGTCGGTGATTTGATCTCCGGCCCGCATTCAAGGCCGCGGTCGGAAGAGAGCGTGAATCAAAAAGGGCGGCCCGATGCCGCCCTTTTCGCTATCTGTCGCTTGTTAAGCCTTGTTCTGCCGGTTGGCGATCAGGTCGTCGACAACTGCCGGATCGGCCAGCGTCGAGGTGTCACCGAGCGCGCCGAAATCGTCCTCGGCGATCTTGCGCAGGATGCGACGCATGATCTTGCCCGAACGGGTCTTTGGCAGACCCGGCGCAAACTGGATCTTGTCCGGTGTGGCGATCGGCCCGATTTCCGAACGCACGTGCTTGACCAGGGCCTGGCGCAGATCGTCATTGCCGATTTCACCCGCCATCAGTGAGACGTAGCAATAGATGCCCTGTCCCTTGATCGGATGCGGATAGCCGACGACGGCGGCTTCCGACACCAGATGGTGCGAGACGAGCGCCGATTCGACCTCCGCTGTACCAAGGCGGTGGCCCGAGACGTTGAGCACGTCGTCAACGCGGCCGGTGATCCAGTAATAGCCGTCCTCATCGCGGCGGCAGCCGTCACCGGTGAAATACTTGCCCTTGTAGGTGGCGAAATAGGTCTGACCGAAACGCGCATGATCGCCATAGATCGTGCGCATCTGGCCGGGCCAGCTATCGGTGATGCAGAGGTTGCCGTCGGCAGGGCCTTCGAGCACGTTGCCTTCGTTGTCGACCAGCTGCGGCTGGACGCCGAAGAAGGGCCGCGTTGCCGAGCCGGGCTTCAGGTCAGTCGCGCCCGGCAGCGGCGTGATCAGGATGCCGCCGGTTTCCGTCTGCCACCAGGTGTCGACGATCGGCGACTTCTGATCGCCGACGACGTTGTAATACCATTCCCAGGCTTCGGGATTGATCGGCTCGCCGACCGAGCCGAGCAGGCGCAGCGACGAGCGCGAGGCGCGCTTGACGAAATCGTCGCCGGCACCCATCAGCGAGCGGATCGCCGTCGGCGCAGTGTAGAAGACGTTGACCTTGTGCTTGTCGATCACTTCCCAGAAACGGCCGGCGTCGGGGAAGTTCGGAACACCCTCGAACATCACGGTGGTCGCGGCATTGGCAAGCGGACCGTAGACGATGTAGGAATGGCCGGTCACCCAGCCGACATCCGCCGTACACCAGTAGATATCACCGTCGCGATAGTCGAAGACGTATTCGTGGGTCATCGAGGCATAGACGAGGTAACCGCCGGTGGTGTGCAGCACGCCCTTCGGCTTGCCGGTCGAACCGGAGGTGTAGAGGATGAACAGCGGGTCTTCCGCCTTCATCTTCGCCGGCTCGCAATGCGGCTTCACGGTCGCAATTTCCTGGTGGTACCAGAGGTCGCGGCCCGGTGCCCAGCCGATCTTACCGCCGGTGCGGCGCACAACCAGCACCTTGTTGACGATGACGTGTTGCTTGGCAGCGATATCGATGGCGGTGTCGGTGTTTTCCTTCAGCGGCACCGGCTTGCCGCCGCGCACACCCTCGTCGCACGTGATGACGAAGGTGGATTCACAATCGACGATGCGTCCGGCAAGCGCATCCGGCGAGAAGCCGCCGAAGACGACCGAATGGATGGCGCCGATACGCGCGCAGGCGAGCATCGCATAGGATGCTTCCGGGATCATCGGCATGTAGATGGTGACTCGATCGCCCTTCTTGACGCCATGCTTCTTCAGGACGTTGGCAAGGCGACAAACCTGCTCGTAAAGCTGGTTGTAGGTGATCTTCTTGTCGATATAGGGGTTGTCGCCTTCCCAGATGATCGCCGTCTTTTCGCCATGTGTCTTCAGGTGGCGGTCGATGCAGTTGTAGGAGACGTTGGTCAGGCCGTCCTCATACCACTTGATCGAGACCTTGCCCTTGAAAGAGGTGTTCTTGACCTTGGTATAAGGTTTGAACCAGTCGATCCGTTTGCCGTGTTTGCCCCAGAACTTGGCCGGGTCGGAGATGCTCTCCTCATACCACTTCAGATAGGTCGTGTTGTCGAGCAGCGTCCGGCTCTTGGCAGACTTCAACACCGGATAGATCTTGGCGGACATTCTTTCCTCCCTGCGCATTCCTGTCTGGGGTGCTCACTCCCGGAGACCCCGCCTCGGCGACGATACATAGCAGGTCAAAGCCAAGCCGCAATTAGACAAAAGGACATTTGGAACTGGAGAATTGCAATTTTGAGACAACGACGCTATAGAGGCGCTCAATTCCCGGAAATCAGTGGTAGACTCCACGGCCCGCGACACCGGCGCGGCGGACAAAAGGACTATATCCATGGCTCAGCAACTGCTTATGCCCAAGGCAACAGCCGTCTGGCTCGTTGACAATACCGCACTGTCGTTCGAACAGATTGCTACATTCTGCAAGCTGCATCCGCTCGAAGTGAAGGCAATCGCCGACGGTGAATCGGCGCAGGGCATCAAGGGTCTAGATCCGATCGGAACCGGACAGCTGTCGCGCGACGAGATCGCCCGCGCCGAGGGAAATCCGAACCACAAGCTGAAGCTTTCGGAGCCGAAAGTCCGCGTTCCCGATAGCAAGCGCAAGGGCCCGCGCTACACGCCGGTCTCCAAGCGCCAGGATCGTCCGAACGCCATTCTCTGGCTGGTTCGCAACCATCCCGAGCTGAAGGACGCACAGATTTCCCGCCTTGTCGGCACCACCAAATCGACGATCGAGCAAATCCGCGAGCGCACCCACTGGAACTCGACCAACCTGACGCCGATGGATCCGGTCACGCTCGGCCTGTGCTCGCAGATCGATCTCGACCTCGAAGTCGAACGCGCTGCCAAGGGCCGCCCGCTGCCGACAGCCGCCGAACTCGGTGCAACGCTGGAAGCAGCCCAGGAGACCGAAAAGCTCAACTTCAGCTACGAGCGCGAAGAAGAGAAGGAAATCGATGCCGATGCCGTCTTCGCCAAGCTCAAGTCGCTGAAGTCGGATCGCAAGGACGAGGACGAAGACGATCAGTATTGATCGCCTTGTCATGAGATGACGAAAAGCCCGGATCGAGCGATCCGGGCTTTTTTTGTTTGTGGTGGAACTGGCCTGGACGCTGGTTCGGCAAAAGCACCCGGTCGGCCCGTTCAGATGCCGATGCCCTTGGCGTGAAGTACGGCCGCGATTTCGTCGAGGATCGCCGGATCGTCGATCGTTGCCGGCATCTTCCATGGCTGGCGATCGGCAATCTTCTGGATCGTCGCACGCAGGATCTTGCCGGATCGAGTCTTCGGCAGCCGCTTGACGCACATTGCCGTGCGGAAAGCCGCGACCGGGCCGATGCGATCCCGCACCAGGCTGATGACCTCGCGCTCGATCTCGGATGTTTCCCGTGAAACATTCGAGTTGATCACCAGAAACCCGGCGGGGATCTGCCCTTTCAGCTCGTCGGCAATGCCGATGACGGCGCATTCCGCGACGTCGGGATGGCTGGCGCACACCTCCTCCATCGCCCCGGTCGACAGGCGGTGGCCGGCGACGTTGATGATGTCGTCGGTGCGCGCCATGATGAAGACATAACCGTCTTCATCGATGTAGCCGGCGTCGGCGGTCTTGTAGTATCCGGGAAATTCATCGAGATAGGCGGCGCGAAACCGGTGATCGGCATTCCACAGCGTCGGCAGACATCCGGGAGGCAGGGGCAGCTTGACCACGACATTGCCCAATGTTCCCGCTTCGACCGGATGACCGGCATCATCGAGGATCTGAACATCGTAGCCGGGTAACGGCACGGCAGGAGAGCCGTACTTTACGGGCAGAAGCCCGAGCCCGAGCGGATTGCCGGCAACCGGCCATCCCGTTTCCGTCTGCCACCAATGGTCAATGACCGGAACGCCCAGTGCCCTCTCGGCCCAACGGATCGTATCGGGATCGGCCCGTTCGCCAGCGAGGAACAGCGCTCGAAACTGGGAAAGATCATAATTTGCCACCAGCGCCGCGTCCGGATCTTCCTTGCGAATGGCACGCAGCGCCGTCGGCGCCGTGAACATCACGGCCACGCCGTGCTCCGCTATGATGCGCCAGTAGGTGCCCGGATCCGGCGTGCCGACGGGCTTGCCCTCGAACAGGATCGAGGTGTTGCCGTTGAGAAGCGGGCCATAGACGATGAACGAATGCCCGACGACCCAGCCGATGTCGGACGCGGCCCAGAAGACCTCGCCGGGCTGGACGCCGAAGAAATTCTGCATCGACCACTTCAGTGCGACCATGTGGCCGCCATTGTCGCGCACCACGCCCTTCGGCTGGCCGGTGGTGCCGGACGTATAGAGCACGTAAAGCGGGTCGTTGGACCCGACCGGCGTGCAACCGGCTTCATCGCCGGCGTCCTTTGCCGCAGCAAGGGCCGAGGCATAGTCGATATCGCGCACCGGCGTCATGTCGGCCTTGAGCAGGTCGCGCTGGTAGACCAGGCAATGGGCCGGCTTGTGTTCGGCGATTGTCACCGCCGCATCAAGCAGCGGTTTGTAGGCAACGGTCCGGCCGGGCTCAATGCCGCAGCTCGCGGAAACGATGAGCTTGGCCCGGCAGTCGTCGATGCGCACGGCAAGTTCATTGGCGGCAAAGCCGCCAAACACCACCGAGTGCACGGCGCCGATGCGCGCGGCGGCAAGCATCGCGACAGCGGCCTGCGGGATCATCGGCATGTAGATGATAATGCGGTCGCCCTTGTCGACGCCGAGCTTGCGATAGACAGCAGCCAGCGCCTTGACGTCGTCGAGCAGCGCTCCATAGGAGATGCGCTCGATGCTGGATGTAACCGGACTGTCGTAGATAAAGGCGATTTGCTCGCCACGCCCGGCTTCGACATGTCGGTCGAGACAGTTGTAGCAGCTGTTGGTCAGCCCATCGGGAAACCAGTGGCCATAAATGCCGCGTTCGGCGTCGAAAGCCCGCTCCGGCCTCTCGAACCAGTCGATCGCCTCCGCGGCTTCAGACCAGAACCCCTCCGGATCCGTCTTCCACGCGCCGTACACTTCGGAATAGCGGCTCGCCATATCCGTTCTCCTCCCAATGCATGCCAGGCAATGCCCGGCCTCCTCATGCACAAGGATAGGCTAATGAGAACGAAGGTGAACCCCGACGAAAGCGTAATGCGACGTTTTCGCCTTCAACGCGAACCGAAGATCGCCGAACCGACACGCACGCTGGTCGCGCCGAACTGCACTGCGGTTTCGAAATCCCCGGACATACCCATCGACAGGCGGTCGAGCTTGCACTCATGGCCAAGCTTCGCCAGCAGCGCGAAATGCGGACCGGGATTCTCCTCGACCGGCGGGATGCACATCAGCCCCTCGATCGCCATATCGAGTTCCTCACGGCAGAAGGTCACGAAGGCGACGGTGTCCTTGGGCGCAATGCCGGCCTTCTGCGGTTCCAGACCGGTGTTGACCTGGACGTAGAGGCGCAGCGCTCTTTCCTGGCGCTTCATCTCCGCCGAAATCGCCCGCGCGATCTTTTCGCGATCGACGGTCTCGATGACGTCGAACAATGCAACGGCTTCAGCCGCCTTGTTCGACTGCAACGGCCCGATCAGATGCAGCGTCAGGTCCGGCGTTTCGCCCTTCAGCAACGGCCACTTGCCCTGGGCTTCTTGCACGCGGTTTTCGCCAAACACGCGCTGGCCTGCCGTAATCACCGGACGGATCGCGTCGGCGTCGAATGTCTTGGAGACGGCAACGAGGCTGACGGCATGATTCGGGCGCTTTGCCGCCTTCTCCGCCGCATGAATCCGGCTCACGACATCCTGCAACCGCTCTTGAATTTCCATGGACCCATTCTCCAACATGACGACCTCGCGGACGGTGACTTAGCGGATTAGGCAAACTTGCGCACCTTGCCAAGGCCATCACCGCTCAAGCCGACCCAAATCCGCCAAAGTGTCGCGCCAAACCCTTCGAAAACTTGACCACCAAGCGGTTTCATGATGAAGGTCACCCCAACTATCATGAGGGCGCTCCCTTGCCCCGCAGAACTTCCGGAACACCAAAAAGACATGTCTACCGAACGATATAATCCGCGTGATGCCGAGCCGCGTTGGCAGCAGGAATGGGAAAACGGCCAGGTCTTCCAGACCGAGAACGACGACCCGCGCGAAAAGTATTACGTGCTCGAGATGTTCCCCTATCCGTCCGGGCGCATCCACATGGGCCATGTGCGCAACTACACGATGGGCGACGTCGTTGCCCGCTACAAGCGTGCCCGCGGTTTCAACGTGCTTCACCCGATGGGCTGGGATGCCTTCGGCATGCCGGCGGAAAACGCCGCCATGGAGCGCGGCGTGCATCCGGCGACCTGGACCTATCAGAACATCGCCTCCATGAAGGCGCAGCTGAAGGTCATGGGCCTCTCGCTCGACTGGAACCGCGAATTCGCGACCTGCGACCCTGAATACTACCAGCGCCAGCAGCATCTGTTCATCGATTTCCTCGAGAAGGGCCTGGTCTACCGCAAGCAGTCCAAGGTCAACTGGGACCCGGTCGACAACACCGTGCTTGCCAACGAGCAGGTCATCGATGGCCGTGGCTGGCGCTCCGGCGCGCTCGTCGAACAGCGCGAGCTGACGCAGTGGTTCTTCCGCATCACCGACTTCAGCCAGGAGCTGCTGGACGCACTGGACACGCTGGACCAGTGGCCGGAGAAAGTGCGCCTGATGCAGAAGAACTGGATCGGCCGCTCCGAAGGCCTGTCCATTCGCTGGCAGATCGTCGAAGGCACCGCCGACGCCGATACGACCGAGCTGACCGTCTACACCACCCGTCCGGACACGCTGTTCGGTGCATCCTTCCTGGCGATCTCCGCCGATCATCCGCTGGCCAAGCAGGCAGCCGCCAAGGATCCGGCGATCGAGGCTTTCTGCGAGGAGTGCCGCCGGGCCGGCACGTCGCTCGCAGCACTCGAGACCGCCGAAAAGAAGGGCATGGACACCGGCATCCGCGCCAGGCACCCGCTCGATGACAGCTGGGAACTGCCGGTCTACGTCGCCAATTTCGTGCTGATGGACTACGGCACGGGCGCGATCTTCGGCTGCCCGTCCGGCGACCAGCGCGACCTCGACTTCGCCCGCAAATATGACCTGCCGGTCGTTCCGGTGGTCATGCCCAAGGATGGCGATGCCGCAAGCTTTGCGATCGGCGACGAGGCCTATATCGGCGACGGCGTGATGATCAACTCGCGCTTCCTCGACGGCCTGTCGACGGAAGACGCGTTCGAAACCGTTGCTTCGAAGCTGGAGAAAGAACAACTGGCCGGTCCGCCGTGCGCCGAACGCAAGGTCAATTTCCGCCTGCGCGACTGGGGTATTTCCCGTCAGCGCTATTGGGGCTGCCCGATCCCGGTCATCCATTGCGATGACTGTGGTGTCGTTCCCGTTCCCAAGGCCGACCTACCGGTGGTCCTGCCGCCGGATGTCACCTTCGACAAGCCGGGCAACCCGCTTGATCGCCATCCGACCTGGCGGCACGTGGCCTGCCCGCATTGCGGCAAGGACGCACGCCGCGAGACCGACACGATGGATACGTTCGTCGATTCGTCCTGGTATTTCACGCGCTTCACCGCACCGTGGGAGGACAACCCGACCGATCCGAAGGCAGCCAATCACTGGCTGCCCGTCGATCAGTATATCGGCGGCATCGAGCACGCGATCCTGCATCTGCTCTATTCGCGCTTCTTTACCCGCGCGATGAAGGCAACCGGCCACGTGGCGCTGGACGAACCGTTCAAGGGCCTGTTCACGCAGGGCATGGTCGTGCACGAAACCTACAGCCGCGGCGAGGGCGCACAGCGCGAATGGATCACGCCGGCAGAAATCCGCATCGACGAAGTCGACGGACAGCGGCGCGCCGTTCTGCTCGAGACCGGCGAAGACATCACCATCGGCTCGATCGAGAAGATGTCGAAGTCGAAGAAGAACGTCGTCGACCCCGACGATATCATCGCCTCCTACGGGGCCGACACGGCACGCTTCTTCGTGCTGTCCGATTCGCCTCCGGACCGTGACGTCATCTGGTCCGAGGCCGGCGTCGAAGGCGCCCATCGCTTCGTTCAGCGCGTCTGGCGCCTGATCGGCGAAGCGGCAGAGACGCTTCGCACGGTCGAGGCAGCAACGGCACACGACGGCGCCGGCCTAGGGGTCTCGCAAGCGGCCCACAGGACGCTGCGCGCAGTCGAGGCCGATTACGACAAGCTGGCCTTCAACAAGGCCGTGGCGCGCATCTATGAGCTCGTCAACGTGCTTGCAGCCCCGCTGACCCAGGTTGCCGCCGGCAAGGCCGATGCGGCGCTGAGCGCGGCCGCCAAGGATGCGACGTCGATCCTGATCAGCCTGATCGCGCCGATGATGCCGCACCTGGCCGAGGAATGCTGGCAGGCGATCGGCGGCAAGGGCCTGATCGCTGAAAGCGGCTGGCCGAAGTTCGATGCCGCGCTCGTCATCGAGAATGAAGTCACGCTTCCGGTTCAGGTCAACGGCAAGAAGCGCGCGGATTTGACAATCGCGCGCGATGCAGATCAGACTGCAATCGAAAATGCAGTTCTCGCTCTCGATGCCGTCAAAACCATACTCAACGGCAGCAGCCCCAAGAAAATCATCGTCGTGCCTCAGAGGATCGTCAATGTCGTTGTCTGATAGAGCTGGCTCCCGCATCCGGTCGATCCCGATGCTGGCTGGTGTTCTTATGTTGACCGCGCTCGCCGGCTGCCAGGTCAGGCCGCTTTACTCCGATGCAGTCGGCACACCCGCCGCGCTGGCGTCGATCGAAATCTCGGACGCTGACGAACGCGTCGAGCAGGAAGTGCGCAACGCCCTGATCTTCCTCGTCGCCGGCGGCCAGGGAGAACCGGTCAACCCGCAATATCATCTGGCGTTGACGGTTACGAGCCGCACGATGGGCGTACTCTACGATCAGGCGCGGGATCGGGCAGGGGCTGGCCGTATCGTCGTCAAGGCCGACTACAACCTCTCCAAGATCGGAACCGGCGAGACCATCAAGTCGGGCAATCGCAGCGCTGTCGCGCTTGTCGACTTCCCGGTGCAGGAATTTGCCAAGGTCCGCGCCGTGCGCGACGGCGAAAACCGCGCTGCAAAGGAACTGGCAGAGCTGATCCGGGCTGACATCGCCGCGGCCCTCAGCCGCTAGGCCGGTGGCGGAATGAGCGAAGTCAAGTCGCACGAGTTCGACTCTTTCCTTCAGAAGTCAGCGGGCCTCTATCGCCTCTTTGTCCTATACGGGCCAGACCGCGGTCTGGTCTCGGAGCGGGCAGGGGCGATCGCGTCGCGCAGCGGCGTTCCGCTCGACGATCCTTTCTCCATCACCAAGCTCGATGCCGGGGATCTGCAACAGAGCCCCGGCCGGCTTCTCGACGAGGTCAACTCGATCGGCCTTTTCGGCGGTGAAAAGCTTGTCTGGGTGCGCGGAGCCGCCAACGAGAAGGCGCTCGTCGATGCGTTGCAGATCCTGGCAAGCGAACCTCCCACCGGTAGCTACGTCCTCGTCGAAGCGGGCGATCTCAAGAAGGGATCGGCGCTGCGCAAGGTCGCGGAGACCGCCCGTTCGATCGCGACCATCGCCTGCTATAGCGACGATGCCCGCAGTCTGCAGGCACTGATCGACAAGGAACTCGGCGAGGAGAAGCTCGGCATAACACCGGCTGCACGGGAAAGACTGATGGAGGCGCTGGGCGGCGACCGACTGGCCTCGCGCAACGAAGTCCGCAAGCTGGCACTCTATTGCCGTGGCAAGGCGACAGTCGAAGAAACCGATGTCACCGATATCGTCGGCGATGCCAGCGCTATTTCCGTTGATGATGCGGTCGATGCCGTGTTGAAAGGTGATCTTGACGGTCTTCTGCACGCAATGCAGAAGATCACCACGTCGAAAACACCGGCTTTCCTTGTTTTGCAAGGGTGCTTGCGGCAGTTTCAGCAGCTGGATCTGATGCGCGCCGAGATGGATTCATCTCGCCAGCAGGCCGGTCAGGTGATCGCCACCATGGGTCGCCACCTGCACTTTCGCCGCAAACCCATCATTGAGGCAGCGCTTCGGCATTGGTCTTCGCCGGCGATCCGCCGCGAGCTCACGCGGCTGCAGAATACGATCTTTCAGAGCCGCACCCGCCAGAGCCTCGAGGGGAGCATGGTGCTCCAGAACCTGATGGCGATTGCCATACAGTCGGCAAAACGCTGAGAGGCCGCAAACGCGGGCCCAACTCAACCTGGTTCAATGGTGGTGAAAGCCGAAGGCAAGCGCTCTACCGGCGCTCAAGCAGCCGGCAGATCTCTTCGAGCTGATCAAGAGTCTTGTAGGAAATCCTGAGGTGGCCGCCGGAAGCCTTGTGGCTGACGGTCACGTCCAGCCCCAGGCTATCGGACAATGTCCGCTCCAGCGCCAGCGTATCGGCGTCCTTCTCGTCCCGGCGCGCGGCCTTGGCGTAGTTGGGGTCGTTCTGGGCGCGAATATCGTTCTGCGCCAACCGTTCAGCGTCGCGAACGGAAAGCCCCTTCGCAACGATGTTTCGGGCGAGCGTTGCTGGGTCCGATGTCGGAATCAATGCGCGCGCATGGCCAGCTGACAGACTTCCTTCGGACAGCATGTCCCGCACGGGCTCTGGCAGTTTGAGAAGCCGCAGGCTGTTGGCGACATGGCTGCGGCTCTTGCCGATGATCTCGCCGAGGTCGTTCTGCGTGTAGCCGTGCTCGGCGATCAGCTGCTCGTAACCGAGCGCTTCGTCGAGTGGGTTGAGGTCAGAGCGCTGCACGTTCTCGACGATGGCAATCTCGAGCGCCGTCCGGTCATCCACATCCCGGATAATAACCGGAATTTCGGTAAAACCCGCCAACTGCGCCGCCCGCCACCGGCGTTCCCCGGCGATAATCTCGTAGCGGTCCGTGCCAATCGTCCGGGCAACGACAGGCTGAACGATGCCGTGTTGTCGAATAGAGCTGGCAAGGTCCTGCAATTCACCTTCGTCGAATTGCCGACGGGGGTTCCTCGGGTTTCGTGACACGAACTCGATCGGCACCCGCCGATCCGGATTGACCGGGGCAGGGGCGGCACCCGCCTGGATCGGTTGGTCCATCTCGCCGATCAATGCAGCCAGTCCGCGACCAAGCCTTCTCTTCGAGCTATCGTCGTTCATAGTATCACCCGATTTAATTCCGGTACCGAAACAATTATGCAGCCTTGCGCTGCCGCTCGCGCTGGATCACTTCCGATGCCAGTTGAAGATAAGCTTGACTGCCCGCGCATTTCAGATCGTAAAGGATGGCCGGCTTACCATAGGACGGCGCCTCGGAGACACGAACATTCCGCGGAATGAGTGTGTGATAGACCTTGTCCCCAAGATGGGTGCGAACATCGCTCACCACCTGCTGCGCCAAATTGTTGCGGGAATCGAACATCGTCAGCACGATGCCCTGGATATCAAGGCTGGGATTGACGGTTCTGCGAACCTGATCGACCGTTTCCAGCAGCTGACTCAGGCCTTCCAGTGCGAAGAACTCACACTGCAGCGGTACCAGCACCGAATGTGCAGCCGCCATAGCGTTCATCGTCAAAAGATTGAAGGAAGGCGGGCAGTCGACGAGAACGTAGGAGTATTCCAACGCTTCGGGGCTTTCCAGCGCCTTCCGCAGCCGATAGGCGCGATCAACCTCTCGCGAGATTTCCATCTCCACGCCGAGAAGATCCATTGTCGAAGGCACGATGGCAAGGTTCGGGACAGCCGTCTGCTGGGCGATCTCACCGATCGAATGCGAGCCGATCATCAATTCGTAAGAGGAGAGGTGGCGATCACGGCGCTGAATGCCGAGACCCGTGCTCGCATTACCCTGCGGGTCCAGGTCGACAATCAGAACCTTCTCGCCAATGGCCGCCAGCGCGGTTGCCAGATTGATTGCGGTCGTCGTCTTGCCGACGCCACCCTTCTGGTTTGCTATCGTGATGATCCGGTTTTTTGTGCCAAACATGTTCCGCTCGCCAATCACTGAGTTCTTCGCGAAAGATTTGCGATCTCGAGCACAACAGAATCTGGCTCGACAATGCTTGGATGTTTTACCAGATCAAACTCATAGCGGCCAACGGCTTTGTCGATCTCGCGCTGGTAATCCCGCCCTTTATGGAAGTAGGCGACTGTTTTGCCGCCCTCGGCCATCATCCAGGGTGACGAATAGTCCAGCAACAGGCTGAGATCCGCCAGCGCACGCGCTGAAATCGCGTCGCATTTCGGTGCAACGGAGCTCGCGTCCTCGATTCGAATCGGATGAACGGTTCCGCGCGCACCCGTTTCCGTCAGCGCGACACGCAAGAATGCAGCTTTCTTGTTGTTACTCTCGATCAAGTGTACCCAGCCATCGGAGAATTCCTGCAGGTAGATGGCGGTGATGATGCCTGGAAATCCACCACCGCTACCGAGGTCGACCCAGGTTTTTGGGCCCGGGGACAACTGCACCAGCTGAAGGCTATCGACGATGTGGCGGCGCCACAGATCCTCGAGGGTTGAGGGGGCAATCAGATTGATGGACTTCGCCCATTTCTGAAACAGCGCTGCAAAGTGCTCGAGGCGTTCATTCGTTTCACGTGAAACACGCAGTCCGTTCAAGCCAGCGAAAGGACTCGTTTTCATTGCGCACTTACCTTCTCGTCCCGTCCCGCGGAGCGGTTCATTCGTTTCAACCAAGCCAGGATCAGCGAGGCCGCGGCCGGGGTCATCCCGTCGATCTTGAGCGCTTGCGCCAGATTTCGCGGCGCCTGCAGCGTCAGCTTCTGCTTCAACTCATTCGATAGACCAGCGAGGGCTGTAAAGTCAAAATCGGCAGGAATGACCATCGTCTCCTCGCGACGGATCCCGGCAATGTCCGATGCCTGACGATCCATGTAGACGGCGTAGGCCGCATCGATTTCAAGTGGCTCTACCACCACGCGCGGAATATCCCGCAACTCAGGCCACAGAGGCAGGAGCGCATCGATTGTCTGGTCAGGATAGGACAAGATCTCAAACGCGGTTCGCCGTTGGCCATCCTGGTTCAGCTTGAGGCCGTGGCGGTTTCCTTCGGCAGGCGTGATCGACAATTGCTTGAGCAACGTCTGTCCGCTGTCAAACTGCGCTTTCCATTCGCCAAAGCGTTCCCGTCGGTCTTCAGAGACGCAACCGATCTCGATTGCCTTCGGCGTCAGCCGCATGTCGGCATTGTCGGCACGTAGAGACAAGCGGTACTCGGCTCGCGACGTAAACATCCGATAGGGCTCGGTGATGCCGCGAGAGGTTAGGTCGTCAACCATCACACCGATATAGGAATCGGTACGGCTGAAAATCACCGCCTCGCGCCCCATCGCGGCTTTCGCCGCGTTCAGCCCAGCGACCAGACCTTGAGCGCCAGCCTCCTCATAACCGGTAGTGCCATTGATCTGCCCAGCGAGGAACAGACCCGGCATCTTGCGCACCGCCAGTGTCGCATCCAACTCACGTGGATCGACATGATCATACTCGATCGCGTAACCCGGTTGCAGGATCGACACATCCTCGAGACCCGGGATTGTTCGGATGAACGCGTCCTGAACATCCGCCGGCAAGGAGGTCGAAATGCCATTTGGGTAGACCGTGTCGTCATCCAAGCCTTCCGGCTCGAGGAAGATCTGATGGCCGTCCCGCTCGCCGAAGCGAACGATCTTGTCTTCGATCGAAGGGCAATAGCGCGGACCGACCCCCTCGATCTGCCCGGAATACATCGCCGACTTGCCGATGTTATCGGCGATAATCTTGTGTGTCGCGTCAGTCGTGCGCGTCACGCCACAATCGATCTGCCGGTTGGTGATCCGATCGGTCATGAACGAGAAGGGCACAGGATCCTCGTCAGGCCTCTGACGGCCGACGCGGTCCCAATCAATTGTCTTGCCATCCAAGCGTGCCGGGGTCCCGGTCTTCAGTCGCCCCAGGCGAAGACCGTAACGCGCCAGAGTGGCGGAAAGACCAAGGGATGGCTCTTCACCGACACGGCCAGCTGGTATCTTTTGATCGCCAATATGGATCAGCCCTTTCAGAAAGGTGCCTGTTGTCAGAACGACGCCAGTCGCCCCGAAGGTACGACCATCTTTCATGACGACCCCGGCGATCTTTCCGTTCTGCTCTATGAGATCGAAAGCATCACCTTCGATCACGCTGAGGTTTTCAGTGACGGCAATCTCGCGCTGCATGGCTTCGCGATAAAGTTTGCGGTCAGCTTGGGTGCGGGGGCCACGAACAGCCGGTCCCTTGCGACGATTGAGCAGGCGGAACTGGATGCCCGCAGCATCGGCGATGCGTCCCATCAGACCGTCAAGGGCATCGATCTCGCGCACGAGATGGCCCTTGCCGAGCCCGCCGATCGCGGGGTTGCAGGACATTACGCCAATCGTTGACGCCTTATGTGTGATCAGAGCGGTGCGTGCCCCAAGACGCGCAGAAGCCGCTGCGGCTTCGCAGCCAGCGTGACCACCCCCAATGACGATGACGTCAAAATGGACCATTGTTTCTATCTCCGATCAAACGCGTTCCGGCTTCGAATCGTTTCACGTGAAACACGTCTCATGACTCGCTAGCGTTGCATTGTTTTAGTCAAGCGTCATTTACCGATACAGAATTCGGAAAATATCACATCCAACAGGTTTTCAACATCCACCCGTCCGGTGATGCGGCCGATCGCATCACCGGCAACGCGCAGCAGCTCGGCTCGTATGTCCAGTCCGTGCTGGTTCAGTGTCAGGCTCTCCGATAGCGCGATATTGGCCTGGCGCAGGGCATCCACATGCCGGCGCCGCGAGGGAATGGAAAGCGCCGTAACGCCAGATAAATCAGGGAGATAACTGGCGATGGCGCTCAAGAGCTGTTCCATGCCGGCGCCGGTTCTGGTCGAAATCGAAACATCGGCACCAACATCGCTATCGCTGCCTTCAAGGTCGGACTTGGTCGCAACCTTCAAGACCGGCACCTCGGTCAGGTCAAGCTCCTGCAGCGTATCGAAGCCCATCTTCGTTTCCGACAGAAGAAGAACCAGATCAGCGCGGGAAATCACGTCGCGCGCGCGGCGAATGCCCTCGCGCTCAACCGCCTCTTCAGTCTCGCGCAGGCCGGCCGTGTCGAACAACTTGACAGAGAATCCGGCTAAGGAAAGGTCGACGGATAGTACGTCGCGCGTGGTGCCAGCAATTTCGGTGACGATGGCGATATCACGTTTTGCCAGCGCATTGAGCAAACTGGATTTGCCGGCATTGGGTTCGCCGGCAATGACGATCTTCAAGCCGTCGCGAATGATCTCTCCAATTGGAGCCTGCGCGATATGAGCGTCAATCTCATCGCGCAGCAGTTCCATGTCGCTCCAGATCCGCTCGCTGACCGAGCCTGGTACATCTTCCTCATCAGCGAAATCGAGCTCCGCTTCGATCATCGCCCGAGCATGGATCAGGCGCTTGGCCCAGCCATCATAGACCTTCGACTGGCCACCGGCGGAATGCTCCAGTGCCAGACGACGCTGCATTTCGGTCTCGGCAACGATGAGATCCGACAGACCCTCGATTTCGACCAGATCCATCTTTCCGTTCTGAAAGGCGCGCCGTGAAAACTCTCCGGCCTCCGCATGGCGCAGACCGGCAAAACCAGACAACTCATGCAATAGCATCTGAACGACGGCGCGGCTGCCATGCACCTGCAGTTCGGCGCAGTCTTCGCCGGTAAAGGAGGCAGGGCCGCTGAAGTAGATGACCAGACCGCTATCGATCGTCAAACCGTTGCGGGAACGAATCGGTTTCAATGATGCAACGCGCGGCTCCGGAACGGCACCGCACAGCGACCTGACGACTTCGATCGTCTTCGGTCCACTGATGCGGATGACCGCCACGCCTGCCGGCAACGCCCCGCTGGAAAGCGCATAAATCGTATCCACGGATGGCATTGTTTTCACCTACGCCCAAAATGAGACTGATCGCTCTGCGCACGCCCGGCCCTGAATTGAGTTCAGGCGCGTTTTTCTGACCCCTCTTTGTCGGTAGCGGGATGAGACGCGGCAATCGGCGTTCCCGGAAAGCGCAGAGGTATAGAGCGGTTGGGAGCTTATGCCGAATAGTCAGGGAAAGATCAAGCCTGAGGCTGCTCGGCGATTGTGTTTCACGTGAATCACCAAACACGACGAACGATGATCTCAGGGAGAACTGCCCGAAGTTCGTTGCGACGGCGAATCAAAAAACGTCTTGAAAAATTTCAACCAGAGAATCCGGCTAATGAAAAACGCATGAAAATGAAAAGACCGGGCAGTCAGCCTGCCCGGTCTTTAATTTGATGAGGTCGTCTGACCGTATCAGGTGTTCATCGAATCGAAGAAGTCGCCGTTGTTTTTCGTCTGCTTCAGCTTGTCGATGAGGAACTCGATAGCGTCGGTCGTTCCCATCGGAGCCAGAATCCGGCGAAGGACAAAGATCTTCTGCAGATCCTGGCGCGGAACCAGCAGATCTTCCTTACGCGTTCCGGACTTAAGAATGTCCATCGCCGGGAAGATGCGCTTGTCGGCCACCTTGCGGTCGAGCACGATTTCCGAGTTGCCGGTACCCTTGAACTCTTCGAAGATGACTTCGTCCATGCGGCTGCCGGTGTCGATCAGCGCCGTGGCGATGATGGTGAGCGAACCACCTTCTTCGATGTTACGTGCCGCACCAAAGAAACGCTTCGGACGCTGCAGGGCGTTGGCATCGACACCACCGGTCAGAACCTTGCCCGATGACGGAACAACGGTGTTGTAGGCGCGGCCGAGGCGGGTGATGCTGTCGAGCAGGATGACGACGTCACGACCATGCTCGACCAGGCGCTTCGCCTTCTCGATGACCATTTCGGCAACCTGAACGTGGCGCGTCGCCGGCTCGTCGAAGGTGGAGGAGACAACTTCGCCCTTAACCGAGCGCTGCATGTCGGTCACTTCTTCCGGACGCTCGTCGATCAAGAGGACGATCAGATAACATTCCGGATGGTTGGCGGTGATCGAGTGGGCGATGTTCTGCAGGAGAACCGTCTTACCGGTACGCGGCGGAGCGACGATCAGACCGCGCTGGCCCTTGCCGAGCGGGGCGACCAGGTCGATCACCCGCGCAGACAGGTCTTTCGACGTCGGGATCTCGAGTTCCATCTTGAAACGCTCGTTCGGATAGAGCGGCGTCAGGTTGTCGAAGTGAACCTTGTGACGGATCTTTTCCGGATCGTCGAAATTGATGGTGTTGACCTTGAGCAGCGCGAAGTAGCGTTCGCCTTCCTTCGGTCCGCGGATCGGTCCTTCGACCGTGTCGCCGGTCTTCAGCGAAAAGCGGCGGATCTGCGAGGGCGAGATGTAGATATCATCAGGACCGGGCAGGTAGTTGGCATTGGCAGAGCGCAGAAAGCCGAAACCGTCCTGCAGAACCTCGACGACGCCTTCACCGATGATTTCGATATCCTGAGCCGCGAGCATCTTGAGGATGGCGAACATCAGCTCCTGCTTGCGCATGGTGCTGGCGTTTTCCACCTCGAGCTCTTCGGCAAATGCCAGAAGATCGGTCGGCGTCTTGTTCTTAAGTTCTTGTAGCTTCATTTCAGCCATGAAGGATCCATGTTTCGTACGGGAATGGGAAGACGGCGTGTTTTCTGAAGGGAGCTGCGGCAGGGGGGCAGGCTCTGGTCTTTGTCACAAGCCATGAAGAGGAGATGGCAGAAAATAGCGATTCACGTGAAACGCCGCAAGGGGTTGTCGAAAATTAGCGACAACTCTTACAATTAGCAATCGATAAAATTCAAAACGGCTTCACCACGACCATGATGACGATCAGGATCATCAGCAGAGTCGGTGCCTCGTTCATCAAGCGCCAATACCGCGCCGTGCGACGATTCTCATCCCGCTGGAAGGCGCGGACGGCACGGCTAAAGCGCACATGCACCACGGTCAGCATCACCACGAACAGCAGTTTGGCGTGAAGCCAGCCGCCTTGAAAACCATAGACACTCCACGCAAGGTAAAGCCCGAGCACCCAGGAAATCATCATCGCCGGGTTCATGATGACCTTCAGCAGACGCTGTTCCATCATCTTGAAGGTCTCGGACTGTTCCGAGCCAGGGGCGGCGTCGGTGTGGTAGATGAACAGTCGCGGCATGTAGAGCAGCGCCGCCATCCACGACATCACCGCAATCACGTGCAGCGCCTTGATCCAGAGGTAGAGGCTCTCCGGCTGCCAGACGAAAAGTCCAACGAGCAGAGCGGCAAAACCGCCAAGCGCGATCGTCGCCCGCAGCCGCGCCCTGTTTCCGGGAGCGCTATCCGTCTGCCGTTCGGCCATCAGCGTTCCCCGCGAACCCGGGACACCAGCGCCGAGACGTTATCCGGATCGGCCTGTGGCGTGATCCCGTGTCC
This sequence comes from Sinorhizobium sp. A49, assembly GCF_002002725.1. Lineage (GTDB taxonomy): Bacteria > Pseudomonadota > Alphaproteobacteria > Rhizobiales > Rhizobiaceae > Ensifer. The sequence continues at coordinate 12,636 of NZ_MUNW01000073.1, read as the reverse complement.
AAGGTTGAAAATCAGCGGACCATTGCCGAGCGCATCGAGAATGCGATCGATACCCTGATCCAGCGCAAGACCGCCGGAAACGACCCGCATCGGATCGAGATTGCCCTGCACCGGTCCGTCCTTCTGCAAATCGACAGCGAAGGACAGGGGAACGGTCCAATCGAGCCCGATGGCATCGGCACCCGTTTTCTGACGATACTGCTTCAGGAGAAGCCCTGCGCCCTTGGCAAAGGCGATTATCTTCGCCTGCGGGCGTCTCGCCTTGACCGAAGCGATCATTCGGGCGACCGGCGCGACCGCAAATCGCTCGAACTCGTCTTCGCCGAGAACACCTGCCCAGGAATCGAATATCTGCACCGCGTCGGCGCCCGCATCGATCTGCTCGACCAGATAGTCGGCAGAGACATCGGCGAGAAACGTCAAAAGCCGGTCGAACGCTTCCGGGTTCCGATAGGCGAACAGCCGGGCAGGGGCCTGATCCGGCGTTCCCTGACCGGCGATCATGTATGTCGCGACCGTCCAGGGGGCACCGCAAAAACCGAGCAGCGTCGTTTCCGGCGGCAGTTCGCCGCGCAAACGGGAAACCGTTTCGAACACCGGTTTCAGGTGATTTGAGATACCGTCAGCCTTCAGCGCCTCGATGCCGTCGACGTCGATCGGATCCATTCTCGGGCCATGTCCTTCCTCAAAGCGAACGTTACGCTTCAAGGCGTCCGGGATCACAAGGATATCGGAAAAGAGGATGGCTGCATCAAAGGCATACCGGCGGATTGGCTGCAGCGTCACTTCGACAGCCAGATCCGGGGTGTAACAGAGATCAAGGAAACTTCCGGCAACGGCGCGCGTTGCGCGATATTCCGGAAGGTAACGGCCGGCCTGGCGCATGAGCCAGACGGGAGGAGGACTGACTGTCTTCCCCTCCAAAACCTCCAGAACTTTCCTTCGTGTCTCGGCCACGGATGGTCTCTCCCAATATATAAACAAAGGTATTTAGACTCTTTCTATTTCTTAGAGTCGGTGGGTATCAAGGATTAAAAGATGACCACACGTCATCCACGATGGCCCGATTGGATCGAACCGGGCGGGAGCCAGCACGGCACCTTCGCTGGCATTTCGTGGATAAGTCCAAAAAGGCGATGGGAATCAGCCGATTGCCGCGTTCGAAAAAGCGCGCATGCCTGTGGACAACGAACGGAAACACGTGACACTTTGTCATCGCCATGAGTCTTGTCCACAAGCTCCGCGAAGCTTTCTTCCGCGCTGCACCAATTGTGAATAAGTCGGCGGTTTTCCCGTCGCCCGAGCCAACGGGGCGTGATCGGCGGTTTTTATCCCGGTTTATCAACAGCACCCGGAGAATAGCGTGGAGAACAAGAAAAACTACTTCCACCTGCATCTGATCTCCGATTCGACAGGGGAGACGTTGATCGCCGCAGGGCGGGCGGCGGCCGCGCAATTCCAGGCGTCGCATGCGCTCGAACACGTCTATCCGCTCATCAGAAATCGCCGACAGCTGCTGCAGGTCCTCGACGCCATCGATGGAGCCCCCGGCATCGTGCTCTATACAATCGTCGATCGCGAGCTGGCCGGCATCATCGACCAGCGCTGCCGTGAGATGGGGGTCCCATGCGTCTCGGTGCTCGATCCGATCATCGAACTGTTCCAGTCCTATCTCGGCTCGCCGTCGCGGCGCCGTTCCGGCGCGCAGCATGTGATGGACGCCGACTACTTCGCGCGGATCGATGCTTTGAATTTCACCATGGACCATGACGACGGTCAGCTGCCGGCCGACTTCGACGACGCCGATGTGGTCCTGATCGGCATCAGCCGCACCTCGAAGACGCCGACATCGATCTATCTGGCCAACCGCGGCATCAAGACCGCCAACATTCCGATCGTCCCAGGTGTGCCGCTTCCCGATCGACTCATGGCGGCAACCAAGCCGCTGGTCGTCGGCCTGATCGCGACCGCCGATCGCATTTCGCAGGTTCGTCAGCACAGGGTACTGGGCACCACGCAGGGCTTTCACGGCGATCAGTATACGGATCGGGCCGCGATCGCCGAGGAGCTGAAATATGCCCGCGCACTCTGCGCGCGCAACAATTGGCCGCTCATCGACGTGACCCGGCGCTCTATCGAGGAAACCGCCGCTGCCATTGTTGCCCTGCGTCCGCGGCTGCGATAGAGCGAATCCGAACAATTCGGGAACTTCGATGATGACACCTTCACTCGTCCTGGCTTCGGCAAGCCCGTTCCGTCGCGCGCTTCTTGAAAATGCCGGGTTGGTGTTTTCCGCACGCGCTGCGGAGATTGACGAGCGGGAACTTGAAAAGCCGCTCGAGGAAGAAGGCGCTGCGCCTGAAGAGGTGGCGATGCGCCTCGCCGAAGCCAAGGCGAGAGATGTCGCCAGACATTTCCCTGGGGCATTGGTGATCGGCTCCGACCAGACCATGTCTCTGGGGCAAAGGGTCTACCATAAGCCGAAGGACATGGCGCAAGCCGGACAACATCTCCTGTCGCTCTCGGGCAAGACCCATCGCCTGAACAGTGCAGTCGTTCTCATGCGCGGCGACGCGGTCCTCTGGCGCCACGTCTCGTCGGCGCAGATGTCGGTGCGCGCGCTGACGCCGGAATTCGTCGATCGCCATCTGCAGCGTGTCGGCAGCAAGGCGCTGTCCAGCGTCGGCGCCTATCAGTTGGAGGGCGAGGGCATCCAGTTGTTCGACAACATCGACGGCGACTACTTCACCATCCTCGGTCTTCCGATGCTGCCGCTGCTCGCAAAACTTCGGGAATTGGGAACGATCGATGCGTGATTCACGTGAAACATTTGTTAACCACGCCTTCGTCAGCGGCTACCCGATCAAGCATTCGAGGTCGCCGCTGATCCATGGCTATTGGCTGAAACAGCTCGGGATAGAGGGCAGCTATCGCGCACATGAAGTGAAGCCGGAAGACTTTCAAGCCTTCATTGCAGAGCTGAAGCAAGGCACATCAGGTTTTTGTGGCGGCAACGTCACCATTCCGCACAAGGAAGTTGCCCATAGGCTGGCAGACCGGCCCGACGATCTCTGTCTGGAACTCGGCGCTGCCAATACGCTGTGGATCGAAGCCGGCGAAGTTCATGCAACCAACACCGATGGCCGCGGGTTCGTCGCCAATCTCGACGAGCGCGCGGACGGCTGGGATCACTGTTCGACCGCGGTCGTGCTTGGCGCCGGTGGCGCCAGCCGGGCGGTCATCCAGGCCGTGCGCGACCGGGGCGTCAAGACGATCCATGTCGTCAACCGCACAGTGGCAAGGGCGAAAGAGCTATCCGACCGTTTTGGTTCGACCGTGCATGCCCATCCGATGGAGGCATTGGGCGACGTGATGAAAGGCGCCGGCCTCTTCATCAACACGACGTCGCTCGGCATGGACGGCCAGGATGCTCCTGCGATCGATTTCACCGACCTGGCGAGTGGTGCTGTGGTGACCGACATTGTCTATGTCCCGTTGAAGACGCCTTTGCTTCGCCAGGCGGAAGAACAGGGGTTTGCCATCGTCGATGGACTTGGCATGTTGCTGCATCAGGCGGTACCCGGTTTCGAACTCTGGTTCGGCCGCAGGCCTGTCGTCGACGCCAGCCTTCGCCAAATCGTCATCGATGACATGGGGTCGCACGCATGATGATCGTTGGCCTGACCGGATCGATCGCCATGGGCAAGTCGACGACGGCGCAGATGTTTCGCGAGTTAGGGGTGCCGGTCAACGACGCCGATGAAGTCGTGCACGCGCTTTATCGCGGCGAAGCCGTAGAGCCGGTCGAAGCCGCCTTTCCGGGAACGGCGAGGGAAGGGGCGATCGATCGAGCCGAACTGTCGCGCCAGTTGTTGGCGGCGCCGGAGAGGCTGCGCGAGCTCGAGGGGATCGTGCACCCGCTCGTTCGCCAGAAAGAACGCGCGTTCCTCGACGCAAATGCGAAGGCAAACGTGCCCTTCGTTGTGCTCGATATTCCGCTGTTGTTTGAAACGGGGGCCGAAGCGCGGGTCGACAAAGTGGTCGTCGTCAGTTGCGCGCCTGACATTCAAAGAGAGCGGGCGTTGAAACGCCCGGGTATGACCGAAGAGAAATTTGCTATGATCCTGGCGCGTCAGGTGCCGGACAGTCAGAAGCGCGAACGCGCCGACTACATCGTTGATACCAGCGACAGCTTCGACAACACACGCCAACAGGTGAGGGCGATCGTCGACGATCTCACCAAAAATGGAGCGCCTGATGCGTGAGATCATCTTCGATACGGAAACGACCGGCCTCGACAACCGCGAGGACAGGGTGATCGAAATCGGCGGCGTCGAGCTGGAGAACCAGTTTCCGACCGGCCGTACGCTGCACATCTTCGTCAACCCGGGCAATCGCAAGGTTCATCCGGATGCGCTTGCCATTCATGGGATCACCGACGAGTTCCTGAAGGACAAGCCACCTTTTGCCGATGTCGCCCAGCAGATCATCGACTTCTTCGGCGATGCCCGCTGGGTGGCGCACAATGCGACCTTCGACATGGGCTTCATCAATGCCGAATTCGGCCGCATCGGGCTTCCCGCCATTGCCGGGGAACGGGTGACGGATACGCTCGCGCTTGCCCGCCGCAAGCATCCGATGGGTCCGAACTCGCTCGATGCGCTGTGCCGGCGTTACGGTATCGACAATTCCCATCGCGCCAAGCATGGCGCGCTTCTCGACTCCGAGCTACTTGCCGAAGTCTATATCGAGATGCTCGGCGGTCGTCAGGCCGCTCTCGGATTGGTGTCGAGCAACAAGGGTGGGGGACAAACGGTCGAACACGACGATGCGCCGATCGCCGTCGCGCAGCGCCCACGACCATTGCCGAACCGCCTGTCTGAAGCGGATGAGGCGGCGCATGCTGCGCTGGTCGCCAAGATGGGCGCGAAGGCGATCTGGGCCAAATACGATTTGCAGAAATGAAAAAAGCCCGGTCAAACCGGGCTTTTTCCTAGTTACGATCCAGACTGACCGAAATCAGTTGGCGGTCTCATTGGCGTTTGCCACCTGCGAGCGGACCTTTTCTTCGGCCATGCGCTGGGCGAACATCTGAGCGAAATCGATCGGGTCGATCATCAGCGGCGGGAAGCCGCCGTTGCGGGTCGCGTCGGCAACGATCTGGCGCGCGAACGGGAACAGCAGACGCGGGCACTCGATGAAGAGCAGCGGCAGCATGTGTTCCTGCGGGAAGCCGGCAACACGGAAAACGCCGCCGTAGGAGAGCTCGACGTTGAACAGAACGCGCTCACCATCCTTGGCTTCCGCGTTCAGCGAGAGCACGACGTCGAAATCGTTCTCGGCAAGCGGGTTGGCGTTGACGTTGACGTTGATGTTGATCGACGGTGCATTGTCGCGGGCCTGCAGCGAACGCGGTGCGCCCGGGTTCTCGAACGAGAGATCCTTGACATACTGGGCGAGGATGTTGAGCGACGGGCTCTGCTGCGCGCTGCCGTTGCCGTTGGATGCGGTATCAGTCGTCATAAGGGTTTCCTCGACTTCAATTCGGTGAGGCCATCTAGCATTTCGTCATAGGGCTTACAACCCTGCGCCACAGGCCTTTGCTATTGCCGCCGGCGCTCTTCGGACGGGTTGGGTTCGTCGTCGTCGGTCCTTGAGAACTCGCCCTCGCCAAGGTCGATGACGCGTGGTTGGCTGCGCTCCTGCGGCGCATGGCTCGGCCCGTGCCAGGACTGGCTCGACGCGGCAGTCACGACAGTCATTCTTGACCGGAGATAGCTGGCGATCGCCTGCCGGACAGGTGGCACGAACAGAAGCAGACCGAAGATGTCGCTGATGAAGCCGGGCACCATGAGCAAAAGTGCTGCGACGAACATCAAGGCGCCGCCGAGGACCTCGCGTCCGGGGTCGCTGCCGGTGCGCGTTGCTTCCTGAACGCGCCTGATCACGGCAAAACCCTGAACGCGAAGCAGAATGACCCCGGCGATCGCGCTCAACAGAACGAGCAAAAGGGTCATGGCGAGGCCGATCTCGCGGCCGACGATGACGAAGCCGGCAATCTCGGCAAGGGGCAGTCCAAGAATGACCAGGGGAATTAACATTGAGCGCATTATCGGTGCCTGAAAGGGTCTTCGCATCGTCACCTCCGATCTAAGGGTGCGACAACGCAGTTTGAATGATCTATCCTTGCGGACTATATGGAATAGCTACGAGAAATTCTAACAGCGGTTTCAGGTGGAAATGGGCTCTTTCGACTTCATCACGTTTTTTTTCTTGATCGCCGCAGTGGTCATTTTCCTGCAGTTGCGCAGCGTTCTCGGTCGCCGGACCGGCAGCGAGCGACCACCGTTTGATCCCTATTCTCCGCGGGATATGAGCCAGGGGCCGGAAAAGGCCGACAATGGCAAGGTCGTCCAACTGCCGCGCCGCGACAATGTCGAGGATGATTCGGCGCGCTACGCTGCGATCGACGCCTTCGCAAAGGCGGGAACGCCGCTCAACGATCAGCTCCGCTCGCTGACCGACGCCGACAATGGCTTCGACCCGAAGGAGTTCGTCAACGGCGCGAAGATGGCCTATGAGATGATCGTCATGGCTTTTGCCGACGGCGACCGCAAGACGCTGAAAAACCTTCTGTCGCGCGAGGTCTATGAAGGCTTCGACGCCGCGATTGCTGAGCGCGAGCGCAAGGGCGAAGTGGTGAAATCCACCTTCGTCGGCATCGAGAAGGCCGACATCGTCCACGCCGAAGTCAAGGACAGCGAAGAAAACATCACGATCCGGATCGTCAGCCAGCTGATCTCGGCGACCTACGACAAGCAAGGCGCCATCATCGATGGCGACGCGGAGTCGGTGGCCGAAGTCAACGATCTCTGGACCTTCTCGCGCGACATTCGCTCGCGTGATCCGAACTGGAAGCTGATCGCGACCGAATCCGAAAACTGATCGGAAGGGGCGACAATGACGCTTCGACTTGAGCCTGTCACCTTCTCCGATCTACCGGGGTGGCAGGACGACGATCCGACCGCGGTGATTGAAGCGCTGCGGCGCTGTCATCACCATGTTTCGACGGCCAAGCCCTATCGCACGGGTTCGCTTGGCATTTCCGTCGATGACTTGATACCCGCATTTTCGGCTGCAAGCGTGAACGTCGCCGATGCGGCTGCGGCGCGTGCCTTTTTCGAGCAACAGTTCGTCGCCTTCAGGATCATGCCGGAAACGGGCAAGACCGGTTTCGTGACCGCGTTCTACGAGCCCGAGATCGAGGTGCAGGCGACACCGGACGATGTCTTCCGATATCCGATCTACCGCCGTCCGATTGATCTCGTCGATATCGACGATACCAACCGGCCCGTGGACATGGATCCCTATTTCGCCTTCGGACGCCTGCATGACGGCGTGGTCGGCGAGTATCCCGATCGCCCCGCGATCGAGCAGGGCTTTCTGGCGGGACGCTGTCTGGAGATCGCCTATGCAAAATCCAAGGTCGATGTGTTCTTCGTCCACGTCCAGGGTGCCGCGCGGCTCGTCTATCCCGACGGTTCGCGCCGGCGCATCACCTATGCCGCCAAGACCGGCCACTATTTTTCTCCGATCGGCAAGCTGCTGATCGATCGCGGCGAAATCGATGCCGCTACCGTTTCGATGATGAGCATAAGAGGTTGGCTGGCTGCCAATCCGGATCAGGTCGACGAGGTGCTTTGGCACAATCGCTCCTTCATCTTCTTCCGCGAGGCTGATGTGCATGACGAGCGGCTGGGGCCGGTCGCCGCCGCCAAGGTTTCGCTGGAACCGGGACGGTCCCTTGCCGTCGATCGGCTGATCCATACCTTCGGTGTACCGTTCTTCATCTCCAGTGACAGCCTGACGCGTCTTGATGCCGGACAGCCGTTTAGACACCTGATGCTGGCGCTCGACACCGGATCGGCGATCGTCGGCCCGGCTCGCGGCGACATCTTCACCGGATCGGGCGACGTGGCAGGCGAGCGTGCGGGTGCCGTTCGCAACGACGCCGACTTTTACATCTTCATCCCCCGTGCGGCTGCGGCAAGATACGGCAATGGCTAGGGGCAAGAAGCTTTCAGCCGAAGAGCGGATTCTGTGGGGAAAGGTCGCGCGCACGACCAGGCCCATGCCCGGTCGCCTCGACGATCTCCGGGAGTTTCTCGGTGAGGATGCGCCTGTCGCGCCCAAGGATGAACTGCCAAAGCCGCAAGTCGCGGCCTCCGCGGGCGCTGCCGAAGAACAGCAGGGAATTGCGCTCAGCAACACTCCGAATGGCCGGCACCACTATCCGCTTGAAAAACCGGTCAAGCGCAAGCTGTCGAAGGGGCATCTGGCGCTCGAAGCGCGGATCGATCTGCACGGTATGATCCAGAGCCAGGCCCATGGCTTCCTCCTGCATTTTCTTCTCAGAGCCCATGAACGCGGGCTGCGCCATGTTCTCGTGATCACCGGCAAGGGAACGTCGATCGGCAGCGATGGCGCCTTGAAACGTGCCGTTCCGCTCTGGTTCTCGCTGCCTGAGTTCCGGCCATTGATCTCGAGCTACGAGCCTGCTGCGCGCAATCATGGCGGCGATGGCGCCCTTTATGTCCGCCTGGCACGCAAAGGGAGCGTGACGTGACCCCTTTCGGCGCGGCGGTGCGCGATCTGCGGCGCAAGAAGGGCGTGTCGCAGAAGCAGATGGCCGCGGCGATCGGCGTGTCGGCCGCCTATCTCTCGGCGCTCGAGCATGGAAAACGCGGCGCTCCGAGCTTCGATTTCCTGCAAAGGGTGGCCGGCTATTTCAACGTCATCTGGGACGAGGCCGAGGAACTGTTCCAGATCGCCCATGTCTCGGCCCCGAAAGTCGTGCTGGATACGTCGGGACTGGCGCCGGAATATACCGCCTTTGCCAACCGCTTGAGCGGGCAAATCCGAGATTTGTCCGTCGACACGATACGCGCCCTGGAAGATGTTTTGGAAAAAGCCACATTTCCTGCTAATGACAGGGGATGAACAGCTGTTTTCCGGCCGCTCCGCGCGGTCCGGGATTTGGAACCGTGGACAAATTTTCTATAGTCCGCGAGGCGTCCGAGACGTGATTCGCAACGAATCACCACGTCCGAAGAACCTGGAAAGACCCGAAGCCGAATGACCGATATTCCTGAAACCGATACCGGCGCCGCCGCCGAATATGGTGCCGACTCCATCAAGGTGTTGAAGGGCCTGGATGCCGTGCGCAAGCGGCCGGGCATGTATATCGGCGACACCGACGACGGTTCCGGTCTGCATCACATGGTGTATGAGGTGGTCGACAACGCGATCGACGAGGCGCTTGCGGGCCACGCCGATATCGTCACGGTGACGCTCAATGCCGATGGCTCGGTGACGGTAACCGACAACGGCCGCGGCATCCCGACCGACATCCACAGGGAAGAAGGCGTCTCGGCGGCAGAGGTCATCATGACGCAGCTCCACGCCGGCGGTAAGTTCGACCAGAACTCCTACAAGGTTTCGGGCGGTCTGCACGGCGTCGGCGTTTCGGTGGTCAATGCGCTCTCCGTCATGCTGCGGCTGAAGATCCGCCGCGCGGGCAAGATCCACGAAATGAGCTTCACCCACGGTGTCGCTGACGCGCCGCTGAAGGTGGTCGGCGAAGCCGGCTCCGATACCGGCACGGAAGTGACGTTCCTGCCGAGCACGGAAACCTTTACCAAGACGGACTTCGACTACGGCACGCTCGAACACCGCCTGCGCGAACTCGCCTTCCTCAATTCCGGCGTGCGCATCGTCTTGACCGACAAGCGCCATTCGGACGTGCGCCAGGACGAGATGATGTATGACGGCGGCCTCGAAGCCTTCGTCGCCTATCTCGACCGCGCCAAGAAGCCGCTGGTACAGAAGCCGGTTTCGATCCGCGGCGAAAAGGACGGCATTACCGTCGAAGTCGCGATGTGGTGGAACGACAGCTACCACGAGAACGTGCTCTGCTTCACCAACAACATCCCGCAGCGCGATGGCGGCACGCACATGGCCGGCTTCCGTGGCGCGCTCACGCGGCAGGTCACCTCCTATGCCGATTCCTCTGGCATCACAAAGAGGGAAAAGGTCACGCTTCAGGGTGAGGACTGCCGTGAAGGCCTCACAGCCGTGCTCTCGGTCAAGGTTCCCGATCCGAAGTTCTCGTCGCAGACCAAGGACAAGCTGGTTTCCTCGGAAGTCCGTCCTGTTGTCGAAAGCCTCGTCAACGAGGCCTTGAGCACCTGGTTCGAAGAGCATCCGAGTGAGGCCAAGATCCTTGTCGGCAAGGTCGTCGAAGCCGCGGCCGCTCGCGAGGCGGCGCGCAAGGCGCGTGAACTGACACGCCGCAAGGGTGCGCTCGACATCTCCTCGCTGCCAGGCAAGCTGGCCGACTGCTCCGAACGCGATCCGGCAAAATCCGAAGTCTTCCTGGTGGAGGGCGATTCGGCCGGTGGTTCGGCCAAGCAGGGACGTTCGCGTGAAAACCAGGCGATCCTGCCGCTGCGCGGCAAGATCCTCAACGTTGAGCGCGCGCGTTTCGACAAGATGCTTTCGAGCCAGGAAATCGGCACGCTGATCACTGCGCTCGGCACGTCGATCGGCAAGGACGAGTTCAACGCCGACAAGCTGCGCTACCACAAGATCATCATCATGACGGACGCTGACGTCGACGGCGCCCACATCCGCACCTTGCTGCTCACCTTCTTCTTCCGCCAGATGCCGGAGCTGATTGAGCGCGGCCATCTCTACATTGCCCAGCCACCGCTCTATAAGGTGACGCGCGGAAAGTCCGCCCAGTACCTGAAGAACGAGCAGGCGCTGGAAGACTACCTGATCTCTATGGGTCTTGAGGAAGCGACGCTCCAGCTTGCTTCCGGTGAGGTTCGCGCGGGTCAGGATCTGCGCGAAGTCATCAATGATGCGCTTCGCCTGCGTAACCTGACGGATGGCCTCCATTCGCGCTACAATCGTTCGATTGTCGAACAGGCGGCGATTGCCGGCGCCCTGAATGTCGAACTGAACGGCCAGCGCGAGCAATACGAGCAGGTCGCGATCGAGGTGGCTCGCAGGCTGGATGTGATCGCCGAAGAGACAGAACGCGGCTGGACCGGAACGGTTACGGCCGAAGGCGGCCTCAAGCTCGAGCGCATGGTTCGCGGCGTCAAGGAAGTCGCTATCGTCGACATCGCGCTGATCGGCTCGTCCGACGCCCGCCATATCGACCAGCTGACATCGAAGCTCAAGGAGATCTATTCGGCACCTCCGGTGCTTCGCCGGCGTGATGGGGCGCAGGATATCAGTGGCCCGCGCGCGCTTCTGGATGCGATCTTTGCGGCAGGCCGCAAGGGCCTTTCGATGCAGCGCTACAAGGGGCTGGGCGAAATGAATGCCGAGCAGCTTTGGGAAACGACACTCGATCCGAACGTGCGCTCGCTGCTGCAGGTGCGGGTGAACGATGCGACCGACGCCGATGGACTGTTCTCGCGTCTGATGGGCGACGAGGTCGAGCCGCGCCGCGACTTCATCCAGGAAAACGCGCTGAACGTTGCCAACCTCGACATCTGATCGAAAGATCATCGCTGCGTTTTACAGATCCCGGCACCGCAAGGCGCCGGGATCTTTTTTTGTTTATTCCGCCTTGAAGCGGCCTTCGAACGCGAGCTCTGCAAGCGGCTTGCGCAGGCTCGGCTTTTCCCGTTCGCGCAGGTCGTCCGGCAGCGTCGAGGGGTCGGCCAGCCTGCCGATGGCCACCGCTGCCTCGACCCGGTAATGCTCGGGCACGCCAAGGGTGGTCATTGCCTTGTCGCGATCGATGCCGGCCATCGCGTGCGCGTGCCAGCCGGAAACGGTCGTCTGCAGCGCCAGGCTGAACCATGCGGCACCGGTGTCGAAGGCATGGGTGTAGGCCGCCCGCATCTCGCCTGTGGCTGCCTGCGTGTGGGTCTTGGAGATGACGATCACCAGCGCGGCGGCATGCTTCGCCCAGCGCTGATTGCTCTCGTTGAGAATATCGAGCAGGCTCTTGAAGTGTTCGGTGCCGCGGCGGGCATAGACGAACCGCCAGGGCTGGTTGTTGCTCGCAGACGGCGCCCACCGGGCGGCTTCGAGCAGCAAGAGCAGGTCTTCCTTGCTGATTTCCTCCTGGCTAAACGCACGCGGCGACCAGCGCTTCAGGAACATGGTGTCGATCGGGTGGTCGGCGGTTCTGTGGTTGCTTTCCGTCATGAACATACCTCTTTTATCGTATCGGGAATCCCGTGGGAGGCGCGCAGCCATTGGCGACGACCGCGCCGCAAAGCGAGGCGGTTGGCGAGATTCGCGGCCGACGCTACATGGGATCAGGCGCCGATGAAACCGGCTTTGCGCCCGCATCGTTGACCGTTTTTCCGGCTCGATCCGCTCGATAACGGAATATGCAGAAACGGTGTCTCGGGTGATTGTCGAGTTTGATAAAAAAGTTGTATAAGTTCTGTAGATTTTTCGGAGAGAGGACGTGCGATGACTTTTAAGGACCCGTCACTGTTTCGCCAGGCTGCCCTGATTGGTGGCGAATGGATCGAAGCGGATGCCGCCAATGCGATCGATGTAACCAACCCGGCGACGGGCGAACTCGTCGGACGCGTGCCGAAG
>NZ_MUNW01000056.1 GCF_002002725.1 Sinorhizobium sp. A49 | reverse complement strand
TTCTGGCGGGGTGGCTGCACCCGTTCCCATTCCGAACACGGCCGTGAAACGCCCCAGCGCCGATGGTACTTCGTCTTAAGACGCGGGAGAGTAGGTCGCTGCCAGGTCTGCAAAACGCAAGATAAAAAAACCGAAATCAAAACGATCTTCTTCTCTTCATCCCTCGGCCCAGCCGAACACGGGCCGCCCTCAAGCGGCCCTTTTGTTTTGCTAGGCTAAAAACAAGACGTGCGTCCCTTACACGAGACAAATCCTTCAGATTTGCTCGGCAGAGACCATAAATCCCAAAGGGATTTACGTTATCGCGATAAACCGCTGAAGCGGTTTACGCACCGGATAAACCGCAAAAGCGGTTTACCTAGATGGCGCGGGGTGGAGCAGCCCGGTAGCTCGTCAGGCTCATAACCTGAAGGCCGCAGGTTCAAATCCTGCCCCCGCAACCAAACACAAGAAAAGCCCGCCAGGTGAAAACCGGCGGGCTTTTTGACGTTCCGGAGCCAGGCAAATGCGAATGTCATTGACCCAGGTCGTGATCGCGTGGACCTGCGCGGGGGGCCGGTCCCGCAAGTAGGCTTCATCATCAGGCAGACCCATACGGCCCCTTAGCCGGTCACGAACACGGAGCACGTTTCGCCGCGGCCGGCGTGTATCACCAGATCCAAGCGTTCTGCAGCAAAGAAAAACAACAAGACCGCCTTGAAACCGAGGCAGCTTTCACCGATATTTTTGGTACTTCTTTTTCATCCGGGTGTTGTTTGCGAAAGGAGGACCCCATGTTCAATCCGGAAATGATTTGGATGCTGCCGGTCTCACTCCGCCCAAGAGACGGAACCGAGCATATCTTCTCAACAGTCAACGACGCGCTCGATTTCCTGGAAGCCGACTGGTCTTTGCGCCGTGGCAGGAAGCATAACCGCGCTGTCCAGGCCTGCCGACGGGCCCTTAACCGAGTGACGCCTGTTGCGATCGCGAGAGAGGCGTTTATTGACGCTTGCCTTGAGGCAGGCATGACCGTCGATGTCATGGAACCTCAAGTCATTCGCTCCGGCTCCGGCGGGCAGCGGTCAATCGCTTAACGACCGCTTTGATTGGGGCACGATGTATGCCCCAATCAGCTTTCGGAATGCGCGAGCCACCTACACAGTGCGCCATAGTATCCTCGGTCGATGACAGGGGACACGAGTCTTGTTGCGTGGTGTCATCTCCAAAGGGTTCCCAGTTCATACCGTTGGCTGTCCGAGACTTCTCAAAGGGCCTTTGAAAGCCTGCATTATTTGCGGTCAGAATCTTGAAACTGCAGGAGATGAAAACCAACTCAGTATCGCTGGTGGCTCTAGGCGCCAGCAAATGCTGGGGCGTCTGGCGCCCCCGTATCCATGTTGCTTCAAGGAGGATATGGCTATGGCAACATCTTATGACTACGCACCACTCTTCCGCTCGAGCGTTGGCTTCGATCGCGTATTCAATCTTCTGGAAAATGCGCAGCGTGCCCGCACCGTCAGCGACTGGCCACCCTACGATATCGTCAAAACGGGTGACGATACCTACCGCATCACGGTCGCCGTCGCCGGTTTTTCGCAGGATGACCTCAACCTCACATTTCAGTCGAACCTGCTGACGATTGCCGGCAACAAGGGTGAAGCTCAGGGCGAAGGCTATCTGCATCGTGGGATCGCGGGCCGTCCCTTCGAGCACCGCTTCGAGTTGGCGGACCACGTCAGGGTTTCCGGCGCCGATCTGACAAACGGGTTGCTGTCCATTGATCTGGTCCGGGAAATCCCCGAGGCAATGAAGGCGCGGAAAATCGACATCCAGACGAACGCAACTCTCGCAGAGACGCAGAACGCTACAAAGATCGGGAGCCGACCGGCCGCCTGAGATGATCAGTGCACGCGTGGGCGCCGCTGTCGGCGCCCCTTTTTTCCGCTCAACGATCGGGCTTATGAAAGGAGAGCACGATGAAACCCGATATGTTCGAAGCACCCGTAACCATTCTGACAGGCCTCGGTATCCCGACGGAAGTACGCTCGGTGATGCATGCCTACCAGCTTCTCATGGACTGGCCAGCTTCCCCTCATGATCCAGCCCGCGCATTCGCATTGAAAGCATGCCGAGCCGCACTGAGGGGCGAAATCGAGGCGGAGACCGCCCGAGGCGTTTTTGTTGCCTTCGCGGAAAAACATGATTTGATCGCCCCAACAGTCGACATCGCCGTCGCGGGGCGCAACACGCGCGGCAGCAACCAGCAAATTCTATAGCTCCGAGAACGTCTAAGCGTTGGAACAGCGGCGCTTGGATCAATGATACTGCAGGGCGTCGAGGATGCCCTGCAGCGTGATAACCTAAATGTCTGCCACGAGACACTTCGTTAGTGCAGATCGAACTCCCCATCGACCTGACGCCATTCGTTCGGGCCTATCAGCCGTCTGCGCGAATAGCGTATGGAATGGAGTGGGCCATCGAGCGTCTGCTGCCAGAAATTGAGAAACCTCCTCATCTCCGGAAACTCTGGCGCAACGTCATAGTGCTGCCAGACATAGGTCTGCAGCACGGATTCGAAATCGGGAATGCGGTAGAGAATATGTGCTGTGGTCAGGCCATATCCATGGAGTTGTTGCTCCAGGTCTGATGAAAACGTCATGCTCCATCTCCATCCAAAGAACCGGACAATGCTGCCAAAGGTGGACTCGCTGTGCAATCAAAAATCGGTTGCTCGGGCGAATTTCCGTTCCGGAACAGTCGCTTGGCAGTAAAGAAGTTTGACTGCTATTTTTTTGCCCGAGACCCTTGAAACCGGAATTCCGCAAAATTAAATCGATCGCCGCCGGATGCCTTATGGGTCCGGCACCCGTTCCGGATTGGTCTCCCGGCCCGGAAAGGGAACTATTGATCATCATCGTTTGTCCATGGAGGAAAACATGACGTTCCGACCGCTTCACGATCGCATTCTTGTGCGCCGCATCGAGTCCGAGGAAAAGACAAAAGGCGGCATCATCATCCCCGATACCGCCAAGGAAAAGCCGCAGGAAGGCGAGGTCATCGCCGTTGGTTCCGGCGTCCGAAACGAGGCTGGCCAGGTGCAGCCGCTCGATGTCAAGGCCGGCGACCGTATCCTGTTCGGCAAATGGTCCGGCACGGAGATCAAGATCAACGGCGAAGACCTGCTGATCATGAAGGAAAGCGATGTTCTCGGTGTCATCGAAGAAGAGGCGGCACAGAAGAAGGCCGCCTGATCGGCCGGCGCTACAACCCATCAGTCAAATCTAGCTGCCTATTGAAGGAGTGAACACATGGCTGCGAAAGACGTCAAATTCAATGTCGATGCCCGTGAACGCATGTTGCGTGGGGTCGATGTTCTGGCCAACGCCGTAAAGGTCACGCTCGGCCCAAAGGGCCGCAACGTCGTGATTGACAAATCATTTGGCTCCCCACGGATCACCAAGGACGGTGTCTCGGTTGCCAAAGAAATCGAGCTTGAAGACAAGTTCGAGAATATGGGCGCGCAGATGTTGCGCGAGGTCGCCTCGAAGACCAACGATCTTGCCGGTGATGGCACAACCACCGCAACCGTTCTCGCCCAGGCAATCGTCAAGGAGGGGGCAAAAGCTGTCGCATCCGGGCTGAACCCGATGGATCTGAAGCGTGGCATCGATCTTGCCGTCGACGCCGTCGTGAAGGAGTTGAAAGCCAACGCCCGCAAGATTTCGAACAATTCGGAGATCGCCCAGGTTGGAACTATCTCGGCCAACGGCGACGAGGAGATCGGCCAGTATCTCGCCCAAGCGATGGAGAAGGTCGGCAATGAAGGGGTAATCACCGTCGAAGAAGCCAAGACGGCTGAAACCGAGCTTGAGGTGGTCGAAGGCATGCAGTTCGACCGCGGTTATCTCAGCCCCTATTTCGTGACCAACCAGGACAAGATGCGGGTCGAGCTTGAAGATCCCTATATCCTCATCCACGAAAAGAAGCTGTCCAACCTGCAGGCTATGCTGCCGGTTCTCGAAGCAGTGGTGCAATCCGGCAAGCCGCTTGTGATCATTGCTGAAGATGTCGAGGGTGAGGCACTGGCAACTCTCGTCGTCAACAAGCTGCGAGGCGGGCTGAAAATTGCAGCCGTCAAGGCTCCTGGCTTCGGCGATCGCCGCAAGGCGATGCTGGAGGACATCGCCGTCCTCTCCGGCGGAACGGTCGTTTCCGAAGATGTCGGTATCAAGTTGGAAAACGTCACCCTCAACATGCTCGGTCGTGCGAAGAAGGTGGTGATCGAGAAAGAAAATACCACGATCATCGACGGCGTCGGTTCAAAGGCGGAAATCGACGGCCGCGTCGCCCAGATCCGAGCGCAGATCGAAGAGACCAGTTCGGACTACGATCGCGAGAAGTTGCAGGAACGCCTAGCCAAGCTCGCCGGCGGCGTGGCCGTCATCCGGGTCGGTGGGTCGACGGAAATCGAAGTGAAGGAGAAGAAGGATCGCGTCGACGACGCATTGCACGCAACCCGTGCTGCCGTCGAGGAAGGCATCCTGCCTGGCGGCGGCGTGGCGCTGCTGCGCGCCACCAAGGCCCTCGACAATCTCGCGTTCGGCAACGACGACCAGCGTGTCGGGATCGAAATCGTCAGGCGCGCGGTGGAGGCCCCGGTTCGCCAAATCGCAGAGAACGCCGGCGCCGAGGGGTCCATCGTGGTGGGCAAACTTCGGGAAAAGTCTGATCTGCAGTACGGCTGGAACGCGCAGACCGGAGAGTATGGCGATCTGTTCGCAATGGGGGTAATCGACCCGGCAAAGGTCGTAAGGACGGCTCTCCAGGACGCAGCCTCCGTGGCGGGCCTGCTGATTACCACGGAAGCCATGATTGCCGAAAAGCCCAAGAAGGAAACGACGGCGGCACTGGCTGCCGGTGCGGGCATGGATTTCTAAGGCCCTGGCAAAGAAAGGGACCCGCTTGCGAAGGCGGGCCCCCGAGGGTTAGCAAAACGCGTCCTGTCGCTGCCACCCTTTCCCACGTGCTACATATGACGCGCAAGGTCATCGTAATCTGCTCGGACCTTGGTGACATAGTCTTGATTGAAAATTCCGTCGGAAATGCTGACCAGTGCCCTGATAGCGCCCTTTGGCGCGGGCGATATTTTCTTCTGTTGAAGTGAATCGCTTCACTTCGGGGTCTGCCGGAGCTGCGCGGAGATTTTATGCAAACCTCGCGCTCCACAATCGCGTTCGACGAACGGATGCCGGCACAGCCACGCGCGAACGGGCTCTGGCAGCGTTGCCGCCGGCGCTGGTACGCTCATCGTGATATCCCGATCGGGATTCAACGGTCAGACCCACTCAAGAGTCTGAAATCTCACTGCCCCAGAGGGTCCGGTACGGATGCACCGGGGCAGTGTTTCCCTTTATACGCCGCGACCGCTCAGCGCTTGATGTTGCGTCACGCAGCCTGTTTTGCGTTGAGCGTTCCGGCCTCGACTACGGCCGAGACGATGACGCCGGCGACCAGGGCCCAGAAGGGCGCGCTGATGCCGAGAAGCGAGACGTTCGACATGGCGACTGCAAGTGCCACGAAAGCGCCGGTCTGGTTGCCGAGCGACTTGCCGAAGGCGTTCTGGAAGGCGGACAGCAGCACGCCGATCATGGCAAGGCCGGCGACGGTGCCGATGAGAGCCGACGGCAGGCTGAGCACGATCGGAACGGCGGCGCCGGCGAGGAGGCCGAAGGCGGCGAAGAGCACGCCGTTGACCACCGTCGCGGCATAGCGCCCCTCCTTGTTCTCGCCGGCCTGTTCGGACGAGCATATGGCTGTCATCGGGCCTGCGATATTGGCATTGTGGCCGCCGAGGAAGCCGGCCGCGACGCCGCCGATGCCGGAAATGATGGTCATCGCATTGACTGGCGGCCGATAGCCCTCGGCCATGAGCACGCCGGTCGCCTGCGCGTTCTCGGCACCGATCACGAGAAGGGCGAGCGGGATGGCGATCGCGAAAAAGGCATCGATGGAGAACACCGGTATCGTGAATTCAGGCGCGGCGAAGGCGATGTTTGCCGCAGCGCCTCCGACCGCACCGGTCGCGAGCGCCGCGATCAGGCCGGCGACGAGAGCGGCCAGCACCGGCGGGATGGTCCTGGTCAGCCGCATAGAGACGAAGAAGGCGAGGATCGCGGCGCCGGCTATCAGCGGTGCCGTGCCGAGCGCAGTCACGGCGCCTGTCGCAAAGCGGATCAAGGCGCCGGCGATCATCGCCATGACGATCGGCATCGGCAGCCAGCGCATCACCTTGCCGATGAGCCCGGTGACGCCGAGCAGCAGGACAAGCAGTCCCGCCAGGATGAAGGCGCCGACGGCTTCGTTGAACGGAATGGTCGCAAGCGAGCCGGCAACGAGGGCAGCACCCGGGATCGAGTAGGCGCCGTTGACCGGCTGCTTGTAATAGAGCGCAAGCAGCAGGCTGATGAGCCCGCCGAGCACGTAGATCGCAAAGAGCCAGGCGACGGTCTGCCCGTTGGTCAGATGGCCCGCCTCGGCCGCGCCGATGACGATGAGGGCTGGGCCGGAGCAGCCGAAGATGGCGGCGACGAGGCCGGCGCTCATCGTCTTGATGCCGAGGTGTTTCGGCAGGTCGCCCAGACCCGACGCAAGGCCGGGTCCCCGTTCGACAAGGCGTTTTTCCTGTGTCGTCTGCTGTGTCGTATCCATTCTCAATCCTCCCGAAGCGGATCCGAGGCCGCTCCCTCCTCGTGGAACTGGGGCCGGGTTCCCGCCCGGCCGATGGTTCAGCGGCCGACGAAGGCCGGTGCGCGCTTTTCGTGGAAGGCGAGCACACCTTCGCGGAAATCCTCCGATGTGCGAAGCCGGCTGTAGCAGTGGCCCTCGAGTTCGATGGCCGTCGACAGCAGCGCGTCGTCCGTGTCGTTCAGGAGCTTCTTCGCCGTGCGCTGGGCGAGCGGCGAGAAGCCGATCAGTTCCTCGACGAGCGCATCGACGGCCTTTTCAAGATCGGCATCCGCGACGATCTCCGAGGTGATGCCCCAGTCGTAGGCCTCCTGGCCGGTGATCCGCTTCGAACGCATCACGATGTTCTTGGTACGGGTGACGCCCACCATCTTCTGCAGGCGGGCCGAGCCGCCAGAGCCCGGGATCTGGCCGAGCTTCTGCTCGGGCAGGGCATAGCGCGTGGTATCCGTCGCGATGCGGAAGTCGCAGGCGAGCGACAGTTCGAAGCCGACGCCGAAGCAATAGCCGCGGTTGGCAGCGATCACCGGCTTGGAGCAGCGGGCCGGTGCCGCGATGTTCCAGGCGAGGTGCGAGACGTGCTCGGGGCTTGCCTCGAGGAAGCCCTTGATATTGCCGCCGGACGAGAAGTGCTCGCCCTTGCCGGCAACGACGATGATGCGCACGCGATCGTCCTCGTCGAGGACCTCGAAGGCGAGGCGCAACTGGTCGCGTGCCAGCATGGAGACGACGTTGTAGGGCGGACGGTCGAGCGTGATGTCGGCGCGCTGGCGGGCCGCATCGATCGTGACGGTGAAGCCGTCGAGTTCGGCGAGGCGCGGGTCCTGGAATGCGGCTTGTTCGGTCATGGATTTTCCTTTCGTTGGTCTGGCGGCGTTCTGGCCGCTTACTGATGTTCGGGAATGCGTTCCTCGGTGTACTCACCGGCCACCAGAAGGCGGCGCAGCAGCTTGCCGACAGGGGATTTCGGGATAGCCTCGACGAAGACGAAGCGGCGCGGCCGGCGGAAATTGGCAAGGCCGGAAGCGCGGCAATGGTGGTCGAGGTCCTCAGCCGTAACAGTGCCGCGCCGCTTGACGAAGGCGACGACGATCTTGCCCCAACGCTCGTCGGGCAGGCCTACGACGGCGACTTCGGCGACGCCCTCATGCAGCGAAAGACAGCTTTCCACCTCGACCGGCGAAACATTCTCGCCGCCGGTGATGATCATGTCGTCGGCCCGCCCGGTGACGAAGAGATCGCCGTCCTGGTCGGCGAAGCCGGTGTCGCCGGTGAAGTACCAGCCACCGTGAAGCGCCTTGGCATCCGCGTCGGGCCGGTTCCAGTAGCCCTCGAAGGCCTCGTCGCTCTTCATCAGCGCGATGATCTCGCCTTCCTCGCCGACAGCCGCTCGCTCGTCCGGGTTGCGGCTGCCCAGTTTGACGACACGGATCATCTGGTTGATGCCGGCGCGGCCGGCGGAGCCGGGCTTGCTCGCCGCCTTCTGCTCGATCGTGAAGGTGTAGATTTCCGACGAGCCGTAATGATTGACGAAGAGTTCGGGCTCGAAAGTCTGATCAAGTCTTTTCAAGAGCCCGTCGGTCATCGAAGCGCCGGCATAACCGAGCTTGCGGACGGAAGCGACGCGCTCGGGCGAAAAGGCCTCGTGATGCACGAGATCGTGGTAGAGCGTCGGCACCAGATAGAGGTTGGTGATCTTCTCCTCCTCGATCAGGTCGAGCGCCTTCGCCACGTCGAAACGCGGCAGGCAAACGAAGGTCCCGCCGATCAGCGAGGATGCAATCAGCGAACGCACGCCCATCGTGTGGTAGAGCGGCATGACGCCGAGCGTGCGCTCACCATGCCGGTAGAGGTTCTGTGCGACATGGGCGACGGCACCGGCGCGTTCGGCCCGATGCCGTCGAGGCACGCCCTTCGGCTTCGACGTCGTGCCTGATGTATAGAGCATCAGCGACCAGTCGGCAGCGTCCGCCCGGGGCACCGCACCGCGGGCGCTGCCATCCATGATGCCGGCGAGCGCATCGGCGGAGAATTGCGGCAGGTCGCGCGCGAGGCGCGACAGGCGCACGACCTCTTCCGTTGCTGCCTCGTAGAACACGGCCCTTGCGCCGGCATCCGCGATGCCGAAGTCGATTTCGTCGGCCTTGGCCCGCCAGTTGAGCGGCGTGACGATCAGGCCGAGGAATTGGCAGGCCCAGTGCAGCGACGCGTTTTCCCAGCGGTTCTGCATGGCGGTGAGCACATGGTCGCCCCGCTTCAGGCCGGTCTCGTCGAGGGCTGCGGCAAGCGCCGAAACCTTGCCGTACCAGTCGCGATAGCTCAATCGCATCCCCCCGTCGACGATCGCGAGCCGGTCCGGGTCGCGCTCGACGCTTGCGAGGAAACTCGTTCCAAGATCAAACATTCGGTTTCTCCTCCTTCCGTTGTTCCTCCGCGGCGGCGAGCGCCGCCTCGACGATGGTCGCGTAGCCCGTGCACCGGCAGAGATGGCCGGAGAGGTGCTCGCGAATCTCTTCCCGGCCCGCGTCCGGCCGCTCGCGCAGAAGGGCGTCGAGCGACATCAGGATGCCGGGCGTGCAGAAGCCGCATTGCAGGCCGTGGTGGCGGCGAAAGGCCGCCTGAAGCGGGGAGAGCTCGGCCGGGTCGGGCGAAAGCGCTTCCACGGTCCGCACATCGCTGCCGCGCACTTGCTGGGCGAGTGTCAGGCAGGCGCGTGCCGGCTTTCCGTCGATCTGCACGGTGCAGGCCCCGCAGACGCCGTGCTCGCAGCCGACATGGGTGCCGGTCAGCCCGACCTCGTGGCGCAGCAGGTCCGAGAGCAGCATGCGGTTCTCGGCTTCCGCGCGGACCGTTCTGCCATTCAGGGTGAAGTCGACCGGATGCCTCCGGGCAGCGTTCATGCGCGGCATCGGCTTGCCTCCTTGAGGGTCTCGCGGCCAAGGCTGCGGACCAGTTCGCGCCGGTAGCGGGCGCTTGCGTGAATGTCGTCGCGGGCGTTCAGCGACCAGGCGATGTCGTTGATCGCATCGTCGAACTGATCGTCGTTAAGCGCCGGCAGCGGGAAGACGCGCGGCCGGTCGTCGACGCCGGCAATGCCGAGCCGCAAGCCCCTGTCGTCGGCGACGGCGGCGCAGGCGACGATGGCGAAATCGCCATGTCGGCGTCCGACCTCGCGGAAGGCATAACCGTTGCCGGGCCGGGCCTTCGGAAAATGCACGGCTTCGATCATCTCACCCTCGGCAAGGTCGGTGGCCATCATGCCGATGAAGAAGTCGTCCGCCTTGACCCGGCGCTTCTGCTTGCGGCTGCGCAGGCTGACCGTGCCGCCGAGCGTCACCAGAGACAGCGGCAGCTCCGCGCTCGGGTCGGCATGGGCGATCGAGCCGCAGACCGTGCCGCGAGCCCGCGTCTGCACATGGCCGAGCCAGGGGAAGGCGGCGGCCAGAAGCGGCAGGTCGCGCAAAAGGCTTGGCCAAGCTTCCAATTCCGCCTGCCGCACGCCCGCGCCGACAACGATCTCCTCGCCGGATGTCTCGATCCGGCGCAGTGCTTCAAGCCGCATGATGTCGACGAGCAGGGCAGGGCGGGCGAGCCGCATGTTGAGCATCGGCACCAACGACTGTCCGCCGGCGATCACGCGTGCTTCGCTGCCGACCTCGGCTAGCGCGGCCAGCGCTTCCTCGAGCGTTACCGGACAGAGGAAATCGAAGGATGCGGGTTTCATCGGCGCCTCCCGAAGAGGTTGAAAAGCCGCTGGATGAAGCCGGCGGCGGCGCTGGGAGGCGCGCCGCCGCCGGCATGACGGGCGAGCGCCTGGAAGAACTGGCCGATCACCACGCGCGCCGCGCCGTCGAGAAGGCGGCCGCCCACAGAGGCGACCTTGCCGCCAATCGCCGCCTCGTAGCGATAGTCGATGCGCGTGCCGGTCCCGGTTTCCGTCAGGGTGACACGGCCGGTGCCGCGGCCGGAACCGAGCGCGCCTTCCGTGCCGCCGGAGAGCGTAACGGCTTCCGGCTCGACCATGTCGGACAGGCGGATGTCGGCGCGGTAGCGGCCCTTGACCGGCCCGATGCCGAGTGTGACCTCGGCGCGGAAATGCGTGTCGGAGACCTTCCGGACCTCGTGCGCACCGGGGATGATCGCCTTCAGCGTGTTGGGGTCGAGTAGCATCGCCCAGACCGAATCGCGGGTGGCGGTGACCTCAGCCGAGCCCGAACCGGTCAGCATCCGCTCACCCGAGGCGCCGGTGGCAACGGGGCTCGGATCTCGCGGCTTCGACGGCGGTCGCTCCTCGCCATAGAGCCATTCACTGACACGGCTCGGCGACAGTGGCAGCCGGATGTCCTCGACGCCGAGCGCATCGGCGACGGCGTTGGCGATGCAGACGGGCGTCGACATGCAATTGCCCTCGCCGACGCCCTTGGCGCCGAGCGGCGTGAAGGGCGAGGGCGTCTCGTGATGGAGGATCAGCGGCTCCGGCGTCTCCATGACGGTCGGGATCAGGTAGTCGGCCAGCGTTCCGGTCAGGAAGCTTCCGTCGCCGCTATAGGCAAATTCCTCGTAGAGCGCGGCGCCGACCGCTTGGGCGAAGCCGCCGCGCACCTGGCCGTCGACCATGCCGGGATGCAGGATGCGGCCGCAATCGTGCATCGTCACATAGCGGTCGATACGCACCTGGCCGGTCGCCCGGTCGATTTCGACGCCGCAGAAGTCGAAGATGAAGCCGTGACAGAGCGATGAGTTGATGCCGTCCGCCGCTGTCGGCGCCTGAAGCTCGTCCGGCGTCCAGAAGACCGTCTCGCGGATCGTCTGGTCGGTGCCCTGGGGCAGGGTGCCGGGCGCCCAGTGGCTTGCCGCCGCGATGCGCCCGAAGGAGACGGCATTGTCCGGGTTGTCGCGATCGAGGAGCTTTCCGGCCCTGAAGTCCACGCGGTCAGCCGTGATGTTGAGCTGGCGAGCGGCGATCGTTGCAAGTCGGGCACGGATGCGGTCGGCCGCAAGTGCTGCAGCGCCCGCGACGGCGGGTGCGAAGCGGCTTGCATAATTGCCGGACGCGATCGACCACGCGTCGCGCGCCGTGTCGAGTTCCGTGTTGACGCGCACGGCTTCCATCGCAAGCCCGAGCCGCTCGGCAACCACCTGCGCCAGAACGGTGCGGTGGCCCTGGCCCTGTGGCACGGAGGCGACCTTGACGGTGACGGAGCCGAGCGGATCGATGGCCACCGTCGCGACGGCCTGGGCGCCGTTCTTCGGCCCCGCCTTTGCCCGCTCCTCAGGCGTCAGCACGGTCGTGATGTAACCCATGTTGGAGACGCTTGGCTCGACCACCGCCGCATAACCGACGCCGTAGAGCCGCCCGTCGGCGCGGGCTGCGTCCTGTCGCCGCCGCAGCGCCTCGAGGCCACCTTCTGCGCAGGCGCGATCAAGAGCAGTCCTGTAGTCGCCGGAATCGAGCAGCCCGCCGGTCGCCGTGCGGTAGGGAAAGGCATCAGCCGGTACGAGGTTGCGGCGAATGACGTCGAGCGGGTCAAGGCCGAGCTTGTCGGCGATCTTGTGTACCAACCGTTCAAGAGCGAAATAGATCTGCGGTCCGCCGAAGCCACGGTTCAGCCCGGTCGGCGTCTTGTTGGTGAGCACGACGCGGTTTCGAATGGCGACGTTTTCGATCGCATAGGCGCCTGTCATGTTCCCGTGCATGCGGTAGAGCGTTGCCGGCTCCGGAGCGCGCAGATGTGCGCCGCAGTCTTCCAGTTGATCCCAGGAAAGCGCGGTGATGCGGCCGTCGGCGGCAACGGCCGCCTCCAGTGTCGTGACGCGGTTGGTCGCCGAGACGGATGCCGTCAGGTGTTCGAGCCGGTCCTCGATCCATTTTACCGGCCGTGCGGAGACGCGGGAGGCGACGGCGGCGAGGATGACATAGGGAAACACGCCCTGCTTGATGCCGAAGGAACCGCCGGAATCGGGCGGCGTGCGCAGCCGCATACGGTTGCCGGGCACGTTCAGCGCGCGGGAAATCACCGCATGGATCGAGAACGGACCCTGAAAGTTCGCCGTGACGTCATAGGCGTCCTCGCCTGGATCGTATTCCGCGATGACGCCGTAGGTTTCGATCGGCGTGCAGGAATTGCGTGGATAGGCGATGCGGATGGAAACGCGGTGGGCCGCCGCCGCGAGCGCTGCTTCCGGGTCGCCATAGCGAAAGGCGCGCTCGTTGATGAGGTTGGTGCCGAGCGACGGATGCAGCACTGGTGCGTCCGCCGCTACCGCCTTCTCGGGATCGACGACGGCGGCCAGTGTCTCATAGTCGACCTCGATCAGGTCGAGCGCGTCTTCGGCGACATAGCGGTTTTCGGCGACGACAAGGGCAACGGGCTCCCCGACATAGCGCACCCGATCGCGGGCAATCGGCCAGCATTCGACATCGGCCTTGACACCCACCGTCATGCTGCGGGTGAGCCTTGCCACTTCCGCGCCGGTCATGACGGCAAAGACGCCGGGCAGCGCGCGGGCGGCACTCGTATCGATCGCCCTGATCTCGGCATGGCCATGCGGCGAGCGCAGGATCGCCAGATGGGCGGTGTCGCGCCGGACGGGCAGGTCGTCAATGTAGCGGCCGCGGCCGGTCAGAAGTCCGGCATCCTCGACACGTTCAACGGTCCGGCCGATCAGGCCTCCCGTCGTTTCCAATCTCGTCATTCGCTCCTCCCGCACCCGTTGGTGAAGGGGTGCCGTGGAGTAAAGAGTGGAGAAGGGTGCGCGATCGGGCGATACCGACGCGTATCAGACCTTACCGAGGAGTCT
Source organism: Sinorhizobium sp. A49 (assembly GCF_002002725.1). Taxonomy (GTDB): domain Bacteria; phylum Pseudomonadota; class Alphaproteobacteria; order Rhizobiales; family Rhizobiaceae; genus Ensifer. Next base: position 42,812 of record NZ_MUNW01000056.1, on the reverse strand, counting down.
CAAATTCCTGAGCCGAGAGCCGGGTGACGCTGCGAAAAATGCTCGGCGAGGAACCAGCATGATCGTGGAAGAAGCGTGAAAAATGCGCCGGCACGGAAAAGCCGAGCTGGTCGCCGATCGCGGCGAAGCTCTCGGTGCCGTCGGCGACGGCCGTAACCGCCCGTTCGAGCCGCTGCACGTTGAGGAAGACGCGCGGCGTCACCCCCATCGACGTCTCGAACAGCCGGAAGAAATGCGCCCGCGAGAGGCCGACGTCGATCGCCAGCCGGTCGAGATCGGAGATCTCGCCCGGTGCCGCCTTCATGTGCTCGACGGCCTTGCGGATGCGGAAGTCGAGCATGGGGCGCGATGCGAGGTCGCGGATCGAATTCGGCACCGCCCGCCAGTCGGCGAAACGCTCGATGACGGCAATCATCAGTTCGCCGAGAAGAACCTCGTGGACTTCGGCGCTGTTCGGCTCCTGCACCATGGCCTCCGCAAGCGTGCGCGTGCGCGAACGGATGTCGGGGGTTATCGAGCCCACATTGGAGGCGAAAAAGTCGGGCGCATGGCTCGCCGCCCAGTTCGGCCGGAAATGACCGAGCCATTGCGGTTCAATATAGAGCGCGAGGATCACCGTCTTCGGACGCGTCTGGTCGTGCGCATAGGCATGCGGTTCCCAGGCGTTGATGAGAACGGCGCTTTCGTCGGTGAGCGGGACGAGTTGATCGCGCACCGAAAACTGCGTATCGGCCCCCTCGACCTTCAGCAGGACATGGCAATGCGGGTGCGCGTGCCGCACCAGGGGCCGATCCATATCCAGCAGCGCCACTCTCCCGAAGCGGCCACGTGCGATGCGCAGAGCATTCGACATCGCTTAAATATTGGTCTTTTCGCAGAAACTGCAAGCCCGGCAGGGTTTCAGCCTTCACGGCCGCAGGCCGACGAGACCGAGCGTCGAAGTACCTCATATATCGCGGGCACGCGCCACATTGTGCCCGGGAGTTCATCGATTATCCTGCGAAGCGCCAATCGCTTGCCGCAAAGCCTCGGCGAGCTGCCGTCGCGTATAGGGTTTTGCAAGTGGCCGGAAACGTGACGTGGTGCCGATGCGTTCGACATCCGCGTAGCCGGTGGCCAGGACAACCGGGAGCTTCGGATACAGCGTCATGATCTTGGTCGCCATAGCGTCGCCGTCAATTGGGCCGGGCATGACCACATCTGAGAAAACCAAATCGAACGGGCCATCTGCTTTGAGGATCTGCAACGCTTCCGTTGCGTCGTCCGCGCAAGTGACAGAATAACCGAGCGAAACGAGTGTGCCCGCGGCGAATTCACGGACCATTGGATCATCCTCCACGACGAGAATGCGCTCACTGCCACCCTCCAGCACTCCGTTCGAGATAGGCTCAGCGGGTATTTGCGTAGACGCCAGTCGAGGGAAAGACATGAAAATGGTTGTTCCCATGCCCGGCTCCGATTCAATTTCGATCCGGCCCCCTGATTGCCGCACGAAACCATAAACCATGCTGAGACCTAACCCGCTGCCCTTGCCGAAGGGCTTCGTGGTGAAGAACGGCTCGAAGGCCTTTGCCCGCGTCTCCGCATCCATCCCGAAGCCATTGTCGAAGATTCGGATCACCGCGTCGTCATCGCTTCGCGCCGTCGAGATTGTCACCGTGCCGCCATCCGGCATTGCGTCGCGTGCGTTGATGCAGAGGTTCATGATGGACGCTTCTAGTTGCGCAGCATCCGCTCTGACGTGACCTGCCGCCGGATCAAGTGCGAGGTGCAGGATGACGGTTTCGCCAAGAGCCGTCGACAGCAATCCCTCCATGGCCCGGATGGTCCTGTTGATGTTCAGGGACGCCGGCTCGAGTGGTTGGCGTCCCGCGAAGGTGAGTAGCTGGCGTGTGAGGGCGGCGCCTTGCCGCGAGGCCTTGTGGTTCAACTGTGCGATTGCAGAAAGTCGCGGATCGGCAACTTCGTCGGCCAGCGTCTCCGCTGTCCCGATGATGACCGTCAACAGGTTGTTGAAATCATGGGCGACACCGCCCGTCAGTTGGCCTATGGCTTCAAGCCGCTGTGCCTGCAGCCGTTTTGCCTCGTTCAGCCGTGTCTCGGTGACATCGCGGACACCGCCGACCATTCGGGTTGCCATGCCTGCGGGATTGCGGATGATGTGTCCCTGATCGAGAACCTCGGCATATGTCCCCGTTCCGCGGCGGAAGCGGTACTCTTCCAGCCACGTGTCGACCCCATCTTCAATCGCGGCAAGCACGGTGGACACGACACGTGCGCGGTCGTCCGGGTGGATCTTGGATTCCCATTCCCGAAAACCATCCTCGATCGGCACGTCGTCATGCCCGAAGACGGATTTGATGTTGCTGTTCCATTGCACACGGCCGGTCGCAATGTCCCAGTCCCAGACCGCGTCCGTCGTCATCATGGCGACAATTGCGAAGCGTTCCTCGCTTTCCGTCAGCCGTTCCGCTGCTCGCTTTCTGTCGGTAATGTCGCGACCGGTCGCGACGAAATGGCTCGCGCGTCCATCGGAGCCGACAATGGGTGCGATGCTCATGTCCACCCAGTATTCGCGGCCGTCCTTGGCGTAGTTCAGAAGTTCGGCCCGGATCGCCCTTGACCGCGTGATCGCGCGATCAATCGCTTCCATGGTGGCGAGTTCGGTCCGGTGACCCTGAAGAAAGCCGGGAGATCGGCCGAGCGCGTCAGGCCGTGAATAGCCCGTGATCCTGACGAACGCGTCGTTGACGTAGACGATCGTTTGCCCGCCCCCGGGCTGCGATGCGGCCTTCGTTATCATGACGAAGTCCTCGATTCGCGAGATCGCCATTTCCAGCAGATGCAAGTGCTGATCGGCCACATGCCGTTTCGTCACGTCCCGGAAATAGACGGTCAGCCCTCCCGGCCCCGGATAGGCGATGACCGAGAACCAGGCGTTCAGGGACTCGTAAAATACTTCGAAATCGACTGTCTCGCTTTCGCGGACGGCACGCTCGTAGTGCTGCCGGATGATCCCCGAGGAGGCCTCCGGGAATTCCTGCCAGATCAGGCGGCCCATAAGCGCCGATCGCTGGCGCGCGAGCAGACGTTCGGCCTGACGGTTGAGGTAGGTGAAGCGCCAATCGGCATCGAGCTGGAAAAACGCATCGCTGATGTTCTCCATCGACTCAGCCAGGCGCCGCTCAAGATCCCTGGCGGTATTCTCGAGCCGCTTGCGCTCATCGATATCCTGGAGGGCGCCCTGTATTCGGGAGATGTGGCCCATGTCGTCGCGGATCGCCACGCCGATTGCGCGAACCCATTTCCGGCGGCCGGTGCCATCAATGATTTTCACTTCGATATCGTAGGGCAGGCCGGTCGCAACGCAGGTTTCGAAATGCCGAGTGATCGCATCTCGCCACTCCGGCGCAAAATAGCCGATCCCCTCCTCGAAGGCGATTGTCCTGCCCCTTGGTCTCTCGTGGATCGCCCAGGTTTCATCCGCCAATTCGATCCTCCGATCGGGCAGGTGCACCACCCATCCGCCGAGCTTCGCGGCCTTGCCGGCGATCTCGATAAGAGCCTGGTTTCCATAGAGATCTTGCGACTGTCGGCGAGCGTCGCGAGGCACGACCCCATCTTGACGGAGTCGCCAAGCGATCATCAGCGCTGCGCCGACGACCCAGAGCCATGCAGTTGTCGGGAGCCAGGCGACGACGAAAGCGGAGATGCCGCCGACCAGCACTCCAGCGGAAAACCGATCCGTCGCACATTGCCTGATACCGGTCACCATGATGCGAAAGCCTTTGCCAGCATTTGCGTTTTCCCGTCGCATGATTTGCGTCGTCCTCAGCCGCCGTTGATTTCAACCTCGATAGTCTCAAGCGATGCCGCAATCCATGAGAGATCGCTTAATTTTACCTTATTTAAATTTGGCGCCGCGGTCGCTTAACGGTGCGCCGGTTTAATCGATGCATCCAACTGCCGCGTTCCTGCCCTACCGATGGGGTGGGACCTCGGCAAGCATCGAGGTCACCCTGTGAAAACCACAAAGAGAACGACCTATCTGAGCCGTGTCGAATCCGACTACTTCAGCCGTCAATGGTGCCGCCGAAGCGTCACGCTCTTCTGTAATCTGCTCTTCACGGGAAAATGGATGCGCAAGACGCAGATCGTGCGCTGCCTCGTTGTGGAGATCAGCGAGGGTGGGGCGACCGTGCGCATCGGAAAGTCGCTGATTCCAGATCACGCTTACCTTGTTTTCGGCAAGTTTGACGTCGTAGTCGGCAGCATCGTCGTTCAGCGCGATCCGGGGCACCTGCATCTTTGCTTTGTAAAACAGTTGAGGCCGGACTTCGTCAACCGGCTGGCACACATGAGCTCCCCGTTTTCCACCTTGGAAAGTCTCAACGCGAGAACCATATAAGTTTGCGAAAATGTGCAGCCAATGCTGCGCCCAATACCATCCCCGCTCTATGGCGCGCAGGAAAGAGGCTTGGGCCACGCCACCAAACAATCGAAGAGATTATGAACATAATGATCATCGAAGATCAGCGAGATGTCGTTGATATGTTGCGGCTGAACTGGTCGGATTCTCGGGACAGGCTGGATTGCCTTGCATCCGTGAGGCAAGCGAACCGCTTCATTCATTCAAACGAGCTCGCTGCCTATGACTGCATCCTTATCGATATCAACCTGACAGACGGTAGCGGGCTGGAAGTGCTTCGCGAGGCGCGCTCACGCTCCGACGTCCCTATCATCATGATCTCGGGCGCTGGAGACGCCGATAGCCGGGCGGACGCCATCAGTGTCGGTGCGGACGACTATGTGATGAAGCCGTTCAGCGTCAAGGAACTGCGCGCCCGCGTCCATCGCCTGCACGAGGCGCGGATGGGCCGCAGGGCTTTGCGGCAGAGTGTTGCTTTCAAGATCGGCAATATCGATTGCGACATCGGACGGCTGTCGATGGATTTCGACGGCGTCAGTCAGCCGCTGACGGCACTCGAAGGAAGGATACTGCAGGTCCTTTTCAACAGTGTGGGAGAAGACTGCTCAAAGTCGTGCATTGCACGCCAGGCGCTCTTTCGTGAACACGACCCGCGCGACAAGACGATCGACGTCTACATCAACAGGCTGCGCGGCAAGCTTGCGGAACTGGATGCCGCGAGCGGTGAGGTCATTAAGACGATCCGCGGTGTGGGCTATCGCCTGAGCGAAATCCAACAACGGTGAGAGCAGAAGAGCCATATGCCTGAGTGTGTTGACCGTCATGTGATTTCCGCGGAAACGTTCGGACCCGAAGGCCCCCCGCCGGACGAAGCGGCTCGTCTCAAACGTCTGAGAGAACTGTCCAGTGTGTCGTCCGGCCCGGATCCGGTGCTTGATGCGCTGGTCGATGCCGCCTGTCTTGCGGCGGGTACGCCGATCGGCCTCATCACGTTGCTTGACGGTGAATACCAATGGTTCAAGTCCAAACGGGGAATAGAAGGGGAAGGCTCTTGCAGGGCGGACGCCTTCTGCGACTACACAATCCGATCGTCGAGGCCCTTCGTCGTGCCGGATGCCATTCGCGATGTCCGCTTTGTCGACAACCCTTTCGTTGCAGGAAGCGACGGGATCCGCTTTTATGCCGGCGTGCCGCTGGAGATCGAGCCGGGGCTTCGGCTCGGCTCGCTCTGCGTGCTCGATCGGGTGCCGCGACGCCTCGGGGCCGACGTGCGTGGCTTACTGGATCGACTGGCGCGGTGCGCCGTGGAACGTCTCCTGCAATCCGAAGACCGCTATTTGTTGTCCCGGATCGACTCAGGTCGGCTGGATCGGGCAAATGCCGACAAAGCGGCGCTGGCGCTGGCCGAAGAAGCGTTCGCGCATGGTTCTTTCGTGCTCCACTACCAGCCGAAGATGGCGCTCGATACGGGAAGGCGAATTGGATTTGAGGCGCTGCTGAGGCTCAAGAAGCCCGATGGATCGGTAATCGGCCCTGCTGCGTTTTCCGCGGCTTTCGACGAGCCGATATTATCCAGACGTATTGGCAGCCATGTTCTGCGGTGCGCCGTGGCTCAGGCCAAGGCGTGGGCGACGGCCGGTGTCGATTTCGGGCACATTGCGATCAACGTTTCGTCGTCACAGTTTATCGCATTGCCCGACAGCCCTTGCCTTGTCGATGAAATCCTTGGCGCAACCCGCTCAGCAGGACTGTCACCTTGCCATATCCAGATCGAGGTCACGGAAGGTGTCATGCTTTCGGAGCAGGGTGGCGATATCGGCACGCAGCTTGAGGCGCTGCGTACAGCAGGCTTTGTCGTGGCTTTCGACGATTTCGGTACTGGCTTTGCTTCGCTCGTGCATCTAAAGGAATTTGCCTATGACCAGATTAAAATCGACGGTTCCTTCGTGCGTGCGATGACCGGCTCGAGCGCCGATCATGCCATTGTGAAAGCCATTATTGATATGGCAAATGCACTGGGAAAGCAGGTCGTCGCCGAGGGTGTTGAAACGGTGACAGAACTCCACGCACTACGAGAGCTTGGCTGTAGCTATGGTCAGGGGTTCCTTTTCGGCCGGCCCACCAGCGCATCTGATTTACGAATTTCTCCCGATTGATGGACGGGAACACGGGATGTCTCCCCACGCATCTGATGCGGGGTGCGGTTGTTGATCTGTGTGTAGCCGCCGGATAAGTCATGCTCGTCGCAAAGCCGCTCAAATGCCCGCTTAGCCGCCGGCTTCGTCCGCGCACCGCTCGGGGGCAGCGAGAACCGACATTCTTCGAAACCGTCTCGCGGCTCAAACGGAAGATCCGAGACGCGTCACGTCGGCTGTGACCTTCAACCAAAGGACACTGCGAACCGCTGCATAACGCTCCACAACAATCACCCCGGCAGACCTCAAAAAGGAGGAAAGCCTCACATTGTTGGGTTTTACTCCGCCATACCAGGCAATCCGGCGTTCATGTGGTAGAGTTTGTCACCGCCCGTCCGCTCCGCCGAGTCATGCGATGACCGAACACCTGCTGACTGAAAGTCTGTCGATGATCATGGTCTCGGCCGTTGCCGTGGGCCTCTTCGCCGCGCTGCGAATGCCTGCCGCCATGGGCTATCTCCTGGCCGGTCTTGCGATTGGTCCCTATGGTCTCAATCTCCTGGCACTCGGTGACGATACGCTCTTCCTCGCCGAACTCGGCCTGATCTTCCTGATGTTCATGGTCGGGCTGGAGTTCTCGCTGCCCACCCTGCTGGCAGCGCGCACCGCCGTCCTCTTGGCAGGCGGCCTGCAGGTAGGAGGGACACTTGCAACGATCGCCGCCGCGCTCTGGTCGTTCGGGCTCGATCCCCGCATCGCCATTCTGCTTGGTGGTGCTGTGGCGATGTCATCGACGGCCGTTGCCATGAAGCAACTCGCCGAGCAGGGAGAGATCTCGAGCCAGCATGGGCGCTTTGCCCTCGGTATCCTGCTATTTCAGGATATCGCGACCATCCCCCTTCTCGTCGCCGTAGACAGTTGGTCGAGGCAGGCATCTGTCAACCCATTCGATCTCGTGGGGCGTCTCGGCCTAGCGGCGGTCGCACTCGTCGCAGTTTCCATTATCGCCCGCCCGCTCGTCCGCACTGTTCTTGCCGGTGCTTCCAAGTCCCGCTCGAACGAATTGTTTCTCCTGGCGGCGCTTTTCGTCGCTCTCGGGGCCGCTTATCTCGCCCATCTCGCTGGTCTGGCTTTGCCGATCGGCGCCTTCATAGCCGGCATGGTAATCGGCGGGAGCGACTTTCAACACCGAGTCGAGGACGATTTACGCCCGTTCCGCGACGTGCTCGTCGGTCTGTTCTTCGTCACCGTAGGCATGCAGATAGATCTCCGACTGATCGTGGTGTTTCCCTACGCGATCCTCGCTTGGTGTGCGGTCTTTCTGTTCGGCAAGGCGCTCATTACCTTCTTTGTCGGGCTTATGTTGCGCAGGCCCGCCGCGATCGCTCTCCGCGTCGCAGTCATACTTGCCCACGGCGGAGAATTCGGCCTGCTATTGTTGACCCTGGCCATGAACAGCGGCCTGCTGCCCTCCGAGGTCGGTCAACCGGTCCTGATTGCCCTTGCGCTCACCATGGGCCTGGCCCCAGTTCTGATTCAGCACAGCGCGGCGCTTGTCGAACATCTTGTCGGCGATCGGCGCGCCCGTGTGGCCGCAACCGAGACTGCTATCAGCACAACAAGCGAGTCGCTCGACCGACATGTTGTGCTGTGTGGATGCGGACGTGTCGGCCGCCTCGTTGCGACCGCGTTTGAGGAGGCGAAGATACCGCACATCGCCATTGAGTCCGATCTTGCGCGTTTCAAGGAAGCCCAACGACAAGGCCACATTATCGTCCTCGGCGATGCCGCGCATCGCCGGATATTGTCCGCCGCAGGCCTCGCGAAAGCCAGGCTGGTCGTCATCACTTTCGATAGGCACTCCGCCGTCGAACGGATCCTGAAGTTTGTGAGCGAGCAGCAGGTGGCAATCCCCTGTGTCGTCAGTACGGCCGATGATCACGATATCACGGCTCTTGTCAAAGCCGGTGCGAACGTTGTCTTCCCTGAAAATCTTGCGGCCGGTCTTGCGCTCGCCGACCAATCGCTTCTGCTGTGTGGTCTCACACAGGAAGAAGCAGGGCGGATCATTACCACGCTTCGCGCTGAGCTAAATCCGGAGTTGAGGGAACGGGTCGGCATCTGATGACCGTGCTGTGCAAGCTCGTCGAGGGATCTTCATTGTTGTGTTGTTCGTGCAAGGCGCTCGCGAGCGCGAACGCGGCCGCCCACCGGCTCCTTCGGGGATAAAGTTAAGTGGGGGAGGCGTCGATCGCACGCATCACGCTCGGGCGCTTCAGCATTTGGTCGTAGAAAGCAACCAGCGCGGTGGGCAGATCGATGTTCAGGGCTTTGGCCCAGTATGTGACGTAAAATAGCGCAGCATCGGCCACACCGGGCCGGGAGCCCGATAGCCACGGGGCCTCCCCCAGAAGAGTGGAGACGTGGTGCAGACCGTCTGTCGCGACCCTTAGTCCATAGGCGCGCAACTCTTTCTGAGCGGATGGCGACGAGACGAATTTGCCGGGCATAAGGGCCAGTGCAAAACCGCGCATGTGAACGGTGCCGACTATGAACTCAAGTGCCTCGATCACGCGTGCCGCGGAATCTCGATCGTCGGGAAGGAGTTCGGCCTCGGGAAATTGCCACGCAAGCCAAAGTGCGATGGCCTGAAACTCGGTCAACACCGTTCCGTCGTCGCGGAGCAGGGCGGGCACCTTGCCCTTGGGATTGACACCGAGAAAGGCAGCGTCGCGCTGCTGACCAGATGACAGATCGACCGTCGCGACCTGATGCGGGACGCCGATCTCCTCGAGAAGAATCCGGATGCCCAGCGAACAGGATCTGGAAGCGTGAAAAAGTTGCATGAAATCTAACCTTTGCTTTTGAAGTTGACTTGACCGGTGGCCTCAGGTCTGTGCGAGCTGAAGGCGAGCCGAGTTTCCAGGCAGCGAGTTCCGTCGCCGCGGCGGTGCCGGACATCGTGCGTGCCGCTTTGCGTGCGATGGGATGCACACCAGACGACGCGGCGCGACGGGCCGACGAGGCGGCACACAACTCCGACGCCTTTGCACAACGGTCATCCGTCATGGATCAAGGCGACCTTGAGCAGGACCACGGCATGCCGGCCCCCGCGAAAGCGAGGGCCAACCTTGACCGCCTTGCCCGGCCAGTCCTGGCCTAGTACGCGATCTGCCCGTCCACCATCTCGCCGGTCGATGGGGTTAGTTCGCGCTTCAAGACCTCGCGAGCCTCGCCGCTGATGACCGAGACCGGAGCCGCGACGGCGACGCGCGCTGCCGATCCGGCGAAATTGGCGGCGGCCACTCCTACACGATCCGCGAATGTCGCCTTTCCACCCGTCAGCCTCTGACCAGCCAGACGTCGCCCAAGCATGCCTACGATATCTGGACTGTCGGCGAAGGCATTGTGACCGAGGGGATCTTTAGTCGCGACGGCACTGGTGTCGATGATCGAAACGCCCAGTTCTTCAAGCACAGAGGCATAGGGTTTGAGATCGGTTCCACCGACACGGTCAACGCCGCCCGAAAGCCAGCCAGACACCTCGAGCGCCTTGTCGCGTGTGGACGTCAAGATCGCAATGTGCGGTCGCTTTGGCCCCATCTCGACGAATTGGCGACGAAACACGTCGATGTCGATGTCCGGCGACGCCAGAATGACATTCCTGACCTTCGACGGGATTGATTTTTCGCGCATGGCAACGCCCCGCAGCGCCTCTGCCGCGAGCCAACCTCCCATGGAATGAGCGAGAATCGTCACGTCTTGAACATCGGGACTTTTTGCGACCTGAAGGATTAGATCCTCCAAGGCGCGGCGCGAATAGTTGGCACTCTCCTTGTCGTACAGGTAGTCGAACGCGCGCCCTCGTGATGGCCAGGTGAACAGGATCGGCGCTGCATCCGTTCCCGAGTCGTGGGCGATCTGCGCCAGGCGAAAGACGGCGTCGGCATAGGTGTTGTTGAATCCGTGTACAAAGATGAGCACCTGACGCTTGGAGTTTCGATTTTTGCGGAACCAATCGAGCGCCTGACGTTCGGTGTCGGCCTTGGTAACCTCGAGTACCGCGAATTCCTTTTCCGGATTCGGCGGCACGCGGGAAGGCCACTGCACCTCGCCGATCTTGCGGTTCCGATCCGGAGGAATGGAGACGGCGACGCTGTTGAGCGAGATCGCCGTTCCGCGCTCGCCGGTATAGAGTTTGCCGGGGCTTTCCGAAGGCTTGCGTGTTGTAGCCACCAGCATGTTCACCCTGCTGGCGTCGCGGGCGGCCATCTCAGGAGGCTGAAGGACATTTTCTACCCGCGTCGCGCAGCCGGGTGCGAGGAGGCACAGCACGAGCAGGGAAGCAAGCGCGCTGCGCGGGAACGCATATAATGCATCGATCCGGTACGGTCGGGCAGTCCGTTGCGGTCCCCGGGCGTTGTTTCGCCCGGGGAAAGGGAAGCTGGAAATCGTCATATCAGTTTTGCTCGACTTCACGCGGGATCCGGAACCAGGCGACATAGAGCGCCGGCAGGAAGAGAAGCGTCAGCGCCGTTCCCACGACGATGCCGCCCATCATTGCGTAGGCCATGGGTCCCCAGAAAATCTCGTGCGAGATAGGGATCAGCGCCAGCGTTGCTGCCGCGGCGGTCAGCATGATCGGCCGCATACGGTGTTCTGTCGCCTCCACGACCGCATTCCATGGCGACCTACCCGCTGCCCGTAGTTCTTCGATCTCCACGATCAGGATGACGGAATTGCGGATGAGGATGCCGACGAGTGCAAGCACGCCAAGGAGTGCGACGAACCCAAGCGGCGAATTGCTGGCGACCAGAGCCACCACGACACCGATGAGCGCCAACGGGGCAACCGAGAAGACAAGGAACAGCCTGTGGAAGCTCTGAAGCTGAACCATCAGGAGCGTCGCCATCATCAGGAGCATGGCCGGCACCACTTGCGCGATGGGACCCTGCGACTTGGCGCTTTCCTCGACCGCGCCGCCGACTGCGACGGAGTAGCCGACCGGCAGCGTCTTTTCGAACGCCGCAATCTTGTCGCTGAGCGCCTTCACAATGGTCGCCGGCTGCGTCGCATCGGCGATGCCCGCCTTGACCGTGATGGTTGGAACCCTATCCCGGCGCCAGATCGTCGGCTGTTCGAGCTCGTATCGGAAGGTTGCGACCGATGACAATGGGACCGACTGGCCGCTGCTGCTCTGCAGTTGCAGGTCGAGCAGCGTGTCGATCGACTCACGCTCCTTCGCCGCGGCTCGACCGACCACATCGACCAGATAGATGTCGTCCCGGACCTGCGTTACCGCGTCCCCTTGCACAACGGTGTTGAGGGCCATCGCGATATCCTGGGAGGAGACGCCAAGCTGACGTGCTTTGTCCTGCAGAACGTCGATCTTCACGACGCGCGCCGGTTCATTCCAGTCAAAGGCGAGGTTCTTGAGTGAAGGGTGGGTGCCTACAACAGACCCCAGTTTCTGTGCCAGGTCGCGTACCGTCTGGAGATTCTCGCCGGATACGCGGTACTGAATTGGCTTGCCGACCGGGGGGCCGATTTCCAGAAGCTTTGCATAGGCGTCAGTTCCAGGAAAAGTCTTCTGAAGGTAGGATTCCACTTGCCTCTTCAGCTTGTCGCGCTCCTCGAACCCCTTGGTCAGGATGACGGTCTGGCCGAATGAAACGTCAGCCGGCTGTACGTCGAACGAAAGGATAAAGCGCGGTGCGCCCCTTCCGACGTATGTGGACCAATGCTCGACCGCAGGGTTGTCGGTCAGCACCTCACGCTCGAGCTGAGCCATCTGCCTGCTGGTTTCCGCGATCGAGCTGTTCTGCGGCAGGTTCCAGTCAACGATCAGTTCCGGTCGGTCGGAGCTTGGAAAGAACTGCTGTTGCACCATCGACAAGCCGACGAGCGATCCGACGAAGAGGGCGATCGTGGCGATAATCGTCATCCAGCGCCAGCGCAGGCAGAATTGCAACGTGCTGGCGAACGCTTTGGCGAAACGTCCCTTGTTGTCGGAGTGCTTCTTCATTGTCTTGGGAAGCAGGGTCACGCCGATGAGCGGTGTGAACAAGACGGCAACGATCCATGAGACGACGAGCGATACGGCGATGACGACGAAGAGGGTGAAGGTGAACTCGCCGGCGCTGCTTTTGTTGAATGCGACGGGTATGAAGCCCGCGACGGTCACAAGCGTGCCGGTTAGCATCGGGAAGGCCGTGGAGGTGTAGACGTAGGTGGCGGCCTTCCTGAGACTGTCACCCATTTCCAGCCGCGCCACCATCATTTCGACTGCGATCATGGCGTCGTCGACGAGAAGACCGAGTGCGATGATGAGCGCACCGAGCGAGATTCGCTGCAGTGAAATGCCTGAATAGAGCATCACCATAAAGGTGATAGCGAGAACCAGCGGGATCGCGATCGCCACGACCAGGCCGGCCCTGAACCCTAGACTGATGAAACTGATCGCGAGCACGATGGCAACCGCCTCGAACAGGGCCTTCGTGAAGCCTCCTACTGCCTCGTGAACCACTTTCGGCTGGTCGGAGACCTGTTCGACGGAGACGCCGACCGGAAGATCCTGGACGATCCTGCCCATCGTCTTTTCCAGCGCTTCGCCAAAGGCAAGCAGATTACCCCCGGTCTTCATGCCAATCGCCAGCCCGATCGCCGGTTTTCCATTGAAACGGAAATGCGAAATCGGCGGGTCTACATAGCCGCGGGTGATGTTGGCCACGTCCGTCAGCGGAAAGAAGCGATCGTTGACCCTGAGGTTAATCCCGCGCAAGGTCTCTTCGGAGATGAAGCGTCCACCAACGCGAAGGGCAATGCGTTCCGGTCCCGTCTGGATGAAGCCTGACTGGGTGACGGCGTTCTGCGCCTGCAGCGTGGCAATGACGTCTGCGCGGTCGATGCCGAGGGCGGCGATTTTGCGGGTGGAGAATTCGAGGTAGATGACCTCGTCCTGCGCACCGACAATGTCGACCTTGCCCACATCCGGAATCTTGAGGATCCGTGTCCGGGCGTCCTCGGCGAAATCGCGCAATTCCCTATGACTAAGCCCTTCACCAGAGAAGGCAAAGATATTGCCGTAGACATCTCCGAACTGGTCATCGAAGAAGGGACCGATCACGCCCTGGGGAAATTCGTGCTTTACATCGTCGATCAGGTTGCGCACCCGCGACCAGGTAGGCTTTACATCGCGCGCGTTTGTATCCGGCAACAGATCGACGAAGACGATCGTCTGACCTGCGGTGGTGATGCTGCGGGTATGTTCGAGATTGTTGAGTTCCTGCAGCTTTTTCTCAATGCGGTCGGTAACCTGCTGCGTCACTTCTTGGGCGGAGGCGCCGGGCCATCGGGCCTGGATTACCATCGTCTTGATCGTGAAGGATGGATCCTCTTCACGACCAAGGCCCATATAGGCATAGGCGCCTGCCGCAGCGAAGATGATCATGAAATACCAGACGAGAGAGCGATGCTCGAGCGCCCAGTCTGAAAGATTGAATTTTGTCACGGGTGGCGCTCCTGTACGCGTTTTACCTTCTGTCCTTCGACAAGTTCGTTGACGCCGGCGACGACGATTTCGTCACCTTCCTGCAGCCCGGACAGAACCCGCACCCAACGGGAACCACGCGCCTGGGTGTCGAGCTGGACCGGTCTTGGTGAGACGGTGCCGGTCGATTGATTGACGACCCAGACGTGGATGGCGCCACCCTTCTCGCTGATGGCGGAACCGGGCAGGGCGAGTGCTTGTTTTCGCCTCTCGACCAAGGGCGTCGCAGTTACCACGGCACCCAGGCGGAAGACCTCCTTCGCCTCATCTATGGCGACCTTCAGTCTGTGGGTGCGGGTATTGGGGTCCGCTTGCGGGGCGATTTCGCGCACGACGCCAACAGTCTGCGCCGTACGGTCGAGTTGTAGGGCAATGCGGAATTTGTCATTCAGGCGTACGGATCGAAATTGCGTTTCAGGAACATCGACGACCACATCACGCTGTTCGAGACGCGCCAGCTTCAAGACAGGTTGACCCGTCGAGACCGTCTGGCCCGTCTCTGCGTATGTGGCCGTCACGACACCGTCGAATTCCGCCCTCAACTCCGCGTAGCCAAGCTGCTCGTGCGCTTTGGAGAGACTGGCCGTCTCCTTTGCGACGTTGGCCTCAGCCGACTTCAGTTGTTGTTCGGCAAGTTCGTGATCGGCAATGCTCGAGGCGTTCTTGTGGGCGAGCGTTCGTTTCCGCCCTTCTGTCAATACGGCGTTCTCTAACTGCGCCTTGGCATCGCGCAAATTGGCATCCGCACTCCTGACCGCGAGGCGGAGACTGACAGGATCAATTTCCGCTACGACGTCACCTTTGCGCACGAGATCGCCAACATCGACCTTGCGTGATACGATTCGTCCAAGTGTTCGGAACGCCAGGTCGGTCTCGGTGCGGGCCCGCACCATGCCGGGCAAACTCTCGACAACTTCCCGCTCGCTTTGGGTCGTCACGGATTTGACGGGACGGGGGCTCGCCTCTTCCGCTGCGATCGAGCTTTGCTCGCAGCCGGCAAGGAGCGAGATCGACAGCAGGAGTGGAAGAGTGGTGTAACGGTGGTGACTAAGGATCATCTCACTTGCCTTCCCAAGCGACTGCCTGGCCTTCCTTGAGGAACTTTCCGCCCTCCGTGACGATCAGGTCGTCCGGGGCGATGCCGTCGGTCACGACGAAATCGCTTTTGCGGTAACGGGCGACCGAAACTTTGCGGAGGGTAACGGAGAGGTTTTCGTTGTTGATCAGCCACACGGCGGGTTCACCCTTGGCCGAGGCAATCGCGTTGTAAGGCAGCACAATTCCGTCGCGCGGCGCGGAGCGGAGTTTGCCGACCACCGGTGTACCAAGAGGCCAGTGAGAGTTTTCCTGGAGCTCCACCTTGATCCGGATAGTGCCGGCCTTGGTGTCGATAACCGGGGAGACTTCCCGGATGTTCGCTTGCACTTCGAGTGCCCGATCCCCAACTGGTGCCACCGCAACGTCCGACAACGGTGGGCCGTCCAGAAAAAATGCCTCGAAGACATCGAACACGACATCTCTCGGGCCGTCATGGGCAAGCGTGAAGACCGACTGCGCCGCCGAGACAACCTGCCCCATTTCCAAGCCGCGGGCGGTGATGATCCCGTCGGCTTCAGCCTTCAACTCCGTGTAGGATAGCGCATCCTCGGCTGTGGCCAGCGCGGCTGCGGCGGCTTCCGACGAGGCTTGGGCACTCGTCAGGTCTTTTCGAGCCGCATCAAAGGTCTCCTGCGAAATGACCTGCGATTGCACGAGGGCCTTTGATCGCTCAAATGCCAGCGTTTTCTGCTTGACCACCGCCTGCGCCGACTCCAATGCAGCTCCTGCGACGCTGACATCTGCTTGTTGCTCGGTATCGTTGAGGCGCGCCAAGACCTCGCCGGTGCGAACGTGCGCACCCACGTCGACCAGCCTCTCGATCACTCTGCCACTGACGCGAAATGAGAGTTCGGTCTGGATTCGTGCCTTCACCTCACCGGTAATTTCCGCACTTGGCTGATATTGAACCGAGGCGGCCGCGATGACCCGTACCTGTTGCAGCGCCGGCGACGCGACTTCAGTTTTGTCGTCGCAGGCGGCGAGATAGGCGCAGACGAGACCAATTCCCAGAATTCGAAGGGGCTTCATTTTTTCTCCGTTGCCATTTGCAACCATCAGAGAGCCGGCGGTTCGCCTGCGGATTTCAAATCTGATGGCTATAAGGGCTATCGCCAGATGTTGACAGCGCCCACTTAGAGATTAAAGTGGACGGCGTCAACATCACCGCGGCAGAAATGTTGACGAGCGCAACATAAGGGCCTAGACGGACGAGTATGACCAAAGCCACCACCACAGATCCGCGCCCGTACCACCATGGTGACCTGCACAGGGCGATCGTAGGCGCCGCACTCGATGTCCTCAGCGAATCGCAGAGCACAGAGTTCTCGCTTCGGGAGCTCGCCCGTCGAGCAGGGGTCAGTCACAACGCCCCTTACAAACACTTCGCCGACAAGCGTGATTTGCTGGCGGCCGTCTCGGCGGTTGGCTTCGAGCTCCTTGCAAAGCAGATGACCGATGCGACGAAGGAGCACGACAGTCCTCGTGAGCGGCTGGCAGCTATGGCGCGCGCTTATGTGCGCGGCGGCGTCAACAATCCTGCGCTCTACAGATTGATGTTCGGCGGCTATCTTACCGGTCAGGATGATGGGCGGCCTGCAATCGAAAGAACTGCGGCTGAGAACATGAAAGCGCTTCTGGTGAACGCGATAAGTGATGGCGCTCTCGGGCGCGTCATTCCAACCGCCGCGTCAAACACGCGTGAGATTGACGGTGCCATTCTGATTTTTTGGTCGCAAATGCATGGCCTTACATTGCTGCTGGTAGACCGCCTCGTCGGCCCCCGCGAAAAGATGGACGAGCTGAGCGAGAGCGTCTTGCAAGGCATGCTCAATGGACTGGCAAATACAATCCCTGCGATACCAGCAGGCGTGTGGATAGGTCCTCCGCCTGGCGAGCCGAATGTCACAAGCCTCGCGCTGAAGGGATGAGACCGGAAGAGTTCCGGCACTTTGCGACGGCGGAAATGTCGCAGGTTCTCGAGAGTTCGATTTTCGTGGGCTTGTCAGGCGCAACCGGGAGCCAAGAGTGCGGCAGCATCGAGACAACACTTTCATCTGGTTGACCATAGCGGTATCGCTGGCCTTTGCGTGGATGCTATGGCCCTTGTCCGGCGCGATCCTGTGGGCGACCGTGCTCGCGGTGCTGTTTGCCCCGGTGAACCGCGGTATCCTCAAGAACATCCCAGGCCAGCGCAATCTCGCAGCTCTGTTCACCTTGGTGATCGTTCTCGTGATGGTCATCCTGCCCTTTGTGCTGATTGCGAGCTTTGTCGTTCGCGAGGCGGCCTCCGTCTACAAGAGCATAGCGGCGGGCCAGTTTGCTCCCGGCATCGAGGTCGAGACGCTTCGCGAAATGCTGCCAGACTGGCTCAAGGCGCTGATTGACAGCGTCGGGCTGCCCGACTCCGATGCGCTTCGCGCGCGGCTGCTGAACGCGCTTGCGGAGAGCGGACAGTTTCTGGCTGGGCAAGCGATCAACATCGGGCAGTCGACCTTCCACCTCGTGTTAAGCGCATTCGTAATGTTGTACCTGCTGTTCTTCCTGTTGCGCGACGGACGCGAGTTGGCGCGACTGATCGGTGACGCACTGCCGCTCAGCGGTGGCCTGCGCCAGGCACTGTTCGGGAGGTTCGCGCTCACCATCAACGCAATCGTGAAGGGCGGCATCGTCGTGGCGCTCGCGCAGGGCACACTCGGCGGGCTGATCTTCTGGGTTCTTGATATCCGGGCCCCGGCGCTTTGGGGCGCCGTCATGGCCATCCTTGCGCTTCTTCCGATGGTGGGCACGGGTCTCGTTTGGGGACCCACCGCCATCTACCTGCTGATGTCAGGAGACATCTGGAAGGGCGCAGTTCTGCTTGCCTTCGGGGTCCTTGTGATTGGTCTTGTAGACAACCTCTTGCGACCAGTCCTTATCGGCAAGGAGACCAAGATCCCGGACTATCTGGTCCTTGTCTCGACCTTGGGCGGCATCGCCACCTTCGGGCCGAACGGCCTTGTCGTCGGTCCGATGATCGCAGCCTTGTTCCTGGCGGCGTGGTCGGTGTTCCCGGCCATGATGAGCGAACGAAAAGACCAGAATGGCGACAGGGATGGACGGGAAGTTTGATAGCGTCATTTCTCGGGAATCATCTTGGTTGCACTGCGCCGCAGCGGGGGCTTCCATTAGCTACGGTCTGCGGAAGATGTCAGCCCAATGTTTTACGCCTGCCTCAAAAGGACCCCAGCGATAACGACCGCTGTAGCGCATTGGCGAGAACGGTTTCTGGGCGGGATGCGGAACTGTCACGGTGCGCCGGCGTGAGGCGGAGAATTTACAAGTCTCCGTGCAGTCAGGCCCCCGCAACCAAAAATTACGAGACTTATCAAAGGGCTCCGAGGAAACTCGGAGCCCTTTTTGCGTTCAAAATGTTCCAGCATGTGATCCGGCATGGAATGTTGACCCCTGTGTGGGAGGTGCGGACGAATTCTTGGACTAACAGGAGATAGTTCATGTAATCGTACGAAGACCGCATGAGAGCCGTGCAACTCTACATCAAGCTTGGCAGACGCGTGAAGGCCACGATCCGTCAGTTGGGCTATCCGACGACCAGAAGACCTGCGCTTGCTGTCGTCATCAGATGCATCGCATGGGTGAGGCTGTCTCCGAGCAGCTTCATATCGAGGTGAAGGCCAAGGTCCTGCAAAATGTGCGGTTCAAATATGCCTGCCGCCATTGCGACCGCACCGGTATCAACACGCCTGTTGTCCTCGCGCCGATGCCCGTGCAGCCTTTGCCCGGCAGCATCGCAGCGGCCTCGACGCTGGCCTTCGCGCTCGTCCACAAATATGTCGATGGCACGCCGCTCTACCGCTTGGCCCAAGCCTTCGAGCGTGCCGGCGTTCCCGTCAGTCGCGGCGCTCTGAGCCATTGGGTGATCGGATCGAGCGAGAGGCATCTCTCCCGAATCTATGACGCCCTGAAGCTGCGGCTCAGGGCGCAGCCGCTCATCCATGGTGACGAGACCACGGTCCAGGTCCTGAAGGAAAAGGACAAGGAAGCCACCAGCACATCCTTCATGTGGGCATACAGGAGCGGGGAAGACAGCGGCGAGCCGATCGTGCTGCTCGATTATCAACCCGGCCGCGGCCAGATTTATCCGCAGGTCTTCCTCGGTGACTACCGCGGCATATTGATGAGCGATGGCTACACCGCCTGGCGCACATTGAACGGCGCGACCCATATTGGATGCATGGCCCATTCCAGGCGTCGAAACACAAGCCGATTGCATTCGCCGTTTCCGCCGGCGACACAGCGTGCCCATCCTCAATGCTCTCAAGGCATGGCTCGACGACATCGCACCGAAGGTCTTGCCGGACACCAAGCTTGGCGATGCCGTGTCCTACACCCTAAGCCAGTGGGAATACCTGACGCGCTATACCGAAGACGGCAGGATGTCGATCGACAACAATTTGCTGGAGCGAGATATCAGGATTTTTGCCACTGGTAGAAAGAGTTGGCTATTCAGCGACACCGTGGATGGAGCCACGGCCAGTGTCGTCGTCTACAGCCTCATGCTGACCTGCCGCGCCTGCGGTATCGAGCCCTTGGCCTACTTACGCCACATCCTCAGCGAATTGCCGCAGCGCGCATCAGATGCCGACATCACCGACCTGCTGCCATACAACTTCGCCAAACCCGCCCCTGCCTGATCCCAGACGAACGGGTGACAGCCACTCTGGTCAAACGGGACGCGTCAATGCGCATGGAAATGAGCGCTGACATACAGACTACGTCACACCTATATATGCCTGCGGCTCATGGAAGGTGCAGACGTCTACGCGATTGCCAAAAATTGCCGCACCAGCGTCGAGATGATCGAGAAATTCTACGCGGCGCATATCAAGACCACATTGGACGCTTCCGTTATCAACGCCCGCAAGCCCAAGCAGCGGACCAACCGGGCACGGAAGATGCCGAGGGCGGCGGCACCGCCGCCCTTCCACGGAAACGAGGCTCCACAGCCTCGCAAAGACACCCGAACGGGTGTCTCCACGAACCGCTTGCCGGTTCGCAGCGCCCGCTTGGCGGGGCGCTCATGAGGGTTTAGCCCTCTTGTCCGGTCACTTTGATTCCGTTTTCACCGTGGCCGGGCTTCTATTCAGGACAAAGAGAAGCATCAATAGTTGATAACAGTTGTTAATTTTGACTTCCTGACCCATAATGGACCTATCAGGAGGTTATATATCATGGCGAGTTTTGCACTCAACGCACACTACGAAAAGTTCATCAAGAAGCAGCTGGAATCCGGCCGTTACAACAATGCCAGCGAGGTTGTCCGCGCTGGACTGCGCTTATTGGAAGATCACGAAGAAGCCCGTGAGCGGTGGCTGAATCAGGAAATTCCGGGGCGCTATGCGGAATTGAAGCGAGATCTTTCCAAGGGCGTTCCCCTTGATGATGCCTTTGCCCGCCTTGAGGCTGAACATCAGGCCCAGCTGGCGAAAGCCAAGTAGGGAATGAAATACAAGATCATCCTGCATGAGCGGGCCGAGGCTGAATTGCTCCAGCTTTACCGCGATCTCGCCAGTATCGAAAAAGCCGGGCCGGTCGTTGCCTGGAATTACATCAGCGGCATCCGCCAGTTCATTTCAGAGCTGGCGACATTCCCCAAGCGGGGAACCGTCAGAGATGGCCTTGTTCCCGGCCTTCGGATCATCGGTTATCGCCGAAGCGTGAGTATCGCCTTCGTGGTGGAAGAGGCGCACGTTCTGGTGTTGGGTGTATTCTACGGCGGGCAGGACATCACGGTTGATGTTCTTGAGGGGCGACTATGAGCGATTTAGAAATCCAGCAAGACGACCTTTACCCGCCGGAATACCGTGCCGCCCAGAAAGCGCAAGCGACGGCCTTGAAAGCCGAAGCGTCAGATCATGGCTTGCGGATGGAAACCTACCTTGTGCCATCGATTGCCGAGTGGGTTTTGACGCAAGTGGAACGGGGGCGGTTTCTTGATCCTTCGGAAGCGGTGTTTGCTGCCATGCAGGTGTTCACGGAACTGGATGCCTATCCGGACCTGCATGAAGAACTGTTTCGCCGGGAGATTAATAAGCGTCTTAATGATGACGGTCCCACCATTCCCGGAGACGAGGCTCTTGCGGGATTGAAAGAGCGGATTAAGCGGAGGGCGGAGCGCGAGCCCCCGACATGGGTGAAGGTGCCCTATCCTTCCTAGTCTTCGGCCTCCCGAAGATGCCTCCACCTTCTTAACATGAAGGCTCCAGCGTTTGCTGTTGGCACGTTCATGTCGCTCCCCGTTACCGTCTGCGCTACACGGCCGGAACGGTCGGGGTATGCGCCCGGTTTTCGCCGCCGGCAATCGGCTGCCCGCTCCCTTCGCTGCGCTCCCGTGTTGCCGTTGCCTGTGGTCGCCTTCGGCTCGCAAACACGTTCGCAAAAATCCCCCGACCGGCCGCGACAGGCGCAGCCGGATAACCAACGGGAGAACCGAACATGAAACCGACCCAAAAGAGCAAAGCCGACTACGCCGTATACGTCGTGGAAGGCGAGGGCGACAAAGCCCACTGGACAAAAATAGGCGCGGGCTGGTCCCACAGCGATGGCGACGCGTTCAACCTCACGCTTTCCGCCGTACCACTCAATGGACGCCTGACCATTCGCAAGCCGAAAACCGAACGGGACGACGCGTAAAGCGTCCAGCTCGCAACACCGTCCTCTATTGCGACTGCATCTCCCTGATGCAGCGCCTTCCGGGCGGGGCGGTGGATTTCATCCTGACCGACCCGCCGTATCTTGTCCGCTACCGTGACCGCCAAGGGCGGACGATTGCCAACGACGTGAACGGCGATTGGCTGAAACATGCCTTTGCGGAAATGTACCGTGTCCTCAAACCCGGCGGCCTTGCCGTGAGCTTCTACGGCTGGAACAAGGTCGATGCCTTTATGGATGCGTGGCGCTGCGCGGGCTTTCGCGTTGTCGGGCATTCGTTGGCAAGCGCCACCGCGTGCTCCGGGCCATCATGGGCAATGATGGCGCCGACGGGGCCGAAGACTTCGGACATCCTCAAGGATGATCTGAGGCGATTTCCCGCCAAGTTCGGCCGAGACCGCCTTGAGATTGGAGTCGGCCGCATAACGATACATCTGCCTTCCGACAGCCGTCGACCCGGTGAACGCGATCTTGGCGACATCGTGCGAGAGGGCCAGTGCCTTGCCGGCGACCGCGCCCAATCCGGGGACGACATTGAAGACGCCGTCCGGCCCACCTGCCTCCAGAAACAATCGTCCGAGCATCAGCGCACTCAGGGACGCGTCTTCGGCGGGCTTCAGCACCACGCTGTTTCCCGCCGCAAGCGCCGGGGCAACCTTCCACACGGCCATCATCAGGGGATAGTTCCATGGGGTAATGCAGCCGACGACACCGAGTGGCTGGCGCAGGATGTAATGCAGCGCACCGTCGTTGGTCACGGGGCAGGTGCGGCCGATTTTATCCAGCCCCTCGGCCATGAACCTCATGGTCAACATGCTGGCAGGGACATCGATGCTGCACATCTCCGAGATGGGCTTTCCCATCTCAAGCGTGTCCAGCACGGCAAGCGTCTCGCGATGTTCGCCGAGAAGTTCGGCAAACATGGTGAGGATATCGACGCGCCGGCGCAGGGGCATCTTCGACCACACGCCATCCCTGAAACGTTTGGCGGCCACATTCGCCGCCAGATCCACATCGTCCGCGCCCCCGCAGGCGATGTCGGCGATGTGTTCGCCGGTTGCCGGATTGACGGAGGCGAGGTTGCCACCGCTTGCCGCATGTCGGAACTTGCCGTCGATCAGCAGCCGCGTTTCCGGCCTGACGGCGCGCGCGATCGCGTGCCAGTTTATGTGCGCCTTCATATCCATCTGCTGCTCCCGAGGTTCTCCGTGCGATCAGCCATCCTACGTGCGGCCCGACCGGGCCATCGAGTCCCCCATGCGGGGGACTGGCAGGCCGCTCGCATAAGGGCGATGTCGTTTTGAGCGAAGCAGGGAGGAAGGCGAATGATCGACCTTGTCCATGAGATCGGTGGTCGCGATCCGCAGGCGCGGTGCACCATCGGGCAGGTACGGGCTCTTCCCGGATCCATCAATGTCGTGCCGGGCCGCATAGAGATGACGGTCGACCTGCGGTATCCCGACGAGGCGGAGTTGGACGCCATGCATGATGCACTGATGCGTGGCATGCAATCACCCGGCTTTAGGGCTGGACGTTCAGCCTCGCTGGCACTCGCCCGTGGTCCGGTTCGATCCGCCCCTTGCAAAACTGGTCAGGTCGAGTGCCGAACGCCTGGGCCTCGCCGCCCACGATATGGTGCCTGGAGCGGGCCACGACGCCTTTCATCTGGCGCGACGGATGCCCACGGTCATGATCTTTGTTCCCTGCCGGGATGGCATCAGCCACAATCCGTGCGAATACGCGTCGGCGCAGCATGTTGCCGCTGGGGCGAATGTACTTCTGTCTGTCGTCCTGGAGAGGGCCATGTCTCGCGGATGAGCCATTCGTGTTTCCGTCGGGCCCGTGATGGATGATTTTTTATGACCTCGTTGTCCCGCAACGCCCCATGCAAAACACGCACCGTCGCCACCCATGTGTTAACATGAGTTTTTTAATCCACTATTGCCAGCCGATTGCCAAAGCGGTATTGGGGCAAAAATGGATTGCCGACAGACAGGTGAGGGCGGGCGATGGCGAGTTACGACGACGAGCTCGTAGCGGCGTTTTCCAGCAACGAGCGCCGGATCAAGCGCTATCTCGACGGCAAGACACGGTCGAAGGCCGATGCGGAGGATCTGGCGCAGGAGGCCTGGATCAAGTTCGCCCGCAATGGTGCCGCCGCCTTGGCAGCGCCCGTACCCTATCTGATGCGCATCGCGCGCACCCTCGCGGTCGATCACAACCGCGGCCAAAAGCGGCGGCTGACCTCCAGCGATATCGATCTTCTCCTGTCTGCCCCCGACGAAAGCCCTGGTCCGGACAAGAAGCTTGAGGACCAGGACCAAGTGCGGTGCCTGGTGCAGATCATGCAAGAGCTGCCCGATCGTCAGCGCAGAATGCTTGTCGCAGCGCGGATCGAGCAGCGCCGCCATGTGGATATCGCCGCAGAATTCGGCGTCTCGGTGCGCACCGTCGAGCTGGAAGTGCGCAAGGCCGTCACCTATTGCAGCGAGCGCCTCGACACAATAAATCGGGTCTGACGTTTCGGCTTTTCATTTTTCAATCGTTGATAGCTGTAGAGACTGGGTTAATCGATCCCCGGTCGGGAATTACCTTATTGAAGGGAGCGGGTGTTGGACGAGGATTTCGAAGCTCTCAAACGAGAAGCGACGGCCTGGATCGTCCGTATCACATCCGGGACGGCAACAACGGACGATGCCGACGCGTTGCTTGCCTGGCGTGCGCGCAGTGCCGCCCATGAGGCGGCGTTCCAGGCTTCCGCACGGCTATGGAAAAATCTGGGACCAGCGCTTGGCAAAAGCAAGTCGGCGCCATCGACCGTCTTGACGAGGCGGACCTTTCTGGCGACCGGAAGTCTCGCGGCGAGCGTCGCGGGCGGCGGGCTCATCTTGTCGGAACTCGGCTTTCTGCCAACGGTCGGCGCGATCCTTGCGGACTATGCGACCGGTATCGGCGAGCAGCGGACGGTTCAGCTTTCGGACGGATCTACGATGACGCTCGATGGGGGGACGATGCTTTCGGTCGATTTCTCGTCATCCGCCCGGCAACTCGAGCTGACGACGGGTGCTGCCGTCTTCGACGTCGTTTCCGACCCGGCGCGGCCGTTCGTGGTCACTGCCGCCAATGGAAAGACGACGGCGATCGGTACCTCGTTTTCGGTGAAGCATGGCGACGACGATATCTCCGTCGAATGCCTGAGGGGGCGGATTAGCGTGCAGTGTCTGGCCAACAGCGATCTCGTGGATGGCGAGGCCATCAGCTACTCACGGCTGGGTCTTGGCGAGAAAGTCACCACGGATGCCGAAACGGCGGCGGCCTGGCGACAGGGACTGCTGATCTTCAAGGATCGGTCGCTGGCCGACGTGGTATCCGATCTCAATCGGCACCGCCGCGGCAAGGTCGTGATTGCCAGGAGCGACCTTCGGGCGCGGCGTGTGTCCGGTGTCTTTCACCTCAGCCGCCCGGACGAAATTCTTGCCCATCTCGAAGAGACGCTACAGGTCCGGCCCGTCAACCTTGTCGGCGGAATTGTCCTGCTGAGATAGAGTGTTCGCGGTTTAGACGGAACGGCAGAAACGCACTATCTGTTTGATTTTACGCAATTCCTGACGGGAATTTCTTCGCACTTTTCCTGGAAATGGGCAAGCCAGTGGCTCCGTCCCTAAAAAAATCCGAAAAAATTTCGGGTTCGCGATTCCTGATCGTTCTCCCCAGTAGAGGCTGCGTCATTGGACGGCGCGGCGACGAATGCATGGGGACACGGGAATGGGGCAGTTCACCGCCGCAAGGCGCCACGGTCAGGGCAACATCGGATACAAGTGGCGGCTTGCCTGCCTGTCCGCGTCGATCGCACTCACTGCCCTTGCCATCAGCCCATCGCCGACATTCGCGCAGGAACGCGTCACCTATTCCATCCCGGCCGGCTCGCTCGATCGCGGCTTGACGCGGTTTGGCGCCGCCAGCGGAATCCAGGTGCTCTATAGCAGTGCGGTTGCGAACGGGCTGAAAACGTCCGGTATCAAGGGGCAGCTTTCACCCGAGGCGGCGCTGAGCGCGCTCCTTGCCAATACCGGTCTGACCTATCGCTTCACCGGGCCGAAGAGCGTGACGATCACCGACCCGGCGCAGGGATCTGAAGCCGTATCCGTCGACGGTGCAACGCGTCTGCAGACAATCACCGTCGAGGGTGCCGAGAATGCCTGGGGGCCGGTTGACGGCATTGTTGCCAGCCGATCGGCAACCGGCACGAAAACCGACACGCCCCTCATCGAGGTGCCGCAGTCGATTTCGGTGATCACCGCCGATGAAATCAAGCAACGGGGTGCCGAGTCGATCAAGGAGGCCGTCAACTATACCGCCGGCGTTCACGTCGGCGGCAGCAGCGCCTCTACCCGGGCGTTCGACAACATCGAAATTCGCGGTTTCTCGCCGACGCCGCTTTACTTCGATGGTACCTATCTGCCCTACATCGGCGACCTCGGCGGTTCGCCGCAGATCGACCCCTATCTGCTCGAGCGGGTAGAGGTGTTGAAAGGCCCATCCTCGGTCCTCTACGGCCAGAATTACCCAGGCGGCATCATCAACATGGTCAGCAAGCGGCCAACCGCGCAACCGTTCCATGAGGTGGTCGCGGGCACCGGCACGGACGGCCGGGCCTATGGCGCCTTCGATTTTTCCGGGCCCGTGGCCGGCGATGACGGCATTCTTTATCGACTGACCGGCGTGGCGACGCGCACCGATACCAACATAGACTACACCAAGGACGAGCGCTTCATGATCGCTCCTTCGTTCGCGCTGCAGCCTGACGAAGACACCACCTTCACGTTCCTTTCGCACTACCAGAAGGACAATGGTGTCCCGGACTATCAGCCGCTTCCCTACATCGGAACAGTGGAAGCCGGTCCGTTTGGAAAGATCGACCGGGATCTCTTCACCGGCGAGCCGGCCTATAACGGCTATGATCGGGAGCAGGCGATTGTCGGCTACGACTTCAGGCACCGTTTCAATGAGGTCTGGTCGGTCCGTCACAATGCGAAATACATCTCGGTCGACGACTCCTACCGGACGTTCTTCAACGGCGGCTATGTCGCGACAGGCGGCCTGACCGACTACACGACGATCAGGCGCAACGCGATCAACTATTCCTCGGACAATCAGGTCTTTGCCACCGACACCAATCTGCAGGCGGAATTTTCGACGGGGGACATCGAGCACACGGCGATCATCGGCACCGACTACAAATGGTTCCGGAACGACTATACGGGCCGCTATGCCTTCGGCAACACGCCTCTCAACGTGTTCAATCCGATCTACGGATCCTACAGGGAGCCTACAGTCGGCGCCCGCTGGGACAACAGGCTGAGCCAGCTCGGCCTCTATGCTCAGGATCAGATCAAGTGGGACAACTGGATCCTCACACTCGGCGGACGCTATGACTGGGCGTGGCAAACCGACAACGACATGCTCGCTTCGAGTGTGGCGCGGAAGAAGGACACCGCATTCACCGGTCGGGCGGGGCTCATCTATCTCTTCGACAACGGTCTTGCGCCCTATGTCAGCTATTCGACCTCGTTCATGCCCTATTCCGGTTTCGACGGGCAGAGCAATCCATTCAAGCCGACGACCGGCCAGCAGACAGAGGTCGGCCTCAAGTATGAGCCGGTCGGCTACGATGCGCTCATCACCCTCTCGGCCTTCGACCTGAAGCAGCAGAATGTGCCGACCTACGACAGCCTGACGTTCATGGCGTCGCAGCGCGGGGAGATTCACGTCCAGGGCTTGGAAATCGAAGGCAAGGCAACGGTATTCGACAGCCTCGACCTTATTGCCGCAGCCTCCTACACGGACTCGGTCTATTCCAAGGCAGACGACGGCACGCAGGGAAACAAGGTTCGCTTCATGCCGCCGGTGAATGTTTCCGCCTGGGCGAAATATCGGATCGAAGACGGACCGCTCGGCGGACTGGGCATCGGCGCTGGCGTGCGCCACTCGAGCAGCGGCTATGGCAATGACGCCAACTCGTTCAAGTATCCGTCCTATACGGTCATAGACGCGGCAATCTCCTACGACTTCGGCAAGAAGGACCCCAAGCTGGAAGGGCTTGAGCTGAACGTCACGGCGCAAAACGTCTTCGACAAGACCTATGTGAACGGTTGCAGCAACTACAATTCCTGCTTCTACGGCAAGCCACGGTCGGTTTACGCCAACCTGAGCTTCCAATGGTAGCAGCGGTGCCGGAGAGCCTGGTTAGCCCGCAGCCGGTACGCACAAGCGCCGGGGGTCGCACGCGCGGCGCTCGGCGCAAGCCGTCCGCCAGATCGTTCCTATCGATCGCAGCGAAAGCAGCGTTGGTGCTGCTGGCGTCGTTATTTGCCTGCATGGCGCCTGCTTACTCCGACGATGACTTTCCGCGGTACCTCGTTCACGCCCTTGGAACAACTGTTGTGCCGAAGGCGCCGGAACGGATCGTCACCCTCGGCTGGAGCAGCGAGGACGCTGTCATCGCGCTCGGCAAGGTTCCCGTTGGAATGCCGCGCTATCGCTTTTTCGACAGCGGCATCTTTCCCTGGAACGAGGAGCGCCTGGGAAGCGTCAGACCATACCTCCTTGAAGGCGACCTCGATTACGAGGCGATCGCAGCGCTGCGGCCCGATCTGATCCTCGGCATCTATTCCGGCATTGACGACCTCGCGTACAAGCGGCTCTCCGGTATCGCACCGACGGTGGTCTATCGATCCGCACCCTGGTCGGCGAACTGGAAGGAGCAGATCGATCTGGTGGGCCAGGCGCTCGGCAAGAGTGCCGAGGCTAAGGCGTTGATGGAAAAGACAGGCGCCGCCCTATCCGCCATGGGTGCCGGCCAGCCGGATCTGCGCGGCAAGACATTCACATTCGGAACTTATGTTGCCGGCGGATCCGGCATCGTCGTCTACCTGCCGGAAGACCCCCGCGTCGCCGCCCTTTTGGAACTGGGGCTCAAGGCTTCGCCTGGCATCGTTGCACTTTCCGCCGACAATCCCGGCAGGGGCTCGGTGGAGGTCGGAATGGAGCGGAGCGGCATGCTCGATGCCGACATCCTGATCATGTGGTACGGCGAGGGCGCACGCGCTGCTGCCGAAGCACAGCCGTTGTTCAAGGCGCTCGCGGCGGTCAAGCGCGGCAGCTACGTGGCATTGGACGACCCGGTTTCGGTGTGGTCGACATCTGCCTTGAGCGTGCTGTCCATCCCCTATGGTTTTCCGACATTTCTGCCCCGTCTCGCCGAAGCGGCGGAACGGGCAGGAAAGGAGCGCTGATGTCTCATGATCACGACCACGATCATCCACCCTATGTGGAAGATTATTTTTTCTGCGAAGTGACTTCGGTTATGCGCCTCACCCCGTCGATGATCCGGGTTGCTCTTCGCGTCGACGGCGGCGAGCGGCTGATCTCGACCGGTCACCCCGACGAATGGGTGCGGCTTGCCCTGCGGCCGGATCCCGAGACGCCGGTCACCCTGCCGGTGCAGATGGCGGACGGCAAATGGGGCCGGCCCGACGGCTCGCAACATTGCCCGAACCGGCCCTATACGGTCCGTCGCTGGGATGCCGACCGCCGCGAGATGCTGATCGATCTGGTCGCCCACGAGGGCGGCGTTGCGGCAAGTTGGGCGATGGGCGCCAAGGTCGGCGATATCGTCGGCATCTGCAACCCGGAAGGCCGTTTCGAGCCGCCGGAGGATACCAGCTGGATGCTGCTAGTAACCGATATCACCGGCCTTCCGGCCGTCGGCCGGATCCTCGAGGAGCTCGGAACGGATCAGCGCGCCATCGTGCACGTGGAAATACCGTCGGCCGCCGACCGACAGGAGATCGACAGCGCCGGCGATGTTTCGGTGACCTGGCACGAGACGCATGGCGGCGGTGAGCGGCATGGCGGTTACACGCAGCTGCCTGGCATTGCGCGGGCGATCGAACGCCTGCCCGAAGGCCCCGGCTACATCTATATTGCCGGTGAGGCGAGGGCTGCCTCCGAGTGCCGCAAGCATTTTCGTGATGGCCTGGGTTTCGACAAGACCCGGATCGATGCGATCGGTTACTGGATCGAGGGACAGGCGCGCGTATGATCGCCGGTGCCAGAGGTCACGCGCACGCCGATGCGGCCGGGAACGCGGTGCCGACGCGGCCCTTGAAAACCCGGCCCACCGGCCATGCCGGCGCGAGACGGTCCAGGGCATGGCGTCTGGCAATGCTTGGCCTGGCCGCGGCCGTCCTGGTTCTCCTTTGCTCCGCCAGCCTGTTGCTCGGCGCGCGTCATGTCGCAGTGCCGACCGTTGTGGATGCGCTCGTCAGCTATGACGCTACGTCAGCCGAACACATCATCATCCGTGACTATCGTCTGCCGCGGACCTTGCTCGCGCTTCTCTGCGGGGCCGCCTTCGGTGTCTCCGGCGCGCTGATCCAGGCGGCGACGCGCAATCCGCTGGCTGATCCCGGCATCCTGGGGGTCAATGCCGGTGCCGCTTTCTTCGTGACGCTCGCTGTCGGGATGTTCGGCGTGCACGCGGTTGAGAGCTACCTCTGGTTCGCGCTTGCCGGCGCAATCTCGGTGACGCTGCTGGTCTATGGGGCTGCATCGCAAGGACGGGACGGCGCCACCCCATTGCGGCTGGTCCTGTGCGGTATAGCGCTGTCGGCCGTGCTTGGCGGTATCGGCTCATCGATCACGCTCATCAATCCTCAAGCCTTCGACGCTCTACGGTCCTGGTCCATAGGGTCGGTGGCGGGACGCGGCATGGAGGTGGTCCGCGCGGTCGCGCCCTTCATCGTCTGCGGTCTGGTGCTCGCGCTGGGCTTGGCCCGGCCCCTCAATGCCCTGGCACTCGGCGATGATCTCTCCCGATCCCTCGGCGCAAACGTCATTCGCACCCGTTTCCTGGTGGTCATTGCCGTCACGCTCATGTCTGGCGCCGCGACGGCGGCCGCAGGACCGATCGGCTTCGTCGGATTGATGGTGCCGCACGCGGTGCGCTGGTTTTCGGGGCCTGATCAACGCTGGATCATCGTTTTCACACTCCTTTGCGCGCCAAGTCTGCTTTTGTTTGCCGATATCGTTGGCAGGCTGGTGCTGTTTCCCGGCGAACTGGAGGTCGGTATCGTCACGGCCTTCATCGGCGCGCCGGTCCTGATCCTCCTGGCGCGACGCACGAAGGCGCGCGGACTTTGACCGAAACCAGCCTGGACCAACCCAATAATCGCTGTCCAAGTGCGCACTCACGCGCTCCGTGTGCTCGAGCGCTCGATGTCGGCCGGGCGGTTGTCGTTATCAGGTCGTCTGGCGGGCGGTTGTCCGTGCGGCTCGATCTGCGCAGCTTCGCCGTGAGCGCGATCCTGTTGTTGCTGATCGCGGTGGTCGGCGCGGTGTCGCTTTCGAGCGGAAAGTTTTCCATCCCGCCTGCTGACGTCTTGCGCGCGTTGCTGGGCGGCGGGGACGAGAACATCCGCATGGTCGTTACCGAATGGCGCCTGCCAAGGCTGCTGCTCGCCTGCCTGCTGGGCAGCGCGCTGGGACTGAGTGGGGCGATCTTCCAGTCCCTGACCCGCAATCCTCTCGGATCGCCCGACATTATCGGCTTTTCCGCCGGCTCGTACACCGGCGCACTCATGGTCATTCTGCTGTTCTCCGGCGGATACTACCAAACGGCGGGCGGAGCGCTCGCCGGTGGGATCGTCACGGCTACCTGCGTCTATCTCCTCGCCTATCGCCGCGGTGTGCAGGGCTTCCGGCTGATTGTCATCGGTATCGGCATGTCCGCCATGCTCGGCGCCTTCAATGCGTGGATGATCCGGCAGGCCGATCTTCCGATCGCCATGTCGGCCGCGATCTGGGGGGGCGGTTCCCTGAACGGCCTTTCGTTCGAACAGGTGCTTCCCGTCCTTGCAATGCTGGTCTTCATCACTCCCATTCTTGCAGCCCTGTCGCGACCGCTGCGCCAGCTCGAACTTGGCGACGATGCGGCAACGACGTCAGGTGTAAACGCAACGCGCCTGCGCCTTTTGCTGATGATACTCGGCGTCGCGCTGACTGCACTTGCGACGGCCGCCGCCGGGCCGATTTCCTTCATATCGTTGGCTGCTCCGCAGATCGCGCGGCGTATCACGCGCACGGCAGGCGTTGCCCTCATTCCATCGGCGCTGATGGGCGCGCTGTTGCTCGCCGTGGCCGATTGGGTGGCCCAGCATGCTTTCGGCGTTCAACTGCCCGTCGGCGTCATGACGGTCAGCATCGGCGGCTTCTATTTCCTTTGGTTGCTGATCCGCGAGGCAAGACGATGACGGAATGCAAGGTCAATGGACCGGCAAGGCTTCGCGTTGAGAATGCGACGCTGCGTTATGACGAGCGGATCATTTCCCAGGACCTGTCGGTCGCCATTCCAGACGGGTCCTTCACGGTCATCGTCGGGCCGAATGCCAGCGGCAAATCGACCTTGTTGCGCGCCATGGCACGCGTGCTTGCTCCATCGGCAGGCGCGGTTGTTCTCGACGGCAAGGCGTTGGCGCAATACCAGGGTAAACAGCTGGCTCGCACCCTTGGCCTGCTGCCGCAGGCCTCGATTGCACCTGATGGCATCACGGTCGCCGATCTCGTCGCCCGAGGTCGCTACCCACATCAGTCGCTGTTCCGGCAATGGTCCTGTGCCGACGAAGAAGCCGTTGAAGCAGCGCTCGCCACGACAGGAACGGCCGGGCTTTCGGGCCGCCCTGTCGACGAGCTTTCCGGCGGCCAGCGGCAACGGGTCTGGGTGGCGATGGTGTTGGCCCAGCAAACCCCGATCCTCCTGCTTGACGAGCCGACGACCTTCCTCGACATCGCTCACCAGATCGAACTTCTCGATCTTTGCCAGGATCTCAATGCCAAGGGGCGCACGGTCGTCGCCGTGCTGCACGATCTCAACCATGCCTGCCGCTATGCCACCCACATCATTGCCATGAAGGACGGCACCGTCGTCGCGGAAGGTGCGCCGAAAGACGTCGTCACCGAGAAAATGGTCGAAAATGTCTTTGGCCTGCCCTGTCTCATCATCCCCGATCCGGTTTCAGATACGCCCTTGATCGTGCCGAGGGGCAGGGGATGAGGCGGAGGTCTGTCACCGGCTGCGGCCTGCGCGCCGTTCGAGGTTGATCCGTGCCATCGGTTCTTGCTCAGCCCGCGCATGGCCCGATGCCCCACGGTCGACTGGCCTTTGCGGCGAGGTGCGGATCTTTAGTCGCCTGTCGAGGCGGCGGTGAAAACGACCAATTGCGCGTCGAAAGCACGCCGGTAGGCGGGTCGCGCCTGGCCGCGGGCAATGTAGGCGGAAAGGTTCGGGTAGTCGTTCAGCAGACCCGATCCTTCCAACCTGCGCAGGACGGTCACCATCAGGAGATCGCCGGCGCTGAACGCGCCGTCGAGCCACTCGGCATCGCCCAGCCGGAAGGACAGTTCGCTCAGCCGTTTACGGATGCGTTCCTCAACGGCAGGCAGGCGCTCCTCATACCAGGTCTTGTCGCCCTCCAGATATCTGGCGACGTCGCGCTCAACAATGGGTGGCTCCACCGTGCTGAGCGCGGCGAACATCCATGCGATCGCACGCGACCGGGCATTCGCATCGTCCGGCAGCAGGCCCGAATGGCGCTCGGCGATATGGAACACGATCGCCCCCGACTCGAACAGGACAAGGTCGCCTTCTTCATAGCTCGGGATCTGCCCGAAAGGCTGAAGCGCGATATGGGCGGGTTCCTTCAGCGCCTTGAACGACACAAGACGAACGTCGTATGGCTGGCCCACTTCTTCGAGCGCCCAACGAACACGCATGTCACGCGCCATCCCCTTGCCGCGATCGGGGGATCGTTCAAAAGCGGTAATCGTGATCGTCATCGCTGTTCTCCATGGCTTGCCAGTCTTAAAGACGGCTGGCGGGATGCGGTTCCGACAGGTCCTCCGCTAGATAATCCTAGCGATCATTTTACATGGTACTCGAAGGATGCTGCGGCGACCCGTTTCCTTCCCTACGTCGTCGTGTTGCGGCCGATCTCGGTCACGAGTTACATGCTCGATGACGTCTTCCTTAGCGCGATCCGGACACGCGAACTGCGCAAAAGCATGTTTGTCGCCACGATAGTCTTCCTTGCGACGGCATACGCCTGCCAGCAAGTTTGGGGCAATTACGGGTTCTGGATCGCGATGATGGTGCTGATGCCGGTTCGTGCGGCGACCTTGGGCTTGCAGCTCAAGCGCATATTCGCGCAACTTTGAACGGGCTGCCCGACAGATCAGGTCAACGGAAGAATATCCATCGTGTTGCACAGAGAGTGGCCTGTTCGGCCAAGGGACCTGTGCGGGGGCGATTCGCACAGGTCGGGGTCCGTTGCTTCAAACTTCGAAGACGTCTTCGAAGGATTCCGGGAAACTCTGCCGGGCGACCCGTTCGTTGATGACGAGCAGGGCTTCATAGGACACCGGATCGAAATCCTTCTCGACAGCCATGACCTCGCGGCCGAAGAGGAGGTTGAGCCGGGCGGCGTCAAGATTGCCGCGCTCGAATGGCTCGGCGCCGAAGTGGTGCCAAAGGGCGTGGAGGAATGCAGCGTCGATGCGGTGCGCCCCCGAACCAGGCCGGGCATGGCGGGGCAAAGCCTTGATCGGCGTTGCCCCTTTGGGATTGGCGCGGCGGATAACGAACTGTATGCCTGTGCCTGGCATGGCGTAGGGAAAACCCCGGTGTTTCGTCATATCAGGCAGCTTGGCCATTCGTTTCTCCTTACGCTGTCTCGTTTTGGTTGATCTTGTCCTGCGTCTTCGTATCGAAGTCGGAGGCGTCGTGGCGTTCATGCAACTGCTCGGCCGGATCGCCGCTTAGGCGGTTGACCATGCGGCCACGCTTGACTGCAGGTCGGGCGGCGATTTCCGCCGTCCAGCGCTGGACGTGCTTGTAACTCTGGACATCGAGGAAAGTGCCGGCGTCGCCATAGGCCTGATTGAGTGCCAGGTTGCCGTACCAGGGCCAGATGGCCATATCGGCGATCGTGTATTCCTTGCCAGCCATGAACTGATTGACTTCGAGGTGGCGATCGAGCACGTCGAGCTGGCGCTTCACCTCCATCGCATAACGATCGATGGCGTATTTGATCTGCATCGGCGCATAGGCATAGAAATGGCCAAAACCGCCGCCGAGGAAGGGCGCGGAGCCCATCTGCCAGAACAGCCAGTTGAAGGTTTCCGTGCGGGCGCGAAGCTCGGCCGGCAGGAACGCACCGAATTTCTCCGCGAGATAGATCAGGATGGATGCAGATTCGAACACGCGAACCGGCGCGCCGCCACCCTTGGGCGCATGGTCAAACAGCGCCGGGATCTTGGAGTTCGGATTGATTTCGACGAAATCGGAACCGAACTGGTCACCATCGCCGATGCGGATCGGCCAGGCATCATATTCTGCTTGAGAATGGCCGGCCGCCAGTAACTCTTCCAGCATGATCGTCACTTTCACGCCGTTAGGAGTGGCAAGTGAATAGAGCTGAAGCGGATGCTTGCCGACGGGCAGTGCCTTTTCGTGCGTGGGGCCGGCGATCGGGCGGTTGATACTGGCGAACGCGCCGCCGTTGCCTTTGTCCCAGGTCCAGACCTTGGGGAGTTCATAACCGGCGGGAAAATTATCGGCCGGGGATTTCTCGCTCATAAAATCTATCCTTGTCGTTGCCAGAACACATCCGAGCTACCCGGTGTGACGTCGCTCAATATAGGTTGGCGCTCGGTCTTCACCAGCTCCCGCCACCTGCCGATATGGTGGATTTTTGAACAAAAGGTGTCCACGATGCAATGTCTGAGGCAACGTCGAGATGGCAACGCGGTCAGCCTGGAGCCGTGCTACCGGTTGAGCGATGCCGACGCAACCTTCTGCAATGATCCAGTTCCTCGTTTTCTCTTGGTTGGCGACCGAGCATCGTCCGCCGCTTTCTCAAACAGCGGCGTGAACACGGCAACGTCTGGCTCGTGTAGCGGAAGCGACCGACAAGGAGAGTCCGGGCCGATCCTTGTCGATGGGAAAGTCCCACTTCGGGCATAGCTGCCAGAAACTGTTGGAACCGGCGGAGCCGGCAAGCAGCATTTATGGAACAGGGTGACCCGGCGTCCCCGCATCCATCAAGCGGTTGTGATGCCCGTTTTGCTGGCCAAGCGATTGCTTCTCACATGATCGTGGCGGCTTGCGCACTCTGTCGCCCACGAAGGCCGCAATGCGGGAGACTGTCTGTCGCCTGCTTGCCGCCTCAGCTTGACGGAGCCTGTGTGTTGCGCATGCGTGGGCCGATGAAGGCGCAGCGGCATGATGACATAAGCGAGAACGAGGGTTGCCGTCGTCTGCTGAACTGGGACGGCGAGGCGATCAGTGGCGAGAGGTCTGCAGCAGATCCGGATGGCGCTCAGCGCTGCGCCAAGGCCCGCCGCGATAAACCAGCTTCGGTTCGTTTGTCGGAAAACCGTTATGTCCAGGAAGCCCGCGGCAATTTCTTGCCGCGGGCCCATGCGCTCAAACCAAGTTTGGCTTAGAAGTTGCGCTGCAGCCGGACGAAGCCCTTAACCTGGTCGTCCGAACCACCGCCGACGGTGTCCGTGTCTTCGTACTGAACCGAGACGCGCGAAGCCAGACCTTCGGTGATCGCGTAGTCGAGGGTCAGGCCAGCGCGCCACTTGTCGAGGCCGCTGTCGAAGGTGTTGCCGGTGCGCAGATCGCTCCAGTACTGAGCACCGGGGGTGATCTTCAGCTTGTCGGTTGCCTTGAAGGCGTACGACGCAGCAACGGTCCACTCGGAGGCGTTCCAGTAAGCGTTCGGGTCAGACGCCCAAACGCCTGCTACCTGCAGTGTGCCCGGGCCGAGGTCTGCTGAAAGCAGAGCACGGATCGCGCCTTCTTCGACTTCAGTGTCGTAACCGCCGAGCAGGTCGAACGATACGCCGCCGACAGAAGCAGTAACGATAGCTTCAACGCCGACGCCGTTGCTCTTGGTCGTTGCGCCTTCGAGTTCGTCGACTGCGATACCGGCCTGGAACGAGCCGCCGTCATAGAGGTAAGCGATCGAGTTGAACTCGGTGACGTTGCCGATCGTGTCGGATTCGCCGTTCAGGCCCTTATCCCACCAGCTGTAGAAGAAGCCGGCTTTCAGGCCGCCGAGCTGGATGTAGGCTTCGTCGACGTCGATCAGGCTATCGCCCTTGTCGGTGTCGTTGTCAGCGTTGAATTCAGCTGCGAAGAAGCCGGTGAGCGTGCCGTACTCGGTGTCGCTCTTGGCATCGAACGAGATGTAAGCGCGCGAGAAAGAATCCCAGTCGGAAGTTGCTTGCTTGCCATCGGTGCGAGGATCGTAACGCTTCGTTACTTCATCCCGACCGAACGAGGTCTGAAAGCGAACGAAGCCGCCGATCTTCAGGCAGGTTTCGGTGCCCGGGATGTAGAAGTAGCCAGTGCCGAAAGCGTCGCAAACGCGAACGTATTCCATGGGCTCCGGCTCGGCTGCGACGATTGCGTCGGCCGCCTGTGCGCCGGATGTTGCTGCCAATGCGGCGGCGGAGCCGAGGAGAAGGCTTCTGATGCTCATGCGATAGATCTCTCTTTGGTTTCAGGGTCAACAAGGGCCGATCCTGGATGTCCCCCAGAGAACTATCGGCAACCTCGTTCGCGCTGCTGCGAAACATGCTCGTCCGTGATTGCTCTCGGACGGTCAGCGCGGCGAGGATTAACATGGAGGAATAGAAAATATACAACAAGTTTAACTAAGTCACAGTTCTAAGCATACAAAGCATAATTGTGTTGCATGCGGGCAACGTCACATTGTATCAGATTTATTTCATTTTAGTGATATAGTTTTGCTCATTTATATATTCATTATGTACTAAAAATCTAATGTTTATGTCGGATGAAAACTTCACATTTCCTTCATTGACGGAGAATGCGTACTAAAATAATGAGATGAAGCCTTTGAGAAGAAGGGCTTCCGGTGAGCGGCGCCGTCAATGATCAATCCGTTGGCGGCGCTTTGCTTTGCAAAGCAACGTGGGTTCAACTCACCGCCCTCGACGGCGTCCATTGCCTTGTCACCCAATCATCGACGCTAGCGTGAGCATCGCTCCATGCGGCGAGCCGTTTTCGTTGAAACAACGGATGGTTCAACGAAAGCCGAACGACCAGACTGACGTCCTGCAGAGTTTCGGGACTTCGAAGGTCACTTCGTCTTCGTCGCGCGCAGAGCCAAATCGGGGTAGCCGCGAGTTCGATGGCTCGAAAATGGTTCTCGTCCTCGATGAAGATGATCTCCAGGACAGGAGCGTTTTTAGGCGGCCGGATTGATGGCGATGTTCAGGACGTCCCATCGGCCGTTGCGACGTCGCACCGGGTCGCAGGTTCGCCGAACATCGTGCCCCTGCGCAAGACGAGGCATGACGGCGTCTCTATGGGACAAGGGAGGGCGGATGGTCGTTCCCCCGTCTTCGACAAGCGGAACGATGAGCAGAAAGGCGTGTTTGCACGCTGCTTTTTGCGACGGGTGTCGATGCGAGCATTGGCACCGTGGAGCACCTTCAAGGTGGAGCCGATCTGGCCCCGCTGCTTCGTGCCATTCGTCGACGTCTACCCGCACATAGCGCGGACAATCTTGCCCGTCGCCGGGTCCGTTTCGATGGTGACCCGCTCCTGCCTGAAGTCCATGGTGGCCGGATCCCCGGGCTTCAATTGCCTGACGAAAGTCGCACCCGTCATTTGCTTTGCGTCCTCATCGGAAATCCTGTCTTTGCCTGCCAGGGCTTCTGCTGCATTTGGCTTGCACGACCCCGCTGTTTGGGCTGCGGTGGATTCCGGCTCCTTCTGGCAGCCGGTGGCTCCAAGCAGGAGAAGACTTGCTGCAAGTGCTGCGAAATGACGGGCGTAAATCAAGGGGATCATCCTTTCACTTCTGAAAATGCCGAACAATCAGATCAATCAGGCGGCAGCGAGACCAATGATCCATTGCGGGAAGGTCCGGTTGTGGGCGGGCGAACCTGGGATGGCAGCCATTGGCGTGTGTCGCTTGCCTAGAAATTCACGATCAGGTTTGCCCGCGCGGCGCTCGATTGCACGCCGTCGGCGAATTCGCCCAGATAGGTCAGCGTCACCTGCGCGGCTGCGGATAGCCTCGCGGAAATGCCTGCCTCCATCACCAGAGCATCGCGGGGCATGGTGACGCCACCGATTGTGAAGAAGCTGCCGCCGGCAAATGCAAGCCGCGCCGAAGGCGTCAGATCTCCCGCGGCATGCCGCCAACCCAACATGCCGGAGGCAGCGATTGGCAGTTCACTGCCGGGAATGTCTGCCGACCAGCGCAGGCCAACCGTCGATACCGTCACTGCGTCCGAGCCCTCGGCCGCTGAGACCGCGGCCGTGCCGCCCGTCTCGCTGAACGCGTCTGTATCGAGATCGACATAGGCGATGTTGGCGAAAGGCTGGAGCTTGATATCGTCTGCCGCAAACGTCCAGGACAGATCTGCAAAAACCTGGCGGGTGGCACTGTCGTAGTCCGCAGTCAGACGCTCGGAGAGGGAACCAAAGGCAACATCGCGTCGGGTCGAGGTTTCGTTGTGGGAATAGATCGCCCCAGCCATCAGATCCAGCAGTCCGATTTCGCCGGAGACATAGAGACCGGCGTGATAGGAATCCGCGCGTGCTTCCGGTTGCATGGTGAGATGGCTGTTGCCGAGAAGGCCGCCGAGGCGCCATGTGTCGGAGATCGCGGCATCCGCCCCGAACACGACACCCGCCGTTCGACCATCGACGCCGACTGCGTTGCCGTCACCGGAGAGTTGGTTTGCGGCCGTATAAGCGGATGTCCAAAACACCACGTCGTCCGATTGCCGTAAGCCCTGGTCTTGCGCCGGGCTCTTGCGGTCGAGAACCGCCTGCCGCGGAAAACGGCTGTCCCAGAGCAGTTCGCTCTTGAGAGAAGCATGGGCTTCGCCGCTCAGTTGCGAAAAGGCGCTGCCGGCGGATTGCTCATCCAGTGACACAACGTTTAGGAACAGCGGGTTCGACGGTCCTAGCGCCTCTACGGCATTCGCTGTCGTACGGCCGTTCGCTGTCTCCGCCACATCGGCGAAACGCACGTCATTGCGATCAAGGGTGAGATCGACGCTGGTGGCGCGGTAGGTCAGGCTCGGCAACAGGAAGGCAAAGTTGCTGATAACGTCGTCAAACGCACCGGTGACGCTACCGCCCGTCAGGATCGTGTAGTCGGTCGTCGAGGCATAGGTGCCGCTTCCGGCCAGAACTTCGAGCGTTCCGCCTTCGATGCTGATGGCACCGGACACATCAAGGCGGTCGGAGAGGCCCGTCGTATCGACCTCCACCTGGTAAGTTGATCGAGACCGGAATATCACGTCTCCATCGACGGTGGCGGTCTGGATGCCTGGGCCGGGCGAGAACACGCCACCCGCATTGACTGCCAGTCCGCCGACGACGCCGGTGCCGGACAACAGCCCGCCATCGAAGACGTCGACGCTGCCAACGACCACGCCATCGTTGACGAGCGCGCCGCCCGTGACTGTTGCCGTGCCATTGATCGTGCCGGTGTTCGAAAACAGGCCGTCGCTCAACGCCAGTGAGGCGATGGTTCCGTCGTTCGAACCCGCGCCGGCATTTCTCACGGCACCGGCAGTGGAGCCGCTGTTGTTCGTGAATGTGCCCCCGGAGCCGACATCGACGTCAGCGAGCGCCGCATTGTTGACGACGCTGCCGCCCGATACCGCAGTCGTGCCGGTGACAGTGCCGCCGCCGTTGTTCGTGAACGTGCCGGCGGTGTTGTTCAGGGACGCGACAGTGCCCGCATTCGCGGTGTTGCCGGCATTCTCAAGCGCGCCGACCGTCGCGCCGCTGTTGTTGACGAAGGCGGCCGCCGCCGCAACATCCGCTTGCGTCACGACGAAGTTGTTCGTCACCGTCCCGCCTGCAACCGTTGCCTTGCCTGCAATCGTGCCGCCGGAATTGTTGGTGAAGTTCCCTGATGTGTTCGTCAGGGACGCGATCGTGCCGGCATTGGAAGAAATGCCGCTGTTTGCGACCGCACCGGCGGTGGCGCCGGAAGTGTTCGTAAAGCTGCCGCCGGCGCCGACGGTGACGGTGGCAAGCGTCGCATTGTTGGTGACGTTGCCGCCCGAGACCGTCGTCTCGCCGGTCACTTCGCCGCCGAAATTGTTGGTGAAGGCTCCGTCCTTGTTGTTGACGGAGGCGATCGTGCCGGCGTTCGATAGGGTGCCTGAGTTCGTGACTTTGCCCGCCATCGCGCCGTTGTTGTTGACGAACGTGGCGGCGGCTTCGACATCCGCTTCCGTGACGACGAAATTGTTCGTCACGGTGCCACCCGAAACGGTCGTTTTTCCCGTGACCGTGCCGCCGGTGTTGTTGGTGAAGTTTCCTGCCGTGTTCGTCAGCGCATCGATCGTTCCGGCGTTGGAGCCGGTGCCGGCATTGGTAATGGCGCCGGCGGTTGCGCCGCTGTTGTTGACGAATGTACCCGCGGCAGAAACGTTCACGTCGCCGACCTGGCCGTTGTTGGAAAGGGACGTCGTCGAACCGATCGCGGCGCTGTCCAGTGTTCCGTTCACCGATACGTTGCCGTTGCTCAGCGTCAATTTTCCGTTGAGGTCGCCGTCGATGGACAGGCCGCCACCGCTCAGGTCGACATCCGAGTTCAAGGCGCCGCCGGCGTTGATGCTGATGCTGCCCGAGGCAATCGTGCTGCCGCCGGTGACGGTGAGCGCACCGGTATTGGTGATCGTGACATTGCCGCCGTCCACACCGAGTTCGCGAATTGTCGACGAATTGGTGACCTGTGGCGAACCGTCGTTGACGACCGCTGTATCGCCCGTGCCGGGCAGGGCGGGGTCCCAGTTCGCGCCGTTGCTGAATTCATTGTCCGAACTGCCGGACCAGACGGACTGGGCAAGGGAAGGCACTGTCAAAGCGAACGAGGCCAATGCGGTGAAAAAGCCGATACGCCGGGAGTGTGCCGCAAGCGGTGTCTTCTGCATGGGTAACTGCCAATGCTATCGAACGCTCGCGAGATAGCCAGCGGTATGGGTGACGATACCTAGCTAACCATGGTTAATGATTCTCTACCATAGCTGGCGCACCATAGCTGGCGCGACCGACGGAACGGAGCTCGCAATAACATCGGATGCGTGAGCCGCGCCCCGTGTCGGAGGCAAATGCCATCGTATCAACCGTGTCTATTTGGGAGCCTGCAAACACCGACGTCGGGCGCAGAACGCGCCGTTGTATGTATCGGCCGTTCTGCTGAGCTTCGGGGCTATGGCGGCACGGCGTTTCGCGAGGATGTGCGGGAGGTCGGTGAAGCGCGATGTTGGGATCATTTCAGCCGCGAGCGGCCGCTCAGCGTACAGCCGGCCGGCCAGATCCTTCAGACGAAGTAGAGCGCCCGGCCCAGAACGTGCGGTTTTTGGGCGTCCGGAGCTGACGTTTGGCGGATTGGCCGCCGAAGTCTGCCGCAGTTTTTGCCCCTTCACCGCCCTGTTGATAACTCCTTTGTGAATTTCCTGTGTTTTTTCAGTTACTTGTTCGATCTTGTCAGTTTTTTGAAATTGTCTGTTGACGTGTCTGAGGTGCGGGGTCTATAAGCCCGATCACTGAACGAGGGCGGCGGCGCCGCTGGCGACGATGTCCTTCGTTCTAAAGGTTTCCTTGATTGGCGGATGCTGATTGGTCGGGGCGCGAGTTTCGGCGGGAAGTTTTGACGGTTTTTCCGTCTGTTATTTGACATTTGAATATAGAGAAAGAGAAACGTGGGCGGCGGAGCTCGTGAGGAACCTTAACTGGTTCTTTGTGAAAGAGACTTTGGCG
>NZ_MUNW01000088.1 GCF_002002725.1 Sinorhizobium sp. A49 | reverse complement strand
GCCAGTCGAACGCGCTCTCCGTCACCCTTCAAAACGGCGAAATCTGGTTCGAGGACCGGCCGATCGGCTTGCGTGCCCCGACCGAGCCCGACGGTGCGGCCACGCTCTACTTCCGCCCGCATGACATCGAACTGATCGACGGCTGCGGCGGCTGTCTTGCCGGCCTCGTCACCGCCAGCCGCCGCGTCGCTGGC
Source organism: Sinorhizobium sp. A49 (assembly GCF_002002725.1). GTDB lineage: Bacteria > Pseudomonadota > Alphaproteobacteria > Rhizobiales > Rhizobiaceae > Ensifer. The sequence goes on along the minus strand of NZ_MUNW01000088.1, from coordinate 62,264 downwards.
ACCCGCCATCTCGAACTCGACCTCGGCCGCAACCACCCGCATGCCGAAATCGAACTGCCGCCCGAACGCACCACCACACAGGACCGCGCAAGGGTCGCATTCCGTCCGACAAAGTGGAAACTGTTCAGGGACGGGCACACCCTCGCGAAGCCGAAGCAGGACAATGCTGCGGCTGAGAAACCGCAGTTGGTCGCGCAGGCCTGAAACAGGAAAGCGCCAGCAGTGCCGGCGCTTCTCCAGTTCTTGTTCGCGGATCGCTCCGCAGCCTACTGCCCAAGGGGCAGCGACAACGGCGCCAGTTCGCGCATCGGTCGTTTCTTCGGATCGTTTTCCGGCGCCTTGCGACACGCGTAATCCTGGGCTTCCTGCAGCAGCCCCACAGCGCCATCATAGTCGATCATGGTCGGACGCCCATGACGCACCACGCATTGCCCGTCAACGTAGACCTCCTTGATCGCGCGCTCAGCCGCACAATGCAGCAAGTTGCGCAAGGGATCGTAGACCGGTTGCATCGCATGGTGTTTCAGATCGACGACAAGAAAGTCCGCCTTCGCGCCGACGGCAATCCGGCCGATATCGTCACGGCCAAGCGCACGGGCGCCGGCAAGCGTTGCTGTCTCGAGAATATCCGCGGTCGAGACGTCGAACACCGATTTGCCGGAAAGCCTGGCGCAGATCATTGCCTGGCGCATTTCTTCCAGCATGTTGAAGGGATAGCTGTCGGTTCCGAGTGCAACGTTGACGCCGGCGCGGCGATAGCGCCCGACCGATTCCAGCGCCATGCCGCTGCGCGAGAACGTCACCGGGCAATGGCCGACGGTGGTGCGCCGCGCCGCCAGCAGGCCAAGATCGATGTCGGTGCGCTGGCGCGTCCAGGAATGGCTGTCGACGAAGATGCAGTGGCCGAGGATCAGGTTGTCGCCGAGGACGCCGAGACTTTCCAGATACTGCACTGCGGTAAGGCCGGTCCGGCGCAAAAGTTCCTCATGTTCCGCCATCGTCTGGGCGGAATGGATGGTGATCGGCATGCCGCGCTTGCGCGCCTCTGCTGCCGCGTCCTGAAGCAATTCGGCCGAGCAGGTCTCGATCTGCGATGGCGCCACCACGCCACCAAGGCGGCCGGAGGGATGGCTTGCGGCCGTGTCGACGACATCGAGCGCCCGGGCAAAAGCCTCGCGGCCGCGCGCCTTGTCCCAGATGAAATCCAGGCGGTGGCTGTCTTCGACATGCCACTGCGCTTCCCGGAAACCGGGAGCGACAAAAGCGCGGGCGCCGCTTCGTGCCAGCGTCGGCAGCCAGCTGTCGTGCGGTCCGGCAATGTCGAGCAGCGTCGTCACGCCGCTGCGCATGAGGTCGCCCAGCATCACGGTCAACGACGCCTCGATTGCACCGTCGTCAATCTCCAGCAGGTTGGAGTATTCGTAGAGTGCATTGCCCCAAAGCGCTGAAGTACCTGCGTCTTCGAAGATGCCCTTGGAGATCGGCTCCTCGCCGGAGTGGCAATGCACGTTGACGAAGCCAGGCATCACCATGCGGTCGGCGCCTAAGGTTTCGCTGGCAAAGGCACCGTCATAATGTCCACCGACATGGACGAAGCCGGTGTCGTCATAGGCGACGTCGGCGTCATGGAGATAAACATGGCTTTTCGTTTCGGCGTCGAAGCCAACGACGGTGTGCGCCTTGCGGATGACGTGAACTGACTTAGTCATGCGTGGTCCTGAAATATTGCTCGAGGAAACGGCTGTAAGCACCCATCAGAGCGCTGAAAAAGAAATAGACGACCGCGGCGAAGACGTAACCTTCGAGCACGGCGATGCCCTGCCATTGCGGATCCCGCATGGCCGTGCGCACCGTATCCAGAAAATCGAGCAGGCCGACTATGGTTACAAGGGTCGTATCCTGAAAGAAGCCGATGAACAGGCCGACGAGCGGCGGGATCACCTTCTTCAGCGCCTGCGGCAGCACGATCTTTCGCATGATCTGCCAGTAGTGCAGACCGAGCGAATGGCCGGCCTCGATCTGTCCCTTGGGGACGGCCTGCAAGCCGCCCCTGACGATCTCGGCGATATAGGCGGCCGCAAAGAGAATGATCGCCACTTGGGCACGCAGCAGCTTGTCGATGGTGATGCCGTCGGGCATGAACAGCGGCAGCATGACGGTCGCCATGAACAGGATGCTGATCAGCGGCACGCCGCGCACGATTTCGATGAAGCCGACGCCGAGCACGCGGATCGCCGGCAGGCTCGATGCGCGCGCAAGGGCAAGGGCGATGCCCAGCGGCAGGGCGCAGGCGAGCCCGACGAAGGAAAGCATGAAGGACAGCGGCAGGCCGCCCCATTGCGTCGTCGGCACCGGCGTCAGACCGAAAATGCCTCCGGCCATCAGGATGTAGAGCGTTGGCAGGATCACAACGATCCAGACCGCGGCAAGCGCCCTGCCCCAGGTCCGCGGCATCATGGATACGCCGCAAGCGCCGAGAAAGAGCAGCATCGCCGTCAGCGGACGCCATTGCTCGTCGAAGGGATAGAAGCCGAAGAAGATGTAGCGCAGCTTCGCCGACAGGAACGGCCAGCAGGCACCGCTGGACGCCTTGCACTCCGCCGGCGTGCCGGAAAAGATCGCATCGACGAACAGCCAGCCGATCGCGAGCTTCGCAAGCCCGAAGATCGTGCCGAGGCAGAGAATGGTGATTGCGGCGTTGCCCGGCGTTCCAAAATAGGCGGAAAGCCAGGTGCGGTCGCGGGCCGGCGGCCGGGCAGCGGGCGCCATAAGGGTCGGGTCGGCAACGAAGCCTTCAAACTGGGCCATGGCTCAGCGCTCCCTCAGCGCAACGCGCGCGTTGTACCAGTTCATCACCAGCGAGATCAGGATGGACAGGCCGAGATAGACGGCCATGAAGATGGCAATGGCTTCGATCGCCTGGCCAGTCTGGTTCATGATCGTGTTGGAGACCATCACGAGGTCCGGGTAGCCGATGGCGATTGCGAGCGAACTGTTCTTGAAGACCGTCAGATAGGTGTTGGTCAGCGGCGGCACGATGATGCGCAATGCCTGCGGCAGGATGACCAGCTTCAGTGTGCGAGAGCGCGGCAGGCCGAGGGCCGTTGCCGCCTCCCATTGCCCCTTGCTGACAGCCTGAATTCCGGCGCGCACGATTTCGGCAACGTTTGCCGAGGCGCTCAGCGTCAGGCCGATCAGCAATGCCACGAACTCGGGCCGCACATGGTAGCCGCCGGTCAGGCGGAACCGCCCGAGCTCGGGAACATCAAGAGAAACCGAGATGTCGGCGGAAAGCAATGTAAGTGTGAGCGGCAGCAGGATTGCGAATGCCGCGATGGTGGCTACCGGCATCTCCTTGCCCGTGGCGATGCGGCGACGCGTAAGGACACGCGTAACCACGACGGCGGCGACGGTGCCGACGACCAACGCGATGACAAGAGCTTCTAAACCGCTTGCCCACCGCATGGCCGGCATCACCAGGCCGCTATTGGACAGGAAGACGCCCGGCAGCATCTCGATCGCCTGCTTGACGGGCGGAAACACCGAGATGATCAGCGAATACCAGAGCAGGAGATAGAGGAGCAACGGAACGTTGCGCAGCGCCTCGACATAGGCAAGCATCAGCCGCGACAGGACCGGGTTGTGCGAGAGACGGCCGATGCCGACGAGGACGCCGAGGATCGTTCCGAAAAAGACGGCGAGCGCCGAAACTTTCACCGTATTGGCGATCCCGACAAGGATGGCGCGACCGAACGTATCCGTCGGCTCGTAGGCAATCGCAGTTTCGGTGATGACGAAGCCCGCCTGGCGCGCCAGGAAGCCGAAGCCTGTGGCAATATCCTGCTTGGCAAGGTTGGCGCTCGCCGTGCTGAACATCATCCAGGCGACGAAGACAACGGCGCCGATCGCGATCGTTTGATAGAGGAACGCGCGGATGCGCGCGTCATAAAACAGGGACATGGCGACACGTCTGCCGGGCAAGGGGAACGTCGAAGACGAAAATGGCCCGCGCCGAAGCGCGGGCCGACGAATATCAACGGAACGGCGGTGCGTAGAGCAGACCGCCCTCGCTCCAGCGGGTGTTCGGCCCGCGGGTCAGACCAAGCGCCGTCTTGGTGCCGAGATTGCGCTCGAACACTTCGCCGTAGTTGCCGACGCCCTTGACGATGTTGTAGCCCCACTTGTTGTCGAGGTTGAGCATCTTGCCGAGCTCTTCGCTGACGCCGAGCATGCGCTGGATTTCCGGATCCTGGCTCTTGGCCATTTCATCGACATTGGCCTGGGTTATGCCGCGCTCTTCCGCCGCCATCAGCATCCAGACAGACCAGGAAACGATATCGCGCCAGTTGGAATCGTTCTGGCGCACGGACGGCGCGAGCGGTTCCTTGGAGATCGTTTCAGGTAGAACGACATAGTCGTCCGGGTTGTTGGCGACGGCGCGGATCGACGCAAGGTCGGACCGGTCGGAAGAGATCGCCTCGCAACGGCCGGAGAAGAAGGCGTTGCGGTTTTCATCCGGGCTTTCGAACACGACCAGTTCGAACTTGCCGCCGATCGAGCGGAAGAAGTCGCTGAGGTTCTGGGCCGTCGTCGTACCAGGCAGCGTGCAGATCGCCGCATCCGTCAATTCCTTGGCGCTGTTGACGCCGAGCGACTTCGGCACCATCAGCCCCTGGCCGTCGTAGAACACCGTCGGGCCGAAATCGAGACCGAGCGAGACTTCGCGCGAAAAGGTGTGGGTGGTCTGGCGCGACAGCATGTCGATTTCGCCTGATTGCAGTGCCTGGAAGCGGGTGTTGATGTTCGTCAGGACGAAATCGACCTTCTCCGGATCACCGAAAACGGCAGAAGCCACAGCGCGGCAGACATCGACGTCGAAGCCCTGCATGTGCCCCTTGGCGTCTGCGGTGGCAAAGCCGGGCGTGCTCATCGAGACGCCGCAGATCAGCTTGCCGCGCGCCTTGACCGTCTCAAGCGTGGTGGCGGCGCTGGCGGTGAACGCCGTGAGGCCGACCGCGATGCCGGCTGCGGTGGCGCAGAGTTGCAGAATTCTTTTCTTCATTTTCCCCTCCCGATGACTACGACAATCTCCACCTCTGCGGGTCACGCGATCCTCTTCGCATGCCTCCTCCCGCATAGGCCGGCACCAAGGCTCTTCGACTGGCGCCATCAATTGCATACGATAGTCGGATACAAATGGCAACATTATTGTATACAATATTGACGAGCACGGCTGACGGCGCTATCGAAGTCATGGGACATGTTTTGCCGACTGCATTCGGCTTGCTTGGGGAGGCAACCTTGTCTGAGAGATCAAGCCGCAGCGAGGTCGTCTATCGGTTGTTGCGCCAGGCAATCCTGGAGCAGGCACTGAAGCCCGGCACCAAACTTTCCGAAGACACGATCGCCGATCATTTCAAGGTCAGCCGCACCAGCGTGCGCGGTGCGCTCGTGCGCCTGAATGCCGAAGGCATCGTCGACCTCAGGGCCAACAAGGGCGCCTGCGTGGCCGAGCCGACGCTGGAGGAAGCGCGCGACATCTTCTCGCTGCGCCGCATGCTGGAGGCGGAGGTCATCCGGCGCCTCGTGGCAGACCTCGGCACCTCAGGCTTCAAGCGGCTCGAACAGCATGTGCGCGAGGAGCAGGCGGCACTCTCGGATCACGGCCCCCTATCCATCCGCCTTGCCGGCGAGTTTCATATTCTGCTCGCGGAATTGACAGGCTCCCAGGCGCTGACACGGTTTGTGCGTGAAGTGGTCTCGCGCTGCTCCCTGATCCTCGCCCGCTTTGCTCGTCTGCACTCGCCCGAATGCGCGGTGGACGAACATATTCAGATCATCCGCGCCTTGCGGTCAAAGGATATTGCCGCGGCCGAGAAGATCATGCTTGAGCATCTCGACGCCGTCGAGCTTCGCGCCGAACTCAATCCTGACAAGGCCGAGCCGGATATTTCCGAGATCCTGAAACGTTACGCCAGCGAAAGCTGACAGACGTCATGAAGCGGTTGTGGACGTTCAACAGCTTGGTCGCCGACGGGCCAAGGCAACGCCGAACACGACGTCCTCTTCGTCATCAACTGTCGTCACGGGAGAATCCCAAGGGTCTCCTCGGCGAACTGGTGAGTGGCCCCGCCTTGCCAAAATGCTGGAGCACGGCGTGAGCCGACAGATAAAAAAAGCCGGAGGCCTTGGACCAGGCTCTCCGGCTTTCATCAGCTTCTTGGCGTAGACAGCACTCCTACCTGGGTGCGCCGCTCAATGCCGGCGCTTAACGGCGGCGCAGCGACAGCATGCCGTCGTCGGCAATACCCGCTTCGATATCGTTATAGCGGGCGAGCGTCATGTGCGGCGTGTCGGCTGCGGCATCATGCGCGCCGGTGATGACGATGACCTCGGCGCCGGCTGCCCTGCCGGCAAGAATTCCGGCCGGTGCGTCTTCGAAAACGATGCAGTCTTCCGGGCGAACGCCCAGTTTCTCGGCGGCGAGAAGATAACCTTCGGGATGGGGTTTTCCGACCGAAACATCTTCGCCGGTGATCATCAGCTTCGGCGTCGGAATGCCTGCGGCCGCGAGGCGGCGAACGGCGAGGTCGAGCGGCGCCGATGTGACGATCGCCCACTTCTCCGCCGGCAATGAATTGAGAAAGGCAATGGCGCCCTCGATCTCGATGATGCCGTCGACGTCGGCGATTTCAGCGAGCGCAAGTTCGTACGCCTCATGCTCCGGATCAACGCCCGGCAGTTCAAGCGTGCGGATCGTATCCACGGCACGAACGCCGTGCACCGTCTTCATCATTTCCACGGGATCGAGCCCGTTGCGGACGGCCCATGCACCCCAGACGCGTTCGACGACGGCCATCGAGTTGAGCAGCGTGCCATCCATATCGAAAAGGAGAGCAGCAAAATTCTTGGCGAAGAGAGATGAAGGCGCGGTATCCAACGGTGATCCCCTGAAGCTGCGATGATGGACGGGAAAGCAAGCCCGACCGTTTCGGCACACCTACAGCCTGCCGGGCAGGCACACAACGCAATTCGGCACCCCCCTGATCATCTTCCGCAACGCCAAGTTACAAACGGTCACCGCTGCCGGTGCTGAGAAAGCCAATCGGCCCGCCCGGAATATCGTCGTCAAAGATGGCGCAGGAAAGACTGCCGCCGAACACCGCAGCCGAATCCACATTTGTGCGGTTGCCAACCGTGGAAGGATTTCGCCGGCTCGGCGTGTGGCCATGGCAAAGATGTTTGCCCCAATAGTCGCCCGAATAATGATCCGGGCGCCTGATCCAGAGGAAGATTTCGTCGCCCTGCCGCTCCAGCGGCATGGTCTCGTCGATGCCCGCATGCACGAAGATGCGAAACGGCTCGACGATAATGGAAGGAAGCTGCATCAACCATTTCAGGTGCGTTGCCGGGATGGTGTGGTCGTAGGATGCCAATGTCTCCTGACCACCATTGAGCAGCCACCAGTCGACATCGCTCTCGCCGCTACGGGCACCGAGCAGCATTTCCTCATGGTTGCCCTTGAGCGCCAGCCAGGTCCAGGCCTGCTTCTGCGGACCTGCCATGATCAATTCGACGACACCACGGCTATCTGGGCCACGGTCGATCATGTCGCCGAGAAAGATCACCCTGCCCTCAGGCGCATAAGCTTCAATCTGAAGCAGAAGCGCCTGCAGCTCGGCCCGGCAGCCATGGATATCGCCGACTGCAAAGGTCAGATGCTGCGCGCGCATGCGCCAGTCCTCCGGAGTTCGACGAACGGGTTGACGCCGCAACGGCTGTTCGACGTTAGCATGCGAACGCCGATAGACTGCACGGATGGCGGAAACACGGCAATACCGGCGATGGCAATGCACGCAAAACAGACGACGCGCCTGTCAAGGATTGCGCGTCGTCTTCGGTTCGAATTGGAGCACGGAAATGGTGATTGCTAGCGGCGGGAATTTCCCTTGGCGATCGCCGAACTCGCGATGGAAACGGGATCGCTTGCCGGAAAGGTATCTTCGAGACCTTCGTCGAGCTGCTCTTCCATCGTTCCCTTGTCATGCGCGGTGCGCGCGTTGGGCAAAGGATCCCTCGCCGCGGCACCCGGGTGCGGCTGATTGGACGCCTCCAGCAGGGTTTCATCGGCTTCAAGCGCCGCCGACAGAATGTCCTTTGCCCTGGCCACCGCATTCAACCTGTTCAGCGACGCTTCCGCATCCTGCGGGCACGTGACCGTGACGACTTCGCCCTTTGCGCCAACGAACTCTACCGTGAAGCCCGCCTTACCGGCGCGTTCAGCGGAAACCTGTATTCCGACGACCTGCATCAGTCTCTCCCTCAGCAAAAGGATGGTTCTCCAGCGCCGATTGACACTGGCGTCTCCATTGCCACGCGCACGCAGCAGTCTTGCTGATGCAAACAGGTGGACATGCAAAGGAAGCGCGCAGACGGATGCTTTGTTCCAAGCTTCGACCAGATTTGTCCTGCCTCGAGCGGTTGGGCTGGTCCGTCAGAGCGCCTTGGCGCTCGGCATGACCGTTGCCGGGACGACCGGTGCCGGCAGGTCCTTCGCCGTATCGGCAGCCTGGAAGGTCGACACGCTCGGTTTGCCGGCTGGCCCCTGCTGGGTGCAGTTGGCGAACGCATCGAGATCGCGGTTGTAGACCTTCGTCTCCACATCCATCATGCCAAGTACGGTGTGGAAGAGGTTGTCATGTGATTTCGGCTGATCCGTCTCCTTGGCAAGGCAGCTCGTATCGACGCCCATTACCGCCTGGTACGGCTTTGAAAACCATGTAACGAAGGGCACCTGCGTCTGCTCGCGCGGTGCGATCGCATAGGGCGCGCCGTGCAGATAGATGCCGTTCTCGCCGAGGGATTCGCCGTGATCGGACATGTAGATCATCGCGCCAGAGATGTCGTTTTGATGCTTTTCCAACAGGCGGGCAACGCTTGCGAGCACATGATCGGTGTAGAGGATGGTATTGTCGTAGGCGTTGGTGATTTCCTCGACTGAGCATTTCATCAGTTCAGGCGTGCGGCAATCCGGTTTGAACTGCCGGAACTTCTCGGGATAGCGCAGATAGTAAGACGGACCATGGCTGCCGAGCTGATGCAGCACGATGACGCTGTTCGACTTGGTCGCAGCGAGCTTCTTGTCGAGTTCGCCAAGGAAGATTTCGTCGAGGCACTCGCCATTGTTGCAGAGCGGACTGTTCTTCTGGTTCGTCATGCTGGCGAAGTTGATGAGATCGGCGATGCCCTTACTGCCAGTGTTGTTGTCCCACCAGGACACGGAAACGCCAGCGCGGGTCAGCACGTTCATGAGGTTTTCGGTCGAACGGGCCTTCCAGTCGGTATACTCGTTGCGCGGATAGACGGAGAACATGCAGGGAAGCGAAATCGCCGTTGCCGTGCCGCAGCTTGTGGTGTCCGTATAATTGATGACCCCGAGAGATTTGAGTTCGGGATTGGTCTCCCTCTCGTAGCCGTTCAGCGAGAAGTTCATCGCCCTGGCGGTTTCGCCTGCAACGACGACCACGACGACCGGCTTGCCTGCCGCAGCAACGCGCGCGCCCTGCCGGGCGTCGGTGCCCAGCGGCTGAACCACGAGGTTGCGCTCCTTGTAGGTCGAGGAGGCATATCTGACGGCAGCGGAAACCGGCCCGGTCGGATTGAAGCGCTTCATCAGATCTTTGTGCTCGCGGATGACATAGGCAACGCTGGCGAAATCCGAATAGATCAACCCGCCACTGACGAGCAGGCACGGGGTTATGACGGCGAGATTGATGGCCGCCTTCGGCAGGAAGCGGCGATGGCGAACCTTCACCCAAAGCACGAACATCGAAGGAATGACCGCGTAAACCAACAGGTGCAGCATCAGGCTACCGGTCAGAAGATGGCCCGCTTCCGCCTGGGTGGTGACGGCCGCATTGCCGATCATGTCCTTGTCGATGATCACACCGAAGTAATCGACGAAATAGGCCGCCGACGACGAGACGACGATGAGGAAGATCAGCACCGGTTTCATGATGTATTTGACCGACGCCAGCGTCAGAACAGCGAAGGTCGCAAGCGCGAGCGCCGTCCCGAATGACAGCAGCGACAGCCGCGAGTGATCGAAATAGACCGTCGCGTGCTTCCAGAAGGAATTGTTGGTGATAGCGAGCAGATAGATGCTGACGATTGCGCTGAGCGTTATGCTGCCGAGCACTGGCCGGCGGGTTCTTGGGACCATCAGTCTTCTCCTGCTGCGACTGCCGGGCCGATTTTTGGCATGCGGCCAACGCTGTCGCGGGCATCCATTAGTGGCGGAGGCCGCGTCATGCGGGGTCGCCGGTTCGATTGCAGCCTCCTCCTGCCCTGTCGAGATACGCCCGGTAAGCTGTCGAAACCCCGTCAAGATTGCCTATTGGCTCTTCAACACCCGTTTTGGTTGGCCCCGGCGAGGGAGTTGGCAGCCGTGGAGAAAGCCCATATGGTCGGGCCAAGAATGGTCACACCGAGACGAGTCGATGCGCCTGCTCCTGGTTGAAGACAGTCCGCGACTGGTAGAGCTGGTCGGCGAAACCATGCGCGACGCCGGCTGGCGGCTTGACGCGGTCTCGAGTGTTTCGGACGCTGAAGCTGCCATCGCGGCTCAGGAGCACGATCTGATCCTGCTGGATCTCGGCCTGCCGGATGGCGATGGACTGGCGCTGTTGCGTCGCGTTCGCCAGGAGTATCCTGGCCTGCCCGTCTTGATCATCACCGCTCGGGGATCGGTCGACGAGCGTATTGCCGGCCTGGATGCCGGCGCCGACGACTATCTGGTCAAGCCCTTTCACCATCGCGAGCTGTTGTCGCGGTGCCGCGCCATGCTGCGGCGAAATCCGCAAGCCGTGCAGCCGGTGCTCGAGGCGGGCACCCTGCGCTACGACCCTGCAACCGCAGACCTGACCTGCGACGGCGTCGTCGTCCCGCTGCCGCCCCGCGAACGTTCGTTGATCGAGATCCTCATGCGCGAGGTCGGTCGCGTCGTGCCCAAACGGAAGCTCGAAACCGCCCTCTCGGAGTATGGCCAGGAGGTCAGCCCCAACGCTCTTGAACTCGCGGTTTCTCGGGTGCGCAAACGGCTGCAAGCCTACGAGACCGGCATCCAGATCGAGACCGTCCGCGGAATTGGTTATCTTCTCAGGCGCGCTTCATGACGAAGCCGAACCCGTCGCTGATCGGTATCGTCTCCCGTCGCATCCTCGCCTTTTCCCTGCTCGCCATGGCAATCCAGATCGGCGTTGTCTTTGCGGACTACTGGTTCGACGACGACAAGCTCAGCGTCCTCATGCTGCAGCAGGAAACGGAAACGCTTTCGAGCGCCATCCGTGTCCGCAACGGCATTGCGAGTTTCGAGCCAGGTCGCGAACTGAGTGAACGTTACCTCGACCGCCATGACCGCGATGGTTCGATCTTCCTGAGGGTGCGAACGGCGTCTGGCGCTCTGCTCTACTCAAACTGCACGACGGAATGTGCCGAGCATTTTTTGCCGCTCAGCATCGATGCGCCGAATTTCTGGAAGCGCGAAATTCAGCCCGGCAAGCCGTTCAGCGTCGCCGGAGGGCAGACGTTCGAGCGTGCGGGCGCGACGGTCCTGGTCGAATTGGCCATCCTGAAGGATCCGAATGGCTTCATGTACAGCGCGCTGCTGCACGAGATGTTTGATTCGATGATCGTGCCGATGACCTTGATGTTCTGCCTCGTCATCGGCGCGACGATCTGGTCGATCCGCAGCGCACTGAAACCGGTGGCCATGGCAGCGGCGGCGGCGGATCGGCTGGATCCGCGCGACAGCAGTGCACGCCTGCCGCTCACCCGCATGCCGGAGGAGATTGCGCGTCTGGTCACTGCCGTCAACCGTATGCTGGCCCGTGTTGCCGATCTGATCCAGTCGCAGAAGCTGTTCTCCTCTTCCATCGCGCACGAGATCCGCACCCCCGTTTCGATCGCGAAGATGGAACTCAGCCACATCGACGACCCGCGCGCCCGAAACGCCGAGCGTGATCTCGATGCCCTCACGCATATTCTCGAGCAATTGACCTCGCTTGCCCGCGCCGACGCCGTCGATCCTTCGGCCTATCAGGCGGCGAACCTCTCCCAGATCGGTGCGGGCCTTGCGGAGGCGATCGCACCCTTTGTCTTCGATCACGACAAATCGCTCGAGTTCATCGACGAGGGAACACCCGCCGTCACGGTCATCCCGGCGCTCGTCGAAAACATGCTGCGCAACCTGATCGAGAACGCGGTCAAGCATAATCCGCCGGGCACTCGTATCGTGCTGGCCTGCGGCCCGGGCGCAACGGTCAGCATCGAGGATGATGGTCGGGGGCTCGTCGACCTCCCCGAACATCATGAGGATCTTGGCTACATCAAACGATCGGGTCAGATTGGTCTCGGGTTGAAAATCGTCCAGCGTATCAGCGAGTTGCACAATGCCCCGATCGCAGTCGAGACTGCACCCGACAAAGGGACGAAGATTACCATCGACTTCTCGGCGGCCCGGTCTGACGGCATGATGGCTTCTTGATCGACGGCTGCGCGGCTTGCGCCCACAATGCATCCGATGCAGGCGCCGTGCATATATTTTAATCCGTCGCGCATTTTTGGATGCAGATTCCCTGCCCATTTCAACGCCATATGCTATTGGCCTGAGCAATCAGTCATCCTGTCGCTCGCGAGTTTCCATGTCGAAGGCCAGCGCTTATCTCAAGCGTTTCATCCCATCGCTCGTTCCGGTCAGCCATGCGGAGCGGCTACGCGCCTCGCTTGGCGCGCTTGTCGGCATTCTGCTGACCGGCCTCGTCAGCACGCTGGCACTTGGCGCCGATGCCAACCTGCCGCTGCTGATAGCTCCCATGGGCGCTTCGGCCGTCCTGCTTTTCGCCGCGCCGTCCAGCCCGCTGGCGCAGCCCTGGTCCATCCTCGGCGGCAACATCGTCGCGTCCGTGATCGGAGTTACCTCTGCCCTTCTCATTCCAGAGCCGGTGATTGCGGCGGCCGTCGCCGTCGGGCTTGCAATCGCGATCATGCTGCTGCTCGGCTGTCTTCACCCACCGAGCGGCGCGGTCGCCTTGACAGCAGTGCTTGGCGGCACATCGATCCATGAGGCCGGCTACTGGTTCGTACTGTCGCCGGTGGCGATCAATTCCGCCCTCATCCTCGTCGTCGCCCTCTTGTTCAACAACGCAACGGGCCGGCGCTACCCTCACCTAGCGCCTGCCGGCAACACCCACCGCACCGACGATCCCCTGCCGACGCACCGTCTCGGCATCGTCCCGGACGACTTGCAGGCGGTGCTGGCGCAATATGGTGAGGTTGTCGACATCAGCCCGGGCGAACTCGATGCGCTCATCCACCAGGCGCAGATCCGCGCCTTCAATCGGCGCTCGGGCGAGATCACCTGCGGCGATGTCATGTCTCGCGATGTAGCGACGGCAACGCCGGAAACCTCGCTGCGCAAAGCTTGGCAGACCATGCTCGAACACGATATCAAGGCCTTGCCGGTGGTAACGGAAAAGGATGGCCTCGTCGGCATCATCACCCAGACCGACTTGATCAAGCACGCCATCCTGGCACCGCATTCCGGCTTCAGGCAGCGGCTGGGCAACGTCATCGGGCTTGGACCCAAAGCGCCGCGGCTCGTTTCCGAGATCATGACCCGGCGCGTGCAGTCGGCACTGCCGGAAACGATGATCGCCAAACTCGTTCCACCGATGGCCGATATGGGGTTGCACCACATGCCCATCGTCGACGCCGACAACCGATTGGTCGGCATCGTCACACAGTCCGATCTGATTGCGGCACTCTTCCAGCGAAGGCTGGAGAATGACGACGAGCGCGACGTCGCCTGACATCTTCCGATTTCCTTCCCTGTACCAGCACGGCCAAGCCAAGTTTTAGCCAATGGTAAGCCGGGCTTCCTGCTGAACCAGCGCTGGTCAAATCATCACAAATTCATTCGATTGACTTAATCGATTGACTGGCGTAGTATGCGCACATGATGAAAAACAAAAACTCCCAATCCGTACCCAAGCCCGATCGCGGCGACGCCACGAAAGAGAAGCTTCTTTCGATGTCGATCGACGTCTTCGGACGCTATGGGTTCGACGGCGCAAGCACCCGCAAGCTCGCGGATGCCGCCGGCGTCAATCTGCAGGCGATCCCCTATTATTTCGGCGGCAAGGAAGGTCTCTATATCGCTGCGGCCGAGCATCTGGCGGCGATTATCGGCGGGCACGTCGCCGATCTGCGAACGGTCATCCTGCAGCGCTTGGCACGACTGGATGCGGAAGGTGCGACAATGAGCCCGAAGGAGGCACGCGCCCTGCTGACGCAGATGGTCCAGCGTATGGTTGGGCTGTTTGTCAGCCGCCAATCCGAGAGCTGGGCACGCTTCATTATCCGCGAACAGATGGAGCCGACGGAGGCCTTCGCGCGTGTTTATGAGAATATCATGGGGCCGATGATCGGAATGGCAGGTCGGCTGGTTGGCACGATCCTGGGCGAGGATCCGGCGTCGGAGCGCGTGCGGTTGAAGACACTGTCCTTCGTCGGCAGCATCCTCGTTTTCCGCATGGCGCACGCGGCGCTGCTGCGACAGATGCGGTGGGACGCCGTCGGCCCCGCCGAACTCGAGATCCTGCAACGCCACGCCGCCGGCCTCGTCGAAACACTCGGCGCGGATGGGGAATTGCAGCCATGAATCGGAAGATACTCGTTCCCGTCGTTCTCCTTGCAGGAGCGGCTGCTGCCGGCTGGTGGCTGGACCTTCCTTCGCGCCTCGGCTGGACCGGGCAGCGGCCGGCCTCGGTGCTCTATGGCAATGTCGATATCAGGCAAGTGTCTCTCGGCTTTCGTGTCAGCGGGCGCATAGCCAAATTGGCCGTCGACGAAGGTGACCCGGTCAAGGCCGGCGATCTTCTTGGCAGCCTCGACCCCACGCCTTTTCAACAGGCCGTGGATGCAGCCGAGGCTGATCTTGGTGCGCTGCGTGCCATTCTCGAAAAGCTGAGGGCCGGCGCACGCAAGAGCGAGATCGCCCAGGCGCGAGCCGTCCACGAGGAGCGTATCGCCGAACTCCAGAATGCCGACCTTGCCTATGAGCGGGCCGTGCAGTTGCGGCCGAACGGCACGATTTCGCAGGCGAACCTTGATGAAGCGAGTGCTGCACGCGCGGCCGCCGCAGCCCGCACCACCTCTGCCCGCGAAGCGCTCGCGTTGCTTGAGGAGGGAAGTCGGGTCGAAGACATCGCTGCCGCCGCCGCTCAGGTCCAGGCTGCGGAAGCCAGGCTCGCCAGTGCGCACACCTCGCTTTCCGATACTCGGCTGTTGGCGCCCGACGACGGCATCGTCCTTTCCCGCGTTCACGAAACTGGCGCGATGATTGCGCCGTCGGACACAGCCTATGTAATTTCCTTGACCCAGCCGGTCTGGGTGCGCGCCTACGTCGCCGAACCCGACCTCGGACGCGTCCATCCCGGCATGAAAGTCGAGATCGTCTCGGATACGGCCCCGGACCGGCCGTACGAGGCAACGGTGGGCTTCATTTCTCCCGTTGCCGAATTCACGCCGAAGTCGGTCGAAACACCGGAACTGCGTACCGATCTCGTCTACCGCCTGCGTATCGTCGTGGCGAAGCCGGGAGTGGATCTGCGCCAGGGCATGCCCGTTACCGTTCGCCTGCCGCCGGCTGCAGGAGGCACATCATGACCGCCGACGAGCGCTTCGTGCGGATTTCCGGGGTCGTCAAGCGCTTTGGCAAAGATGCGCCCGCGCTTGATCATGTCGATGGAGACATTCTCGGCGGTCGCATCACCGGCCTTGTCGGCCCCGACGGCGCGGGAAAGACGACGCTGATCCGGCTGATGACCGGCCTGATGCTTCCCGACGAAGGAACGGTGGCGGTATTGGGCTTCGACACCGCCAAGGACGCCGCCAGCATTCAGGCATCCATCGGCTACATGCCGCAGCGTTTCGGACTTTACGAAGATCTGAGCGTGCAGGAAAACCTTGATCTTTATGCAGACCTGCGCGGCCTTCCACTCGTTGAACGTACGGCGACATACGACCAACTGTTAGAATTCACCGACCTCAAGCGCTTTACATCCCGGCTAGCCGGCAAGCTTTCCGGAGGCATGAAACAGAAACTCGGACTTGCCTGCGCTTTGCTGCGCAAACCGCGTCTGCTTCTGCTTGACGAACCCGGCGTCGGTGTCGATCCCATATCCCGGCGAGACCTGTGGAAAATGGTCGAAAACCTGACCGCTTCCGGTATCGGCGTCGTGTGGTCGACGGCCTATCTCGACGAGGCGGAAGCCTGCGACAGGGTGTTGTTGCTGAACGAAGGCAAATTGCTTTTCGAAGGCGCGCCTGCCGAGTTGACAGGACGGGTCGCCGACCGCGTCTTCAAGATCTCCGGCACGACCGGACGAAAACGCGAGGCCCTTGCACACTACCTTGACGCGGACGGTGTCGTTGACGGCGTTATCCAGGGGGACGCCATCCGGCTGGTCATGGCGTCGGGGTTTGCGGTCCCGGAAGCGCCGACCGACACGACCGGAACCGCGGCACAGGCAACAGTGGCGCCGCCGCGGTTTGAAGACGCATTTATCGATATGCTGGGCGGTGGTCCCGGCGGCCGTTCGAAGCTGGCGGAGGTCCAGACGCCGTTTGCCAACGAGGACGGTAAGCCGGTGATCGAAGCGCATGGGCTGACGAAGCGTTTCGGCGATTTCACCGCAGCCGACGACATAAGCTTCGACATTCCACGCGGCCAGATTTTTGGCCTACTCGGGCCGAACGGCGCGGGAAAGTCGACGACGTTCAAGATGCTGTGCGGACTGCTGAAGCCGAGTGTCGGTGAAGGCCGGGTCGCCGGCTTCGACCTGCGCCGCGATGCCGCCGAAGCCCGCAATCGCCTCGGGTACATGGCACAGAAATTCTCGCTCTATGGCGATCTCAGCGTCGCGCAGAACCTGAATTTCTTCGCCGGCGTCTACGGCCTTTCCGGCTCGCGCAAGCGGGAGCGCACGCGGTTGATGGTCGAGATTTTCGGTTTTGGTCGCCTGCTCGACATGTCTGCCAAGGACTTGCCGCTCGGCCTCAAGCAGCGTCTCGCGCTTGCCTGCGCGGTCTTGCACGAACCGGAGGCCTTGTTCTTGGACGAGCCGACCTCCGGCGTCGATCCGATCACCCGGCGCGAGTTCTGGACCCATATCAACGGCCTGGTCGAGAAGGGCGTGACCGTGCTGGTCACCACCCACTTCATGGACGAGGCCGAATACTGTGATCGCATTTCGCTCATCTATCGCGGCCGTTCGATCGCGCTCGGCTCGCCGGACGACCTGAAAAAGCAGGTGGCCACTGCGGCCTACCCCGACCCGACGATGGAGGACGCCTTCATCGCGCTGGTGCAGGGATCGGAAGAGAGGCAGGCGGCAGCATGACAACGCCTGCGCAAATCGAGACGCAGACATCCGAACGCGGACGCCGCTTTGCTGCGCTGGTGCGCAAGGAAAGCTACCAGATCGTCCGCGATCCCAGCAGCATTCTCATCGCCTTCGTCCTGCCTCTGATCCTTTTGTTTCTGTTCGGTTACGGTGTATCGCTCGACACGACGCAGACACGCATCGGCCTCGTGGTGGAACAGGAGACGCCACTGACGCGCGATCTCGCGGCGGGCTTCCAGGCTTCGCGCTACTTTTCCGTCAGCCTCGGCCGCGACCGCCGCGATTTCGAAGACGATCTTGTGCTTGGGCGGCTCCGCGGCATCGTCGTCATCCCCGCCCGCTTTACGGCCGATCACGCCGCCGGTCGGCATCCGGCATTGCAGGTCCTGGTCGACGGCTCAGACCCGAACACAGCCAACTTCGTGCAGAATTACGCCCAGGCGACAGTCGCCAACTGGGAACGTCAGCAACGCGGGGAAGACGCTGGCCAACCACCGGCAATCTCGGTCGAGCAGCGCTTCTGGTTCAATCCGGAGCTGACCAGCCGCAATTTTCTCGTTCCTGGCTCGATCGCGATCGTCATGACCCTCGTCGGCACGCTTTTGACCTCACTGGTGGTCGCGCGCGAGTGGGAGCGCGGTACGATGGAGGCGATGATGGCGACGCCGGTATCGGCAGCGGAACTGCTTGCCGGCAAGCTCCTGCCCTATTTCCTGCTCGGTCTGGCGTCGATGACGCTCTGCGTGCTCCTGGCCGTCTTTCTTTTCGGCGTGCCGTTCCGGGGCTCGGTTGCGGCACTCTATGCGCTCTCGGCAACATTCCTGATGCCGGCGCTCGGTCAGGGCCTGCTGATTTCGGCGGCGACCAAGAACCAGTTCCTGGCGTCGCAACTTGCGCTGATCTCGGCCTTCCTGCCCGCCTTCCTGCTCTCCGGTTTCCTGTTCGAGATCAACTCCATGCCGACGGTCATTCAGTGGATCACCTTTATCGTGCCGGCGCGCTATCTCATCCCGAGCTTGCAGACAGTGTTTCTGGCTGGCGACATCTGGCCGATGTTCCTGCAGGCAATTGCCGTCATGCTTTTGATCGGGTGCGTCTTTTTCGCGCTCGCGGCACGAAGCACCCGCAAGAGGATCGGCTGACATGTGGTGGACACGGCTGAAGGCACTGATCGTCAAGGAACTGCTGGCGGTGCTGCGCGATCCCAAGGGTCGCGCGATCCTGATTGGGCCGCCGATCCTGCAGCTTCTGGTGTTTTCCTATGCTGCCACGCTCGAAGTGACGAATGTCGATGTCATGGTTCTCAATCGGGACAACGGCCATTGGGGCCAGGAACTGGTCGAGCGGATCGACGGCTCCCCGACGTTTCGAAGCATTGCTTTTACGGACAACCAGAAGGAAGTGCGCGACGCCATCGACAGGCAACGCGCCATAGCGGTTCTGGAGATCGGCCCGACCTTCTCGCGCGAGATCGAGGCGGGCCGGCCGGCGGAGGTCCAGATCATTCTCGACGGACGCCGGTCGA
The DNA here is from genome assembly GCF_002002725.1 of Sinorhizobium sp. A49. Taxonomy (GTDB): domain Bacteria; phylum Pseudomonadota; class Alphaproteobacteria; order Rhizobiales; family Rhizobiaceae; genus Ensifer. The sequence continues at coordinate 43,274 of NZ_MUNW01000088.1, read as the reverse complement.
ATGCATCGCAGATCGTCTCTGGCTATCTTGGGCGCATCGTCGCCACGCTTGCCGCCGACACGCCGGCCGGAAAGCGTTCTGCGTCCGAGACAATCGCCGTCGTGGCGCGAAACTGGTTCAACCCCAACCTCACCTACCAATGGTTCATGGTGCCCAATCTGGTGGCCAGCATCGCATTGCTGATCGGCCTTATTGTTACTGCACTGTCGATCGCGCGCGAACGGGAACTGGGCACCTTCGACCAGCTAATGGTGTCGCCGCTCAGGACGCATGAGATCCTGATCGGCAAGTTGATACCGCCAATGATGATCGGGATGTTCCACATTACGGTCTACATTCTCGCCGCCGTCTTCATCTTCGGCGTGCCGCTGCGCGGGTCGCTGTTCCTGCTCTACGGCAGCGCGATATTCTATCTTGCAGCGGTCGTTGGTCTCGGGCTGTTCATTTCAGCGTTGTCGATGACGCAGCAACAGGCGATCCTCGGTGCCTTCCTGTTCATGGTGCCGGCAATGTTGCTCTCGGGCTTTGCGACACCGATCGAGAACATGCCTGCCTGGCTGCAGCCGGTCACGCTCGTCAATCCGCTGCGCTACTTCCTGATCATTGTGAAGGGGGTGTTCCTGAAGGATATTCCGCTGGCCGAGGTCGTGCGCCAGACGATACCGCTTTGCGTCATCGCTCTCGTCACGCTCTCGGCCGCTTCGTGGTTGTTCCGCCGCCGGCTGGAGTAACTGTCAGCCCCTGACGAAGCGCTCGATTGCGGAGATTTCATTCTGGCGGATGTCGTGGCCACCGGCATGCCATTCGATTTCAGTGTCGGCGGCCTGCGCCGTGAAATAATCCACCAGCGCCTGCGTCTGGGGCGCCGGGCAAATCGGGTCGCGTTCACCGGCCGTGATCAGAACGTGGCGCCCTGCAAGCGCCGCATTGTCCTTCGGCCGGAACGGGATCAACGGATGCATCAGCACCGCCTTGTCGAAAAGGCCATTCTCGATCAGCACGTTGGCGAGAATGTTCGCCCCGTTCGAATAGCCAAGGCCAACGATCTCGGACGCCTGGTGTTCGTCGGCAAGCGCCTTTACGAAATCGACCATCTTTTTCGTCGCTCGGGACAAGTCCGCCATGTCGTAGACGCCTTCGCCGGTCCGCTTGAAGAAGCGCGCCGCGCCATGTTCCGACACGTCGCCGCGCGGTGAGACGATCGTCGCTTCGGGCATCAGTTGCGCACCGAAGGAGAAGAACTGATTTTCGTCGCCGCCCGTGCCGTGGAAGACGAAGAAGATCGGATTGCCGGGTTGGCCGGCCTTCAGTTTGTGGACGTAGCCGTGATCGGCCATGGAAATCTCCTTGTTTCTTGCGGAATGTCGCATCGGCGGCAAAGCATCGCCCGGCCGCCCTGCGCCCTAAGCTTCCAGCTTCTGCAGATGGCTTTCGAGAACCGGGCGCAGGTGCTTGTGCTGCTGCGGCAGCTTCAGCGCCTCGCCGAGATGGGCCAGATCCTCGTCGCGGCTGAAGCCCGGTTCGTTGGTGGCGATCTCGAACAGGACCCCGCCCGGCGTGCGGAAGTAGATCGCCCAGAAGTAGTCGCGATCGATGACCGGGGTCACCTGATAGCCGGTGTCCATCAGCGCCTTACGCACTTCAAGCTGCTTTTCCCTGTTGTCGACGGCAAAAGCGATGTGATGCACGGAGCCTGCGCCCTGGGCGGCGCGATTGAGGTTCGGCATGGTCTCGAGATCGATCACGCCCGCGCCATTGCCACCCGGCATGATCAGGCGGGTGACGCCGTCCTTGCGGTCCAGTTCCTCGTAGCCCATGAACTTCAGAAGCTCCGCTGTCGCGCCTTCGTCGCGCAGCCGCATCGCCGCCGAATGAAAACCGCGGATCGCGTGGTCGCCCGAAACGCCGCCATCTGTCCAGGGCGCCCGCGGGTCGTCGCGCACTTCGACAAGTGCGAAGCCGTCACCATCAGGACCCGCGAAATTCAGGCGCTTTTCACCGAAGGTCTGTTCGTCCTTGAGGCCGGTGACACCCAGCTTCGAAAGCCGATCGCGCCAGAAACCGAGCGCGCTCTCCGGAACGGAAAAGACCGTGGTACCGACTTCGCCGGTGCCGGCACGTCCGCGCGGCATCTGTGGAAACGGAAAATAGGTCATGACCGTGCCGGGTGTGCCGGCCTCGTCACCATAGTAGAGGTGATAAACGTCAGGGGAATCGAAGTTCACCGTCTTCTTGACGCGGCGCATGCCCAGCGTCTTCGTGAAGAACTGATTGTTGGTGAAGGCATCGTCCGCCATCGACGTAACGTGATGCAGGCCCTTGATCTGATTGAGCATTGCCTTGATCCTTTCCGCCCGCCGTGACCGGGCCTTGTCATGACGCATAGATGCGCTCATCCGGGTCGTTGCGAAAGACAGTTGCCACCAAACGCATTGTCTACGTTTTGTTGACGACCTGGGAGAATCGTTGAACGAACAGTGTGGACATACCCGACGCCTTGTGAGTGGACCGGCGGCTGCTTAAGATTGGTGCCAGCCATAGTATGGCTGTCGGGAACGAACGGGAGGAGGAGCCCAGACATTCCGTGAAATACCGCCTGATCGTTGCTGTCATCCTGCTGCCGCTGGCGGTTGCCGTCCTTGCCTGGCAAGGCAATGCCATGGCGACACGCAGCTATTTCGACGAGGCATCTGCCCAGGCAAACACCGCCCTCCGGCTTGCGGTGGCGGCGCTGGACGGACATCTCAACAGATACCAGGCCCTGCCCGCCCTGATCGCCGATCACGATGACATCAAGGAGCTCGCCACGCGGCCCCGCGACCGGCGTCTGCGGGAAACGGTCAACGCCTATCTCAAGGATATCAATGGGCTGCTGCACTCCTCCGATATCTATGTGATCACGCCCGACGGCGACACCATCGCCGCCAGCAATTATGACGGCCCGACGAGCTTCGTCGGACAGAACTTCAGCTATCGCCCCTATTTCCAGGAGGCGTTGCAAGGGCGACAATCCAGGTTCTACGCGCTTGGCACAACCTCGCTGAAGCGCGGCTATTTCTTCGGTGCTCCCATCCGCGTCGGCGAGGATATCCGCGGTGTCATCGTCTTCAAGGTCGATGTTGAAAGTATCGAGGCGTCCTGGCAGGGCGGCGAGTACAAGATTTTCGTCTCCGATCCCGAGGGCATCATCTTCATGACCGGGACGCCGGAGTGGCTCTATACCGCGATCCTGCCCCTGACGGAGGAGCGGCGCGCCCAGACTGTCGCTTCGAGGCGCTATGCGGATGCCACCGTTCGCCCTTTGCCCCTCACGCGTCACGACAGCGGCGATCACCACTTGATGCGCGTATCCTCCGGTCAGTCCGGCCGCGAATATCTTGTCGTGTCGCAATACATGACGGACGCTGATTGGACCGTGAACGTGCTCGCCGACACGGCCTCGGTGAAGACACAGGCCCTGACGACGACAATCGCGGCGCTGCTGCTGATCTGCCTTGCCGGATTGGCGGCGGGGATCCTTTGGCAAAGACGTGCGCGGCTCAACGAACGCATCTCGATGCAGGCCGAGGCACAGGCGGAATTGGAACGGCGCGTTGACGAACGAACGGCGGATCTCGCACGCGTCAACGCGCAGATCGAGGAGGAGATCGCCGAGCGCCGCTTGACCGAGCAACAACTGCGCCGCACCCAGGCCGATCTCATCCAGGCCGGCAAGCTGGCGGGCCTCGGGCAGATGTCGGCGGCGTTGTCGCACGAGTTCAATCAGCCGCTGGCGGCCGCAAAGACCTATGCAGACAGTGCAACCTTGCTGATTGAGCGCGGGCGAACCGATGAAGCCAGCGACAATGTCAGGCGGATCTCCGGCCTCGTCGACCGCATGGCGGCAATCAGCCGGCACTTGCGCAATTTTGCCCGAAAGCCCAACGAAAAGCTCGGACCGGTACCGATCGAGGAGGTGGTGCGCGACACGATGGAGATCGTCGCCGTCAGGCTCAAGGCGGCGTCGGCTGAGATTGACATCGATCTCGGGCCGGAGCCTCTGGTCGTGCGCGCCGGTTTCGTCCGTTTGCAGCAGGTTTTGGTCAACGTGATCTCCAATGCGGCCGACGCGGTCGAAGGTCTGGATGATCGCCGCATACGGCTACGCGCCTGGCGCGACGGGCAGAAGGTCATTCTCGCCGTCAGCGATCACGGACCCGGCGTGCCGGCGGCAATCGCCGAGCGGATTTTCGACCCGTTCTTTTCGACCAAGGGTGTCGGCAAGGGGCTGGGCCTTGGCCTGTCAATTTCCTATAACATCGTCAAGGACTTCGGCGGCAGCCTTGTTGCCACCAACCTTGCCGAAGGCGGTGCGGAATTTCGCATCGAACTTCCTGTTGTAGACGACCTGGGCCAGGAGGCCGCCGAATGATCGAAAGCCGTGTCCTGCTCGTCGACGACGAAGAGGAACTGCGCCATTCGAGCGCGCAGGCACTGGAGCTTGCCGGCTTCCGCGTCGAAACATTCGCCAGCGCCGAGCGCGCCCTGGAATTCATCGGCTTCAGTTTTCCCGGCGTCGTCATCAGCGACATCCGCATGCCGGGCATGGACGGCATGACCTTTCTGCAGCGCATTCGCGAAATCGACGTGGAGGTGCCGGTGATCCTTGTTACCGGCCATGGCGACGTTCAGCTCGCCGTCCGCGCCATGCGCGACGGCGCCTATGATTTCGTCGAAAAGCCTTTTACCGCGCAGATGCTCGCCGGCACCATTCGCCGCGCGCTCGACTGGCGCGCGCTGGTGCTCGAGAACCGGCGCCTCAAGGCCGTTGCCGGCAAGCGCGACGACATCGAGCAGCGGCTGCCCGGCCGCGCCCAAGTCATGGTCGACCTGCGCTACCGCATCCGTGCTATCGGTGCCTCCGATGCAGATACCTTGATCATCGGCGAGACCGGTGTCGGCAAGGAGGTCGTGGCCCGTACCCTGCACGATCTGAGCGGCAGGGCAAGCAGTCCCTTCATCGCCATCAACTGCGCGGCCCTGCCGGAAAACCTGATCGAGAGTGAACTTTTCGGCCATGAGCCAGGCGCGTTTCCCGGCGCGATCCGTCCACGCTACGGCAAGTTCGAACATGGACGCGGCGGAACCATTCTGCTCGACGAAATCGGCTCGATGCCGATCGATCTGCAGGCGAAATTTCTGCGCGTGCTGCAGGAGCGCGTGATCACGCGGCTCGGCTCCAACGAGGTCGTGCCGCTCGACGTCCGTTTCATTGCCACCAACAAGGTGGATTTGGAGCAGGAGGTGGCCGCAGGTCGTTTCCGGCCCGACCTTCTCTACCGCCTCAATGTCGCAACGCTGCGCGTGCCGCCGCTCGCACAACGCCGCGCCGACATTCCGCTCCTGTTCCTGCAGCTCGTACGCGAATCCGCTGCACGTTATGGCCGAGATGAAGTCGAGGTCTCACAAAATATGCTGGCGGAGATGGCCGAACGCAACTGGCCGGGCAATGTGCGCGAACTGCGCAACGCTGCCGAAAGGCTCGTGCTCGGGCTTGACGCGACATCAGAGGAGACTGCCTCGCCGACGCCGAATGGCGGCCGTCTGGCAGACAAGGTCGCAGCCTTCGAGAAAGGGCTAATTGCCAATGCCATCGCCGCCCACGGCGGATCGCTGAAACCTGTCTATGAAACGCTCGGCATCTCGCGCAAGACACTCTACGAAAAGATGCAGAAGTTCGGGCTCGACAAGAAGCTCGTGGCGACCGACTTCACCGGCGACAACGATGACCGCTAGCATTACCGAGCCCCTCGAACGAAAACAGGGGCGCGGATATCCACGCCCCTGTAAAGCCGTAACGGAAATGACGCCTCAGACGTTGAAGGCCGCTCCGATCAGCGTCCTGGTATACGGCTCCTTCGGCGCATCGAAGATCCCGTCGGTATCGCCTTCTTCGACGATCTTGCCGTTTTTCATGACGATCACATAGTCCGACATCGCCTTCACCACCGACAGATCGTGGCTGATGAAGATGTAGGACAGGCCGTGCGAGCGCTGCAGATCGCGCAGAAGCTCGATCACCTGCCCCTGAACCGAGCGGTCCAGCGCCGATGTCGGTTCGTCGAGAATGACGACCTTCGGCTTCAGGATCATGGCGCGCGCAATCGCGATGCGCTGCCGCTGGCCGCCCGAAAACTCGTGCGGATAACGGTTGCGCGACGCCGGATCGAGCCCGACTTCCTTCAACGCTTCGATGGCGCGACGGTCGCGATCGGCGCGGCTGAGCGACGGCTCATGCACGTGCAGACCTTCAGTGATGATTTCACCCACGGTGCGGCGCGGCGACAGCGATCCATAGGGATCCTGGAACACCAGCTGCAATGCCCGCCTGAGCGGACGCATCTGGCCGCGGTCGAAGCCGGAGATGTCGGTCGTGCCGAAGCGATAGTAGCCGCTGCTCGGCAAGAGCCGCAGCAATGCCCGCCCGAGCGTCGATTTACCCGAACCGGATTCTCCGACGACGCCGATCGTCTGGCCTTCGCGAAGTCGCAAGGTGACCTTGTCGACCGCGCGGAAGACGGCGTTGCCACGGGTGAAGAAGCCGCCGCCGATCGCGTAGTCGACGCAGACGTCCCGGCCTTCAAGGATGATCGGTGCATTGTCTGCCGGAGGAGCCTTGCGGCCGCTCGGTTCTGCCGCGAGCAACATCTTCGTGTAGTCGGCCTGCGGCCGCTCGAAGATGTCAGCTGTGGTGCCCTGCTCCACCACTTCGCCGCGGCGCATCACCGCGACCCGCTCGGCAAAGTGTTTGACGATGCCGAGGTCGTGCGTGATCAGCACGATCGCCATGCCGAAGCGCTTTTGCAGCGACTTCAGGAGGTCGAGGATCTGGGCCTGGATCGTCACGTCGAGCGCGGTTGTCGGCTCGTCGGCGATCAGGAGATCCGGTTCGTTGGCAAGCGCCATCGCGATCATCACACGCTGGCGCTGGCCGCCCGAAAGTTCGTGCGGATAGCTGTCAATGCGCCGGCCCGGTTCCGGAATGCCCACCAGTTCGAGCAGTTCCAGCACGCGCTTTCGCGCCTGCTTGAACGTGCCGCCGCGGTGATGAACGATCGGTTCGGCAATCTGCCGGCCGATCGTATAGAGCGGGTCGAGCGAGGTCATCGGCTCCTGGAAGATCATGGTGATTTTGGAACCGCGCACGCCGTTCAGTGCCTTGGGCGAGAGGCCCACCAGTTCCTGGCCGCGATAGCGGGCAGAGCCGGTAACGGTGCCGTTCTTGGCAAGCAGGCCCATGATGCCCATCATCGTCTGGCTCTTGCCCGAGCCGGACTCGCCGACGACGGCAAGCGTCTCACCGGTGCGCACATCGAGGTCGATGCCCTTGACTGCTTCGACCGTACCGTCCGGCGTCGAGAAGTTCACCTTGAGGCCGCGAACGGCCAGAATGGTTTCGTTTGTGTCAGCCATATCAGCGGTCCTTCGGGTCGAGCGCGTCGCGCAGGCCGTCGCCGACGAAGTTCAGCGAGAACAGCGTCAGAACAAAGAAGATGGCCGGGAAGATCAAGAGCCAGGGGTACGACTGGATATTCTTGGCGCCTTCCGAGATCAACGCCCCCCAGCTCGTCAGCGGCGCCTGGACGCCGAGGCCGAGGAAGGAGAGGAAGCTCTCGAGCAGGATCACCTTCGGCACGACGACGGTGACGAAGACGATGACGGGACCGATGGTGTTCGGAATGATGTGCCGGCGGATGATCTGCCAGTCGGTCAGACCGAGCGCCTGCGCCGCGCCGACGAACTCCCGCCGTTTCAGCGCCAGTGTCTGACCGCGCACGATGCGGGCCATATCCAGCCATTCGACCGCGCCGATCACCAGGAAGATCAGGATGAACGAGCGCCCGAAGAAGACGACGAGAACGACGACGAGGAAGACGAAGGGCAGAGAATACATGATCTCCACCAGTCGCATCATGACGTTGTCGACGCGGCCGCCGATGTAACCCGACGTCGCGCCATAGACGACGCCGATGCCGAGCGACACGAGACTGGCGAGCAGGCCGACGGCGATCGAGATCTGGCCACCGAGCATGACGCGCACCAAGAGGTCGCGACCGTTCGAGTCGGTGCCGAACGGGAAGTATTCGCGGTCGACCTGGCCGGTGACCTTGAGGGTGCGCCCCTCATCCTCGGTCGCCACGACCTGGGTGTCGCGGAACTCGTTGGCACGATCGAAGTAGCGCGTCGCGCGTGCATCGATCGGCTGCTCGGAGGTGATGGTCGCGGTGAAGGCCTCACCTTCGACGTTGAACTCCTTCAACGTGACGCGGGCGCGTGTCGCGATCCCTTCCATGACCCCTTGCAGGGTGGACGCATCCGGACGAGGCTCGAGGCTCGGCCCGATATTCACATAGGACGGGAACACCTGATCATAGGTGTGCGGCACGAACAGCGGCCCCAGGAACGAGAAAATCGCGATCAGGGCCAGCATGACGCAGCCCGCCATGGCCGCACGGTTGCGCTTGAAGCGCATGGCAGCCAGCTGGAAGAGGCTACGCCCCTTCGTTTCCGGCGTTGCCGCCGGTGTCTGGACGATATCAGTCATGGCGAACCCTCGGATCGAGCAGGCCGTAAAGAATGTCGACCAAAAGATTGAAAACGATAACGAAGATGGCAACGAGAATGACCGTGCCCATTACCAGCGTATAGTCGCGGTTGATCGCCCCAAGGACGAAGTAGCGACCGACACCCGGAATGGTGAAGATCGTCTCGACCACGGCGGAGCCCGTCAGCAATGCCGCCGCGCAAGGTGCGAGGTAGGAGACGACAGGCAGCATCGCCCCGCGCATGGCGTGCGTGATGACGACTGTCCTCGCGGGAAGACCGTAGGCCTTGGCGGTGCGGATATGATCGGTGTGCAGCGCCTCGATCATCGAACCGCGGGTCAGGCGCGCGAAGACGGCCAATTGCGGCAGGGCGAGCGCGATCATCGGCAGGATCAGGAAGCGCATCGAACCGTCACCCCAGCCGCCGGCCGGCAGCCAGGCGAGGAAGATGGCGAAAATCAGCGTCAAGACGGGGCCGACGACGAAGTTCGGCACGGTAACGCCGAGCGTCGAGACCGACATGATGGTGAAGTCGAGGATGCTGTTTTGCCGAAGTGCAGCGATCGTGCCGGCGATGACGCCGCCGATTACCGCGAACAGCAGCGCGTACAGGCCGAGTTCTATCGAATAGGGCAGGCCCTTCCCGATCAACTGCGCGACGTTGTTGTCCTTATAGATGTAGCTCGGGCCAAAGTCGCCAGTCACTGCATTGCTGAGGTAGTGAACGTATTGGCGCCACAGGGGCTGGTCGAGCTGATACGTCGCCATCAGGTTCGCCATCGTTTGTGGCGGAAGGGGACGCTCGAGGTTGAAGGGGCCGCCAGGGGCAAACCGCATCAGGAAGAAGGAAATGGTGACGACGATAAACAAGGTCGGCACCGCACTCGCCAATCGGCGAAGGATGAAGGAAATCATGGACGTACTCCGGAGGCGACGCGCGGGTCTTTCACCGCGCGTCGTCCCTGTTCGTTATTCGGCGACGCTCAGGAACCGGCTCAGGTGCTGGTTCGGCGAGTTGTCCTGCCAGCCCTTGACGCGGTCGGAAACCAGCCACAGGTCGGCCTGGGTCAGGAGCGGAGCGATCGGCTGTTCCTTCATCAGCAGAGCTTCGGCTTCATGCAGCAGCTTGGAGCGCGCTGCCGGATCCTGCTCCTCGTAGGACTTCTTCATGAGGCCATCGAATTCAGCGTTTTCGAAGTGGCCGTAGTTGAAAGTCTTGTTGGAGCTGAGGCTGAGAGCGAGGAAGTTTTCGGCGTCGGCGTAGTCGGCAACCCAGCCGGCGCGCGCCACGTTGAACTTGCCGCCTTCCTGCAGGTAGGCGTAGTGCGAGGACACGTCGAGGTTCACCAGCGACACCTTGGCGCCGAAGGTGTTCTTCCACATGTCGGCAACGGCCGTTGCAACGCGCTCGTGGTTCGGGTTGGTGTTGTAGCGCAACTCGATCTCGAGCGGCTTGCCACCTTCGCCGTAACCGGCTTCCTTCATCAGGGCCAGCGCCTTGTCTTCGCGGTCGAGCTGCGACAGGGTGCCGAACTCGGCCTTGGACGGATCGCCATAGCTCTCGATGCCCGGGGGCACCATCGAGTAGGCCGGAAGCTGCGAGCCTGCGTAGATTTCCTTGGCAAGGAAGTCGCGGTCGACGGCCATGGACAGCGCCTGACGGACGCGAACGTCGCTATAGGGCTCCTGGCGGGTGTCGAAGGCGTAGTAGTAGGTCGCGAGCGTCGGCGACACGTGAACCTGTTCGCCGTGGGACTTGCGCAGACGATCGAGCTGATCGGCCGAGAAGTTGTAGGCGAGGTCCATTTCCTTGGCTTCGAAGCGGCGAACCGAAGCGGCCTGATCGTCGATCGGGTAGAAGATGACCTTGTCGAGCTTGACGTTGGCGGCATCCCAGTAGTTGGGGTTCTTGACGGCGGTCAGGCTATCGTTCGGAACGTGCGCGGCGAGCGTGAACGCGCCGTTCGAAACCATGACGCCCGGCTTGACGAAGTCGGCGCCGTTCTTTTCGACGCTGGCCTTGCTGACCGGAAGTGCCGTCTGGTGCGCCAGCAGCTCCAGGAAGAACGGGGTCGGACGCTCAAGCGTGATTTCCAGCGTCTTTTCGTCGACAGCCTTCATGCCGAGCTGGTCGGTCGGCAGTTCGCCCTTGTTGACCTTTTCGGCGTTCTTGATCGGGAAGAGAATGTTGGCGTAACCGGCCGCAACCTTCGGGTCTTCGACACGGCGGAACGAGAAGACGAAATCTTCTGCCGTCACCGGCGAACCGTCGGACCACTTCGCGTCAGCGCGCAGCTTGAAGGTGTAGACCGTGCCGTCGTCCGAAAGCTCCCACGTTTCGGCTGCACCCGGGACGATCTTGCCCGAGGCGTCATAGATCGTCAGGCCTTCGTAGAGATCCTTCAGGATGAACTCTTCGATGTTGATCGACGTATGGGCCTGGTCCAGCGTCTGCGGCTCACCGGCATTGCCACGATGCAGGACAGCTTCGGCAAGAGCCGGGCTTGCTCCGATGAGCAACGAGCCGATCAGCGCGGCAGCGCTTAGGTTGAGTTTCAGTGAGGCCATTTTGTTTCTCTCCTTCCCCTTTTTTGGGTTTGTGATCGCAGGAGAGAAGTGCAAAACTTTCGCAAACGCAAGGCGGATTCTGCAGCCCGCTGCATCTTTATCTATAGCGCCGTAATTTTACACACCTTTTGATTGTATTTCGTTTGCGATCGTTTTCGTCGTTTTTGCGACGCTGATGTGACAGCAGGGCGGTAATCCACGCCTATCTACTGTAACGTTTTAGATACGGTCGCCGTTTTCCCGGACCGCGGCCAAGAATCAGCCGTCATGCAAACTTCGTGAATTCGAGAGGCAGTTTACGTAATGTGCGGAAAGAAATAGGGCCTTAGCCGCAATCTTCTTGCAGGACGTCCGCTGAACGGTCACACCACGCTTCCGCTCAGGCCATTTCCAACTCAGTGTAGCTCGCCAACGGCGCGCGTAAAAGTAGCATTTGGCCCGATTGGTCCGGCCGGCTTTGACGCACCACTAGAAAGCGAAACGGTTAGATCCGTCCTGTTGCATCCAGTCCACAGTAAAATCGATTGAAGCGCATCCGACACCCCTGCCAGCCAGCCTGTCGCCCGTTGCCAAACCACTTTGATGAACTATTGTGCGCCTGACTTCGGTGGGCGCGACCATTTCGCACGCGTTGTCACGTCGCACGGCAAATCCGGCCATCGACTGGCGTCGATGAAACCACGCGCGACGTCATGGCCGGACCATTTTCGTCGCGCACCAAGCTGCGCAGAGACATATAAAGGGAGATTATCGAATGGCATTGATCACATTGCGGCAACTGCTCGACCATGCGGCGGAGAACGACTACGCACTGCCGGCGTTCAATGTGAACAATCTCGAATACATTCAGGCCGTCATGCGCGCTGCTGACGCGACTGATTCTCCCGTTATCCTGCAGGCAAGCCGCGGCGCCCGCTCCTACGCGGGTGACGCCTTCCTGCGCCACCTCATCCTGGGTGCAGCGGAAGAATATCCGCACATTCCGGTTTGTCTGCATCTCGACCACGGCGACCAGCCGTCGACCTGCATTTCGGCGATCACCAACGGCTTTACATCGGTCATGATGGACGGTTCGCTGGAAAAGGACGGCAAGACCGTCGCGAGCTATGAATACAATGTCGCAGTCACCGCCGAAGTCGTGAAGATCGCGCATGCGGCCGGCGTTTCGGTCGAAGGCGAACTCGGCTGCCTCGGCAACCTGGAAACCGGCGCCGGCGACAAGGAAGACGGTCACGGCTTCGAGGGCAAGCTGTCGCGCGAGGAACTGCTGACCGATCCGGAGCAGGCTTTCGACTTTGTCACCAAGACCGGCGTCGATGCGCTTGCCGTCGCCATCGGCACCAGCCACGGCGCCTACAAGTTTACTCGCGAGCCGGATGGCGACATCCTGTCGATCGAAACAATTGCCAAGATCAACAAGCGTCTGCCGAACACCCATCTCGTCATGCACGGTTCGTCCTCCGTTCCGAAGGATCTGCAGGACCTGTTCAACACCTATGGCGGCAAGATGAAGCCGACCTGGGGCGTCCCGGTTTCGGAAATCCAGAAGGCGATCCCGCTTGGCGTTCGCAAGGTCAACATCGACACCGACCTGCGTCTCGCCATGACCGGCACGATCCGCAAGAACTTTGCCGAAAATCCGGAAAACTTCGACCCGCGCACCTACCTGAAGCCTGCAACGGCTCTCATGACCGAGGTTTGCCGCGAGCGCTTCGAAGCCTTCCGTACCGCCGGCAAGGCATCGAAGATCCGTACTCTGCGCCTGCCGGAGATGGCCAAGCGCTACGCTGCAGCCTGATGGGTTCGTCACACGCCGCCCTCAGAATGTCGGCGGCGTGTTGATCCATAGAAGGATGGTTTCGCCGTCATGCCTGTTGGTCCAGGCATGACGGCGTTTGCTTTCGAAATAGAGCGAATCGCCGACATCAAGGTCATAGAACTGGTCGCTGTCGAGAATGAACTCGACGCGCCCCGAAAGCACATAGACGAATTCCTCCCCCTCATGCCGATAGGCGCCTTCGCTCGAAGCTCCCGGCTCGAGCACGAAGCGATGGCAATCCATCTGGTTGCGACCATCCGCCAGCAGTTGCACGGTGACGCCGGGCGTCGTCTTCGGCCAGGCGCGCCACTCTCCCGCACGAACGACGGCTCGGGAATCGCCCTCCTCTTCTCCAGACAGGCTCGAAACCGTCGTTTCGAAATACTCCGCGATGTTATGGAGCACCGCGACAGAGACGCCCTGCGAGGTTCGCTCCAGCGTTGACAGGACCGACGCCGCGATACCGATTTCGCCCGCGACCAGTTCCAGCGTCTTGCCGGCGGCATGCCGCAGACTGCGAAGCTTTCGGCCAACCTGATTGTCGATACCGCTTTCCCCTGGTGCAGGCGCGTCATCGTCCCCGGCCACTTCGGCCTCGAGTGCCTCTCGGATCGCCGCGGGATTGAGCCCACGTTCAACCCGGAACCAGGAAATGCGCTTCAGTCGCGACAGATCACTTTCGGTATATTGCCGATGGCCCGTCGGCGAGCGCTCTGGCACGACCAGCCCTTGTGTTTCCCACAATCGGAGAGTCGAGGCGGAGACACCCGCCAGTCGTGCAGCCTCGGCAACCTTGTAGCGCACGCCGCCCATTTTCCGCTTCCCTGTTTTGTCAGCGCATGCCGGCGCGAATCTGCGCCCCGCTTGCGCATTGGCGAACTTACCTGCCGCACATCACCTTTTACAAGAATGCCCTATCAGCGCCTGTGGTCTCTCGATCACCAAATTTGATTTGCATTCCATTTTGAAAGATGTACCACTTCCCGAACAATCTTGCAGAAAAAATGCAATATATTGCCGACGCCAGCAACAGGGACACGCGCCATGACTAGCCTCACCGATCGCAAAAACGCTGCCATTTCCCGCGGCGTGGGCATGACCACGCAGATCTATGCCGACCGTGCGGAGAACGCCGAAATCTGGGACAAGGAAGGCAATCGCTACATCGACTTCGCCTCCGGCATCGCCGTCGTCAACACCGGTCACCGCCATCCGAAGGTGATCGCCGCCGTCAAGGCGCAGCTCGATCGCTTCACCCACACATGCCATCAGGTCGTACCTTACGAGACCTATGTGCATCTCGCCGAGCGTCTGAATGCGCTCGCACCCGGCGACTTCGCCAAGAAGACAATCTTCGTGACCACCGGCGCGGAAGCCGTTGAAAACGCGGTTAAGATCGCCCGCGCGGCCACCGGTCGCCAGGCCGTGATCGCCTTCGGCGGCGGCTTCCATGGCCGCACCTTCATGGGCATGGCGCTCACCGGCAAGGTGGTGCCGTACAAGGTCGGCTTCGGCGCCATGCCGGGCGACGTCTTCCACGCCCCCTTCCCGATCGAGCTGCACGGCGTCACTGTCGAGCAGTCGCTGGCAGCACTGAAGAAACTGTTTGCCGCCGATGTCGATCCGGGTCGCGTCGCCGCGATCATCATCGAGCCGGTACAGGGCGAAGGCGGCTTCTATCCCGTTCCGCCAGCCTTCATGAAGGCGTTGCGCGAAATCTGCGACCAGCACGGCATCCTGCTGATCGCCGACGAAGTCCAGACCGGCTTTGCCCGCACAGGCAAGATGTTTGCGATGGACCACCATGAGGTCGCAGCCGATCTGATGACGATGGCAAAGAGCCTTGCGGGTGGCTTCCCGCTCGCTGCCGTCACCGGCCGCGCCGAGATCATGGACGCGCCAGCCCCCGGCGGTCTTGGCGGCACCTATGGCGGCAATCCGCTCGGCATTGCCGCGGCGCATGCCGTGCTCGACGTCATCGCCGAGGAGAAGCTTTGCGAACGGGCCGAACAGCTTGGCGGCCGACTGAAGCAGCGCCTTGCAGCCATTCGCGAGCAGGCGCCCGAGATTGTCGACATCCGCGGCCCGGGCTTTATGAACGCCGTGGAATTCAACGACGTGAAGACCAATCTGCCGAGCGCCGACTTTGCCAACAAGGTACGGCTGATCGCACTCGACAAGGGCCTGATCCTGCTCACCTGCGGCGTGCACGGCAACGTCATCCGGTTCCTGGCACCGATCACGATCCAGGACAACGTCTTTGCCGAGGCGCTCGACATCCTCGAAGCCTCGATCCTCGAAGCGCGCGGTTGACGCGGTGCCGGGCGACCGCTAACGCGGTTGTCCGGGCCGATGAAATGGCTCCGGGCGTCGGGAGGAACGACGCCCGCAAGAACAAACAGGAAGCGGGCCGGTCGGCATGCGACGGGCATCGCTGGAGGACGCCCATCATGACCCTGACGCCGGCCTTGACCAAACACCTGCGCGACGCCGAACTGTTTTCTGGTTTGGACGGTGTTGCGCATTGCGCCGGGAATTGGACGGGCGCGACCTTCGACATCTTCAACCCGTCGAGCGGAGAGTTGCTGGCGTCGTTGCCGGATATGGGCATTGCACAGGCGAGCGCCGCGATCGATGCCGCCGCCGCCGCGCAAGTCCTTTGGGCGGCAAAACCGGCCAAGGATCGAAGTGCCGTGCTTCGACGCTGGCACGACCTGATCATTGCCCATGCCGACGATCTCGCCGCCATCCTCACCGCCGAAATGGGCAAACCGATCGGCGAATCGAAAGGCGAGGTGCTGCACGCTGCCGCCTATGTCGAATGGTACGCCGAGGAGGCCAAGCGTATCTATGGCGAGACCTTCCCGGCACCGGCCAATGACCGACGCATGCTGGTCATCAAGCAGCCGGTCGGCGTCGTCGGGACGATTACCCCTTGGAACTTCCCTGCCTCCATGGTCGCCCGCAAGATTGCGCCGGCGCTTGCCGCTGGCTGCGCCATCGTGCTGAAGCCCGCCGAACAGACACCGCTCGTTGCCGGCGCCATGTTCGTGCTCGCTGAGAAGGCCGGCTTCCCGACAGGCGTCGTCAATCTGCTCTACGCTTCGGAAGGGGCTGCGATCGGGCGCGAACTCTGCAGCAACCCTAGGGTACGCAAGATCAGCTTTACCGGCTCGACGGAAGTCGGCCGCCTGCTGATGCGCCAGTGTTCAGACCAAATTAAGAAGGTGAGCCTGGAACTCGGCGGCAATGCCCCCTTCATCGTTTTCGACGACGCCGATATCGACGAAGCGGTCGATGGTGCGGTCCAGGCGAAATTCCGCAATGCCGGCCAGACCTGCGTTTCGGCAAACCGCATCTATGTGCAGTCGGCCGTGCACGACGCGTTTGCGGAGAAATTCGTCGCGCGCGTCGCCGAACTTTCGGTAGGCGACGGCTTTTCGGCCGGCGTCACCATCGGCCCGATGATCGACCGACATGCGATCGAGAAGATCGAAGCCCACGTCGCGGATGCCGTGTCGAAAGGCGCGCAAGTGCGCGCCGGCGGTCGTCGTATCGGCACGTCGGGCACCTTCTTCGAGCCGACGGTCCTCACCGGCATCTCGACCGACATGCGCGTCGCTCAGGAAGAGACATTTGGCCCGATCGCCCCGATCATCCGCTTCGAGACCGCCGAACAAGTGATCGCCGAGGCGAACGATACGATCTATGGCCTCGCCGCCTATTTCTACGCCGAGAACCTTAGGCGTGTATGGCATGTCGCCGAGGCGCTCGAATACGGCATGGTCGGCATCAACACCGGCCGCATGTCCTCGGAGGCCGCCCCCTTCGGCGGCATCAAGCAGTCGGGTATCGGCCGCGAAGGCTCCCGCCACGGGATCGAGGACTATCTGGAGATGAAGTATCTCTGCATGGGCAACATCTGACGTTTCAAGCGTGATCCTGGCGATCAGTCAACGATGTGGTAGCCGCCGTCGACATAGAGAACCTGCCCGGTTATCAGCCGCGCGGCATCGTGAGCGAGGAACGCCGTAGCCGCGCCGACGTCATCGATATCCACAAGCTCGCGGGCCGGCGACTTGATCTTCGTCTTCTCGAGCAGCGCATCGAATTCTGGTATGCCTGACGCAGCCCGCGTCGCAAGCGCACCGGGCGAGATGGCGTGGACGCGAATGCCCTTGGGGCCGAGCTCTGCCGCGAGATAGCGGACCGCACTTTCGAGTGCCGCCTTGGCGACGCCCATGATGTTGTAGTTCTCCACCACGACCTGCGAGCCGTGATAGGTCATTGTGAAGAGTGTACCGCCATTCTTCATCAGTGGTTCTGCCAGATGCGCCATGCGAATGAAGGACCAGCAAGAAATGTCCATGGTCTTCAGGAAACCGTCACGCGGCACGTCGACGACGCGCCCGCCGAGCGTATCCTTCGGCGAAAAGGCGATGGAGTGCACGACGAAGTCGAGTTCTCCCCAAGTCTTCTCGATCTCCTCAAATACCGCTTCCATCTGCCCGGGAATAGCCACGTCGAGCGGCAGGAAGATCGGCGCTTCGAGCTCGCGCGCCAAGGGCTCCACATGGGGCTTGGCCTTGTCATTGAGATAGGTGACGGCGACTTCGGCCCCGAAGGCGCGAAAGGCGCGAGCGCAGCCCCACGCGATCGAGCGGTCGTTGGCGATGCCGACGATGAGGCCTTTGCGGCCTTCGAGAAGCTTGGCCCTCGCTGCGGGAATGGACATGGATTGCCTCCGTTGGGTCAGGCTGCAGGGGTTTTGAGAAGTGCAAGCGTGTGGCGCGCGATCATCAATTCCTCGTCGGTCGGAAGAACGTAGAGCGCGACGCGGCTTGAAGCCGTGGAGATCAGGGTGGCACCGATGTCGTTGGCGATGGGGTCGAGTTCAGCTCCGAGCCACGCGAGACCTTCTGCGATCCGAGCACGGACCGGGGCGGAGTTCTCGCCGACGCCCGCAGTGAAGACGAAGGCGTCGATGCCACCGAGCGCGGCCGCAAGCATCCCGGCGTTGAGCCCGCAGCGATAGACGAAGTGATCGATGGCGAGCTTGGCGTGCGGATCGTCGCTTGCCAGGAGATCGCGCATGTCGTTCGACACGCCCGAGAGCCCCTTGAGCCCAGCCTCGTGGTAGAGCATATCCGAGACGGCCTGGGCGCTCATGCCGCGCTGCAGAATGAGATAGAGCACAACGCCCGGATCGAGCTGACCCGGCCTTGTTCCCATCGGCAGACCGTCAAGCGCTGTGAAGCCCATGGTGGTCTCGACGCTGTGGCCGTCGCGCAGCGCGCACATCGAGGCACCGCTGCCGAGGTGGGCAACGATCACTCTGCCGCGTGCCACCTGTGGCGCCACCGCGCGAAGGTGCTCGGCGATGTATTCATAGGAAAGACCGTGGAAGCCATAGCGCCGCACGCCCTCGTCATAGAAACGGCGCGGCATGGCGTAGCAGTTAACCTCTTGCGGGTGACCATGATGGAAGGCGGTGTCGAAGCAAGCGACCTGTGGTACATCTGGATTGATCGCCATCGCCTGGCGGATAGGCGCAAGGTTGTTGGGTTGGTGCAGCGGCGCAAGATCCTGGTAGCTCGCCAACCTCTCGAGCACGCCCGCGTCGATCAGCACAGGCGCCGAAAAATCGGGGCCGCCGTGCACCACACGGTGTCCGATAGCGCGAAGCGTGACACCTTCGAGCGTCAGCAGCCAATCCCGTGCTGCAGCAATGGCTGTCGGCAGGTCGCCGACCTTGTCAGCCGGATAGTTCCGGTCAACGAGCACGGCGCCGTCGGCGCCCTTCGCTTGGAGCCGAGGGAACGTACCGATACCACCGATCTGGCCCTTTATCTGTCGTTCGAGCCCCCCATCGGTGATCCCGAACAATTGGAACTTGATGCTCGACGAGCCGGCGTTGACGACGAGGAGTGCATCCATCGCTACACCGCCGCAACTTGTGCCGCCCGCCGCCGTGCCGCATAGAGCGAAGCCACGGCGCAGGATGCAAGGCGCGTACGTACGGAATCCGCCCGTGAGGTCAACACGATCGGCACCCGCGCGCCAAGCACGATGCCCGCTGCGTCGGCATGGGACAGGAAGGTAAGGTTCTTGGCGAGCATGTTGCCGGCCTCGAGATCCGGCACCACCAGGATCTGGGCTCTGCCGGCGACCGGCGAGACTATGCCCTTGATGCGCGCTGCTTCCGGATCGATCGCATTGTCGAAGGCGAGCGGCCCGTCGAGCAGGCCGCCGGTGATCTGGCCACGGTCGGCCATCTTGCAGAGCGCGGCAGCCTCGATCGTCGAGGGTATTTTCGTCGTTACAGTCTCCACCGCCGAAAGGATGGCGACACGCGGCTCGCCGAGACCGATCGTCACCCAGAGATCGATGGCATTCTGCACGATGTCGCGCTTTGCCTCGAGGTCCGGGAAGATGTTGATGGCAGCGTCGGTGATGAACAGCGTCTCGGCATGGCCAGGCACATCCATGATGAAGACGTGGCTGATCCTTCGGTCAGTCCTGAGCCCGGTTGCGGAGGCGGCAACTTCCTTCATCAGCTCGTCGGTATGCAGGCTTCCTTTCATCAGGAGTTCGCCCCGGCCCTCGCGGATCATTGCTACGGCCTTGGCGGCGGCCGCATGACTGTGCGGCACATCCACTATCTCGCGCCCGTCGAGGTCGAGGCCGTGTTCGGCCGCGACGGTGCGGATCTTCGCCTGCGGGCCGACGAGAACAGGCGCAATCAGGCCCAATTCGGCGGCCTCCAGCGCACCGCGCAGCGATGTCTCGTCGCAAGGATGCGCCACGATCGTGACAGCCGGCGTTTCGTCCTGCGCGGCTGCGATCAGGCGGTCGTATTTGGACAGTTCAGGCGTCATTGCGGTTGCTTCGGACACGTAGAAATCTCCCTCGTCGATCAGTATGCCTTGCGATTGCGAACGGTCTTGCCGGCAGTCATTGAGACCGGTGGTTGGGTGTCGAGGCGAAAGAGCGTCGCCACCCGTTGCAGCCGCTCGGCTGCCCCCCCTTCACCGCACCGGACGCTTCGAGGACTTCTCGAAGGGCGGCAAAAGCCGATCGCCGCTCCTCCATCGCATCCGGCAACAACTTCGGAAGGGCCGCAAGGGCGGCATCTTGGTCAATCAGCAGCATGAAATATTGCTCCCGCATTACCGCCTTGAACGCGGCAAGGTCCAATTGCCTCGTCTGCGAATGAGCCTGACGCAACCGACGCACGGCCTCGAAGCCGCGCTCGTCGGCGCCGCCGCGCGCCATACCGACGAAAATCAGGCATCTGGCGAGACCTTCACAAATACCGCCCTGCACCATTCGGGATCGAAGTTCGGCGATCCGCGTCTCAACAAGTTTCTGATGCAGAAGGCTTTTTGCTGCCTTGCGCGGCTTCCCGGAGCTTGCGTCGATGCCAAGCGCAGCCTGTAGGGTCGGGGAGCCATAGATGGCGTGAAAGCTCTGTTCTGAAAAATACTCAGCCATCCGCCGCCACCCCTCGAGCCCGTCGACGATCTGTTGCGACAAGCTCTCCTGCCACGTGACGAAAGGGTTCTCCGGGGCCACCGGTTCGCGGGTTTCACGGACCTGGTCTGCAAGAGCCCTGGTCCAACCCATAAAGGGATTGTCTGGCCCGAACAGCGCATATTGCAGGCGCAGCGGATGCAGGTTCCGCATCGCCGCGGCCATGGGCGGCGTCACCGCCGCCTTGACTGCTGGCTGCAGATAGGTGCGGTAGAGCGCGAGATTGACTTCCGAGAGTTTCGCCGCGGTGGCGAAAAGGCGTTCATCCTCGGCGTCGTTGCCGCCAAGCGCCCGGATATCGTCCAGCGTGCGTGGTTCACAGCGCATCAGCCATTCGCCCGAAGCGAACTCCCTGCCTTCGTCCACTTCGCTTGCCGGCGTCAGCACGGCCTCGTACAACCCAGGAGGCAACACATCGATAAGGTCGATGTTGGAAGCGAATTCGTCATGCTCCTTGCGCGCAACACCGGCCGACACGAAGATGCCGAGATGCCCGATCGTCTCGTGTACGGTGTAGACGATGGTCTGGCCATAGGCGCGGATCTCGTCGACGCTGTCATAGAGATCAAGGATCCAGTCGAGTGCCTGCGGCGGCGGCGTAATGTTGTCACCCTTCGAGCAGAAGACCACGATTGGCGAACTTACGTTGCGCAGGTCGATCGCGGTCCCGTCGGACGCCAGAATCTCGCCGGCTGCAAGCTTGTTGCCGACAAAGAGTTCATCGACGATGAACTGCATCTCCTCGGCGTTCAGCGTCACATGGCCGCCCCACCAGCGCTCGAAGCCGAGATAGCGCGCCGCTTCGGTATCGATCTTCGAATAGAGGTTGTACTGCTTGGTCCAGAGCGTGTTGGCTGGGTTCTGGTTTTCGAAGTTTTGCACCAGCCAGGCGCCATCGAAGATGCCGGCGCCGAGATCGCCGGTCAGAGCCGTCAACCAGCTGCCGCCGAGAAGTCCGCCGGAATAACGCATCGGGTTCTGCCCCGTCACGCCGGCCCAATAGGAGAGCGGCGCGCCGGCGATAATGATCGGGCCGAAGAGCTCTGGCCTGAGCGCGGCGACGATCATCACGGCCCACCCGGCCTGGCAATTGCCGATCACGCACGGCTTGCCGTCTGCTGACGGATGGCGCGCAATAACGGTTTCGAGAAATGTCGCCTCGGCAAAAGCAATATCTTCAATGGTCTGACCGGGCACGGGATCTGAAAGAAAGCCGATGAAATAGCAGGGATGGCCCGCCTTCAGCACCACGCCGATTTCGCTATCGGCCTTGAAGCCGCCAATTCCGGGACCGTGGCCGGCACGAGGATCGACGACGACAAAGGGTCGCTTCGACGGTTCAACCGCCACATCTTCGGGCGGAACGATCTTGACCAGTGCATAGTTCACCGGCCGCGCGAGCGTGCGCCCGTCACGGATGAGTTCGACCTGGAATTCCAGCACGTTTGGAGCGGTTTGCGTGCGGTGTTCCTCGTATTGGGCGCCGCGCTCACGCATGACATCGAGAAACAGAACCGAACGCTGCCACGCGTCCAACGAATAAGCGTAGGCGTCAGCAAATGTCGGGATGGTGGTCGGCTTCGGCATGATGTCCACTCCTCGGTTTGATTGAGGGTCGGGCCTGTTCCCGAACGCTATAGGGCAGTGCAACTGGTCAAGTGTTGATTTACGTCAAGAACGACATGCGTAACGCGACCCGAAACGTCTCATCTGGGCCAAAGGAATAAATCTGCCGAGTGTTGCCGCGAATTCTCACCGTTGCGATATGCTAGGTTCGCACCCGGTCGACGGCGCCCACTTCTCACCTGTAGTTTCGTCTTCTTCGCACTGCAGCATCGTACAGAAACATGCACTCCACAAGACAACCCTTGAAATTTGAGACGCAGCTTGCCAATTGGGGCGAAACCCAAAGGAGGTCCCACCGCGATGAGCGAAATTGAAATGTCCGTAGAGAAACATGTCTTCGAAGCCGATGTAGCCAGGCTGCTCCATCTCATGGTGCACTCGGTCTATTCCGACAAGAACGTCTTCCTCCGCGAACTGATTTCCAACGCCGCGGACGCCTGCGAAAAGTTGCGTTACGAGGCGATCGTCTCGCCCGAGCTTTTGGCCGGCGACACTACGCCCGGCATCCGATTGACGCTCGACGAGGAAAACAACCGCCTCGTCGTTGAAGACAACGGCATCGGCATGAGCCGCGACGAACTCGTGGAAGCGCTCGGCACCATTGCCCGCTCGGGCACGCGCGCCTTCATGGAGCGCATCGAGGCCGCTCAGGGCAAGGAAGGTGCGCAGCTCATCGGCCAGTTCGGCGTCGGCTTCTATTCCGCCTTCATGGTCGCCGATAACGTCGATGTCGTCTCGCGTCGCGCCGGCTCGGACCACGCCTGGGTCTGGTCGTCAGACGGCAAGGGCAGCTACACGGTGGCAGCCGCCGATCTTGCCGACGCGCCGGCCCGCGGCACGCGCATCACCCTGCACCTGATGGAAGATGCCAAGACCTACACCTCGCGCTGGACGGTCGAGCGCATCGTCAAGGATCAGTCAGGCCACGTTCCGGTGCCGATCTCAATCGTCGAGAAACCCGGCGCTGAGCCGGTCTCCGTCGGCGATGGCACGGCGCTCTGGACCAAGCAGAAGAGCGAGATTTCCAAGGAAGACTACGCCGACTTCTACCGCGGCGTCTCCGGCCAGTATGACGATCCGGCATTGACAGTTCATTTCCGCGCCGAGGGCCGGCACGAATATACCGCACTTGCCTTTGTGCCCGGCTCCAAGCCCTTCGACCTCTTCGATCAGGACCGCAAGGGCCGGATGAAGCTTTACGTCAAGCGCGTCTTCATCACCGACGAGGCGGAATTGCTGCCGCGCTACCTGCGCTTCGTGCGTGGCCTGGTCGACACCTCGGATCTTCCGCTCAACGTTTCGCGCGAAATGATCCAGGAAAGTCCGTTGCTGTCGAGTATCCGCAAGGGCCTGACCAACCGCGTTCTGACCGCAATCGAAAAGCTGGCGGAGAGCGACCGCGAAGCCTTCGACACGATCTGGGAAAATTTTGGCAGCGTGCTGAAGGAAGGTATCTACGAGGACTTCGAACGCCGTGTGCAGTTGATTGCGCTTTCCCGCTTCCGCACGACCACGTCCGACGACGGCCACCGCAGCCTCGCCGACTACGTCAAGGACATGAAAGACGGCCAGTCGGCGATCTATTACCTCACCGGTGACAACCTGGCCCAACTCAAGGCATCGCCGCAGCTTGAGGGTTTCCGCGCCCGCGGCATCGAAGTGCTGTTGTTGACCGACCCGGTCGACAGCTTCTGGGTGACGTCGGCGCCGGATTTCGACGGCAAGCCGATGAAGTCGATCACGCAAGGGTCGGCTGATCTCGGCAGTGTCGCAAAACCGGAGGGCAGCGCCGACAACGCGCCGGAAGCAAGCCAAGCGGTGACAGACTTCGTCGCCTTTGCAAAGGAAACGCTTGGCGAAGCCGTGTCGGAGGTTCGCACATCGGATCGGCTGACGGAAAGCGCCGTCTGCCTGGTGGCGCCGGAGCATGGCCCCGACCGCCAACTGGAAAAGATGCTGCAGGGCGCGGGCCGCCTCGACGGTGCGGCAAAGCCGATCCTCGAGATCAATCCCGGCCATCAGCTGATTGCAGCGATCGCAGCCTGCCCGGCCGACGACAGTGCCTTCAGAACCGACGCGGTCCAGCTCTTGCTCGATCAGGCCCGGGTTCTCGATGGCGACAAGCCGCAGGATCCGCGCGCTTTCGCCGAACGCCTGTCGCGCGTCTTCAACCGGGCGCTCAAGGTTTAACGCACCGGTCTAAACGCCTGAAATCGTGGAACTGACGGGGTGAGAGGGAGAAATCCCCCTCACCCTTTCGCTTTTTCTGGAACGGCGACCATGCCGATCTCTGCGAGCACCTCGGCGGTGTGCTCACCCAGACGCGGAACGCCGCGGTCGAGGACGAGCGCTGCGTCGGAAAAACGGATCGGTGTGCGCACACCCGGCGACGTTCCGTCGGCCGCACCGGAATGCGGTGTGTCGATCTGCATCTGCCGATGTACGACCTGCGGATCGGCAAAGACGTCGGCAACCGAGTTGATCGGACCGCCGGGAACACCTGCTTCTTCGAGCAAAGCCAAAAGCGTATCCCGCTCGAACCTTGCCGTTTCAGCGCTAAGCGCCGGTGTCAGAGTGTCGCGGTTGTGCACGCGGAGCGCGTTGGTCAGATAGCGCTCGTCCGTCGCCAGATCGCCGCGCTCAAGCAGATTGCAGAACTTGACGAACTGCCGATCGTTGCCGACGGCAACGATCAGATGGCCGTCGGCCGTCGGAAACACCTGATAGGGTGCAATGTTCGGATGGGCGTTGCCCAGCCGGCGCGGCGCCTTGCCCGAAACCAGAAAGTTGAGCGCCTGATTGGCGAGCACACCGGTCATGCAGTCGAGCAGCGCCATATCGACCTGCTGCCCCTTGCCGGTTCGCTCGCGCTGCGCCAATGCCGCCTGGACGGCGATGACGCCGTAGAGCCCGGTGAAGATATCGGCAAAGGCAACGCCGATCTTCTGCGGCTCGCGATCCGGCTCGCCGGTCAGGTCCATGATCCCGCTCATGCCCTGGACGATATAGTCGTAGCCGGCGCGATGGGCATAGGGGCCGTCCTGGCCGAAGCCCGTCACCGAGCAGTAGATCAGCCGCGGATTGACCTTTCTCAGGCTTTCATAGTCGAGGCCGTACTTCTCCAGGCCGCCGACCTTGAAATTCTCGAGCAGCACGTCGGATTGTGCCACCAGCCGCCGCACGGCTTCCTGCCCTTCCTCGGTCGTGAAATCGAGCACAACCGAGCGCTTGCCGCGATTGCAGGCGTGAAAATAGGCCGCATCGAGCTTGTCTCCGTCCTTGCCGGCGACGAAGGGTGGCCCCCAGGTGCGGGTGTCGTCACCCGCCGGGCTTTCCACCTTGATGACGTCGGCGCCGAGATCGGCGAGCGTCTGGCCGATCCAGGGACCGGCCAGAATGCGGGCAAGTTCAAGAACGCGAATACCCTTC
This sequence comes from Sinorhizobium sp. A49, assembly GCF_002002725.1. Lineage (GTDB taxonomy): Bacteria > Pseudomonadota > Alphaproteobacteria > Rhizobiales > Rhizobiaceae > Ensifer. The sequence goes on along the minus strand of NZ_MUNW01000088.1, from coordinate 17,714 downwards.
AGCGGCGCTTCCATGACCGGCCGCTCAGAAGAAGGCCTGGAGGCCGGTCTGGGCGCGGCCGAGGATCAGCGCATGAACGTCATGCGTGCCTTCGTAGGTGTTGACCGTCTCGAGGTTCACCATATGGCGCATCACCTGGTATTCCTCGGAGATGCCGTTGCCACCGTGCATGTCGCGGGCCATGCGGGCGATATCGAGCGCTTTGCCGCAATTGTTGCGCTTGACGAGCGAGATCATTTCAGGCGCCATGCGGCCTTCGTCCATCAGTCTGCCGACGCGCAACGATCCTTGAAGCCCGAGCGAGATCTCGGTCTGCATGTCGGCGAGCTTCTTCTGGAACAGCTGTGTCTGGGCGAGCGGCCGGTTGAACTGCTTGCGGTCGAGGCCGTATTGACGTGCCGCATGCCAGCAGAATTCGGCCGCACCGAGCGCGCCCCACGAAATGCCATAGCGGGCACGGTTGAGGCAGCCGAACGGACCCTTCAGGCCCTCGACATTCGGCAGCAATGCATCGTCGCCGACTTCGACATTGTCCATGACGATTTCGCCGGTGATCGAGGCGCGCAGCGACAGCTTGCCGGCAATCTTCGGCGCAGACAGTCCCTTCATGCCCTTGTCGAGCACGAAGCCGCGAATGGCGTTGCCATGGGCTTCAGACTTTGCCCAGACGACGAAGACGTCGGCGAGCGGCGCATTGGAGATCCACATCTTCGAACCGACGAGACGGTAGCCACTCTCCGTCTTGATCGCCCGGGTCTTCATACCCGCCGGGTCGGAGCCGGCATCCGGCTCGGTCAAACCGAAGCAGCCGATCCATTCGCCGCTGATCAGCTTCGGCAGATATTTCTGCTTCTGCTCTTCCGAGCCGTAGGCATAGATCGGGTAGATGACCAACGAAGACTGCACACTCATCATCGAGCGGTAGCCCGAATCGACGCGCTCGACTTCGCGGGCAACGAGACCGTAGGCGACATAGGAAGCGCCGACGCCACCATAGGTCTCCGATACCGTCGCGCCGAGCAGGCCGAGCTCGCCCATTTCCCGGAAGATTTCCGGATCGGTCGATTCTTCGCGGTAGGCAGCAATGACCCGCGGCTGCAGCCGATCCTGCGCATAAGCCCGCGCGGTGTCGCGGATCATGCGCTCGTCCTCGGTCAACTGATCTTCCAGGAGGAACGCGTCATCCCATTGAAATTGCGTCTTGCCGGCCATGTCTCTCTCCCATCGGATTTTTCCACTTGCGGTTATGGCAAGCAGAACCAAGGCTTTCAAACGAAATTGAGGCACCGCCTCATGCGTCTGCGGAATGGCCCTGCCGGTCGGGGCGATCTTAACCTTGTTTAGTGATGCCTGATGGACCGAGCCTTATGGTTGTCATATCCTTAACGGGACATTTTATGGGAGTCGTCCGTCATGGATCGTCGAATCTGCAATGTCCGTTTGACACCGCTCATCTGGTTCATCGCGGTGATGGTTGCCGGTCTGATCGCCATTCATTGCTTCGTCATGGTTTGCTGGACGCTGAAGAGCTGTGGGCCCCTCACCGCAACCGTGACGAGTTTCGGCCACCTCTTCGATCTCAATCGAGAACTGAACATTCCAAGCTGGGCAAGCTCCGTGCTGATCGTCCTGGTCGCCGCCGCTTGCATGTTGGTCGGATTGGCCGAACGGCAACAAGGTGGTTCGGCGTGGCCATGGTGGGGGCTCGGCGTCGTGTTCGCCTACATGTCTCTGGATGAAGCGGCAGAGCTTCATGGGTTGCTCGCCACCGACAAATTAGCATTGCCGGGCATGACGGGCGCCGGATTCGCCTGGATCGTGCCAGGGCTTGTGCTCGCCGCCATCATCGCCCTGGCCTATCTGCGCTGGGTGTTGAGACAACCCGCAGAAATACGCAACCTCTTCTTCATTGCCGGCACCATCTATGTCACCGGCGCTCTCGGCTTCGAAGCACTGGGCGGCCTGCTGGCCGACCCGACCTATTTCAACTCCGCCTATCTCGTGGCCTCTACGATCGAGGAAACGCTCGAGTTTCTTGGCATGCTGATCATGCTCTACGCCGTGCTGCGCCGACTGGACATGTCCGGCCTTGCCTTCGAGTTTGCCACGCCTCGGCCAGGCCAAATCGTAACGGCGAAGAGTGACATTCCGCGAAAGGGCTTTGGCGAAGCAACGACCGGCTGAATATTTCGGGCGTAGGGATGGCTATTCGCCCCGCAGGCTCTCTTGCGCGGCGTTGACTTCGTTCGGCGGGCGAGTTGCAAATCCGCGACAATATGGCGACAAGGCTAAAGGATGAACTGCTGAGCAGACCATCCGCATGCGCGCCGAAATGCCATCGACTTGATAGAGGTCCATCGTAATCCACCCCCATGGCCAATGACCGTCTGGAACGCTTCGCCCACAATCTCGACTGGAACCTTCTGCGCACCTTTGTCGTGGTGGTGGAGGAAGGCAGCATAACCGCGGCGGCCAACAGGCTGCTGTTGCAGCAGCCAGCCGTCAGCATGGCGCTCAAGCGGCTCGAACAGACCGTCGGGCAAAAGCTCATCGACCGTCGCCCTGGCCGCTTCGACCTGACCGATGCCGGCGCCAGACTGCATGCCCAGTGCCGCGACATCTTCGCGGCCGTCATCCGGCTTCCCAACGTTCTGGAAACCGCAGGTGAAGAGATCACCGGCCATCTCAACATCCATGTCGTCAGCCATGCCCACAACCCGGCCTGGGATCGCAAGCTTGAAAGCTTCTTTGCCAACCATCCCAAGGTGACGATATCGGTGACCGTCGCCACGACGGTCGACGTGCTGAGCGCCGTCGAACGCAACATCGCGACGATGGGGCTTTGCGATGGCAACATTCCCGACTGGTTGAACAAGGCCTTTCATGTCCGCGAACGCTATGCGCTCTACTGCGGCCGCGATCATCCGCTGTTCGGCGTCGAGGGCGTCGATTTCAACGACCTGCGCGGCAATGCCTACATCGCCTTCATCGCCGACGTGCTCGGCGGCCAGCATATGAACTCCGTCACGGCGGTGCGCGCCATCGGCTCGTTTGGCCAGCAGGTTCGGGCCGTATCCTGCAATGTCGAGGAGGTGATGCGGCTGATCGCCTCCAATATCGGCATCGGCATGCTGCCGGATCATCTGGCGGCACCAGCGGTCGCCGAAGGCCGGCTCTGGCAGCTGCCGCCCTACCACAACCTGCCGACAACGGACGTGTTTCGCATCTCCAACCCCAACTCCATCCTCAACCCTGCCGAAGCCGCCTTCCTCGCGCATGTCGCCGACACCGCCCCGCTCGACCACTGCCTCGACCATCATCAGAATTGATAGCGACATTTCCCGTTATAAATTTGAACGCGGAACATGCTCTGCCTATGGTCCGGCCAAATCAGGAGCGAGGTCGGGACATGCGTGAGTTTGATGTGGCTATCATTGGCGGTGGCATTGCCGGTCTGTCGCTTGCCTATTTCCTGGCGCCGCACCGCTCCGTCGCCGTCATCGAACGGGAAGACGGGCTCGGCTATCACAGCACCGGCCGCTCCGCCGCGGAATTCGTGCTGCGTTACAACGCGCCGGACGTGTGCAAGCTCGCGGCGATCTCCAAAACCTTCTTCGACCAGCCGCCGGAAGGTTTTTCCGAAGTACCGTTGCTGAAGCAGCGCGGTGGCGTGATGATCGCCAACGCAGAGAAGGCGTCACGGCTGGAGACGGTGTTTGCCGAAGAGAGCGCGGCCAATCCTGACCTCAAGAGACTGACCGTCGACGAAGCGATCGCCCTTGTCCCGGTCCTGCGGCGCGATTACGTCGCCAGCGCATTCTACGATCCCAATTTCTGGGATATCGAGGTCGAAAACCTCATGCAGGGTTATCTGCGCGGTGCACGCCGCCATGGCGCGGAGGTGATCGAGCGCAGTGATGCCATTGCTCCGCGCCGCGAGGCGGGCGATTGGGTACTTTCGACGAGCGCAGGCGAAATCCGCGCAAAGGTCATCGTCAACGCTGCCGGCGGCTGGGCCGATCCAGTCGCCGCCCTCTTCGGCGTAGAGCCTGTTGGTATCGTGCCGCATCGCCGCACCGCGATCACCGTGGATCTTCCAGCAGAGATCGATGCTCTGACCCTGCCCGAGATCAACGAGATCGACGAGGACTTCTATATGAAGCCCGAAGGCGGACGGCTGCTGGCTTCCCCCGCCGATGCGACACCGTGCGAGCCGAGCGACGTCCAGCCGGAAGAAATCGACGTCGCCTGGGCCGCCCATTATGTGGAGGAGGCAACGACCGTCCCGGTCCGCCGCATCTTCAAGAGCTGGGCGGGCCTGCGCAGTTTCTCACCCGACAGGCTGCCCGTGATCGGCTATGCGAAGGATCGCCCGGACTTCTTCTGGCTCGCCGGCCAGGGCGGCTTCGGCATTCTGACATCGCCCGCGTTGGGTGCACTTGCCGCCAACCTGCTGATCGGCGCGCCCGCGCCCGAGGGCTTCGTCGCCCACGGCCTTGGTGCCACCATCTTTAGCCCCGAGCGCTTCCAGCGGTAGTCACGGGTCTTCCCGTCCCGCTGAATGTGTCACATTTTGTTAACGACATCCTTGAGGGTGTGAACTGTAACATAAACGACAAGAAACTGACATTTCGCTTTCATGAAGCGCCGCTATGGCAGGTGTCATACCGATGACCGGTCTCCCCGAAAGAGGACCTGCTAGAAATGTTTCAGTTGAAGAACGTAACCCGCCAGTTCGGCAAGAAGACAGCCGTGAGTTCGGTTACATTCGACATTCCCCAGGGCCAGATGGTCGGCGTAATCGGCCGCTCTGGTGCTGGCAAGTCGACGCTCTTGCGCATGATCAATCGCCTTGTCGACCTGTCCTCAGGCTCGATCGAGTTTGCAGGCACGGAAGTCTCGTCGCTGCGGGGCGCCGCCCTACGCAACTGGCAGCGCGACTGCGCGATGATCTTCCAGCAGTTCAATCTGGTCCCGCGCCTTGACGTGCTGACCAATGTGCTGCTCGGTCGCCTCAACCACCGTTCGACGGTGCTGAGCATCCTCAACATGTTTACCCGCGAGGAGCGCATCATGGCGATCGGCGCGCTGGAGCGCCTCGGCATCGAGCAGACCGCGCTGCAGGCGGCCGGCACGCTTTCCGGCGGCCAGCAGCAGCGCGTGGCGATTGCCCGCGCACTGATGCAGCAGCCGAAGGTTCTGCTCGCTGACGAGCCGATCGCCTCGCTCGACCCGCTCAACGCCAAGATCGTCATGGATGCGCTGCGCGACATCAACGAGCGCGACGGCATCACCGTGATCACCAATCTCCACACGCTCGATACCGCGCGCAACTACTGCGAACGCATCATCGGCATGGCCCATGGCCGCGTCGTCTTCGACGGCCAGCCAAAGGATCTGACGGCGGCCGCCGTCGCCGAGATCTATGGCGCCGACACGGGCATCGAGGAATCGATGACCTCGACAAGCATCAATATTCCGGCGGCAATCCCGCAGGAACAAACGGCATCTGCCGGCCTCCAGCCGCTGGCACTGGCCGGCATCTGACGCCCGCCAGGATCGAAGGCCCACGTCAAGGGCACCTCTTTGAAACCGAATATCATCCGGCACAGCCGGAGAAACGGGAGAACCTTATGCTGAAGAAAGCTCTTCTGGGCACTGTTGCCCTGCTCGCCCTCCTCGGCCACGCCCAGGCCGAAGACCTCAAGGAATTCCGCGTCGGCATCATCGGCGGCGAAAACGAAGCCGACCGCCTGCGCAACTTCCAGTGCATCGTCGACAAGCTGCCGGCTGCAATCGGCGTCGAAAAGGTCTCGCTGTTCCCGGCCGCCGACTATGACGGCGTCATCCAGGGCCTGCTCGGCGGCACGCTCGACTACGCCGAACTTGGCGCTTCAGGCTTTGCCAAGATCTACCTCGCCAAGGCCGACGCCGTCGAGCCGATCCTGACGACCGTCCAGACCGACGGTTCGACCGGCTACCACTCGATCATGGTTGCCCGCAAGGATTCGGGCATCACCAAGCTCGAAGACCTCAAGGGTAAGAAGCTCGGTTTCGCCGACCCGGACTCGACCTCGGGCTACCTCGTCCCGCTCGTGACCCTGCCGGAATCGATCGGCGCGCCGGTCAAGGAATTCTTCGCTGAAACCGGCTTCGGCGGCGGTCACGAGAACCTCGTTCTCGAAGTCGTCAAGGGCACCTTCGATGCCGGCACGACCTTCGGTTCCGGCGTCGGCGAATTCAAGGACGGCTACACCTCGGGCAATCTGAAGAAGATGGTCGACAAGGGCATCCTCGACATGAACGACCTGGTCGAACTCTGGAAGTCGCCGCTGATCCCGAACGGTCCGATCGTCGTGCGCTCGACGATGAACGACGACATGAAGGCAAAGTTCAAGCAGTTCATGCTCGACCTGCCGAAGACCGATGCCGCCTGCTTCTCCGCCATCCAGGGTGGCGATTTCACCGGCTTCACCGAAGTCAACGCCGACTTCTACAAGCCGATCATCGACGCCCGCAAGGCAACGATCGGCGGCTGATCTTCCCGATCATTCAAGGACGCTGGCCGCCAAAGCGGCCAGCGTTCGCCTTTTTGCTAGGGCGCAGGTAGCGCCTGTCGACAGAGGCCGGCATTGCCGGAACATTCATGGCAACTTCCATGCTCCCGAAGCATCTGAGTGACAACGGCGCGCTGGTCGAGCGTCACTGGCAGGAGCTGAACTCCCGCCGCCGGCTCTACTCCTGGCTCGGCTTCGCCGTGCTGGTGCTTGCCCTTTCCGGCTCGCTCTGGTTTGCCAACGATTCCAACGCCGGAAAATTCTTCGACCGTTTGCCGCACTTCTTCGATTTCGTCGGAGATCTCGCGCCGCGCGACGGTCTCGAAATCTTCCGTGCCATGTTCGACCGGCCTTCGCCCTATGACGACGGCAGTTTCAAGTACAATTATCCCGAAGGTCGGCTCTACCTGACGGAGAGCTTCTACATTCCCGAATATGTGCACAAGATGCTGGAGACCGTGAACATCGCGATCTTCTCCACCGTCATCGGCACGTTCTTCGGCTTCATCTTCTGTTTCCTCGCCGCCCGCAACCTGATGCCCAACCCGTGGATACGCGGTTTCGTGCGGCGGCTGATGGAAATCCTGCGTGCCTTTCCCGAAGTGGTCATCGCCGGTTTCTTCCTGGCGATCCTCTCGCTCGGGCCGATCCCGGCGATCGCCGCCGTTTCGATCCACACCATCGGCGCGCTCGGCAAGCTGTTCTTCGAAGTGGTCGAGAATGCCGACATGAAGCCGGACGAAGGCCTGCGGGCTGCCGGCGGCAACTGGATCGAGCGGGTCTGGTTCGGCATGGTGCCGCAGGTTCTGCCCAACTTCGCCAGCTATTTCCTGCTGCGCCTAGAGATCAACGTGCGCGCCTCGACCATCATCGGCGCCGTCGGCGGCGGCGGCATCGGCGAGTTGCTGCGCCTTTCGATCGGCCAGGGTCACCAGGCCAAGACACTGGCGATCGTCCTGCTATTGTTTGCGACGATCTTCGCCGTCGACCAGTTTTCCGCATGGCTGCGCCGTCGCCTCGTCGGCGACCAGGCCTTCCAGCTTGCCCAGTAGGTGCGCATCATGACCTCCGCGAACAGACTAAGCCCGCTTGAAATGGATGCGATCGCATTGCGTCACCCGCATTTGCTGCAGGGCTCCTCCAACAAGCGCCTGCGAACCATCCTCATCAGTGTCGGCCTCGTCGTCTACCTCATCTTCAGCTGGTGGTTCTTTTCGATCGGGCATGTGCTCGGCAACGCCAATTGGGGCATTGCCGGAACCTACCTTGCCGATTGGGTCTCCTACGAGGTTCGCCCCGAGATCAGGATCGCCCGCGACAAGACGATGACGCTCGATTACCAGCGCAACTCGCCGCTCGGGCATAATCCCAACCCATCATGGGTGGTACTCGACAAGGAAACTGTGACCCGGACGGTCGAGATCCCCGCGTCCACGACACAGGCTTCAAAGCCAAAGACAAGCTCGTCGTTCAGCTTCATGACGCCCGGTTCAGCACTGGGTGGCGCCAATGCCGCCAGCGAGCAAAGCCGGACCGAAACCCGCACCGATGAGGTCATTACACGGGCGCTCGTGACCCTGAACCGCTCGACGAAGATCGAAATCGCCGACGGCCTGGTAAGGGCCACCCATGGCGGCGAAACGCTGACTATGGCCGTCGATGGCCAGAACACGGTCACGCCGCAAGGCGTGCTTCCGACCTGGGCGACGCAAAAACGCCCGGGGGAAAAGATCACGCTTGCCTTCGGTGCGACGGGTTGGGCGGAAGTCGAAGGTGACGAAGTCTCGGTGCGCAACCGCTTCTTCGGCTGGGCCAATTTCCTGTTCGACACCAACTCGCCGTTCTTCGGCAAGAGCTACGGCGAAGTCCTCAAGCTGATCACCAGCGGAGAACGCATCGATCCCACGCGGTCGAACCTGTCGCTCGCCTGGAACAACATTCTCTACAATGCCGAATGGCAGCATCTCGACGTCTGGACCAAGCTGCTGCAGACGGTGGTGATGGCCTTCGTCGGCACGCTGTTTGCCTCGCTGGTGGCATTCCCGCTCTGCTTCCTGGCCGCCCGCAACATCACCCCGAATTTCCTGACCAACCAGATCGTCAAGCGCTTCTTCGACTTCCTGCGGTCAGTCGACATGTTCATCTGGGCACTGTTCTTCACCCGCGCCTTCGGCCCGGGGCCGCTTGCCGGCATGTCGGCGATCTTCTTCACCGACACCGGCACGCTCGGCAAGCTCTACTCCGAGGCACTGGAGAACATCGACGACAAGCAGCGCGAAGGCGTGAAATCCGTCGGCGCCACGCCGCTTGCCGTGCAGCGGTTCGGCGTGCTCCCGCAGGTGCTGCCGGTTTTCGCCAGCCAGGCGCTCTATTTCTGGGAATCCAACACGCGCTCCGCCACGATCATCGGCGCCGTCGGCGCCGGCGGCATCGGCCTTAAACTCTGGGAAGCAATGCGCACCAATTCGGATTGGGAAAATGTCGCCTATATGGTGCTTCTGATCTTGCTGGTTGTGTTTATTTTCGACAGCATCTCGAACGCCTTGCGCTCGCGGCTGATCGGACAGAAAGCGCATTGACGAGATGAGCGTTTTGCAGCCTCGCCATCATGATGTTGTCATGGAAATCGGCTAGCTGCGCATCGCGTCCCGCGAACAATCGACCCGCCGTCCCGGCGGGCCGGTCGATACAAGAAAGTGAAGACCGTGCGTTATGCAATCTACTTCGCGCCGCCGGCGGATGACCGGCTGTCGCAGACGGCGGGCCGTTGGCTCGGCCGCGACGCCTTTACCGGCGAGACCAGTGAATTTCCGGCACTGGCCGGTCTCGACGCCGAAACGCGGCATACATTGACCGCCGACCCTCGACGCTATGGTTTTCATGGGACCCTCAAGGCTCCCTTCGCCCTTGCCGAAGGCAGCAACGAAGCCGAACTTGTCGCAGCCTTCGAGGCGTTTGCCGCAGATCTCGAACCTTTCGAGATACCGGAATTGACGCTGCATCAACTCGGCCCCTTCTTTGCGCTCGTCTCCGCAACCCATTGCGGGCCGCTGCAGGATCTGGCGGCTCAGGCCGTGCAACATTTCGAGCCGTACCGGGCACCTCTGTCGGAGGCCGACATGGCACGGCGCAGTCCGGACAAACTGCCGGAGCGGCAGAGAGAGTACTTGAGAAAATGGGGGTATCCCTATGTTTTCGAAGAATTCCAGTTCCACCTGACGCTGACCGGGCCCGTTCCCGCCGAGACAGCGAAACCCATGCGGACCGTGCTTGAGAACACCTTTGCCGAGCATATCGGCAAGCCGCTTGACGTTGCGTCAGTTGCGCTCTTCGTCGAGCCGCACCGTGGCGCACCGTTCCTGGTCCATTCCCTGCTGCCATTGGGCAGCGCGACACAACGAAAGATCGCATGAGATGAGCAAAGAACAAGTCCTGACCAACGCCCGCATCGTTCTCGAAGACAGCATCCTCGACGGTTCTGTGTTGATCCGCGACGGCAAGATTGCCGACATCTCGAAGGGCACGACCAGCACCGGCGAAGACTTCGAAGGCGATTATCTGCTGCCGGGTCTTGTCGAGCTGCACACCGACCATCTCGAAGCGCACTATTCGCCGCGGCCGGGCGTTCGCTGGCTGAAGATCGCCGCGATCCAGGCCCATGATGCCCAGGTGGTCACATCAGGCATCACCACCGTGTTCGATTGCCTGCGCCTCGGCTCAGACGAGGACGGTGGTTTCCAGAAGGGCGAGATGCGCAGCATGGCCGACGCACTGGCGCAAGCCCAGCAGGAGGGCCGCCTGCGCGCCGACCACCTGATCCACCTGCGCTGCGAGGTTTCCACTTCGGACGTGCTCGACCACTACGAGGATTTCCAGAACGACCCGCAGGTCAAGCTCGTTTCGCTGATGGACCACGCACCGGGACAGCGCCAGTTCCAGACGATGGATCAGTACACGCTCTACTACAAATCCAAGCGCGGCCTGTCGGATGCCGAGTTCGAAAAATTCGTCGCGCGCCAGCAGGCGCTGTCGGCGAAATATGCCGGTCCGCACCGTGACGCGCTCGCCAAGGCCTGCGCCGAACGCGGCATCACCATCGCGAGCCATGACGACGCGACGATCGCCCATGTCGACGAATCAATCGGCTATGGCATCAAGCTCGCAGAATTCCCGACCAGCTTCGAGGCAGCCGAAGCCTCCCATCGCGCCGGTCTTAGCGTGCTGATGGGCGCACCCAACATCGTGCGCGGCAAGTCACATTCGGGCAATATCGCAGCGCGCGACCTCGCCGACCGCGGCGTGCTCGACGTGCTTTCGTCGGACTATGTGCCATTCAGCCTGATCCACGCGCCATTCGTGCTGGCTGACGAACTTGAGGCCATCGACCTGCCCAAGGCGATTGCCATGGTCAGTGCGACACCCGCCCGCACCGTCGGCCTTGATGATCGCGGCCGCATCGCCGTCGGTCTGCGCGCCGACATCTCGCGGGTGCACCGACAGGAAGGCATTCCAGTCGTGCGTTCGGTCTGGCGTGAAGGCCGGCGCGTCGCATGAGTGGGTTCGAACCCAGACGCGGCGCACTCGTCGTCGTAGTCGGCCCGAGCGGCGCCGGCAAGGACAGCGTCATGGGCTTTGCCGCCCGGCACTTTTCCGATTGCGCCGACATCCACTTCGTTCGCCGCGTGATCACGCGGCCCTCCGATGCGGGCGGCGAGGTGCATGAGAGCGTTTCGATTGCCGAATTCGTCGAGATGGAGCAGGCAGGCGCCTTCGCCGTGTCCTGGGACGCGCATGGTCTGAAATACGGCATTCCCGAGGACGTTCGCCGCAATGTCGAAAACGGCGCCACTGCGATCGTCAACGGCAGCCGCAGCGCACTTGCGGCATTTCGCACTTCCTTCGGGGACATCGCCGTCGCGGTGATCACGGCCGAGCCCGCCGTTCTCGCCAAGCGTCTTGCCGAGCGTGGACGCGAAAGCGAAGAGGATGTGCTGCGCCGGCTTTCACGGCAGGTGCCCGACGTCACATCGGGTCCGGATGTCATGCTGATCGACAACAGCGGTCGCCTGGAGATTGCCGGGCGGCATTTCGTCGATCTCGTTGAAAAACTGCGCATGAAGGCCGCTCATCCGGCCTGAAGGACGTGTTTTTCAAACGCCAATTTTCTGGACCCCGGAGCAGTCTCCGGGGTCTTTTTGCATTTGCAGCCAACCGTATGACGGCAATGCCTTGCCGCCTGCCCTTTCCTTTTCCGCAGACGAGCCAATTTTTCCCCTTGCCGGGGTGTTTATTATGTATATACATTATATCCAACGAGAGGGGATCGGCTGATGAGTCAATTTTCGACCACCGCAAAAGCGTCCGGCATCTGGCGCAATCTGCGCCTCGCGACGCTGCGACCGGATCCTGACGGCCTTGGCATGGTGGAAAAGGGCGCGGTGGCTATCGTCGACGGACGCATCGCCTTTGCCGGCGCCGAAAGCGACCTTCCCTCAGATCTGTCTCGCACGCTTGAAACGATCGATTGCCAGGGGCGGGTGATGACCCCCGCCTTCATCGATTGCCATACGCATCTCGTGCACGGCGGCAATCGCGCCCGCGAATTCCAGATGCGGCTTGAAGGTGCCTCCTACGAGGAAATCGCCCGCGCCGGCGGCGGCATCGTCTCTTCGGTCAAGGCAACAAATGCGCTCTCGGTCGATGCGCTCATCGAAAGCGCGCTGCCGCGGCTCGACACCCTGCTGGCCGAAGGCATTTCGACGGTCGAGATCAAGTCGGGCTACGGCCTGAACATGAACGCCGAGCTCAACATGCTGCGCGCCGCACGCAAGCTTGGCGAGAAACGTCCTGTGCGGATCGTCACCAGCTATCTCGCAGCCCATGCGACGCCCTCCGAATACAAAGGGCGCAACGACGACTATATTTCCGAAGTGGTGCTTCCGGGTCTTGATGCCGCCCACGCCGAGGGCCTGGTCGATGCCGTCGATGGCTTTTGCGAAGGCATCGCGTTTTCGACCGCCGAGATCGCCCGCGTCTTCGATCGGGCCAAGGCCTTGGGCCTGCCGGTCAAGCTGCATGCCGAACAGCTGTCTAACCTCGGCGGCGCCAAGCTCGCCGCCTCCTACGGTGCGCTATCCGCCGACCATCTCGAATATCTTGACGCTGACGGCGCGAAGGCGCTCGCCACATCGGGTACCGTTGCCGTGCTGCTCCCCGGCGCGTTCTACGCACTGCGCGAAAAGCAGTTGCCGCCGGTCGACGCGCTGCGTGCCGCCGGTGCGCATATCGCCATTGCGACAGACTGCAATCCCGGCACCTCGCCGCTGACGTCGCTGCTGCTGACCATGAACATGTCGGCGACCTTTTTCCGGCTGACCGTTGCCGAATGCCTCGCAGGCGTCACCCGCGAGGCGGCGCGTGCGCTCGGCCTTCTCGCCGAGACCGGCACCATCGAAGTCGGCAAGTCAGCCGACCTCGCACTCTGGAACATCGAAGACCCGGCCGAACTCGTCTACCGCATCGGCTTCAATCCACTTCACACACGCATCTTTAGGGGCGAAAGGACCGGTCTATGACCATCATTCTGCATCCGGGCTCGGTTCCGCTTGAGGATCTCGAGACCATCTACTGGACCGGCGAACCTGCCCGCCTGCATCCGTCTTTCGACGCCGGCATCGAGAAGGCAGCCAGACGCATCGCCGAGATCGTTGCCGGTAACGCGCCCGTCTATGGCATCAACACCGGCTTCGGCAAACTGGCGTCGATCAAGATCGATAGCGCCGACGTTGCCACCCTGCAGCGCAACCTGATCCTGTCGCACTGCTGCGGCGTCGGTCAGCCGCTGGCCGAAAACATCGTCCGCCTGATCCTGTCGCTGAAGCTTATCTCTCTCGGCCGCGGCGCGTCGGGCGTCCGGCTCGAATTGGTCCGGCTGATCGAAGCGATGCTCGACAAGGGCGTCATCCCGGTGATCCCGGAAAAGGGCTCGGTCGGCGCATCCGGCGACCTCGCCCCGCTCGCCCATATGGCGGCCGTGATGATGGGGCACGGCGAGGCATTCTTCGCAGGTGCCCGCATGTCCGGCGCTGCGGCACTTGCCAAGGCCGGGCTGACGCCGGTCGTGCTGGCGGCGAAGGAAGGGCTGGCGCTGATCAACGGTACCCAGACCTCCACGGCACTTGCTCTCGCCGGCCTCTTCCGCACCCACCGCGCCGCCCAGGCCGCACTCGTCACCGGCGCCATGTCGACCGATGCGGCGATGGGATCGTCGGCCCCGTTCCATCCCGACATCCACACACTTCGCGGCCATCAGGGCCAGATCGACACCGCGGCCGCCCTTCGCGCACTTCTTTCAGGCTCGGCCATTCGCGAAAGCCATATCGAAGGCGACGAGCGAGTGCAGGACCCCTACTGCATTCGCTGCCAGCCGCAGGTGGACGGTGCCTGCCTCGACCTCTTGCGCTCCGTCGCGCGCGTCCTCGAAATCGAGGCGAATGCCGTTACCGACAATCCGCTGGTGCTTTCCGACAATTCCGTCGTCTCCGGTGGCAACTTCCATGCCGAGCCGGTCGCCTTTGCCGCCGACCAGATCGCGCTCGCGGTCTGCGAGATCGGCGCGATTTCACAGCGGCGCATTGCGCTGCTCGTCGACCCTGCCTTATCCTACGGCCTTCCGGCCTTTCTCGCCAAGAAGCCAGGCCTCAACTCCGGCCTGATGATCGCCGAAGTGACGTCCGCGGCCTTGATGTCGGAAAACAAGCAGCTCTCGCACCCAGCCTCGGTCGACTCCACCCCGACTTCGGCCAATCAGGAAGACCATGTGTCGATGGCCTGCCACGGCGCACGCCGTCTGCTGCAGATGACCGACAACCTGTTCTCGATCATCGGCATCGAGGCGCTGACGGCCGTGCAAGGTGTCGAGTTCCGCGCGCCATTGGCGACAAGCCCCGAACTGCGCAAGGCCGCAGCGGCGCTGCGGGCCGTCTCTGCGACAATCGAGGAAGATCGCTACCTGGCAGACGACCTGCAGGCAGCCGGCGAACTGGTCGCCTCAGGCACGCTGAATGCCGCGATTTCCGCCGACATTCTGCCGAAACTGGGGGCCTGAGATGAGCGTCTTCGAAGTCCGTCAGGGCACCTCGCCCGTCATTCTCGGCTTTCCGCACACCGGCACTGATGTGCCGGCTGCAATCTGGGAGCGCCTCAACGACACCGGCCGCCTGCTCGCAGACACCGACTGGCACATCCACAAGCTTTACGAGGGGCTGCTGCCTGACGTCACCGTCGTGCGCGCCACCTTCCACCGCTACGTCATCGACGCCAACCGCGACCCGGAAAACGTCAGCCTCTACCCCGGGCAGAACACCACCGGGCTCATTCCGGAAACCGATTTCGACGGGTTGCCGATCTGGAAGGACGGCGCGGCGCCGAGCGAGGCCGATACGGCTGAACGCCTGCGCCAATTCCATGCGCCCTATCACGCCGCGTTTCTGGCCGAGATCGAGCGGGTGAAGGCCATCCACGGTATCGCCATCGTCTATGACTGCCACTCGATCCGCTCGCATATCCCGTTCCTGTTCAACGGCAAGCTGCCGGACCTCAACATCGGCACGGATATGGGCCGTACCTGCGCGCCGGATATCGAGAAGGCCGCCGTCGATATCGCCGCGGCGGCCGAGGGTTACACGAGCATTCTCAACGGCCGCTTCAAGGGCGGCTGGACCACCCGCTACTACGGGCGACCGGAAACCGGCGTGCACGCGATCCAAATGGAACTGGCACAATCGACCCACCTTGCCGCCGAAGAACCGCCTTTTGCGCTCGACGCCGGCAAGGCAGAACGCCTGCGTGTACCGCTTCGGGCCATTCTTCAACGCATCGAGAACACCGCATTCGACCTTAAAACGCTGACAGGGAGCGAGGCATGAACATGAACAATCCGCGCCACAACATTCGCGACGTGCGCGCCCCGCAGGGCACCACGCTCAACGCCAAGAGCTGGATGACCGAAGCGCCGTTGCGCATGCTGATGAACAACCTCGACCCGAACGTCGCGGAAAACCCGCACGAGCTGGTGGTCTATGGCGGCATCGGCCGCGCCGCCCGCACCTGGGCCGATTTCGACAAGATCGTCGAGACGCTGAAGGACCTCAACGAGGACGAAACGCTGCTGGTCCAGTCCGGCAAGCCCGTCGGCGTCTTCCGCACCCACAAGGATGCGCCCCGCGTTTTGATCGCCAACTCAAACCTAGTGCCACATTGGGCCACCTGGGACCACTTCAACGAGTTGGATAAGAAGGGTCTGGCGATGTACGGCCAGATGACGGCCGGCTCGTGGATCTATATCGGCACGCAAGGGATCGTTCAGGGCACCTATGAGACCTTCGTCGAAGCCGGCCGCCAGCACTATGGCGGCAGCTTGAAGGGCAAGTGGGTCCTGACTGGCGGCCTCGGCGGCATGGGCGGCGCGCAGCCGCTGGCAGCCGTCATGGCCGGCGCCTCGTGCCTTGCCGTCGAGTGCAATCCTGACTCGATCGACTTCCGCCTGCGCACCCGCTACGTCGATGAAAAGGCCGAAACGCTCGACGAGGCGATGGAGATGATCGCCCGCTGGACGAAAAACGGAGAGGCAAAGTCCGTCGGCCTGCTCGGCAACACCGCCGAAATCCTGCCGGAGATGGTCCGTCGCGGCATCCGCCCCGACATGGTCACCGACCAGACGTCGGCACACGACCCTGTTAACGGCTACCTGCCCAAGGGCTGGACCATGGCTGAATGGAAGGCCAAGCGCGAGAGCGATCCGAAGGCAGTCGAAAAGGCCGCGCGCGCTTCGATGCGCGAGCATGTCGAAGCCATGATCGCGTTTCAGGACATGGGCATCCCAACCTTCGACTATGGCAACAACATTCGCCAGGTCGCCAAGGAAGAGGGCCTCGAAAACGCCTTTGCCTTCCCCGGCTTCGTGCCGGCCTATATCCGCCCGCTGTTTTGCCGCGGCATCGGTCCGTTCCGCTGGGCCGCCCTGTCGGGTGATCCGGAAGACATCTACAAGACCGATGCCAAGGTCAAGGAACTGACCCCAGGCAACACCCACCTTCACAACTGGCTCGACATGGCACGCGAGCGCATCTCGTTCCAGGGCCTGCCGGCGCGCATCTGCTGGGTCGGCCTCGGCGACCGCCACCGCCTCGCCCTCGCCTTCAACGAGATGGTCCGGAACGGCGAACTGAAGGCGCCCGTCGTCATCGGCCGCGACCACCTCGATTCCGGCTCGGTCGCCTCGCCGAACCGCGAAACGGAAGCGATGAAGGACGGCTCGGACGCCGTCTCCGACTGGCCGCTCTTGAACGCGCTCCTCAACACCGCGTCTGGCGCCACCTGGGTGTCGCTGCACCATGGCGGCGGCGTCGGCATGGGCTTCTCGCAGCATTCGGGTGTCGTCATCTGCGCCGACGGCACGGATGATGCCGCCAGGCGACTGGAGCGTGTGCTCTGGAACGACCCGGCGACCGGCGTCATGCGCCACGCGGACGCGGGCTACGATATCGCCCTCGACTGCGCCAAGGAAAAGGGCCTGCGCCTGCCGGGCATCCTCGGCAATTGATTGACAACAAGGGGCGCCCGCAAGGCGCCCCTTTTGCTATATAGGACATGAAGTTTCGGCTATAGCCGAATGGAATTTCTAAGCTTTAGGCTGCTGCGCTATTGTTCTTGCGACGACCATCGAGGATCAGCAGCAGCACCAGCCCGGCAAATCCGCCCACGCCGCCGAGCAGTGCGGTACCCGAATAATTGCTGATGCGGGTTCCAAGGGCAAAGAGTCCGGCGCAAAGTCCGCCGCTCAGGAAGATGTTCACCGCGAGCAGTGAGCTCCCGAGCCCCGGCCTGTCGGCGATCAATTCCTGAAGATAGCTGATCGGGATGGTGATCAATGCGGCCGCGCCGAAGGCGCTGATCAGGCTGAGAGCATAGATGTGCCACGGGGCTGAGGAAAAGCCGAGCAGCACCATGTAGCCAATATAGATGACGGTCCCGAGCGCCAGCGCCTTGAACGGAGCAAGATCCAACTGGATACGCGCCCAGACGAGGATGAAGACGACTTCGAGGAAGGCGACGATGCCGACGATGATGCCGATATCAGTGACGCTGCCGCCGATC
>NZ_MUNW01000087.1 GCF_002002725.1 Sinorhizobium sp. A49 | reverse complement strand
TCGATGCGCCGAACTGGTCGGCGCGCGTCTCCTTCGCCAATCTCGACGACGATGCCTACACCCAGATCGGCAGCGCAGTGCGCTCCGTCGCGCGCGGTTACGTACAGGCCTACCGGGCGTCGAAAGGTCTCCCGATCAGTTAGCAGATCGAGGCGGCCGGTAGTTCCGCCGGCCGCCGGCTTGCAGCTCCGAAGACGAATACATGGAACCCGTGGCGGTAAGCTTCTCGCGTAAGGTCGATCTTGAAGGCTTCTTACGTTGTGATGGGAAGGATTTACTTTGGCCAGATGCGCTCAGCTAGCACTACTTTGGCAGAATGTATTTTGGCGATCTGAAGCGGATTCTGCAGTGCGGACATCGTTCTGGGGCTGACGCTGATAGGAGGGTGTTTATGACCGCGCGTCGGATGGCTGGCAGTGTCGGTTTAGGCGGGCCGTTCCTCTTCCTTTTTTTCCCGCTTTGCCTTGTGTAGGCGCTGATGTTGCAAGAAGGCGTAAGCGATCATTGTCATCAGCGCGTGTCGATGCAGACCTTGCCATGATCGGCCTTCAAAGTGATCAAGGCCGAGCTCTTCTTTCATTTGTTGATGCGCTTGCTCGCAGACCCATCGGGCTTTGATGGCAGCTGCCAGCTGCTTTAACGTTGCTTCGGCCGGCAGATTGGAGAGATAGTATTTGCGTTCGTCGTTCGAGCGCTATTCGCCCACCAGCCACGCCTCTTCGCCCGGCATATGCTGCTGTCCCTTGTCGAGGATACGTTGCGGAGTACCATCAGCGATCCGAATGCGGAGCGCAACAAAGCGCGCTGTCAGGCGGCCGTTCGTGCCGCGACGCCAACTGACCTTCTTCCAGGAAGATGCTTCCAGGATCGTTTCGGCAGCCATCGATACGGTGTCGGGGCGATGTCACGTTGTTTGATCAACGGCGGTAAAATCGCTTGTCGGTGAACTCAGGCAATCGCTCCCGTCACGACTTTCCAATGCGCTATTGCGCGGATGCGATGAATATGGGTGGCTAGGGCTGAGCGCTTTTGATGAGGTGGTAGGAAGAGATTTCTGACTGCTGAAAAGACCGAGATGAAACGTTGCAAGCCTCCGACGGATCGGAAGCCCTGCATCATCCGCTCTCGCTTTCGAAGCGGCACGTGAGTATTCTCCGCGCGATTGTTCAGCCCTTTGTGCGATCGATGTTCTACGCCGGGCATTACATCCCGCTTTGCCGCGCCGTATGAGCGCAGTTTGTCGGTGATGATGCGCTTCGGAGACAGACCCTGCTTCTTCAACAGCCTGAGCAGCAATCGCTTGGCAGCCTTGGTATCGCGGCGGGTCTGGACGATCTCGTCGAGAACGTAGCCGTCTTCGACCGCACGCCAAAGCCAATGTTTTCGGCCGCCAATGGAAATCACGACCTCGTCTAGATGCCAGATATCTTGACGCGAAGGCTTCTTCTTGCGCGGCTGCTTGGCATAAGCCGCCCCGAATTTGCGGCCCCATCGCCGTATCGTTTCATAAGATACGACGATGCCGCGCTCCAGCAACATTTCCTCGACCAGCCGCAGGCTCAACGGGAACCGGAAATACAACCAAACCGCATGCGAGATGATCTGCGGTGAAAAGCGGTGGTTCTTGTAGCTGATTGTCGTCGAGCTCATCCTCGCCCAATTATCCGTCAACCGTTAAGCTGCAGACAACGTGACATCGCCCTTGACCTGGTTGCGCACGTCCTCACGCAGTTGCCGCAGCGCGCGGACAATGCAGCCATTACCGATCTCTTGCCATTTAACTTCGCCAAAACCGCCGCTGCTTGATCTGATGCGACTGGCCGACAGCGACCCCGCTTAAACGGCCCGCGTCAACGTGCATGGAAATGAGCGCTTACGCCGCTGAGGAGCTCGATGGCATCTGTTTCAAGTTCAAGGCAAACGGTTTCGAATTCTAACAGCAGGCCGGGTTCGGTCGCCGCGTCACGGCGAAGTTCATCGCGCATCCCGGCGGCCATGCCGTAAGCTTCGCACAGCAACGCAAAGGCCGGCCAGGAGTGGTCGGCGATCTGCTCGCGATGGGCTGGAAACTTCATCTGTAACAAAGCTCTGCCGAAACGCTCGCTGTCCATGGCAGATTTCTCCCAGTCACCTTGATTTGTGTGACTATTCCACAAATCGCTAAAAAAGAAAATTGGGATACAAAAATGAGCCGCGCATCAACTCGGGCTAGTCATCTGGAACTGAAATAAGCTTCATTGTATGTTGTGCTTCGAAGAGAGGAGCGCAGCATGGCGAACGCAGGCGGCCGACCGACAGCACCGGTCGTTTTAGAGCCGGAGGAGCGTGAGTATCTGGAGCGGCAGGTTCGTCGGCGGCGGGTCTCTCGCTCGATGTCGGAGCGATGCCGGATCCTCTTGCGATGTGCGGACGGTATCCAGAGCAAGGTCGTTGCGGCAGAGTTGGGTGTGCACGAGCATACCGTCGGCAAGTGGCGTCGCCGCTTTCTCAAGGATCGTATCGAGGGGCTACTGGATGAGGCCAGACCAGGCAGACCCAGGACGATCGCGGATGATCAGGTTGCAGCCGTGATCGAGCGGACCCTGCGTTCAAAGCCCGACGACGCGACCCACTGGTCGATCCGCTCGATGGCCGGCGCGACCGGCTTCTCGCACACCACAATCCGACGGATCTGGACGGCCTTCGGGCTACAGCCACATCGTTCGGAGACGTTCAAGCTGTCGAGCGATCCGCTGTTCGTCGACAAGGTCCGCGACATCGTCGGCCTTTATTTGTCACCGCCCAACCGAGCTTTAGTACTCAGCGTGGACGAGAAAAGCCAAATTCAGGCGCTCGATCGTGAGCAGCCGGTCCTGCCTATGATGCCCGGCATGCCCGAACGCCGCACCCACAGCTACATCCGTCATGGCACCACTTCGCTCTTCGCAGCGCTCGATATCGCCTCGGGATTTGTCATCGGCAAATGCTACAAGCGGCATCGCGCCACCGAGTTTCTCGACTTCCTCAAGCAGATTGACGCTCAGGTGCCGCCCGACCTCGACGTACACATCATCATGGACAATTACGCGACCCACAAGACCGCGTTGGTTCGAGCATGGCTCGCCCGCCGGCCGCACTACCACGTCCACTTCACGCCAACCTCTGCATCTTGGATCAACCAGGTCGAGCGCTGGTTTGCGGAACTCACCCGCAAGCAGTTGCGGCGCGGCGTTCATACCTCCACCAGCGAACTGGAGCGCGACATCCGCGCTTTCATCGAACGCCACAACGAGAACCCAAAGCCATACCGGTGGACCAAGTCGGCCGACGAGATCCTCGCATCCGTGAAGCGCTTCTGCCAGACCGCAGAGCGCACGTTATGCGGCGAACTTTAGATTCAGATGACTAGGATGCCGTAAAGTTAACGGGCTCCGCTCAAGAGTCTCGTCCTCCGTTTTCGTTTATGCGGCCTGCAGGCGTGCGATTTCGTTCCACATGTGCATGGCTGCGGTTCTAAGCTCGCGGTGATGGTCGGACGGAATATCGTGGCGTGGAATGTGAAAGAGATTGGCGACGGGGTCATGCATGGAAACGAAACGCTGGATATGTCGGGCTGACTTGAAACGCTTCATGATCCGCTCCCGCCGCCGGGTCGGTTGATGGGAATTCTCCGCCCGGTTGTTCAGGCCTTTGTGCGTACGATGTTCGACGCCGGGCATGATGTCGCGCTTTGCGGCGCCATAGGATCGCAGCTTGTCGGTGATCATGACGCGCGGCGGGTGCCCCTGTCCTTTCAGAAGCTTTCGCATCAGACGTTTGGCGGCCTTGGTATTGCGGCGGCTCTGCACCAGCACGTCGAGAACGAAGCCATCCTTATCGACAGCCCGCCACAGCCAATGTTTCTTGCCACCGATGGAGATGACGACGGGAGCGGGAAAAAGGTGGGGGTAAGAAATTTCGGGTAAGCAGGTGCCTTTTCTGAAGGGGCATTCGTTGGCGTCGCAATTATAGATGATCATCTCGGTTGAGCTTGTTGGCATTGACGGCGTGTCGCAGCGTTGCGAAATTGCCAAGGTCGACCGGTCTCTCGATGGGGCCCGTCTCAACGATTTTGGCCTCTCCCTCGAAGAAGCCAAGGACATACAACGGCGCCTACAACAGGAACTGACGCAGTTTCAGACGGATCAAGCCGCCCAGCGAGATCGGAAGTGCCAAGACTGTAACCGCCGTCGCTCGGTGCATGATAGTAGGTACCGCACGATCCATTCGCTCTTTGGATCTTGCCAAGTGCGTGTGCCGCGGTGGTGCAGCTGTGCATGCGGATCGACCGCGAGGTTGGGCACGGGAAACGTCGAGACCCTGTTGAATGGCCTAGCTACCCCGGAGTTGGAGCGCATCCAAGCCGAACTGGGCTCCCGGTTGTCATTTCGAGAAGCAGCCCGTGTACTTGATATCTTTGTGCCGGCCACGCGGCCTCATAATCATCGAGCCGTGAGCAACCGGCTGGGCGAGGTTGCCGATCAGATCGAAAAGTAGGACGTCGCGGGCCCTTACCTGCGACGACACCTTCTCCCTGGTGTCGCTGGTCTTGGCCGGTCTTGACATCGGCTTTGCGCCGGAATGGACGCTGGATCTGCCCAACCGCAACTTCGAGCTTCGTAAGGTGAGGGGGAGGCAACTTCCGTATCGGGCTCGGTGTCGCCTGGTCGAAGGACGATCCGACGGCCGCGCGCGACGACATCATCGATATTGCCCGATCGCTGGTCAGGGCGGGGAAGTGAGGGCGAGGGGACCAAGGTCGCTTCCTGGACACCTGCCTCTCAGAGTGTGTCCCGTTCTGTGCGCAGATTGGAGACCACGCGCCGATTCTGCACCTTGCAGGAACGCTCCGTGCAGTCGCGCACCTCGCGGTCGTTGCCATAGCCCTTGGCCCACATGCGGTTGGGGTCAACGCCCTTCGAGGCAAGATAGGCCATCGCCGCATCGGCGCGCTGCTGCGACAGCTTCGCCATCTTCGAGGCGGAGCCGCTGTCGTCGGAGAAGCCCTGCAACTTGACCAGCCAGCGCGGGTTGCTGTTGAGCCAGATCGCCTGCTTGTCCAAGGTTGCCTTGGCGACGGGATCGAGCCTGGCCGAATCCTGCGTGAAATAGGTTCGGCGGCCGACATTGAGGATGAAATCCTCCTCGCTGCCGGCCGAGACTGTCTCGAAGCCGGGCGCCGGATCGTCGGTTCTTCCGGTCATCGGCACCGCGGCTGGTTCTTCGACCGCAGCAATCTCGGAGGTGTTGCAGGCGGTCAGCGTCAAGAGAATGGCCGCAGCAGAAAGCAGCTTCGTACAGCCGGGCATAGCGGGCATCAGGGCGGTGTTCCTCATTCGACGGGGGTTGCGACCGGAGTTGCTTGACTGACCTCGGGGGCCTTGTCGGCAATGTGTGGCAGGACCTGAACGGCGGTGCCGATCGGGCAGCGCTGATAAAGATCGATCGCATCTTCATTGAACATGCGGATGCAGCCGCTGGAGGCATCCTTGCCGATACTACCCGGCTCCAGCGTCCCGTGGAAGCGATAGCCGGTGTCGATACCATCACGAAGCAGGTACATGGCGCGCGGGCCAAGCGGGTTCGTCGGCGAGCCCCCGTCAACGAACTCAGGCAGTTCGGGGTGACGTTCGCGCATTTCCGGCGGCGGTGTCCAGCGCGGCCAGAGCGATTTGCGGTCGATCGTAGCGCGGCCATACCATTTGAAGCCCTCGCGCCCGACGCCGACGCCATAGCGGATGGCCGTCTTGTTCTCCATGATCAGATAGAGAAAATGGTGCCTTGTATCGACAACGACCGTGCCGATCGGCTCGGTGCTGAAATATTTGACGACCTGACGCTGCCATTTCCTGTCGATCTTGGCGAAATTAGTGCTTCGGTAGGTCACACCATTGTCGACTGCGGGGCCGGAAAAATAGGACGTCGCCGCAGCGAAGACCGGTTTTTGGATTGCGTCGGCGCTAAGCAGTGCCAGACCACCAAGCATAATATCCCTGCGGGTGCATTCCATCGGCAATATCCCCCGAAAAGCCAAGAAGCGAGCCGCAGTAAAACAGATTGGTAATTTTCTACAATAAAAAACTCCCCGGCATCGCCAGATAGGTGATTGCACCAGCAGTCTTGCGGCATCGTGCCCACATGCCGGGTGTTATGTAGCAGTTGCCACCAACTCCCGGTCCAACGAAGCGACGAACGTTCACACAAAATACTGCTTCGCATGCCCCAGGAATTGAGCGCACAATCCAACTCGCGAAGCCAAGGACAACGCCGGGGCGCTCTGTGTTCTTCACCCGCAACAGTACTTTGGGTCCCTTTTACGGTTCTATTGATGGGTCTGTTTGCATCGAGCGATGCCCACATGGCGGCTGGCGGTTCGACCTGTCTGATTGCAAAGATGTAGATGGTGACGCCAGGCATCTCCGTGTTCGGATGTGCCTCCAGACAGTGTTTGATTGGTTTCTCGCGTCGTTCCTCGATGGCAACGGGCACGAGGTGCGCATTCCACAACGCTGCAACACCAGCGTCGTTGGGATTTCCGAAATTATCTCTTGCGTTTAATACGGCTATGCTAATCTTCAGCCTCCTCATCCATCTGCTCACGGTGAGGGGCAATGTACGACAGCATCTGCATGGCGTGTAAACGTTGACTTCATTTGGGGCAGGTCGCGTCGTGGGGCAGCGTGAATGAAATCGTCGAGGGATATGGTCTCGCCATCGCGCTCTGCGTCTTTCGGGTTGGCTGCAAAACTCTTCACTGTTCTCGTTCTGCTCGGCGCGATCGCTATCCTGGTCACAGCGGTGCTTGGCTACTTCCGCGCCCGTGATGCGATTGAAGCGGTGATATTTGATCACCTCACGGCGGCCCGCCAGAACAAGGTTCGCCAGGTCGAAACCTACTTCCGTACAATCCAGAGTGAGCTGCGGCTGCTGGCCACCTCGAAGATGGTTGTCGATGCAACGCGTGAGTTTCGCGGCGCGGTCGACCGGCTCGATCGACAAGAATTGCCGCCAGAACTGCGTGAGAAGGTCACCGACTGGTATGCCGATAATTTCATCCCGCAGATGGCAAGGGTGTTGGGCAGAGAGCCGGCGCTGACCGACTACCTTCCGGTCGGCAATGCCCCATACTATCTGCAGCACCATTACATCGTCGCCAATCCGAACCCGCCGGAGAGGCGGAAGCTCGTCGACGACGCCGGCGACGGAAGCGACTACAGCCGGCTACATGCAATTTACCACCCTTTGATGCGCACGGCGGCCAACACGGTAGGCTTCTTTGATTTCATGTTGGCCGATCCCAAGACAGGGCGCCTGATTTACACCGTCCAGAAGGAAGTGGATTTCTCTACGTCTCTTCAATTCGGTCCGTACCATCGCTCCAACGTCGCCACCGCGGTTGCCCGATGTGCGGAAAGTGCCGATCGATCTGCGATCTGTCTCGAGGATTTCGCGCCCTACGCGCCGTCTGGTGGCGCTCCCATTGCCTTCATGGCCGCACCGGTGATCGACCGAGGCGACGTCATCGGCGTGCTGGTTGCGCAACTGTCGAACGAGGAGATCGACAAGGTCGTCACCGGAACCCGTCGCTGGCGGCAGGAGGGGTTCGGAGAAACCGGCGAGGCCTACCTCGTCGGGCCCGACTACTTGGTTCGCTCAGGCCCACGGGCGTTCTATGAAGATCGTGAGGGTTACTTCGCCGAGCTTAAATCCGTGGGCACATCGGACGCGGAAATCGCCGACATTCAGCGCTACGGGACGCCAGTGCTGCACCAGCGCATTGAGACCGCTGCCACTAGGGCGGCCCTTGCCGGTGTCGAGGGGACCGGAGACATTGTCGGCTACCGCGGCGTTCCCACGCTCGCGTCATGGGCCCCACTAGCAATCGCAGGCGTCAACTGGGGAGTTGTCGCCAAGATCGACAGCGCCGAAGCCTTTGCGGCGATCGACCAACTGCGCCGAGACCTGATGGTGGTTGGCGGGTTAGCATTGCTCGCCTTGATCGCTGCGGCCGCCTGGCTTGCGCGTGCAATGCTTGCACCCCTCAGGGAGCTCACGGCCGGCGTGAAACGCTTCGCCGCTGGCGATTACGACACCAGCGTGCCGGTTCGCACAGGCGACGAGATCGGGCAGCTTTGCTCGGCTTTCAACGGCATGGTCGAGGATCTTCGCGAAAAGAACGCGGTGATCGAAAACAAAAACCGCGAGAACGAGGAACTGTTGCTGAACGTACTTCCGGCGCCGATCGCAAATCGACTGCGCGGTGGCGAGGAACGGATTGCTGATGGCTTCGCGGAGGTTACAGTGGCCTTTGCGGACCTGGTGGGCTTCACCGAGCTTTCGTCCAACATGCCGCCGCAGGATGTCGTTAAGTTGCTCAATGGGCTATTCACGCGGTTTGACGCGGCGGCGCTGGACCTCGGGATAGAGAAGATCAAGACGGTCGGCGACGCCTACATGGCGGTTTGCGGACTGCCCGAGCCTTGCTCCGATCACGCCGAGCGCATGGTGCGCATGGCCATCCGCATGATCCATATCAGTCGCGAGCATGCGCTGGAGCACAAGACGTCCTTGAAGCTTAGGGTCGGTATTAACAGCGGCCCGGTCGTGGCCGGCGTCATCGGCAAGAGCAAATATATCTACGACTTGTGGGGCGACACGGTGAATCTGGCGAGCCGAATGGAGTCTGGGGGCGTTCCCGACTCCGTTCAGGTGACGCGTCGAGTTTATGAGCAGCTCCAAGGCCAGTTCGTCTTCGAGGCGAGGGGTGTGATCGAAGTCAAGGGCAAGGGGAAGGTGGAGACTTGGCTCTTAGGGTTGTAGGTGAGTAAAGAGCCAACTTTTGAGCGTCGCGACGCCCATCGACCAATGCTTGTCCGAAATCGGGGGCGGTGCTGACGTTGGATCAAGAAGCCGGTTTTGCACCGAACTGGTCAGAAATCTTCGCACCTATCTGGTCCAGAACAAGGCTTCGATTGTCAAATACTGCCGACGTTATTGGTCAGGCCAGTCGATCTTGTGTTCTCCGGCCGAAAGCGCCACCAACAGCCTCGTCAATGTCCGCAAGAACAAGAAGCGTCAGATGCGCTGGTCTCCGATTGTCACCCACCGGGCCTTCAGGTCCGGGCCGCTGTTGGCGACGGCCGCCTCAAACAAGCCAAGTATGCCCTTGCGGCTTGACCCCCCTCAACCTTTTCCCGCTCCCTGGCGCGTCAACTTCGCCGACCGGTTAGTGTTGCCACGCAACTTCGGTTCCAACTATTTGATTGGACCGCCTTCCCGGTAAGGGGGTCGCGGTTAGCGATCCCATCTATGGTCGTAGCCAGGATACGATAGAGGCCAGGATTAGCCATGGCGGCTTCTGCCTGCGCCTTCATCAGGGATCTTTCGGCGTTCTGTTGCCACCAGGTCCTCGCTACGTTCGCCCAGGTGTAGCAAGCAGATCCGTGAACGGGATCGGAACCGTCGAGCGCCAACTCTTCACTGTAGGCGGCGTTGGTTTCCACCACCACGACATTACATCCTTCGACGAAGAATTCCATGAGATGTCGCGTGGCTTGTTCGCCGTGTTTTTCGGTCATCTTGAACAATCGGGCGATCCTGACGGTGGTCTCTACAAGTTGATCCGCCGTTCCGCCGGATTCGGAAAACAGAGCTTCTGCGCTATGCTCCATTTCGCTACGCTTGGACGCCGGCGCGAAACCCTTCGTCAATCCGTAGAATGACGAACACGTTATCGGGTTAAGCTTTAGATTGTCCGGGGCCTCAACGCTTTCCGGCTTGCTTTGGGCGGTCGCCGATCGTTGATCACCCGATGTCAGCATAGGGTCGTCCCTAGCCGGTTCCTTCAGGTTCAGTGCCGTGGCTTCATCCTCAGCCGCATCCTTGACTTGCCTCGCAGCCTGTCCCTCCGCTCCCTGTTTCGCCTGCTCTGCGGCCCGGACTCTTGCATCAGCTTGCGCTCGAACTCGTGAGACCTCCTCTTCGATGTGCAGCGTTTGTTGTCGGGCGCCTTCGGCAGCATCAGTTCTTGGTGCATCTGCAGCCTTCTGTTGAGTGTCGTAGAGCGTTTGTGCCCGGGCTATTGGCCCCGCGCATTTTTCTTTGGTGGAGATCGCTAGTGCACGACCTTGCATTGGGCTCGCCAACAGCTCGGCTTCGAGCGTTACTGCCTGCTTTCTTGTGATCGCTTCATATTCCGCGCCCGGCAGCGCTGCGCTCTCTAGGACAAAGGCCAGAGCGTCGGCGGCAGCCATCCGGCTTTCTCGCAGTCCCTCAACGTAGCCATCGTACTGAGTTGTCGCGGACAGACCCCCGCTGCAGGTGGCGAGTTCTGTCGCCAGCCTTCGATCGCTACTGAGATCTGCTTCGGAAGCATTTCCCGCGGCGGCTGGCGCATATGAAACCAGAAGAACGCAGAAACTACACGCGGAAGCGAAGCTAAGAACGTAGTTGGAAATCATCGTTGCCACCGAAGTTAAAGTCTTTGATCGGCTATCGGATCACAAGTAAGGGCGCCCAAAGATACGCGAGGAACGCTCGTCGTCAAATGGTAGGCAAAATGGCCAACGTCTGCACCATCTAGTGAAAGAGAAGTTAGCAGGAGACCACCGTCAGCTCCGGCAACACGCATGACCTGAGCCTTACTTCTGTAGCGGATTGATGGTCGGGTCGGTTTTCAGCGAATGCACGGCACAACACGCGTCGACATTGAGGCGGCAGAGGAGGGCGCGCTCAGCTTTGCTCGCGTCTAACTCCGTCATCCGCACGCGGGTGGGCCAGGCTCTAAACGCAATCTCGCCGCTGCTCTCGCGCGACTGGGCCGGACTGCGGAAGCGCGAAGCATGGGGGTCGAGTTCCTCTTGGAATTTCCGAATTTTTCGGCACGAGCTTGGGGGCGGACGCAGCCTTTCCGCAACGACGCTGATCGACAGCACTTCATCGAAGGGTATCTTGAGGCGGGTCTGCCAGTGTGAGCGACCACGACGCGGAATAGAGCAAGCTGTCTGGGCGGTTTATGTGACAACACCGCTACGCGACTTTTTTACAAAGCTGTAATCAGCCAGTCGCAGAAGATTTGAACTTCCTCGCGAGGGCTAGATTTGCCGCTACGCACTAGGAAATGGGCCAATCGGATCGGTAGCCGGTAGTCGAATGGAGCAATCAGAATACCCTGTTCAAGGTAATGGTCCGCGAAGCGCTTTAGCACCATGACGGAACCAGCACGGGCGATCGCCGATTGCAGCGCAATAAACGAGGAGTCCACCTTAAACCAATCACCGGTTGTTTGAAGATTCAATCCGTGCAGTTCAGACAATTGACCCCAGTCCGCTTCAGACCCCATGATGTTGACAATTTTGCCCGCAGCCAATGCTTGAATCGTCAGCGGCTGCGGGAAGGATGCGGCATAGTCTGGATGGCAAACCGGGATGGCGTATTCATGGCCGAGATGCTGCACGGCGCCATCGTCCCAATCCCCTGTACCATAACGAATATCGATGTCGGCGGGATCATCGTCAAACTTGTCCGCCCAGACAAAAGACGTCAACTGGACTGAAATGTCGGGATGCAAAGCGTAGAATTCGGCGATACGCGGCGCCATTACCAGCCCTGCGAACGAGATAGAGGCGCGCACGCGCACCGTGCGCACCGTTGGGTCTCGAAACAAGCTGTTAGTGGCCGACATCATGTCTGCAAAAGAACGACGGATGGGTTGAGCGTAGGCTTTTCCCGTATCCGTCAGGGTTACACCCCTTGGAAGCCTCACGAACAACTCTGTGCCGAGCTTGCGCTCCAAAAGTCGTATTTGTTGGCTAACTGCAGCAGGTGTCATCCCTAACTCTTCTGCTGCTGCCGAGAAGCTCGCATGTCGAGCCGCCGCTTCGAAACTGTGGAGCCACGTGACATGGGGCAGCCTAGCCATATTCTACCTGCAATGTAAATGATGCCTTTGCTTACGAAAGCATTGTTTGTGTTGTAAGTCCAGGCCTGCGATAGACCTCCCCCATTACCGCGAGTCGACATGTCAGTTGGGAGGCTGATCCGGCGATGAACGAAGCTGCATTTGACTACATCATCGTAGGAGCTGGATCCGCGGGCTGCGTCTTGGCGAACAAGCTGAGTGAAAACCCGCGTCACAAGGTATTGCTGATCGAAGCGGGCGGCAGCGATGCGCGCTTTTGGATCAAGGTGCCGTTGGGATATGCGAAGACCTTCGCCGATCGGGCCGTGAACTGGAGTTACTCGACCCAGCCTGACCCCGGACTCAACGGGCGGAAGGCATATTGGCCACGAGGCCGGGTGATTGGGGGGTCAAGCTCAATCAATGCGATGGCCTATTTGCGAGGCCTACCACATGACTTTGACGATTGGGAGCGCGCAGGTGCGACTGGATGGAACTGGGAGGTCGTCCGCAAAACCTATGAAGCGCTAGAATGCCAGGTCGAGGGTGCCATTGAAAAGGGAAGCGGGCCTTTGGTGGTGAGCGACGTCAGTGCGGGTATGCACCCTTTTGTGCGGAACTTCCTGGATGCCGCTCGTGAAATGGGGTGGACGGTCGCCCGCAACTTGAACGGTGAGGATGCCGAAGGGCTCATGCGCATGCGCAGCACGGTTCGCAAAGGTCGACGCTGGTCGGCTGCGGACGCATTCCTTCGGCCTGCAATGAAGCGATCAAACCTCCGCGTCATCTCGCGGGCATTCGTCGAAAAGCTGATCGTTGAAAATAAGCGTGCAGCCGGCGTCCAATTCCGCTCAGGCGGCGTCCAACATATCGTGGGGGCGAACAAGGAGGTAATCTTATCCGCGGGCGCCATTAATTCTCCCCAGATTCTTCAATTGTCAGGAATTGGCCCGGCGGCACTGCTGGAGGCGCATGGCATTACGGTTTTGCATGAACTGCCCGAAGTCGGCCAAGGCTTGCAAGATCATTTGGCCGTTTCACAATACTATCGCGCGACTGAGCCTACATTGAACAACACTTTGGGCGCCGGCCTTGGCAGGATGTTGGCTGGGCTCCGCTACATCCTGACGCGCAAGGGACCGCTCAGTGTACCTGTAAATCAGATTAGCGGGTACGTCCGCTCATCGCCGGAATCGGAAGTTCCCGATGTGCAGGTGTACTGCAATCCGATGTCTTACATTACACATACTTCAGGCGCGGTGGCCGTGGATCCTGCTCCGGGATTTCTACTATGCGTCCAACCCAGCCGCCCAACCAGCCGGGGTCAGGTGACGATTGCGTCGGCCAATCCCGCGGACCAGCCGCTGATCCAGCCCAATTCGCTCGCTACCACTAGGGATTGCGAAACGGTGATCAAGGCCAGCCGCCTTCTTAAGCAATTGGCTCAGACCAAAGCTATCCGCGCAGTGACCAAGGTGCCACTTCAGCCCGACATCTCCACCATGGACGATGCTGCGCTGCTGGAGAACTTTCGTAGTCGCGCGGGCACAGTTTTCCATCCAAGTTGCACTTGCCGGATGGGCCATGATGCGAGCGATTCCGTTTTAGACGCACGCTTGCGTGTTCATGGGATGAAGGGGCTTCGCGTTGTCGATGCGTCGGCCTTTCCCAATATCACGTCCGGCAACACCAACGGTCCAACCATCATGTTGGCTGCGCGAGCTGCCGAACTGATTTTACAAGATGCGTGATCGCAAAGGGCCCAGTTCATGAAGCTTGACCGGATAGAGACTTTCGTTGTCGCCAACCCGCCGCCGCGACACGGCGGCCGGTATTTCATCTTCGTGCGCCTGACCACCGCCTGTGGTATCAGCGGGGTTGGCGAAATCTACAACGCCACCTTCGGCCCGGACCTTTGCGCGGCGATGGCCGTCGACATGTTCACCCGCCAGTTCGAAGGCAGCGATCCACATCATATCGAGCGGATGTGGCGCAGATGCTATGGCGCCGGCTTCACGATGCGCCCCGACGTGACCGTGATGGGCGTCCTGAGTGGCCTCGAAATGGCCTGCTGGGATATCGTAGGAAAGGCGGCCGACCAGCCTGTCTATCAATTGCTTGGCGGCAAAGTTCACGAGCGGCTGCGCAGCTACACCTATCTTTATCCCCCGCATGGTGACGTCTATCCCGATCCGAGCCTTCCCAACGTCTATAACGATCCGGATATCGCCGCCGAAGTCGCCGCTTCCGCCGTTGACGAGGGCTTCACGGCGGTCAAGTTCGATCCGGCCGGCCCTTATACGATCTATGACGGTCATCAGCCGCGTATGGAAGATTTGTGGCGGTCGGAAGCGTTCTGCAAACGCATCCGGCAAGCCGTCGGCAACAGGGCCGACCTTCTGTTCGGCACCCATGGGCAGTTCACCGTTTCCGGCGCCAAACGCCTGGCGCGGCGATTGGAAGCCTACGATCCGCTCTGGTTCGAGGAACCCATCCCGCCGGAAAATCCCGCCGACATGGCTGAGGTGGCACGCTTTACCTCGATCCCTGTCGCAGCAGGAGAGCGGTTAACGACGAAGCACGAATTTGCTCGCCTACTCGAGGCGGGCGCTGCCTCAATCCTGCAAATGAATCTCGGCCGGGTCGGCGGTATGCTGGAAGCAAAAAAGATCGCCGGGATGGCGGAGACGCGATCGGCGCAGATCGCGCCGCATCTCTACTGCGGGCCAGTTGTGGCGGCCGCCAACATCCAGATCGCGACATGCAGCCCGAATTTCCTGATCCTGGAATCGATCGGCCGCTTCGACGGTCCTTTCATGCGGTTTCTAAACGAGCCGATCGTTTGGGAAAACGGCTTCGTTATCCCGCCCACGGCCGCGGGTCTCGGCGTGACGCTGAACGACGAGGCGATCGCCCAAAGCCCCTATACGGGCCCCGAACTGCACCTCAACCTAATCACCGAACCGGTCGCGCCCTGACTTAAATCCCAACGGAATGAGAGATCTATGAAGAAGCTGGACAAATTCTACATTGGCGGCGCCTGGGTCGCGCCCGTCTCAGGAACACCAATTGCCATCACAAACCCCGCCAACGGCGAAGTTGTCGGTCAGGTGATTTTAGGCGACAGCCGCGATGTCGATGCAGCAGTGGCAGCGGCAAAGCTTGCGTTCGACACTTTTTCGAAGACAAGCAAAGAAGAACGGATTGTCCTGCTGGAGCGGTTGAAAGCGGTATTCTCCTCTCGGCTGGAGGAAATGGCGCAGGCGATAAGCACGGAAATGGGCGCGCCCATTAGCATGGCGCGGGAACAGCAGGCCTTTTGCGGCGTCGAACATATCGAGGCGTTTATCGCCGCACTGAAAGGCCAGGCCGAGCGCGAGATCCTAGCCAATGGCGATACGCTGATTCGTGAGCCAATCGGGGTTTGCGGGCTGATTACACCATGGAACTGGCCAATCAGCCAAATAGCGCTAAAGGTCGTGCCAGCCTTTGCCACGGGGGCGACCTGTGTACTTAAGCCGTCAGAATATGCGCCCCTGTCAGCGGCGCTGTTTGCCGAGATCGTGCACGAGGCTGGTTATCCGGCCGGCGTGTTTAATCTCGTGTTCGGCGATGGGCAAGAGGTGGGCAGTGCGATGTCGTGCCACCATGATATCGCGATGATGTCGTTCACGGGATCCACACGCGCGGGCATCTCAGTTTCAAAGGACGCCGCGGATACGGTTAAGCGAGTAACGCTGGAACTGGGCGGCAAATCCCCGAACTTGGTCTTTGCCGACGCCGATTTGGAAACCCGTGTTGCTGCATCGGTCGCCCATTGTTTCTACAATACGGGGCAGTCTTGCAACGCTCCGACTCGGATGCTGGTCGAACGTAGCGTCTACGATCGTGTTCTCGAAATTGCAAAAAAAGTTGCAGAGACGCAAATGGTGGACGATCCCGCCAAGCCCGGCGACCACATTGGCCCATTGTTCAACCAACTGCAATTCGACCGTGTACAGGCCATAATCAAGATGGGTATCGATGAAGGTGCACGCCTTCTGGCGGGGGGGGCTGGCAAGCCCGAAGGGCTGGAGAAGGGGTGCTTTGTCAAACCCACAATCTTTGCAGACGTAGCCAACGAGATGCGGATTGCGCGCGAAGAAATCTTCGGTCCGGTTCTAGTCATCATTCCCTTCGATACCGAAGCCGAGGCTATCGCCATCGCAAACGATAGCGATTTTGGCCTAGCCGCTTATCTGCAAACCGGGGACGTGGCTCGGGCTGAGCGCGTTGCTGACGCCCTGCGCGCGGGCACCGTGACAATAAATGGACAGGCCACCAACTACGGCTCTCCATTTGGCGGCTACAAGCAATCGGGCAATGGCCGCGAAGGTGGGATCTTCGGGCTCGAGGACTACCAGGAACTGAAGGTTCGTAGCTCCATCGGCGTTTGAGCATAAGCCCGCCTTCATGGGCGAATTGGTATTTCACCCCACCCCACTAACCGCACGGTTTCACAGCTTCACACTCTTGGGAGGAGTTTAAGGCGATGGCTAAATTCAGTCCGGCCACAGGCATCGGCAATGCGCAACCGCACCAGTCTGACCTCCAACGCTATTTTGAGTTTTTCATCCTTCTGCTCGCGGCGGGCTCGATCTATCCGCTGATTTATCTTCGCCAGAACTTCGAAACGACAATTCTCGAAACCTTCCACATCTCCAGTTCCGAACTTGGTACCTATTACTCGATGCTCGGGACAATGTTTCTGCTCACCTATCTGCCAAGCGGCTGGTTAGCGGACCGCGTATCACCGCGCCTGCTCTTGACCTTCTCGATGATGGCCACCGGCATTCTGGGTCTTTGGTATGCCAGCATTCCAGATAAGTCGGCCCTGTCTCATCCGGTCTGACTTTCTGGGCGGCGCTCCTGAAGGGCGTTAAAATCCTAGCTCGACCCCATGAACAGGGACGATTCTTTGGCGGCCTGGAAGGGATGCGCGGCCTTGTGGAAGCTATCCTGGCTACTGCCGCGGTTGCGCTATTTAGCTACTACGTTGATGGTAAAGGCCTCGCTGCAGTAGAGACCCTGCCATCGGTCATCATGCTTTATGTCTACAACTGCTTCGCAGTAGCGGTCTTGTGTTTCCTATTTCTGCGTTTGAAGGATGACACCCCGCTGAAGACCGCTGCAAGGAAGAACAGTCTTCTGGCTGATCTCAGGTTCCTCCTGGCAGTGCCCGAGCTTTGGCTTACCGCCATTATCATTCTTTGTGGCTATCAGTTGTTTTGGGCGACCTATTCCTTCTCCGCTTTCCTGCAGGAAAAATACACGATGACGGCAAGCGCCGCCGCGTTTCTGACCGTAGCAAAATTGTGGATGCGTCCCATCGGTGGTCTGGGGGCTGGTTTTCTGGGTGACAAGATCGGCCGTGAAAATGTACTGGCGATCACGATGACATTGAGCATTCTCGGGCTGCTGGCGCTGCTGTTGCTGCCATCGACGGCTGGCAGTTTCGTTCTGCTGTTTGTCGTATTGCTGATCGGGGTGATGACCTACGCCACTCGAGGCTTATATTGGTCGATCCTTGAAAGTAGAAATATACCGACTCGGGTGACAGGGCTCGCCATCGGCGTGATTTCCCTGATCGCATATACTCCTGACATTTATCTCCCTAAACTGAATGGGTACCTTGCAGATCACTATACGGGACTCGCAGTTTATCAAATGTACTTCGGCTTCATCGCCGCTTCGGGTATCCTTGGTCTGGTTGCCATAGGTTTTCTAAAGTCACGGACGAAAATTAGAGCGGCGGCGCAAGTACCGACCACGGCGGCCGCGGAATAGTAACGCTGCGGGTAGAGTAAAAATCTGGCTCTGCTACGTGGCCGTTTCGCCTCCGCTTATAATTTCACCTTTCGGTTTAACAAGGATCGAATGCCAATGATCTACGGCTATATCGGGCTAGGAAATCTCGGAGGGCACCTCGCTGCCAGCCTGCTCAAGGCCGGCTTCAAGGTGGTCGTGCATGATCGCCACAAACATCTTTCAGATCGCCTCGTTGCAGAAGGGGCGACCTGGGCGGATTCGCCGGAAGACATGGCGCGGCAGTGCGATGCTGTGATCACCTGCCTACCCTCACCATCTGTTTCCGATCAGGTTCTTAACCAGTTACTTTCCGAGCTGAGACCCGGGTCGACCTGGATCGAGATGTCGACGCTGAGCCGTGATGAAATTCTTCGTCTCGCTGCTGTTGCAGCGAGGCATGGCGTGCGAGCGATGGAGCTGCCGGTGACGGGGGGCGTGCATCTTGCCGCGCACGGAAAGATCACCATGCTTGCCGGCGGCGACAAGGATCTCTTTGAGACGCATTTGCCGGCGCTGGAAGCCATGGGCGACAAGATTTTCCACATGGGTACGCTTGGCAATGCAGCGATCATCAAGGTGATCACCAACATGCTGGCCTTCATCCACCTCAAGGCATGCAGCGAAGCGCTAATGCTGGCCCGACGCGGCGGCCTCGATCTCGGTCAGGCCTGGCACGCCATCAAGGCTTCCTCGGGTAACTCCTTCGTCCACGAGACGGAGGGCGCGCTCATCCTCAACGGATCGTACGATGTCGCCTTCAACATTGACCTGGCGCTGAAGGATCTCGGATTTGCCATGGCGTTCGGCCGTGAATTCGGCGTCCCGCTCGACCTTGCGGGGATCACCCAGCAAACCTACGTTGCCGCCAAGGCGGCCTATGGCGGCAACGCCGAATCGCCGATGATCGCCAAGCTTCTGGAAGACCTGCTCAAGACCGACCTGCGCGCACCGGGCTTTCCGGCCCGGCTGGAGCTTTAGAATCGCATAATATATCGAGCGGAACGCCTAAGCTCGACGTTTCACCGTTCCCGGCGATACTGGATTACGTCATGCAGATGCACTACAGGACGACGCGCGACCCGATTACGAGGATGCTGATGTTGAGGCTCGCTTCCGCGAGCGTCGCGCGGCAGCTCTGCGTAAGGCAGGGTCTGGCAACCGATGAGGCTTGTCTGGGCGCAGTTTGCGTTTGACGATCGAGACGCTATCTTTAGCTACATTGAAAGCCAAATCGAGGGCGGCGGTCCACGTCGGCGAAGAGATTGCACGAGCCGTTCATCGCCTTCTCGACTTTCCTGAAACCGGCCGTTCTGGTTGAGTTGAGGGTACGCAGAAGCTGGTAGTTCCGCGCACACCCTACATCGCGACTTACACGGTGGCAGCCGACCGGATTCGCATTCTGCGCATTTTGCATGGCGCCCAGATTTGGCCTTTCGAGTTCGGCGACGAGTAATTCCGATCGCGAACACCTTCTTTAGTTGCCGTCGGTTCGATTCGGTTCAAGACCGGCACACCGGCAGCCGAGTTGATCACCAAAATTCCCGGGAAGACGGATTGCTGGTGAGATCCATATAGACATTTAGAGTTCTATTTCCGCATGTCCCTCGATGAAAAATACGCAGCTTCCTTCCAGTTCGACACGGTCGCCGGAGAGACGACACGTCACTTCGCCACCGCGTTGCGAAGCCTGGTAGGCGCGGAAAGCCGACTTGCCGGTCTTGGCTGCCCAGTACGGTGCCAGCATGCAATGAGCGGCACCCGTCACCGAATCTTCCTGAACACCCTTCGAGGGAGCAAAGTATCGGCTCACAAAATCGAACCCTTCATCGCCTTGGGCGGTAACGATTACGCCCGGACGATCAAAACCGGCTATCGCCGCGAAATCTGGTTTGAGTTCGCGTACTGCCTTTGCGCTGTCCAGCAACACGAGATAGTTGTATTGGCTGCTGTAAACTTCGACAGGCGTTGCGTTCAGCGCAGAGGTCATGGCCGCAGGGATACTGATCTCTTCAGACTGCCTGGATGGGAAATCGAGGACGTACCTCCCGTCCTTGCGCCAAACATTCAAAAGGCCGCTCGCCGTGCTGAATGCAACAGTATCGCGCTCTAAGTCGAGACGCTCCATCACGACGGCCGCACTTGCAAGAGTAGCGTGGCCGCACAGCGGCACCTCTACGGCGGGTGTGAACCAGCGAAGGCGATAGTCCTTCTCCCCGGGAACCAGGAATGCCGTTTCCGCGAGATTGTTCTCGGCCGCGATCGTTTGCAACACGGTGTCGCTTGGGAAGCTCGGCAAGACCATGACGGCCGCCGGGTTTCCCTTGAAACGGGTTGTGGTAAACGCATCTATCTGAAAAAATGGTACTTGCATCTTATGACTTCCCAAGCAGCACAACGGAATTTTGCACAAAGTCAGGCTTGCCGCTGCATTTGACGGCGTTAAATTCCGCGAATTGCGCCACCATCGACCCTGATTTTTGATCCGGTCACATAGGATGCGCGCTCGGATGCCAGAAACACGGCAACATCCGCAAACTCTTCCGGGCGTCCGTAACGGCCGACAGGAATGCTCGCGGCAGATGCGGCAGCCACATCGGCAATGCTTCTCTCGGATCGCTTTGCAGCGTTTGCGTCAAGTTCGTCAATGCGCTGTGTACGAATGCGGCCGGGCAGGAGGACGTTCACGGTGACGCCATCGGCGGCGACTTCGTTTGCGAGCGTTTTCGACCAACCGACGATGGCCGAGCGGATCCCGTTGGAGAGTGCCAGCTGTGGGATCGGCTGTTCTACGCCGGATGAGGTCAGAGTGATGATCCGGCCCCACTTTTTTGTCCGCATCGCCGGCAGCAGCCGGCCGGTCAGATGAAAGAGGTTTGCGGCCATCGTTTCGAACTGAGCAATCCAGTCGGTGCGCGAAGCGTCAAGAGCGGCGGCCGGCGGCGGGCCACCGGTGTTGTTGATCAGGATATCGACGCCACCCTTTGCCAGAAGGCGGTCGCAAAGGTCATCAATGCTCGCGAGAGCGCCGAGATCAAGCTGCGTGGGCATCACCGGACCGGCGCCTTGCGGCAAAGCGTTGGCCCAGGCTTCTATCTTGTAGGCCGACCTTGCCGCGGCATAGACGTTTGCGCCTTCCTGCGCGAGTCCGGCAGCGATGGCGGCGCCCAGGCCGCGGCTTGCGCCGAGCACGAGGGCTGTCTTGTTTTCAAGTCCGAGTTTCATTGGCCAAGCTCCTGCAGTCGTTCGGTCTGTCGTCCGATAAGCCGTTCGATTTCGGAAATGTCGTCCTTCGAAAGGCTGGAACCGGGTTTGCGCAGAGCAGCGGACGCAATCGCGCCGCGCTTTGCCATGATATATTTACGGATGGAAAGCCCGAGGCCAGGCTGCTGTTCGTAACGTGCCAGCGGCAGATAGGCGTCGAAGATATCCTGTGACCGGGCAAGCTCACCTTCGCGCTGGAAACGCACGACATCCCGCATCATCTCGGGATAGGCAAAGCCGGTCATCGCGCCATCGGCGCCGCGTGCCATTTCTTCCGGTAAGAACATGCCGCCATTGCCACAAAGGATCGAGATACGGCGCTTACCCTGCGTTTCCGCAGACTTGCGCAAAGCGGTAATCTTGCTAAGGCCCGGCCAGTCTTCATGCTTGAGGCAGACGCAGGTGGGAACCTGGTCGATGATGGTCTGTATCACCGAAACCGGGATCGTCACGGAGGTGACGAGCGGAAAATCCTGAAGAACGAACGGAACGTCGCCGAGAAAATCGCCTGCCTGCTGGTAGTAGCCGATGATCTGCTGATCGTTTCGCAGCGTCGACGGCGGGGCGATCATCACGCCCGCTGCACCGTCGCCCATCATCATTTCGGTTAGCGTCTTCATCGGGGCGAAGCCCGCGGAGGAAACACCTGCGACCACCGGCAGCCGGCCATCGACTCGCTTCAGGATGCGCTTGACGTAAGTCTGCGATTCCTCCGTCGTCAACTTCTGGGCCTCGCCCATCATTCCGAGCACGGTCAATCCCGTGGCGCCGCGTTCCATATAGAAGTCGACCATGCGGTCGGTGCTGTCGAGATCGAGCGCGCCAGTGTCGGTGAACGGTGTCAACGCGATAATATAGACGCCGTTTGCGTCCTCTGTCAGTCTTGTCATGGCAGTCCTCATTCGACGGAAGGGGTTGCGTTCGGATAGCGCGCCGCGCCAAAGAAGCCCTCGGGCAGGCCGATCATCGATTTTAGGTTCATGCGCGCAATAAGCGCGTCCGCTTCGCGATTGGCGGCGGCGAGGATTGCCGTTGTATCTGCCTTCACCGGCCGACCGGCTTCAAGCAGCACTTCGCCGTCGATCACGACCATTTCGACATCGTTGCCGTTGGCAAAATAAACGGCGCGGAAAACTGGCATCTGGAACGGCGCCAGATGGGGACGATCCATGTCGATGACGACGATGTCGGCTTTCTTGCCAGCTTCGAGTGAGCCGATTTCGCCATCGAGGCCAAGTGCCGTTGCGGCATCAATGGTTGCCATTTCGAGAACTTTGCCGGGTGGAAGGACGGAAGGGTCGCGGAAGAATGTCCGATGATAATGCATGCACTGCTGCATATGGCGGAACATGTCGGAGGAGCGATCCGGAGCCGTGGCGTCAGAACCGAGCGCTACGACCGCGCTGGCTTCGATCAATTCGATTGCCGGGCATCGACCGAGAACCGAGGCGATCGCGCTGGGATTGTGCGCAATGCGCGTGCCGGTATCCGCAACGATCCGGATTTCTTCTGCGCTGAGGTCGATCGCATGCGAGAGCAGCGCATCCGGACCCAGCATGCCGATATCCTTCGCCCGCGCGACCGAGCCACGCCAGTGGCCGTCCTGGGTGAAGATGACACCGGCGTCACGCGACAGGGCCCGCATCGTCTGCGTCTGGGAAACGGCGGCTTCATAGTCGCTGACGGAGAGCGTTTCGGCGTGCTCGTCGCGCAGCACGGGTGTCAGCAGGGCAATGCGTATGCGCCCCTTGCCGTGCCAGTTTTCCAGCAACGAGCGCGAGACTGTGAGCTGATCCTCGAATGTGACAGCGTGTTCATGGCGCTTGCGTCCATCCCAACGTGCATAGGTGCGCGGATGGGGCGGGCGTGTTGAACCGACGGCAACCACGGAACGCGTACCGATGGCGGCTACGGCCTCACAATGGGCATAACCATACACAGGATCGTCGGTACGCATGATCGTGTCGCCGCCACCGAGCAGCGATACGCCGCAGGTCACGCCAAAGCGAAGCCGTTCCAGGGCGGCAAGCTGCGCTTCGGCATGCCAGAATTCTGGCGTCGTGCCGACGGTATAGGCCGTGTTGACAATCTCTTCCCAGCAACCGGCCTGCTCCATGCCCATCGTTTTGATCAGGCCATGGCCGGCATGGGCGTGGACGTCGATCAGGCCGGGCATGACAACCTTGCCGGAGGTATCGATGGTGCGGCCGGCACGATAGCAGGACGCCAAAGCGGCTGCGGAGCCGACGTCTATAATCCGGTCGGCAAGCACGGCAACAGCGCCGTCATCGATAACCCGGCGGCTGGCATCCATGGTGATGACGGTTCCACCGGAGAACAGCAGATCGATATCGATCACGACATTATTCCTTCCGAGGAGAAACCGGGCAGAGCATTAACGTCTAGGACAGCGTCGGGGCGCATGCGCCAGTTCGGATGATCGCCGGCCAATCCGGTGACGCGCAAGGGATTATAGAGATAGAGCCAAGGCGGGTCCTTTTGCAGCAATCGAAAGGCGTTTTCGTAAATCGCCCCGCGCGCAGCATCATTCGTTGTGCGCCGACCCTGGTCGATCAACTGCTCGACCTCGCTGTTGTGATAACCGAGCCACCAGGAGCCGCGCGCGCGCGCGTCGATCTTTTCGGCCAGCACGCGGAAAGTACTAAGCGGACTGGAGTCGAAGACGCACATGTCACGCACCTGTTTAAGGCGCACGCCATGGGCATACGCCTCGCGATCTTCGTGACGATGGACGCGGAACGATATGCCGATTTCCGAGAGTTGCTGTTCAACGGCAGTGGTCAGAGCTTCCGCTTCATCCGGCAAACGCGTCGGGCAGTCGACCTCGATGACCAGACCGTCGGTATGGCCAGCCGCAGCAAGCAGGCGTTTTGCTTCGGCGAGATCGCGTTCCAGACCGCCGGTGGCATCCGTGACGCCGAAATGTGCGGGGCTTACAAAACCGATCAGTGGCCGGGCGGCACCAGCGACGACCATGTCTACCAGCGCCTGCCGGTCGAGCGCGAGATTGGCTGCGCGCCGAATGCGCTGATCGGCGAACGGTCCGCTGGTGCTGTTGAAGAGGTAGATGATCGAGACAGGAACCAGCGAAACCGCGCGGGTAAAGCCATCGGTGCCATCAAGCGCATGGGAAAGCTGGAAATCGAGGCTATTTGCGACCTGCGCTTCGCCAGCAACAAGCATAGCCTGACGTCGGCCTGCATCCGGTTCGAAAACAAAACGGATCTGCTCGTTTGCAGGTTTCTTGCCATGCCAGCCGTCAAAACGGCGGCCGGTGATGTCGTGGCCGGCGTGGAAACTCTCGAAACGGTAGGGACCTGTGCCGATCGGTACCGAGACATCGCCGCCTTCGTAGCGGTCGAGTGCACCCGGCGCGATCACATAGCCGTAGACAAGGATGTCCAGAAG
Organism: Sinorhizobium sp. A49; assembly: GCF_002002725.1. GTDB lineage: Bacteria > Pseudomonadota > Alphaproteobacteria > Rhizobiales > Rhizobiaceae > Ensifer. Next base: position 38,501 of record NZ_MUNW01000087.1, on the reverse strand, counting down.
ATCGGCCATGGGACGGGCGAGGGCGATTTCGACCGTCCTGGCATCCAGGGCAGTGATCAGCGCATCGCCGAGATATTGGTGCCAGACGCCGGGTGCACCCAGCGTGTACCCCTTGTCCGCGCGTGACATCCGGCGCAGCGAAAGGATGACTGCATCGGCATTGCAGGTGGTGCCGTCGTGGAAAGTCAGGGCCTCGCGCAGGCGGAATGTCCATGTCCGGGCATCGTCTGACACGTGCCAGCGCTCAGCGAGTGCCGGAACGTAGCTGCCGTCCTGGCCATACCGCACGAGACCATCGAAGAAGGCATCGAAGACGCACAGGACGTCGTTTGCGTCCGTGCAGTCGTGCGGGTCTTCAAGCCGCAGCCGCGGTTGGGCGATTGTCGCTGTGTTCATGACGTGAAGGCCTCCGGGGCGGGATCGTGCAGATGGCAGGCAACGCTGCCGCCGCCGGGCTGCGGGCGGAGGGCCGGGCGCTCCACTGCGCATCGCGAGAAGGCGAGGGGACAGCGGGTTCTGAAGCAGCAGCCCGAGGGCAGGTTCAATGCGCTCGGTACCTCGCCGGCGATTTCCACCTCAGGCTTGCGCAGCGACTTGTCGACGCTCGGCGCTGCGGAGAGCAAGGCTTGCGTGTAGGGATGTCGCGGATTGGCAAAGAGCTGGTCGCGCGAGGCCGTCTCGACCATGAAGCCGAGATACATGACGGCAATCCGGTCGGCGATATGGTGAACCACCGACAGGTCATGGGATACGAAAAGATAGGACAGCCCGAACTCGTCGCGCAGATCCATCATCAGGTTGAGGATCTGCGCCTGGATCGACACGTCGAGCGCCGACACAGGCTCATCAGCGATGATCACCTTGGGCCGCACCGACAATGCACGGGCGATCCCGATACGCTGGCGCTGGCCACCGGAGAATTGATGAGGATATCGGTTTGCCTGCTCCGCGTTGAGGCCAACACGCCCGAGCAACTTGATGGCCTCCGCATCGAGCTCCCGGCCGCTCATTTTCCTGTCCGACTGCGCGCGCATCGGCTCGATGACGATGTCCTTGATGCGCTGTCTTGGGTTGAGCGACGCGTAGGGGTCCTGAAAGATCATCTGGAGTTTGCGCCGGAATGGTCGCAGTTCCTTCTGATCGAGGCTGGAGACTTCTGTTCCGTCGATGTGGATCTCGCCGGATGTCGGGGCGTGGATGCGCGCGACAGTCTTTGCGACGGTCGATTTCCCACAGCCGGATTCGCCTACGAGCGCCAGCACTTCACCGGGCGCAATCGACAGCGACACACCGTTGACCGCGTTCAGCACTTTTTCCGGCGCAATCAGCTTCCCGCCGCCGATCTGCAGGCGATCGAAAAAGCCGCCGCCGATGGAGAACGCTTTCACGAGGTTGCGGACCTCAAGCACGGGTTGCGTCATCGAGCCGCCTCCTCAAGTGGAAAATGACAGGCGGCGTCGAGAGATCCGCGGACATGGGCAAGATCCGGTGAGCGTTCGGCGCATAGGGACTGGGCGCGGGAGCAACGCGCGCGGAACGAACAGCCGAGGCCGATCGAGCGTATATCCGGGACGGTTCCCGGGATTTGCCGCAGGCGATGCTGCCGGTCGGCAATGCGGGGAATGCTGTCCAGCAATCCGCGGGTGTAGGGATGGGCGGGATTTGCAATGATCTCGTCGGTAAGGCCGCGTTCGATCACCCTGCCGCAATAAAGCACCACGACGCGGTCTGCCATTTCCGACACCACGGCGAGATCGTGCGTGACAAGGATCATGGCAGCGCCGGTGTCCTCGACCTGACGCCGCATGAGCTTAAGGATTTGTGACTGGACGGTCACGTCGAGGGCCGTCGTCGGTTCGTCGGCGATGATCAGACGAGACCCGGCAAGAAGCGCGATGGCGATCACGACACGCTGGCGCATGCCGCCGGAAAACTGATGCGGATAGGCGTCCAACCTCTTGTCGGCCTCGGAAATCCCGACATCCTCCAGCATGCGAATGCAACGCGCGCGCCGGGCGGCCTTATCGAGATCGGTGTGCAGGCGCAGCACCTCGTCCATCTGCCGGCCAACTGTATAGACAGGATTGAGCGAGGTCATCGGGTCCTGGAAGACCATGGCGATCTCGCGCCCGCGCACGCGGCGCATCGCGCGTTCGTCGAGCTTCGCGATGTCACGGCCATCGAAACGGATCTCGCCGCCGACGATTTTTCCCGGAGGATCGATTAGGCCGACGATCGAGAAGCCGATCACGGACTTGCCGCCGCCGGACTCCCCCACAAGACCGACGATTTCGCCGGCCTTGACGTCGAAACTGACACCGTCGACGGCCTTCACAAGTCCGCCAAAGGTGTGGAAATGGGTTTGCAGGCCCCGGATGTCGAGCAAAGGTTCTGCCATGCGCGCGTCCTCCCTCATGGCTTAACGCAGCCGCGGATTGAGTTCGTCGCGCAGGAAATCGCCGAACAGGTTTATGCCGAACACGAGGAACATGATGAACAGGCCCGGAAAGGCCGAGGTCCACCAGATCCCGGAAAAGAGAACATCGAAACCTTCCTTGACCAGAAGACCGAGCGACGGCTCGGTGATTGGCACACCGACGCCAAGGAAGCTCAGTGATGCTTCGATCAGGATAAAGCTGCCAACTTGAATGGTCGAAACGACGATCAGCGGTGTCAGGACGTTCGGCAGCACATGGCGTCGGATGATCTGGGCATCGCTGAGGCCAGCGACGCGTGCCGCCTGAATATATTCTTTCTGGATTTCGCCCAGCGTCGAGCCGCGCACGGTGCGTGCATAGACGACCCAACCGACTGCAGTGAGTGCAATCAGGATCATGCCGATGCCATTTCCGAACGCCGACATCAGGAACAGCGCAATCAGCATCGAGGGAAAGGAGAGCTGGATATCGGCGATCCGCATGATGACGGCATCCAGCGTGCCGCCATAGTAGCCAGACATCAGGCCGAGGGTCGTGCCGATCACGCACGAACAGATCATCGCCGCAAGCCCGATAAAAGCGGAGATGCGCGCGCCGTAGATGATCGAGGCGAGCACATCGCGGCCCTGGCCGTCGGTGCCGAGCAGGTAACGCGGATCGCCACCCTCCAGCCAGACCGGGGGTTTGAAGCTGTCCATCAGTTCGAGCTGCGACACGTCGTAGGGATCCTGCCAGACGAGAAACGGTCCGATGATGGCGAGGAACGCGAAGACGAGAACAAGCACGCTGCCGAGCACGGCAGGGATGTTGCGACGGTAGTTATAGACGAACTCGGAGGAAAGCAGGCGGTTCATCTGGTCCTCACTTGACCGTTATACGAGGGTCGATCAGCGTGTAGACGATATCGACGAGGAAATTGATCACGACAAAGATGAAGGCGGTCAGCATCAGGTAGACGACGATGACGGGCCGGTCGCCGCGATAGATGGAATCGATCAGCAGTTTCCCGGTCCCGGGCCAGGCGAAGATCGTCTCGGTGATGGTCGCAAAGGCGATGAGGTCACCGAGTTGCAGGCCGAAGATGGTGACGACTGGGATCAGAGCGTTCTTCAGGCCGTGCGCAAAGAGGATATGTCGGCGCGAGGCGCCCTTCGCGCGGGCGAACTTGATGTAGTCCTGCCGCATCACCTCCATCATGCCGGCGCGGGTGATGCGCAGGATGATGGCGAGCGTGGCAAGCGCCAGCGTGACTGCCGGCAGGATCATGTGCGACCAGCCGTCCGCCGTGAAAATCGACAGGCGCAGCCCCAGCACTTCGATCGTTTCGCCACGCCCTGACGAGGGCAGGAACTGGAAGCGAACGGAGAAGAAGAAGATCAGCATCATGCCGACCCAGAACCCCGGCAGCGAAATGCCGAAGAGCGACGCGGCCATGATGCTGCGGGAAGCGGCTCGGTTCGGGTTGGCGCCGGCGTAAACGCCGAGCGGAATGGCAATGACAGTGGCGATCCCCATGGCAACGACCACCATCTCCATGGTCGCGGGCAAGCGTTCGAGGATGAGATCCATGGCCGGTTGGCGGAAGACATAGGACCGCCCGAAATCGCCCTGCAACAGGTTGGACAGGAAAATCCAGTATTGGCTAAAGAGCGATTGGTCCAGGCCCAGAAGGCGGCGCGCCTGCTCGATCTCGGCAGCGGTGGAATCGATGGGAATGACCATGAACACCGGATCCCCGGTGAAGCTCATCATCAGGAAGACAATGACGGACACCACAAAGAGGACCAGCATCATCTGGAGGAGCCGTTTTATCATATAGCCGAGCAAGGTCGAGGATCCGTCAGGTTCGTGACTGGAAAAATGGGTGCCGCGTCAACCCGGCACCCTTGCGGATTTACGGTACTATTCTTTCACGTCGATATCGTAGGCCCACAGGAACTTATCGGCCCGCGGGGTGATATCGACGTTGGTCTTGGCCGCGTAGAGGTCCTGTTCGTAGTGGATCGGGATCATCGGAATATCCGCCATCAGGATCTTGGTCACGTCCTGCAGATACTTGTCACGCTCATCGAGCTTGGCGGTAGCGTCTGCCTTGTCGATGAGAGCATCCACTTCCGGATTGGAGTAGCTGCCGCGATTGACCTGGCCGTAGCCTTCCTTCTTGTCGCGCGTGTAGAACATGACGCTGTACATCGAGCCGCCGTCGCCCGATGGCACGTCCCAGCCGCTCATGATGAGGCTCGACTTGTCGCTCGGAACCCGGATGTATCCGAAGAAATTCGATTTCGGCATCAGGTTGAGCTTCAGATTGATCTTGATCTTGCCGAGCATGCTGGCCAACGCCTGTACGATCTGCTGATCGTTGACGTAGCGGTTGTTGGTGGCATCGAGCGTTACGGTGAAGCCGTCTGCATAGCCGGCTTCCGCCATCAGCACCGTCGCCTTTTCCACATCGAACGGATACATGTCGCGGAAGCTTGCCCCGTCCAGATAGCCGGTATGGGAGGCTGGCACATACTGCTCCGAATGCGTGGAAAGCCCGTTCATGATGATCTTGTTGATGGCGCCGACATCGATGGCGCGAACCATCGCTTCGCGTACGCGGTGATCGACCATAGGATTCTTGTCGAGGTCGATCGTCGGGCTCTTTTCGCGCTGGTCGATCGACAGGACCACATTGAGCAGGCTCGGCTGGGAGAGAACCTTGTAGCGGTCATCGGCCTTTACGCGGTCGACGTCGCGTACATTGAGATCCTGGATGACATCGACTTCGCCCGTCAGGAGCGCGGCCGTGCGGGTTGCGCCGTTGGTAATCGGTCGGAAGGTGACGGAGTCGAGCTTGGCGGGTCCGGCATAGTAGTCCTTGTTGGACTCCAGCGCGATGTGATCTTCCTTGACCCATTCAACGAGCTTGTAGGGTCCCGTGCCGATCGGCTTCAAGTCGGCTGTCTCGTCGCCGGCTTCCTTGACGTACTTCTCGTTAAGAATGAGTACGGCGGCAAGGTCGTTAGGCAAAACCGCATAGGGGCGGGGTGTCTTGATCTCGACCGTGTATTCATCGATCGCGTTGAACGAGGAGATGTTGGCGCCGAGATTGGCCATCAGCGACTTTTTCAGACGATCCAGGGTGAATACCACGTCGGAGGCCTTGAATTCCTGGCCGTTGTGGAATTTCACGCCCTTGCGCAGCTTGAAGACCCAGGTCGTGTCGTCCGTAAGCTCCCAGCTTTCGGCAAGACCCGGACCGAACGAGAGATCCGCGTTGCGGCGGACGAGCGGGTCGTAGATGTGATAGAAAAGGATGTTGCTCGACAGTTCCTCGCCTGCCTGAGGATCGAGGTTCACCGCGTCGGAGGTGAGCCCGACCGTCAACGACTTGGCGTCGACCAGACCGCTCAAAGCGGTGGAGGATAGAAGGAGCGCGCCTGCGAACAGGGTGCCCTTAGTGGCTATCATGCGTAGATTCATCATCGTGTTCCCCTTTTTTTGGTTTGGTGATGAGAAGCGTGCGGAGCGGTTATCGAAGTACGGACTGGACCTCGATCTGGTAACCTTCCGTATCGTCAAGGACGAAGGCGCGAATACCGAGCGACGTGCTGTCGCGCGGTTCCGTCAGGCCAGAAACTTGGTGGCCGGTGAGATAGGCGTGCCACTTGTCAACAGTGGGCACGCGGATGCACAGCTGCACCGGCTTCACCGGATGGGCCCGGTGCATGCCGCGCGTTTCGTCCACGAGCCCGACATAGGCGTTTTCGGCAATCCGCAAAATCTTCGACCAGCCCTGGTCGATCTCCAGCGGGAAGCCCATGACCTCGGTATAAAAGGCAAAGGCCTTCGGCAGGTCCTTGTAGTAAAGAAAGGTTATGGCCTTTTCGACTTCTCCGCTATCGGGGCGGGCGGCATCTGCAGTGTTCATTGGTCCGTTTCTCCCGTAAACCAGCTGCTGGGGCCGCGCTCGGCATAACGCCCGTCCCCCGGTCGATTGAGGACGCGCGTGCCGTCGTAAGCAAGTCGTCCGGCAAGAAAGGTTCCGGCGACTCGGCCGGCGAACCGGCGGCCGTCATAGGGGCTCCACCGCAGTCCGTCCTCGGCTTTTCCAGCATCCCAGACGACATCGGCCTCCTCGAAGATGGTAAGGTCTGCATCGGCGCCGGCAACGATCGCGCCCTTGCGCGGCGAAAGACCGAAGAACCGGGCAGGCCGCTCGCAGAGCTGCTCGACCGTCAGCCGGATCGCGTCTGCACCCTTCGCCTTGGCAACGGTGTAGAAGGCTGGCAGGAGCGTTTCCATCCCGGGAACGCCAGCTCCCGCATCAAAGATGGAGTCGGTGAACTTGTTGTCGATCGGCCAGCTTGAGTGGTCGGAGCTGACGAAGGCGACACGGCCAGACAGGACCTCGCTCCATAGCGCGTCTTTCATTCCTGGCCGGATTGGTGGATTGACCTTCATGCGTGCGCCGAGTTCCGCGCCGTCGCGCTCCGGGTCGAACCAGAAATAATGCACGCAGGTTTCGCCAGTGGCCCGGAAACCGTCACGGCGATAGTTTTCGACCAGCCGGAACCCACGTGGCAGGCTAATATGCACGATATGGGCATGGGCGCCCACCGTGGCTGCAAGCTCGAGGAAATGTGCCGTCGATGCAAGTTCGGCAGCGGGCGGCCGGCTCTGGGAATGAACCGCTATACCGTCTTGACCACCACCACGCGCACGCCCGATCCGGGACCGGACAATCTCCTGGTCTTCGTTGTGGAGGCCAACCGGCAAGTCTGTAGTGGCAAGAGCGTCCAGGAGATCGAGCGTGAGCCCGGCGTCGATGCGCGGGAACCGTGTTGGGCTGCTTTCGAATGCCGAGATCTTGAAAGCGACCACGCCACTGTCCGCGAGCGCCTTGATGTCATCGATCGGCTGGCTTGGCATGACGGTGGCGTATAGAGCGACATCTGTATGAGCGTACCGACCTATCGCCTCGACTTTGGCCGCCAGATGTGTTGGCGTGCTCAAGGGCTCTGGATTGTCATATGGCATGTCGACGATCGTCGTGACGCCGCCGGCAATTGCAGAGCGGGTGGTCGGCTCGATGCCCGACAGTCCTAGATAACTGCCTGCATGGGTTTGCCCATCGACCACCCCGGGCATCACATAGCTTTGGCCTGCATCATGGATTTGGGCAGCGTCAGGCGCTTGGCCAGTGCCGACAGCCTCGATGCGGCCATCGCTGACGGCAACCCATCCGTTCTCGATGATACCTTCCGGCGTAACGATACGGCCGCGGACGATAAGGTCCAGCACTATCGGGCCCTCCCGATATAACGGAGATCTGCATGGGTGCAGGCAAGCGCGACGCCCGCCTGGACCGGATCGATCACCGGCAGGCCGAGACTGTCCTGCAACGCCCCGCGGTACGAGCCAAGACCGGCACAGCCGAGAATGATGACGTCGGCGCCATCCTTGTCGCGCAGTTGCCGAGCGATCGAGGATACGCGCTCGACGACATCGGTTGCGACGAGCTCGACGATGGTCGTGTCGATGGAGCGGTCTCCGGCAAGGCGCGCATCCAGCTTGAGTTTTTCGAGATAACGGAGATGCCTCGTGACCGAAGACGGGCCAAGGGAAACGATCCCGAAGCGATTTCCCAGGCCAAGAGCGGCGAGGTAAGCTGCCTCCGCAATCCCGGTCACGGGCACATGACCTGCAGCACGCACCACATCTATGCCCGGATCGGAGAAACAGCTTACGACGATCGCATCAGCTGTCGCATCGCGCACAGCTTCAACGAGATGCGGAATGACTTCAGCAACATGCGCGTCGGTTTCGATGCCCGGCGGAGACTTGGAAAGCTCGATACAGCGTATGGAGTGACACTGGCCGAAGAACGGTTCGAGGCAGGCCTCCATGGACCGCGTGACTGCTGCCGAACTGTTCGGATTGATAACGAGAATGTCGCTCACGCGGCCTCCAGGGGCCGAAAATTGATCGGCCGATTTAATATTTCACGTAGTATACTACAAAATATTCCATGTCAAAGGCCGATGTGATTGATTGTTTGCCGAACATCGACCACAACAGAAAATCAACGGGCGCCGCAGGAATGCGTTGCCGCAGAACCGCATAGGAAACGAATGTGCAGGTAACATTGGCAGATACCGACGGTGCGACCGGCAAAACCCGCAAGCAGTCTCTGACGGAGACGGCCTACGCATCCGTGCGCGAACAGATCCTCATGGGTGTACTGCGGCCAGGAGCAGAGTTTTCCGAACTCGAGTTGGCCGAGCGACTGGCGATGAGCAAGACGCCGGTGCGGGAAGCGCTGGGCAGGATGGCGGCGGAGGGGTTGATCGAAGCCTTTCCTCGCCGCGGTTACCGGGTCACGCCTGTCACAGTGAAAGACATCAACGACCTTTTTGCCATCAGGGCAATGGCCGAGGGAACTGCGGCTGCCATGGCTGCGCTCAATCTCGGTGCCGACGATCTTGATCATCTCGATATGCTCGCAAACGCACGCTACGAGCCGTCGGAGGGGCCGACCATCCATTCTTTCGTTAAAACGAACGGGCAATTCCACATGGCCATCGCGCGGGGCTCAACCAATCCAAGGCTCGTTGCGATGATATCGACGCTTCTAGACGAATGCGCGCGGCTTTTTTACCTGGGGGCTCGCAGCCGGGACGTGAACCCTGAAACGAACGACGATCATCGGCACATTGTTGGCGTGCTGCGCCTGAGAGACAGCGAGAAAGCGCGCGCGGCGATGGTCGAGCATAGCGAGCACACCCGCCAGGGCGTGCTCAAGGCGCTGATCTCAAGTGACGTCAGCAATCTTAGCATCTGAAGCCTTACAGCGGAGCAAGCGAAAGTTCTCAGGCCGAAGCTCTGACGGCGGCTCGAGCTGCATCGAACAGCGACAAGTGGGCATTGTCGATCTCAATACTCACCGTCTTTGATGCCGAACCTGTTGTCCGCCGGTATACTGACTTTAGAACTGCACGCAGAATTGATGGTGCCGCCTAGTAACCTCAGGTAACAGCCATTCCACAGCAGCGCACCAGCCTGCGTCGCTCTTTAACGGCATCTTCCGATAACCGTAACCTGACAGATCACGCAGGCAATCGCCAATTCGTTTGTGGGCCGGAATGTTTATCTTGGGATCTCAGATGAATTGGGCGGTGAGCAGGGTCTCGTAAAGTTCGCGTGGAGTGCACGGCTGATTGATGCGGCCCTATTTCCTCAATCCGGTCTGCCAAGGTTGTTTCCTATACCTGATTGGGGATGACGTAGATGATGATGGCGCCGACCGCACGGTGAAACTTGGCGATTTCGAGCCGCATCTAGAACGATGTCGAACGGGTTCGTGCCAGATAATTGCCCAAGCCCTTGGTGGCGACTAACGCATCTCCATCGGTCACTGTCTTTCCCCGCACGATCACCCGCACCGGCCAGCCTGTCACCTCAAGCCCTTCATACGGCGTGTAGTCGGCGCCGTGATGCAAGATATCATTGCTGATGACGACGGATTTCATCGGATCCCAGAGCGCGATGTCAGCATCGGACCCTATGGCGATCGTGCCCTTGCGTGGATAGAGGCCATAAAGCTTGGCATGGTTGGTGGAGGACAAGGCGACGAATCGGTTGAGGTCTATGCGGCCCTTACCTACGCCTTCCGAAAATAGGATCGGCAGCCGTGTTTCGACGCCCGGAATGCCATTCGGTATCCAACGGAAGTTCCGCTTGCCCTTTTCGTTGAGCTTGCCCTGGTCATCGTCGTAGCGAAAGGGGCAATGGTCGGAGGGGAACAGGTCGAATGTACCGTTCTGCAGGCCCTCCCAGCAGGCAATCTGGCTTTTCTCGTCACGCGGCGGCGGCGAGCAGACGAATTTCGCGCCTTCCAATTCCGTAGCGTCGAGATCGTTGGCGGTGAGCATCAAGTATTGCGGGCAAGTTTCGCCGGCCACCTTGCCGCCTCGTGCCCTTGCTCGCTGGATTTCCTCCATCGCCTCTCGGTTCGAGACATGAACGATGACGATCGACGTATCTACGATCTCCGCCAACGAAAGAGCCCGATGCGTGGCTTCGCGCTCGGCAGCAACCGGGCGGCTTGTCGCATGATACTTTGGAGCAAGCTCGCCATTTGCTTCGTGACGGCCGATCAGAAAACGGATCGCGTCCTCGTTTTCGCAGTGAACCATGACCAGCGCGCCGGACGTCCTGGCGCTGTCGAGCGTCGAAAGGATTTCATCGTCGCGCAGGCGCAGGTTCTCATAGGTCATGAAAACTTTGATCGACGTGTATCCATCCGCCACAAGAGCAGGCGGTTCCTGCCCGAGCACACGGCCTGTCAGGTCTGTCACGATGATGTGGAAGCTGATATCGACAAAACATTCGCCTTCCGCTTTGGCGTGGTAGGCCTTGAGTGCTTCCCGCAGTGTCGAACCTTTTTCCTGCAGGCAGAATGGCATGACCGTTGTATTGCCGCCAAAGGCTGCGGAGAGCGTGCCGCTGGCGAAATCATCGGCCATGACGATTCCATCGCCAGACGGTTGGGCCAAGTGCACATGACTGTCGATGCCGCCCGGCATCACATAAAGGCCGCTGGCGTCGATGATTTCCAGGGCATCATCAAGGGTATCGGCCATTGCCGTGATGCGGCCATTGCGAATACCGACATCGCAACGGAATGTATCGCTGGCGGTGACGACGGTGCCGTTACGGATGATCGTGTCGAAGGACATGTTGGCTCTTCCGGTTATCAGGCGGCGGTTGCAGGGCCGGCGGGCGATCCGAGGATCATATCCAGCGCCTTCGTCATCCGGTCGATTTCCTCGATCGTGTTGTAGTGGACCATCGAAACCCGAACCATTCCGTTGTTTTGAGTAAGATCGAGATACTCCGCCAACCGCCGGGAGTGAAAGTCACCGAACCGGATCGCGATCCGGTGATCGTCCATCGCCTTGCAGATTTCCGCCGAATCCCGGCCATCGAAGACAAAGCTAATCGTTGGGATGCGAGTACCGTCCCTGTTGGCGCTGTGGCCGATAATACGGCAGTCGTTGCGACCACGCAGATAGGTCAGCAGCCTGTCGACAAGTGCGTTTTCCTGCGCCGTGATCGCGCCATAAGCCGCGACGATTTTTTCGCGGGTGGAACCGAATTCGCCGGCCATTTCACCGATTTCGATCAGGTAGTCGACAATGCCGCAGGTGGCATAGGCAAGCTCGTAGTTCGGGTTGCCGGGTTCCAGTTTGCCAGGCACTTTGTCCTTGCCGTAAAAGTAATGATAGAGCGTATCCAGCTCCAGCAGGTGGTCGTATTTCCCGTACATCAGCGCATAGTGCGGGCCATAGGTCTTGTAGAGGCTGAAGACGTAATAATCGACATCCAAAGCCTGGACGTCGACCGCGCGATGCGGCGCATAGGCGACAGCATCGACACAGATGCGCGCGCCCCTTGCATGCACGAAATCGGCGATCTCGCGCACCGGATTGATCGAGCCGAGAATATTGGAGACATGGGTGACGCAGACGAGCTTGGTGCGGGTCGACATCAGCGGTTCGAGATCGGCAAGGTCGAGCGTATACGTGTCCTTGTTGAGCGGCCAGGTCTTGATAACTATGCCGGCGTTGCGCAGCCGGTCCCACGGGCCGATATTGGATTCGTGATCGGCGATGGTGATGACGATTTCGTCGCCAGGCTCAAGCTGGCTCGTCATGGCACGGGCGAGATTCTGCAAGAGCGCCGTCGTCGAGTTGCCGAAGACGATTTCTTCCGGTCTTGAGGCGTGTACTAGATGCATGGCCGCGGTGCGCGCCTCGTAGAGTGCCTTTGCCGCCGCCTGCGAAACCTCGTAGCTCCCTCCGATCTGGACGTTCTTGTCGTAGAGGAAGGTATTAATCCGATCGACGGCCCGCTTCAGGATCTGCGACCCGCCGGCATTGTCGAAAAATGTCCAGCCATGGGACAGGCCGGGAAACTGGCTGCGGACGAAATCGAGGTGCAGTTCGCCTTTTGCGGATGTATTTCGGTTCGGCATGTGGTCCTCCAGACCCAATGTTGCTATCAGTGATCGAGAACTGAGCGCAGGAAGCTACGCGTCCGTTCTTCCTTGGGATTGTCAAAGATTTTTGAGGGCGTGTTCTGCTCGATGATGCGGCCGCCGTCCATGAAGATGACGCGATCGGCCACCTGACGGGCAAAGCCCATTTCGTGGGTGACGACGACCATCGTAACGCCAGTGCCTGCAAGCGATTTCATCACGTCCAGCACTTCGCCGACCATCTCAGGATCGAGCGACGAGGTCGGCTCGTCGAAAAGCATGACCTTGGGTTCCATCGCCAATGCGCGGGCGATCGCGACGCGCTGTTGCTGGCCGCCGGAAAGCTTGCCGGGGTACTTTTCCGCCTGCTCCGCGATGCCGACACGGGCGAGCAATTCTCGGGCCTTGCGCTCGGCTTCAGCCGGCTTCGTGCCGCGCACCCGCATCGGCGCCAGCATGACGTTTTTCAGCACCGTCAGATGCGGAAACAGATTGAACGATTGGAAAACCATACCGACTTCGGCGCGCACCTTTGCCAGCGCCTCGCCCGGGCCTACGACAACGCCATCCACGACGATACTGCTCTCGTCGGAAAAACTCTCCAATCGGTTGATGCAGCGGATCAGAGTCGATTTGCCAGATCCGGACGGGCCAATCACGCACACAACTTCGCCTTCTGCAATATCGAGATCAATGCCGTGCAGGACGGTGAAGATGCCATATGCTTTTTTGAGGTTGCTGATTTTGATGAGGGGCGTCATGGGCGTTTGTCCTTGCCGAAGTGTTTTTCCAGCCGCGCGACGATGGCGACCAGCGGCCAGAGCAAGGCGACATAAATCAGCGCTGCGCCGATCAGTGGCGTGGGGTTAGCAGCCAATGCCTGCGCCTGGGTTGCCTGTTTAAGGAGGTCAGGCATGGCGACCACGGAGGCTAGGGCCGTATCTTTCAGGACGTTGATGCAATTGTTGGTCAGCGGTGGAATGACGATCCTGATAGCTTGCGGCAGGATCACATCGACCATCATATGCCGGCTGGAGAGGCCGAGCGCCTGAGAGGCTTCGAATTGCCCGTGGGGGATCGCTTCGATGCCTGCGCGAAAGATCTCTGCGGTATAGGCGGATGAGACGAGTGTCAGCGCCACGACCGCAGAAACGAAGGGTGAGAAGCGGATGCCTACGAAGGGCAGGGCGTAGTAGACAATGATCAGCAGCACCAGAAGCGGGATCGAGCGGAAGATGTCGATGTAAATCTTGGAGAGAAAGGGAATTGGGCCTGGCCCATAAAGCCGGACCAGGGCCAGGAACAAGCCGCCGGCGAGACCGGTAATAATGCTGGTGACGCCAATCTCCAACGTAACGAGCAATCCCGACAGCAGAAGCGGAAACGTGTCGATCAGGACGGGAATATTGAAGAAGGTATTGAGTAGGTTCATGGGGCCACCGGCTGTCGCTATGGAATTGATGGCGGCGCTGCAATGCCGCCATCACGAGGAGGCGCGGCTTACTTGGGTGCCGGCATGTCCATGACCATGACAGTCGAGGTGGTCTCCTCGGCTTTTGCGCCGAACCAGGTTTCGTGCAGTTTGGCGACGAAACCTTCCTTCTTCAAAGTCGAGATAACGTCGTTGACCTCTTTTGCCAACGGGTCGCCCTTGTTGAACATGACCGAATACTTCTCGCCGGTGGGGATGCGTTCGGCCACCTTCAGGTCGGGCTTGTCCTTGACGTAGTAGAGCAGTGCCGGGATATCGCTGATATAACCGTCGACGCGACCGGCAACTAGGTCCAGCATGGCGGGAGAGAGGCCTTCGAACTTGCGGATTTCGCCGAACTTGTATTTCGCGGTGTTGTTGGTCGCCCACATGTCGCCCGTCGAACCGGTGTCGACACCGACAACCTTGCCTTCCATGCCCGAAAGGCCGGTGATGCCGCTGGCCGCGGTCACCGTCAAGGACTGGTCGCTGTCGTAGTAGGGCTGCGCGAAAGTCACGGATTCCAGTCGCTTGTCGGTAATGGTGATGGACGACACGGCCATATTGATGCGACCCGATTGGACGGCGGAGAATAGGCCGTTGAACGGAACGTTGACGAACTCGACCGACTTGCCAAGTCGCTTTCCGACCTCGTTTATCAGATCGATTTCGAAACCGACGGTCTCGCCTGATGCATTCTGGAATTCCCATGGAACGTTGCCGATATTGGCGCCGACGGTGAGGTCGGCGGCATTGCCGGAGGTGGCGAATGCTGCAGCGGCAAGCAGGGCGGTAATGAGTGTAAGCGCTTTCATGAGGTTCCCCTTGATTTTTTTTAAGTGAAACGGTTAGGCTTGGTCTAACTGGTCAGACCAGTAAGACCAAGGAAGCATGCCTGTTTGGCAATTGCAAGAGATGGTGTCGATAAAATAGACTTGGCGCGAAATCAGCCCTTCACGGTATGGAAGGGCCGTATCGCAGGGGCAGATGGAAAACACGCAATGCTGAACAAGACTCTTGTCCCACAATCCGTCGCCCGCGAAATCCAGAGCATGATTCAGGCCGGAAGCCTCAAGCCGGGGCAGAAAATCCCATCGCAGCGTGAATTCTCGCAGAAGTTTGGAATCAGTCGCGCATCACTGCGGGAAGCCCTGCTTACACTTGAGACTCTCGGCTTGCTGAAGACGGAGGCGGGACGGGGAACGTTCGTTTCTGGTGGCCCGTCCTCTGCCTCCAATCACATGGGGCCTTGGCGCTACTCCGGCAGTTATTCGGTCTTCGACGTGTTCCAGACCCGGATAATGCTCGAGGGGCAGATGGCTAGTCTTGCAGCAGGGCGGCTGATGGCCAATCAACTGGACCAGATGGAAAGCATGACACGGCAGATGGAAGAGAGTTGGGCACAGCAGGATCTCTTGGCCAACGTCGACGCTGACCTGGAATTTCATGCCATAATCGCGTCCGCATGCAGCAATGCAATGCTGCGCGCGCTCTATCAGACAGTGCGCGAGCAACTGACAGCGACCCAGCGCCAGCCAATTCCGATCACCGATCCCGCGCGCATGGGCGAATCCATTGCGGAGCATCGCCGCATCATCGCGGCCCTGCGGGCTAACGACCCGGCTGCCGCACGGCTGGAGATGGAAACGCACATACGAAATACCGCGCGGTGCGCGGGGCTGGAGCCGTAGGAGATTGAAAGGCCACCGTTACGTAGACACGTGTCAAGTTTTCTGCAGCTTTACGATTTCGGCGGGCGACAGCATCTCGTTTCTGACATGTTTGCGCTTCGCGTTGTAGCACATCTCGATACAATCGAACACGTCATGCCTCGCGTCGTCTCTCTAGCGATAGTCCTTTCGGCGTATCCGTGCCCGCTTAACAAATTGAAGAAGCTCTCAGCCACGGCATTGTCGTGGCAGTTGACACGTCGGCTCATCGAATGAACCAGATTGTGGAGCTTCAAGAACGATGCCCCGTCCATGCTTGTGAAGCGCGATCCCCGATCAGAACGCTGGGGATGATCTGAGCAAACGTGCATAAACTCAGTGTGAAGCAGCCCTCGCTGCACAACCTTCCAGTGTACGGATTGCCCCTGAATGGATATGGTGCCCACGGACACTCCGAAGTCTATCCCCTGATTGGTAAACGTCTCTCAACGATTGATCATTCCTGCGGAACGCCGGTAAAATCTGCAATTGAGCAAACCGTCAAAACATCGAGCGAAGCGGGGGAGTGCGGTCACGTCCCGCTCATTTGTCGGAAGTCAGATAAGAGGCGATCGCGTTCGCAAGCTTTTCGGCTCGCTTCAGATTGTCGGGATCGGCCAGCAGGAATTCGGAAACCAGCGCCTCGATTAGAACCATCGCCGGCACATTGCTGCTGGAAATCACCGGATGCTGAGCCGGCGCCAGAAGAAGGTCATCCGCGTATCGCGCGATCGGCGACGCGCTTGAATCCGTCAGTGACACGATGCGGGCGCCGTTATCGCGGGCGTAGCGGATCAAATCGACGACATCTCGTGAATAGCGTGGGAAAGAGATCGCAACCAGAAGGTCGCCCTGGGTAATTGACATGAGCCTCGCAGCAGCCGACTCCGTTCCGCCGTACTGGGCAACGTTGATGACGTTTTCCCTGTAAGGCTGCAAGGCGAGCGTCAGCATCGCGGCCAGATGTGCGCTAAAACCGAAACCGATCGCATAGACCCGGGTGGCCGTCGCGAGCGTCTTTGCGATGGTTCGTACAACATCCGCGGTTTGCGGATCGCGTAGCGCGGCGATATGGAACTCGGCTGCGACAATGCTCGCCTCGACCGCACTATTTCGTTGCTGCTCGTCGCGCATCGTCGCGTTCAACTTCGCCACGGGCGCGATCAACTCGCTCACCGTTTCGCCCACGGTCGAGCGGAATTCGGCATAGTTTGCCAAGCCGAGATCGCGCACATAGCGGCTGATTGTCGAGGCTGAAATCGCCGTAGCGGCGGCCAGGTCCTCAATGCCTCGCGTTGCGACAAAAACCGGATCGCGCAGCACAAACTCTGAAAGCTGGCGCTGCGAGCTTGAGCCGTCGCGCAGGAATGCGCTGATATTCTTGCCAAGCGGAGAAGTCGAGAATTGGCGGTCTGCATCGGCAGATAACGGGGACTGTATATGAAAATCTGTTTTCATGAATTGACTCTATGAAAGTTTCCTGCCATTTGGAAGCCAGTTTAGCGCATTCTGACGGAGGAAAGACCATGCGTTACAAACTTGCCACCATATTTGCACTTGCAACCCTGTTCGCAACCACGGTCTCGGCTGAGGAGAAAACCATTCGCGTGGGGGTCGAAGGAAATTATCCGCCGTTTTCGGTCGTGGCCCCTGATGGCAAGCTTTCAGGCTTCGACATCGATATCGCCAACGCAATTTGCGCTCAGATGAAGACGAAGTGCGAAATGGTGCAGCAGGAATGGGACGGTATGATCCCGGCGCTAAATGCCAACAAATTCGACATGATCGTCGCATCGATGACGATCAACGAGAAGCGCAAGCAGGTCGTTGATTTCTCCAACCCCTATTACGATGTTCCCTCGCGCTGGGTCTCCAAGCAAGGGGCGTTCAAGAACTGGACGCCGGAGGAGCTCAAAGGCAAGACGATCATCGTGCTGCGCAACTCGCCGCGCGCGGACTACGTTGCTGCAAACTATCCTGACAGCACTGTACTTGCCGTCGACAAGGAGCCCGCCGTCTATCTCGAACTGGCTGCGGGCCGCGGCGATATCGCCTTTGGTTCGTCCGTTGTTTCGGCGGAGTCCTTTCTGAAGAAACCGGAAGGCGAGGGATTTGCGCAAGTTGGCGAAACGCTTTTCCTCGGGGAAGGCACCGATGGCGGCGTTGGCATTGCCATGCGCAAGGGAGAAACGGAGTTGCGCGAAAACGTCAATGCGTCGCTCGCAGCTCTGATGGCTGGAGGCGCCTACAAGACAATGGCCGCGAAGTACTTCGATTTCGACGTCACGCCGCAATCCGCCAAGAAGTAACAACGGTTGGATCCCGTGCGCTTCAAGGCGCACGGGACTTGGCCGAAGGAGGCCGCCATGTTCCATGGCTATCTACCCATGATCCTGTCCGGGCTTAAGGTTACACTCAGTGTCGCCTCGACGTCACTTGCGATTGCCTGCGTCTTCGGCCTGATTGGCGCTCTGGCCAAGGTCTACGGCAATCGTACAGCGCGCAGCCTGGCGAATACATATACGACAGTCGTGCGGGCATTGCCTGACCTCCTGGTCATGCTGGTAGTGTTCTATGGCGGGCAAATTCTTCTCAACAAGCTTTCGTCAAGCTATGGTTGGGGGTATGTCGACATCAACCCGTTTGCCGCCGGAACTCTGACGATCGGCTTCATTTTCGGCGCCTATCTCACTGAAACGTTTCGTGGGGCGATCCTGAGCGTGCCTTCGGGGCAGCTTGAGGCTGGCGTGGCCTATGGGCTTTCCCGAGTTCAGGTAACGCGGCTCATTCTGCTGCCGCAGATGGTCCGCCATGCGATCCCGGGCCTTACCAACAATTGGCTGGTGATGCTGAAGGCGACGGCCCTTGTTTCGATCATCGGGCTCGACGACATGGTACATCGCGCAGGGCTCGCATCGGCGGCTACCCGTGAGCCGTTCACTTTCTATGCGCTCATTGGCCTGATCTATCTGTGCGTAACGACCGTTTCCATCCTCTTCTTTACTGCTGTCGAACGGCACTATACCAAGGGCATTCGCCGGGTAGGTGACGCATGATCTCCTGGGCGATTGTATCGAGTTCCGCGCCGGCATTTTTCGCAGGGCTGCAGAACACGCTCATGCTTCTCATGATGGTGATCGCGAGCGGGCTGCTGCTCTCTATACCCTTGGGCGTTGCGCGTGCGTCGCGTTCTTTATGGATTGCCAAACCGGTATGGGTCTTCACCTACGTCATCCGCGGAACCCCGTTACTGGTGCAACTCTTCGTTCTCTACTACGGCCTTGCACAGTTCGACTGGCTGCGGGAAAGCGCCCTCTGGGTGTTCTTCCGCTCGCCGTGGTTTTGCGCCTGGGCTGCGCTGACCATCAACACTGCAGCCTACTCGACGGAGATCTTCGCCGGTGCCATCAAGGCGATTGCACCGGGTGAGGTTGAGGCGGCGCGCGCGATCGGCATGGGACGCATTGCGGTGCTCCGGCACATCGTCTGGCCATCGGCATGGCGGCGCGCACTTCCTCAGTATGGCAATGAAGTTGTGATGATGCTGCATGCCACCGCGCTCGCCAGCACAGTCACCATCGTCGAAATCATGCGCGTCGCTCGCGACGTTTACACCAATTATCTGGTGCTGACGGAATCGTTCGGCGTTGCCGCCGTCATCTATCTTTTCCTGACGGTTGTTCTCGCCCAGGCCTTCAGAAGGCTGGAGCGACACTACCTGCGCCATCTCGACCGCGCCCGAGCTTCTGAGCCGGCCTTCGCGAGCATCCAACTGAAAGCGGCATGACATGCAACAATTGACATTCGACGTCGAGGGCCGTGGTGCAGGCACCACGCACCGTTTGACATCCTTCAACTTTGGTGACCCATCCGCGAGACTGCGGTTGTATGTCCAGGGTGGTCTGCATGCGGACGAGGCCCCTGGCATGATCGCCGCACGCATGCTGTGCGGCCGGCTTGAGGCGCTTGAAGCCGAAGGAAGGCTGACCGGCCATGTCTGCGTCGTGCCAGTAGCCAACCCGATCGGCCTTTCGCAGTTCGCGCTCGGTCAACAGGAGGGGCGTTTCGACAATTATGACGGCAAGAACTTCAACCGCTTCTATCCTGACCTTGGCACCGGTGCGATCAGGCGCGTTGAAGGAAGTCTGACCGCTGACATCGTTTCTAACGTCAAAACGATACGTCAGGCGCTGCGCGCGGAACTAACGCACTGGAGGGCTTCGACCCCCGCCGACCGCTTGCGAAAGGTCCTCATGAGTTTGGCGATCGACGCGGACTATGTCCTCGACCTGCACTGCGACGGCGAGGCCGAGGTTCACCTCTATACGCAACCGGCATTTGCCCAGGTCTTCGCGCCGCTCTCGGCTCATCTCGGCGCCCGCGCTGTTCTGCTTGCCGAGATTTCCGGGGACTATCCGTTCGACGAGGCGGTTGCACGACCGTGGATCGATATCGCGCGTGCATTTCCCGATGTCCCTATCCCCCTGTCATGCGCTTCCTCGACCGTCGAACTGCGTGGCCGAAAGGATGTCGATCGCGGGGTCGCTGAAAGGGATGCCGCGGCGATTGTCCGTTTCCTCGCACATCAGGGGTTTATCGATGGTGAACTGGATCCGTTGCCGGAACCCCTGTGCGAGGCGACCCCGCTTGCAGGTTCCGAGGCACTTGTTGCCCCGCTTGCGGGTCTCCTTGCGTTCACCCGGGACCTGGGTGATGTCGTTCTCGCCGATGAGATCGTCGCCGAAATCGTCGATCCGTTGTCCGGCGCTGTGACGCCTGTCAAGGCGACGACGAGCGGCGTCTTTTACGCGCGAGCCGACACACGCATCGCGGAAACAGGAAAACGCATCGGCAAGATCGCTGGCAAGCAGCCGTACCGAGACGGCTTGCTTCTTAGCCCCTGATCAGATTTTCGAGAAGTGGAGGACGCGATGAGCACCATGCTTGAGGCAATCGATATCAAGAAGCGCTTTGGAAACGTTGAGGTGCTGAAGGGCATTTCGCTTAAGGCGAACCGCGGCGACGTCATATCTATGATCGGCTCGTCCGGTTCGGGCAAGAGCACCTTTCTGCGGTGCCTTAATTTTCTAGAGCGGCCCTCGGAAGGTCGTCTGACCATGTTGGGAGAGCAACTGACGCTGAACCGTGACAGGTCAGGAGGCCTGTTTGTCGGCGATGCGGGGGCGCTCACACGCTTGCGGACCCGCGTAACGATGGTGTTCCAGCAATTCAACCTCTGGAGCCATTTGACGGCGAGAGAAAACGTGATGCTCGGTCCCATACGAGTGCTTGGCCAATCGCGCGCGGAAGCCGGCGAAAAGGCGGATGCCTATCTCGCGAAGGTCGGCGTTTCGCATAGGCGGCATGCTTTTCCGGCGTTCCTGTCCGGTGGTGAACAGCAACGCGTGGCCATTGCCCGTGCGTTGGCGATGGAGCCTGAAATCATGCTGTTCGACGAACCGACGTCGGCACTGGACCCCGAGCTCGTCGGCGAAGTGCTGCGCGTGATGCGCTCACTTGCAGGGGAAGGGCGCACGATGATCGTGGTTACCCATGAGATGGCTTTCGCGCGCGACGTGGGCAATCGCGTGGTGTTCCTCAGCCAAGGCGTCATCGCCGAGGAGGGCAATCCGAAAGAGGTTCTCGTCAGACCACAAAGCGAAAGACTGCGCGCATTCCTGTCGAACCAGTTGAGCCACTAGCGACCTCTGAATATCGGTGAACACCCTCCGAGCGGCGAACTATGGTTGTGTTGACCCACGAAATGGCTTCTGCCCGCAATATCAACAATCGCTTTTTGTTTCTCGGTAAGGCCTCGCCGAGGAAGGGCAACCCCACGAAGCGGTGTTGTCACATAAACGCGGCGTCAGTGAATTGGGCATAGCGACGGTGGGATGAAGAGTCCTGCCGTCAGCCACAAGCGCCACCGTTTCCCGCAACAGATCATCTCGAATGCGGTCTGGCTGTATTTCAGGTTTCCGCTGATCTTACGCCTTGTCGAGGAAATGTTGCTGGAGCGCGGAATTGTCGTTTCTTGTGAAACGAGCCGGCGATGGGGGCGGAAATTCGGACCGGCCTACGCAAAGCAACTTCGTCGCAGGCGGCCTTCGCGCCAGGATGTCTGGCTGTTGGTTTCCACGCGGAACTGAGCTTATGCGCCTAACCGGCTCAGTTCTGCGTGGAAACCAACAGGCTTGTCGCAATCGGAGAAGCCGCAGTTCCTCGAGTAGCTGTCCGGCACACCGGAAGGAAAGCAAGCGCTTGAGGAGGCAACAAAAATCGCCCAAGCGCTCGAGCGGCGGTTTGGCAGCGCCGATATGCGCGACCTCAAGATGGAAGATATGCGTCTTGGGCCGGAGTTCGCCACGAAACTTGATCGCATCAAGGATGTTGCTCGCATCACCGATCGCACGCAACGCGCCGAGCTGTCGCGTCAATACGAGCTGAAGCGGACCCTCAGCAAGGGGCTGGGGTTGCGAATGTGATATGGAATCGGCGCTGTCGTCAGTCGGGCGATCGTTTGCAGGAATCGTCGACCGCGCGGCCTTCTCTGCCCTTCCGTCGGAGCACTTATACCCAAAGACCTGACCCTAACGCCTCGCCACGATCAGAACTGGCATCCACGCATATCAGGATCGCTGCCGGCGCGGCACATTTTGCCTGGCGTTTACGGCCTGACGCTGAAAAATCAGTGATAGCTCGGCTGTGTCCTCCTCGGCCTGGTCAAGGAGCCATTGCCGGAAGGTTGCGACGGTTGGCAGGTCGGCACTGGCGCGTGGGCAGACGATCCAATAGGCATATGGCACGGTCAACACCAGGTCGAATGGTCTGACCAGCCGCCCCTTCCGCAGATCCCACGCTGCCAGCGCAGTCCGTGCCAACGCTATCCCCTGACCGTCGACCGCCGTGTCAATCGCCATACTGGCTTGGTTGAAGATGATGCCGCGCACGTCATCCACAATGTCGAGACCCGCCGCCTCGAACCACTGCTGCCAGTCGCGCTTGTCATTCAGATGCAAGAGTGGAAACCGCACCAGGTCACGCGGTGCGCGCAAGGCATTCCGCCCGCGCAGCATTTTCGGACTACAGACCGGAAACAGTTCCTCCGATGCGAGTCGCGTCACATGGAGGCCCGGCCACTGCCCCTCGCCGTGACGGATCGCCATATCGACGCCCTCGCGCGCGAAATCCACATGGTGCAGCGAGGCGCTGATCCTGAGATCGATCTCAGGATGGCTCTTGGCGAAGTCGCCGAGACGATGAATCAGCCACTTGGAAGCGAAGTTCGGGGACGTGCTTACGGTCAGAATATCCGCCCGCCCGGGTTGCTCGCTCGGCAGGACCCGGTAGATCTGCACCGGCTGAACAATGTTTCGAAGCGAGACCTCGCCCAGATCGTCGAAGTTCAGGGCCACCTTGGAGCGCACCTGGTCATAGACGGCGCGGGAGACGATCAGCCCGCTTGGCTCGGCCAGCTTTTCAAGCCGTGCCGCGATGTTAACACCTTCGCCGTGCCGGTCGTCCCCGTCGACGATGACATCGCCGAGATTGACCGCCATGCGCACCTCGATCCCTTGACCGGCTGGGGCGTCGTCGATACCGGCCGCCACGGCCTGTTGCAACAGCGCAGCACATTCGACCGCGTCGACCACGCTCGCAAACTCGGCCAGCAGGCCGTCGCCCATGAGTTTGAAAATGCGGCCGTTGTACTGCGCAATCCTCGGCTCGAACAATCCCTTGAGGCGTCCCCGCATGCGGCCAAAAGTGCCTCGCTCATCAGCCTCCATCAGTCGGCTGTAGCCCACGATGTCAACGGCAAGGATGGCGGCAAGGCGGCGTTCCATCGGAGCCCTCTCTGTGCAAAAGCTTAAGGCCGATGTGCGGCAAAATCAATTTGTGTTGCCGGCTCCAGGAGCCGCATCATCTTTCCAGCCGCGATCGGGAGGTAGCAGGACTAACCGGAAATAAGCCTGTTTCCGCTTGCTAGCATAGGGTCGATCTGACGCTCCCAGCGCCGATATCCTCATGGGTACGCTGACGAATTTTCTTCGCCCCCGAAACGCGTGCCAGGTCATCGACGGTTGTCCCAAGTGCTGGACTGTCGATGCCCCACTCTGCGTCTCCCCGGCGGGTGCCTTCGCGATAGAATGCCACGGGCGTGCCTCGGATGCGAAATTGTTCATCTTCCCGCCCAAGATCAGATGAATCTCTGAGCATTTAAATGTATCACGTTTATTCTTGTATCCAAATTTAAATGTGATACATAAAATGGATGAAGATCACGTACGACAACACAAGCGCCAGTCCAACATAGCCACTTTGCCGATCTGGACGGCGAGTTCTTCATGTCGTCTCTCGTGATCCCGGCGAAGGAAGGCCGCTTCATGGCAATCGGCGTCCTGCGCAACGGCGTCATCGCCGTCGTGTTCGCCCACCTTGGAACGGAAGGCATTTCCATCATTTCCATGCGTGACGCCAGCCGGAAGGAAAGGAACCTCTTATGACCAACCAACCCCGCAAGGTTCGCCGCCTCTCCGATAGAGAAGAGGCTGAAATCCAACGCAAGATAGCCAGTGACCCGGACGCACCAGAGGCGGCTGATGCGCAGTTGGCCCAAGCAAGACCGTTCGCGGAAGCTTTCCCCGATCTGGCTGAGAGCATCAAGAGGTCTAGAGGGCGACCGGCCGTTGATAAACCTCGGCAGCAGGTATCCATTCGGTTGGACCCCGACATAATCGAGCACTACAAGCGCAACTGTGGCAAGGGTTGGCAAAGTCGACTTAACGACGACCTTAGGAAGGTCGTGGGATTGAAGAAAGCCAGCTAACGCCGCCCTTGGTTATCCGGGGAGGGGTGTGAATTTGGCGATATCTATTCGGCCTGCGAGCGCGTCGTCGCAAATCGTATTTCATCGATTATTGCCCCACGCATTGGACACTCGATGCCGTAGTCTGAGTTTCCATGGCTAGCCTCGGGCACGTATCCCTTCGCGTTCTTCCGGCGGGCAATTTCGCAAAGGAACGCCACTGCCTCAGTCTCGGATACGAAGTGGTGGTGCAATTCCTGGCCGCGGGTCCGGATACGTCCCCAAGCTCGAATGAGGGTAGACTCGCCAAAGAGTGTTGGCTGTATCGACAACGCATAATAGCGCGCCATGTTTTGAATTGGATCTATCCGTTGAAAATAGAGGCTGGAGCGGAGTTGTCACGTTATGGAGGGTGAGCGGTGTTTGTCGCAGTCAATCTGCTATCAAGCCGCGGCGCCCGTCACGGCCTTCCAATGCGCTGTTGCGCGGATGCGGTGGTGAATGTGAGTGGCCAGGGCGGATCGTTTGTGATGCGAGGTGACGAAGAGATTTCGGAGCGCAGAAAAGATCTAGATGAACCGCTGCAAGCTGCCGGCTGATCGGAAACCCTGCATCGTGCGTTCCCGTTTTCGCAGCGGCAGATGAGAATTTTCCACTCGATTGTTGAGACCCTTGTGGGACCAGTGCTCGACAGCCGGCATAACGTCACGCTTGGCCGCGCCATACGATCGGAGCTTGTCGGTGATGATCCGCTTGGGCGGCATGCCCGCCTTCTTCAGTAGCCTGAAGAGCAGCCGCTTGGCGGCCTTCGCATCGCGTCGTCTCTGGACAATCTCGTCGAGAACGTAGCCGTCCTGGTCAACGGCACGCCAAAGCCAATGTTTGCGGCCGGCGATCGATACCACCACCTCTCCAGATGCCAGACATCCTGGCGCGAAGGTCGCCTGCGACGAAGTTGCTTTGCGTAGGCCGGTCCGAATTTCCGACCCCAACGCCGGATGGTTTCATACGAAACGACAATTCCGCGCTCCAGCAACATTTCCTCGACCAGGCGCAGGCGCTCAGCGGAAACCGAAAGTACAACCAGACCGCATGGGCGATGATCTGTTGCGGGAAACGGTGGCGCTTGTAGCTGACGGCAGGACTCTTCATCCCCACCGTCTCTATGCCCAATTCACTGACACCGCGTTTATGTGCCAACACCCAAGCGACTCTTGGTCCGGTTGATGAAAAAGCAGGGATGCCTTCCAAAGCGCATCGTCACTGACGAGCTTCGCTCCTATCGCGCGACACGACGCCAGGTTATGCCGACAGTCGAGCATCGATCGCAAAAGGGCCGAACAATCGCGCCGAGAACTCGCATCTGCCTTTGCGAAAACTAGAGCGGGCCATGCAGGGATTTCGGTCGCCGGGCGGGATGCAAAGATTCCTGTCCGTCTTTTCGGCGGTACGAAATCTCTTCGTTACGCCTCACTCGAAACACTAAGCCCTCGCCAGCCATCTGCATCGCCTTAGGGGGAAGGCCATTGCAGGCGTCGCCGCCTGATCCAAGCACATCTGTCCCAAAATACACTTGGCCGATTTAACCTGACATCACAATGCGCGGTCGTTGCCGACGAGAGCGACGCCAGTTTGTTGGTCCGTAGCGAAAAAAGGAAGTTCGTGAAAGCGGCGATCACCGCCTGCGCCAACACAAGAAGCGCACCGGCCGGTCAAACGATAACGTCCAGCCACCACAGCGCACCGCCGGTCTCACCGACTGGCGGTTTTCCCCTTTTGAACTCGCTATCTACCGCCAATGGCTTCGCCCTGTGTCGACTGACGATTGGCCCATAACGTAACCAATTGCGAACGCGAGAAGGCCAATCGTCATCGTCACGCCGGTTGCGGTGTGTGGGTGTTCAACCCGGTCGCCAGCGCGTTCGCTTCACGACTGACAGCGTCGGTGGCTGTCTTCGCGATCTTGCGGGCACCTGTCGGTGGTTCAGTTGGTGTGCCGGTGAAGCCGGCGCTCAATTTGTCTTTGGCCATTTCTGTTTCTCCTGTTGGGCTGTGGGAGAAACTGATGACGCGGCGGGAGGTTCCTAACAACGCCGTGTCCAACGGCGACGGTACCTGGAGCATTGGTCTTCCCCGTTCATGGGGGGGGCAGCCGGGCAGGGTCATTGTAAACTTCACAAAGAGGAGTTTGCTATGAAAAAGCTCTTATCTGCCTTCGCAGCGATTGGTCTGGCTGCGTCTTTCGCCATGCCGCTAAGCGCCGCTCCGGTTTTCGTGCCAAAACCCGAACAGGTGCAGACAAACACTGTCGAACAAGTCAACCACCGTAGCCATCGTCATTGGCGCGCGGATCGCCGATGGGATAGACGGCACGCTTGGCGTGACTGCCGCTACTCCGATAAGCCGCTACTGCGATAGATGCTACCCGCGTCATTACGGGTATTATGGCGGCTACCGTGATCGCGGCTACTATGGCTACAATGACAACTACCGCTACCAGCGTCGATCAGGTGTCACGGTCTACTTCAATTTTTAGCGGGAAGCGCGATAGCACATCAATGCACCAACCCCGAACGGCGCCCGATGAACATGATTAGAATTGGTGTCGTCCCTTAGATCGTAATCCGTTCGCAGTTGCTTGCTGGATATGCCTAGCGGGTCGAGGGTTCGAATCCATTCAACGCGAAACCTTCAAGCCCGCGTTGATCTCTACTGACCGACAATATCCGCGACGTTTCTCCCATTCGTCCTCAACATCGCCTCGCGGATTTGCTGTCGCAACCATGCGCAGCCAAGATCGCTGTCCGTCTGAAGCGGCCAAACCATTGCGACGGGTGGGAAAGAAAGCGCCAATGGCACCGGGCTCACTTCAAGTCCTAAGAGCGGCGCGTAACGAAGCGCAATGCGAGATGATACAGTGGCAATTACCGCAGATGAACGCGCCGTTGCCAATATCGACATGAAATCGGGTGCAGCCGCCACCACTTCCAGTTCTGCACCCGCATGCTCAAGCGCATCCTTGACGCAGCCATGCAGGCTATCGGTCTGCGAGATTACTGCGTGTTGTGCGGTCATATATGCATCGAGGCCCACCGGATTACAAAGCTTCAGCAATTTTGGATTGAAACAGCACAAAACGCTGGACTGATACAGCGGCTCACAATGGTGCCGTGAATCCGGCAGATAGCTGCACCCTACTGACAGATCGACGACGCCCGCATCCAGCATCGCGTCGACCTCCTGCGCATCACCACCCCGGG
Source organism: Sinorhizobium sp. A49 (assembly GCF_002002725.1). Classification (GTDB taxonomy): domain Bacteria; phylum Pseudomonadota; class Alphaproteobacteria; order Rhizobiales; family Rhizobiaceae; genus Ensifer. The sequence goes on along the minus strand of NZ_MUNW01000087.1, from coordinate 10,790 downwards.
CCAGAATACGGATGCCCGGCGCGATATCCCGCAACCGCGCCGTCAGATCGGGCAGCAGTAGCAGTTCCACCTCGCTGGAAAGCCCTAGGCGGAATGTTCGCCGCTCGGTGACCGGATCGAATGCATCCGCCATCAATACCGCCGCCTGCGCCTGCCTTAGAGCCTGCCGCACCGGGCCGGACAAATTGAGCGCCCGTGCGGTTGGCTTCATCACCTGTCCTACACGGATGAAAAGGTCATCCTGAAACAGCGTGCGCAAGGTGGATATATTGTGGCTCATGGCGGGCTGCTGGATTTTCAATCGCTGCGCGGCACGGGTCACGCTCATCTCTTCCATCATCGCATCGAAGGCAACGAGAAGATTGAGGTCGAAGGAACGAAGATTGAAATGATCGATGACTTGCATGAGCGGTATCGATTTGATTGCTGACGGAGGCATCCTTAACTGATGGGCAGGAACTTGCAAGCCGTTCCGAACCATCACCCAAGGAGCAAACCCATGCCATCCCGTCGTTCCATTCTCAAAGGCGCTCTGTCCGGCATCATCGCCGCACACTTCGTCGCACCGTCGATCGCCTTCGCCAAAGCACCCTATGCCACTGTTCAGGCGCCCGGTTTCTTTCGGCTGAAAATCGGCTCCGTAGAGGTTACGGCCCTGTCGGACGGCACCGTTGCTCTGCCGCTGGCCAAGCTATACACCAACACCAGCGAACAACACGCGCAGGGCGCATTGAATGATGCATTTCTAGGGGAAGTCGTGACAACCTCTGTCAACGCCTACCTAGTCAACACCGGCGAACGACTAGTGCTGATCGATGCGGGCACGGGCGGCTATCTGGGGCCATCGCTGGGTAAACTCGTCACCAACATCGAGGCGTCAGGTTATAAAACGGATGACATCGACGATGTCGTCCTCACCCATATCCACACTGATCATTCTGGTGGGTTGATGAGCCATGGCAAGCGCACCTTCCCCAACGCGACATTGCGAGTTAATGAGCGGGAGGCCAAATTCTGGCTGAGCGCGAAGAACGCCAAGGCGGCGACCGGCATCGTCAAGCAGCAGTTTGGCGAGGCGGATCAGTGCGTGACACCATACGTGAAAGCCGGAAAATTTGAAACCTTCGCGGACAACGCAGCGCCCGTTCCCGGTCTTGGTTCCATTCTCTATGCGGGACATACGCCGGGTCACAGCGCCATCACGCTGGAAAGCGATGGCCAGAAGATCGTATTCTGGGGCGACATAACCCATGGCGACATCCTGCAATTCGATGAACCCGGCGTCGCAATCGAATTCGATATCGACCAGAACGCCGCCGTTGCTGGACGCGACGTCGCCTTTAAACGGGCTGTCGAAGGTAAATATCTGGTGGCGGGCGCGCATATCGCCTTTCCGGGCATCGGCCATGTGCGTAAAGACAGCACGAACTACGACTGGCTGCCGGTCAACTACGCTTGAGGTCTGACGCCGGCTAACTTCCAGTGAAACGGGTGGATCATGCAATCGCGAAGGGGCTCCACTGATCTCTTCTTGCGCAACGACGAATGTCGTTTCGCCGCGTTTCGAACCGATCTCAGCTTTTGGACGGGCGTGAGCATACTTGGCATTCGGTGCTTCCGGCATCCGGTTCGGGTCCATCGGACCGGGGAAGGGCAGGGCGTTGTTGGCGTCAAACGCGACGCACGGAACCCAGCCAACTCTGGCCAACTGGTATCTAGAGCAGTGTCGTTCTGTACGCGCGAACATGGTCAATGAGTGCGCGCAGCTTAGGCGCCATATTCCGGCGATTGGGGAAATAGAGAAAGAACCCTGGAAACGGCGGCAGATAGTCGTCCAACGCCGTGATCAACTCGCCGCGATCGATGTATGGGCGAAACGTCTCCTCCAACTCAAATGTGATACCGCCGCCTGCGAGCGCGGTCCGGACCATCAGATTCAGATCGTTTGTGGTAATTTGCGGTTCGACGGCGACGTCAGTTATGCCGCCCTGCTCGAACTCCCATCGGTACGGCGCCGCGCTTGGAGATGGACGCCAACCGATACAGCGATGATGCACCAGTTCCCGACAGGTTGGTACAGATGCCGTTTGCCGTTTGAGCGCAGAGCGCTGCGTACATCCTTGTCCACCACCGACAGGTCGAACCATCCGGGATCAAAGTAGTCGCCGCACTACCGGATGGTTTCAGCATATTCTGGATCTTCCCGATCGGCGATGGTCTCAAGGAACCGCTCATATCCCGATACGCCACCGACATCTTCGGGCCAGTTCGCATCGGAGAAGAGAAAGTCCGTGGCAGACTGCGAGTTTGACACTGCCCCATCGTCACGCAAAGGTTGGTTCGGGGTGATGCGCTCAAGCGCTTTGGGTGAAGCGGACCAGGATCCCTCTTGCGATTATCTTCCCGGTCCGCTGTAGCACCCGCCGCGCTGTTCAAAAAAGGACGGGTTGTTGTGCAAGGCTTAGGAATTCGCGGCCTCGGCGCGCTGCCGCCGATACTGGACCGTGGGCAGCCCACCCCAGCCCCAATTGTCCAGATCTACTTCTTCGATCACCACATACGTGGACTCAAGAGGCTTATTGAGTACGTCGAGCAACACCTGACTAACGCCTTTGATGATGGCGGCTTTCTCCTCAGCGGAGACGGAACTGCGGTCGACGGTGGTCCCTTCACGGGTAACCTGCACGGTCACGATAGGCATTGAACTTCTCCTTGTTTACGATTGAACTAAGTTGTTCACGCTGCAGCGAGCAGCGCATTAATGTCCTGCTCGAGTTGGTAGACAGGGGCATAGCCATTTCTTACCCGGCGTAGCTGCCCGTCCTTTTCGAGGAATAGGGTAGGAAAGCTCGTCACACCCATCGAGCGGGCCAGGGCGAATTCGGCAGCAGCGGCTTCGATCGTGTATTTCTGTTGCCAGGTTGTCTGAAATTCCGCGGGTGTGATCGGATTGCCGTTGGCCCTCAAGGCTGCTGCGCCGACTTCGGCGAGGACCTCGCCATTGGTGGTGTCGACTGCGTCGACATAAAACGCGTGCTGAAAGGCCCGGAAAACCTTCAGCAGGTCGGTGCTCGGGGCGAGAATCCGGGATGCCACGACGGCACGACAAACGGGTTCGGTGTCGTATACGAACCGTTTGCGGGCCATCAACCCTTCGCGGTTAAAGGGCAGCCCAGTTGACTGTTCGACCCTTGCCCAATGTTCCAAGCGAAACCGCTTGCCGGAATCGTCGAGCACATCCGTCGCTCCAGCGCGAAGGCCCCCAACGATGATCTCAAGGGAAATGTCGGGATGCCGACCGACGAGCGTTGTCATTTCTTTTCCGAAGCCATAGCACCACGAACACATCGGGTCGGCCACAAGTACGAGTTTCATTTCATCACCTCATTTTGGCTGATTTGACTACGACCGCAGCCGACCCGGCATGCGGTCGCATCAATGCTGGCGTCAGGACTTTTCGACAAGCAGCGCGATGCTACCAGCGACCTGCGCTTTGGCCGCCGTCTACACGGAGAATGTGGCCTGTGACAAAATTCGCCGATTCCAGATAAAGGACGGCATCGACAACATCGCGGATTTCGCCCATCCGACCGACCGGGTGCAGGGCAGACAGTGCCGCGTGGGTCTCCGGTGGGTTCATGGGGGTCTTTATGATCCCCGGCGAAACGGCATTGACCCGAACACCACTCGTGGCGAACTCGATGGCCAGCTCTTGAGTCACGGCGTTCAGTCCGCCCTTGGTGAGCGAAGCCAGCGCTGCCGGCACCCCGGCGATCGGCTGATTGACCAAGCTGGTGGTGATGTTGACGATATGGCCGGAGCCCTGCTTCAGCATCTCAGTTGCCACGCGCTGCGTGATATGGAAGAAGCCAGCGACATTGACGCCCATGTTGGTGTCGAAGTCTTCTTGGGTGAAGTCGACGAATGGTTTGGCGAGGAAGACGCCTGCATTGTTTACCAGTGTGTCGATCCTGCCAAAGCGTGCAAGGCCTTCACTGACTACACGCTCGGCAGTCTCGCGTTTGCTGATATCGCCCGCCACGGCGAAGACACCGGAATCGGCGCTATCCTTGATCGATCGCGCTGTGGCGATGACACGGTAGTTCCTGTCCCTATACGCTTTCACAAGACCAGCGCCGATACCCTGCGAGGCACCAGTAATAATAACAACCTTCTGTTCGATGCTCATTGAAATGTTCCTTGTTCAATTGCAGCGGTGCAACGGGTGCGTCCGCCCCACGCCCTCGGCGCTGGTGCAATTGTTTTAGAACCATCCGAGTTTCAGGTGAATTGCCGCCGCTAGGATGGCACTCAACCGAAAAACGGGATAATCATGCGAGTGTTCCGGCTTCGGCGGCCAGTCTTTTGAATTCGGCGCGCAGTCGGGGAGCTGCAAAATCAACGAAAGCGCGCACCTTCGGCACCGTCATGCGGCCATGTGGTGACAACAAATGTACCGGAAGGGGTGGGGGCTCCGCATCCGCGAGAACGATTTTTAGGGTTCCGTCTCTAACGCATTCAGCGACGTGGTAGGAATAGAGCCTCGTCACACCACTCCCTCCGGCAGCTGAAGCGGCGGCTGCCCGAACGCTGTTGACGATGCATCGTGGTGTGAAATGGACAGTACGCGGAATAGTGGAGCCGTTGATCGCTGTGAAGCTCCATGAATCGAGGCCGAAATTGCTGAACGCAATGATCTGGTGCTTCTGAAGGTCAGCAGGCTCTTCGATCCGAGGATGGCTGGACAAGTAGCGAGGCGAAGCAACAACGACCCGCCTGACATCGCCACCCAGTCTTGTCGTGACATGGGAAGAATCCGGTAGATGACCAATGCGCAAGGTGATGTCGATTCCCTCTTCCACCGGATTAACAAGTCGGTCGAGAAGCAGAAGCCGCGCGGAAACTGCAGGATACGCGTCGAGAAAACTGTCCAGGATCGATCGAAGAACTTCCTCGCCAAGAACGGGTGGAGCAGAAATGTTCAGCAGCCCGCGCGGAGCCGAGCGTTCACCGCTCGCTAACATGTCAGCCTCCTCAAGATCGACAAGCATGCGTCGGCAGGCAACAACATACCGTTCGCCGGCTTCACTCAACTTCAATGCTCGGGTGGACCGATGCAACAATTCGACGCCGACATGGGCTTCCAACAGGCCCAACGCTCTGCTGACCGCTGTTGGCGACCGCTTCAACTGCCGCGCAGCAGCGGCAAGGCTGCCCTGGTCAACGGCAGTAACGAACACTTTCATTGCGTCTATCCGGTCCATTGGCCTGCCGATCATCGGGATAACGGGTATGTAATTGCTTATGTTCACCCGAATCCCAGCAGGAAGCAAACCATCTACCGAGATGGCGACCGCGCTTTCGGTTTATTCCCCCCAAACGGAAATTCACCCAAGGGTCTCAGTCCCCGGGGAATTGGGTGTGCTGAAACTCATAGAGGCCGGGCGCTCAACACGCTGATTGGAACGGAGCCAACAATCTCGGAGAATACAGTGAAAGGACATGTCGCAAACATCCTGGCCAAGCTCAGGGCCAGCGATCGTACTCGCGCGGTCACCGTTGGACTGAAGCGGGAAATGATCGAACTGTAGAATGCCTGCATGGCGTGTGGCTCAATCTGACCTGCCAGAGAACATACTGTACGTACCTGGTCGCGGCGAGGAAAGGTTGCCCTTATCGGGACAGCCTTTCCTATCTAACGTCAGTTTTATGTGTCGTAACTTTTTAACTTTGCAGCCGGACGACCACGGCTCGAGTCTTGAAGGGCGCGCTACCGCAAATTTCTGAACGCTGCCCTCACTTCATGACTGAATAGGTCTGGCTCCTCCCACGCCGCGAAGTGGCCTCCCTTTTCTACGGTGTTGTAGTAGATGAGATTGGAATAGGCGCGCTGAACCCATTTCTTTGGGGGCCTATAAACCTCACCGGGAAACACCGTAACAGCGGCAGGGATAGCGATCGGAGCAAGTTTCGCATTTGCAGCACTGTTCTCCCAATATATCCGACCGCTGGAGGTTCCCGTGTTTGTGAACCAGTACAGGGATATGTTGTCGAGAATCTCGTCTCTGGTAAAGGCGCGCTGCGGTTCACCACGGGTGAAAACCCAGTCAGCCAGCTTGTCATAAATCCACGCTGCCAGGCCAACCGGAGAATCGGAAACACCGTACCCGATCGTCTGAGGCCGCGTTCCCATGATCGCGGCATATCCAAACCCTTGATTGAGAAATTTGCGGGCCTCGTCGAAGATGGCGCGCTCTTCCGTAGATAATTCCTCGGGGGCAGGATCACCGTGCCTGAGCGCCTTGCCGATTTCTGGTGGGATCGTGGTGGAACGCTCTATTCTGTTGACATGGATACCCAGCAGACCCTCAGGTGCCTGACGGCCCATGGCATCCGAAATTATCGCTCCCCAGTCACCGCCCTGCGACACGTAGTTTGCATAACCCAGACGCTTCATCAGCGTGTCCCATGCAGTTGCCACGCGTCCCGGATTCCAGCCCGTGCCGCTTGGTTTTTCGGAAAAGCCGAAACCAGGGATCGATGGCAGCACTAGGTGGAAGGCGTCTTCAGCAGCCCCCCCGTGAGCGGTAGGATCGGTAAGCGGTCCGATAACCTTCAGCATTTCTAACACGGAACCTGGCCACCCATGCGTCATTACGAGTGGAAGCGCATTGGCATGACGGGAGCGCACGTGGATGAAGTGGATATCAAGGCCGTCGATGTTCGTCAAAAACTGAGGCAGGGCGTTCAGTCGTGCCTCTACACTGCGCCAATCGTAGCCATTCTCCCAATACTCAACGAGCGCCTTCAGTTCGGCGACCTGTACGCCCTGAGATCGGTCGTCGACCGTTTCAACGTCCGGCCATCGTGTCTCCGCCAGACGGCGTTGGAGGTCGTCAACGGATGATTGCGCAATATTTACCTTGAAAGGATGGATTGCTCCGCTTGATGTTTCGGCCTTTGCGGTCCCAAAGCCGGGCGCTCCAGAGACCAGGAGAGCCGATGATCCAATCACCGCAGCGCTTAAAAGCAGTGTTCTGCGGGAGAGGAATGAATTTCCACTAGGTTGGTGAGTAGTCAAGATTGCACCCCTTTCCCGAGTACAAGTTAATGAATAGCGAGATTGCTCACTTGACGGGAACAACTAAAGTTGAGCCCTTCTCGACGATGTACGTTGCTAGCTCCGAAGCGTCACCGGCGCCGACGTTTCTAGCGAGGTGTGCAACGCCTGCCGGGATGAATAGCGACTGGCCTTCCTTGAGCGTGACAGTTTGGCCACCGTCAAGCTGGTATTCGAGCGTACCCTTGAGCACATACGCGACTTCTTCGCCCGGATGGGAGTGCTTGATTGAAACTGCGCCAGGGAGGAAGTCGACACGAACCTGAAGAACTTCGCGCCCCGGAGCGCTGATATCGTTTTGCACCAAGTCGGTGCGCTGAATTCCGTTCTTTTGCGCGTGCGCCGCATGCACAGACACGCTGGAACTTGCGACAAGAAGAACGGCGGCGATTTTTTGAGTGAATTTCATTTCCTGATCCTTTGTTTGATATGCTTGGTAGGTTCGCCCTGTCGCAAAGCCCAGGCAGGGGGCGGGGGACCTGATTGGAGCCACTATTTGCGCCCTCAATTGTATCGAGTGTGTGTTCACTGAGCGGCAGTTTTGTAAGCCATTGCACGAACGATGACATCATCGGATCTGTTGCGAGATGTTTGTGGATCGCCCCTCGGGAGTGGTTTCAGGGAGCCTCGAGAGTTCGGTGAGCCGGATAACCGGCCCACAGTGCGTTGAGCAAACTTGGCTACGACTGCGATCCGCAGGTTATGCCGATAACGCGGTATCTTCCGGGCCGACACGGAAGACCAAGAACTTGTTTCCCTCCGGATCGCGGAAGTAGGCGCAATAGGATCCGTCCGGGTCAGCAGTTCGCATTCCAGGCGCACCTTCGTCTGTTCCACCCAACTTCAGTGCGAGGGCGTGGACGTCTCGAACTTGAGAGCGGGAGTCAGCTTGGAGAGCAACCATTCCGCCGTTCCCGACGTTGGCCCGCTGTCCGTTGAAGGGACTGATAACGCCGAACTCAGGTGCCCGCAGCCCATAGTAGACCGCCCTTCCCGGCTGGACGAGGACTCGGCCAGCCCCAAAGGTGGCAAAGATCTTATCGTAAAAGTCCGACGCAGCATCGAGGTTGTTGGTACCAACGGTCGTATGCCCAAGAAAACCTTTCATTTCAGTCATTACTGTTCCTTTCCGATCACGTTTGTCGCGAAGGCCGGATGGCCTCACGGTCTCGCTGAAAAGGCGCTCGGCATGTGTACGGGATGTTTCTTGGACGATGCCCTATTGTAACGCAGTGTTGCGCAATCACAGCCACGTACACCCCAGTACAAACCGAGCCGTTTCTTCGCCGCCAGCCGGACGGAGAATAGAAGCTCGTGATCAACAATCCTTGGGCAGCCAGCGATCGCTGAGGCCCGACATCATCGATGATTGGCCGTCATTCGCCCTCATCGACCGCCCGCGCACTGCGCCGGATAGCCTGAGGTGGCTGTCCGAACGCGCGCAGGAATGCCCGGCGCATGCGCTCCCTATCAGCAAACCCAGTTTCGGCCGCGATGTACTCGATGGGGTGACGGCTTTGCTCCATCATCAGGCGGGCGGTTTCCAGACGCAGATGCTCGACTGCCTTGGCAGGTGACTGTCCAGTCTCCGACCGAAAGGCACGACTGAACTGACGGGGACTAAGATGCGCGGCATCGGCCAGTTCCTCGACCGACAGAGCCGACTTAAGATTCTTCCTAGCGTAGTCGAGGGCGCTCTGGATACGATCGGATTTGGCATCCATCTTGAGCAGTTCGGAATGCTGGGACTGACCACCTGCCCGGCGGTGATAGAGGACAAGCTTCTGGGCAACCGAGCGAGCGAGCTCTGATCCGTAATCCTTTTCGACCATTCCAAGGGCCAGATCGATTCCAGCACTCATGCCCGCTGAAGTCCAAATATCTCCGTCTATGATGAAGATTCGATCTTCCTCCATCTTCACCTTGGGATAGCGCTCCTGCAGTTCGCGGGCAGACAGCCAGTGAGTTGTCGCTCGCTTGCCATCAAGGAGACCCGCCTGGGCAAGTACAAAAGCACCGGTGCAGATTGAAGCTGTTCTTCTTGACGCCAGACTTGCCCGACGGGCGAAGTCTATCATTCTGGACGATGACTCGGTGATCTGCATCCCGCCACCGAAGATGACGGTATCGAAATTGGGATCTTCGAAAGCCTTGGTATCGGCGGTGAGGCCATGCGAACTGCGGACCGCGCCACCCTCCTCAGACAGGACGTCGATCTGATAGACATTCTCGCCAGCGGAGACATTGGCGAACTCGAATACCGAGATTGCCGCCAGGTACATAAGCTGAAAACCCGGTACGAGGACAAATCCGATGCGCTGCATGCCGAATTCCCCTATGGCCTTAAAGGTTGCATATACGACATTTGAGACGGACGGGATAGAGCGTACTTTTGTACACGGCAAGCAATCAAGCTCGCTCTGAAAGAAGGATGCATGGCAATGAACACAATTGTACACAACGGAACCGCACTCGTCACAGGTGCATCCTCGGGGATAGGCGCGGTCTATGCAGATCGTCTCGCCCGGCGCGGCTACGACCTCATTCTGGTGGCACGTAGCGGAGACAAGCTGAAGGAACTGGCTGGACGCATCACTGACGAAACCGGGCGATCCGTCGAAACACTGTCCGCCGATCTAACGAAGACGGACGACCTGGCGCGTGTCGAGCAAGTGCTGCGCACTGACGCAAGCATCACCCTCCTCGTCAACAACGCTGGCGTTGGAGCCACCGCGCCGCTTCTGCAATCCGACATCGGGAAAATGGAAGCCATGGTGGCGTTGAATGTTACCGGCCCAATGCGACTGACCTATGCCGTCGCTCCTGCCTTCGTCTCCCGCGGCACCGGTACGATTATCAACATCGCGTCTATCGTCGCCATTGCACCAGAGGTTCTCAACGGCGTCTATGGTGGTAGCAAGGCGTTCATCCTGGCCTTCAGCCAATCCCTCCATCACGAACTCGCCGACAAGGGCGTTCGGGTTCAGGCGGTGCTTCCCGGCGCGACCGCAACCGACTTCTGGGATGCTGCAGGGCTTCCAATTGGCCATCTGCCCTCCGAGATCGTCATGTCCGCGACCGACATGGTCGACGCAGCACTTTCCGGGCTCGATCAGGGCGAACTGGTCACGATCCCCGCCTTGCCGAACATCGCCGACTGGAATGCCTTCGATACTGCGCGCTTGGCACTCAGTCCTAACCTGTCGCATGCGATTCCCGCAGCTCGCTACTCAGCTTAAGCGTCTCTTATAAATGCATGGCTGCCCCGATCGAGTGGCAGTCATGGCATTACTACTACGGAGATATCGGGCGACTTCCTATTGGATCGGTCCGCCCAAACAAAGACGCGGGCTCCCTTCAATCGCCAAGACGTAGACGCCGCAAGCGTTGCATCTGCCGTGCCGCGCACAATCTTACCGCCTCAAGTTCCTTAAATAGGCGTGATGCCACGAAGTTTGGATTCTCAGTTACCTAAGCTATCTGGCTAACCTCCTGTCGGCGGTTCGATTCCTTTCAAGGCGAGCAATGCGCGAAAGGCCATAACTCTCAAGTCCGCGCAAATTCCAACAGTGGCGCGAGATCATGATTGTCCGCTGCGCGTAGGGCTGCGACGTAGCGGTTTCGCAGTTCGCCTACATCAGCCAGAGTTCCGCCGCCCCAACTGAAACGT
>NZ_MUNW01000069.1 GCF_002002725.1 Sinorhizobium sp. A49 | reverse complement strand
GACCGAGACTGTAAGAATTTGATCGCTGATCCATTTTGCCGCAGGCGCGCACAGAAACAGCGCAGCGTCGGCCCTTTTCTGCGGTTCGCCGAGAGAAGCTTTCAAGTAGAATCACGGAAGGCGGATAAGCTGCTCCATCCGCCGGATGGGCGTGTGCATCAGCTTCTTTCCCGCAACGGCATCGCTTCATATCGATCCCAGCGAGCCCGTGCGCGTCGCTCCCGGCGCAATGCTGTTGACGTAGATGTTTTCCACGCCGAGGTCACTCGGCTCCAACCGCGCGGTCGCGGCGAAACTCGGGCGGCTGACTTGTATCGGCTGGAGCGAATCGCAACTCGATATCAGCGCGGCGTGACGTATTTGCCGGTAGTTCGGGCCTTGGTTCGCCAGGCACCGCGGGGTCGAGCAGGTCGTCCCGGACGAGGCACATTTCCAGAACCAGCGGGTCGCCTTGGTCATCAGTGCCGGCAAAATTGTTGGGATGAAGAAAGACGATTGAAAAATTCGTCATCCCCTCGACAAACCGAAGGATACGATCTCGATGGAGGTCGACATCATGAAACTCGATCACGACGCAGGTAAAGCGGCTCGAATTCATCGCTATGTCATCGAGGATTCTGTACTCGGATCCCTCGATATCGATTTTCAGGAAGATGTTGCTGCCCGAAAATTCCTTCAACAGGCTCGGGACGTTAACTTCGCCAGGTTGATCATAGCCGATCCTGATCTGCCGGTGCTCCACGCCTGGCCGACTGAAGAACAAACGATAATCCAGGTAGCGCCCCAACCTGCGCCAACGAAGGCGCAAAACCTGTTCGACATAGTACCGGAGCCAGAACTTCCAGGTGACAGAGTGATCGAAACAAACGACCTCCGCATCCGCAAGTCGGCGAAACGACTTCTCGAATTGCCAATCGTCGTTCAATCCCATGCTGATCAGGGACTTGGAGGCAAGCACCGCGCGCTTGGGAACGACATAGCCTCCGTCACGCGGAGATCCAAGCCGGATCAGGCCACCGACTTCAATCGGCTTCCATGTTGCAGGCAGCATTTCGGGTCTCCCAATTCAACCCAGAAGTGCTAGCAGCATCGGCTTTCCATCGCGTTAACCCGTTGAGTTCAGCGGCCAGGTCTGTCCGCTCCTTTCGCGTTCGGATAGAAACGTGCGCCTGTGTCGAGGTCAGCGCAAAGCGCCTGACAGCGAGGTGACGCTGGCAAATCCAAAGCTCTCGTTTTTCTTAAGGCAATCAGTCAACTGGCCACGCGGAGCCGGTTTCGGATTGGTGAGCCGGTAACTTCGTTGGCGAGTTTCTGGGCCTCCTCCCACGCGGTGATCGAGGGCACAACGCCGTCGAGGTAGATCACGCCGCGTTCGTGCGTCACAGAAATATCGATTTCCGTCAGGTTTTCGCAATAGGCAATAGCAGTGGTAACGGCCATTACGCCAACTATGTCATAGCGTTGCGAGATAGTGTGCGACGCGAATGTTAAGCCGAACATGGGCGGTAACTCCGGGCATTGGTCAAATATCCGTTCATCTCCCGTTCATGTTCGCTGGCAAACGACGGGGTGTCGACCCATCAGGCGAACACAATCAGGTCACGATATTTTTATCGGCGCCTCATTCGCCGGCCAGATCCGGCGCACGCTGGGCTTCGGTCTCGGTCGTTGGCGGTGGCGCAAATTTCCGGGGGGGCCCTTCGTTAACGTTTTGACAACGATTGCGACCGCGAATGGCGCATCTTGTGCGCGGTCGAGACGCGCCGCCTGCCCCCTCCATGCTAAAGGAAACAAGATGAAATCCAGTGTTATTGCTGCCTGCGCGATCTTTTTGACCACCTGCGCCGTTGCGCAGGCGCAGCCCGTGAAGCTCAATTCCTTCGGCGCCTGGGGCGTGTACTCCTATAAAAACGATGGCCGCGACACCTGCTACATTCTCTCGATCCCAACGACGATGAAGCCCGATCACGTCGACCACGGCGACAACTTCTTCCTTGTCGCACCGCCGCCGCGTTCGAGCAGCGGATACGTGCCGCAAGCGATTATGGGCTACGACCTCGAACCCGGCTCGACCCTGACTGCTACGGTTGGCGACAAGGCTTTCACCTTGGCGCCGCAGGGCAGGGCCGCATGGACACGGCGCGAGGTCCGCGATGCCGAACTCGTTGCGGCGATGAAGGCGGGGGCGACGATGACGTTGAATGCGCGCTCGCGCCGCGGCACGGAAACGATTTACTCGTTCTCGCTGAAAGGCATGACGGCAGCGCTCAAGGGTGCTGCCCGCTGCGCACGATGAGCTGAGCGCCAGATGGCCTCGATGATCGTCCAGATGTCCTGCGCGCTGCTGTCGTGGCTTGCGCTCGAGAATTGCGAAGGGAGCCGGAAAAATTTGCCGGCACCGGTCGCCGATGCAAGGAGCGTCGGGCGCGTCACCGGCCTTGCAATCCCCCGATTCGTATCCCTGAAGAGCGGTGCTGCGAGGCTTCGGATCGGGCCGTCCACAGATTATCCGATCATCTGGCTCTACGTCACTCCCGGCCTGCCGCTCGAGGTGGTGGAAGAGTCCGGCAATTGGCGAATGGTTCGCGATGCGGACGGAACAACCGGCTGGATGTCTGCGGCGTTACTTTCAGGTCAACGAACGGCCACGGTCGGCAGCTGGCTGCAAACGAACACAGCGCTGCGAACTGCGCCTGCACCGGCCGCATCCGAGCGCGCCCGCCTGCAGGGCGGCGTGCTCGTCAGGCTTGATCATTGCGACGGAACCTGGTGCGAAGTCACCATCAGGCGACATGGCCTCGCCGGATATGTCAGGCAAGTGGATTTATGGGGCGTCTATCGCAATGAGGTCGTTGGCTAACCGTCAGCGTTCCCGCAACGTTGTCGTTCATTGCCCGAAAGCCCCCCTTGGGCAGGGAGACAAAGAGGGCCTGCATAAGCGTTCTTTTGCGGTGTGTTCGGCTGTCCGCCGGGCGTCGTGGAATTGCGTGGGCATATCCCGATTGCCAAAAGAATAGAATTTTCAATGGACATCTGGAACTCTGTGTCATAATAAAGGCCATCCTTTGCGCCTCGGCCGTCAGCAGCCATTGTAGAAACAGAGTTTCTCCGCGCCAACCAACGCAGCACGTATCGTTATAATGATACTCATCTGACGATTGCCGAGGATTGACTTATTCGCACCCCGCTGTACGGGATTCGCGTCTGTAGAAAGCGCTTTCTTGAGCGACGTTTGCTTGAGGAATGTTGAAGATCACAAACAAGGAGAGTGCGTCAGCTATTGAGCAGGCGGCAATTTTTTATGGCTTTTACGACTGAACATGAGAACAGTGCGTCCGAGAGTTCGACAAAGATACGATTGAAGGACGTCTACAAAATCTTCGGTGAATATCCCGAAGATGGCCTGAAGCTTCTTCGCTCCGGCAAGGGCAAGGCAGACATTCACAGAGAAACCGGTTGCTCCATTGGCGTCAACAGCGCCAGCTTCGATATCAAGGCGGGTGAGATCTTTGTGATCATGGGCCTGTCCGGTTCCGGGAAATCCACACTTCTACGCTTGCTCAACAGACTGATCGAGCCGACCTCCGGCTCAATCGAGATCGACGGCCAGGACATCACGAAGATGTCGCGCAAGGCTCTGATCGAACTCCGCCGCCGGGACATCAGCATGGTGTTCCAGTCTTTTGCGCTTCTCCCGAACCGCAATGTCGTGAACAACGCCGCCTTCGGGTTGGAAGTCGCTGGCGTTGGGGAAGTCGAGCGCAAAGCCAAGGCCATGGCGGCGTTGGAAGCCGTCGGGCTCAAGGGCTATTGTGAAAGCCGCACCGACGAGCTCTCAGGCGGCATGAAACAGCGTGTCGGCCTTGCCCGGGCGCTGGCCAGTGAACCGTCGATCCTGCTGATGGACGAGGCATTCTCGGCACTTGATCCGCTCATCCGCACGGAAATGCAGGACGAGCTCGTCCGACTGCAATCCGAACAAAGCCGCACGATCGTCTTCGTCAGCCACGATCTCGACGAGGCGATGCGCATCGGTGACCGTATCTGCATCATGCAGAACGGCAACGTCGTTCAGGTTGGCACGCCGGACGAAATTGTCGGCAATCCGGCTAACGACTACGTCAGGTCGTTCTTCCGAAATGTCGACGTCTCCCAGGTTTTCAAGGCCGGCGACGTGGCGCGAAAGAACCAGATCACCATCATCGAGCGTCAGGGTGTTTCCGCCGCAGCCGCATTGGAGCAGATGAAGAGCCGCGACCGGGAATTTGCGATCATCGTCGGCCGCGACATGAAATACCATGGCATGGTCAGCCAGACGTCGTTGATGGAGAAGATCCGTTCGAAGGCGGACGACCCGTATCGCAAGGCATTTCTTGCAGATGCGGCGCCGATCCGTGCCAGCGAGCAGCTCTCTGGTGTCCTTGGGCAAGTGGCGGCGAGCGCGTGGCCGGTTCCCGTTGTCGACGACCAGCACCGTTATGTCGGCGCCATCAGCAAGTCGGTGCTGCTTGAGACGCTCGACCGCGCCAACTGAAACTCCCAGCCAATCGGATAAAACCATGAGCTTCGACATCGGAGACGGCATCGATTCGGCCGTCAATTACATCCTCGACAATTTTTCGCCCGCACTCGATCTCATTGCAGCGTCGATCGGGTTCGTCACGAACGGTTTGCAGAGCGGCCTGCTCGCAATTCCGATGCCGGTCGGGATCGCGATCTTCGCCCTTCTCGCCCTATGGCGCGTCTCGTTCGGCTTTGCGGTCTTTGCCGGCCTGTCGCTCGCGCTGGTCGGGCAGATGGGGCTGTGGGCAGCGATGATGGAGACGTTGTCTCTGGTCATTGCTTCGACGGTCATCGCGATGATCGTCGGCCTGCCGCTCGGCGTCGCCATGGCGCGACGAGATCCCGTTGCTGCGATCATCCGCCCGGGGCTTGATCTCATGCAGACAATGCCGGCCTTCGTCTACCTCATCCCGGCGGCCATGTTTTTCGGGCTCGGCGCCGTTCCCGGCACCATTGCGACCGTCATCTTTTCGATGCCCCCGGTCGTGCGCCTGACCAATCTCGGCATCCGGCAGGTGGATGTGGAATTCGTCGAGGCCGGCAATGCCTTTGGCTGTACGCCAACCCAGCTTCTCCTCAAGGTCCAGCTCCCCAATGCCATGCCATCGATCATGGCGGGCATCAATCAGACGATCATGTTGTCACTCTCCATGGTGGTCATCGCATCGATGATCGGCGCCGGCGGCCTCGGCAACACCGTGCTGACGGGTATCCAACGGCTCGATGTCGGCACCGGCTTCGAAGGCGGCCTGGCCGTTGTCATCCTCGCCGTCATCCTCGACCGCCTCACCCAGAGCCTTGGAAGGAAGGGGGCCACCTGGCGGCTGCCTTTCTTGAAGGTTGGACTGCGCGAGCCCGAGGCCAGGACGGCTTGAGCGCCGCGCACACTCTACGGCGGGTCGTGCCCGTCCCCATCCGAAATGCATAGGAAGGATTGATATGTTCAAGACAATCGCAACCATCGGCCTTGCAGCCATGTTTGTTGCCGGCCCGGTCGGTGCCAGTTTCGCCGAGGAGGCAAAGCCCGTGAAAATCGGCTGGGCCGCCTGGTCCGACGCGGAATTCGTGACCAAGCTCGCAGCAAAGATCATCAAGGACGAATTGGGGCGGGAGGTCGAACTCGTGCAGACCGACGTGGCGCCGCTCTATCAAGGGGTGAGCCGCGGCGATCTCGATGCGATGATGATGGCCTGGCTGCCGCAGACCCATGCCGACTACTACGGCAAGGTGAAAGACAAGGTCGAGACGCTGGGCACCGTTTACGAAGGCGCCAAGCTCGGCTGGGTCGTCCCTGCGTACATTCCCGAAAGCGAGCTCAACTCGATCGAGGATCTGCAGAAGCCCGAAATCAAGCAGAAGCTCGGCTCAACGGTCCAGGGCATCGATCCCGGTGCAGGCCTGACGCGCCTTTCGGAAAAGGCGCTTAAGGACTATGGGCTTGAGGACTACAAGCTTCAGATCTCCAGCGAGGCTGGCATGCTGACCTCGGTCGACCGCGCCGTCAGGACCGAGAAATGGTTCGTCGCAACGTCGTGGAGCCCCCATTGGATGTTCGGCAAATACGAGCTTCGCTATATCGCCGATCCGAAGGGCTCGCTTGGTGAGGCCGAGCATGTCGATGTGCTGGCGCGCCAGGGGTTCAAGCACGATAATCCCGAAGTCGCCGCTTTCCTTTCCCGAATGAAGCTGCCGATCGGTGACCTGGAAGCCGCGATGTTCGAGGCGCAGCAGACCTCCTACGACGCCGCAGTTGAGAAATACATCGCCGATCATCCCGATCAGGTGAAGGCCTGGCTCGGAGACTAAGCCAATCGTCCGCTGAAGATCAGCCCGGCGTCTGCAAGAGGGCGCCGGGCGCACCGCTAGCGCCAGAATGGAAAGGGATACCGATGAACTTCAACAATTGGGAAAACGTGGCCTGCGTACAGGACGATACGATCGGCGGCCGCATGTCACTCGCGCGCGACGCACTGAATGTCTCGGCACAAAGCGCCGCCAAGATCGTTGGCGTGGAAACGAAGACGTGGTTCGATTGGGAAAATGATCGAGCCGCTCCACGCGCCAATCGCCTGGCGATGATTGCCGGCGTGTTGAGCGTCAGCCTCTCATGGCTGCTGACAGGTCGAGGATTGGGGCCACGCTGAATAGCGAACAGCGCGCCCCTTTGTCTCCGTCGGTCAGGTCGCCGATCCGGCTTCTCGGTGCGCTCGTGCGTTTGCAAAACGCCCGAGATAGCACCGCCACGGACGGCGAGCCTTGGGTCCCAATTTACCGTCGAGCTGTCTCGATGATCTCCCGGGCCATGGTTTCGGCCACGTCGTCGGTCGTGCGGCCTTCCTGCGCGGCGCGCTCGAAGATGCGCGTCAACGTCGAGGGGATCTGGCTGACGCGCGCCATCACGTTGTCGAGGCTGTAGCGGCCGCTTCCGATTTCCGCAGCGACATTGATGACGCCGCCGGCGTTGATCACGTAGTCAGGCGCATAGAGGATGTTTCTTTCTCGCAGACGTTCGCCGTCGGTGACCGTGGCAAGCTGATTGTTAGCGGCTCCGGCGACGATCCTGGCCTGCAGCAGCGGGATCGTGGCGGCTGACAGGACGCCACCGAGTGCACAGGGCGCGAATACCTCGACATCCGCAGCAATGATCTCCTGGCCCTCGACGACTGTAGCACCGAGTTCCTGAGCAGCGCGTTCGGTGCGTGCCGGGTCGAGATCGGAGACAATCAGCTTGGCACCTTCGGCGTGAAGCCTTTTGGCTAGCCCCCAACCGACCGAGCCTAGTCCCTGTATCGCGACGCGGATGCCCTTCAGATCGTCACTGCCTGTGCGATGACGCAGCGCAGCCTTGAGGCCGAGGAATGTGCCCAATGCCGTAAAGGGCGATGGATTGCCGCTGCCGCCGCGGGTCGTCCCGCTGACATTCGGCGTGCGCTCGGCGAGAAAATCCGCGTCCGCAAGCGTCATGCCGACGTCTTCTGCCGTGATATATTGGCCTACCAGTGCATTCAGCATCTCGGCGTAGGCCTCCAGCATCGCTGGCGTCTTGTCCCTTTTCGGATCGGCGATGATGACTGCCTTGCCGCCGCCAAGCGCCAGACCGGCAATGGCGGATTTGAAGCTCATGCCGCGTGAAAGGCGCAGCGCGTCGGTGACGCCGGCCGCGAAACTGACATGCGGCCAGATGCGCGTCCCTCCCAATGCCGGGCCGAGGACCGTCGTGTGAACAGCGACTATTGCCTCCAGTCCACGCTCGGTGTCGCGACCCAGCCAGACCTGTTCGTGACCGTCGAAGCCGGGCAGGGCTGCCGCTTCGGCCGTAATGTCGGTGACATCGAGGGTGGAAGCGCCGGGGACTTCACGGCGCAGATTCTGCACGTTTTGCATTGGTTTTCCTCCCCAATGGTTGACGGCTTCAAGGCTAACCATTCTTGACGATTTTTGGTTTCGAAATGAGGGCCGTCGCTCGATCGTGCATTTCGCCGGAGCAAATCGCCACGCAACAATCGCAAAGGACAGCCCCTTCTGTCACCGCGACTGTCTGCTCCGATCAGATGTTGTTGCGACGAGTTTCGGCGGCGTGTTCTGCCCAACAGGCTTCGCTGCGGGGACAAGCGGGAAGTGCGAAGGCAGCCCATTGAGCGGGCTTTCACAGGCGTTTGCGTCGTCAGGTCGATGCAGGCGCGGGAACTGCGTTCGTCGCAGGTTTCAGCTTGCCGGTCAACACCAGGCTCACGGCGAGGAATGGAATGAGCATACCCAGGCCCAAGCGCATGTCGCTGTGTTCCGCGACCAGGCCGATCATTGGCGGTCCAATCAGAAAACCGAGAAGTGCCACGAACGACAGGATGGCGACACTGGCCGCCGCTGGCCGGTCGTTCTGGTCGGCAGCGGCCGTGACCGCGAGCGGGAAGCCGACCGAGACGCCGAAACCCATGGCTGCGAAACCGACGAGAGCCACCCAGGCGGCAGGGCTCGTGGCGACCAGGGCCAGCCCTGCGATACTCGCGACGCCACAAACGCGAGCCACCGCAATCGGTCCATAGCTGGCCTTGAGGTGGTCGCCGCCAAAGCGTCCTGCGGCAACCATGAATGCGAAGATCGAATAGCCGAAGCCGGCGCCAGCGCCGGTGAGCCCGAACACGTCGCGCAGGTAAACCGCCGACCAGTCCGCCACCGCGCCTTCTGTCATTGTAATGCCGAAAACGAAGAAGCAAATGCCAAGCAACGCCCGGCTTGGCCCGCGGCGTCTTTCGTCAACGATGGGCGCATCGGGCTTTTCCGTGGCACGAAGATCGGGCAGCATCCTTGCTGCCAGCAGGCTGATGGGCAACATCACCGCCGCTGTCATGAGGACGGCCCATTCAGGCGATATGCCGATCGCCGCCAAACCAATACCGACCAGACTACCCGCCATGATGCCGAGGCTCCAAAAGCCATGACAGGTGCTCATGATCAGCTGGCCGGATCGCTTCTCGATCGCGTCGGCTTCGACGTTGAGGCCCAACTCCAATGTCGCCAGCGCCACCCCGACGACAGCGAGCGTCGCGAAAAGCATCTCGATGCTTGGTGCCCATGTCGGCAGCCAGACAATGCCCAGAAAGGCCACAAACCCATAGACAATGGTGGCGCGGCCGCCGATCCGAGCGACGAAGCGGCCCGCGAAGGGCAGGGTGAGCAGGATGCCTGCGGGCATTCCCAGCAGTGCGATTGCCAAGTCCGCCGGTCCGAGGCCGAGCTTCTGTTGAATGTCCGGAATGCGCGGCAGCCAGGCGCCGAAAGCGATCGGCTGCAGGAAAAAGATCAGCATGATGAGCCGTTGACTGGTCATGCGCATTGCTCCTCGCGGTATCGTGTCGCCAACTTGCCCGTTTGTCATTGTCTCGACGGCCCGGTGGGGCACGAGCGAGTCTGAAAATCATTTTCATAATTTCTGCGACAAGGCCGCGGGGCTGTCAACCGGGCGTTGCCGAGATCGCTCAGTATACGATGCCCAAGATGTGCCAAAGCCGTGAGAAATTGCTGGTAGCGCACGTGACCTCCGTACGCGGCTTGTTGTGCGCTGTTCATCAGCTTTCGATAGGGCGATGAAAAGAATGAACATGAACGCTAGGCGGTTGGTTCAATTGTCGCGAAGAGCACGATCAGGTGAGGAATGCGGTGGCTCGCGCGCCGGCCGCGAAAGGGCGCACGCCGGGCACGACTTCAATCCCACTGACCGGCGAGCGGCTTCAGCCTTTGTCGATTTCGGCTGCGGCGATGTCCGCGATTTGCAGGGTTGGCGCAATATGCTGCACCTCTCCATCCTCGATGTGCCATGTCGCTGAAAGGCCAGCCCAGGCGAGTATCCAGAGCAACAGGCGTGTGCGCTCCAGCTGTGCGGCTTGAGCCACCAGCGCCACCTGCCTTGCCAGACGACCGGGAGCCGTGGCGATTGGATGGTCTGGATTGCAGAAGAGGTTGGCGTAGTCGAATCCACGTTCACCCTTCAGCCGTTTCGGATCGATAGCGAGCCACCCCCGATCCGCGAAGTCGAGAATGTTGCCGTGGTGAATGTCACCGTGAAGGGGGACGACCTCACGGGGGTCGGAAAGAAGGAAGCGCGCCGCTTCGGCGGATCGCTCCAACCGCTCGCCCTCCGGTGCCGTCGTGAGCGCCTGAAAGCGCTCAGCGAGCGGGGTGAGGCAAGGCTCTGGTGCCGTGCGTGGTTTGTGCAGAGCCGCAACGGCGTTGCAGATGATAATGCTGGCTTCGTCGTCGGCGCCGTTCGCAGCCATATCCGCGAGCGAGCGGCCGCCGACCGCGCGCTCAAGCAGGATGGCGTCGTCATCATGCGCGATCACGCGCGCAGCGCCGACCCCGTCCCACCATAACATGAGGCCGGCACCCCATTTCTCCTCCGGCGCCGTCGCAACCTTCAGCATGGCAGGCGCGCCGCTGCAAAGCACCGGGAGGAGGCGGCTTGAATGCGTGACAATCGGATCCCCATCGGGCGTCAGCGCCCAACGGTCGATATAGGTCCTGAAGCGGTTGCCGTTGGCCATGGTCTTCGTCCTTGTGCGCAATGACCGCTATAGGCCACTTCGAACGAGGAACAAAGCCGCGTCCGGAGGGTCATTTCTTCTGCGACCACGCATAGCGACGAGATGTCGAGATCGTCCGCCCTGGACTTGTCGTGTTCGCTGATCCGGGTCTGGGAGCCATCGTTGACGAAGAATCGCGCTTGACCGGCGACGATGGTCTCGCCAACGAAGGTCTTATGGATGTCGGGCGGCTGACGGCGGGCCGTTTTGATCGACCGCAAGCCGCGTGTGTTCAAGCGAGAATGTAAAAATTCAATAAGTACAACTAAGTATGAAAACTGTTTGATATATTGGTTTCGAAAGCGCTTCGGCGCATCCCGAACGGATTTTTCCCACTCCGGCAGAATGACGATCAATCATTTCTTATGTCTACTATTTTAATAGACAATAGTCCGTGTCAGATCAGGGCTGAGCACCTGGCTTGAAACCGAGAGATGAAGGGACGGGCGGAATGGGCATTCTCCACAATAGAAAACTTCTGGCAGCCGGCGCGATGGCCGCAATCATGTTTGGTGCATCGGCGGCTTTTGCGGCCGACGCTTTCGATCTCAGTCCCGAGCAGGCAAACAGGTTGCGGGTGGAAAAGAACGACAAGCGCATCGCAGAGGTCCCCGCGGACTACAAATTTGTCCAGGACGGCGCGCTGACAATTGGCATCAGCACCAGCGGCCATCTTCCGCTGCACGACTACGCATCGGACAGCAAGACGGTCATCGGGTATGACGTCGATCTGGCGCAAGCGATTGCCGACAGCCTCGGGCGCGATCTGCAACTGGTTTCCGTCGCCTGGGCGGATTGGCCTCTTGGGTTGGTGTCCGGCAAGTTCGATGCCGTGATCTCCAACGTCACGGTGACAGAGGAGCGCAAGGAGAAGTTTGACTTCTCGACCTATCGCAAGGATGAGCTCGGTTTCTACGTCAAGGCCGACAGCAGCATCCAGGCGATCAAGGCGCCGAAGGACATCGCCGGTCTGAAGGTGATTACCGATGCCGGAACCAATCAGGAAAAGATCCTGCTCGAATGGGACAGGCAAAACCTCGCCGCCGGCCTGTCGGCAATCGAAGTGCAGTACTACGACGATGATGCCGTGAAGGATCTGGCGGTCCAGTCGGGCCGAGCGGACGTTGTGTTCAGTGTCAACGCGACACAGGCCTATTCCGCAGCAATCAACGGCAAGACCAAGCTCGTCGGCACTGTCAGCGGCGGTTGGCCGATCTCGGCCGAAATTGCCGTTACGACCCGCAAAGGCAGCGGCCTTGCCGAACCGCTGACCGGTGTCATCAACGACCTGATCGCAAGCGGTGATTATCGCAAGATCCTGGAGACCTGGAAACTCGGTCCCGAAGCAATCGAGAAAGCCCAGACCAATCCACCCGGCCTGCCGAAGAGCGGTTCGTGAAACGGTGATCAGTGCAATCTCGAGCCGGCGCTATGGGGCGCCGGCTTTCGCATGCGCTCCATTTAAGAATGCCGGGTCTGCCTCGGTTGGGAATTGCAGGATTTCATGAACGACAACGACGATATCTCGAAGAAACTCGGAACCAACACGAAGCTCTCGCGGGCGGGATACGATCCGTTCGACTATCACGGCTTCATCAACCCACCGACGGTGCGTGCCTCCACGGTGCTCTTCCCGAACGCCAAGGCGATGGAGGGCCACGACCAGAAATACACCTACGGCACACGCGGTACGCCAACGACGGATGCTCTTTGCGAGGCCATCAACGAGCTTGAAGGGGCCGCCGGCACCCTGTTGGTACCGTCAGGGCTTGCAGCGGTCACGCTCGCGTTCCTGGCGCTTTTGTCTCCGGGCGACCATGCGCTGATCGTCGATTCCGTCTACGGTAACGTTCGCCATTTCTGCGATACGATGCTGGCGCGGTTCGGCATCGAGGTTGAATACTATGATCCCGCCATTGGGGCCGCGATCGAAACGCACTTCAAGCCGAATACCAAACTGGTTCATCTTGAGGCACCGGGTTCCAACACTTTCGAGATGCAGGACGTGCCCGCGATCACAGCAGCCGCGCACCGCATTTCAGCTGTCGTGACGATGGACAACGCCTGGGCGACGCCGCTGTTCTTCAGGCCGCTCGACTTCGGCGTGGACGTCTCGATCCAGGCGGCAACCAAGTACCCGACGGGCAATTCGGACATCTTGATGGGGACGGTCTCCGCCAATGCGCAATATTGGCCGCGCCTCAGGCATATGAATGGCGCGCTCGGAATATGTGGCGCACCGGATGACGCCTACCAGGCCCTGCGCGGAATGCGCACGATGGGCGTGCGCCTCGAACGCCACCAGAAGAGCGCGCTTGAAATCGCGCAGTGGCTGGAGACGCGCGACGATGTCGCCCGTGTTCTTTACCCGGCGCTTCCGAGTTTTCCCGGCCACGACATCTGGAAGCGGGATTTCAAAGGTGCGAGCGGCGTCTTTTCCTTCGTGCTGAACGTCGCACGACCAGATGAGTTCAAAGCCAGCGCGCAGGCTTTCCTCGATGGCTTGTCGCTGTTCGGGCTCGGCTATTCATGGGGCGGGTTTGCGAGCCTGGCGCTCCATGTGGACCTCGCTGACCGGCACATCCTGAGCGCGCCGACCGAGGGGCCGGTGCTGCGGATCCACATCGGCCTCGAAGAAGTCGAGGACCTCAAGGCCGATCTTGAGCGCGCTTTCGCGGCTGCAGCGGCAATCTGAGTGGCTGCCGCTCGTTCCTTTCAAAGCTCTTCTTCCGGACCCTGTAATTGATCAGGGCAGGGGGATGGCGCCGGTGAAATGGGGCACTTCATAGCCCCGTTTGACGGTCGGTCGAAGCGCGAGACGCAGATACCACTGCCTGACATTCGGATAGTCAGATAGGTCGACCTTGTGACGGACGAAGCGTGAAACCCATGGCCAGGTCGCCATGTCGGCAATCGAGTAGTCGTCGACCATATAGTCGCGGCCTTCAAGCCGCTTATCGAGTGTTTCGTATAGCCGTTGCGTGTCTTTGCGGAAGATCTCTTCGGCAAATGGTGCCATGCCAGGGTTGTAGGTCAGAAAATTGTGGGCGTGGCCAAGCGTCGGGGCAAAACTGGCCGCCTGCCACGTCGACCATTCGATCGTTTGGTGCCGTGCAGCGCCGCTTGGTGGAAGGAAGCGGCCGGTCTTTTCTGCGAGATAGAAGAGGATGGCGCCGGACTCCGACAGAGTGATGCCGGTGGCGTGGTCGGTGATCGCCGGTATCTTGCCGCCCGGATTGATCGCCAGATAATCCGGTGAGAATTGCGCGCCTTTGGTGATGTCGATGGCATGCGCTCGGTAACGCAGACCGAATTCTTCGAGGGCAATTGCGACCTTCAGCCCGTTCGGCGTGATCCAGGTATAAAAATCAATCATGTAGTGCTCAATCGAACATCAGTTCGTCGACCGGCAACTTCGCCATGCCGAAGCGGCCGGTAACGTCGTCGAGCCCGTCGAACATCTTGCGCAAGGCAAGAACGACGGTTTCCACGCGGGGATCGACGACTCTGTATACAATCGCCTTGCCGTCACGCCGCCCCTCGATGATCCCGGCCTCGCGCAACTCTGCGAGCTGTTGCGACAGCGTCGGCTGGCGGACGCCAAGCTCGGTTTCCAGCGCCGAGACCGAGGCTTGCGCTTCCATGAGATAGCAGACGATCGCCAGGCGATTGGCATTCGCGATCAATTTCAACAACTCGCTGGCCTCGCCAACGCTGCGACAGACCTTCGTCGGTGCCGGTTTCGTCATGATTGCCTCTCTCGCTTCATAAAAAAGTAAAGTGAGATCTCGCCGATTTCAATGCGCCGACCGCCGAGAAACGCCCTTGCGGCAGAACATTTTAATATCGGTAGAATTTATAGATTAAATATCTCGCCCCTCGACCGTCATGGGCACGACCTTGCTCGCATTCATTTTATAAAAAAGTAGATTATCCGCATCGGCACTGCAAGACTTCGATTGGAATGGTCATGAGAATTGGTGTTCACCCCAACAACCTGCATCTGCGCTTGTCGCGCCTGTGGCCGGGCGCTTTCGCCGAACTCGATCCTGTATTCGTTCCTTACGGCGAGGGGCGGGATACCGCCGCGCTGATCGATCAGGGCGACATCGATTTCGGCGGCACCGGTTCCACGCCGCCGCTTGAGGCGGATGCCCGTGGTCTTGGCGTAGAGTACATCGCCGCCTCAGCTCCCCGTCCAGCCAACGGCGCGATCTTTGTGCGTGCAGCGAGCGACGTCTCAACGGTCGCCGATCTCGTCGGGCGCAGGATCTCGTTGATCGACGGGTCCTTTCACACCTATCTGCTGGCCCGCAGTCTGGAAGGGCAGGGCCTTGTTCTGTCCGACGTCGAGCGGATCGAGAGCGGCACGCGGGATTCGTTGACGGAGCTGCTCGAGGGGCGTGTCGACGCCTGGGTGGCGATGTCGCCGCGCCTCGAAAAGGCGATCGAGCGAAGCGATCTGCGTCTGCTTTTGCGCTGCGGAGCGGCAATTCCCAACCGTTCGCTGTTTTGGACACTGCGGCGAACGGGGCTGTCTGCCGGCGAACTCGCAACCATCGCAGCCGAGCTCAACCGGATCGGCCGCGAAATCGCCGCCGAACCGAAGGCGGCGGCCCAGCTGCTTGCCGCCGACGACCGCACTGGTACGGACGTTGATGTGTGGGAACGGGTCGTGCGCTCGCGCGATTTTGCCGTCGGTCCGATTGATGGCGCAGTTCTTGCCGAGCAGCAGGAAGAAGCAGACACGCTTCACCGCCATGGCCATTTCCATCATTCCATTACGGTCGGCCAACCGTTGAAGACAGCATATTGAGGACCTGAACGTGAACGTATTCTGGTATATGTGCGCGCCTGATGGCGCTTATCCCTGGCAGCCGGAGGGTTCCCGCAAGGTCGATTACGGCTATTACAAGCAACTGGCGCAAGCCTACGATCACCTCGGCTATACCGGCGCCTTGTTTGCAACGGGCGCCCACGATGTCTGGGTGCTGGCAAGCGCGCTGCTCTCCCATACCGAACGCCTTCGCTTCCTGGTCGCGATCCATCCCGGGCTGGTCGCCCCCACGCTCCTCGCCAAGATGGCCGCCACCTTCCAGGAGTTTTCCCGCGATCGTCTGTTGATCAACGTGGTCTCCGGCGATGCAAAGATGCTCGGCGCCTACGGGATGATGCTGCCGCATGACGAGCGCTACGACATGGCGGATGAGTATCTGCAGCTCTGGCACCGGTTGTTTGCCGGCGAAAGCGTCACCCACAAGGGCAAGTACTTCTCGACCGAGGGCGCCAAGCTCGCGCTTCCCGTCAGTGAAACGATCGCCCCGCCGCCGCTCTGGTTCGGCGGCTCATCGGACAAGGCGATCGATGTCGCGGCCAAGCATGTCGATACCTACCTGTCCTGGGGCGAGACGCCCGAGCAAATCGGCCACAAGATCGAGGCGGTGAAGGTCCGTGCCGCCCATTACGGGCGTGAGCTCCAATACGGTATTCGTCTCTACGTCATCGTGCGCGACACCGACGAGCAAGCCTGGGAGGCGGCAGCCGATCTTTATGCGCGCATGGACGACGCCGCGATTGCCGCCAATCAACGTTTTGTCGCCAAAAGCGATTCCGTCGGGCAGCAACGCATGACGGCGATGCATGGCGGGCTGAAGCCGGACAATCTGCGTGATCTCGAAGTCGCTCCCAATCTCTGGGCAGGTATTGGTCTTGTAAGACCGGGTCCGGGCACGGCGATCGTCGGCTCGCCAGACACTGTCCTTCGCACGCTCGAAGCCTATCAGCAGGCGGGCGTGGAAACCTTCATCCTGTCGGGCATGCCGCTGCTGGAGGAGGCCTATCGCTTCGGCGAAAAGGTCCTGCCGCGCCTCGACGTTCAGCGCGACATTGCCCCGGCCCGCAATTTCACCTGGTCCACCCTGTTCGACCGCGATCTGTCCACCGTGAAGAGCGCATGAGCCTCTCGTCATAAGGTATCTCCACGTGGCCATCACCGAAATCCACTCGACCGAGCCGGCCTCCATCGGACGCGTCGTTGCGCAGCGGATCCTGAAATCGCTAGAGGCGGGCCTCGGCATCGCGGCAGCCTCTGCGCTCGCGGTCCTGCTTGCGGTCGTGCTTTCCAGCGTCTGCATGCGCTATTTCTTCAATAGCGGCCTCGTCGGCGCGGAAGATCTGGGGATCTGGCTGCACGTCGCGCTGATTGCACTCGGCGCACCGTTGAGCCTCAACAGCGCGCTGGCCATGCGCCTGGACGTCTTTGCCAAGATGCTACCGTCGCGGCTCTATCCGGTGACGCAAGTCGGAGCCGATACCTTCACGGTCGTCACCGCGCTGGTGCTGGCCTTCGGTGGCCACGAGATCATGAGCATGCTCGGCGGCGTCTCGCCAACGTTGGGCGTGCCGGAATGGTATCGGTTCGGCTTCCTTGGCGGCGGCGGTTTGCTGATCCTCCTTGTCCTTGTTCTCCAGCGCGTCGGCGAAGGCAGAAGTCTGCAAGGTCTGCTTTCCCTTGTGATCGGTGCTGCGGTTTATGCGGCGATTCCTCATGTCGCGGTCGAGGTCGACTGGCCCCCAAGCATCGTTCTCGGTCTCGTGGCTGCCCTTGGGTTGGTGCTGGCCGCGCCGCTGCCACACGCGTTTCTTGCGGCTGCCTATGTTGCCATCGCCTTTGGCAGCAGCCTTCCGGAACCCGCGATCGTGTCTTCGACGGTGACGGGGATCTCGAAGTTTCTGCTTCTGGCGATACCGTTCTTCTTGCTTGCTGGCGGTTTGCTGACAGCATCGGGCGTCGCCAATCAGCTCGTGCGCTTCGCGGCCTCCATCGTCGGTCATCGGCGCGCC
This sequence comes from Sinorhizobium sp. A49, assembly GCF_002002725.1. Lineage (GTDB taxonomy): Bacteria > Pseudomonadota > Alphaproteobacteria > Rhizobiales > Rhizobiaceae > Ensifer. The sequence goes on along the minus strand of NZ_MUNW01000069.1, from coordinate 45,970 downwards.
GGTCTTGCCCAGACCACGCTTCTCACAAGCGTGCTTTTCTCCGGGGCATCAGGCTCTTCCGTTGCCAACGCCGCCTTCGGTGCCTCGACGTTCCAGCCGGAGCTCGTCAAACATGGATATCCGCCGGCACAGGCGGCGGCCATCATCGCGTCCACGTCGGTGCTCGACAATGTCATCCCGCCATCGATCGCGTTTCTGATCCTCGCGACCGCAACCAACCTCTCGGTCGGCTCCTTGCTTGTCGGTGGCTTCTTCGCCGGCGGCCTGATGGCGATCTGCCTTGCGGTTGCGATCCATCTGACCGTGCGCGAACAGGTGCCGCAAGCCCGTGCGACCAGCGCGCAACGCTGGCAATCGGCCAGACAGGCCATTCCCGCCTTCGGCCTCGGCATCATCGTCGTTCTCGGTATTCGCTTCGGCATTGTCACCACGACGGAGGCTGCGGCACTGGCTGCGCTTTACACGTTGTTTCTTGGGCTTGCCGCGCGGCTCGGCATTCGCTCGTTCTATGCGACGTTCCGCCAGGCAGCCACTGAAGCAGCCGCGATCGGGCTTTTGATTGGAACCGCTGGCCCGTTTGCCTTCCTGCTTGCGGTCGACGACGTCGCCGGCCTGGTGTCCGATCTGACGCTGCTGCTCGGCGGCAGCGCGCTGGCGGTTCTCCTGTTGTCCAACGTCATTCTTCTGGTCGTTGGCCTGGTGCTCGATATCGGTGCAGCGATCCTGCTTTTCGGGCCCATCCTTCTGCCCGCAGCGGTTGCGGCCGGCATCGATCCGATCCACTTTGGCGTCATCATCGTCGTCAACCTGATGATCCATGGGCTGACGCCGCCGCTCGGCATGCTGATCTTCGTCGTCAGTGGCGTCACGGCAATACCGGCCCCCGCACTCTTCAAGGCGGTGGTTCCCTATCTCTGCGCTCTTCTTGTCTCCCTCGCGATCCTTTGCGCCTGGGCAATTGTTTTCTAACCAACAGGATCTTCGTCATGAACGCTTTCAACAGACGTGCCTTCCTAAAGACGACAGCCATTGCCGGAGCCGCTCTGGCCGCACCCGCGGTCCTGCGTCCGGCCCATGCCCGGACAATGGCGATCACGATCGCTTCGCTCTTCGGCGACGACAAGCCCGAGACGAAGATCTGGCTGAAGATCAGCGAGCTGGTCGAAGCCAGGCTGCCCGGACAGTTCCGCTTCAACATCGTCAAGAGCGGCGCGCTCGGTGGCGAGAAGGAAGTCGCCGAAGGCGTCAGGCTTGGCTCGGTCCAGGCAAGCCTTTCGACGGTGTCTTCGCTGTCCGGCTGGGCACCGGAACTGCAATTGCTCGACCTGCCGTTTCTCTTTCGCGACGCCGACCACGTTCGCAAGACTGTCGATGGCGAGATCGGCGTCGACCTCAAGCAGAAACTGCTGGCACAGAATTTCGTCGTCGCCGACTTCATCAACTACGGCGCCCGCCATCTGCTGACCAAGGAGCCGGTAACAAAGCCCGACCAGCTTCAGGGCAAGCGGATCCGGGTCATTCAAAGCCCGCTTCATACCAAGCTCTGGAGCGCCTTCGGCACCACGCCGATCGGCATTCCGATCACCGAGACCTACAATGCACTGGCAACCGGCGTCGCCGATGCCATGGACCTCACCAAGTCGGCCTATGCCGGCTTCAAGCTCTACGAAGTGGTGCCTTACCTGACCGAAACCGGTCATATCTGGGCATCCGGCGTCGTCTACTATTCCTCCGACTTCTGGAGCCGTTTAACCGACGAACAGAAAGTGGTCTTTGAACAGGCCTCGAAGGAAGGGGCGACATATTTCAATCAGTTGATCGTCGAAGACGAAACCAAGTCGGTCGAGCTTGCCATTCAGAATGGCGGCAAAATCCTGAAGCCGGAAGCATTGGATGAGTGGCAGAAGGGTGCCCATGGTGTCTGGGACGAATTTGCCCCTGTCGTCGGGGGAATCGACCGGATCAAGTCTGTGCAGGCGATCTCCTGACCTGGTCGCATAGGTGGTCAGGGCGGAAGTCTGTGATGCTGCTTACAGCAATAGCCTGCTCGCACGAGCAGGCTATCCCGCCGCGGGAACGATCGCGTTTGCACAGGGTTATGAAGCCTACCCGTCACTTCCTGCGGCGTCGCCTGAAGGCCTTGATAAGCCGTGAGAGGCTTGCCGCATTACCGATCCCCTGAGGGATGCGCGTGCCAGCGACGGAAGCGCCACGACAAACTTTCACCGAAGAAACCTCATTGCGGTTTAATTCTATGCATTGCATAGGTTTTTGAGGTGCTTTTCCGGAGTTCTGCCATGTCTCTCGCCAGCCTCGCAATGTATGCCAGCCCGCCGCCGGTCGCGGAGGCGACGCGACTGTTCTGGCGCGCGCTGAGCAAACGCATTTGCGCCGACGGGCTGGAGGCGCCCGAGGTGCTTGACGAGCATATCCGTTACAACGAGGCGTGGCTTCGCCCGGACCTGCTGTTCGGCCAGACCTGCGGATACCCCTATGTCCAGCAGCTCCGTGGCAAGGTGCAGCTGGTCGCATCGCCCGTCTATCGGCTTCCCGGATGTGACGGTCCGCTCAAATGCAGTTTCATCGTCGTCAATGCTCAGTCGTCGGCAACGTCGATCGAGGAACTGCGGGGCGGGCGCGCAGCGATCAATGAACCCGGCAGCAATTCCGGATACAACCTGTTTCGCGCCTTTGTGGCGCCTCATGCCGTCGATGGCCGGTTCTTCTCAACCGTGCTGGAGACCGGCGGCCATCTTGCAAGCATGGATGCCGTGTCGCGTGGGGCGGCCGATGTGGCGGCGATCGACTGCGTGACTTTCGGCAACACCCTGCGCTTCGACCCCGAACGCGTCGCTGGCCTACGCATCCTGGCTGAAACGGCCAAAGGGCCGGGCCTGCCTTTCATCACGGCCATGTCGACGCCGGCAAAGAACCTGGTGATCCTTCGCCGGGCCCTGTCGGAAACGATAGCCGATCCGGAACTTGCCGAGGTCTGCGACAGGCTCTCGCTGCAGGGCATCAGCTTGCTCGGCGATGCCGACTACGAGATGCTGGCGGATTTCGATCGCGATGCTGCGCGCCAAGGCTACCCGTCAATCGGCTGAGGTAGGACGGCCTGCTTTCGGGAAGGCGGGAAATGGCCGCCGGGCGCGCTGTAGAGCTTGTGGAACGGGTTTCCGACAGGTGCGCGGGGTCGAGCACCCATAAGGTGATCGGGCCAGTAATCTACAACGTACATAGAATATATATTCTCTAATCGCTGTTGTTTACGCAACCGGGTTTTCCATTTTCCCGTTTGATTGCAAAGCGATGCGGCGCGGTTTGCCGTGCCCGGATCATATATTGTCGGCATGCATCCATTCGCTTTCTTCCCGGAATCCGTTTCATGATCAATCGCGAGCCCGACGACACGCTTCCCCTGCAACGCACGATATCCACAATCTCCCGTGTCGAATGGCAAACTGTCACGCTGGCGATCGTCATCTATGGCGGATTTTTCGCGGTGACCTGGTTTTGGCAGTCGCTGCCCGTGATGGCCGTGATCGGTCTTGGCGGCTGGCTGATCGCCTGGCACGGATCGCTCCAGCACGAAGTCATTCATGGGCATCCCACCCGCAACCGCTTCGTCAATGATGCGGTCGGCTGGCCGCCACTGTCCCTCTGGCTTCCCTATGCGATCTATCGCGAAGGGCACTTGACCCATCACCGCGACGAGCACCTGACCGATCCGATCGAGGATCCGGAATCGTCCTACTTCACCCAGACCGCCTGGGAGCGCATGGGAGGCACCGGCCGTTTGCTGGCAGCCTGGAACACCACCTTGTTGGGACGGTTGACCCTCGGACCGATTGTCATGATTGCCAGCTTCCTGGTGCAGGAAGCGACACTCGTACTCAACGGTGACCGTCAGAGGGCGGCAATCTGGATGCGGCATGCGATCGGCGTTGCCCTTGTCCTCGTCTGGGTCACCGAAGTTTGCGGAATGCCGCTGTGGCTCTACGCCTTCGGTTTCGTCTATGTCGGTGCGGCTCTCACCAGGCTGCGTTCCTATGCCGAGCATCGCTATGCCGACCACCACGACGAGCGTACGGCGATCGTAGAAAACAGCCCTATGTTTGGGCTCCTATTTCTCTACAACAATCTCCATGTGCTGCATCACAAGCGGCCTGGAGTTCCGTGGTATCGGATACCACTGCTTTACCGCCGAGACAGGGACGCCCTCATCGCTGTCAACGGCGGCCTGGTCTACGACGGCTATCTCGATGTCGCCCGACGTTTCCTGTTCCGCCCGCACGATGATCCCCGCCATCCTCTTCACCGGCAGCGCGGATCCGGGGCCGTTGATTTTCGGCCTGAGGTTGAAACCGACGCAGGGGCCAACGAAATCGCGCCATCGCCGGTTAGGTGACACGAGGTCCTTTGTGGGACAGAAGCGAGCAGCCTGAGGACGGCAAAGGCGGGGAGCCGAGGATGCGCCTATTCTGGGTCCATGTGCCTGAAAACATGGCGGTAATGCTCTGATCGCAACCGTCCCGACGTCGTCCGGCATGAAGCATCTTGGCGCTGGAGGTCATGTGCCTCGCGGCCGGACCGCCGCCCAAGCCTAGCCAAAGGGAGTGTTGACGCTTCCCGGTTACCCCAGCAGGTTTTCCCGAAACAAAAGCCATTCTGCCTTGGGAGGGAACATGTCCGGTTCGTACCGTTCGCTGATGCACTCGGTTGCTATCGCCTCGATCGCCTTGCTCTATGGACAGGAGGGCGCGAGGGCCGACGAAAAGCTGTTTATCTACAATTTCTCCGACTATTTCGCCGAAGACACGGTTTCGACCTTCGTCAAGCGAACGGGCGTGGACGCCCGAGTGGATTTCTTCGATTCGCTTGAGGTTCTTGAGACGCGCCTGCTGGCAGGCGGAAGTGGTTTCGACGTTGCTTTTCCAAGCGCGACTGTCGGCGAGCGGCTCATCCAATCGGGTGCGCTGAAGCCCATCGATACCACCAGCCTCAAGAACTATGACAACCTGGACAAGGACCTCCTGAAGCTCGTTGCCGAACACGATCCGGGCAATCAATACCTTGTTCCCTACATGTGGCTGACGACGGGGATTGCCTACAATCCGAAGCTCGTCGAAGAGCGGGTCGGCAACGCGCCGACGAACAGCCTGGACATGTTCTTCAAGCCGGAACTGGCGCAGAAATTTCAAGACTGCGGTATCGGCATCGTCGATGCGCCCAACGAAGTGATCCCGATTGCTCTGAACTATCTCGGTCTCGATCCCTATTCGACAAAACAGGAAGATCTCGACAAGGCCAAGGATCTGCTGCTGACGCTGCGCCCATACATTCGGCACATGCAGAGCGGCCAGCTGGTGGCGGACATGGCATCCGGCCAGCTGTGCCTGGCGATGATGTGGAGCGGCGACGCGGGCATCGCTGCGGCACGTGCGGAAGAAGCCAAAAATGGTGTCGCGGTCAGCTATTCGATCCCGAAGGAAGGCACGATCATTTCCTTCGACACGATGGCCGTGCCCGCCGATGCGCCCGATCCCGCGCAGGCCCTGGCCTTCATCGACTACGTTCTCGAGCCGAAGACCGTCGCCGACATCAGCAATCACGTGTTCTACGCAAATGCCAACGCCGCAGCGACACCTCTCGTCGACGAAGCGATCCGCACGGACCCGAACGTCTATCCGTCCGCCGAAGTGCGCGCCAAGCTCTTCGTCGACAAGTCGCTGCCGCCGCGTCAGGCGCGCGAGCGGACACGGGTATGGACGGCGTTCAGGGCCGGCAGCTGAGCACGTCGCCTGAGAAGCGGAAGCAGAAGGACATTCGCATTGCAATCCTACGTATCCATCGAGAATCTCTCCAAATCTTTCGGCTTCTTCACTGCCGTTGACGACGTTTCGATCGGCATCGGGAGGGGGGAATTCTTCTCGCTTCTTGGTCCATCCGGATGCGGCAAGTCGACCTTGCTGCGCATGATCGCCGGCTTCGAGACGCCGACATCCGGTGCCGTCCGGCTTGACGGCGAAGAGGTCACGGACGTTCCGGCCCATCGCCGGCCAACCAACATGATGTTCCAGTCCTACGCCCTGTTTCCCCATTTGACGGTGGGCAAGAACATTGCCTTCGGGCTTGAGCAGGATCGGCTGGCAAGGGCCGAGATTCGGCAGCGCGTCAGCGAAGTGGCCGAAAAGCTGCAACTGACCGCGTTGCTCGATCGCAAGCCGCAACAGCTGTCCGGCGGGCAAAGGCAACGCGTGGCTTTGGCGCGGGCACTGGTCAAGCGGCCGAAGGTGCTGTTGTTGGACGAGCCGCTCGGCGCGCTCGACAAGAACCTGCGCACGGAAACCCAGCACGAGCTGGTCAGGCTTCAGCGCGAGCTGGGGTTGACATTCATCATCGTCACCCACGACCAGCATGAGGCAATGACCGTGTCATCGCGTATCGCGATCATGCAGCAGGGCAAGGTGCTGCAGATCGGATCGCCAGCCGAAGTCTACGAAACACCTGTTTCCCGCTATGTCGCGAAATTCCTCGGTGAGGCGAACGTGTTCGAAGGTGGCGCCACCAGGCGTTCGGGCAACGAGCTGGCGGTCGAAAGTGCAGAGGCGGGCGGTTCGGTCGTTGCCGCCGCCGCGGACCATGTCTCCACCAATGGGCGTTTCTGGGTGTCGGTGCGGCCGGAAAGGGTCGAGCTGACCAAGCAGGGCAGCGGTCTTGAGGGCGTTATCGAACAGTTCAGCTACGCTGGATCGGGGCGGCATTACAGAGTTCGCCTCAAGAGCGGGGCAACGCTGGACGCGTTGCGCGTCAACCTGGGCGCGGAGGACGATCTGTCGATCGGTGACACCGTGTTTGCCTCATGGATGCCGCAGGCCGCCCGTCTGCTGGCCGACTAGGGAACGACATCATGCAATCAAAACCCGATCTGGGCCGACGCGCGCTGGTGTTCGTCCCCTACGGCTGGCTCGCCGTCTTTTTCCTGATGCCCTTTCTGCTCGTGCTGGCGATCAGCCTCTCGTCCGTTCGCCTCGGCATGCCACCCTATGAGCCGCTCTACGAATGGCAGGGATCGCTGCTCAGCATCAGGCTCAATCTTGAGAACTTCATCTTCGTCCTCAGCGAGAATACCTATCTGCTTGCCTACCTCACCAGCCTGAAAGTGGCGGCGATTTCAACCGCGCTGATGCTGGCGATCGCCTATCCGCTGGCCTATGGCATTGCAAGCTGCGCTCCGCAAACGCGGTCCGTCCTCATCTTCCTCGTCATCGTGCCGTTCTGGAGCTCTATGCTGATCCGCGTCTATGCCTGGATGAGCATCCTGCGCAACGACGGGCTGTTGAATTCGCTACTCCTGAACCTCGGCGTCATTTCCGAGCCGCTGCGGATCATGAACACCGAGACGGCGATCTATATCGGCATCGTCTACACCTATCTGCCGTTCATGGTGCTGCCGATCTACGCCAATCTCAGTGCCAGCGACCGCACCCTGATCGAGGCGGCGCGCGACCTCGGATGTTCGCGCCTGGCAGCGTTTTGGCGCGTCACCTTTCCACTCAGCCTCAGGAGCGTTGCCGCCGGCTCGGCACTAGTCTTCATCCCGGTCATCGGTGAATTCGTCGTGCCCGACCTTCTGGGCGGCGCGGACACACAGATGATCGGCAGGACGATCTGGATGGAGTTCTTCAACAACCGGGACTGGCCGGTGGCCTCTGCCGTCACCGTGCTGCTCCTCATCATCCTGGTGATACCCATCGTCCTGTTCCAGACACGTTTGTCTCGAACCACTAAGTGAGGAGCGACTATGCCCCAGCCATCCTGGTTCAATCGGCTTTCCATCTTTGCCGGGCTCGCCTTTCTGTACCTGCCGATCGTGGTCCTGGTCGTCTATAGTTTCAACGCCTCGCGGCTGGTCACCGTCTGGGGAGGGTTCTCCACCCAGTGGTACACGGCCGCGATCAGCAACCAGTCGATCGTCGAGGGCGCGAAGATCAGCTTTCTGGTGGCGGCGATCTCGGCGACGTTTGCGACCGTGCTCGGATCGCTCGCAGCGATCGTGGCGGTGAGAATTCGCCGCTTTCGCGGGCACCATATCTTCAACGGCATGCTGGTGGCGCCGATGGTGATGCCGGAGGTAGTGATGGGCGTGTCGATGCTGCTGATGTTCGTGACATTGGGCATCGATCGCGGTCCGGTGACGATCACGCTTGCCCATGCGACCTTCACCATGTGTTTTGCGGCGGTCGTGATGCAATCCCGGCTGGTCGAACTCGACCCGTCGCTGGAGGAGGCAGCAAGAGATCTCGGCTGCCCACCATTTATGGCGTTCATGAAGGTGGCGGTGCCGACCATGGCTCCGGCCTTCGTCTCGGCCTGGTTGCTGTCGTTCACGCTGTCGCTTGATGACTTGGTGATATCGAGCTTCACGACCGGCCCAGGAGCCTCAACACTGCCGATGAAGATCTATTCGCAGATCAAGTTCGGGGTGACCCCGGAAGTTAACGCCATCTCGACGATCATCCTTGGCGTCGTCGTCTTCGGCCTGGTGGCGTCACGCATCGTGTCCAGGCCTTCGACAAAGAGCAGCCTTGCCGTGTAGGCGGTCTTGCACCGCGAGACCACAGGAGTTCGGTAGCCTGCAGCAGACTACGTCAGTTGCAGGCAAGCTCGCCCGTCAGTTGCCTGCGCTTGGCAAGGTAGCCCGACAGCGGGTCTTCATAGACGTTCTTCGCCGACGAGACGGCGTCAATGAACAAGGCAAACAGTGCCGTCTGTGACGTAATGTCCAGCTTTGCGTAGAGGTTGCGGCGATGCAGCTTCACCGTTGCCGGTGAGATGCCGAGCTGCGTTGCAGCACCCTTGACGGAATAGCCGCGCAACACGAGTTGAGCGACCTGGCATTCGCGCTCCGTCAGGATGCTGCGGCCGAAATTGCCGATCGCCTGGGCGAGCGCCTTCTGCAAGGCGGAGCCCTCGCCATCCAGCGTCTCGGGCCTGAGGTCGCGGAAATGGCGGATGACTGCCGTCCGCAGGATCGGCGCCAGGCTCTCGAGAAGTTGCACTTCCTGCTCGCTGAAGGCGATGCTCGACCGCTTGCGGCCGAGGGAGATCGCGATCTTCGAGGCGTCGTCGAGGCTGACGATGAAGTTGAACTCGTCGTGAAGCCCGGAGTGCTGGTAGTACTCGCGGTAGTACTGCGTACGATCGAACGTAGGCGCGATCTGGCTCAGGCGATAGAGCCCATCATCCTCGTTCTCGACCGCGAGTTGATAGAACGGATCGAGCCGGTAAGGCCCCTGAAGGTAATGCCGGATGTCCGACAGGCCGCGATGTGTCTGCCAATCGTTGAAGAGTATCTTCGGCGCGCTCTCACCCCGATAAAGCAGGATCAGCCCCGCATCCACGGAAACATGTTGCTTCAGCGCTTCGGCCAGGCGTTCCTGGAAATCCATTCGACCGATATTGCCGATCAGTGACATCGCCAGTTCATTGATCGCAGGCGACTGCGTCGCCGCGCCTGGCTCGCTCGTCGCGATACTCCCATTCATGCCTGCGTCCTCCCTCGCGCGAGCGTAGGTCAGTTTGAAAACGGTCGCAAGAGACCGCCGCCGCCTGTTTCTGACTGGGCACGGATGTTTGCCGTGGTCGCCGATCGGCGGACCTAGCCCTTTGGAGTATTCCGCTTCCGGCCGCATTGCCGCTTACTCCATGCATCCGCTTCATCTGTTCGGACCTCGGGAGGGAAAGACGTGCGCATCAAGAAAACACCGGTTCTGCGGCACCAGCTTCTGGCTGGCACCATGCTCGCCGCGCTAGCGGTCGGGTCATCTTTTACGGTTGCGAACGCGGCCGCTGATTTTATCGCCGTCAACGGCGACGTGCGGACCGTCGATCCGAACACGCCGCGCGCCGAAGCCTTCGCTGTCGAGAACGGAAAGTTCGTGGCAGTCGGCACCAGCGCCGAAATCCGGGCGCTCGCCGACGGCAAGACCACGGTGCTCGACCTTGCCGGCAAGACGGTTACGCCCGGATTCATCGACGGACATACGCATCTGACGAGCGGCACTGACTATGTCACCGGCGTCGACCTTTCCTACATCCCTGACAAGGAAACCTGGCTGAAGAGGATCAAGGAGGCGGACGAACGCCTGCCGCCGGGCGTGTGGATCACCGGAGGTGGTTGGGACTATACGCTGAAGGAAGGCAAGCTTCCGACGAAGGAAGACATCGACGCCGTGGTCAAGGACCGCCCCGTCGTTCTGCGCGATATCGATTTCCACTCGATCTGGGTAAACAGCAAGGCACTGGAAATCGCCGGCGTCACGGCAAAATCCGAGGTGCCTGCGGGCGGCGAGATCGTTCTCGACGCCAAGACCGGGGAACCGACCGGGATCCTGCTCGAAGGCGCAGGCGACCTCGTCACCAACAAGAAGCCGGCCTATTCCGACAAGGAACGCGCCGAAGCGCTGCTGCAGACCGTGAAGTTCGCCAACAGCGTCGGCCTGACCGGCGTTCACGACATGTCGTCCATCGCCGCCGCCTACGATTACCTGAAGCTCGTCGAAGACAAGTCCCTGTCACTCCGGGTCTGGTACGGCTTCTTCGAAGACAAGGCCGCCAACATTCCGGCGGCTGCAAAGGATCGCGAAGCTGTCGACAGCCGTGTCGCTGCCAGCGGTGAAACCAAGGTCAAGGGTCCGCTTCTGACCGTCGGCTATGCCAAGTCGGTCGTCGACGGCGTGCTTTCGACCCATACAGCCTATATGCTTGAAAACTACTCGGATCGAACAGGTTGGAAGGGGGAGCCCTTCCAGTCGGAGGCGGATCTCGCCACACTGATCAAGGCCGCTAATGAAAACGGCTTCCCGACCGCCGTTCACGCCATCGGCGATGCCGGCGTGCAGATGACGCTGAATGCATTCGAAAAGGGACAGTCGCCCGGCAAGTATCCCAACCGCGTCGAGCATATCGAGATCATCAACCCCGCCGATATCGAGCGGTTCAAGACGCTTGGCATCGTGGCGTCGATGCAGCCGAACCATGCCACCGGCACGATCGGAAAATACATCACCGAGCGGGTTGGCCCTGAGCGCGAGTCCCATGCCTATGTCTGGAAATCGTTGCTTCAGCACAAGGTTCCGGTCGTGTTCGGATCCGACTGGGCGACCTCGCCGCTAAGCCCGCTGACCCAGATCAATGATGCCGTTTTCCGCGAAAGCCCCTTCGGGCTTGGCGACGGCCCGTGGCATCCCGAGCAGGCCGTCACGTTCGATGAGGCACTGTTTGCCTACACCCAGGCCGGCGCCAACATGACGCCGTGGGCCGATCAGATCGGCTCGATCTCCACTGGGAAATGGGCCGATTTCGTCGTGCTTGACGCCAAGCTCCCAGACCCCGTCGATCGGTCCATTCGAAAGCGGCACGTCGAGGCGACCTATGTCGCGGGAACGGAAGTCTATCGGGCAAAATAACCGCCCCAACCGCATCGGGCGGGATCGGGCAGCTTCGTGTCCCGCCAACAGCTGACCATGCATTCAGGAGCATACATGACCAAGGTAATGAAAATCGATCGCAATGGCGTCAGCTTGCGCGAGCTGGAAAAGTGCAGCGTTGTGCCGGTCGAAGCGATCCTGTCGGGTTTTGCCGACGAGATGGGCGATGTTCACTTCGAGAGCGCCGACGGTTCGATCGTTGTCGGCACATGGCAATCGACGCCCTATGCCGAAATGCTCTCCTATCCCGATGGTGTGGAGTACAGCGTGATCCTTTCCGGCAAGGTCGCGATCACCAGCCCGGACGGATCGGTGGAGACGTTTCAGGCCGGCGAAAGCTACCTGCTGCCGAAGGGGGTGGAGGTTCGGTTCGAGGTGCTGGAGACGATGCGCAAAGTCTACGTCTTGCACACCGCAAAGACCGACGGGTGATCCATGGCGTACAAAACGCAACGATCGTCGGTGACATCCCTTGCCGACGTGGCGATGTCGCCGTTCTGGCTGGATCGGCCGGATGCGCCCGAAGCCCTGCCACCGCTTTCGGCCTATCGAAAGGCTGACTTGCTGATCGTCGGCGGCGGCTTCACCGGCCTTTGGGGGGCGATCCAGGCCAAGCAGGCTCAGCCGGATCTCGATGTGGTGCTGATCGAGAAAGGCGCCGTCGCTAACGGCGCTTCCGGCAGACCGGGCGGCGTCGTTTCCACATCGGTCATGCACGGCCTTTCCAATGCGGTGCGCGTGTTTCCCAACGACATTGCCGAGTTGGAGCGGCTCGGCAAGGAGAACATGCACGGCTTCATGCAGACCCTTTCCGACCATGGCATCGACTGTCACGCGGAGTGGGGTGGTGAACTGACAGTCGCGGTGGATGCAGATCATATCGAGGCCCTGCACAGGGAGCACGAGCTTCACCTGCAATACTGGCACCAGGCCGTGTTTCTGGACGAGGACGCTGTGCAGGCACAGATCGGCTCGCCGCGATACAAGGCCGGAATCTGGTCGAAGGATATCAGCGGAACGGTCCATCCGGCGTTGCTTGCCTGGGGCCTGAAGCGAACCGCGCTTTCTCTCGGTGTCGAAATCTTTGAGGGGACGGAGTTGCTGGCGCTTGAAGAAGTCGGAGCCAGGATCGAGGTCAAGACGCCTTTTGGCTCGGTGACCGCACCGAAGGTGCTTTTGGCCACCAACGCGTTTGCCTCCGGCCATCCGGCGATCAGGCGCCGAGTTGTCGCTATCCGGGATCGTGTCCTCGCCACCGAGCCGCTGTCCGAACATCAGATGGCGTCGATCGGCTGGAAGAACCGGCAGGGTGTCTACGACACCCGGACCCAGATGAACTATATGCGCCTGACGAAGGATAACCGCATCATCTTCGGTGGGAGGCTCGGTTATGCTTATTCGGGCACGACGTCACCGGGCGTCGATAGCGATGTCCAGACCTACGAACCGCTTGCCAATGCGTTCTTCGACACGTTTCCGCAATTGCAGGGCCTCCGGTTCACCCATGCTTGGAGCGGCCCGATCGATCTCAGCACGCGCATGGCGGTGCATTTCCAGAGGTATCACGCCGGCAAGGTCGTTTATGCTGGCGGTTATTCGGGGTTTGGGGTTTCCGCTTCGAGGTTCGGTGCGCGCATCGCGCTCGACATTCTCGACGGCTCGAAGACTTCGGAGAGCCGATTGGATTTTGCAACACAGCTGCCCAACGTCGTGCCGCCCGAACCGTTTCGCTGGCTCGGGGCGCAGGTCACGATGTACGCGCTCGACACTGCCGACCGAAAAGGCGGTTGGCGCAAGCCTTGGCTCCGGCTGGTTTCGGCATTGGGTTTTCCTTTGAGCTGAGAAGGGCAGAGCGCTTGGAACATCGGACAGCGCAAACGGCGTGACGGGATTGGCCGGAGACATGGCTCCGGCCTATCCTCAAGGCATCAGCCGCGGTGATGGCTCTCCTGCAATCCGTAGACCGGCGTTTCGATGCCGGCCTGGCGGGCTTTCAATTGCAGGGAGAGGTACTGCGAATAGTGCCGCGACTGATGCAGGTTGCCGCCGTGGAACCAGAGGGCCTCCTGCTGTGTCGGCTTCCACATGTTGCGTTGTTCGCCTTCCCACGGGCCGGGGTCCTTTGGCGTGTCGGAGCCCAAACCCCAGCATTTTCCGACCTTTTCGGCGACCTCGCGGCTGATGAGATCTGCCGCCCAGCCATTCATCGAACCGTAGCCGGTGGCATAGACCACGAGATCCGCCGGCAGTTCGGTGCCGTCCTTGAGCACAACCGACGTTTCGGTGAGGTGATCGACGTCCGAGCCGGATTTCAGCTTGATCGAGCCGTCGATGATGAGGTCGCAGGCGCCGACGTCGATGTAATATCCGGAGCCGCGGCGCAGGTATTTCATGAACAGGCCGGAGCCGTCGGCGCCCCAGTCGAGCATGAAGCCTGCCTTCTCGAGATCCGAATAGAACTTGGCGTCGCGCTCGCGCATCTTGTCGTAGAGCGGGATCTGGAACTCGTGCATGATTTTATAGGGCAGCGAGGCGAAGATGAGGTCGGCTTTGCGTGTCGTCATGCCGGCCGCGACCGCCCGCTCGGAGTAGAGGTCGCCGAGCCCGATCTCCATCAGCGAATCCGACCGCACGATGTGAGTCGAGGAGCGCTGGACCATGGTGGCGTCGGCGCCCGCCTCCCAGAGTGCGGCGCAAATGTCGTGAGCCGAATTGTTGGCCCCGACCACCACCACTTTTTTCCCCTTGTAAGCGTCGGGGCCCGGATGTTGCGAGGAATGCTGTTGCTCGCCCCTGAAGATATCCTGTCCCTTGAACTTGGGAATGTTGGCTTTGCCGGACATGCCCGTGGCCAGCACGAGCTGTTTTGGTCTCAGCACCACTTTCTTGCCGTCACGCTCGACAACGACGGTCCACTCCTGCTTGTCCTCGTCATAGGTGGCGGATTTGCAGGTGGTCGAGTTCCAGTAGTTGAGCTCCATCACCTTGGTGTACATCTCCAGCCAGTCACCGATCTTGTCCTTCGGCGCAAAGACGGGCCAGTTCTCCGGGAAGGGTATGTAGGGCAGGTGGTCGTACCAGACAGGGTCATGCAGGCAGAGTGATTTGTATCGCTTGCGCCAGCTGTCGCCGGGGCGTTCGTTCTTCTCGATGATGATTGCCGGCACGCCGAGCTGGCGCAGGCGCGCGCCAAGGGCAATGCCGCCCTGACCGCCGCCAATGATGACGACATAAGGCTGCGTCTCGTAGCCGAGGCGCGCCGCTTCCTCCTGGCGTTTTTCGCTCCAGGTCTTGCGATTGGGGTCGTGGCCGTGTTCCGCCCCCATGGGCCGCTTCAGACCCTTGGGTTCCTCATGTCCCTTGAGCTCGCTCATCGTGGTCAAAAGCGTCCAGATCAGACCGTTCTTCAGGCGGACATGGCCGTAGCCACGGGCAACATCGGTTTCGAATTCGAACCAGCCTTGCGTGATGCCGTCGCCGTCAGTTGCCAGTTCCTTCTCATCCTGGCGGAAGCGCGACGGTTTGATTGTCTTCAGCTGGCTCGTCAGCATGTCGCGGATCTGATCCTGGCCCTCCATCGTGCGCAGGTTCCAGGTGAATGTGACCAGATCGCGCCAGTAGCAGTCCGCCTGGAACAAGTTGACCGTCGCTTCGATATCTCCGCGCTCCAGCGCTCTGCCGAGTTTGGTCAGGGCTGCGTCTATCTTCGTGTTTGGGCTGTCTTCAAGCATGGTATCTCCTCCGTTTTGCTCGAATGTCTGATGGCAGACGTCGGGAAAGCTCCTCCTTCCCCGACACCGCAATGGGGCTATTTTGAAAGGTCGATAAGGATTTTCAGCTGCTTTCCTGCCGGATCCAGCAAGGCGTCGAAACCCTGGTGAACGGCCTGATCAAGAGTGATGGTGTTCGTCACGACTTTGCTCGCAGGCAGCAGGCCCGATGCGATCAGCCGGATGACGCGCGGCCAGTAGTGGGTCGGGTAAGCCCAGGAGCCGCGCAGGTCGATGTCCTTGAAGGTGACCTGGAACCAGTCGAGTGGGTTCTCGTGCGGATGCAGTCCCGTTTGCACGACGACGCCCTGTTTTCGCACGGCATCGACACAGGCCTTCAATGCATGCTCGTTGCCGACACACTCAATCGCGACATCGCAGCCGACATTGCCTTCCGACATCGCGCGAACGGTGTCGCCGGGATTGTCCATCTGGGGATTGATCGTGGTCAGATCCGGCAGGATCGCTTTTGCGAAAGCGAGCCGCGCATCGTTGATGTCGGAGATGAAAAGCTGTGCGGCGCCGGCTGCCCTTGCCGCCAGCAGCGTCAGCATCCCGATCGGCCCTGCACCGGTGACGAGCACGCTGCTTCCTGCCGTCACGCCACCGCGATCGCACGCATAGACGGCCACCGCAGTCGGTTCGACAAGGGCGGCCTCCTCGTCGCTCATGGCATCCGGGATCTTCTGGACGTTGTACTCGTTGAGCGTGGCATAGTCTGCCATTCCGCCCCACTGCCAGCTGAGCCCCGCGAGTGCGAGGTCCGTGCTGAGGTGATAGAGGCCACGATCGGCAAAATAGTCGCCGGCGCGCGGCATGATCAGGGGCTGAACGGAGACCCTGTCTCCCACTGCGACGGTGCTGACGTCGTCGCCGATCGCTTCCACGACACCACCGAACTCGTGTCCTAGAATTTGTGGGCCATGGGCGCCGGTATAGGGATGCGGCTCCTTGGGAATAAAGATCGGGCCATAGGCATATTCGTGCAAGTCCGTGCCGCAGATACCGACAAAGCGGTTGCGGATGAGGACCTGACCCGGCCCCGGGTTGCGATCGGGCGGTGGGATCTGCTCAAGCCGCAGTTCCTTGGCGGCATGAAATCTGAGTGCGCGCATGTTTCCTCCGTTCTGTCATTTGTTGCGACAATACGGAGCAAGGCACGTGCCAGAACTGGATCAGGATTGATTGATATTTACAATCAAAAGCATAAGTGTGTTTGTTGAAGTTAGATACCTGTGGCGGCTGCAACAGGTGTTGCACCACACCTGTTGCACGCTAGTGAGTGGCACGCAGCCCGTGGCGCTTGATCTGGCGGTGAACCGTGGAACGATCGACCCCCAGGCGTCGGGCCGCTTCGGAAATGTTCCAACCACAGGACGAGAGCAAGATCTCGAGCGCCGCGCCGTCGTTTGCTTGTCTGCTTGGGGTGGACGCCTCCGTCTTGCTTATCCGTGCGGCCATGAGGTGTTCCGGCAGGTCGACGAGTTCGATCCTGCTGTCGTCGCAGACGGCAGCCGCGACAGCCAGGACGTTGTCCAGTTCGCGGATGTTGCCCGGCCAGCCATGGGCTTTCAGCGCGGCCAATGCGTCCGACGCAATGTGCAAAGATTGCCCTTCCGTCCGGTGCCTGTCGAGCAGTGCCGCAAGCAGCCATTCGAAATCCGGCCGGTCGCGAAGCGCCGGCATACGGAACACGGCGGCATTCAGGCGATAGAACAGGTCTTCGCGAAACCGTCCCTCCTGAACAAGCTGCTGCAACGGCCGATGTGTCGCCGAGATGATGCGCAGGTTAACCGGTTTCGGTTCCACCCCACCAAGCGGCAGGACTTCCCGTTCTGCCAGGACCCGCAGCAATCTGGTCTGCAACACGAGGGGCATGTCACCGATCTCATCGAGGAACAGGGTTCCGCCATCCGCCTGTTCTATCAGCCCTTTGCGCCCCTTGGCCGATGCGCCGGTAAAGGCGCCGGGCAGATATCCGAAGAGTTCGCTCTCGATAAGGTGTTCGGGCAAGGCTGCGCAGTTGATCGCAACGAACCGGCCCTTGAGGCCGCTGCAGTCGTGGATCGCCCGGGCGAGGTGCTCCTTGCCGGAGCCGGTCTCGCCCTGGATAAGAACCGGCAGGGCGGTTGGCGCCAGCTTGGCGATCCGGTCCTCGAGGGCGGCAATCACTGGCACATCGCCGCCGAGCCGGCGCGTAGACGAAAGGGTTGCGATCTTGCCGACAGACCGGCCAACAGCAAACTGCGGTTCGATCGCATGGGCGAAGAGCGCATTCCCGTCACGGGCGGTCAAGAGCCGCTCCTCCGTCGGTCTGCGGCGCGTCAGATCAACCAGGCCATCAACGCCAATATCGAAGAAGCGCGATATCGGCTGCCCGATGAGGTTCTGCGGATCACGCCAGTCGAGCCCGGCCGAGCGCGCCAGGATGCAGGCGCCGCCATGGGTCATGCCGATGATGTGGCCGCGCCCGTCTATCGAGATCGCGGCCTCAGGATCGACGTCCAGGAACTCCGGCGAGCGGGCAAACCGCAGCACCCATTCATGGCGCGTGCGAGCCATCAGGTTGGCGAGCTCGATACGCCGCACGGTAGCGGCGACGAGGTGGCGTGCAAGGTTCTGGCTCGCCTTCAGGATCGGGGAACTGAGCAGCGAAATGTCGAGAACGGCCGAAAGGCCGCCTTCGGTATCGTAGATCGGCGCTGCAGTGCAGGAGAGCGGCGTGTGTGTCGTGTCGAAATGGTCGCTCTGGTGGATCGTCAGCGCTTCGCCGGTCTCCAGACAGGCACCGACCGCGCAAGTGCCTGCGCGCGCTTCGGCCCAATCCGATCCGAGATAGAGGCCAGCTCGGCGCAGGTTGTTGTCGAAGGAAGGATCGCCCAGAAACTCGACTGTCACGCCTTTCCTGTCGGAAAGCAGCAGCACGTAGTTCTGTCCGGCGACCTGATTGTAGAGGTTTTCAAGGCCCGAGCGCGCGATCCTGATAAGGTCTTCGGCCTCCTGCCGATGCTCGCGCAGGCGAAGTTCGGGCAGGATGTAGGCTTCGCAGGTCTGCGCCGGATCCAGCTTGTGCTGATCGAGACAGCGCAGCCACGACTTGACGACGACCTCGTCGCGCCCTGTTGCCAGACCCTGTCCTACCCGCTCGATTTCGCGAACATGTTCCGAATGTGAAACCATGGAACTTCGATGGCATCACTGCCATGCTCCTCCATTCCTTCAAACGCGAATGAGTCCATGCCGAGCCCGCTTTGTAAAGGGCAGAGCGGCATTTCATGCGCATTGAACGCGATCGGTGGCGGCTTTGCCGCCGAGGCGGTCTCGATCCTCGCCGGGTATCACGTTCCAACGCCCTTGAGGGCGACCTTTTCGCCCTTATCGCAGCCCTACATCGAACGCAGCATCGAAGCGGCCAAGCCGTACCAACGCTTCGGCCATTCTGTCAAAGTCTTCCCCGTAGGAAAAACACACTCGTTGACGTGCGAGCCTCAGTCGGGCGTATTGTCGGCTGTCAATGCATGCTGCGTTCGGCGCCGACGATCACGTCGACGATTTCATGGCGGCGCGCAAGGTATCGTTGATGCGCTCTTGCCAGCCGGGTCCGTCGGACTGGAAATGCGCCAGCACATCGCTGTCGATCTTTAAGGAAACGAGTTCTTTGGTATTCGGGAGCGCAGGTCTTTCGACCGCAGGAGCGGCCGCTTTCTTTACGGGCTTGAACAGGGCCTCGGCCGCATCTTTCGGGTTTGCTGGTCTTCGGGGTGTCGTCGCCATGGGTACTTCCTTTTCGTGACCGGCCGGGCTCCGTTACCGCGCCGCGCGTCAAGTATGACGCGCAAAGGACGCTGTAACAATTTAAACTTGCTGCATAATTCTCTCCATAAACCGATTCCGATTTAAGGATAGATGCAGTCGCTACTCGCCCTGCTGAATGCTCAGGGGATAGCGCTTCGGATGGTGCACCGAGGTTGATATGTTGATAGGGCGATTTTCGGCTGAGAATGCGATCTGATCCAACGTCAGCACAGCGGTCTTCTGCTCCAGCTTGAGCAACGCGACCTCGTCTTCATCAGGATAGCGGGCGCTGATTGTTGTCTGCCCACGCACGGGGCGCAGGCCGTAGCGCTCGCGCAATTCGGCGTAGAGCGAGCGGTTCCCAGTCGACCAGTCCAGGTCCAGCAGGCCCGGGCAAGCGGCCGGCTGCATCCAGTCATACTGGATGACCACCGGCACGCCGTCGAGCGTGCGAAGGCGTTTCAGCAAAACGACGTCAGCGGCTTCCGGCAGATAGAGCGCGCGCGAAATCTCCGGAGGCGCGGCGTAGATCTTGGCTTCCAGCAGGCGGCTGCCGGGCACCATGCCCTTGGCGATCGCGTTGGCCGTAAAGCTCGTCAGCAAGTGCAACTCGAACGGTTCGCTCTTTTCAGCGACGTAGAAGCCCTTGCCGGGTTGGCTTTGCAGATGGCCCTCCTGAACGAGTTCGACTAGCGCCTGCCTGATTGTAATGCGGCTGACATCATAGGCCTGTACCAGCTCACGCTCGGACGGGAGTTTGGAGTGCGCAGGGATGGTGCCGTCCCGGGTCAGATCCAGGATGTTCTGCTTGACCTGCCTGTAGAGAGGTTGCTGGTCATCGCGATCCAGCGGCTTCAGCCGGGCGCGTTCCGCCAGCGGATTGCTTCGAACTGTCGGCTTCTTTGCGGGCATCTTTTCCGTACCGTTTGTGATGATTCTAGTGCTGCACGAAATATGGCGGCAAGGCAACGGGCTATCTTGACATGTCTGGATATGACCAGTTACGACTGGCGTTACGAGACAACTGAGGTATCCAATGAAGCTCACTTTGATTGGCGGCGGCGGCGTAAGAGCGCCCCTATTCGTGGCTTCGGCCCTTCGCAGGGCCGAGCGCAGCGGGCTTACCGAAATCTGCCTGCATGACGTCGATCAATCGAAACTCGAGATCTTCGGCGGGCTTGCCCGCGAGATTGCTCTCAGGATGCAGTCGCCTGTCCGCATTTCCGCCACCGTGACTGCCGAGAAAGCCCTTGAGGGTGCACGCTACGTGGTCACGACTGTTCGGCCCGGCGGCGAGGATGGGCGCGTCAAGGACGAGCGGATTGCCTTGTCGCACGGCGTTCTCGGCCAGGAGACCACCGGACCCGGCGGTTTTGCCATGGCGTTGCGCAGCATTCCCGTCATCACTGAATATGCTCAGCTGCTGAAAGAGGTCAGTCCGGATGCCTGGCTCTTCAATTTTACCAATCCGGCAGGTCTGGTGGCGCAGGCGCTGAGCGACGCGGGCTTCGATCGTGTCGTCGGCATCTGCGACGGTGCCAATGCGGCCCAGGAAGCCGTGGCGCAAAAGCTCGGAGTTGCCGTCAGAGACGTGCAGACCGAAGTTTTCGGTCTCAATCATCTATCGTTCACGCGGTCGGCGGTCGTTGGAGGGCAAGAGGTTCTGCAAGGCCTCCTGGATGACGATGCGTTTCTTGCCGAAACGGCGCAGCGCATTTTCGATCCGGCGATCATCCGGCGGCATCGGCTCTGGCTCAACGAGTATCTCTACTACTTCTACTATGCCGAGAAGGCGCTTGGCGACATCCAGGCCGATGCGCGCACCCGTGGCGAGGAAGTGCGTGACCTCAATCGAACCCTGATCGCGGAACTTTCTGACATCGGCGTCGAGCGCGATGCGGATGCTGCCCTTGCCGCCTACTTCGCCTATGAGCAGCGCCGCGAGGCGACCTACATGCACTACGCGCGACCCGAAGCGCCCAGCATGGAAGATGCCGACAGGGCCATCCGGGCGGTCAGTGCGCATGCCGCGGACGGTGTCGGCGAAGGTTACGCCGGTGTTGCGCTCAACATTATCGATGCGATGGAATCGGGAGCCGAGTGCCATATCGGATTGAACGTGCGCAACGGGGACGCTATCGACGGCCTTCGGCCCGATGACGTCGTCGAAGTCAGCTGCGTCGTTGGCCGCGACGGCATCAAAGCGAAAAGGATCGGGGCGATGCCGGAGGCGCAGGCGCAACTCGTGCACAACATCAAACGTTATGAGCGCCTCGCCGTCAGGGCGATTGCCGAGCGGCGGAAGGATCTGGCCGTCGAGGCTCTGGTCGCGCACCCGCTTGTGTTGTCCTATTCGCGCGCGGAGCCATTGGTCGAGCAATATATCGCTGCGCATCAGCCTTTTGCCGGAGAATGGCGTTGATCCTTTCAAGGCAGGGCCAGGCCTCACCATATGATGTGGTGCTCGCCGGCGAGTACTATTACGACCTTATTTTTTCCGGTCTTGGCGAGATACCAAGGCTCGGCGCCGACGTATGGTCGAAGGACTTCGATGCCGTCCCAGGTGCCAGCTACACGACGGCTCGTGCGTTCTCCCTGCTCGGGGTGAAGGTCGGCTGGTGGTGCGAGACCGGAACCGATCTCTTCAGCCAGCTGATGATCGCAGCGGCGGCACGGGATGATATCGACGCTTCCCTGTTCCAGCGGCGCGCAGAGCCAAGAATACGCCTGAGCGCTGCCTTCTCCATGGCACAGGACCGCGGGTTCATAAGTCACTTCCAGGGGGAAGAGACGCTTCCGTCCAAGGCCGAGATCGAACGGCTCGGGCCGCGTGCCCTCATCGTGCAAGGGCTCACCTGCCGCAACGAGTTGGCAGATCTGTTCGCCTTTGCCCGCTCCATCGGCATCTTTTGCTGCCTGGATTGCCAGCACATCGACGAGGTTATCACCGACGGCAATCTCGCCGACATTCTGCGCCACACCGATTGCTTCCTCTGCAACGAGACCGAGGCAACGCGGCTGACAAACAGCGAGAGCCATGATGGGGCACTCTTGGCCATTGCCGGCTATTGCCCGACAGCAGTGATCAAGCGCGGCGCACGGGGCGCCGCAGCACTCCACGCGGGCCAGGTCATCGAAATCGGCGCGCCGCACGTCGAGGTCGTCGACACGACGGGTGCCGGCGACAGTTTCAACGCAGGTTTCATCTACGGGCTATTGCAGGGCTGGCCGATGGCCAAGTCGCTTCGAGCCGCCGTCGCCTGTGGTTCGGCATCGGTGACCGCACATGGCGGCAAGGCGCTGCCACGAGAAAGTGAGCTTCTTCGAAGCATGGCAGAAGCCACCTGGTAGAGAACGACACATCAAACGCAACGTGGGAGCATGCATATGAAACGTCGGGAATTCCTTGCATCCGCAGCAGCTGCTGCGGCGATTGCCCTCAGCCCCAGGCTGGCCTTTGGCGCTGACGGGGCGGTCGAAGTGATCGTGGGGAGCGATCAGAACGTGGCAGACTTCTGGTCCAATGTCGTCGTTCCGGCCTTGCAGCAGGAACTCCCGGATCTGGTCGTCAACGTGACTGTATCCGACGGAAACTCGGGCATGATGGCCCTGGCCGATCGAGCCCTTGCGGCCCTGAAGACAAAGAGCGATCCGCAGGTCGACGTGATGGAGGCCTTCAATCCGCGCAACACCATCGGCGCGATCGATGCCGGTCTTTGGCTCGACTTTTCCAAGGCATCGATGAGCAACTACGCAAAGCTCAACAAGCTGGCGATCGATACCAATTTCGGCCTTCCCTACCGTGGTTCGCAGGTCGTTCTGGCCTACGATTCCAACAAGGTGCAGACGCCTCCAAAGACGTGGGCCGAACTGACGGCCTGGATCAAGGCCACACCCGGTCAGTTCATCTACAATCGCCCCGACAAGGGCGGATCCGGCGGCAATTTCGTACGCCGGGCGATCCACGAGGCCAACGGTCGGGACCCTTCCGCATTCACGGCAGCCAATTTCAGCAAGGAAAAGGCAGACGCGATGCTGCCGCCGGCCTGGGAGATCCTGAAGGATCTGGCTCCTTCGCTTTACCAGAGTGGATCCTACACGGCCGGCAACACGCCGTCGCTTCAGTTGCTGGTCTCGGGTGTCGTCTCGATGGTGCCGACCTGGTCGGATCAGGCACTGTCCGGCCTGAAATCGGGCGAGTTGCCGTCTCACATCAAGCTCGCGCAGTTGCAGGATCTGGCGTTCGTGGGCGGGTTTGCCTATTGCACCATCCCGACCAATGCCACGAACATCGAGGCTGCGACCAAACTCGCAAACGTCCTCATTTCTCCTGCCGTCCAGGAACAGATCGTCGATCAGATCGCCGGATTCCCGTCGATCGAATGGTCCTATCTTTCGGACGAGATCCGCACCGCAAATGCCGACATCATACCGAAGTCGATCCCGGCCTTCCCGGACGGCGAGTGGGAAGCAGCCGTCAATGACGGCTGGTATCGCAACGTCGCGCCCGCGATCGCGCGAAACTAAGAGATCGGAGCGCTGGTTTGGGAAGCGAAGGCACCTCCACACGAAACCTGAAAGGGCTGCTGCTCATCGGCCCGCCGCTAGCAGTCATGGTCTGCCTGCTGCTCTATCCCGCTGGCGTATCGATCGTGCAAACGCTCCAGGAGACCGCAGCCGATGGCTCCGTCTCCTGGAGCCTTGCCCGCTATCATCGGTTTTTCACTGATCCCTATAGTGTTGCCAACTATGTTCGCACCGTGTGGACGACGGTGGTGACGCTGATCCTACTGATCGCCATTTGCCTGCCGATCGCCATCTACCTGCATTTCACCCGCAGTCGCATGGCCGCCGTCGTTCAGGCCCTGGCGCTTTTTCCGATGTTCGTGCCGGGTATCATCGTCGCCTATGCGCTCATTCGATATATCGGCCCGAACGGCTTGCTGCAGTCGCTGCTGGAGGTCGTCGGGTTCAATTCCTACAGTTCGCCGTATCTGACGCCATGGGGGCCAGTGATCGGTCTGGTCTGGGATCACATGCCTCTGACCTTGCTTATCCTGACCGCCGGGATGGCCAAGGTGTCACAGGAGGCGATCGAGGCCGCCCGCGATGTCGGTGCCGGCTATGTCGTCATATTCCATCGCATCATCCTGCCGCTCATGGTCGACTCGCTTCTGGTGGTGATGGCGTTGAACGTGATCAGCCTCTTCGGCTCGTTCGTCATTCCCTACATGCTAGGGCCGGCGTCTCCGGAGATGATGGGTCCCTACATGCTGAGAACATTTTCGGAAGTCCGCCAGCCCGACTTTGCCGCAGCACAGGCCGTGATCACGTTCCTGACCTGCTCCGTGTTTGGCATCCTCTATGTCGTCATGCTGACGAGAAAGCAGGACGTATGAAGATCCGTGCCAGCACGATCGTGGGCAGCATCATCATGCTTGTCCTGATCGCCTATGTGGTGATGCCCATCGCGACGGTGTTTCTCTGGGCTTTTGCCGAGAAGTGGACCTATCCGGCGCTGCTTCCGACCGAGTGGGGCTTGCGATATTGGCACACGACATTGGCGCGCGCCGATGTTCTGTCGGCCTTGCGCCTGTCGCTTGCGCTTTCGGTCACGGTGACACTGCTATCGGCAGTGATCTGCCTGCCGGCGGCCTATGCCTTTGCCCGTATGGAGTTCGTCGGGCGCCGCACCTTCATGATGTCGTTCCTCGCCATCAACGCCTTTCCACGGTTCGGACTGATCGTGATGATCGCGACGCTGTTCCTCAGCCTGCGGCTTGTGGGCACGTTCTGGGGGATCGTCCTCGTGCAGCTGCTGAACACGATGCTGATCATGATCTGGCTGCCGTCGGCGGCATTCCGTGGCGTCGACCGCCGACTGGAGGAAGCCGCGCGCGATGTAGGAGCCGGGCCGGTGCGAACATTCATTCGCATCACAATCCCTCAGGCAGCACCTGCCATCGGGGCTGCGATGCTGCTCACATTCGTATCGACTTTTTACGAGACGGAAGGCGCATGGCTGGTCGGCGCTCCCAAGCTGCGCACGATGCCGATGGTGATGTTGCAGATGATCACCGGGCAGATCGTCGTGCAATACGGGGCAGTGCTCTCCGTTCTGCTCTGGGTGCCGTCATTCATCGCATTGTTGTTTGCGCGCCGGGTCCTGGCGTCGAACCAGTTTGCAAAAGGATTTGGCGCATGACGCCGCACGCACGCGTGTTCTCGGAGTTCTGTTGAAATGGCGAAATTGGAACTGAAGGGTATCGAGAAGCGCTACGGCAACATGGCCGCAGTCAGCGACATCTCTCTCGAAATCGCATCGGGCGAACTGGTCTGCCTGCTCGGGCCTTCGGGATCGGGCAAGTCGACGCTCCTGCGGATCATGGGCGGCTTTGAGAAGCCGACTGCAGGCAGCGTCCTCATCGACGGTATCGACGTAACGGCCACCGCACCGGAGAACCGCCCGACCGCGATGGTTTTTCAAAGCCACGCGCTCTGGACACATATGAATGTCTTCGAGAACATCGCATTCGGGCTCAAGCTCAGGAAGATGAGCCGAACGGAAATTGCCCGCAAGGTGGATGCGGCGCTCGATCTGGTCGGTCTCACAGACTACGGCAAGCGAAGCCCGCTGCGCCTTTCGGGCGGTCAGCAGCAACGCGTCGCGATTGCGCGATGCATCGTTCTGGAGCCGAAAATACTGCTCATGGACGAACCGTTCGCCAGCCTCGACCAACATCTCAGAGAGCGTTTGCGCGAGGAAGTGCGCAACATCCAGCGTGAGCTTGGGATCACCACTGTCTTCGTAACCCACGGGCAGGATGAGGCGCTTGCGATCGCGGACCGGGTCGTTGTGATGTCGGTCGGCAAGATCAATCAGGTGGGTGGACCCGCCGATATCTATGCGCAGCCGCAGGACAAGTTTGTTGCCGGCTTCATCGGCGCGATGAACATGATCGACGGCCATGTTTCGTCGGGCGTGATGGATGCCGCCGGCTTCAAAGTCAGAGTTCCATTGCCGGATGGGGAGGCAACACTTGCGGTTCGGCCGGAGAAGCTGGCGATCGCTGCTCAGGGCGGAGATGTTTCGGCATCGGCGAAGATTACCCGCGTCGTTCATTTCGGAGCGTACCGCACCGTCGAGGCGACAACCGACGGCGTCAATCGTGTGAAGATACATGCCGACACCGAGACGGTGCTCGAGCCGGGTCAGCACATATTCCTCGATCCTGTTCATTTCTCCGTCTTCAAGGACGGGCACGACGTCTTCCGTTCGGCCGCAGTCCTGAGATGAGCTTTCGGCCCGCTCTCAAGTGGCATCGGTTGCGCCAGGTCCGGACCGACTGCGCGTTTGGCCTGACCAGCATGTTGCAGGGCGCCGCATGCGGCGCATCGATGGAAGTGGATCTGCGCGCCCTTTCTGACGGCGATTTCGTCTGTCTGCACGATGCGACGGTCGATCGCGAAACCAATGCTGCCGGTCCGGTGCGCGACTTCACGTCGTCGGACGTCGGATCAATGCTGATGCGCAGCGATGATGGCAGGCTGACAGAGGTGCGACCCATGCTACTTGGCGATCTTGCCGCCGCGATGGGCGGCGAGGCGGTTCACCCGGACGCATTGATGCAACTGGATTTCAAGGACGACATAGGAACACTTTCGGAAGAGCATCGTCAGCGGTTTCACGATTGTCTCGCGTCCTGCGCTAGCCGCTTCATCCTTTCGGGAGATGATCCGGCCGGGCTTCTCAGCCTCGGGGCTGGGCTCTCGGGGCTCAAGGTCGGCTATGACCCTTGCCGCGACGATACGCTGGCATCGCTGCAACGAACCGGAGCGTTCGAGGCTTTCGCTCGCGACGCTGCCCGCGCGGTGCCATTCGCCGCATATGCCTATCTGGAATACCCCATCATACTTGCGGGGCTCGATGCCGGCGTGAACGTCGTTTCGATCTTTCGATCGGCGGGCATAAAGGTGGACGCCTACACCTTGAATGCCGACCACAGCAGGGTCGAGGAGACGTTGGGCCGTCTGGTTCAAGCAGGCGTTGATCAAATCACCACGGACGAGCCGCTTGTTCTTGAGCGCCTGCTAAGCCGGGTCATTCCGCAAAGAGGCTGAGCAGCCAGGGGTGGAGGGTCGGCACGCTCGCGAGAACTGCGCCATTGCCATTCTGCTCGTTCCCCTGGAAGTCCGTGACGACGCCTCCGCACTCTCTGACCAGCAGGGCGGACGCGAGGTAGTCGAGCGTATCGAGCCCATCTTCGAAACAGGCGTGATGCCGTCCGGCGGCGACATAGGCGACGGAAAGCGCAGCGGAACCAAGACGCCTGGTGACGGCCACCCGATCAATCACCGCACGCAAGGCGCTGTGATAGCGTTCCACCGAAACACCCTGGACTTGCCCGGGGATCGGAAGTCCGACGCCGACCACCGACCGTTCTGGCACCACCTCGCCACAAACCGGCAGTCGCTTGCCATTCAGATGTGCGCCTCTGCCTGCCTCCGCGACGAACATTTCGTCACGGACGGGGTCGAAGACGACGCCCGCAGTCACCCGCCCGTCTTCCACATGCGAAATGACCTGCGCGAAAAATGGAATATGAAACGCGAAGTTCGACGTCCCGTCGATCGGGTCAATGATGAATGTCCGTCGTCCGGATCCTGCCCTGTCGCTCGTCTTTTCCTCGCCGACAATGCCAGCGTCCGGGCATTTCTCTTTGAGCATGGCAGCGATGGTTCGTTCCGTCGCAATGTCTGCTGCCAGCTGATAGTCCCGGGGTGCCTTTTCGACCATGCCGATCGTCTCGGTTGCGGCATAGTATTCAAGGGCCGTGGCGCCGCCAGCGCGCGCCGCATCTATCATCGCTGACGTTACGTCGCTCGGCTGAAATGACATCGTTCGCCTTCCCGGTAGAGGAATAAATCGAACTGGTCATAACAGGTCATTTCCAGATGGGCAAGTTGATGCCGTGCGCAAGGAGGGCAGAAGCGACAGCCGAACAAAAGCCGGTGTCGTCGCGCACCCCAAACGGGCCGCCATCACGGAACTCACGGTGCCTTCACGTCTGCTTGGTTCTGTGTAAGTTTGCGCGCTATTTCGTAGAATGCATGAACAAGCTTGCCGTTGCTGCGTTCGCGCAGGCAGATGAGCGCCTCATCCATCAGCATTTCCGGGGCATCGATCCTGATTGGCACGAGACGGTTGTCCTGGCCGAACTCGGCGGACGACACAAAGCCGACACCGCCACCAGCGGCGACGATCTCGCGAACCGCCTCGCGCCCCTCGGCCTCGATCAGCGGCGTGAGCGTGACGCCGCATTGTTCGGCCATCGCCTCGAGCTTCTGGCGGGTCTTCGAGCCTCGTTCGCGCATGACGAGCGGGTGATTTGCCAGTTCGGCGAAGGTGACGCTCTCACCCGCTGCAAGAGGATAGTCGCGGCTTGCGAAGGCGACGATCGGTGTGGAATTGAGCTTGAGTACGTCGAAGTCGCCGACCTGAGGGATTTCACCGAGAACCCCGATATCGGCCTCATAGGCGTGCAGGCTGGTAATGACCGTCTCGGTGTTGCCGGCGTCGATCGACACCTGAACCGTCGGGTAGGCGCGCCGGAAGGCGGCCAGGATGTGCAGCAGATGGTGCGCGGCGTCGGCGACGATGCGGAGCTTTCCGGCTCTCAATGCACGTGATTCCGAAAGAAGATCAAGCGCTTGCTGTTCGACGTCGAACATCCGGCGCGTGACTTCCAGAAGCTGTTGGCCGGCATGCGTCAGCGTCACCTGCTTCTTGTTCCGATTGAAGAGCAGAACGTCATACTCTTCCTCCAGCTTGCGCACCTGGTCGGAGACCGCCGGCTGGGTCAGAAACAGCGCCTCGGCCGCTCGCGAGAAGCCGCCGTGGATGGCTACAT
The DNA here is from genome assembly GCF_002002725.1 of Sinorhizobium sp. A49. Lineage (GTDB taxonomy): Bacteria > Pseudomonadota > Alphaproteobacteria > Rhizobiales > Rhizobiaceae > Ensifer. Next base: position 17,002 of record NZ_MUNW01000069.1, on the reverse strand, counting down.
TGTGGAAGGCACGGAGCTGGACATAGCGCACGGTAACACCCTCAAGGATAAGTTCTGTCGATGAAATCATCAGAACGAACGATTTGATTTATGTAAAGGGGCAAAAGATAGTTTCCGGAGCCAAACCTTTCCGGAGCGCGCCCATGAACCTCTCGGCTGTCGCCCTCGAGCTTGCCGCTGCAACGGTCCTGCTGCTTTACGCTGTCAGTCTCGTCAAGAAGGGTGTCGAGGCCGCCTGCGGCGATGTCGTCACCCGGGCCGTCGGCGGCGCTGGCGGCAGGCCGCGCGCAGCAGCCTACGGCTGTCTGATCGCGATCGCACTGCAGAGTTCGACGGCGGTCGCGATGCTCGCCGCTGGCTTTGCGGTCAGCGGGGCGATGGCACTCGATGTCGGTCTGGCGGTGCTTCTCGGCGCCGACCTCGGCTCGGCGCTCGTCGTGAAAATCCTGAGTTTCGATCTGCACTGGCTGGCGCCGCTCTTGATTGCCGGCGGCGGCCTCTTGCATCTCAAGGCGCGTGTTCGAAAGCCAGTCGAGGCGGGGCGGGCGATTCTCGGCATCGGCCTGTTGCTGCTGTCGCTGCAGATGATCGGCCACGCGACCCTTCCGCTCGGCCAAAGCCCGCTGCTGCCGGCGGCGATCGAGATGCTGAGCAAGGACGCGCTGACGGTGATGATCGTTGCCGCGCTCTTCACCTGGGGGCTGCATTCCAGCGTTGCAGCGATCCTTCTGATCGTGACCTTTGCGGCCAAAGGGCTGCTGCCGCTCGACGTCGGCATCCCCCTCGTTCTTGGCGTTAATCTTGGCGGCGGGCTGATCGCTCTGTGGTTGACGCGCGGCCTGCCAGTGGAGGGCAGGCGGCTGCCGCTTGGCAATCTCGTTTTTCGGGCGCTGTTCAGTGCCGCGGTCTTCTCGCTGTTTTCCCTGCAGGTGTCTTTTACGTGGTTGCCCGGTGCGACGGTCGCTGCCAAGCTCGTCAATCTGCATGTGCTCTTTAACGCCGCGCTGGTCCTCCTGGGTCTCGTGTCGTGTGGCCTGATGGCGCGCTTAATTCGTCTGCTCACCCCGCAAAACGTCACGGGAAAAGAAGCCGGCCTCCTGGCGCATGTCAGCGCACTGGACCAGTCTCTGGTCGACAAGCCTGCCCAGGCATTGGCCGCCGCCGCACGGGAAGTGCTGCATATGGGAAACCTGATTACACGCATGCTTGAACCGGTCATGGATGTGATTGCCTCGCCAACGCCCGAGACCGTCGATGCGCTGCGTCGCATTGATGGGGACATCCATCGCGCCCATAGCGAGATCAAGCTCTTCATCGCTGCCGTCAATCGCGGCATCCTGACGGACGAGCAGTCGCGGCGCGGCATCGAGCTCACCGAGGCGGCCATCCATCTGGAATATGCCGGCGACGTCGTCTCGAAGAGCCTGCTGCGCATGGCGGAGGAGCGACTGGAGGGTGCCGGGGCCTTTTCGCCAGCGGGTTGGCACGAATTGATGGCGCTGCATGTTGCCGTGTTTTCGAACGTGAAGCTTGCCGCCAGTCTGCTCGTTTCACCCGAACCGGTGATTGCCCGGGAGATGGTGCGCCAGAAGGAACATGTCCGCCGGCTGGTGCAGGAAAGCAGCCAGAGCCACCTCGAGCGGCTCAGGCAGGGAATATCCGCGAGCATCCAGTCGAGCGACATGCATCTGGAGATCGTGCGCGCGCTGAAGGAACTCAATTCGCTGGTCACGACCATGGCCTATCCACGCCTTCGCGAGACCGGGGATCTGCTCGAAAGCCGTCTGGTGCCGGCGGCGTAGATGTATAAGCGAAATCGATAGATTCATACAAAAGAACGATTTTACATATATATCAAGCCGCCGCATTGTCATCCCCGGAGACGCCAACGTGAGGACGGACAATGCCAAACACCGCTTCTGACAGAACCATCGCACCACTGGAAACGCCAAGACTGGGCGAACCCTATCTGCTCACGCCCGGCCCGCTGACGACGGCCTACGAAGTCAAGGAGGCGATGCTCCGCGACTGGGGCTCATGGGACGGCGACTTTCGCGCCATGACCGCGGAACTGCGCCGCCAGCTTCTCGACATTGCCGGCGACACCAAGGGCGAGTTCGACTGCGTTCCCATGCAGGGCAGCGGCTCGTTCTCGGTCGAGGCCATGCTCGGCAGCTTCGTTCCGCGCGACGGCAAGGTGCTGGTGCTGATCAACGGCGCCTACGGCAAGCGCATCGCCCAGACGCTCGGCTATCTCGGCCGCGACCATGTGACGATCGACAAAGGCGATTACATGCCGCCGCGTGGCCCCGAGGTTGCGGCAGCACTCAATGCGGATCCTGCTATCACCCATGTCATCGTCGTTCATTGCGAGACCAGCTCCGGCATCCTCAATCCGCTAAAGGAAATCTCCGAGGTCGTTTATGCCAATGGGCGTAAGTTGCTGGTCGACTCCATGAGCGCCTTCGGTGCCGTTCCAGCCGGAATTGCCGATCTGCGTTATGAGGCGATCGTTTCGTCCGCCAACAAATGCATCGAAGGCGTGCCCGGCTTCGGCTTCGTCATCGCCCGCAAGACCGAACTGGAGGCCGCCAAGGGCCGCAGCCATTCGCTCAGCCTCGATGTGCACGCGCAGTGGGACGCCATGAACAAGACCGGCCAGTGGCGCTTCACGCCGCCAACCCACGTTGTCGCTGCGTTCCTGGAGGCGCTGCGGCTGCACCGTGAGGAAGGCGGCGTTGCCGCCCGTGGTGCCCGCTATACCCGCAACCGCGACGTCATGGTCGCCGGCATGCGCGAGGCAGGCTTCGAAACGCTGCTCGCCGATCGCTGGCTGTCGCCGATCATTGTCACCTTCTTCAGCCCGGCCGATCCCGCTTTCGCCTTCGACCGCTTTTACGAGCTGATGAAGGAAAAGGGCTTCATCATCTACCCCGGCAAGCTGACGGTCGTCGACAGTTTCCGCGTCGGCTGCATCGGCCGCATGGACGAGCATGTCATGCGCCGCGTGGTCGAGGCCGCGCGCACATCCCTCACCGAAATGGGGGTTGCTAGCGCCGCCCCGCCGGCGGTCGCGCTTGCTGAACGCAGCCGTCTCGCCGCCTGAATGAACGATAGGATTTTCCCGATGAACCAGATGTCCAAGATCAACGTCGCCGTCACCGCCAACCGGCGCAGCTATCCCTGGCCGAACGTCCCGGCCATCGCCATTTGCCTCGACGGCTGCGAGCCGGCCTATCTCGATGAGGCCATCAAGGCCGGACTGATGCCGACGCTTGCCCGTATGCGCCAGACCGGCACCGAGCGCACGGCGCTCAGCGTCATCCCGAGCTTCACCAATCCCAACAACCTGTCGATCGCCACCGGTCGTCCGCCGGCCATTCACGGCATCTGCGGCAACTATCTCTATGAACCGCAGACCGGCAAGGAAGTGATGATGAACGATCCGCGCTTCCTGCGCGCGCCGACCATCTTCAAGGCGTTCTACGATGCCGGTGCGAAGGTCGCGGTCGTCACCGCCAAGGACAAGCTGCGTGCGCTTCTCGGCGACGGCCTGAAGTTCGACGAGGGCAGGGCGATCTGCTTCTCGTCCGAAAAATCCGACACATCGACCAAATCGGAACATGGCATCGAGAATGCCTCGGCCTGGCTCGGCCGGCCGGTGCCGGAAGTCTATTCCGCGGAACTTTCGGAATTCGTCTTCGCCGCCGGCGTGAAGCTGCTGAAGGAATTCGCGCCTGACGTCATGTATCTGACGACGACCGATTACGTGCAGCACAAATATGCGCCGGGCGTTCCCCAGGCAAACGCCTTCTACGAGATGTTCGACAAGTACCTGACTGAACTCGACGCGCTCGGTGCTGCGATCATCGTGACGGCCGATCACGGCATGAAGCCGAAGCACAAGGCGGACGGTTCGCCCGATGTCATCTACGTGCAGGACGTGCTCGACGAATGGCTCGGCAAGGATGCAGCCCGCGTCATCCTGCCGATCACGGATCCTTATGTCGTCCATCACGGCGCACTTGGTTCGTTCGCAACCGCATATCTGCCGGAACGCGCCGACAAGGAAGAGATCATCGAGCGGCTGGCGGCGATCGAGGGCATCGACGTCGTGCTTTCGCGACCGGAGGCCTGCATCCGTTTCGAACTGCCGGATGATCGCATCGGCGATATCGTGCTCATCTCCTCGGAGAACAAGACGCTCGGCACCAGCGAGCACCGACACGATCTTGCCGCGCTCAACGAACCGCTGCGCTCGCATGGCGGCCTCACGGAGCAGGAAGTGCCATTCATCTCCAACCGCAAGCTTCCCGAGCTGACCTCCGCGGCATCCCTGCGCAATTTCGACGCCTTCTACTATGCGCTGGTCGCGGCGGCACAGCCGGCAAATTGAGGAGCGGACAATGACCAAGGTGGAAACGACATTCGCTCTACGCCACGAGCCCATGCGTATTGCCGGCAGGAAGGTCGATGCTGAGGGGGTGATCGAGGTGCACTATCCCTGGAACGATGCCGTCATCGGCACCGTTCCGGCAGGCAATGCCGAGCATGCGCGCAAGGCCTTCGAGATCGCGGCGGCCTACCAGCCGAAGCTGACCCGGTACGAGCGCCAGCGCATCCTCTTGAAGGCGGCCGAGATGCTGGTTGCGCGCAAGGAGGAGATCTCCGACATCATCACGCTGGAACTCGGCATCTCGAAGCAGGATTCGCTCTACGAAGTGGGGCGCGCCTTCGACGTGCTGACGCTGTCGGGCCAGATGTGCATTCGCGATGACGGCGAGATCTTCTCCTGCGACCTCACCCCACATGGCAAGGCGCGCAAGATCTTCACGATGCGCGAGCCGCTCAACGCGATCTCGGCGATCACGCCCTTCAACCACCCGCTCAACATGGTGGCGCACAAGGTGGCTCCGGCGATCGCCACCAACAATTGCGTGGTGCTGAAGCCGACGGAGCTGACGCCGATGACCGCACTTGTCTTCGCCGACATTCTCTACGAGGCCGGATTGCCGCCGGAAATGCTGTCGGTGGTGACCGGCTGGCCGGCGGATATCGGGATGGAGATGATGACCAACCCGAACTTCGACCTCATCACGTTTACCGGCAGCGTGCCGGTGGGCAAGCTGATCGCGGCCAACGCGCACTACAAGCGCCAGATCCTCGAGCTCGGTGGCAACGATCCCCTGATCATTCTCAACGACCTCTCCGACGACGATCTGGCAAAGGCGGCGGATCTTGCGGTTGCCGGCGCCACGAAGAATTCGGGCCAGCGCTGCACGGCCGTCAAGCGCATTCTCTGCCAAGAGAGCGTCGCCGACCGGTTCGTGCCGCTGGTGCTGGAGCGCGCAAAGAAACTTCGCTTCGGTGACCCGATGGATCGTGCGACCGACCTGGGGACGGTCGTGCACGCCCGTGCCGCCGAAACCTTCGAGCGCCGGGTGCATAAGGCGGCCGAGCAAGGAGCGGAGATCCTTTACGACCCCGGCCGCCGTGGCGCCCTGCTGCCGCCGATCGTGGTTGATCGCGTGCCGCATTCGAGCGAGCTGGTGATGGAGGAAACGTTCGCCCCGATCATCCCGATCGTACGAGCGCCTGATGACGACGATGCCCTGATTGCGCTGTCCAACTCGACCGCGTTCGGATTGTCATCGGGGGTCTGCACCAACGATTTCCGTCGGATGCAGAAGTACATCGCCGGGCTCAAAGTCGGTACGGTCAACATCTGGGAAGTGCCCGGTTATCGTATCGAGATGTCCCCCTTCGGCGGAATCAAGGATTCCGGCAACGGCTACAAGGAGGGTGTGATCGAGGCGATGAAGAGCTTCACCAACGTCAAGACGTTTTCCCTGCCCTGGTGATATCGACCCCGGTGATCCGGGTGTCCCCTGCCTGGCCACCTCTTCTGGGAGCTGTCGATCGACAGCTCCCTTTTTTCTTGGCCTGGTGCAGCCCTTTTCGGCATGTGCCGCTGGATGATGCAACCAATGGCAGTTTCGTCATCAACTTCTCGCCAGATGCGCAATATTAAGGAATGATATCCATCGTTTTTACTTTGCCAACGATAAGAATAATAAATTTTACTAATTGAAACGGCCCACGCAGAATGCCTCTTGAAGCGTGCAAGACAAGGGCAGCGACAGATTGCCAGCCATGCTTCCCGGATTTTTTCCAGGCCTCCAGAGGAGATTTTCACCATGAACAGACACATGTTTCTTATGCTTGCCGGCGCCATGTCCGTGGCGCTTCCTGCCATTGCTACCGCCCAGACCGAACTCACCGTTTACACCGCCGTCGAGGCTGTCGACCTTGATCGCTACAAGGCGACGTTCGAGAAGTCGCACCCCGATATCACCATCAACTGGGTCCGGGATTCGACCGGCGTCATGACGGCCAAGCTGCTCGCCGAAAAGGACAATCCGCAGGCCGACGTCGTCTGGGGGCTCGCCGCAACATCGCTGCTGCTCCTTAAAACGGAGGGCATGCTGGAAGCATACCAGCCGAAGGGCGTCGAGGCGCTCGACAAGAAATTCGTCGACAAGGACAACCCGCCGAGCTGGGTCGGCATGGATGCCTATGTCGCGGCCCTGTGCTACAACACGGTGGAGGGCGAAAAACTGGGCCTGAAGGCTCCCAAGAGCTGGGATGACCTGACGAAGCCCGAGTACAAGGGGCATGTCATCATGCCGAACCCGGCCTCATCCGGCACAGGGTTCCTCGACGTATCGGGCTGGATGCAGATGTGGGGCGAGGAGAAGGCCTGGTCCTTCATGGACAAGCTGCACGAGAACATTTCCGCCTACACGCATTCCGGCTCGAAGCCGTGCAAGATGGCAGGCGCCGGCGAGGCCGTGGTCGGTGTTTCCTTCGAGTTCCCCGGCGCTAAGGCCAAGAGCGCCGGCGCACCGATCGACATCATCTTCCCGACGGAAGGTTCGGGCTGGGAAGCGGAGGCAACGGCGATCATCGCCGGCACGGCCAACCTTGAGGCTGCAAAGACCCTGGTCGACTGGTCGGTCACCAAGGAAGCCAACGAAATGTACAATGCCGGCTATGCCGTGGTCGCCTATCCGGGCGTCGCCAAGCCGGTCGAACATCTGCCCTCCGACATCGCTGCAAAGATGATCGACAACGACTTCGAATGGGCCGCGAACAATCGCGCCACCATCCTGAAGGAATGGCAGAAGCGTTACGACGCCAAGTCGGAACCGAAGAGCTGACATCGATCGCCCGGGCGGGGTGCTTCGCACTCCGTCCTTCGCATTCTCGAAAATTGCCTGACAGCCAGCGGAGCTTGCAGATGAGACATGCCTTGTCGATCGAACCGACGCCTACGGGCATTGCCCGTGCCCCGGAAGTGGCGGCGCCCTATCTGGAAATCTCCGATCTCTGGAAAAGCTATGGCGACTTCGTCGCCCTTCGTGACATATCGCTGAGCATAGCCAAGGGGGAATTCATCTGTTTCCTTGGTCCCTCGGGTTGTGGCAAGACGACCCTCCTGCGGGCGATCGCCGGCCTCGACCTTCAGTCCAATGGCAGGATCCTGCAGGGCGGTCGCAACATCTCGACACTGCCTGCCTCCAACCGGGACTACGGCATTGTCTTCCAGTCCTATGCGCTCTTTCCCAATCTCACCATAGAGCAGAACATTGCCTTCGGCCTTGAAAACGCCGGCCGCTCGCGAGCGGAGATTGCCACACGCGTCAACGAACTTCTGGCAACGGTCGGACTTTCTGAACAGAGCAAGAAATATCCGGCCCAGCTTTCCGGCGGCCAGCAGCAGCGCATCGCCCTTGCTCGTGCTATCGCGATATCGCCCGGCCTGCTTCTGTTGGACGAGCCGCTGTCCGCCCTCGACGCCAAGGTGCGGGTGCACTTGCGCCATGAAATCAAGTCGCTGCAGCGAAAGCTCGGTGTTACCACCATCATGGTAACGCACGACCAGGAAGAGGCGCTGGCGATGGCGGACCGGATCGTGGTGATGAACCACGGCGTTATCGAGCAGGTGGGATCACCCACCGAAATCTACAGCCACCCGAAAACCCTCTTCGTTGCCGACTTCATCGGCGAGACCAACCAATTCGCTGCAAAGGTCTTGAAGGACGGGGCGGTCGAGATTGGCCACTCGGCCTTCGATTGTTCAACGAAGGATCTTGAAGCGGGTACTACGGCGACGGCCGTGGTGCGCCCGGTCGACATCATTCCGCATGGAGCCCATGCCCACGTCGTTAGTGCCGTCGATCGGCCTGCGACGCCACAAAACCTTATCGATGCCGAAGTGCGGGAGATGGAGTTCCTGGGTATGTTCTGGCGCACGCGCCTGACGGCGCCGCGGCTTGGCGAGCGCACGCTGGTTGCCGACTTTTCCGTCAATGCGGTGCGCCGACTGAACATAGAGACGGGTGGGGTGATTCAGGTGGAAATCCCGCGAGATCGTCTGTTGCTCTTTCCAAGGAGTGCCTGAGGATGAACATTGCCCTCGAAGCACCATACCTGCCGCTAGCCGGCAAGCGACTGCGGCAGGAAACGTCCCGCGATGACCGCATCAAGTTTGGCCTCATGGCCGTCATCGGGCTCTACCTGGTCGTCGCCCTGGGTGCGCCGCTTTTCGTCATGCTGTCGAAATCGCTGTCGACCTATCGCTTCGATCTCGCGGCCTTCGAGTTTCAGGTCAGCGACGAAACGGGCGCGAAATGGGGTCCGGTCGTGACGGCGGATGCCCTCAACAGGACGCTTGGCGCTGTCGCGGAAGGTGACCTTGCGAGCAGCGCCGATGGCCGGCTCGCAGCCACAAAATTCTTCCCGGACTTCAGCTTCCGCAGCCCCGTCCACTACCGTATTCGTGGCACCACGGATGATGCGGCCTTTCTCGCGGGTTCGACGCTGGAGAAAGGCACCGAATGGCGTGAATACGATTCCGGCACCTTCAGGCGCATTATGCTGAGGCCGGCACGAACGCTCGGCCTCGACAATTTCAAGACCTATTTTTCGACGCCGGCACTTGCCCGCTCGATCTATAACTCGGTGCTGATGGCGGCGATCAGTACGGTGGTGACGATCTCCATCGCCTTCGCTCTTGCCTATGGGCTGACGCGCAGTTGCATGCCACTCAAAGGCCTGTTCCGCGGCATCCTCGCCATCCCGATCCTCGTTCCGTCGCTCTTGCCCGGCATCGCGCTCGTCTACCTCTTCGGCAACCAGGGTATCTTCAAGGATTGGCTTCTCGGCTACTCGATCTACGGCCCGATCGGCATCGTCATAGGCTCGGTCTTTTTTACCCTGCCGCATGCCTTTCTGATTATCCTGACCGCGCTCTCCATCGCAGATGCCCGCCACTACGAAGCTGCCGCATCGCTCAAGGCCAGCAAGTGGCGCACGTTCACGACCGTCACCTTACCAGGCGCCCGCTTTGGTCTCGTCTCGGCCGCTTTTGTCGTCTTCACGCTTGTGATCACCGATTTCGGGTTGCCCAAGGTGATCGGCGGTCAATACGGCATGCTCGCCGTCGATATCTACAAGCAGGTAATCGGCCAGCAGAATTTCGAGATGGGGGCGGTCGTTTCGGTCATTCTGCTGGTCCCCGCGATCCTCGCCTTCGCCGTCGACCGCCGCATGCAGAAGCGCCAGGTGGCGCTGCTTTCGGCGCGGGCGGTGCCCTATGTGCCCAAGCCCAATGTTCGCATGGACACAATCTGTTTTGCCTTCGCATGCCTCGTCAGCTTCTTCATCCTCGGCATGATCGCCATGTGCCAGATCGCAGCGGTCGTGAAGTTCTGGCCCTACGACCTGACGCTGACCGCGAAGAATTTCGCCTTTGACCTGATGGATGGCGGCGGTTGGTCTGCTTATGCCAACTCGATCCGGCTTGCGCTGCTGACAGCGTTGTTCGGTTCGGTGATCGTCTTCGCCGGCGCCTATATGGTGGAGAAGGCGGATGCTTTCCGCTTCGGCCGGAACGTCTTCCATTTTCTGGCGATGATGCCGATGGCCGTGCCGGGCATGGTGCTCGGACTTGCCTACATCTTCTTCTTCAACAATCCGGCCAATCCGCTCAACGCCATATACGGGACGATGACCATCCTCGTCGTCTCGACGGTCACGCACTTCTATACCGTCGCGCATCTGACAGCGCTCACGGCGCTGAAGCAGATGGATCCGGAATTCGAATCCGTCGCGGCCTCCTTGAAGCAGCCCTTCCACCGGCTGTTCTTCCGGGTGACTTTGCCAGTCTGCCTGCCGGCGATCCTCAACATCGCGATCTATCTCTTCGTCAATGCCATGACGACGGTCTCGGCGGTGGTCTTCCTCTATGCTTCCGATACCAAGCTTGCCTCGGTCGCCGTGCTCAACATGGATGATGCGGGCGATATCGCACCGGCAGCGGCCATGGGCATGATGATCTTCTATACCAACGTCGCCGCCAAGCTCATCCATGCGCTGCTCGCCCGTGGTCTGTTGGCCCGTACGCAGGCCTGGCGATAAGCTGACACATCGCGGGCGGAGGTTTCCCCCTTCGCCCGCGTGCCGCCGCCTCTGGTAAGTCAAACGTGGTGAATTGAGATCGATAACGTCGGTCACACGAACTGGTTTGATGTTGTTTGCGGGGAACCGAACGAGGACGTCCACCGGCAAATCTATTCTCTTCAATGGCGAGTTCGTCGCGATCGGCGGTATCATCCGACATCGAAATCGTGGGTCGTCACGTTGCGGGAAATGCCGCTGCCGCGCTTGCTTCCGTAACTTGCGCAGGTGTCGCTGTCATCTGGCTGACGTACCAGCGAACATAGCGATCGACATTCGCCTCCTTGGTCGGCGAATAGGGGCCGGGCTCGAAACCGGGAGAGGTGACGCCGATCCACTGGCGGCGGCAGATTTCCCAGTCTTCCGACATCACCTGGTGATGAAAGGCGGCAATTTCTTCCGGATCGTAGTCGCGTCCCTCCACGGCATTTTCATCCACGAACCAGTAACCCCGCACGATGGTCTTCGTCGGTGATACCGGCGTTATGCGCACGGTGTGCGCATAGTCGGAATTGGCATGGCACCAGAAATTGATGTTGGTGTTGGCGCGCGCGGTTCCCATGTCGGCATCGGTAAACCCTGCCATCAGCACGTTGCAAACCACCTGCCCATCCGGGCTCTCGGTGACCATGCCCTTTCGCACAGGCGTGCGATTGGCGCGGAACCAATCCGCCGTGCTGTTTGACGAGGTGTTGACGCGCGCGACGTCGAGGCCGGCTTTCTCCCAGCGAAGGCGACACTCGCCCAACCGCTCGGCAATTTCGTCCAGAAGATCGGGATTGTCGTTCTCCGTGTCGTACTGCACGGAGACATAACCGTGGTGATTGGCCTCGCAGTGATAACATTCGCGATTGTTCTCGACGACGATTTTCCAGTTCACATCGAGTTCGTAATCGCGGATCAGGGCGACCTTGGCCCTTGTCATGCCCTGTGATTTCAAGATTGGCGACAGATGGTCGCGCAGTTCGTGGAAAGGGGAGGGCGTGTCGGCGAGGTTGACGAAGACAAGCCCATCGACCACCTCCACACATACCTTCTTCAGGCCATGCGTCGTCTTGTCGAAATCTTCGCCCATGATCGGCGCGCCGATGAGCCGTCCATCATGCGCGTAGGTCCAAGAGTGATAGGGACAAACCAGTCGGGCCGACCGGCCCTTCTCCCTGGTACAGATGATTGAGCCACGATGGCGACAGACATTTTGGTGTGCGTGCAGTCTGCCCTCACGATCACGGACCACGACGACGGGCACGCCTCCGGCATTGAGCGTCATGTAGTCGCCCGTATGGGCAAGCTCCACGGAATGGCCTGCGAAGAACCAGCTGTTACGGAAAATAAGCCGTTGCTCCTCAGCGAAGACCTCGGGATCCGCATAGAATGCTCCGGGCAGGCCATAGCCGGGACGATACGCTTGCAGCCAATGGACGTTCATAAGAATGCCTCCGGTATACTGAACCGAGAGCATTGGAGCTGTTCTTGCCAGCCAGGGCAAACGCGATTACCTTGGGGAAAGGATTAGAAAAATTAAGGGTGATATGGCGTCCCGACACTTGCCGCTGAATTGGCTTCGAGCCTTCGAGGCCGCGGCGCGGCTCGGTAGTTTCGCCGGAGCTGGCGCTGAATTGAACGTTACACCGTCAGCGGTGTCCCAGCACGTCCGAGCGCTGGAGGGAAGGCTCGGCAAGGCGTTGTTCACGCGCCACGCCAATGGGGTCAGGCTGACGGATCGCGGTCGGCTCTATGCCGAGGAGCTCGGCCGGGCTTTCGCGGCGATCGACGAAGCCAGCCGCCGGATTGCCGGGCATGGCACGCGCGAGATGCTCGTCGTGCACGTGCCCACGTCGTTTGCCAGTCAATGGATTGCACCGCGACTCGACCTTTTTCGCGCCAGCCACCCTGACATCGACCTCAGGCTGACGGCACTCGACCAGGGCGAAGACAAGGTCGACGCCACGATCGCCTTCGGGCTGGGCATCTGGCCGAAGCACGATGCCATGCTCCTGCTGCGCGACGAGGCATTTCCGGTCTGCGGACCCAAATATGCCGAGGCGCTCACTTCCCCCCAGGACCTGAATGGCCATGATCTGCTGCATGTGCCCGGATATGCTGAAGATTGGGACACCTGGTTCACGCACGCCGGCGTAAACGGCGTCGATACGTCGTCTGGGTCGTTCTTCGATCAATCGATCATGGCAATACGTGCAGCCGTGGAGGGAAAGGGCGTGTTGCTCGGCCGTGCAGCACTTGTTGAGCGTGAGCTTTCGAGCGGCTTGCTGGTGGAGCCTTTCGGCGTCCGGCTTCAAGCCGCTGGGTCATACTGGTTCCTGACGTCAGGGCCCAAGGCAAAACTGCCGAAAGTCATGGCGTTTCGGGATTGGCTGTCCGAAATGACCGCGAGGTAGGGGGCCTCAAGAAAATTGACCGCAACTCGCCTCGCGCGTCAAAGACCGAGCCGTTGCGAAGAACGCCTGGATTGACTTGCTGTTGCGGCGATCCTTCAGGCAGATCAGCTTTTCATGCATCGAAAGGGGTTGGTGTTCGAGCGCGATTTTTACCAGCCGTGGATCGTTGTCGAACTCCGCCTCCGAAACGATCCCAAGACCCGCGCCGGCGGCAACGATCCGCCGGACGGCTTCGCGGCCTTCGGCCTCAATTGCAAAGCGGAGGGGCACGCCTTGTGCCTCGGCGAGCTTCTCGAACATCTGCCTGGTTCGTGAACCCTGCTCACGCATGACCAGAGGCCATGCGCTCAGCGCTTCGAGGGGGACGCTCTCCCGCGTCGCAAGGGGATGAGAGCGCGCGGCGAAGAGGACAACAGGGGAGACATTGAGCGAAAAAACGTCGAACGGGCGCTCGTCGAGCAGTTCGCCGAGGACGCCGATATCCACGTCATAGGCCAGCAGAGCCTCCACGATGCTGTGAGAATTGCCGCCTACGATCTTGATCTGGATGCCGGGAAACCGGTCCTGGAAAACGGTAAGGACGTCCAGCACATGATCGACCGAATCGGCGGCAATCCTGAGTGCGCCCGCCCGCAGCGATCGTTCCTCCTGCAGGACGTCGAGCGCCTCGCCTTCGGCATCGAAGAGGCGACGGGTCGTCACAAGGAGCCGGGAGCCCGCGGGCGTCAACTCGATTTGCCGACGTTTTCGCACAAACAGGGCAACGTCATACTCCTCTTCCAGCCAGCGCACCTGGTCAGAGATGGCCGGTTGCGTGAGGTGCAAGGCGCGCGCGGCCAGAGAAAAGCTGCCGGCGAGAGCCACGTGGTGGAAAGCCCGAAGCTGGACATAACGCATGAGAGGACAAGACCGTTGGTGTGAGATTTCTTTGTATCGATAAAATCTTAATTCGTCGCGATAATATCGATTTTATTCCGCTTCCGATAGATGCGATAGGTTACGCGTCCAAGCACAATATCGCGTCGATCGGAGATAAGATGAGAGCCACAGCAGCCGCATTGGTTCACACGGAGGGCGAAGCCAACACCTCGCCAGCGAGGCGGACTTGGAACGCTCGGGTCAGCGACGAGCGGACGACATCCCTTGTGGCACGGGACGCAGATGCGTTTCTCCACCAGAGCCTTTCCAGCCCCTGCCTGACGGCCATCGCCAAAGCGGAGGGCATCTGGATCGAGGATACCGCTGGCCGCCGCTACATGGACTTCCATGGCAACAGCGTCCACCATATCGGCTACGGGCATCCCCGGCTGAAACAGGCGATCAAGGCCCAGATCGACGACTTGTGTTTCGCGCCGCGGCGTTTCACCTGCGAACCCGCCGTCGAGCTTGCAGAAACACTGGGTCGACTGGCGCCAGGCGATCTCGGCAAGGTGCTGTTTACCACGGGCGGTTCAGATGCGATCGAGGTCGCGCTGAAGCTGGCGCGCGCTGCGACCGGTCGCTTCAAGACTCTTTCTTTCTGGGATGCCTTCCATGGCGCGGGGTTCGGTGCGTCGAGCGTCGGCGGCGAGGCCACCTTTCGCTCGGGGATCGCCGGACCGCTGTTGCCGGGCGCCGAGCACGTCGCGCCCTGGGCGAACCGTCATTGCGCCTATGGTCAGGACACGCTCGAAGCTTCTGCCCGCGCCTGCGCCAGCATGATCTCCTACGTGCTGGCCCGCGAAGGCGATTTTGCCGCGCTGGTCGCCGAGCCCATGCGGGCAACGCCCAATCCGCCGACGCCGGGCTTCTGGAAACAGGTACGCGAGGCCTGCGATCGGCACGGAACCCTGCTGATTTTCGACGAAATTCCGACGGGCCTCGGCAAGACCGGGCGTTTTTTCGCCTGCGAGCATGACGACGTCGTCCCCGATATACTCGTACTCGGCAAGGCACTCGGTGGCGGCATCCTGCCGATCGCCGGCTTGGTCGCCCGGCGCGATCTGGACGTGGCGGGCGACTATGCCATCGGCCACTACACCCATGAAAAAAACCCGGTGACGACACGCGCGGCGCTGACCACCATTTCGATCATCGTCGAGGAGGGACTTGCAGAGAGGGCGGTCGAACTCGGGGCGTATGCGATGGAGCGGCTGAGCGCATTCGGCGAACGCTGCACTGCGGTCGGCGATGTCCGCGGCCGCGGCCTGCTGTTCGGCGTCGAACTCGTTCGCGATCGCGTCGATTTTGCGCCGGACAATGCGCTGGCCGAACGCGCCTACTATCGCTGTCTCGATGCGGGGCTGAGCCTGAAGATCAGCGGGGGCAACGTCATGACGCTCTCGCCGCCGCTGGTGATCTCTCCCGAGCAGCTCGATTGGGCGCTGACGATCGTCGAACAGTCGATCCTTGCGGGTTGACGGGATCGACATCGGACAAACCGGGAGCAATGCGATGAAAGCCGTTCGCACGGATCAGGAACTCGAATGTCCGGAAATCGACGCGGGGCTGCGGGCGCGCGGCGTCGAACTCGTCACGCTGCCCGAAGGCGTCTCCCCGGACAGGTTGATGCGCGAGGTGGCGGACGCGGATCTGCTGCTGACCTGCTACACGCCGATCACCGGCGGCATCATCGCTCAGACAACGCGCCTGAAAGGCATCGTGAAATATGGCGTCGGTATCGACGCAATCGACATACCGGCCGCCATGGCGCGGGGCATCCCCGTCGTCAACGTGCCGGACTACGCGGAGGAGACCGTCGCCGAGGCGGCCTTCGCCCTGATGATTGCGCTTGCGCGCCGCCTGCCGGAGATTGGGCAGGCGGTGGAACGCGAGGGCTGGATATGGCCGGAGCGGCGCTGGCTCGGCCACGACATCGCGGGCGCGACGGTCGGGTTGGTGGGCACCGGAAGGATCGGCCGCAGCATGGCGCGCATGGCGGGAGCCGGTTTCCGGGCGCGCATTCTCGGCTACGATCCGCATGTCGACGCGTCGGTCATGGCAGGTTGCGGGATCGAGAAGGTCGACGATCTTCACGCGATGCTGCGGCAAAGCGATTTCGTTTCGCTGCACACCATTTTGAACGCATCGACGCGCCATCTGATCGGTAGGGCGGAGCTTGCCTGCATGAAATCGACAGCGGTTCTGGTCAATGTTTCGCGTGGGGCGCTCATCGACGAGGCGGCGCTGGTCGAAGCGGTGCTGGCGGGTCGTCTCGAAGGCGTTGCGCTGGACGTTTATGGTCAAGAGCCACTGGCGAGGGAAGGGCATCCCCTCAGCGCCCTCTTCGGACGTCCCGATGTTATCCTCTTTCCGCACCTGGCATTCTTCACCAGCGAGGCGATGCAGCGGCTTTCGCAGGAGACGCTGGCCCGTTGCTTCGAGCTCCTGGAAAGCCGGCCTGTGACAATCCGGTCGCACGACCCACGCCTGCGTGCACAGGCGCGCAACGTCCTGTTCGTTTGATGCATCCTCGCATGTCGTCGCTTGTCCCTGCCCAAGGATGTCGCAGCGGTCGATTCTGACGCGTCGGATACGGTGTCGACGCCGGGTATCAGGCGACACGACGCTCCTCCAATACCGTTCGTCTCTCCTCGCCGTCCGAAAGGGCGCGGCGGCGGTGCTCCAGTTCCGCCGTGCGCGTGTGCTGCGGCGTGCAACCGTATGTCTCCCTGTAGGTCCGGGAGAAATGCGACGCCGAGGAGAATCCGCAGGCCACCGCGATCTCGAAGACCGGAAGCGTCGAATTGACGAGAAACAGGTGCGCGCGCTCCAACCGCATCTGGAGATAGTAGCGTTTGGGGGAGCGCCCCATCTCTCGCTTGAACAGGCGTTCGACCTGGCGGCGCGACAGGCCTGTCGATGGTGTCATTTCGGCAAGTTTCAACGGTTCGGCTATGTTCGCCTCCATCTGCTCGATAATGTCGATCAGCAGACGGTTGTCGATGCCGACCCGGGTCTGAAGCGGCAGCCGCTGGCGTTCTCCAGCCCTGCGCACGTGCTCCGACAGCGCTACTTCGCAAACGCGGTTTGCCACGTCGCGGCCGAGGTCGTCCTCGACGATGCGCAGGAACATGTCGAACGGGGCATTGCCGCCGGCGCAG
>NZ_MUNW01000086.1 GCF_002002725.1 Sinorhizobium sp. A49 | reverse complement strand
GGACATCGTCGCCAGCGGCGCCGCCGCCCTCGTTCAGTGATCGGGCTTATAGACCCCGCACCTCAGATACGTCAACAGACAATTTCAAAAAACTGACAAGATCGAACAAGTGACTGAAAAAACACAGAAAATTCACAAAGGAGTTATCAACAGGGCGGAAGGGATCCTGCAAATGGCGGCACGCAAGCGCAGAATCATTGTCCAGATGGTCAAAAAGCGACGCCTGCAGCCGAAAAAATGGCGTCACTCATCCCGATATCTCCCAGGCGCGGGCGCAAAAGGTCAATCATCGCGCCGATCGCCAGGCATCTTTGGGCAAATCATCCCCCTATTCGCCCCCGGAGTGTTTCACCGAAACGTGACGGCCACTGCCGACAGCGCACATTGACGCCCGGGGCGCTTGGCTTACCTTCGCGCCGAAACAGCAAACGGGGGAGCGCGAACATGGCCGGATGGGCAAGACGATGGGCAACGGCGGTCGTCGTGACACTTGGCCTTGCCGGGCCGGCTGCAGCCTTCGATATCGATGACTGGGCGTCGGTCGTTTCCGAGGCCAGGGGCGAAACCGTCTATTTCAATGCCTGGGGCGGTGCGGGCAACATCAATGCCTATGTCGCCTGGGCGGGCGAACAGATGAAGTCGCGCTATGGTGTCGACGTCGTGCATGTGAAGCTCGACGACACCGCCAGGGCGGTGGCCAGCGTGCTTGCCGAGAAATCCGCGGGCAAGAATGCCGGCGGCAGCGTCGATCTCATCTGGATCAATGGCGAGAACTTTGCCGCCATGAGGCGGCAAGGCTTGCTCCTCACCCCTGGTTGGGCAACCCGACTTCCAAGCTGGGTCTATGTCGACCACGAGACGAAGTCGACGATCCTGACCGATTTCACCGTGCCGACCGAGGGGCTCGAAAGCCCGTGGGGCGGCGCCAAGCTGGTCTTCTTCTACGACAAGGCCCGCACGCCGACCGAGCAACTGCCCACATCGGCAAACGACCTGCTCGATTGGGCACAGACCCATCCCGGGCGCTTCTCCTATCCGCAGCCGCCGGATTTCATTGGTTCATCTTTTCTAAAGCAGGTGTTGATCGAGCTCGTCGCAGACAGGAGCAAGCTGCAGAAGCCGGTCAATGAAACAACGTTTCAACAGGATGTGGCGCCGCTCTTTGCCTATCTCGACCAGTTGACACCCAATCTATGGCGCAAGGGAAAAGCCTATCCGCAGAACTATCCCGACATGAAGCAGAAGCTGGCGGATGGGGAACTCGACATCATCTTCGCCTTCAATCCGGCGGAAGCTTCGGCGGCGATCGCCAATGGTGAACTGCCGGAGAGCGTGCGCTCCTTCGTCTTTTCCGGCGGAACGCTCGGCAACACCCATTTCGTCGCCATTCCCTATAATGCCAATGCAAAGGCGGGCGCGCTGCTGCTTGCAGATTTCCTGCTCTCCCCCGAAGCGCAGTTGCGCAAGCAGGATGCGCAGTTCTGGGGGGACCCGACCGTGCTGGCGATGTCGAAGCTGTCGGATGCGGACCGTGCGGCCTTCGCCGCGCTCGATCTCGGCGTCGCAACGCTGCCGCCGGATCGGCTCGGCCCGACCCTTGACGAACCGCATCCCGACTGGATGACCCGGATCGAAGCCGAATGGATCCGCCGCTATGGCGCCGCCAATTGACGGCGCGCGCCGGCGCTACCGACGGGCATCCCTGTGAGAACCGCCTTGCATCCACGCATCGGCACCGGCCTTACCGTGATGTTATGCCTGCCGGTGCTGGCCGGGCTCGCCGGCACCCTGCTTCCGGCCTTCGGCTACCTGCCGGCACTCGGTGGGACCCAGGTGACATTTCGGCACTTCGAGGCGCTTGCCGACCAACCGCATATCCTGCGCTCGGCGCTCATCAGTCTTTCGGCAGGGCTGACCAGCACGTTTGTCGCCCTCGTTGTGGTCGCGACCTTCGTCGCCGGTTTTGCCGGTACGCGGTCCTTCGCCTTCATCCAGCACCTGCTGTCGCCGCTGCTCGCCGTGCCGCATGCCGCATCGGCCTTTGCGATCGCCTTCCTGATCGCGCCGTCCGGCTTTCTGCTTCGGATCATCTCTCCCGAACTCACCGGCTTCACCCGCCCGCCTGACTGGCTCATCCCCAACGATCCGCTCGGGCTGTCGATGATGTCAGGCCTTATCGCCAAGGAGATCCCCTTTCTGTTGCTGGTGATGCTGGCCGCGTTGCCGCAGTTGCCGGTCGCGAATGCGCGGCGCTTGATGACGGCGCTCGGCTATAACAGGGTGTCGGGCTTTGCCATCGCGCTCTGGCCGCTGCTCTACCGGCAGGTCCGGCTGCCGGTTTTTGCGGTGCTGGTCTACGCGACCTCGGTGGTCGACGTCGCGATGATCCTCGGGCCGCAATTGCCGCCGACCTTGCCGGTGCGTATCGCCCGGTGGCTCGCCGACGACGACGTCGGCACCCGTTTCCTCGCGTCGGCCGGCGCCGTGCTGCAGCTTGCGCTCGGCCTGCTCGCGATCGCGATCTGGCTCGGCGTCGAACGGCTTGGGCGTATTTGTCATCGACGCCTGAGTTCTTCGGGAAAACGACTTGTCGGCGACGGGTTTCTTCGCCTGGCCGCAGCGTCAGTGATGGCCGTGTCCGCCGCGTTCATCTTCATCGGTCTCGGACTGCTGGCACTGTGGTCGGTCGCAGGCCTTTGGCCCTTTCCCGATCGTCTGCCCACAAGCCTCACGTTCAGAACCTGGGACCGCGCGCTTGGGGCGCTTGCCGCACCTCTGGCAACCACCATCACCATCGCTCTCCTGTCTTCGCTCGTCGCCCTTGCGATCGCCATCGGGCTGTTATCGCGGAGCGCGCACCGCTCAGCCGATCGTTGGCTCCCCGTCTTTCTGCCGTTGCTGGTTCCGGAGATCGCCTTCGTGTTCGGATTGCAGGTCCTGTCGGTGGCAGTGGGCCTTTCGCCGTCGGTTGCCACCGTCGCCGCGGTGCATCTGGTTTTCGTTCTACCCTATGTGCTCTTGTCACTTGGGCCGCCCTGGCGGGCGCTCGACCGGCGTTACGAACAAATTGCGTCCGGGCTGGGCAAGTCACCGCTGGCGATCCTCGTCACCATCCGGCTGCCGATGCTGCTCCGCGCTTGTCTCACCGCCTTTGCCGTCGGCTTTGCAGTCTCCATCAGTCTTTATCTGCCGACTGTGCTGATCGGCGCCGGCCGGGTGACGACGATCACCACCGAAGCCGTGGCGCTTTCATCAGGCGGCGATCGGCGCATCATCGGCGTCTATGCGCTGCTGCAGGCGCTGTTGCCGTTCCTCGGTTTTCTCGTTGCATCGCTGGTGCCGCAATTGCTATTCCGCCACCGACGGGCAATGAGGATTTGAATGCAAACACCGGGCAAGACGATGGCTCTCACTCTGTGCGATGTGACCATCCGGCTCGCGGGCCAGCTGCTGCTTTCCGTTTCAGCGATGGTGATGCCCGGCGACGTGCTGACGATCATGGGGCCGTCAGGCGCCGGCAAGTCGGCGCTGCTTGCCTATATCGGCGGCTTCCTCGATCCTGCCTTTGTCGCCAACGGTGCGGTTCGGCTCGGACAGGAGGATCTGATCGGCCTGCCGCCGCAACGGCGCCATGCCGGCATTCTCTTCCAGGATCCGCTCTTGTTTCCGCATCTTTCGGTCGGCGGCAACATCGTCTTTGCCATCCCCGAGGCGATCAAGGGCCGAGATACCAGGCGCCGACTGGCCGAAGAGGCGCTCGATGAAGTTGGTCTTGGAGGCTTCTTCGACCGCGATCCGGAGACGTTGTCGGGCGGGCAAAAGGCGCGCGTCGCCCTCCAGCGCGTGCTTCTCTCCGAGCCGCGCCTGCTGCTGCTCGACGAGCCCTTCTCCAAACTCGACATGGCCCTGCGCCAGCAGGCGCGCGAACTGGTCTTTGCCAAGGCGCGCTCGGCTGGCCTGCCGACAATCCTCGTGACACATGACCTGGCGGACGCGGATGCCGCCGGTGGTGCGCTCATTCATATCGGAGCGGAGACGCAATCGTGACGCTTACTCTCCCTGCCTTGCCGGTGCGCGAGGTTCTGCCCCAAATCGCCGAGGCTCTCGATAGGGCCCGCTCCGCCGTGCTTTCGGCACCGCCCGGCGCCGGAAAGACGACGCTCGTCCCGCTGTTCCTGCTCGACCAGCCGTGGCTGAAGGGCGGCAAGATCATCCTGCTCGAACCCCGGCGGCTCGCCGCCCGGGCAGCTGCCGGCCGCATGGCGGAGTTGCTCGGCGAGAAGGTGGGAGAAACCGTCGGCTACCGCATGCGGCTCGACAACCGGATATCGGCAAAGACCCGGATCGAAGTGGTGACCGAAGGGGTCTTTGCCCGCATGATCCTCGACGATCCGGAGCTCGCCGGCGTCTCCGCCGTGCTGTTCGACGAATTTCACGAACGGTCATTGGATGCCGATTTTGGGCTGGCGCTGGCGCTCGACGTTCAGTCGGCCTTGCGCGACGATCTCCGGATCATCGTCATGTCGGCGACGCTCGACGTCGCCCGCGTGTCAAAATTGCTCGGCGATGCCGCCGTCATCGAAAGCCAGGGGCGCAGCTTTCCGATCGACATCCGCAACCAGGACCGCGGCGGCGAGAGCGTCGAGGACGCGGTCGTGCGCGCCATCGTCGAGGCGCATCGCAGCGAAGAAGGATCGATCCTCGCCTTTCTTCCGGGACAGGCCGAAATCACCCGCACAGCGGCACGGCTTGCCGACCGGTTTGGCCCCGAGACCACTGTCGTTCCGCTCTACGGAAACCTGACCCAGAAGGAGCAGGACGCAGCGATCCGGCCGGCGCCGAAGGGCACGCGCAAGATCGTTCTTGCCACCTCGATCGCCGAGACCTCGATCACCATCGATGGCGTGCGGATCGTCATCGACAGCGGCTTGCAGAGACTGCCGGTGTTCGAAGCCTCGACCGGCATCACCCGACTCGAGACCGTGCGCGTCTCGCGCGCGTCGGCCGACCAGCGCGCCGGCCGCGCCGGGCGAACGGAGCCGGGTGTCGCGATCCGTCTCTGGCATGCCGGCCAGACCGCGGCCCTTGCCGCCTTTACCCCGCCACAGATCCTGGCCAGCGACCTCTCCGGGCTGCTGCTCGATATGGCCCACTGGGGTGTCAGCGATCCCGAAGCCCTGGCCTTCATCGACCCGCCACCCGAAACCACCCTTGCCGAAGCCCGAAAGCTGCTGGGCGAGCTTGGCGCGCTCGACGGCGCCGGCGCGCTAACACCGAGGGGGCGCAAGATCCGGGATCTGGCGCTACCCCCGCGCCTTGCGGCGATGGCTGTTTCGGCAGCCGAAGAAGGCCAGGGCGAGGCCGCCTGCCTGCTGGCGGTCATGCTGACCGAACAGGGACTCGGCGGCAACGCCATCGATCTGGAAGACCGGCTGCGGCGCTTTCGCCAGGAGCGCGGCGAGCGCGCCGAGGCCTCGCGCAACCTTGCCCGCCGCATGGCAGCCGAGCTCAAGGGCGGGCCGAGATCAAACGAACCGATCCAGCCCGGAGCGCTGCTGATGCATGCCTTCCCGGATCGCATCGCGCTGCAGCGCGGAGGACGCGGGCGGTTCGTGATGGCCAACGGCCGCGGCGCCGAAATCGCCGAGACCGAACGCCTCGCCGCGGCCAACATGCTTGTGATCGCCGACTTGACGGGTCGTGCCGGCGGCCAGCGCGTGCTGGCGGCAGCCGAACTTTCACGCGCCCACGTCGAGGCGCATATGCCCGAAGCGATCGTGCGCGAGGAGCAAAGCGTTTTCGACCGGGCGAGCCGCCAGGTGCGAGCGCGGCGCGTCACGCGGCTCGGCGCCATCATCTTCGAGGAGGCGCCGCTGCCAAGGCCGACCGGCGAAAGTGCGGCACGGGCGCTTGCCGACGGTGTGCGCCAGCTCGGGCTGGCGATCCTGCCGTTTTCCAAGGAGGCGATGCAGCTGCGCGATCGCATCGGCTTCCTCCACCGCTCGATCGGCGAACCGTGGCCGGAAGTTTCCGACGAAGCCCTGCTGCTAAGCCTCGAGGACTGGTTCGTTCCGTTTCAGCATGGCATCACCGCCATCGCCGACATCAAGTCTGGCGCACTGTCCGAAGGATTGCTGTCACTAATACCGCACGACCGGCAACGGGAGCTGGCAAAACTGGCGCCGACGCACTTCGAGGCGCCGACGGGACAACGGCATCCGATCCACTATGACGGCGACGAGCCGCTTCTCTCCATCCGGGTGCAGGAACTGTTCGGGCTGAAGAAACATCCTGCCATCGGCGACGGCCGGTTGCCGCTGCTGCTCGAACTGATCTCGCCCGGCCGACAGCCGATCCAGACCACGCGTGACCTGCCGGGTTTCTGGGCGGGGTCGTGGCGCGATGTCCGCGCCGACATGCGCGGGCGCTATCCCAAGCACCCATGGCCGGAAAACCCGGCGGAAGCCGCGCCGACGACACGGGCAAAACCGCGTGGTACATGAGGCAGCGCCTCTGAAGGACGACTGTATGATTCCTTAAATCGGAATCGATTTGAGAAGAAACTTTGTAGCAGGTTTAAAGCCAGCGTCCCTTGCGCGTCGGATTTGACGCGCGGCGCTGTAATGGGAACAAGGGCAGGCATGACGGCAGTGGCGATGGAACACAACGATCCGACCTCCAACAGAAGCCTGCGGCTGCAGACGCTCATCCGCCTTCGCTGGCTTGCGGTCGGCGGCCAGTCGATCGCCGTCATCATCACCACGTTGTGGCTGCAGTTTCCCCTGCCCTTGCTCTTGTGCCTGGTGCTGATTGCCACGCTGGCCCTGGTCAATACCTATCTC
The DNA here is from genome assembly GCF_002002725.1 of Sinorhizobium sp. A49. Taxonomy (GTDB): domain Bacteria; phylum Pseudomonadota; class Alphaproteobacteria; order Rhizobiales; family Rhizobiaceae; genus Ensifer. The sequence goes on along the minus strand of NZ_MUNW01000086.1, from coordinate 61,839 downwards.
ACGCTGCGCTTTCCGCCGACGCACCGGCTGCGGCCACCGGCCGCCTTCGCGCTCCTCGGGCTCGACCTGGCGCAATTGACCGGCCTGCTGTTCATCACCGGCGGACTTGCCAATCCGTTTGCGCCGCTGCTGTGCGTGCCCGTCATCATTTCCTCGGCCTCTCAGCCGAAGCCGCACAGCATCGTTCTTGCCGGCCTTGCGGTGATCGGCGTCACGGCCCTTGCCTTCTCCCCCTTCCCGCTGCCCTGGTATCCCGGCACGCTCCTGTTGATGCCGCGGGTGCTGACGGCTGGCATCTGGTTTGCGATCGTGTCCATGACGGCCTTTGCCGCCTTCTACACCTATCGCGTCTCGCTCGAAGCCAGCGAACTGTCGGAGGCGCTGACGGCAACCGAACTGGTGCTGCAGCGTGAAAAGCACCTTTCGCAGCTCGACGGCCTGGCCGCCGCCGCCGCCCATGAACTCGGCACTCCGCTTGCCACGATCAGCGTTGTCGCCAAGGAAATGGAGCGCGAACTCGGCGACGATCCGCGCTTCGGCGAGGACGTGCACCTCTTGCGCAGCCAGAGCGAGCGATGCCGCGACATTCTCAAGCGGCTGACGACGCTGTCCTCCGAGAGCGAAGAGCATATGCGGCTCCTGCCGCTCTCCTCGCTGGTGGAAGAAGTGATGGCGCCGCACCGCGAGTTCGGCATTCACATCAATCTGGTCGAAAAGGGCGACAAGGCATCCGAGCCGGTCGGCAACCGCAATGCCGGCATTCTCTACGGCCTCGGCAATCTGCTCGAAAATGCGGTCGACTATGCCAAGAAGCAGGTGACGGTTACGGTCGAGCACACGGCCGAACATGTCAAAGTGACGATCGCGGATGACGGCGACGGATTTGCCCCCGATATTCTGATGCGCATCGGCGAACCCTATGTCACGCGGCGACAGAAGGACGACAGCGCCGGTGGCCTCGGGCTTGGCCTGTTTATCGCCAAGACGCTGCTGGAGCGCTCCGGCGCAAGGCTGCGCTTCGAGAACGGCGGCGCAGATCGACCCGGCGCCAAGGTCAGCGTCGAATGGCCGCGTGCACTGATGGATACGAAACTGGCGAAATGACGTTTGGCAGTTTATTGAACCGCATGACAGGAAACCTATAATCTCGGTGAAAACGTCCCGATTTTCGCCCAAGGATTGCGAGAATGACCGAAAAATCGACAGCATCGCCCAGCACGCATGCCCAGGACGCCGAACTGATCGGACCGGACAGAACGTTGCTGCTCGTCGACGATGACGCCCCGTTCCTTCGACGCCTCGCCCGCGCCATGGAAGCGCGCGGCTTCACCGTCGATATCGCCGAGTCCGTTGCAGAAGGCATCGCCAAGGCAAAGGGCAACCCGCCGAAATATGCGGTCATCGATCTGAGGCTCGGCGACGGCAGCGGCCTCGACGTGATCGAGGCGATCCGCAGCCGCCGCGACGACACCCGCATGATCATGCTGACCGGCTACGGTAACATCGCAACGGCCGTGAATGCCGTGAAGCTCGGGGCGGTCGATTACCTTGCCAAGCCGGCCGACGCCGACGACATCTTCGCTGCACTGGTGCAGCGACAGGGCGAACGGGTGGAGCCGCCGGAAAACCCGATGTCCGCCGACCGTGTGCGGTGGGAGCACATTCAGCGCGTCTACGAGATGTGCGAGCGCAACGTGTCGGAAACGGCACGCCGGCTCAACATGCACCGCCGGACCCTGCAGCGTATCCTCGCGAAACGCGCGCCAAAATAATCAGCCTTCGACGGTCCCGTCGCGGGAGCCGGATACGATATCGCGTATGGAGTTGCCGAGTTCGCCATTGCGCTCGGCAGCCCACTCCGCCAGCATCAGCCGTTGCGCGGCGGTGCGGGCAAAAAGCTGCAGCACCGATTTTCGGGTGGCCGGCGCCAGCCGATGTTCCGGTGCGTCACGGATGATGTGCCCATCATAACCATCCGAAAGCAGCAGGCCGCAATCCTCCGGGAAGATATCGAGTGGAACGTCGCCATGGGTGGCGAAGAACAGTCGGTCGCAGTGCTGCCGATAATCCGGCCATTTGCGATCCACCCGAAAATCCTCGATCGACGTCTTGATCTCGACAATCCAGATTTCGCCCTTTACCGACAAAGAGATGAGATCGGCGCGACGGCCGCTGGCGAGCGTGAGCTCCGGCAGCACCGAGTGCCGAAGTTCGGCGAAAAGTCGCTGGACTCCGCGGCGCACCAGGAGCGCGCGATTCGATTGCCGACCGTCGACGAGAGGGTTGTCGCCATGGATAGAGAGAATTGTCATTCGTCTAGACTCTCGTGCGTCACCGCTTTTGTTGCAAAAAAGCCAGCGTCACGGAATTTACACTTTCCCGCCGCCTTGTTGCCGCGCAATCCCTTGCATAGCAGCAACTAATCGAAAATAACCGTAGCCACTGATGGTCGGGCCGACCCAGTTTTTCTTCGCTTCTTATTTAAGAGACTCCTATGCGCTTCCGCAATGCCTTCTTCCTGTGCAGCCTGGCGGCGACACTCGCCATGGCCGGCTGCTCGACAACTTCGACCAAGTCCGAGACGGCTAGCGGTGAGCCTGCTCCCGCTGCGGTGCAAGTCGCTTCGAATCAGATCTTTTCGGGTGATTATGGCGCAGTTGAGGATCACGGCTATGCGCTCCCTGCCGTTCCGATCAACAGGGTCGAAAATCGTTTCCATCGCCAGATCGTCGACTATTCGACGAGCGAGCGCCCCGGCACGATCGTCGTGAACACGCCGAACCGTTTCCTCTACTACGTGCTGCCCGGCGGCAAGGCCGTGCGCTACGGCATCGGCGTCGGCAAGGCCGGTTTCGCATGGGAAGGCGAAGCCTATATCGCCTGGAAGCAGGAATGGCCGATGTGGCATCCGCCGAAGGAAATGGCGGAGCGCAAGCCGGAAGTGGCGAAGTATGTCGAGGCAGGCATGGGCCCGGGCCTGAAGAACCCGCTCGGCGCGCGCGCCCTCTATCTCTTCAACGACCAGGGCAAGGACACGCTGTTCCGCCTGCATGGCACGCCGGAGTGGTCGTCGATCGGCACGGCCGCATCGTCCGGCTGCATCCGCCTGATGAACCAGGACATCATCGATCTCTATTCGCGGGTCCGTCCGGGCAAGAACGCACGCGTGGTCGTCCAGCAGTAAAACGCAACCTGAATCATGCGATCAGAGCCGCCGGGATCCTCGGCGGCTTTTTTTGTTGGCCACATATCCCCGACGATATTCCGTCGTTGTTGATACGCAGAGTTGCTCTGCTTCAGACACCTCAAATCAGGGTGGCCGACATCTGAATCCGCCGCGACGATTTGTTCAAAAAGCGCGCAATAAGACCGAAATTTCAGCACGTTATTAAGCAAGCATTATCTAATTAACTAAAAAGTGTGGCCGATAGACGCCTAACCAAAGGGACCGGACATGCTGATCAAGACCAAGCTCCTCAGTGCGATCGCACTGTTGTCACTCATCGCGATCGGCATTGCCGTCTACAGCCAGCATGCGCTCGCCGAAAACAGCGAAACGATGGATGCGGTCTATGCCGACCGCATCGTGCCGCTGAAGAATCTAAAGGCGACATCGGACGCTTTTGCCGTTTCCATCGTCGATGCGGCGCACAAGGTGCGCAATGGAAACGAGACGATGGAGACGGGCCTCGCATCGGTCAACAATGCGCGTCAGGTGATAACGGCCAACTGGGACGCCTATGTCTCGACCTCGATGACGCCAGAAGAACATAAGCTTGTCGAGAACGCCAAGCAGCAGATGGTGATCGCGATGGATTCGATCGCGACGCTGACCAAGATCCTGTCCGAGGGTGATTCGGCGGCACTCGACAGCTTCGTTCGGACGGCGCTCTACGAAACCATCGATCCGTTGACCGAGACCATTTCGGAGATTTCCGATCTGCAAGTTCACTTGTCGGATGAGGTCTTTCAGGCACAGCATCGTGAGTTCGAAACCGTGCAGGTGCTCAGCATCGGTATCATCCTGCTCGTCCTCGTGCTGGCCGCCGGAACGTATCTGGTTGTTTCGCGTGGCGTGATCGGCCCACTCGGCCGACAGATCGGCGCGATGCGCAAACTCATCGACGGCCATCTCGACGATGACGGCACTGCGGTGACCGGCAAGGACGAGATCGCCGAGATGGCCCGCGCCATCCAATCGTTCCGGGAAGCCGCCCGATCCAACCTTCGCCTGCAGGCGGAAGCCGAGGAAAGCCGCCGCAACGGCGAAGCCGAACGCACGAGAATGCAGGCGGAGGCCGAACGGGCCGCTCAGCAGAGGCTGGTCCAGGCAACATCAGGTCTTGCAACAGGCTTGCAGCGGCTGGCTGACGGCGATCTTGCCGTCCGGTTGGACGAGCCGTTCTCCGCCGAGTTCGAGCAATTGCGTCACGACCTCAACAAGGCTGCCGGCCAGCTCAACGATGCCATGCTTGCAGTTGCCGACAGCGCCGGCAACATCGGCCTGGGCACCCGCGAAATCAGCCAGAGCGCCGATGACCTGTCAAAACGCACGGAGCAGCAGGCGGCATCCCTGGAGGAAACGGCCGCGGCACTCGACCAGATCACCGCCAATGTCAGCAACTCCTCACGCCGGACGGAGGAAGCCCGCGATGTGGCAGGCGAAGCAAAGACCAGCGCGACGCAATCTGCCGTCGTCGTGGCAAATGCCGTCGAGGCGATGCGGCGGATCGAAGAATCATCCAGCCAGATTTCCAGCATCATCGGCGTGATCGACGAAATCGCCTTCCAGACCAACCTGCTGGCGCTGAATGCCGGGGTCGAGGCAGCACGGGCGGGTGAAGCCGGCAAGGGCTTTGCGGTCGTGGCACAGGAAGTGCGCGAGCTGGCACAGCGCTCGGCAAAAGCCGCCAAGGAAATCAAGGAACTGATTCGCAGCTCCAGCTCGGAGGTCGAAAGCGGCGTGCGACTGGTGCGCGATACCGGCGAGGCCCTGAAGACCATCGAGGCGCATGTCATCACCATCAACGAGCATATGGCGGCCATCGCCACATCGGCGCGGGAACAATCCGTCGGGTTGGCCGAGGTCAACACGGCCGTCAACCAGATGGACCAGGTGACGCAGCGCAACGCCGCCATGGTCGAGGAGGCAAATGCCGCTTCGGCGACGCTTGCCCAGGAGGGCAGCAACCTTCGAGCCCTGATCGACAGGTTCCAACTGTCCGGCGAAACCAGCGCCTCGCCCCAATCGGGAGCGCGCAGAACCGCGCCGCGCGCCGTCAGCGCCCATCAATACGCTGGCAGCAACGCCCGCCCGGCCGTAAGACGACCTGCTGCACCACTGGTGCAAGGAAACACGGCGTTGGCCACCGAAGGCTGGGCCGAGTTCTGACCCAGCCTCGATGAATTCAGCTGGCGGCCCGATCAGGCCGCCAGTTTGGCTTTCAGCTCGCGGCGACGGCGGTGCAGGACCGGTTCGGTGTAACCGTTCGGCTGTTGGCGCCCCTCGAGGACAAGCTCGAGCGCAGCCTGGAAGGCGATCGAGCCATCGAAGTTGCCGGCCATCGCGACATATTGCGGATCATCGGCGTTCTGGCCGTCGACGATCGCGGCCATGCGCTTCATCGTCTCGGCGACCTGTGCTTCGGTGACCACCCCATGGTGCAGCCAGTTGGCCATGTGCTGGGCGGAAATGCGCAGTGTGGCACGATCCTCCATCAGGCCGACATTGTTGATATCGGGCACCTTGGAGCAACCGACGCCCTGGTCGACCCAGCGCACGACGTAACCGAGGATGCCCTGCGCATTGTTGTCGAGCTCGCGCTGGATTTCCTCCGGCGTCCAGTTTGGACGCGTCGCAACCGGAACCGAGAGGATATCGCCGAGCTTGGCCCGTGCCCGGCTCTTCAGACCAGCCTGAACGTCGGCAACGTTGACCCGGTGGTAGTGGGTGGCATGCAGGGTGGCAGCCGTCGGCGACGGAACCCATGCGGTGTTGGCGCCAGCCTTCGGGTGAGCGATCTTCTGCTCCAGCATCGCCGCCATCAGGTCGGGCATGGCCCACATGCCCTTGCCGATCTGCGCGTGACCGGAAAGGCCGCATTCGAGACCAATGTCGACGTTCCAGTTTTCGTAAGCCGCGATCCATGCCGCCTGTTTCATATCGCCCTTGCGGATCATCGGGCCTGCTTCCATCGAGGTATGGATCTCGTCGCCGGTGCGATCGAGGAAGCCGGTGTTGATGAAGACGACGCGTTCGCGCGCCGCACGGATGCATTCCTTGAGGTTGACCGTGGTGCGGCGCTCCTCGTCCATGATGCCCATCTTCATGGTATTGGCCGGCATGCCGAGCGCCGTCTCGACGCGCGAAAAAATCTCGCAGGCAAAGGCGACTTCTTCCGGCCCGTGCATCTTCGGCTTGACGACATACATCGAGCCTTCGCGGGAGTTCATGCGGCGGCCACCGTCGCCGATATCGTGCAGCGCGATCAGCGCGGTTGCCATGGCATCCATGATGCCTTCCGGCACTTCATTGCCGTCGCGATCAAGGATAGCCGGATTCGTCATGAGGTGGCCGACATTGCGCACCAACATCAGCGAGCGGCCCGGAAGCGACAGCGTGCCACCGCCGGGTGCCGTGTAGGTGCGATCGGCATTGAGCCGGCGCGTGAAGCTGCGGCCGCCCTTGACGACTTCTTCCTCGAGATCGCCCTTCATCAGGCCGAGCCAGTTGCGGTAGACGACCACCTTATCTTCGGCATCGACGGCGGCGACCGAATCTTCGCAGTCCATGATGGTGGTGATCGCCGATTCGAGAATGACGTCGGAAATATGGGCCGGATCATCCTTGCCGATCGGCGTCGTGGCATCGAGAACGACGACGGCATGCAGATTGTTGTGCCGGAGAACAACCTGCGACGGCGCGTCGTCCGAACCGTCATAGCCGGCAAACTGCGCGGGATTGCGAAGCGTGGTCTCGGCGTCGCCCGCAAGCGTGACCGAGAGGCCTCCGGAAGCGACTGTCAGCGATGAAACATCCTTCCAGCTGCCGCTTTGGAGCGGCGCGCTGGCGTCGAGGAAGTCGCGTGCCCAGGCGATAACCTTGGCGCCGCGCTTGGGATTGTAACCGCGTCCCTTTTCAGCGCCGCCATCGTCGGAAATCGCGTCGGTGCCGTAGAGCGCGTCATAGAGCGAGCCCCAGCGCGCATTGGCAGCGTTGAGCGCATAGCGGGCATTCATCACGGGAACGACCAGCTGCGGGCCGGCAATGGTCGCGATCTCCGGATCGACATTGCCGGTCGAGACCGAGAACTCGGGACCTTCGGCCAAGAGATAGCCGATCTCCTTCAGAAAGCCCTGGTAGGCTTCAAGGTCGTTCGGCGCACCATTGTCGCGATACCAGGCGTCAATCTTCGCCTGCAGGTCGTCGCGCTTGGCGAGCAAGGCGCGGTTCTTCGGCGCGAGATCATGGACGATCTCCGACAGGGCGGCAAAGAACCGTTCGGCATCGACGCCGGTGCCGGGCATCGCCTCGTTCACCAGAAAGCCATGCAGACCTGCATCGATCTTCAATCCAAACTTCTCAATGCGGTCCATTATCTTACTCCTTGAAACAGGCCACTCGCGCGCGTGAAAGGCCGGCAGTTTCTCATCAATTCATTCCCTGTCAATTCAGCAAGGATGCGAAGAATTGTTTCCAAAATGGAAAAGATCACCCATGGGCGATACGTGGCCTGCCGCTGGCCTGGGCGATGAAGCGGGCCTCGATCAGCTTGCGGCTTCCTTCGACTTCGGGGGCATCGATTTCTTCGCGCAGCATCGAGACCGGCTCGTCGGCACCGTTGGTGCGGGCTGCCTCAAGCGCCATCGTCTCGGCACGACGGCGCGCCGCTGAAAAGGCCCGGTTCTGATCGAGGAAGCGCTCGCTCGCTCCTGCCCCGTTGACGATGAAGATGCCCTCTTCCGGCATGGTGACGAACACGGTGACGGACGCCCTGACCTGGCCGACGACCGCGCCGACGGCATTGGCGACATCGGCTTCGTTGGGGATTGCCGGCTCGGTGCCGAGCATATCGGCAATGGCGGGGTAATAGACCGGCGCCGAAGCGCCCAGGCCGACGAGCGGGCGATCGAGACCGAGCGAAAACCGGACGATGCCTGGAGCGCGCTTGAGCGCGCGATCGACCGCCTGCGATACCGCCGGATCGATGGCGCCCGCGCCGTCTTCGCCGAGACAGGCCTGCAGGATGACTTCGGAGGATTGGCGCGTGACGCGGTCGACGATCATCTCTGCCATCGCCTCGGCAGACGCAGCGATCGGCTGGCCGGAGCCATCGCGGGTACGCGCTGCAAGCTCGATGCCGAGACGGGCAGCGTCAGCGCTCCATTGCGATTGCCGGCCGAGCACATGCATGGCGTCGGAAGGCGTCAGCCCGCAGATATGCACCAGGCCACGCGCCACCAGCCGATCGAGTGTTGCCCGCTGCGGCGTGGAGGTCAAAAGGTTTTCGAGCGAGATCGGCACGGCACCGATGCGCTCATAGAGCGCCTGCTCCTGCGGCTGCAGGCCGCTCGCCAGATGATCGGGCAGGCCGGTGCGAACGGCCAGACGGCCGTTGTTGCGGCCGGCATGCTGCGCCCGCAGCTGCTTTTCCAGAACGGACAGCACCGCATCGCCATGCAGCGCGGCGGCAAGGCTGAGCGGCATCAGCCGCCTGGGACCAAGATCGATCTTCGCCTTCAGCCCGCGATCGTTGATGCGAACCTCCGAATCGCCGCCAAGGCCATAGGTCCGCATCGCCACCGCCTCGACCATGGTGCGGAAACCGCCGACAACAGCGCCTTCGGCATCGAGCCGCGGCCGACCGCGGTCGAGCACCGCGACATCGGTGGTCGTTCCCCCGATATCCGAGACGACGGCATTGTCGAGACCGGTCAGGTGCCGCGCGCCGACAAGGCTCGCCGCGGGTCCGGACAGAATCGTCTCGATCGGCCGGAGCCTTGCCTCCTCGGCCGAGATCAGGGCGCCGTCGCCGCGCACCACCATCATGGGCACGTCGATGCCGCGGGATTTCAGAAACCCCTCGCAGGAACCGATCAGGCGATCGATCATCGAGACGAGACGGGCATTCAAAAGCGTCGTCAGCGCCCGGCGCGGACCGCCGAGCTTGGACGAAAGCTCATGGCTGCAGGTGACGGGCAGATGCGAGACTTCACGAATGCGGTCGCGCACGCGCTGCTCGTGGGCAGGATTGCGCACGGCGAAATAGCCGGCGATCGCGAAGGAGGATACCTGATCGGCCAGGACAGGCAGGGCTTCGTCCAGCGCGGTCATGTCGAGCGGCGTTTCGCCGCCATGAACATTATGCCCACCCGGCAGGAAGATCACTGGATCCGAGCCGAGCGCATCCTGCAGCCCGTCGCGCTTCAGATCCTCGGGGCCAAAACCGATCATGACCAGGCCGGCCCTGCCGCCCTGGCCCTCGACCAGCGCGTTGGTGGCAAGCGTGGTCGACAGGGACACGAGGCTGATGGCGGAGGCCGGAACATCCGCCTTCTGCAACACCTGCTCGACCGCGCCGGCAATGCCGACCGCCAGATCGTGGCGCGTGGTCAGCGCCTTTGCCTTGGCGACCACACCCGCCGTTTCGCTGAAGAGGACCGCGTCGGTGTAGGTTCCGCCGGTATCGATGCCGAGAAGAAAATGGGACGTCACTTCGAACCAGTCCAGTGTTTCGGTCGGGGCAGCCCCGGGTTCATTGGGGATCGATCCGGTGATATGACATATCGGATGAGAAGGCCATCGTGTCGAGGACATTCGCGGTCACCGGTGCGACACGACACGAACGGGAGAGCGGCATGAGATTTTCCAGGGGTTCGGCCATTGCCGGCATTCTTGCCGCCGGGCTGCTGTTTGCCCAGCCGGGTGGTGCGCAGGACGCCGAGGAAGAGGAATACAAACCTCAATTGCCCGATGTCTCGATCTACAAGGCGATGCTCGACGCCAACAAGCAGACCGGCTGGATCCAGTTTCGCAATTACGACGACCGACAGCTGATCTATTTTACCGCTTTGCAGACGATGCATTGCCGGCTATCGGAAATCCGCTACTCGATCAATTCGGACGCGCTCGACAGGCGCTTCCCTCTGGCGAAATGCAATCCGCAGATCCCCTTCAACCTGCCCGCAGACGAAACCGCCGAATATGTCTACATCTCGCTTGCCGCCAATGAAGCCAGGACGCTGACGATCCAGGCGGTGTGGGACGACGGCGCCGGCAGCGAGATTGTCGTCTACAAGCCCTGCGACAATGTCGGGGACGCGACCTGCGCGGCGATCAAGACGATCAAGAAACCATCGAAGCAGTTACCACAGCCGATGCCGGCGGATTCACCGGTGCGCGGCGTGCAATCGCCCATTCCCGGCAAGACCTTCAGCGAGCCGAAACCCGCATCGGCAAGCCGCCCCGCGGTTGAGTAGTCAACCGCTGCACCGGCCAGGGTTTCGTCTCGTCGGTGACGTCGAAGCGGAAGCTGTGCATCAGCACGGCTAGCGCGATGACTGCCTCCTGCAGCGCGAAGGTCGCGCCGATGCAGATGCGCGGCCCGGCACCGAACGGCAGATACTGGAAGCGGTGCAGCTTCTCGCGGTTTTCCGGCAGGAAGCGCTCGGGCATGAAAGCGCGTGGCCGATCCCAGTAGAGAACGTGGCGATGCAGCGTCCACGGCATCACAAGAACGGCGATGCCCTTGGGTATCTTCACGCGCTCGCCGGTCGGCGACGTCCACTCGTCCTCCTCGATGGCAGCGCGATTGATCGACGGCGCCGGCGGATAGAGCCGCATCGCCTCCTCGAAGGCGGCCAGCACATGCGGCATCAGGGTCAGCCACTCGACCGGTTCGGCACCGCTCTTCATCACGCTGTCGATTTCCGCCTCCATCTTCTCGCGGAAAGCTGGCGTGTTGGCGATGCAATAGAGTGTCCAGGCGAGTGCCCGGGCGGTGGTCTCATGGCCGGCACCGATGAAGGTGAGAATGTTATCCTCGATCTCGGCGGTCGAAAGACCGTTTGCGCCCTCAGTCTGCAGAAGCAAGGTGAGGAAATCATTGGGCGTGCCGGCCGGATCCGTCGCCATGCGCTTTCGCCTCAATGCCATCGTTTCCGAAACGATGGTACGGAAGCGGTTCATCACCTTCTTGCCGCCGATGCGGGTCAATCGCGGCACCCATTCGGGCGCTAGCAGTATGTCCATCGGATCGACGCGGCCCATACGGTGCAGAAGTTCTTCGACACTCTGGACGAAGCCCTCCCTTTCGACGGCGACCTCGCCGGAAAACAGCGTTTCCGCCAGGATATCGAAGGTCAGCTCGGTCATATCGCTGGCGACATTGGTGGTGAACGGTTTCAGCTTCGCCGGCGCATAGCGCTCGACGAATTCTTCCGACCGGCGCAGCATCTGGCCGGCAAATCCCTTGGCGTGGCGCGGCGTGAACACCGGCGCGATGGCTTTCCGCGATCGCTTCCAGATCTCGCCTTCGGCGGTCAGCAAACCGTCGCGCAGGATCGGGCGCAGGATCAGTCGCCTGACCTTCGACATCTCATAATTGCTGACGTTTTCGACAAGGATGTAGCGGATGAGGCCGGGATCGTTGACGATCAGGGTGCGCTGGGTGATGAACTTCGTCTCGATCCACGGCAGCGTGTAGGACGGCTCGCCCCAGAGTTCGAGCGGATTGCGCAGAACGGTCTTGATGATCTTCAGGTAGGACGGCACGCCGACCCGGGGTGTGGGAGCCGGTGGTTCGAACGGCTCCGGACGCATGTCCATGGTGATTGCCTTTCTCGATTGCGCCAGGATTTCAGGTTTTTACGGCGCAATCAAGGAAAGGGCTTCCGTTGAATCACAGCAGGCGTTCGAGCTCCGCAAGCTTGTCGTTGACCAGCCAGCCGTAATAGTTTTCCTCCGGCCACTGGGTCTCCCCGCCCTGGTTCCTGGCGGCAAGCGCGGCTGCGCGACTATCGGGATTGCCAATATTGTAGAGCGTCGCGGTGATGCCGGGATTTTCTGAAATATCGACGCCGGCAATGGACTTGTAGACGTCGATCGAGTGGCGGATCGAGGCGGCCATGTAGGCAAGCGAGACATCCGGATCCATGATCGCTTCATAGACGCCGGCCGCATTGGTCTCGTCCAGCCGCTCGTAACCCGACGTCTTGGCGACGAGATCGGTCAGCATCAGGGCCGTCAGCGGATTGATCTGGCCGAGACCGAAGGTCTGGCCGGCAAAGAACGGCTGGAAGAACACCGCGCTGAAACGGTTGTTCGGGAAAGACTTGCCGCCGACGGACTTGCCGCGGAATTCGTTGTCCCAGACCCGCTCGCGGCAGCTCCACAATGAATAGGAGCTTTTCTTTCCGGTGCAGTCGGCAAACTGCGGGCGGGCGACGAACTCGGCAACCGTCTCGCCGTCATAGCCGAACTGGAAGCTGTTGCCGGCATAGGCGGCGGCCTTGACGTAATAGGACTGCAGCCGGTCGTAGGCGTCGACATTGTAGGTGTGTTCGCCGACGATGGCGCCGATCATGTGGATCGGGGCGATGCCATAGGCGCGCGATGTCGACTTGATCTTGGCCATCAGCTGCTTGTCGTTGGCAAGCAGATCCCGCACTTTGTCGAATTTGGCGTCGAACGAGGTGCGACCCGCCTTGGTGCGGCGAACGGATGCGCCCGGGATGCCGGGTTGTTCGACATTCCGGTTGCCCGGCGGAACAACGTTGGCCGCCATCGTCTGGCCTGCAGTCAGGCAAAACGTGGCGATAGCGAGCATGCAGGCGGTAAAACGCACGATCTCTTCTTCCTGTGAACGGTGGAGACGCCTATCCGGCGGCGCCGCTCCTACGACAAGATCATGTCGGAAAGATGCCTCCCGCTATAATCGATTGCTCGACCGTGTTAGAAAAAATGAAGGCGCCTGTCGAGAGACAGGCGCCTTTCTTCTTCAGAGTTGCTTGACGGCGAAGGTTCGCCGCTATGACTAGAGCTACAGGATGTAGCGCGACAGATCCGTGTTGGCAGCGAGATCGCCGACATGCTTGCGGACATATTCCGCATCGATCGTCACCGCCTGGCCGGCACTATCCGGAGCGTTGAACGAGATCTCATCCAGCACGCGCTCCATCACCGTCTGCAGGCGGCGCGCGCCGATGTTCTCGACGCTCGAGTTGAGCTGGACTGCCACGCCGGCGAGCGCATCGATGGCATCGTCGGTGAAGTCGAGCTTCACTTCTTCCGTCTCAAGCAGCGCCTTGTACTGGCGGATGAGGCTTGCCTCGGTCTCCGTCAGGATGCGGCGGAAATCTTCCTTGGTCAGAGCCCGCAGCTCGACGCGGATCGGCAAGCGGCCCTGAAGTTCGGGCAGAAGATCTGATGGTTTCGACACGTGGAACGCACCCGAGGCGATGAAGAGAATGTGATCGGTCTTCACCGGTCCATACTTCGTCGCCACCGTCGTGCCTTCGACCAGCGGCAAGAGGTCCCGCTGCACGCCTTCGCGCGACACGCCGGCGCCCATGCCGCCTTCACGCGACGCGATCTTGTCGATCTCGTCGAGGAAGACGATGCCATCGTCCTCGACCGCCCTCACCGCCTCGCGCTGGATCTGCTCATTGTCGAGCAGCTTGTCGGACTCGTCGTTGACGAGCACGTCGTAGGAAGCCTTGACGGTCGTCTTGACCTTCTTCGTGCGGGCGCCCATCGCCTTGCCGAACATTTCCGACAGGTTGAGCACGCCGATATTGGCACCCGGCATGCCCGGAATCTCGAAGCCGCCCGGCGCACCGGTCTCGGCGACATCGACCTCGATCTCCTTGTCGTCCAGCTCGTTGGCGCGCAGCTTCTTGCGGAAGCTATCACGCGTGGCCGGCGAGGCCGTGGCGCCGACCAGCGCATCGAGAACGCGCTCCTCGGCATTCTGGTGCGCCTTGGCCTTGACCTCGGCCCGGCGCTTTTCGCGCACAAGACCGATGCCGACCTCGACGAGGTCACGGATAATCTGTTCGACGTCGCGGCCAACATAACCGACTTCGGTAAACTTCGTCGCCTCGACCTTGACGAAAGGCGCGCCGGCGAGCTTTGCCAGACGGCGGGAGATTTCCGTCTTGCCGACACCGGTCGGCCCGATCATCAGGATGTTCTTCGGCATGACCTCATCGCGCAGTTCGTCGCCGAGCTGCTGGCGCCGCCAGCGGTTGCGCAGCGCGATCGCCACCGCGCGCTTGGCGTCATTTTGGCCGATGATGAACCGGTCGAGTTCCGACACGATTTCCCTGGGTGAAAAAGTACTCATGTAGTCCTCTCAAACTCGGTCCGCGTCAGCTCCATCAGGAGCGTGCGGCCGGATGCATCTATCCATTCGCCAAAGGGCACGAAGCCCGCTTTCGCATAGGCCCGGACGGCCCTTCTGTTGCCGGCATCGGGATCGATCACGATCCGCGGCGCGCCGGAGGCAAAAAGCGTTTCCGCGAAGGCCCGGAGCGCCAATGTCGCGACGCCCTTGCCGGTCATCTCCGGCGGGCCGATGAAGATATCGACGCCGGGGACATTGCCGGGCAGATCCTTCGCCCACGGCTCTTCGTCATATTCGGACGGTGTCCAGGACTGGATGTAGCCGGCAGGCTCGCCTGCGACATGGAAGATGAAGCCATCCACCTCGCCCGTCGCACAGCCGTCGCGGATCAACGCGACTTCCTTGTCCGGATCACCCCACCATTGCCGCACGTGCGGCTCGCTCAGCCAGGCATGCAGCATCGGCAGGTGACCATCGGCCACCCGTTCGAAACTGACATGGGCCTGATCATTGGGCATCCAGCGTCTCCACCACGATATTGTGGTTGGTATAGACGCAGATGTCGCCTGCGATTTCGAGCGCCCGGCGCGCGACTTCCTCGGCCGACTTGTCGCTGTCCATCAGGGCGCGGGCCGCTGCAAAGGCGTAGTTGCCGCCAGAACCGATGGCGATCGTTCCATGTTCAGGCTCGAGCACGTCGCCGTTGCCGGTGATCGCCAGCGTGATCGACTTGTCGGCGACCAGCATCATCGCTTCGAGATTGCGCAGATACTTGTTGGTGCGCCAGTCCTTGGCGAGTTCCACGGCCGCCCGCATGAGCTGGTCGGGGTATTGTTCGAGCTTGGCTTCAAGCCGCTCCAGAAGCGTGAAGGCGTCGGCCGTCGCTCCGGCAAAGCCGGCGATCACGTCGCCCTTGGCCAGCCGTCTGACCTTGCGGGCATTGCTCTTCATTACCGTCTGGCCAAGACTGACCTGGCCGTCGCCGGCCATCACCACCTTGCCGTCCTTGCGCACCGTGATGATGGTGGTCGCATGCATCGTTCCGTAGGGATTGTGTTCACTCATTGAAGATACCTGTCGGCCCCAGAACCAGGGGCGTTGGGGGCTCGAACGAGCCTGGTTGCTTGAAGCCTATGTAAGTGCCTCTTGCGCGATTGCAAATCCCGGTGAGCCATGCAGTTGACCGTAAATCGAGGCCCTCGCCGAATCGATCTATTCTCCGCGGCGGTTCTGGATATTTTCCCTCTCCCCTGATAAGGAGCGGCTCCAGCGCATACAGGAGAGCCTGATGGCAGAAGCCACGTCCAGCCGCACCGGCCAAGTTTCGCGAAAGACGAATGAAACGGCCGTGTCCGTATCCGTCAACATCGACGGAACCGGAACCTCGAAGATTGCGACGGGTGTCGGCTTCTTCGACCACATGCTGGACCAGCTTTCCCGACATTCGCTGATCGACATGGAGATCAAGACCGACGGCGATCTGCACGTCGACGATCACCACACGGTCGAAGACACCGGCATTGCCATCGGCCAGGCCATTGCCAAGGCACTTGGCGACCGGCGCGGCATTACCCGCTACGCCTCGCTCGACCTTGCCATGGACGAAACGATGACGCGTGCGGCGGTTGACGTGTCCGGCCGGCCGTTCCTCGTCTGGAACGTCGCCTTCACGTCGCCGAAGATCGGCACGTTCGATACCGAACTGGTGCGTGAATTCTTCCAGGCGCTCGCCCAGAACGCCGGGATCACGCTGCATATCCAGAACATCTACGGCGCCAACAACCATCATATCGCCGAGACCTGCTTCAAGTCCGTCGCCCGCGTGCTTCGCACGGCAACCGAAATCGACCCGCGCCAGGCCGGCCGCGTTCCCTCGACCAAGGGTACGCTTGCCTGAGCGGTCATTATCTGGCTGATGACCATGGCCTCTTACATGATCCTGACCCCGCCGGGCGCCCGCGCCGACGATGACCGGGTACGCTTTGTGCCAGACGGCTTCTCCTGGGGCGCCTTTCTGTTTCCGGCGCTCTGGCTTTTTGCCAAGCGGATGTGGCTGTTCGGAATCGCAGTTGCTGTTCTGCAGATTTTGTTAATCTCTCTCTCGGCGAGTGCCGGTGGCGTGCTGGCAGCGCTGCTTCTGCATCTGGCGCTCGCGCTGCTTGTCGCGCTGGAAGGCCCCATGCTCATCGTCCGCCGGCTGATTGCCCGCGACTGGACACTGCGCTCCATCGTGCCGGCGCGCGATCTCGAGACGGCGGAAGAAATCTACTTCGCGAATGTGCCCTCAACCGACCGAACGGCAGTTGCTCGGCCAGTTGCCGACTGGCCGAGGCAGACGCCGGCAAATTCCGGCCCCGGACTTGGGCTTTTTGAATCCTACGGAGAACGCTGATGCGCGTCGCCATTATCGACTATGGATCGGGCAATCTGCGCTCGGCAACGAAAGCGTTTGAACGAGCGGCGCGCGAAGCCGGCATCGACGCAGAGATCGACCTGACAGACCGGCCGGAACGGGTGGCGACCGCCGACCGTATCGTGCTTCCGGGTGTCGGCGCCTATGCCGATTGTCGCCGTGGCCTTGCGGCCGTCGATGGCATGGAGCAGGCCCTGACAGAAGCTGTCGAAGGGGCCGGACGGCCGTTTCTCGGCATCTGCGTCGGCATGCAGCTGATGTCGTCGCGCGGCCTGGAAAAGACCACGACCCATGGATTCGGCTGGATTCCCGGCGACGTCGTCGAAATGAAGCCGGCGGACACGTCGCTGAAAATCCCGCAAATCGGCTGGAACACGCTGCGGCTTGCCCGCGCGCACCCGCTGTTTGACGGTATCCGCACCGGCGACGACGGTCTGCACGCCTATTTCGTGCACTCGTACCATCTGGCCGCGGAAAACGCCGACGATGTCGTTGCCGAGGCGGACTACGGCGGCGCCGTCACCGCCTTCGTCGCCAACGGCAACAAGGCCGGCTCGCAGTTTCATCCGGAAAAGAGCCAGGCGCTTGGCCTCGCCCTCATCTCGAATTTCCTGCGCTGGAAGCCGTAAGCACCAGCGACCTCTGATCGGATAGACACATGATCCTTTTTCCCGCTATCGACCTGAAAGACGGGCAATGCGTGCGCCTGAAGCTCGGCGACATGGAGCAGGCGACCGTTTACAACCCGGATCCCGGCGCCCAGGCGCGCGCCTTCGAGGAACAAGGTTTCGAGTGGCTGCATGTGGTCGACCTCAACGGTGCCTTCGCCGGCGAGACCGTCAACGGGGACGCTGTCGATGCGATCCTCAAGTCGACCAAAAACCCGGTCCAGCTCGGCGGCGGTATCCGCACCCTTGAGCATATCGAGAACTGGCTGTCGCGCGGGCTTGCCCGCGTCATCCTCGGCACCGTGGCGGTGCGCGACCCGGCGCTCGTCATCGAAGCCTGCCGGAAATTTCCGGGCAAGGTCGCCGTCGGCATCGACGCCAAGGGCGGCAAGGTCGCAGTCGAGGGCTGGGCGGAAGCGTCGGAGCTCGGCGTGATCGAGCTCGCGAAAAAGTTCGAGGGCGCCGGCGTTTCGGCGATCATCTACACCGACATCGATCGCGACGGCATTCTCACGGGGATCAACTGGCCCTCGACGCTGGAGCTTGCCGATGCCGTATCGATCCCGGTCATCGCGTCGGGCGGCCTTGCCTCGATGGACGATATCCGGCGAATGATCGCGCCTGATGCGGCAAAACTCGAGGGCGCCATCTCCGGCCGTGCGCTCTATGACGGCCGCATCGATCCGCAGGAAGCCCTGGCGCTGATCCGCGCCGCGAGAAAGGCATGAGCCGATGACCCTCAAAGCCCGCGTAATCCCCTGCCTCGACGTCAAGGACGGACGGGTGGTCAAAGGGGTCAACTTCGTCGACCTGATCGACGCCGGCGATCCCGTCGAGGCCGCTCGCGCCTATGATGCGGCCGGAGCCGATGAGCTCTGCTTCCTCGACATCACCGCCTCGTCCGACAATCGCGAGACGATCTTCGACGTCATCGCGCGCACGGCCGAACAATGCTTCATGCCGCTCACCGTCGGTGGTGGTGTTCGGCAGGTGGCGGATATCCGCAAGCTGCTGCTTGCTGGCGCCGACAAGGTTTCGATCAATACCGCGGCAGTGAAGAACCCGGACTTCGTCGCCGAAGCCGCCGACAAGTTCGGCAACCAGTGCATCGTCGTTGCGATCGATGCCAAGAAGGTCTCGAAGGACGGCGAAGACGACCGCTGGGAAATCTTCACCCATGGCGGCCGTCAGACGACCGGTATCGATGCGGTCGACTTTGCCCGCCGCGTCGTCGATCTTGGCGCTGGCGAAATCCTGCTGACGTCGATGGATCGTGACGGAACCAAGAGCGGCTACGATATCGCGCTGACCCGGGCGGTTGCCGATGCGGTGCGCGCGCCCGTCATCGCGTCTGGCGGCGTCGGCACGCTCGATCACATGGTTGCCGGCATTCGTGACGGCCATGCGACGGCGGTTCTGGCCGCATCGATCTTCCACTTCGGCACCTATAGCATTGGCGAAACCAAGCGCTATATGGCCGAACATGGCATCGCCATGCGTCTCGATTGAGTTTTCAGGGCTTCGTTATGAGTGATTTTTCCCTTTCCGACCTCGAGACCATCGTCGCTGAGCGCGCCAAGGCGTCGCCGGACGAATCCTGGACGGCGAAACTGGTCGCACACGGCCAGCAGAAGGCGGCCAAGAAACTGGGCGAGGAAGCGGTCGAGACCGTGATCGCGGCGATCCGGAACGACCGGCAGAATCTCGTCGATGAGAGCGCCGATCTCATCTATCATCTGATGGTCGTATTGAAAATTGCAGACATTCCGTTGCAGGATGTGCTTGACGAACTTGCACGGCGGACAAGCCAATCCGGTCTGCAGGAAAAGGCTAATCGGCAGGATTCATGACCCTAGCTGCGCAAGACATCGAAGTGGCCGATCTCCCGGACAATCTCCAGAAACGGGACTATTCGCCCTATCATTTCTTCTCCGCCGAGGAATGGTCACGCTTTCGCGCCGACACGCCGATGACGCTGACCGCTGACGAAGTGCAGCGGCTGCGCTCGTTGAACGACCCGGTGGATCTCGGCGAGGTCCGGCAGATTTATCTGTCGCTGTCGCGGTTGCTTTCGACCCATGTGGAATCGTCGCAGATGCTGTTCGAGCAGCGCAAGCGCTTCCTCAGCATGTCCGAGACGAAGACTCCCTTCGTTATCGGCATTGCCGGATCGGTGGCAGTCGGCAAGTCGACGACGGCGCGTATCCTCGCGCAGCTTCTGTCGCGCTGGCCTTCAAGCCCGAAGGTCGATCTCGTCACGACCGACGGCTTCCTCTATCCGAACGCCGTGCTCCAGCGCGAAAACATGATGGACCGCAAGGGCTTTCCGGAAAGCTACGATGTCGGCGCGCTCTTGAGGTTCCTGTCGGCGATCAAGGCCGGCCAGCCGAACGTCAGGGCGCCGAGCTACTCGCACATGACCTATGACGTGCTGCCGGATCAATACACGGTCATCGACCGCCCTGATATTCTGATCTTCGAGGGCATCAACGTCCTGCAGTCGCGCAACCTGCCGGCCGACGGCAAGATCGTGCCGATGGTCTCGGATTTCTTCGACTTCTCGATCTACATCGACGCCGAGGAAAGCCTGATCCACAGCTGGTACGTCAACCGCTTCATGCGCCTCAGGGAAACGGCCTTCAAGAACCCGGAATCCTACTTCCATCGCTACGCGACCATCAGCGAGGATGCGGCGCGCGCGATCGCCGAAGGGCTCTGGCACAACATCAACCTGAAGAACCTGCACCAGAACATTCTGCCGACGCGGCCGCGCGCCGACCTCATTCTGCAGAAGGGGCCAAACCACCTCACCGAGAAGGTGGCGCTGCGCAAGCTGTGAGCGATCTGCGCCGTTCGCTCATGCAACGGGTTTGGAGCAGCCAGGTCGGGCACGATCCGGGAGGCGCCTTTCCGCCGTCTTTCAGGGATTGACCCGGCGCAGAGTCAGATTGAGCCGGCCGCCATTCTTCAGCAACGTCGACGTGTCGGGGTAGATCCGGTCGACGCCGTGGAAGGCGAGACGCCCCTCGCCGCCGAGCACGACGATATCGCCGCTTTCGAGCCTGAAGGACATGGTCTGGCTGCCGCGCTCCTTGCCGCCGACACGAAACAGGCAGCTGTCGCCAAGCGAAATCGAGACGACCGCCGTTTCCAGGTCGCGCTCGTCCCGGTCCTGATGCAGGCCCATGCGCGCCTCTTCGGAATAGAAATTCACCAGGCAGGCTTCCGGCTGCTTGTCGCTGGCCGAAACCGCATTCCAGATTTCAAGGATGATGTCCGGCATCGGCGGCCACGGCCTGCCCGTTCCGGGGTGCTGCGGCTGGTAGCGATAGCCTTTCTCGCGGTCTGTCACCCAGCCGAGCGGTCCGCAATTGGTCATGCGCACCGACATCGGCTTGCCGGTCTTCGGCATCTCCGGAACGAACAGCGGCGCTTCGGCGACCACGCCGCGGATCGCCTCCACGATTTGCTCCTGGCGGGTACGATCGAGAAAGCCGGGGATGTGTTTTATGCCCTTGGGGAGAACCTGCATGAGGCTGCCCTCACTCAAGCCCAAGCAGTTTTGCCGGCACGCCGTAGCGTTCGGACCACCCGGCATAGGCGACATCCGTCGGGCCGACGACGTGATCGACGAGATTCCACCGGCCACCCTGGAAGCTGACGAGCGCAAACACCGTCAAACCATCCATCATGTCGGCTTCGTCGCGAAAGCCGGTCTGGGCTAGATCGATAACGCCGCCACCCGGGCGTTGCGGCTCGACCACGACGAAGGCCCAGTTCGGTGCCGCCCGCATCGTGGTGACGACGAATTCGACCGAGCCACGCATCTCCGCCTCGACCGCCGGCCGCAAGGCATCAAGGATCGCGGCGCGCTCCGAACTACCCTTGGCCGGCTCACGCAGTGTTTGCGCGGTGCCGGCGCCAGCAAGTCCAAGACTTGCGACCACCAGAACGACGCCCGAGAATGCACGCATCGACAGGGCTGTCACGCGGCATCCAGATCTGGAATACGCAGAACCTGGCCGGGATAGATTTTGTCGGGGTGGCTCAGCATCGGCTTGTTGGCCTCGAAGATCACCGTGTGCTTGGCGCCCTTGCCCTTGCCGTACTGTGCCTCGGCGATCTTCCAGAGGTTGTCGCCTTTCTTGACCGTGTAGAAGACCGGTGCCTTGGCTGGCGCCGGCGCTGCGCCGGCATCGGCGACCTTCAGTTCCGACGCTTCGACGGAGGATACGCCGAGCGTGTTGCCGACGGCAACAACAGCCTTCTCGAACGCCGTCTGGTCCTTGACGACACCCTTCAGCACCACCTTGTCATTGACGACTTCGACCTGGACATCCTTGGTGCCAAGGTCGTGCGAGGCCAGTTCCTTCTGGACGCTCTCGGTATCCGGTGCATCATCGTCACCGCCAATGCCCAACTTCTTGCCAGCGTTCTTGATAAAACTGAAAAGGCCCATGGATCCCTCCTTCTGCAAAAGTCGCTTTGGCATAAGAGAGGGCGCGTGGCGGCAAAAGACAAGAGACGGTTGAAAAGATTTCGCAACCGCAGGTCAGTCGCCGGTCGGGCGTCCACGCAGCTTCTTGGTTTCGCCGCGCCCGGTTTTTTCCTTCAGCCGACGCTCGATCGAACCGCGGGTCGGTTTGGTCTTCCTTCGCGGCGGCGGCGGCGGTTCGGCGGCCTTCAGGATCATCTCCTTCAGCCTTTCGCGCGCGTCCTCGCGGTTGCGCTCCTGGCTGCGAAAACGACTGGCCTCGATCATCAGCACGCCGTCCTTCGAGGCGCGACGACCGGCGAGCTTCAAGGTATTGGCCTTGATGCGATCGGTGAGCGTGGGCGACGCCTGGACGTTGAAGAACAGCTGAACGGCCGTCGAGACCTTGTTGACGTTCTGCCCGCCGGGGCCGCCGGCCAGCACGAATTGCTCGCTGAGTTCCCACCCGGCGATAACGATCTGCTCGTTGATGTATAAAGGGTCGCTGGCCATGATCGCTCCTTGAGCGTTCTATCGCACAGAGCGAACCGCTTGAAAACAATCAACGACAAAAAGCAAAACCCGGCCATCAAGACCGGGTTTCACGTGAATCATAGCCGACAATGTTTACTCGGCGGCGATCTTCGTGCCGGGGGCGGCATCGCGAACGCTGCCATCGACATGGTCTTCGAACTTGGCGAAGTTGGCGATGAACATGTCGACGAGGCGGCGAGCCTGCGCGTCATAGGCGTTGCCATCAGCCCAGGTCGAGCGCGGATCGAGAATACCGTCGTCGACGCCCGGTACCGAAACCGGCACGGCGAAGCCGAAGTTGGCATCGGTGCGCAATTCGGCAGCGTTCAGCGAACCGTCAAGGGCTGCCGCGAGCAGGGCGCGGGTCACCTTGATCGGCATGCGGCTACCGGTTCCATAGGCACCACCGGTCCAGCCGGTGCTGACCAGCCAGCAGGTGACACCGTTCTTGGCGATCAGATCCTTCAAGAGGTTGCCGTATTCCGACGGGTGACGCGGCATGAACGGCGCGCCGAAGCAGGTCGAGAACGTCGCTTCCGGCTCGGTGACGCCCTTCTCGGTGCCGGCAACCTTGGCGGTGTAACCGGACAGGAAGTGGTACATCGCCTGTTCCGGCGTCAGCTTGGCGATCGGCGGCATCACGCCGAAGGCATCGGCCGTCAGCATGATGATCGTGCGCGGCTGCGGCGCAGTGCCGGTTTCGCTGGCGTTCGGGATGAAATCCAGCGGGTAGGCGCAGCGCGTGTTTTCCGTCAGCGAGCCATCGTCGAAATCGGGAACACGGTGCTCGTCGAGAACGACGTTCTCCATGACGGTGCCGAAGCGGCGGGTCGTCGCGAAGATTTCCGGTTCAGCCGCTTGCGAAAGACGGATGGCCTTGGCGTAGCAACCGCCTTCGAAGTTGAAGACGCCCTCATCGCCCCAGCCATGCTCGTCGTCGCCGATCAGCGTGCGGGTCGGATCGGCCGAGAGCGTGGTCTTGCCGGTGCCCGACAGGCCGAAGAAGATAGCGGTATCGCCTTCAGGACCGACATTGGCCGAGCAGTGCATCGGCATGACGCCCTTCTTCGGAAGCAAGTAGTTGAGGACGGTGAACACCGACTTCTTCATCTCGCCGGCATAGGACGTGCCGCCGATAAGAATGAGGCCGTTGGTCAGATCGCAGGCAATCACCGTTTCCGTACGGCAACCGTGACGTTCCGGGTCGGCCTTGAAGCTCGGCAGGTCGATGATCGTCAGCTTCGGCAGGAAGGAGGCCAGCGCCTCCCGCTTCGGGCGGATCAGGAGATTGCGAATGAACAGCGAATGCCAGGCATACTCGGTGACGACACGGGTCGGCAGGGCATTGTCCTTGTCGGCACCGCCGACCAGGTCCTGGACATAGAGCGACATGCCCTTGGCATGATCAAGCATATCCTGGCGCAGCACGGCAAAATGCTCCGGCGACAACGGCTTGTTGTTGTCCCACCAGATCTGATCGTCGGTGGCGGCATCGCGAACGACGAACTTGTCCTTCGGCGAGCGGCCGGTGTGCTGGCCGGTGCGCGCTACGATCGCGCCGTGCGCCGTCAGCTGAGCCTCGCCGCGGCGGATGGCTTCTTCGTAAAGCTCTGCGGCTTCAAAGTTGAACCGGACCACTTCCAGGTCGGTAAAGCCGAGTTTTTCCAAGCCGTTCGCTGCATTGCGAGTGCCGAGTTGCTCCATGGTCAAGCTTCCTTCGTGTTTGGCCATTGGCGTTGAATTTGGCCGGAACATACTTGCATGCTCGCTGAAAAACAAGGCGGCGTAAAAAAAAGAATAATGATTTCAGTATATTAATCGATTTAAAGAAAATTATCGTTTTTTTAATCGGTTGAAACCGAGTTCCCTGCGCCATATCTGCCCTCAGGCAACGGAGTGTGCGCTCAATCGCTTTTTGGGCTTCGCCACAATTTGTTCCACCTTTATACTCAAGTAACGCACCCGTGACTCGCGGTTGCCGTGGATTCGAAGACGAAACCGGCGATCGGCCTCAAATGACGGAGTTGAACACGATGCAGACCATCGCGCTTGTCGATGATGACCGGAATATCCTGACGTCCGTATCCATCGCGCTTGAAGCTGAAGGCTACAAGGTCGAGACCTATACCGACGGTGCCTCCGCGCTCGAAGGCCTGTTGGCCCGGCCGCCGCAGCTTGCGATCTTCGACATCAAGATGCCGCGCATGGACGGCATGGAACTGTTGCGGCGCCTGCGCCAGAAGTCGGACCTGCCGGTGATCTTTCTCACCTCGAAGGACGAGGAAATCGACGAGCTCTTCGGCCTGAAGATGGGCGCAGACGATTTCATCACCAAGCCGTTCTCCCAGCGCCTGCTGGTCGAGCGCGTCAAGGCGATCCTGCGTCGGGCCGCAAACCGGGAAGCCGCTGCAGCCGGCGGCACCACTGGCGCCCCGAAGACCTCCGACACGCCCACGCGGTCGCTGGAGCGCGGGCAACTGGCCATGGACCAGGAGCGCCACACCTGCACCTGGAAGAACGAGCCCGTGACCCTGACGGTCACCGAGTTCCTCATTCTTCACTCGCTTGCGCAGCGTCCGGGCGTGGTCAAGAGCCGCGATGCACTGATGGATGCGGCCTATGACGAGCAGGTCTATGTCGATGACCGCACCATCGACAGCCACATCAAGCGACTGCGCAAAAAGTTCAAGATGGTCGACAACGACTTCGACATGATCGAGACGCTCTATGGCGTCGGCTACCGCTTCCGCGAAATGGCCTGAGGGCCTGAGCCCTTGCCATCGCGTCGTTTGTGGAGCATTCAGAACCGACGCGATGGCGGGCAAGCTTCGACCCGCCTATTGGCTTGGCCGGTGGCATCGGCTCCACGAGACCGAAGACCAAAAAAGAGACCATCGGCGGACCTGCGAGACCCGGCCTCCGGGTGACGTTTGGTCACACTCAATGAAGATATGGCGGGGATGATCCGCTGCGGGAGCGGAAAGACTTGGTGGAAGTCTTGCAAGGCGATATCGACGAACTTGACGGACGGGCGTCGGCCCATAACGGCCGGCGCTGGGCCTATTCCTTCACGCTGATTCGCCGCCTGTTCGGCAATGCGGTCTTTTCGAGCCTGACGCGCCGGATCGTCTTCTTCAACCTCGTCGCGCTCGTGGTTCTGGTCGGCGGGATCATGTATCTCAACCAGTTCCGAGAAGGCCTGATCGACGCTCGCGTCGAAAGCCTGCTGACCCAGGGCGAAATCATCGCCGGCGCCATTTCGGCTTCCGCCTCCGTCGACACCAATTCGATCACCATCGATCCCGAAAAGCTGCTGGAGCTGCAGGCCGGCCAGAGCATCACGCCGCTGCCGAGCGACGAAGACCTGGATTTTCCCATTATCCAGGAACGGGTTGCTCCCGTCCTCAGACGCTTGATCTCGCCGACCCGCACCCGCGCGCGCCTGTTCGACGCCGATGCGGACCTGCTGCTCGATTCACGCCACCTCTATAGCGGCGGCCAGGTGCTGCGCTTCGACCTGCCGCCCGTCGACCCGGAAGCGACCGGCATCGAGGAAAAGTTCGGGAGCTGGATCAACCGCCTGCTGCAGTCGGGCGACCTGCCGCTCTACAAGGAGCCACCTGGTGGCAACGGGTCGATCTATCCCGAAGTCATGAACGCGCTGACCGGCGTGCGCGGTGCCGTGCGCCGCGTGACAGAAAAGGGCGAGCTTATCGTCTCGGTCGCCGTGCCGGTGCAGCGGTCGCGCGCCGTGCTCGGCGTGCTGCTGCTGTCCACCCAGGCGGGCGACATCGACAAGATCGTGCATGCCGAGCGCCTCGCCATCATTCGCGTGTTCGGGGTCGCCGCCCTCGTCAACGTCATTCTGTCGCTGCTGTTGTCGTCGACGATCGCCAATCCCCTGCGGCGCCTCTCTGCCGCCGCCATTCGGGTTCGCCGCGGCGGCGCCAAGGAACGGGAAGAAATCCCCGATTTCTCGTCCCGCCAGGACGAAATCGGCAACCTGTCGGTGGCGCTGCGCGAGATGACGACAGCACTCTACGACCGGATCGCGGCGATCGAGAATTTTGCGGCCGACGTCAGCCATGAACTGAAGAACCCGCTGACTTCGCTGCGCAGCGCAGTCGAAACCCTGCCGCTTGCCCGCACCGACGAATCGAAGAAGCGGCTGATGGACGTCATCCAGCACGACGTCCGCCGCCTCGACCGCCTGATCAGCGATATCTCCGACGCCTCACGGCTCGACGCGGAACTTGCGCGCAGCGACGCCAAGGTCGTCGACCTCGAAAGGCTGCTCGGCGACCTCGTCGAGATCTCCCGCCAGATCCGCAGCAAGAAGAAGCCGGTGCTGCTCGATTTCGTCGTCGACCGCAAGGACAGCCCCAAGACGCGCTTCGCCATCAATGGTTATGAACTGCGCATCGGCCAGATCATCACCAACCTGATCGAAAACGCCCGTTCCTTCGTGCCCGAGCAGGGCGGCCGCATCGTCGTGCGCCTGACGCGCTCCCGGTCGCGCTGCCTCGTCTATGTCGAGGACAATGGTCCCGGCATTCAGGCGGAAGACATCGACCGGATCTTCGAGCGCTTCTATACCGACAGACCGGAGGGCGAAGATTTCGGCCAGAACTCCGGCCTCGGCCTGTCGATCTCCCGGCAGATCGCCGAAGCGCATGGCGGCACACTGAAGGCCGAGAACGTCATGGGTCCGGATGGGCGGATCGTCGGCGCCCGCTTCGTGCTATCCCTGCCTGCCGAGCCGCACGCGTGACGCCGGCGCGGCACAATGTTCACGGCACGGCGATCGTCCTCGGCACGGCCGGTTTCCTGGTAACCGGGCCTTCCGGCATCGGTAAATCGAGACTGGCGCTCGCCTGCATTTCGGCAGCCCGCCAGATGGGGCACTTTGCGGCATTGGTCGCCGACGACCGTGTCGATCTGTCGATGGAACAGGACCAGATCATCGCCCGGTGCCCGGCATCGATTGAAGGCTTGATCGAGATCCGCGGCGCCGGCATCGCCAAGCTCGAAACGGTGTCTGCCGCGGTGATGGATTGGGCGATCCTGCCGGTGAGCGCGCCATTCGATCCGCGCATGCCGCCCGAAAACGAGGAACTTCCCCTACCCTTCGGTCGCAGCCTGTCGATTGTTCGCGTTCCCATTGAAAATGGCGTGCACGTGCTTGCTGCTCTGCGTGCGCTGCTACCCGAAAAATTAGGATTTTAGCTATAGTTGCAGGCAACGGGGCTGGTTTTTCGGCATTTTTGGCTTGCACTTCGCCTTTTCCTTGCCAAGATGGCCGCCCCAACAGGTGGACGAAATTGCTGCATTGCGATATCTGACCATCAGTGAATTGCGCGTGCAGTCGGAGAAAAGATACCCATGATCGGACTTGTGCTTGTCACCCATGGCAAGCTGGCTGAGGAATTCCGACATGCGCTCGAGCATGTTGTCGGTCCGCAAAAAGCTATCGAGACCGTTTGCATCGGCCCCGAGGACGACATGGATCAACGTCGGCAGGATATCCTCGACGCCGTGACCAACGTCGACGAGGGCCACGGCGTCATCATTCTCACCGACATGTTCGGTGGCACGCCGTCCAATCTCGCCATCTCGGTCATGCGCAGCGGCACCGTCGAAGTCATCGCCGGCGTCAACCTGCCGATGCTGATCAAGCTCGCCGGGGTGCGTGGCGAAAGCGACATGGACAAGGCGCTCGCGGAAGCCTCCGAAGCGGGACGCAAATACATCAACGTCGCCAGCCGTGTCTTGAGCGGAAAATGATGGACCATCGCCCCGACATGTCGCTGACGCGAGAACTCCTCATCGTCAACAAGCGCGGACTGCATGCGCGCGCTTCGGCGAAGTTCGTGCAAACGGTCGAGGCCTATGATGCCGAAATCACGGTGTCGAAGGACGGCAGCACGGTCGGGGGCACCTCGATCATGGGCCTGATGATGCTGGCCGCCAGCACCGGCTCCAGCGTCTGCGTCACCGCCAGCGGCGCGCAGGCCGAAGAAGCGCTGAATGCGCTCGACGCATTGGTCCGCGACAAGTTCGGCGAAGAAATGTAACCGACAATATAAAGATATAAAGACTTCTTTATATCGAGGTTGCCCTGCCCCGGAATTCCTGATAGATCGGTCGCACTCTCACCGCGATGGTATGCGCGGGAGGCATAGTCGCGCCGCCGGATGGCCAGAGGGCCAGAGCGGCTTGAAGAGATCAGCCTGGAGAATTCCATGACCACCACTCAGGATTACATCGTCGCCGACATCGGTCTTGCCGATTTCGGACGCAAGGAAATTACGATCGCCGAAACCGAAATGCCGGGCCTGATGGCCTGCCGCGAAGAGTTTGGCGCATCCAAGCCGCTGAAGGGCGCCCGGATCACCGGTTCGCTGCACATGACCATCCAGACCGCCGTGCTGATCGAGACGCTTGCCGCTCTCGGCGCCGACATCCGTTGGGCCTCGTGCAACATCTTCTCGACCCAGGACCACGCAGCTGCAGCGATCGCTGCCAGCGGTATCCCGGTGTTCGCCGTCAAGGGCGAAACGCTTGAGGAATACTGGACCTACACCGACAAGATCTTCCAGTGGGCCGACGGCGGCGTCTCCAACATGATCCTGGACGATGGCGGCGACGCCACCATGTACATCCTGCTCGGCGCCCGCGCGGAAGCCGGCGAAGATGTTCTCTCCAATCCGGGTTCGGAAGAAGAAGAGATCCTGGTCGCACAGATCAAGAAACGCCTCCAGGCTTCGCCAGGCTGGTTCACCAAGCAGCGCGACGCCATCAAGGGCGTGACCGAGGAAACCACCACCGGCGTCAACCGCCTGTACCAGCTCCAGGCCAAGGGCCTGCTGCCGTTCCCGGCGATCAACGTCAACGATTCCGTCACCAAGTCGAAGTTCGACAACAAGTACGGCTGCAAGGAATCGCTGGTTGACGGCATCCGCCGCGGCACCGACGTGATGATGGCCGGCAAGGTTGCCGTCGTCTGCGGCTACGGCGACGTTGGCAAGGGCTCGGCAGCCTCGCTCTCGGGCGCTGGCGCCCGCGTCAAGGTCACGGAAGTCGACCCGATCTGCGCGCTTCAGGCCGCCATGGACGGTTTCGAAGTCGTTCAGCTCGAAGATGTTGTTTCGTCTGCCGACATCTTCATCACCACGACCGGCAACAAGGACGTCATCCGCATGGACCACATGCGCGAGATGAAGGACATGGCGATCGTCGGTAATATCGGCCACTTCGACAACGAAATTCAGGTCTCCGCGCTGCGGAACCTGAAGTGGACGAACATCAAGCCGCAGGTCGACATGATCGAGTTCCCGAAGGGCAACCGCATGATCCTTCTGTCGGAAGGCCGCCTGCTCAACCTCGGCAACGCCACCGGCCACCCGTCCTTCGTGATGTCCGCCTCGTTCACCAACCAGACGCTGGCCCAGATCGAGCTCTTCACCAAGGGCGAGAACTACAAGAACGAAGTCTACGTTCTGCCGAAGGCACTCGACGAGAAGGTCGCCCGCCTGCACCTGAACAAGCTCGGCGCCAAGCTCTCCGAGCTGTCGAAGGAACAGGCCGACTATATCGGCGTCGGCCAGCAGGGTCCGTTCAAGGCCGAACACTACCGGTACTAATCGTTACCCGGGCAATCCACAACATGTTGTGGCCGCGTTCTTGACAAGAGAGCGCGGCCTCTTTTTTGGGCGGCTCCCTTCCCGGCGATTCGACTACGAAGTATGCTCTAACCCATTGATTCGTGATGCCGGTGCGGACCTTCGGGCATTGCGAGTGGGATGTCTTGTCGGCAAGCGGCAAACAGACGGAGACAGACCGGGGATGCAATCAGAACTGACGCGAACCCTTCAGGGTATCGCCGGAACTGCGCATGGCACAACAGGGCCGGCAGCACCCTTCGGACAGACGGGGACGGCAGCGCCATGACAACAGCACACGAAACCTCATCGGGCGGTCGCCGCAAAGGCCCGGTGCTCCTTCGCCGCCTGATGGCCTGCACGGCGCTGTTCACCGCAACGGATGCGGTCGCCCAGGTCTCGGCGCAGAAGGCGAATATCTTCGGCTCCTCGGAAGTCATCACCTTTTCCGTCCTCATCGGCGTCATTTCCGCGGCAATGATCTCGGCAATCTGGCTGATCCGCCAGCGCGGCAACATCGAGGCCGAGAACCGCGAGCTCAGGTCCGACCTTTCGGACGCCAACCAGCGCCTGTCGCGTTTCCAGGCCCTCATTGCCGACAAGAACCGGCGCATCGTCATCTGGGACGGGCTTGCGGAGCGCGCTGAAATGCTCGGCCAGCTGCCAGCGGAGACCGGGGCGCCGTCAGACGATCGCGAATTCCTGGCGTTTGGTCGCTGGATCAAGGGGAATTCCGCCAGCGAACTCGAAAAGGCGATCGATGCTCTGCGCACCCAGGCGCGCAGCTTTGACCTCGTGCTTGAAACCCAGCGCAACGAGGTGCTGGAGGCACAGGGCCGCGTTTCCGGCGGACGCGCTTTCGTGCGTTTCATCGCGCTCAACAACATGCGGGCGGAACTGGCCGAGCTGAAGCTCGAGCGCGATCGGCTCAACAATTCGCTGACGTCCTTCCGCACCCTGCTCGACGCGATCGACCTGCCGGTCTGGCAGCGCGGTACAGACGGGGCGCTGAGCTGGGTCAACGAGGCCTATTCCGACGCCGTCGAAGCACCCAACGTCGCCGCGGCCATTGCCGAAGGCCGCGAGCTGCTGGCGACGGTGGCGCGCGAAAAGATCCGCGCCGTCTCGACCTTCGACACGCCGTTCCGCGACAAGCTTTCGACCGTCGTCAGGGGCAACCGCACATTCTTCGACGTCGTCGATGCGCGCAGTCCGGCCGGAACGACGGGTATCGCGATCGATGTCTCGGGCATCGAAGCGGTACGGGAAGAACTCGACCGCACGCTCAAGAGCCACGCCGAAACGCTCGACCATCTCGCGACGCCCGTCGCCATCTTCGACGGCAATCAGCGTCTGCAATTCTACAACCAGGCGTTCCAGCGCCTCTGGAACCTGGACATGGGCTTCCTTGAGCGCAAACCGGACAACGGCGAAGTGCTCGACCGCCTGCGCTCCGGCGGCCAGCTGCCCGAGCAGCTCAACTGGAAACAGTGGAAGGCGAACGCACTCTCCGTCTATCAGGCGCTCGATACGCAATCCGACCTCTGGCACCTGCCGAATGGCCAGACCTTGCGGGTATTCGCAACAGCACGGCCGCAGGGCGGCGTGACCTGGGTGTTCGAGAACCTGACCGAAAAGGTCGATCTGGAAACCCGCTACAACACGCTGGTCCAGGTCCAGGGCGAAACCATCGACCATCTGGCCGAAGGCGTGGCCGTGTTCGGTCCCGATGGCCGCATCCGGCTTTCCAACCCCGCCTTCCGCGCGATCTGGGGCATCAACGAGACCGAGGCGAAGCCGGGCACCCATATCCGCGCGATCGAACAGGCGTGCCTGATGTCCTACGATCAGCCCGATGGCTGGAAACGATTCTCCCACATCATCACCAGCTTCGACGACGAGCGGCCGTCGAGCCGCGGCATTCTGGAACTGCGGACGGGGTTGATCCTCGATTTCGCCGTCATTCCGCTGCCGAACGCCCAGACGATGCTGACCTTCGTCAACATCACCGACAGCGTGCGGGTCGAGCGTGCGCTGACCGAGAAGAACGACGCACTGCGCAAGGCGGATGCGCTGAAGAACGACTTCGTTCATCACGTCTCCTACGAGCTGCGCTCGCCGCTGACCAACATCATCGGTTTTGCCGATCTCCTGAAGACGCCCGCCTTTGGCGACCTCAACGACCGCCAAGCGGAGTATGTCGACCATATCGCCACGTCCTCATCGCTGCTTCTGACCATCGTCAACGATATTCTTGACCTTGCGACCGTCGATGCCGGCATTGTCGAACTGGATATGTCGGAGATCAATCTCACCGATTTCCTCGACGACATCGCCCATCAGATGGCCGACCGGCTGGTCGAAGGCGGCGTGACGCTGCGCGTTGCTGCACCCGACAATCTCGGGCGCATGGTCGCCGACCAGCAGCGGCTGAAGCAGATCTTCATCAAGCTGCTCACCAACGCCGCCAACTTCGCGCCCGATGGCAGCGTCATTGAGCTTGCCTGCCGACGCGAGGGTGGCGATTTCGTCTTCTCCGTTTCGGACACTGGCCCTGGCATTCCGCAGGACGTGCTCGATACCGTGTTCAACCGCTTCGAAAGCCATGGCCAGCGCGGCGGCGCCGGACTGGGGCTTTCGATCGTCGAGAGCTTCGTCAGCCTTCATCACGGCACCGTATCGATCCGCAGCCGCGAGGGCGAAGGCACTGAAGTCAGCTGCCGCATTCCTTCGGCAGAGATCCCGAAAATCGTCGCGGCGGAATAATGCAGCCGATCACGCGCTTCCTGGCGGACGAGGCAGCCACGATAAAGCTCGGCGAAGACCTGGCGCTGGCGCTGAAGGTGGGGGATTGCCTGGCATTGTCCGGCGATCTTGGCGCCGGCAAGTCGACCCTGGCGCGCGCCTTTCTGCGCGCCGTTGCCGACGATGACGGCCTCGAAGTCCCAAGCCCGACCTTTACGCTGGTGCAGAGCTACGAGCTGCGCATTCCCGTGGCGCATTTCGATCTCTATCGCCTTGGCGATGCTAGCGAACTCGACGAACTCGGCTTCGACGAGGCGCTGTCTCTCGGCGTTTGTCTGGTCGAATGGCCCGAGAGAGCAGAGGGGGCGCTGCCCGCAGGCAGGATCGTGCTGTCGATCACCCATGAGGCGAACGGGCGAACCGTCAGCATCTCCGGACCGGAGGATGCGCTACAGCGCATTGCCCGCTCTTTGGCGATCCGCGATTTCCTCGCGGGCAACGGGTTTGCCGAAGCGCGGCGACGTCACCTGAGCGGCGATGCCTCCGTCAGGGCCTACGAGCGAGTCGACGGCCGAGACGGACTTCCAGCCAGGATCCTGATGGATGCGGCGCGGCACAAGCCCGGTCCCATCCTGCAGGACGGCAAGTACTACCAGCAACTCGCGCATATCGCCGAGGATGTGATCCCCTTCGTCGCCATCGACGAGCTGCTCCGAGAGCGCGGCTTCGCAGCGCCGGCGATCTACGCGCGCGATCTGGAGCAGGGAATTCTGCTGATCGAGGATTTCGGTTCCGACGGCGTGCTCGACGACGACGGTAATCCGATCGACGCACGTTATGTCGAAAGCGCGCGCTTGCTCGCTGGGCTTCACGCGGCACCGACCAGGCGCGACATCGCGCTCGCAGGCGGTATCGAGCACCATATCCCCGATTTCGACCGCACAGCGATGAAGATCGAGACGCGGCTGCTCATCGACTGGTACCTGCCGTGGAAGCGTGGTGCGCCCGCAACGGAACAGGAGAGGCAGGACTACGCCGCAATATGGGACAATCTGATCGACCTTATCGAGAGCTCAGAGAAAAACCTGCTGCTGCGCGACTTTCATTCGCCGAACATCATCTGGCGTCCCGAACAGGAAGGCATCCGGCGTGTCGGCCTGATCGACTTCCAGGATGCGATGATCGGGCCGACGGCCTATGACGTGGCATCGTTGGTCCAGGACGCGCGGGTGACGATAGAGCCAGCGCTGGCAAGCCGGATGATGGACGCCTATCTCGAGGGTCGCCGCTCCACCAGTTCGTTCGACGAGGCCCTGTTCCTTCGCGACTGGCATCTGATGTCGGCGCAACGCAACTGCAAGCTTGTCGGCATCTGGGTGCGGCTGATGCAGCGCGATGGCAAACCCGGCTACATGAAGCACATGCCGCGCACTTTCGCCTATCTCGAAGTCGCCCTCCAACACGAAGCGCTGAAACCCTTGCGCGACTGGTGTATGAAGACGGGATTAATCGGTCCCGAATCAGCGAACTGACAGAGAAGCAATGTCGATCAGCAATGCGATGGTGCTCGCGGCGGGCCTCGGTACCCGCCTACGCCCGATCACCAATACCATCCCGAAGCCACTGGTGAATATCGCCGGCAAGCCGATGATCGATTACGTTCTCGATCTACTTGCAGACGCCGGTGTCACGACGGCGGCCGTCAACGTGCACCACTTCGCCGATCAGATGGAAACGCATCTGGCGCAGCGCACGACGCCAGAAATCGTCATTTCCGACGAACGCGACGCACTGATGAATTCGGGTGGTGGCCTGGTCAAGGGTCTGAAGCAGCTGGCCGATGGGCCCGTTCTGGTGATGAACGCCGATCTCTTCTGGATCGGCGAGAATGCGAGCGAACCCAGCAATCTCGAGCGGCTCGCCGACTTTTTCGATCCCGAGCGCATGGATATGGCACTGCTTTGCGTGCGCGACGAAGATACGACCGGCCATAACGGCAAGAAGGATTTTTCGCTCGGCGCCGACGGAAGCCTGGTGCGCTATGCCGAGGGCATGGACAATCCCGTCGTTTATGCCGGCGCGATCGCGCTCGATTCTAAACTGTTTGCCGACGCGCCCGTCGATGCGTTCAACCTCAACATCTATTTCGATCGGGCGATTGCTTCAGGGCGATTGTTCGGCATTGTGCTGAACGGCCACTGGATGACGGTCGGGACACCGGAGGCAATCGAAGACGCAGAAGCCGCGATCCGCCGCTACCAGCCTGGGGGATAAGCGTGTCCGTTCGCGAGCCAAACGTTTTCACCATCCCGCCGGGCCTGCCCTTCCTGAATACACTCGCGCGCAAGCTCTGCGACGGGACGCTCACACCGGATTTTCGCTATGATCCGGCTGACCCGTTGCCGCTGGCCGGGGTCACGATTTTTGTCCCGACCCGCCGCTCGGCGCGCGTGCTGCGCTCGGAATTCGTCGACCTGCTCGGCGGCCGCTCGGCGATCCTGCCGACGATCGGGGCGCTCGGCGAGACCGACGACGACAGCGGCTTCTTCGACGCGGAAGTTCCGGCGATCCTCGACCTGGCGCCGCCCCTGCCCGGCACCGCGCGGCTTATCGAGCTTGGCCGGCTGATCCTCGCGTGGCGCAATCGCCTGCCGAAGGTGGTGCTCGACATTCATGCGGAAAGCCCGCTGATCGCGCCTGCAAGCCCGGCGGACGCCATCTGGCTGGCACGCAATCTGGCCGAGCTCGTCGACGCGATGGAGACGGAGGAACTCGACTGGGAACAGCTCGACCGCCTCGACGCCGGCGAACATGCGCTCTGGTGGCAGCTGACGCTCGAATTCCTGAAAATCGCCCGGGTCTACTGGCCGGAACGGCTGGAAGAACTCAAGCAATCCTCGCCGGCGCGGCATCGAAACGCGATCCTGCAGGCAGAGACGCAGCGCATCGCTGCCGGTGCCCTCCAGGGGCCGATCATCATTGCCGGTTCGACCGGATCGATCCCGGCGACGGCCGCGCTGATCGCCGCGGTCCAGAAGCTGCCCAACGGCACGATCGTGCTGCCGGGGCTCGACCAGACGATGACCGACGCAGAATGGGGCATGATCGTCGGAGAGACGGTCACCGGCGGCAGACCCGATCCGGCCAGCCGCAGCCACCCGCAATATGGCTTCCACCGCCTGCTGCAGCGCATGCAGGTCGAGCGCCGCGATGTGCCGACTCTCGATCAGGCCGATGCCGGGCTCACCGATCGAAGCGAAATCCTGTCGCACGCACTCTTGCCCGCCAAGGCGACGAACAGCTGGACCGAGACACGCAACGAGCTTAGTCCCGAAACACTGCAGCGGGCCTTTGGCGATGTCGCCCTGATCGAGACCGCCAACGAGCGCGAGGAGGCGACCGCGATTGCCATCGCGCTGCGGCTGGCGCTCGAGGGCAGCGACGACGGCCAGGCGGCGCTGATCACGCCCGACCGCAATCTCGCGCGGCGCGTCGGCGCAGAACTCGCACGTTTCGATATCGAGGCCGACGATTCCGCCGGCACGCCGCTCGCCTCCACGCCCGCCGGCACGCTGATGCGGCTTCTGCTGGAGGCCTGTCTCAGGCCAGGCGATCCGGTGCCGCTGGTGGCGCTGTTCAAACATCCCCTCGCCCGCTTCGGTCTGGCGAAGGCGGAGATGCGTCGCAGCGCCGATGTGCTGGAGCGCCTGGCTTTGCGCAGTGGCACTGATATCGCCGACATTTCGTTGCTGGAGCCGCTGCTCGATCAGGCAGTCGCCGATCACAACGTCGATCGCCATCCACCGGAATGGCGGGTTGGCATCACCGAGGACGACATTCTTGCGGCCAAGGACCTGGCCGTGCGGGTAAAAGCGGCAACGGAACCGCTTGCCGGCGCGCTGGTTCGGCGCGGCGACGGTCGCCGCCCCTTCTCCGAGACGTTCACCTTTGCCGAATGGGCGACACGAACCGGCCAGGCGCTGGAGGCCGTCTGCGAAGACGAACGCGCCGACTTGAGCGGCCTCTGGTCTGGCGAGGCGGGCGAAGCGTTGGCAACGCTGCTGCGCGGCATCATCGAGACCGAAGGCCAGATGGATGCCGATGGGCCGCAATGGTGCGATATCATGGAGGCGCTTGCCGCCAGCGAGGCGGTCAAGCCGCGTTCGATGCGCCACCCCCGCGTCTTCATCTTCGGCGCACTGGAATCGCGCCTGCAGAGCATGGACCTGGTGGTGCTCGGCGGTATGAACGAAGGCAACTGGCCGGGGCAAACCGCCAATGATCCCTTTCTTTCCCGCACGATGAAAACCGGGATCGGCCTGGAGCCACCCGAACGCCGCGTCGGGCAGCTTGCCCACGACTTTCAGATGGCCTGCGGCACGCGCAAGCTGATCTTTACCCGCTCGATGCGGCAGGGATCGGCGCCAACCGTGGCATCGCGATGGCTGCAGCGGTTGCTGGCGCTCGGCGGCAAGCGGCTTGCGGAGACCCTGCGGTCCAACGGCAGCGACTATCTTCTGTGGGCGCGAATGCTCGACAAGGGCGGACGCCAGGCACTGGCCGAACGCCCGGCACCCAAGCCGCCGGTCGATCTGCAGCCGCGCAAGTACTCGTTCAGCGAAGTCTCCCGGCTTCGTCGCGACCCCTATTCGATCTATGCGCGCCGGATCCTGCGGCTGCATCCGCTCGACCCGTTCAACCGAGATCCCGGCGCCTCCGAACGCGGCACGCTCTACCACCGTATCGTCGACCGTTTCGTGCGCGGCGGCTTCGACATCCAGTCTCCGGCAGCCGACGAGGCGATGTCTCGCCTGCTCAACGAAGCCTTCGACGAAGAACGCCTGCCCGCCCATATCGACACAATATGGCGACCCCGCTTTGCCGCCGTCGGCAAGGCCTTCGTCGCCTGGGAACGGGAGCGCGCACGCTTTATCCGCAAGCCTCTGACCGAGGTCGCCGCATCGATGGACGTCGGCGTGGCCGACATCCGCCTGACGGGGATCGCCGACCGGCTGGACACGCTTACCGACGGGACAGTTGAGATCATCGACTACAAGACCGGCTCGAGCCCTTCGATCAAAGAAGCGCGTGTACTGCTCGATCCGCAGCTTGCGCTGGAAGCTGCGGCGCTGAAGGCAGGTGCATTCAAGGGCATGGGACCCGGCCACCCGCAATCCTTGCTCTATGTCCGGCTGAAGCCGGGCTCCCGCTTCAAGGTGGAAGCGGTCAACAACGAAAACAGTCGGGCGAAGGAAACTAAATCGGCCGATCAACTCGCCGACGAAGCGCTGATCGAGCTGCGGAAGCTGCTGACCGCCCTGATGTCGGGCAGACATGGCTTTGCCTCGCGGCTGATTGTGCAAAAGGAGCGCGACTACGGCGGCGAATACGACCATCTGGCCCGTGTTGCCGAATGGTCGACCGCCGACAGCGAGGATGACAGCGATGAGGGATGACAGCGCCGGACCGGACGAGAGGACGCCCGAAGCCTGGCTCGACTGGACATCGCGCCGGCAGTCGCTTGCCTCAGACCCGGCCCGCTCCGCCTGGGTTTCGGCCAATGCCGGATCGGGCAAGACCCATGTGCTCACGCAGCGCGTCATCCGCCTGCTGCTTGCGGGCTGCAGGCCTTCGGCCATTCTGTGCCTCACCTATACCAAGGCGGCAGCTTCGGAAATGTCCAACCGCGTGTTCGAGCGCCTTGCCGAATGGGTGACGCTCGACGACGAAGCGCTGGAAAAGCGGATCGAGGCGATCGAAGGCGAACTGCCTTCGCGGCTGAAGCTCCAGGAGGCGCGGCGGCTGTTTGCGCGCGCGCTCGAAACCCCTGGTGGCCTGAAGATCCAGACCATCCATGCCTTTTGCGAGGCGCTGCTGCACCAGTTTCCGCTGGAAGCGAACGTTGCCGGCCACTTCTCGGTCCTCGACGATCGGGCGGCCGCGGTGCTGCTGGCGGACGCGCGCCGCGCCCTCTTGACGGCGACGGCTGCCGACGGCGATGCGGCGCTTGCCGATGCCTTTGCCACCGTGCTCGAGCTTGCCGACGACACCGGGCTTGAAAAGCTGCTGGCCGCCATCGTTTCCAACCGCACGGCAATCCAGGCTTTCCTCGACCATGCCGACGCCCATGGCGGCATCGCCGTGCAATTGCGCGCGGCCCTCAAACTTGAGCCCGACGATAGCGTCGAGCGCACCCTTCAAAGCGTCTGGCCACTTGCCGGCCTCAACGGTCCGGCCCTCGAACGCTACCTTTCGCTTGCCGCCAGTGCCGGCGGCGCCAAGGTGCTCGATTTCGCCGAGGGACTGCGCGCGACGGCGAAACTTGTCGATCCGATGGCCCGCTACGAAGGGCTGCAGGAGCTGTTTTTTACCGGCACCGGCAAACCACGCGCGGATTCCGCCTTCGTCAACAAGGCGATGCTACAGGCCGCTCCCGATCTGCTCCAACTGGTCGAAGCCGCTCGCGACCACGTCGTCGCCTGCGCCGACCGGCTGAGCATCGTCCAGATGTACGAGGCAACCCTGTCGGCGCTCACGCTCGCCGATCGGCTCAGCAGCGATTATGAAGCGCTCAAGCGCACCCGCAGCCAGCTCGATTTCGAGGACCTGATCAATCGGACCGCGAGCCTGTTTGCGCGCGGCGACGTCAGCGCCTGGGTTCACTACAAGCTCGACCAGGGCATCGATCACATCCTCGTCGACGAGGCCCAGGATACCAGCCCGACGCAATGGACGATCATCCAGGCGCTGGCAGCGGATTTCTTCTCCGGCGACAGCGCCCGCGACACCGACCGCACCATGTTTGCCGTCGGTGACGAGAAACAATCGATCTACTCCTTCCAGGGCGCCCGTCCCGAGCGCTTCTCGCGCGAAAGTATCGAGACCGAGAGGCGCGTTCGTGATGGCGGCAAGGCCTTCAGCCCGATCCGCCTGCAGCTCTCCTTCCGCTCCACCGTCGATGTGCTGTCGGCTGTCGATACCGTCTTTGCCAACCCGGTCCATGCGCGCGGGCTCAGCGCCCAGAACGAAGCGGTGGTGCATGCCTCCAACCGCATCGGCCACCCCGGCGCCGTCGACATCTGGGATGTGATCGCGGCCGAGCCGACGGCCACGGACGACGAATGGACGGCACCCTTCGACGCGACGCCGGAAACGGCGCCGGTCAACATTCTCGCCCGACGCATCGCCGCGTTGCTCGATAACTGGATCGGGCGCGAAACAATCATAGAGAAGGGCGTACGCCGCGCCATGCGCCCAGGCGACATCATCGTGCTTGTCAGAAAGCGTGATGCCTTCGTCAATGCGCTGACGCGCGCCCTGAAGCGGCGCAGCGACATTCCCGTCGCCGGTGCCGACCGCCTGGTTCTGACCAGCCATATCGCCATCCAGGACCTGCTGGCGCTCGGACGCTTCATGCTGCTGCCGGAGGATGACCTGTCGCTGGCGGCGCTGTTGAAGAGCCCCCTGTTCAACCTCGACGAAGACACGCTGTTCGAACTCGCTGCCCGACGGGACGAGGGCGCGAGCCTCTGGCAGAGATTGCAGGAATTCGGTGCCGAAGAAGGCTCCCCTTACGAAGCAACCGTCAAGGCACTTCTTCGTTATGCCGCCCTCTCCCAGCAGCTCGCTCCACATGACTTTTATGCGCGCGTGCTTGGCGTTCATGGTGGGCGCGCGGCGTTTCTCGCCCGGCTCGGCAGCGAAGTGAGCGACATTCTCGACGAGTTCCTGACCTTTGCGCTCGAACAGGAAAGAAGTGGCCTGCCCGGCTTGCAGGCCTTCATCTCGACGCTCGAAATCGAGGCGCCGACCGTCAAGCGCGAACAGGACAAGGAACGCGACGAAGTCCGGATCATGACGGTGCACGCCGCCAAGGGACTGGAAGCGCCGGTGGTGTTTCTGGTCGATGGCGGCGGCAAACCATTCAACTCCCAGCATGTGCCCGATCTGCGCTTCCTGGAAGTGCCGCTTTCGGATGGCTCGAGCTATCCCCTGCCCGTCTGGCGGGCTCCCGGCTCGGCATCGAATTCTTTGGTCGCCGCCGACAGCGAACGACTGAAGACACTGGCCGAGGAAGAATATCGTCGCCTGCTTTATGTGGGCATGACCCGGGCTGCCGACCGGCTGGTCGTGTGCGGCTATCGTGGGCAACGGGCAAGCGCCGACACCTGGCACGCCATGGTGCAGGCGAGCTTGTCGCAGGACGACAATGGTCGCAGCGCGCCCGTCATCTTCAAGGCGGGTGATGAGGAATGGGCGGGCCACTCCTGGCGGGAAACACATGTGCCACGCGATGTGCCGTCGGGCGATGAAACCTCCGACCTCACCGCTACCCCGAAGACCGGCCTGCCGATCGCTCTTTCCACGCCATTGCCGCCGCCGCGACGGTTGCCGCGGCCGCTCAGCCCATCGGGCGTCGGCATTGCGGTCGATGAAGATGATGGCGACCTGATCGTCGGATCGGCGCTGTTCTCGGAGAAGACATCAGCGAACGTCTCGATGCTGCGCGGCGCCATCCTGCACCGGTTGCTGCAGGTTCTGCCGTCGATCGCCGCTTCCGACCGCCTGGCGGCGGCAGACCGTTATCTCGCCCGCTCGGTGCCGCGCTGGCCCGAAACGCAGCGCGCGCGCCTGCGCGATGCCGTGCTGCAGGTGCTCGAGCATGGCGATCTGCAATCGCTCTTTTCCGACGCCAGCCGTGCGGAAGTCTCGGTCATGGGAACATTGAAGCTCGGCAACCGGGAATTTGCCGTTTCCGGCCGGATCGACCGGCTTTCGGTGACGGATGGCGTCGTTACCATCGCGGACTTCAAGACCAATCGCAGTGTGCCGGCTACGCCCGAAGACGTCCCCATCGCCTACAGGACCCAGCTCGCTATCTATCGCGAGCTTCTGCGCCCCCTCTATCCGGAGCACCGCTTCCAATGTGCGCTGGTTTTCACCGAGGGGCCGATCATCCACGTGCTTGAGGATGCGCTACTGGACAGGAGCCTTGAAGACCTCGCGACAAAGTGAGATACCCGATATTGAAAATCCAGCCGGACAGTCTCACATGAGACACAACATCTGGACACCGACATTTCGAACGCAAGGAGCAGCCGATGGCTACTGTAAAAGTCGATACATCCAATTTTCAGCAGGAAGTGCTGAACGCCGCCGAGCCGGTGGTTGTCGATTTCTGGGCTGAATGGTGCGGCCCGTGCAAGATGATCGCGCCGAGCCTCGAGGAAATCTCCAACGAGCTCGCCGGCAAGGTCAAGGTCGTGAAGCTGAACATCGACGAGAACCCGGAACTGGCCGCGCAATACGGCGTGCGCTCGATCCCGACGCTTGCGATGTTCAAGGCCGGTGAAGTTGCCGACATCAAGGTTGGCGCTGCTCCGAAGACGGCCCTGACGTCCTGGATTTCGACTGCGGCCGCTTAAGGCCACCACAGCGAAGTGACTTCAAAGCCCGGCTTGCCGGGCTTTTTTCTTGCCTGGAATTCCAAGGCGGGCTGAACGCGAAGGTCGTGCAGAGATCAATGCGATTGTTGTCGCAGGTCCCCGGTCACTTTGGTGGCGTTCCGTTGTCGGCGAGCACATCGCCGACGAGATAGAGCGAACCGCCGATCAGAATGCGTGGAGGCATGGGGTCTTCATCGACAAGATTGGCGATGATGGTCAGCGCCTCGGCCACCGATGACACGGCGGATGCCTCGAAGCCGACCGAGGCCGCATCCTGCGCCAAGGCGACGGGATCGAGCCCCGCATCGGAGCCACGGATCGGAACGGTGAAGACCTGTTCGGCCAGATCGAGGAAGGCACGGAAATATCCGAGCGGGTCCTTGGTGTTGATCATGCCGATGATCAGGAACAGCGGACGGGATTCGCGCTCTTCGAAATTGGCCATCGCTTCGGCGATCACCTGGCCGGCACCGGGATTGTGCCCGCCATCCACCCAGATCTCCGCATCCTGCGGGCCGTAATGGCCAAGCTTGCCGCCGCCGAGACGCTGCAGGCGCCCGGGCCACTCGACCCCGGCGACGCCACGTTCGATGGCCGCATCCGGAACGTCGAAGCCGGCCGCCCTGACGGCGCGAATGGCGGCGGCCGCATTGGCGTACTGGTGGCGACCCGGCAGCTTCGGCAACGGCAGATCGGACAGGCCTCGCTCGTCCTGATAGACGAGGCGGCCGAATTCCTCATGCGCCATGAAGTCCTGGCCGTAGACGGACATCGGGCAGCCGAGACGCTCGGCGGTCGAGGTCAGGACGTCACGAACGCCTTCCTCTTCCTGCTGGCCGATGACGACGGGGCAGCCACGCTTCACGATGCCGGCTTTTTCCGCCGCGATCAGTTCGACCCGGTCGCCGAGATAGGCCTGGTGATCGAGCGAGATCGGCATGATCACCGAGACGGCCGGCTTGGTTATGACATTGGTCGCGTCGAAACGGCCACCGAGACCAACCTCGATGATCGCGACATCGGCCGGATGTTCGGCAAAAAGCACGAAGGTGACCGCAGTCAGGATTTCAAATACGGTGATCTTCTCGCCGCCATTGGCCTCCGCCACGCGACGAACCGCATCGGCCAGCACCGGATCGCTGACGAGCTTGCCCTTTCCGCCCTTGACGCCGAGCCGGTAGCGCTCGTGCCAGTTGACCAGATGCGGCGAGGTGTGGACGTGGACGCTCAAGCCCGCGGCCTCAAGCAGCGCCCGCGAAAAGGCGGTGACGGAGCCCTTGCCGTTGGTCCCGGCCACGTGAATGAT
This sequence comes from Sinorhizobium sp. A49, assembly GCF_002002725.1. GTDB lineage: Bacteria > Pseudomonadota > Alphaproteobacteria > Rhizobiales > Rhizobiaceae > Ensifer. The sequence goes on along the minus strand of NZ_MUNW01000086.1, from coordinate 18,247 downwards.
CGGCGGCAGGCGGTCCTGCGGATTGCCGAGCGCGGCCAGGAGCCTTGTTATCCTGTCCAACGACAGGTCGAAGCCTTTCGGATGCAAGGCAAGGAGTTTTTCGATCTCGTAGCCTGCTTCGCTGGCTTCCACCGCTGTCATCTCGCCCTGCCCCGATAGGATCGCATGCTATGCGCTTGCCGCTACGGGCAAGGCCACTGGGTCTGCGCCGCCGCCGTTGAGCTTCACGGCGTCCGCCGGCTTCTTCATCAGGATCTTCAGCACGCGTGCCAGCGTCGACGGGATGTCGTGGCGCTTGACGACCATGTCGATCATGCCGTGTTCCAGCAGGTATTCGGCTGTCTGGAAGCCTTCGGGCAGCTTCTCGCGCAGCGTCTGCTCTATCACGCGCTTGCCGGCAAAGCCGATTTCGGCGCCGGGTTCGGCGATTTGAATATCCCCGAGCATGGCGTAGGAGGCAGTAACACCGCCGGTGGTCGGGTTGGTCAACACGACGATATAGGGAAGACCGGCTTCCTTAAGCATGTTGACGGCGACGGTCGTGCGCGGCAGCTGCATCAGCGACAGGATGCCTTCCTGCATGCGGGCACCACCGGAGGCCGGGAAGATGACCAGCGGGCACTTCTCCGCGATCGCCTTTTCGAAGGCCTTCACGATCGCTTCGCCTGCGGCCATGCCGAGCGAACCGCCGATGAAGTTGAACTCATGTACCACGCCAACAAGCTTGACGCCCTGAACGCGGCCGACACCGGCAACGATCGTGTCTTCAAGCTCAGTCTTGGCGCGGCTGTCGCGAAGGCGGTCGGCGTATTTCTTGGAATCGCGGAACTTCAGCGGATCCTGCGCCACCTTGGGCTGCGGCAGGGTCTCGTAGATGCCACCGTCGAACAGATCCTTCAACCGTGCCTTGGCCGGCATCTTCATGTGGAAGCCGGATTGCGGGATGACCCATTTGTTTTCCTCGAGATCGCGGTGATACACCATCTCGCCGGTTTCCGGGCACTTGATCCAGAGATTCTCCGCCACTTCCCTGCGGCCCAGCATCGAATTGATTTTCGGCCGAACGTAGTTTGTGATCCAGTTCACTTATAGACTCCTGAAGATTTTCTTCGGGTTGTGCGCGCTAATATAGGCAATTATTCGGCTGCTGCGAGCCGTGCGGATCGCACGCCAGCCGAAAGGCCCCTTACCAACGCTTCGACACCCGGTACTGTCGCGTCCGTTGCCTTGCCCTCTTCGGTCAGGCTCGACGCGATCTGATTGACGATCGCCGTACCGACGACGACGCCATCAGCGGATGCACCGATGGCTCTTGCATGTTCCGCCGTCTTGACGCCGAAACCGACGCAAACAGGCAGTTTCGTATGGGTCTTGATACGCTCGACGGCGCCGGCAATCAACGACGGATCCGGCAGCGCCGAACCGGTGATGCCGTTCATCGAGACGTAGTACACGAAGCCCGAGGTATTTTCGAGAACCTTCGGCAGACGACGGTCATCCGTCGTCGGCGTCGCCAGGCGAATGAAGCTGATGCCCTTTTGCAATGCGGGGATGCAGAGCTCATCGTCCATCTCCGGCGGCAGATCGACAACGATCAGCCCGTCGATGCCTGCGTCCACAGCATCCGTCAGGAAGCGATCTACGCCGTAGATGTAGATCGGATTGTAGTAGCCCATCAGCACGATCGGCGTGCGCTGGTCTTCCTCGCGGAAACGGCGGGCGATCTCGATCGTCTTTGCCAGCGTCTGGCCGGCCTTCAGCGAACGCTGGCCGGCAAGCTGGATCGCCGGTCCATCGGCCATCGGGTCGGAAAACGGCATGCCGAGTTCGATGACGTCGGCACCGGCCTTCGGCAGCGCCTTCATGATCGAAACGGAGGTTTCGAAATCAGGATCGCCGCCCATGAAATAGGTGACGAGGACCGGGCGTCCTTCCGACGCCACATCGGCGAACTTTCTGTCCATGCGTGCGGTCATGATCGTTACAGCCCCATACCCAGAATCTTGCCGACGGTGAAAATGTCCTTGTCGCCGCGACCGGAGAGATTCATCAGGATGATCTCGTCCTTGCCCATGTTCGGCGCGCGCTTGATGACCTCAGCCAACGCGTGCGAGGGTTCCAGTGCCGGGATGATGCCTTCGAGACGGGTCAGCATCTGGAAGGCTTCCAGCGCCTCGTGGTCCATGATCGGCACATATTCGACGCGGCCGACATCGTTGAGCCAGGAATGTTCCGGGCCGATGCCGGGATAATCGAGGCCGGCCGAAATCGAGTGGCCTTCCTTGATCTGGCCGTCGCCGTCCTGAAGCAGGTAGGTACGGTTGCCATGCAGCACGCCCGGCGAGCCGGCGGTGATCGACGCGCAATGTTCGTCGCCATCGAGCCCCTTGCCGCCAGCCTCGACGCCGACGATCTTCACGCCTTCATCGTCCAGGAACGAATGGAAGATGCCGATCGCATTGGAACCGCCGCCGACGGCAGCAACGACGAGATCGGGAAGCCGGCCTTCGGCCTCGAGCATCTGGGCCTTCGCCTCCTGGCCGATGACGGCCTGGAAATCGCGAACCATTTCCGGATAGGGATGCGGACCGGCAGCCGTGCCGATCAGGTAATAGGTGTTGTCGACATTGGTGACCCAGTCGCGCAACGCCTCGTTCATGGCGTCCTTGAGCGTGCCGTTGCCGGCGGTCACCGGCTTCACCTCGGCGCCGAGAAGCTTCATGCGGAAGACGTTGGGCGCCTGGCGCTCGACATCGGTCGCGCCCATGTAGACGACGCAAGGCAGGCCGAAGCGGGCGGCGACGGTCGCAGACGCCACACCATGCTGGCCGGCGCCAGTTTCGGCGATGATGCGTGTCTTGCCCATACGCTTGGCAAGCAAGATCTGGCCGATGCAATTGTTGATCTTGTGCGAACCGGTGTGGTTCAGCTCTTCGCGCTTGAAGTAGATCTTGGCGCCGCCAAGTTCTTCCGTCAGCCGCTCGGCGAAATAGAGCGGGCTTGGCCGGCCGATGTAATGGGCGCCGAGATTGTCCAGCTCGGCCTTGAAGGCCGGATCGGTCTTGGCCTTGTCCCACTCGGCCTGCAGGTCGAGGATCAGCGGCATCAGGGTTTCGGCAACGAAGCGGCCACCGAAAATGCCGAAACGGCCGTCTTCGTCAGGTCCCGCCCGGAAGGAATTCAGTTTTGGCGCCTCGTTCACGTCTTGCTCCCTGACCGTGCCGTAACCGCCTCCGCCTGGCGAACGGCATCGAAAAACGATTCCATGAGCTGCAGATCCTTGACGCCCGGCGCGCTCTCGACGCCGGAGGACGTATCGATGGCACAGGTGCGCGTCTGCGCCAGGGCTTCACCGATGTTGTTCACGTTCAAACCACCGGAAAGCATGTAATCGACGCTGCCGTCAAGCGCATCGAGCAGCGTCCAGTCGAAGGAAACACCGTTGCCGCCGGGCAATTCCGATCCTGCCGGGGGCTTGGCGTCGAAGAGAAAGCGGTCGGCGATGCCAATAAAGGGCTCGACCTTTTTCAGATCGTCGGCGTCGCGGATCGACAGCGCCTTGATCACGGGGAGGCCATAGACCGCCTTGACGGTCAGCACTCTGTCCGGCGTCTCGCTGCCGTGCAGCTGCAGAATGTCGGGCTTGAGCGCAGCGACGATCTCGTCGAGATCGTCATTATCGGCATCGACGGTGACGGCGACAACCTTGGCCTTGCCGCGGATCCTGTCCGCCAGGCGGCCGGCGTCATCGGGTTCGATGTTGCGCGGGCTCTTGGCAAAAAAGATGAAGCCCGTGTGCGATGCGCCGAGCGCAACCGCGCGATCCACCGCTTCCGCGGTCTTCAGGCCGCATATCTTCACTTCGGTTTTCATGAGAAGCGACCTTGCATGAAATGTCGCTGGAGTCGAGCCAAAAACCACCCTTCGCACCGTCGTCCAGAGGGTGCGGCATTGTGGTCTCGGCCTACGCTCACCATATGCATTCTATCACAACGGAGAGACGAATGCGCCTGCTGCTTGCCCTTCTTCTGCCCTGGCTTCAGTTCTTCACCATCGGCCGTCCCTTCGCCGGCATCATCTGCCTTATCCTGCAGATTACCCTGATCGGCTGGGTACCGGCGGCGATCTGGTCCGTCTATGCGCTCAGCCAATACAAAACGGACGAAAAGATCCAGGCGGCGCTTTCTGGCCGCAGCCGCGGCTAAGCCCGACAACTGCCTAGCTGAAATCGATGGCGTGCAGCATCGTGCCGTTGCGCCTCAGCCAGCGCTTGGCATCGTTTGTGTCGGGGCAAAGCTTCTCGCACAGCGCCCAGAAATCCGGCCCGTGGTTCATCTCCTTGAGATGCGCCACTTCGTGCGCTGCCAGATAGGCGATGACCTTCGGTGGCGCCATGACGATGCGCCATGAGAAACTCAGCGCGCCATCGGCCGAACAGGAGCCCCAACGGCTGCGCGTGTCCTTCAGGCTCAGCGATTTCGGTCGTCGGCCGATCCGGCCTGCATAGACCGCAACGAGACGGTCGAGATCATGCCGCGCTTCCTTCTTCAAGAAATCGACGATACGACGGCGCAGATGTTCCTCGCCGCCGCTGACACGCAATATCGCGTCGTCGCCGACGATCGTTGCTTCGGTCAAACCTCTGATTTTTCCTGATCTTTCGATCCGATGGGCGATGCCGCGAATGAGGATCGTGCCGCCCTCCTCCAGCTGGCTTTCGCCGGAGAACCGCGCCAGCTTGGTCATCAACCAGCCCTGATGACGGCTGAGGAAGGCATTCACCTCCCGATCGGCGAGCCCCTGCGGGATCGTCAGCTTCAGCGCCCGCCCACCGGGCTCGATCCGCAGCGTCATGCGGGTGGCGCGCGAATTCTGGCGGATCGTCAGCGGAAGCATCTTGCCCGCGACTTCGATTTCTCGAGTCGTATCGACAGGAACAGGAGGAGTGCGCCGCCGCGTGAAAGAAGGGAACATGACGGCTTTCTATCCGATTCGCGGCCTTGTCGGCCAATGCATAATTCCCCAAAACGTGCCGCGCTCCAGGGAATTGCCTTATCACGCTCAGAAGGGACACACGGTCCGGTAACCGATCGCGACATCCGGCGTTTCATGTGAAACACCGGATGTCTTTTTCGTCACTCAGTTTGCCTCGAACGGGGCAACAGGGCCGGAACCGCCGTTGCGGCGGTCGCGCATGAAGCGGTCGAACTCGTCCTGGTCCTTGGCCCGGCGAAGCTCACGCACGTAGGAATCGAATTCCTCGCGCATTTCATCGAGCTTGCGGCGCTCTTCGTCGAGCCGGGAAAGTTCGGCTTCGCGCCAATCATCAAAGGCAACATTGCCGGTGCGATGCGACTGCGACCACTGGGCGCGATTGCCGCGCTTGAAGGCGGAGCACATGCCGTCGACAGTGCTGTTGGCGTCTTTCTTGAACGTTTTCAGTTTCTCGCCGAAGAGGATGTAGGCGAGCATGGCCAGGCCGAGCGGCCAGAAGACCACGAAACCGAGCACCATCAATGCAATGGTCGCGGGCGTCCAATCCGGACGGATCAATGCAGATTGGTTCATCTTCAGGATTCCTCGCAATCACCCGGGCCACCCATCGCGGCCCGGTGAAAACGATGTGGGAAGGCGCGCTATCGACTACAAGACGCCCTTCCCCGGAATCGGACAAACCCTTGACTCTACGCGGTCAAAAGCCCGCATTTCGGCGGTCTCAGGCGGTTTTTCCGCCCTTGATCACCTGTTTGACCGGGTTGGCGTGGCGGGCATGCTCGCGCTGGAAGGCGACGATGCGCGGTGCGATCTCGCGACGGAAGCGCGAGCCGTTGAACACGCCATAGTGTCCGACATCCGGCTGCATATAGTGCATGCGCATATGCTCGGGGATGTTGGTGCAGATCGTCTGCGCCGCCTTCGTCTGGCCGAGACCCGAAATATCGTCGTTCTCGCCTTCGACCGTCAGCAACGCGACCTTCTTGATCGCCGTGGTATCGACGCGTCGGCCCCGATGCATCATCTCGCCCTTCGGGAGCGCATGCTGCATGAAAACGACCTGAACGGTCTGCAGATAGAACTCAGCCGTCAGATCCATAACCGCAAGATATTCGTCGTAGAAATCGCGGTGTTTCTCGGCGGCATCGCCATCGTTCTTCACCAGATGGGCGAAGAATTCCTTGTGGGCGATCAGGTGACGGTCGAGGTTCATCGACATGAAGCCCGAGAGCTGCAGGAAGCCGGGATAGACCATGCGCATGAAACCCGGCTGCGGCCACGGCACCGGCATGACGACATTGTCGCGGAACCACTCGATCGGCCGCTCTTCGGCCAGCTTGTTGACGGCGGTCGGGTTGATGCGCGTATCGATCGGCCCGCCCATCAGCGTCATCGAGGCCGGTGACAGCGGATCGCCGGCCGCCTCCATCACCGCGACCGCTGCGAGCACCGGCACGGCCGGCTGACAGACCCCGATGACGTGCGTGTCAGGCCCAAGGAAGTGCAGCATCTGGATGACGTAGTCGATATAGTCGTCGAGATCGAAATTCCCCTCGCTCAAGGGAACCATGCGCGCGTCGATCCAGTCGGTGATGTAGATATCGGAATGCGGAAGCAGGGCTTCGACGGTTCCGCGCAGCAGCGTGGCATAATGCCCCGACATCGGTGCAACGATCAGCACTTTCGGATCGGCAGCCCTACCCTTGGGAACAGCGCGTTCGAAATGGATCAGGTTGCAGAACGGCTCGCGCCAGACGATGCGCTCGTGAACGCCAACGGGCTGGCCGTCGATCAGCGTTTCGGGAAGGCCGAATTCCGGCTTGCCGTAACGGCGTGTCGTTCGTTCAAAGACCTCGAGGCCAGCGGCTGTCGCGCGGCCGAAATAGGTGTGCGAGATCGGGTTCATCGGATTGCTGAAAGCAAGCCGCATGGCATCCGCCGCCGTCCGCCACGGCGCCAACATGGCATGGTTCAATTCGTAGAGCTGGTAGAACATAGGAAGCGTACCCCTTGGTTCAATCAACGACAACGCCGCTCCCAGTCGGACGCAAGCTTGCGATTGTTTGTCTTGGTGTCCGCAATCGCTGCAAGACTACCATGTTTCTTGTGCACTGCAACAAGTATACCCGTTTCACCTCGATACAAGCGACTTCTGCGAGAATGCACCCGGATTGCTGATATTTAACGAACGGACTTGCCCGGAGCTGGCCGAAAAGGCGCGTTCTCACGGCAAAATCACAGATTTCGGTGGCGACATGCGTTTTTCCGAAGGTGTCAGTCATCCGCGCACATTTCGTGCATCGCAACAGACTCGGATCGTCACCGTGCCGCGATCCGGACGATCGCCTTGACCAGGCCCGACTTCTCGTTCGCCCAGCGCGGCAGGTCCTCAACCATCGCCTCCATCGTCGTTCGATGGGTGATCAGTGTCTCCACCGGTACCAGCCCCTGCCTGATCGCGTTGACCACATGATCGAAATCTTCGCGCGTGGCGTTGCGGCTGCCGATCAGCGTCATCTCCCGCTTGTGAAATTCCGGATCGGAAAAGCGGATGTCATCCTTGACGACGCTGACGAACACCAGCGTTCCCCCATGCGCCACGTGGCCGAAGGCAGCTTCCATCGAGCCGCCATGGCCTGTGGCGTCGAAGACGACATCGAAACCGTCACCATCCGTTGCTTCGGCCACGCGCTCACCGGACCTCGCGTCGGCAAGGATGCCGGGACCGAAACCGAGCCGGTCGGTCGCGAACGCCAGCCTTTCGGCGCTGGTGTCCATCAGCGTCACCGCATGGCCGGCGATGCGCGAAAAGATTGCCGTTCCCAACCCGATCGGCCCGGCGCCGATGACCAGAGCGCGACTGCCGGAAGGGGCGGCAGCCCTGCGCACCGCATGGGCACCGATGGCGAGGAACTCCACCGTTGCTGCCGCCTCCGGCGTGAGGTCGATGGCCGGATAAAGATTGCCTTCGGGAATGAGGATTTCCTCGCAGAATGCCCCATCGGTGTGAACACCGAGCACCTTGATCGCCGTGCAGCAGTTCGGCTTTCCCCGGCGGCAGGCAACGCAGGCCCCGCAGGAGAGATAGGGGTTGACGACAACGGGCGTCCCAGGCGCGATCGTCGTTTCCGGTCCATTGGCAAGCACGGTCGCGGAGATCTCGTGCCCCATGACCCTCGGATATTCCAGGAACGGGTGCTTGCCGGCGAAGATGTGATAGTCGGTGCCGCAGATGCCGACATGGCTGACGGCGACGCGCACCCAGCCCGCCGACGGGGCCGGCACCGACGCGCGTTCAACGATCTCCAGGCGACCGGGTTGCGGGCAGAGGACGGCTTTCATGTCATTTTCCGTATGTTGTCGGGGTTGGGCGCCTAAGACGCGTCGCGATCCCTCGGATTCGCATTGCACGCCTTAGGCTCTTGTTTCTGCACATGCCGCCATCACAAGACGACAGCGCGGTTTTACATGACGTGCCCTAGCGCGCGCCGCGCCGCCGAAGCTGGTCAAAATAGACGATCACGATGATGAGCACGCCGGTGATGATACGCTGCCAGAACGAGTTGACGTTGAGCAGGTTGGCACCGTTGTTGATCGTCGCGAGAATGAAGGCACCCAAGAGCGGGCCATGCACCGAGCCGACCGCACCGAAGAGACTGGTGCCGCCGATGACCGACGAGGCGATTGCCTGCAACTCCCAGCCTTCGGCCTGGGTAGCGTTGCCGATGCCGATACGCGAGGCGAGCAGCAGACCGACGAAGGCGGCGCAGGTCGAAGACAGGATGTAGGCGAGGTAGATGGTGCGATGGACGTTGACGCCGGAAAGCCGCGCTGCCTCGCTGTTGGAACCGACGGCGAAGAGATAGCGGCCGAAGCGGCTCAGATGCAGGAAGACATAGGCCGGGATCGCCACCACGATCACCATCCAGAACAGGCTGGGCACGCCGAGAAAATCGGCGCGGGAGAAATTGGTGAAGGCCTCGTTGGTGATCGAAATCGTCGAGCCATTGGTGATCAAGAGCCCGATGCCGCGCAGCGACGTCAGGGTCGCCAGCGTGATTATGAACGGCGGCAGACCCATGCGGACGATGCCGAAGGCGTGGAAGGCACCGATCAGGACGCCGAAGGCGAGCGTCAGGATGATGGCGATCCACAGCGGCACGCCGGCGGCAAGCAGCCAGGCAACGATCACGCTGGTGAAGCCGACGACGGCGCCGACGGAAAGATCGATGCCGGCGGTGATGATGACGAAGGTCTGGCCGACGGCAAGGATCGCCGTCATGGCGCCCTGGCGCAAGAGGTTGCTGATATTGTTGGGCGTCCAGAAGCTATTGGTGGCAAGCCCCAGGAGCAGCCAGAGGAAAAGCAGGAGCCCGAGAAGCGTCAGGCCGAATAGGATGCTCACGCCTTTCCGCGGCGCCGGGCCCGTTCCGCTGTCGACCGTTTCAGCACTCATCGTCGTTCTCCCTGCTTCCCCTTGATTGTCATTGTCGCGATCAAACACCGATCGCCTGCGTCAGCACTTCCTCGTGGCTTGCCGCGCGATAATCGTGGCTGGCGACCAGCCGACCCCGCCGAAACACGTGCAGGCGATCGGACAGCTCGTAAACCTCCGGCAAATAGGAGGAGATCAGGATGATCCCCGCTCCGTTTTCCAGAAGCCGCGCGAACAGCCGATAGATTTCCGCCTTGGTGCCGACATCGACGCCAACCGTCGGCTCATCGAAGATGAACAGCTTGGCGCCGTGGCTCAGCCACTTGCCGATGACGATCTTCTGCTGATTGCCGCCGGACATCGCCGATGCAAGCACCCGGCGTGACGGCGTCTTGATCTTCAGATCCCGGATCTGCCGGTCGGCATTCTCTATTTCCTTCTGCCGGTTGATCGTCAGCCCGCGCGTCAGCCGCTTGAAGATCGGCAAGTTGATGTTGAGACCGATCGGCAGGTTGAGGCAGAGACCCTGGTCGCGCCGGCTCTCGGGCGCCAGCGCAATGCCGAGATCCATCGCCTTGCGCTCACTGTTGATGTTGACCTTGCGTCCCTGCCAGTAGACCTCGCCTGCCGTCGAGGCATGACGTCCATAAAGGCCGAGGGCAAACTCGCTCCGTCCGGCACCGATCAGGCCATAGAGGCCGACGATCTCACCGGCGCGTACAGTGAGCGACACGTCCTGGAAGCCGGGACCGCTCAAGCCCCGAGTTTCGACGATTGTTTCGCCGGCCGGAAAATGCTCCTTGTGATAGATCTGCTCGATCGTGCGGTTGATCATCAGGGTGATCAGTTCGGCGTCGTTGGTCTCGCCGATCTTTCGCGTGCCGACATGGGTGCCGTCGCGCAGCACCGAGACACGATCGGCGAGTTCGAAGACTTCTTCCATGCGATGGCTGATATAGACGATCGTCACCCCCTCGCCCTGTAGCCGGCGAATGAGCCGGAACAACTGGGCGGATTCCTGACGTGTCAGATAGGCGGTCGGCTCGTCGAAGATCAGGAACTGGGTGCCGCGCATGGCGGCACGGGCGGTCGCGACCAGTTGCTGCTGGCCGATCGTCAGGCTGCCGAGCGTTGCGGCCGCCGGCAGGTTGAAGCCGAGATCGTCAAGCACACTCTGGGCCGCTTCGGTCATGGCGCGCTTGCGCATCAGGCCGGCATTGTTGATCTCATCGCCGAGGAACATGTTGGCGGCGACGCTCAAATGCGGGCAAAGCACCACCTCCTGATGAACGGCGTTGATGCCGCGCGCGATCGCTTCCTGCGGGTTGTCGAGCTGGACCGGCTTGCCGCACCAGAAGACTTCGCCTGATGTCCGGCGGATGACGCCGGTCAGAAGCTTGATCAGCGTCGACTTGCCGGCGCCGTTTTCGCCAACGATGGCGTGAATTTCTCCTGATAGAAATGTGATGGTCGCGGGCTTCAAAGCTTCGACGGCGCCGTATTTCTTCTGCAGCGCGCGCATTTCCAGGATCGGTTCGCCCCTCGGCACCGGGTGGCGGGCAGCCGTCCTCAAACCGTCGCTCTTGCTATCGCTGACCTCATCGAGACCTGGCATCTCAGCACTCCTCCCCATCGCACGGACTGCCAGCGGCCGGTCCTCGTACCCGGCCGCTGGCAACCGTATTCTCGGCGGCAGGCGAACCCTGCGCGCACCTACCGCCGATTGCCGTCAATTGACCTTCGGGTTCAGCAGAGCGTCGATCTTCGGTTCGGCCATGTTGGCCTTGGTCACCAGGTTGGCGCCGGTATCGACATTGGCCTCAACCTTCTCTTTCTTCGACACCGCGAGCGCCGTTTTCACCCCATCATAACCCATGCGGTAGGGATCCTGGACGACCAGGCCGGCGAGCACGCCTTCCTTGAGGAAGCCGACGGTCTTCTCGTCGCTGTCGAAGCCGATCACCTTGATCTTGTCGCCGAGCTTGTTTTCGGCAATCGCCTGGCCGACGCCCTGCGCCATGATCAGGTTGGAGGCAAAGACGCCGACGAGGTTCGGGTTGGCGGTGATCAGGTCGGTCATCATGTTGAGACCGGTGGTTGCCTGGCCGTCGGCATATTTGTCCGCCACGACCTTGAAGCCCGGATACTTCGTCTTGATCTGGTCGAGGAAGCCTTCGCGGCGCTGATCAAGCGAACCGACGCCCGGCAGGCTGGTGATGATGGCGATATCGCCCTCTTCCTTGCCCGACATTTCCTTGATCGCTGCAGCCAGACCATCGGCTGCGATCCTGCCACCCTGGACGTTATCGGTCGTCAGGAACGAGGAGAAGGCCTTGGAATCGGCGCCGGAGTCGATGCCGATGATCGGAACCGCCTTGGCGGCTTCATCGATCGGCTTGCCCAGTGCCTTGAACTCGGTCGGCGAGATCACGACGGCAGCAGGAGAACCGGCGACGGCGTTTTCGAGAATGCTGATCTGACCGTTGATATCGGATTCGGACTGGGCGCCGAGCTCGGGAACGTTAACGCCGAGATCTTTGCCTGCGGCGCGTGCGCCGGCCAGCACGATCTGCCAGTAGAAGGACGTGGTGTCCTTGACGATGATCGGAATGGTGACATCCTGCGCGAAGGATGCGGCTGGCGCCATCGTGGCGATCATCGCCGCGCCGGCGAGGGCGGTGAAGGCACGACGGGAAAGAATGTGCTTGGCTATGCTCATTGGGTTTCTCCTCTCAGTGCACCTCGTTCCATCTTATGGAGATCGATTCGCCAGGTGCTTACAAATCGATCTTTTATCGATAAAAAACATATTGGAACGCTAATACAACACTCTCCGCTTTGCAAGCAGTCGTTGCTGCGATTTGCGTGACTGCACTGTCTCCTCCGATAGTGCGTGTCGATACGGAAAGTTCGGGGCCGCGCCTGCGAAGACCGCCGGCCCAGCACCCCCAGCATCACGCCCGGACAGCCTCCAATCCAAGCTCCGGCGCCACAAGCGTGTAGGGCTCAAAGGCAGCGAAATCCTCGCTGGACAACTTGTGCCGCAGCGCGTCCGCGTTGCGCCGCAAGCTCTCCGGTTTCGCTGTCCCGAGCAACACCGAGGCAACCACCGGATTGTTGAGCGGGAACTGCATGGCCGCAGCGGCGAGCGGCACACCACGCTCGAGGGCCATGCGCTCCATCGCGCCGACCTTTTCGCGGATCTCGCTGCTGGCGGGCATATAGTCGAAATGGGCGCCCTCGACCGGCCCGGTCGCGAGGATCCCAGAGTTGAACACGCCGCCGACGATGAGCGACGTCTTCTTCATTTCGCAGAGCGGCAACAGCTCGGCGACGGCGGACCGATCGAGCAGCGTATACCGGCCGGCAAGCAGGATGCAGTCGATATCGGCGCGGCGCATCACCTCAAGGCAAACAGGGACTTCGTTGACGCCGAGCCCGTAGGCGGCGATCACCCCACCGGCCTTCAGTTCCTCCAGCGCCTTCAGGCCCGAATCCAGCAATTGCTTCAGATAGACGGCATTGCGGGCGGCGCCATGGGTGTATACGCCGATATCGTGGACATAGAGAATATCGATGCGATTGAGACCGAGGCGCGCATAGCTGAACTCGACCGAGCGCATGATGGCATCATAGCTGTAGTCGTACTGCACATCGAAGTTCAGCGGCTTGACGTAGGAATAATCAGGCACCGCGCCTTCAGGAACGGGATGCAACAACCGTCCAACTTTGGTGGATAGCACGAAACTGTCGCGCGGCTTTTCGCGCAGGAAGTCGCCGACACGGCGCTCGGCGAGACCGAGGCCGTAATAGGGCGCGACGTCGAAATAGCGCAAACCTGCATCCCAGGCCGCATCCAGCGTTGCCATCGCCGCGTCGCGCGTACATTCGCGGTAGAGCCCGCCAAGGCCGGCGGCGCCAAAACTGTATTCGGTCACCGGCAGGTCGGTCCGACCGATCTTTCTCGTCTGCATTCCCTGTCTCCTCCCTCCAAGGATGCGCAAAATCACATCGTCAGAGTGTTGCCCCGAGATGCCAGGGCACAAATTCGTTGTCGCCGTAACCGAAGAGCTCGCTCTTGGTCTTCTTTCCCGAAGCGGTATCGATGATCAGATCGAAAATCTCGCGGCCAAGCCCGGCGATCGTCGCCTCCCCGGAGGCGATCACGCCACAGTCGATGTCCATGTCTTCTTCCATCGACCGGAACAGCGCGGTGTTGCTGGTCAGCTTGATCGACGGTGCCGGCCTACAGCCGAAACAGCTGCCGCGTCCGGTGGTAAAGGCGATGACATTGGCGCCGCCGGCCACCTGGCCCGTCGCCGACACCGGATCGTAACCGGGCGTATCCATGAAGACGAGCCCATGTTCGGTGACGCGTTCGGCATAGCCGTACACCGCATTGAGCGGCGAGCGCCCACCCTTGGCCACGGCCCCGAGCGACTTCTCCAGAATGGTCGTCAGTCCGCCGCGCTTGTTGCCCGGCGAAGGATTGTTGTCGAGCGAGGCACCGTGGAGCGCCACATAGTTCTCCCACCAGGCGATCAGCCCGTCGAGCTTGGCGGCAACCGCATCGTTGACGGCCCGGCTGCGCAGCAGATGTTCGGCTCCGTAGATTTCCGAGGTTTCGGACAGAATGGCTGTGCCGCCGGCAGCCGCCAGGATATCGACGGCCGCCCCAAGCGCCGGGTTCGCGGTGATGCCGGACAGGCCGTCCGAGCCGCCGCACTGCAGGCCGACGATGATCTCGCTCACCGGAATGGCGACACGGCGTTGCCGACCCACTTCCTCGGCAATTTCATCGAGTATGCCGAGCGCCCGCTCGACCGAGCGCCGGGATCCGCCAGCCTCCTGAATGTTGAAATGGCGCTTTTCCTGCCCTGCCCCGCTCTGACCATACAGCGTCAGTTGGTTGACCTCGCAGCCGAGCCCGACCATCAGCACGCCGCCAAAATTGACGTGCCTTGCGTAGCCCGCCAGGGTCCGATGCAGGTTCATCATGCCGTCACCCGTCGACGACATGCCGCAACCCTGATCGTGAACAATGGGCACGAAGCCATCGATGCCCTCGTACTTCGGCAGGATGCGCCGGTTGGCCTCTTCGGCGATGGCCCGACAGACCGTGGTGGAACAGTTCACGCTGGCGATGATGCCGATATAGTTGCGCGTTGCCGCGCGTCCGTCGCCGCGCCGGTAGCCCTTGAACGTGCGCGCCTTGTCGGCAGCGCTCGCCTCCTCCGGCGTACCTTGCGGACTGATCGCCAGCCGATCCTGATCGAAGGAGAGATTATGGGAATGCACATGCTCGCCGGCTTTTATGTCGCTGGTCGCGCGTCCGATCGCCTGGGCATATTTGACAACCGGATCCCCCGCATGGATCGGCCGAATCGCAACCTTGTGGCCGGGGTCGATCTTCGTCGCCGTGCGAACGCCGCCCGGAAGAGCCTCGCCGGGCGCAATCGCCAGCGTTGCCACGACCACATTGTCCTCCGGCGCCAGAAGGATTGAAGACGGCACAGACACTCTGAATTTCTCCGTGAATGCTTTAGCGATTTCGAGATAGTGCTATTTGTCTTTTATCCACAATAGACAGATTGTCGTCAATGGGTATTATGCGAGGCGATCAACGTCTGGCGAACAGAGCGCGTTGACGAAGCGGCAACAGGAGAGAAAACGTCGTGATTGTCCTACGAGAGACGAAGACAAGTGCACGCCGGCAGGCTAGATCGGCGGCCGACGAAAGCTGATCTTCCGATCCGCGTCTCGTCGCCCACGCAACCCAACCGCCCGGACCCTGGCAATGGCAAAACAGAACACCGTCTTCAAGGATGCCTATAACCGCTGCCTGAAAGTGCTGGCGGAGACATCCTCGCTGCCGTCCGAGCCGGAACTCGGACAGGCGCTCGGCGTCAGCCGGACGACGGTGCGAGCCATTCTCGGCCGCTTCGAGGAAGCGAAGCTGATCACCTGGGACAAGCGCAAGAAGATCGTGCTGCGCCAGCCACAGCCGGACGATTATTTCCCGACGGAAGAAACCGATTCGCTCGCCGAAATCATCGAGCGCAGCTTCATGCGCCGGATTCTGGCTGGCGGCGCCGAGCCCGGCATGCAGATCAACGAGCTGGAACTGGCGCGCGAGATCGGCACCGGCACGACCAGCGTTCGGGAATTTTTGATCCGCTTCAGCCGGTTCGGGCTGATCGAGAAGCGACCGAACAGCCACTGGATCCTCAAAGGCTTCACCCGCGAATTTGCGCTGGAACTAACCGAAGTCCGCGAGATGTTCGAGCTTCGCTCGGCTGCAAGCTTTGTGGCGCTGCCGGACAGCCATTCGGCGTGGCAGGAGTTGAGCAGGATCGAAGCGATGCATCACGAGATCCTGGCGGACATCGACAACCGCTACAAGGAATTCTCCGAGCTCGACGAGCGCTTCCACCTGTTGGTGCACAAATCGTCGAGCAATCGTTTCATTGTCGATTTCTACGACATCATCTCGATCGTCTTCCACTACCATTATCAATGGAACAAGACCAATGCGCGGCAGCGAAACGCCCGCGCGCTGGAAGAGCACCTCGCCTATATCGAAGCGCTCCGCTCGCACGATGCCAAACGCGCCGAGGAAGCCTGCAGGCGGCATCTGCACTCGGCGCGCGAAACCCTGCTGCAATCCATTCCATAGCCAGCTACCGGAACGCCATGATGAAGACACCGTTTGTGCAGTTTGGGACGAGCCGCTTTCTCCAGGCGCATGTCGATCTCTTCATCAGCGAGGCACTGGACCGGAAGGCGGCGCCCGGATGCATCACGGTCGTCCAGACGACCGGCTCTGCCGAACGAGCGGGACGTCTGGCGGCATTGACGCAGCCGGGTGGCTTTCCGGTGGTGATCCGCGGGCTTGCCGACGGCAAACCGGTCGACAAGGTCGAGCGGGTCACGAGTGTCACCCGCGCGCTGTCGACTGACGGCAACTGGGATGCAGTTCGTGACGTCGTGGCGGCCGAGGCCGAATTTCTGATCTCCAACACCGGCGATACCGGCTACGACACGTCCGGTGACGACCTGTCGGCACGTGTGCCACGGTCCTTTCCAGGCAAACTCCTGCTGCTTTTGAAAGCGCGTTTCGATGCGGGCGGCAAACCGCTCACCGTCCTTCCCTGCGAACTGGTCTCGCGCAACGGTGACGTGCTGAAGGCCATCGTGCTGGAACTGGCACACGGGAGACTGGACGAACAGCGGTTTTCGGACTGGCTGGCAAACGAGATCATCTGGGCCAATACGCTCGTCGACCGCATCGTCTCCGAACCGATCGAGCCGGCCGGTGCCGTGGCCGAGCCCTATGCCTTATGGGCGATCGAGAAACAGCCGGGGCTGAAGGCGCCGTGCGAGCACGAATGCGTGCTGATGGTCGACGACCTCGCTCCTTACGAAAAGCTGAAGCTGCATATCCTCAATCTCGGCCATACGGTGCTTGCGGACACCTGGATCAGGGGGCAGCGCGATCCCGGCGAAACGGTCCGGCAGATCCTTGCCGATGCCGATATCGCCAGGCGGCTCGAAGATATCTACGACCGGGAAGTGGTTCCTGCCTTCGCCGCCAAGGGGCTCGGGCAACAGGCCTGCGTCTATGTCGAAACGACGCTCGACCGCTTCCGAAACCCGTTCCTCGATCATCGGCTCGCCGATATCGCCAACCATCACGCTGAAAAGATTGCTCGGCGGATTGCCGAGCTCCACCGCTGGAGCCCTGATGTCGCCATGCCAATCCTGAGCGCGATCAGCGATCAGTAGCCGGATTCCAGCTTGGGGGCCTTCTGGCTTTCCTCGCCCAAAAATTCCTGACGCAGGGCCTGGGTCGCCCGAACCAGCGATGTGACATCGGTGCCGATCGCCATGAAATCGGCGCCGAGGTCGCGATAATCGCGCGCCTGGGCGAGATCGAGCGTCATGATCCCCCGCGCCTTTCCGGCCTTTTCGATACGCGCGAAAGCGTCGATGATCGCCGCCCGCACCTCCGGGTGCCCTGGGCTGCCGAGATGGCCCATGTCGGCGGCCAGATCCGAGGGTCCGATGAAGAGGCCATCGACGCCTTCAAGGGCGGCAATCTCGTCGATCGCCGCCAGACCCGCACGGCTTTCGATCTGCAGGAGAAGGCAGATCTGGTCGTTTGCGGTGTGGAGATAGTCGGTTATCCGGCCAAACTGCGATGCGCGCGCCAGTGCGGCGCCGACACCACGAATGCCGTGCGGCGGATAGCGGGTTGCGCGAACCAGCTCACTCGCCTGCTCGACGCTTTCGACCATCGGGATCAGCAATGTCTGCACGCCAACATCGAGGGCCTGCTTGATCAGCGCGGTTTCGCCAACGGGAAGGCGAACGATCGGGTGGCTGGCCGATGCCGCCACCGCCCGGAACTGGGCCGACAAAAGCGGCAGATCGTTGGGCGCATGCTCGCCGTCGATCAACAGCCAGTCATAACCGCTGCCGGAGACGACTTCAGCCGCATAGGGGCTTGCCAGCGCGACCCAGAGCCCGAGCTGAAAACGCTGCTCGCGAAGGGCTGCCTTGAAGGGGTTGGTGGGTGCCGGCATCGCGTCATCTCCTCTTTTCACGACTGCAATCTCTGTAACCACAAACAAAAAAACCGGCCAGAGATTTCCGGCCGGTTTCGCGATCTGATTGTATCAGTCTATAAATGCGTCAGGCGATGCCGCCGAGGCAGACATATTTGATCTCGGTGAATTCCTCGATGCCATATCTGGAGCCTTCGCGGCCGAGGCCGGAGAGCTTGACGCCGCCGAACGGCGCTTCCGCCGTCGAGAT
>NZ_MUNW01000084.1 GCF_002002725.1 Sinorhizobium sp. A49 | reverse complement strand
CGCCATGGCCGTCATTGACGGTCACGTCATACTTCTGCGTCAGCGACTGACCGGCCTGCAGACTATCGAGCACGCCATCGGCGACCTGGAAGCTCCAGCCGACGGAATCGCCCGCCTGGTTGACCGCCGCCAGCGCGAAGGTGCCGAGATAGCTGCCGCCCCGCGCGGTGAAGGTTGCGCTGTGGGTGTCGAGCGTGTCGACGTCGGCAAAGGTCACCGCGCCGTTCTGCGCATGCGTCGTGGCATTCTCGCCTGCAACACCGTCGGCGATCTCCGTCACCGCACCGCTCTGCACCGCAGAGGTGATCACCGGCGCATCGTTCGTGCCGGTGATGGTGATCGTCACCGTCTGGGTTGCCGTGCCGCCATGGCCGTCATCGACGGTCACGTCGTACTTCTGCGTCAGCACCTGGCCGGCCTGCAGACTGTCGAGCACGCCATCAGCGACCTGGAAGCTCCAGCCGACGGAATCGCCCGCCTGGTTGACCGCGGCCAGCGCGAAGGTGCCGAGATAACTGCCGTTCTGTGCGGTGAAGGAAGCGCTGTGCGTGTCGAGCGTGTCGACGTCGGCAAAGGTCACCGCGCCGTTCTGCGCATGCGTCGTCGCATTCTCGCCCGCAACACCGTCGGCAATCTCCGTCACCGAACCGCTCTGCACCGCAGAGGTGATCACCGGAATGTCGTTCGTGCCGGTGATCGTGATTGTCAACGTCGTCGACGATTTGTCGCCATCGCCATCGGTGAGCTCGTAGCTGAACGTCTCCGTGACTACCTGGCCCGCCGCGAGGCCTTGTACGACAGCATGCGCATTGTTCAAGGCATAGCTGTAACTGCCGTCGGCATTGAGCACCAACGTACCATACTGCCCCGCCGTGGAGCCGCCGACCGCGCCCGCCGCGTCACCAAACGTTACGGCAGTGACCGACGCCCCGTCTGCCCCCTGAACGTCCTTGACACCGTCCGTACCGTTGGCATCGGTGCCACCTGAGCCGGTCAGTACGTTGCCATCGGCAACAAGCACACCATCTTCCGTCACGCTATCTGTGTCCGCTACTGCCGTCGGCACGTCGTCGGAGACCGACAGGGTGACGGTGCCTTCTGCCCGGTCGCCGTCGGTGTCGGACGCGATGACCTTGACCGAGCCGAGGCTGGCAAGGTCGTCGGCGTTGATGCCGGGATGGCTGGCGTAGTTGTCGTTGAGCGTCGCCGTCACCGTGGCGCTGTCGCCGCTGCGCACCAGGTCGAGGGTGACGATCGCCACCCCGCCCGCCCGGCCGACGATCTGGGTGTCGGAGACCCGTTCCCAGGCCAGGGCACCGGTGAGGGTGCTGGTATTGCCGAACACGATCGTGGCGATCGCATCAGAACCGGCCACAAAGCCGATCGTGCCGCTGCTCGTGTCCGCTCCCGTCGGCGTCGAGCCGTCCGAGAGGTTCTGGTCGTCGAGCGTCAGCGAGACGCTTCCCGATTCCGGTCCGACCTTCGGACCGGCGCCATCGGTCACCGTGATCGTCTGGCTGTCGCTGGTGGTGTCGTTGTCGCCGTCCTTGGCCGACAGCGAGAAGGTGACGTTGGTGCCGCCCGCATTGTTGAGGTTGCCGTTGGACGCGAACGTCCAGGTCTTGTCGGCATTGACCGTCAGCGTGCCCTGGGCAAGCGTGAAGGCCACGGACTGTCCTGCCGTCAAGGTCAGCGTCTGCGTCGTCTCGCCGACCTTCACGTCGACGGTGCTGACGCCGTCGGCACCGGCCGAAAGCGTCCAGTTGCCGGAAAGCGTCTGGCCTTCGACGACCTGTGCCGATTCCGGATCGGTGATCCCGATCACCGGCACGTCGTCGGAGACCGAGACGGTGACGGTGCCTTCTGCCTGATCGCCGTCGGTATCGGAGGCGATGACCTTGACCGAGCCGAGGCTGGCCAGGTCGTCGGCGTTGATGCTGGGATGGCTGGCGTAGTTGTCGGAAAGGGTCGCCGTTACCGTCGCGTTGTCGCCGCTGCGCACCAGGTCGAGGGTGACGATGGTCACGCCGCCGGCCCGGCCGACGATCTGGGTGTCGGAGACCCGTTCCCAGGTCAGAGCACCGGTGAGGGTCGAGGTGTTGCCGAACACGATCGTGGCGATCGCATCAGAACCGGCCGCAAAGCCGATCGTGCCGCTGCTCGCGTCCACTCCCGCCGGCGTCGAGCCGTCCGAGAGGTTCTGGTCGTCGAGCGTCAGCGAGACGCTTCCCGATTCTGGTCCGACCGTCGGACCGGCGCCATCGGTCACCGTGATCGTCTGGCTGTCGCTGGTGGTGTCGTTGTCACCATCCTTGGCCGACAGCGAGAAGGTGACGTTGGTGCCGCCCGCATTGTTGAGGTTGCTGTTGGCAGCAAACGACCAGGTCTTGTCGGCATTGACCGTCAGCGTGCCCTGGGCAAGCGTGAAGGCCACCGACTGTCCTGCCGTCAAGGTCAGCGTCTGCGTCGTCTCGCCGACCTTCACGTCGACCGTGCTGACACCGTCGGCGCCGGCGGAAAGTGTCCAGTTGCCGGCAAGCGTCTGGCCTTCGACAATGCTCGACGAGGCCGGATCGGTGATCCCGATCACCGGCACGTCGTCGACAACATTGATACGCAGTGTGGCCGAGGCGGTCGCACCATCAACATCGGTGACCGTCAGGTTGAAGATGTTGCGGTCCTGCTCGACATTCGTGCCTGGAATAATGCCGGAACTGGGGACGGGGCTCACCAGATCGAAGGTGTATTGCGCCACGCCGGTCACCGGGTCGTAGGCGGTGATGGTCAATTTGCCGAATTGGCCAACAACGCTCTGGCCGACGAGACCACCAATTGCGAAAGTCTGACCGTTGATGGTCAGGCTGGCGATGTCGTCGAGCCCATCCGGATCGGAAATGGTAAAGACGCCGCTGACAGACGCGCTGCCGTCACCGGCACGCGATCCCCCGGCGAGGCCGGCCTCATCGATCTGCCTGTCGCTCACGAAGATGCCGCTTGGATCGCTGCTGGAATCGGGGATGATCGAGGGGGTGTCATTCAGGTCGGCCGCGAAGGGCAGAAGCTCAGTGGCCTCAAGCGCCGGAAACTGTAGCGCAGTGGGCGCCAGCAGATCGATGACCGGGCCGGCCTGGCCAATGTCGCCGTTTGCGTCGGAAAAGTCGCCGCCGCTGCTCTGGTTCGATACGACGCTGATGCTGCCATCCGGGCCTGCGGCGACGTTGATGCCGTTTTCTCCGAGCACCGCCACGAGAGTTTCGCGCGGGATTTCCGCGTCTCCAATCACGAAAGTCGGAACCTTCAATGCGGCGTTCTGTACCGTGATCGTGGAGCCGTCAGGCTGTTCCAAAACGATATCCGCGCCGACGACCTTGATCTTTTCGATCGATGCGCCTGCAGGCAAGTGCACGATATTCAAAGCATCAGCGCTGATCGTCGCCGGCATCGGTGGCGTCTGGAGGGGGGGCTCGGCACCCTTCGCCGGAGCGCCGGTTGCCGGGTCCAGGAGTTGCGGCTCTTCCGCCGCGCCAGCGCCGGCCTGCGCCACCAGACGACCTACCTTGCCATCTGCTGCTTCGTGATGCTCGATTGCCTCTGCCGGAGTTGCGGCGGCTTCGTTCGAAATTGCGGTGCCTTCGGTTGCCATAACAAATACCCCTCGACCTTTGCGGGCAAGAAAACACCAAGCCGGTGCGGTCGCAATCGGTGCCTGAGGAGTTATCGAGAAATCGCATAATATGTTATGCTAATACCCAAAATTGGTTAGATTGATTCAATCTTAACAATTTTGGTCATGGGTGCGAAACCAGTGTCCGGACGGCGCGTCAGAGTTCGACCAAGCAAGTGCTGCCGTCCCGACGGAGCAGTACCGGAATTCGCGCGATCGACCGAACCGGGTTGTCCCAGACTTCCTCCTCGATGAAAGCGTTTCCGCCAGGCAAGCCGCGAGCGGCCTGGTGCCGGCTGTTGCAAGGCCTCATGGGGGCGAAGTCTGGAGTTTGACGAAAATCCTCCAGTGCCTCAAAGCAATACATAAGTATAAAATTTGAGTAAAATTTTATGAAATACGTATTATCGCGGGACATACTATGTAGTTCATGCCGCTTTACCGGAGTTTTTCTTTTCATTCGTAGAGTGCCTTCATGCAACGAGAGGCACGGTGATGAACAAGAAGAGCTGGAACCACTGCGCGAAATACCTGAAGTCTTCGGCGATTGCGATCGGCGTGGGGTCGCTTTTTGCAACATCACCCGTGCAGGCCGGACAAAGCGGCATGCCTCAGCCCGCTCTCGTCCAGCATATGATGAGTCTTGCAAGCCCGTTGGCTGCCGTGGCCACGCAGGTCATCGGCGCCTTGTCGAACCAAGCGTCCGAAGCGTTCAAGCGCCAACAGGTCCAGAATGTGGCGATAACGACGCGAGCCAACATTGGCAACCAGACTCCGGCGCGGTCGGTCCCCTCCGCAGTCTTTCACTCCGTCGCCTTTCGCGTCGCTTCGATCCCTATCGCCCGCAAATGGAAGACTGTCTTTCCGACGGTTGCCGCGGCTGATTTTAGCCACTGCGCACAACAGAGCGGTTGTGCCGCCCGCGACATCCTCGGCAAAGCGGTCGAAAACGCTGAAAATCTCGCCTTCCGGCACAAGATCAGCGGCATCAACCGGACCGTCAACCGGCTCATTCGCTACCAGCCAGACGCCGAAAACTACGGCTCAAAGGACTATTGGGCGACCCCGGACGAAATTCTCGGCCGCGGCAAGGGGGATTGTGAGGACTATGCGATCCTGAAGATGGCCGCTCTGAAAGCGGCCGGCCTCCCGTCGGAAGCCATGGCGATCGTCGTTCTCCGCGATGTCAAACGCAATTTCTATCACGCCGTGCTCGCGATCACGACCAGCCAGGGCCACTTCATCCTCGACAATCTGAGCGACGAGGTGAAGCTCGACAGCGCGCTGCCCAACTACCAGCCGCTCTTTTCTGTCAGCGCCGACCGTTCCTGGATCCACGGTGTCAAGTCGGCCGGCGACAAGGTCGCGTCGACGGCGCCAATGCTCGATGTCATGCCCGGCGAGGGTATCGCGCTTCGCTGAACCTCATCGATAAACGCTGAACCTTTCGCCCCACGGGTGGCCGCTCGAAATCACCGCTTTAGTCTCAACACGCGCTGCGGCGGCGATGGTCCCGCGTCATCAGGTCAGGATAAAGCCGATAATCACGTCCTGGTCGGAGAGTGGGGCAAGGGCGGCGTTGAGCTTACCCCGCGTAACCTGCCCCTGGACGCCTATCGTGAAGCCTGCCGATTGCGGCTCGCCGGGAGACGATTTCAGGCGGCTGACGAGATCGACAAACTGAACGTCGAAGGAGAGCTTTAAGCTCCGGGCGGCCTGAGGTTGCTGCGCGCCGAAGACGCGAGATTGGACGAAGGAGAGGAATGCGGGGTTGTAGGCAATGATATGCTTGTTCCCTGTAAGCGCAAAGGCTGGCGATGGGCTCGCACGGACCTGGCTCGTGACAACAGCCAGATTGCTGCGTGACTTTGCCGACGAAAGCTCGTCGTGCAGGTGACGGGTGGCGATATAGCGCAACCGCGCCGTCAGGTTGCCTGCGCCCTCAAGCTCACTTTCGCAGGCGGCAACGATATCGGCGAGCTTGCGGCCATGCCGCGCGGCAAGCTCACCAAGACTCTGCCAATAGATCTCCTCGAGCTTAATTCCGTGGCGCTGACCGCCGACGTTGACGACGCGAAAACGCAGCGCACTCAAGTCCTTTTCGGACGGGGGAGGCGGCGTCTCGTTCATTGGTCAACGCTCCCGCAGAGCTTCCTCGCGCGCCTTGTTGATCGGTTTCATCAGATACGCAAGGATCGTCTTCTTGCCCGTCATGATATCCACCGATGCAATCATGCCGGGCATGATGGCATATTCGCGGCCATCCTTCATGAGCGCGGCCGTGTCGGTCTTGACGCGTACGAGATAGTAGGTTTCGCCGGTGTTCTGATCGACCAGGCTGTCTGCGCTGACGGTCTCGACGACACCGCCGAGGCCGCCGTAAATCGAGAAATCATAGGCCGATATCTTGATCAGCGCCGGCTGACCGGGGCGCACGAAGGCAACATCCCGCGGAGAAAGTCGTGCCTCGACAAGCAAAATCTCCGACGTCGGGACGACGCCGGCAATTACGCCGCCGGGCGTCACATAGGCGCCGACCGTGTTGACATCAAGCGTGTTGATGATGCCGTCGACCGGCGAACGAATGTCGGTGTTTGCGACCCGGCTGCTGGCGCCGCGGATGGTTTCATCGATGACGGAAAGTTGTGAAAGTGCCTCGGTTTTCTCCGCCAGGGCTTCCTGCTTCAGTTGCAGCGAAAGCTCCGACACTTGCAGGGTTGCTTCCCTGACTGCCTCCTCCAGCTTTCCGACCGATTCCTTCCAGAGGGCGAGCTGACCCCGAGTATCGGTCAGCTCCTTCTCAACCCTGAGCGACTCGGTCTGCGCGACGAGCTTGCGCTTTACCATCGGCGCGAGCAGTTCCTGCTCGCGCTCGGTTAACTGCAAGCTCTCGGCCAGCCGATTGATATTCGCCTGTGCTTCGGCCAATTCCTTCTGGCGCTGGCCTTCACGTGCCTGCATGACCGACAGCTTGTTGTTGAAATTCCCGGCTTTGGCTTTAAGCAGCTGTTCTTCGTTGGTGCATATGGCCGGCGCTACCTTGGTGATTTCCTCAGGACATTCGTATTTTGCGTCATAGGCACCGGTCTCCTCGAGCTCCAGCCGCGCGATTTGCGCACGCAATGATCGCGCCTTCGCCTCGAGTTCGCCAAGCGAGGAGCCGCTCGCAGTATCGTCAAGCCGCAGGATCAGATCGCCGCGGCGAACGACCTGTCCCGGCTGCACCGCGATCTCCCGCACGATGCCCGGTTCACTCGACTGGATGATCTGCGTCTTTGAGACCGGGATGACCTTGCCTTCTCCTCGGGCAATCTCATCCACCTCGGCGATTGCTGCCCAGGCGACAAAGGAACTGATCAGCAAGCCCACGACAAGCAGCCCCGCGCGTGCGGCAAGCGGCGGTTTCTCAGTCATGCTGGCACCTTCCGCCACGTGTCGACCGGTTTCGTCTCGCGCTTGTGCAGATGACGTTCATCATAAGCCAGCTCCCGCAGGTGGGGCGGAAGGACCAGGCCGCCTTTGCAACTGCTCGATCACCTCGGCCTTAGGACCATCGGCCACGACGCGCCCGCGGTCAAGGACCAGTAGCCGATCGACGAGGCTCAACATGCTGTGGCGGTGCGTCGAGATCACAAGAGTGACATCGCTGCTGAAAACATTGGAGAGCTTGTTGATCAACTCGCGTTCGCTGGCGAGATCCATCGCCCCGGAGGGTTCATCGAGAAAAACGATCTTCGGCTTTCGCAACAGAAGCCGGGCGATGGCAACCGCCTGCCGCTGCCCGCCGGAAAGCTGCGAACCGCGCTCACCCACAGGCATGTCGTAGCCGAGCGGATGGTAGGAAACGAATTCGTCGACCCCGGCAAGTCGCGCTGCCGCGACCACTTCTTCATCGCTCGCGGTCGGGTTCGCCATCAGGAGGTTTTCCTTGATGGTGCCCGAGAACAGGTCGGAATTCTGCGACACGAACGACACCGCCGAGCGAACAACGGAGGGGTGCAGTTGCCGGATATCAACGCCATCAAGCAGGATGCGTCCGGCGCTTGGCGGATAGAGACCGGCTAGGAGGCGGCCGATCGTCGTCTTTCCGGACCCGATGCGACCGATGATGCCGACCCGCTCGCCCGCCTTGATCGTCACGTTCATACCGCTGACGACCTTGTGGTCGTTGCCGGGATAGGCGAATTCCAGATTGACGAAGGTAATGCTGCCGTTGCGGATCTCGCGATTGACGAAACCGATCGTATCGGGTCGGTCCTCCGGCTGCTCCATCACCGCATTCAGGATCCGCAGCGAAAGCAGAGCCTGGCGCAGTCGCGCCAGCGTCATGGCAATCTGGCCGAGCGGTGCGACGGCGCGGCCGGCCAACATGCTCGCGGCTATGATCGCGCCGGAGGAGATATTTCCCTCCGTGAATTCATAGGCGCCCGCCACGACAATACAGACTGTTACCAACTGCTGCACGAACTGCGTTGCGTGCGACGCCCAGGAGGAAATTTCCTTGATCTGCTCGGAAGTGTTCGAGGAATGCTTGGCCAGTTCGTTCCAGCGGCGAAGGAGCTGTTTTTCCGATTGCAGCGTTTTCACGGTCTCGATTGCGCTGATCGTCTCGACCAGCAGTGCCTGGCGCTGGGCGGATTCGTTCGAAGCCGCAGCGACGCGTTGGCCGATCCTATACTGCGCGACGTAGCCGATCAGTAGGCTCAACACAAAAGCGATCGTCGGAATGAGCGCGATCCAACCCGCGACCGCATAGATGGCGGCGATGAAGACGAAAACGAAAAAACTGTCGATGATCGTGCTGAGCGTATTCGACGTGAAAAACTCGCGCACGAATTCGTACTGCATGGCCCGGTTGGCATATTCGCCTGTGGACGGCGGCCGCGAGGCCATTGTTGCATGCAGGATCTTTTCGAACAGCATGTAGGAGAGTTTCAGGTCGGCCTTGCGGCCGGCGTAGTCGATCAGCGCCGCGCGCACAGTCTTCAACAGGAAGTCGAAGACAATGGCGGCGCTGATGCCCAGCGCCAGAACCCAGAGCGTCGCGATCGCCTTGTTCGGCAGGATGCGATCGTAGACGTTCATTGTGAAAAGGGGTGCCGCGAGCGCCAGGACGTTGATGAAGAATGCCGCGATCGCCACCTGCACATAGGCTTGCCAGAAGGGCTTGATCGTCGAGGTCAGCCAGTGCCGGCGGTCGATGCTGCGCGCCTCGCCCACGCCCCGGCCGGTCGCCGCATTCAAATAGGTGGCAGAGAACGACACGGCATAGGCGAGCCCGCCGAGTTGGAGATCAGCCCACTTGATGGCCGGTTCGTCTGGCCTGCCCACCCTGTTCGAAAGGCTGAGAGTGCCGTCCAGAGCCTCTTCCAACAACGCCCTGGCGCTGCCATCGCGAAAGATGAGCAGCAGCGGGAACACGAAATCGCGATTGGCAAGCGCGCGCTTCGAGACGAGTTCCGTCTCCAGGCCCACCCGTTCGGCTATCCGAGCTACGTCTTCAGCGCTCGGCGACCGTGCGTCGAACGGGACGTCGGAATAGAGCACACTGTCTGACGAGGGGCGGTTCAAGAAGATACAAATCTCCTTGAACGCCTCGGAAAAGCCGGTCAGGGTCGGGCCAATCTGCGCATGCCTGTCGATACCTTGTATCACCACCGGTTGTGTCCGCCCTCACGAGGACTATTATTTTTGCCGAATCGGCGCCAACAAGTCGAGAGGCAAGTCGTTAGTCTGGCGCGACGGGACACGGCGATAGGTTTCCGTAGGCGGCGTGTCTGGAACATTGAACTCGGCGCGCGCGTAGGCTTCGGATTGGGCCGGGGCCTTGATCTGCATCGTGGACAGAAGTTGTCCGGTCGCGGCCAGCAGGCGATATTCGGCAAACAAGGCTGCGTACTGCGCGGTCTTCGCCAGGATACTGGTGTTGAAGCGCGAGTTCTGCGCGCCCAGCACGTCGAGCAGTGAACGCTGGCCGACTTTGAGCTGTTCACGATAAGACTCGACGAGTTGCACGTTCATCTGAGTTTGTGCATTCAGTGTGCGCGCGATGTCGTATTGGCTTGTGCGGCGTTCCCAAGAAATGCGAACTGCTTCCTCGACGTCGCGATGTGCCTGGTGAAACACCAGCCGCTGCTCGCTCGATCGACGCATCTGTTCCTGTTCGTTGGCGATGTCGATGCCGCCGCGGTACAGATTCCACTTCGCGACGATCCGCGCCTGCGCGTCCCAGGTATTGCCGGTCGAGCCGTCAATATCGTTGCCTGTGCGCACGCGCCCTTCGGCAAAGACCTCGGGAAGCATGGTCGAGCGCGCGGCCTTGACCTGCGAATCCGCGACACTGATGTCGGCATCAGCGGCCTTGATGCGCGGATTGTTCGAGCGGGCGATCCCGATCGCCGTCTCCAGCGTGTTGGGCAGGACGCCAGCAACCGACTTGGGCATGGACGGCTTGGTCAGCGGCTGTCCGACAAGGCGATTGAAGCTGATCTTGACGGTGTCGAGAGCTTCTTCTGCTTCCTGCAGGCGAGCCTTTGCGTTAAGCAGCCGTTCACTTGCTTGCTGGCGATCGGCATCGGTCAAAGCGCCGCCCGATATCAGCGAGCTGATGTCCGACAGGATCTGCTGATGCACGCCGACGTTTTTGCGAGCCTCCGCCACGATCTGCTGCTGGAGAATATATTCGAAGTACTCGCGCACGATCTGCAAGCCGACCGTTTCGGAACGTTCCAGGACGCGGAAGGAGGCGCTATCGACGCGTGCAGCCTGCCGCTCCAACTCTGCCCGCCGGGCGCCGCCATCGAATAGTTTCTGCGTGACGGTCAAACCAACATCGGAAGGATAGAGCGGGTCGTTTTCGATCGAGGCGAGCCGGCGCCCATTGTCCTCGAGATGGCGCGCGCCCGTCGAAGCCTCCAAATCGACGCTCGGTAGATAGAGGCCGCGGGCTTGGCGAAGTTCGAACTCGATTGCCTCGCGGTTCTCCATCGACTGCCCAATTTCAGGGTTCGATTCCATTGCGATTTGAAGCGCTTCCCTGAGCGTCATCGCTTGGGCGGCACTCCCCACGAACACGGTTGAAGCGAGCAGAATGGAAAACAATCCGCTTTTTAAGGTTTTCCCCACGTTCAATACTACCCCCTCGTAATCAGTTCGTCACGTCAGCAAATCCAGGAAGACGTTTAAACTGCATAAACCTACCGCTAAATAATACAGCCGAAATAAAACGCGCTCACCAAATTTGGGTCGTTCCAAACCGCCGCAAGTTTTTGCACGGTTATGTTGCAAAAATGGAACAGCCTCCAAATGTTGGTGGGTACTTTAACATATTGAAATAAAATGCTTTTTGGTTCTGGCCCAGGGTGCAAGCCGGTTTGACCCAACTGGCGTATTGCCCACATTTCAACGCGAACGCGAATGCGGCAGTTTCACTGCAGCCGCCGACAGAAAAGGCCATGGACTAAAACTGATGCGGCGCCACCGGCCGCATACACTCAGGCCGAAGGCAGGCGCACGAAACCTACGCTCTCAGGCGCCCCGGCCGCAACCGCAATGCTCTCCGACGCTGCGGCGCGGCGCAAACGTTCCAGATCGACGCTGCCCTCGAACAACGCACCGCCGACGCTGAGTGCGAGATCGACCTTACGGCCATCGGCAGAGAAATGCGAAGATGTCAGTGTTGTCGTCAGGCGAGCGCAAACCTGCTCGGCATCGGTTTCGGTCGCACCGACCAACAGGACGTCGAAACTCGCTGGGCCGGTTCGCGCGACGATATCATCGCGCCGCACGGAGGTGCTGATGGTCGAAGCGACGAATTGCAGCAGTTCCTCGCTCCATTCCGGGCCGAAGGCGGCGCCGACATCGTCGAGATTGTTGATCCGCAGATGGATGAGAGCCCCTTGAAGCTCCTCGACAGAGCGTTGACGGCGCCGCTCAAGACCATTGACATACTGGACGAGCCCGCGGCCGGTAACGCAGCCGGTTGTTGTGTCATGTGCCGCGACGTGGTTGATCTGGTTGCGGAGGCGCTGGGCCCGGCGAAACTGCATGGCCGCGATGACGATCAGCGGCACACCCATCAGCAGCGAAATCAGAGCCGCAGCTAGAACGGCCGCCGCATAGGGGCGATCGACGAGAGCAACCAGGCTGAAATACACCAAGACCTGGGCGAGGACGGCGAAGCCAACGATGCCGGCGAGGACATATCGAACGATCCGCCAGTCCTTCTGCCCGTTGAAGGGTACGTCTCTCTGCATGCATCCAGCTCCCGATTCACTGACGATGATCGGTTTAGTGTGGTTTTATGGATATTCCCTTTCCTAACTATCTACAACTTTATGCACAGCTCAGAATGCACAAGGTAATGCACCAAAACGGCATATTCGCTGCCTCAATGTTCGTGGGGCGCGTGCGAGTTCCAGATAGCTGCCCGGAAAATTCTGTTCGTCCTCTCTCCCGTTCCGAACAATGTGTCGCCGTCTACTATGTCCATGACGTCAAATGCAGACGATTGGCGTAAGGTTCCGCGCCGCATGCATCAATTGCCCAGATCAGGGCCATCGAGACAAATCCGGCAACCGATTCGCAGCATCAAGAAGCGCCTTCAAGATCGTGCGGATCCATCAAGATGATCGTTGCGGGGAGTCACCGTCATCACAGCGTGGGCACCAGCGCCAACCAGTATCATCCCCGGGGTATGAGAGCGGGCTGATCGGTTAAATCCCGTGGAGGACCTGTGTCGCCTTGACGGCGGCCGAGGCGCGGTTTTCGACGCCAAGCTTCACGTAGATCTGCTCGAGATGCTTGGTCACCGTGCGTGAACTCAGCCCAAGAATCTCGCCGATGTCGCGGTTGGATTTCCCCTTGGCAATCCAGAGCAGCACCTCCGACTCGCGTTGGGTCAGGGCGAAATGCTGGCGCAGCATCTCGTCGTCGCTGCGTCGGCTTTCGGCCGTCAGCCTGAACAGGTATTCGTTGGCGCCGATCGAGCCGAGAAACGAGACCTGCAGGCCGGATTGCCCGGGCTCTTCGAGCGTAAAACTGTTTTCCCGCTTTCCGCCGGCCTCGGTCTTTTCCATCCAGGCTGCAATGCGTCTGGCGATCGTTGCCAGGCCCTCATCGCTGCCGGTTGCCGCGTTTACCAGGCGGTTGGCCTGCGGTGTCGACCAGCGAACGCTGCCATCAGAGCGAACGGCAAGCAGATGGCGACCGGCGGCATCGAGCGCGACGCGGGCGCTTTGCGCTGAGCGGGCATTGGAGAGATGAACGCGGATGCGCGCCCTCAGTTCATCGATGTTGATGGGTTTCGTCAGATAGTCGACACCGCCGGCTTCGAGCGCATGGACCACATGCTCGGTTTCGGTGAGCCCTGTCATGAACAGCACCGGCGTCTGGCCAACCGAGGCGTTGGCCTTCAGTCTGAGGCAGGTTTCGAACCCGTCCATGCCGGGCATGACCGCATCCAGGAGAATGACGTCGGGGGTGATCCGGTCGGCAATCGACAGGGCGGCATTGCCGGAGGTGGCGATCAGCACGGAAAAGCCGGATTGCTCCAAAGCTTCGGTCAAAAAACCGAGCGCTTCGGGGGAATCGTCCACTAGCAGGACGATGTCGCGACGATCATAAGTCTCAACCACGGGTGATGGCTCCAATCGTCGTTTTTTCCTTCAGGAAGGCATCATAACCGGAGAGGTCGAAGGCCTGCACATAGGCTCGCGCTGCCTTGACGAAGAGCTGATGTTCCGGTTGCAGGCCGATCTCGGCAAGCTTGGCCTCGATGCCTCTGACATAGCCGATCTCGCCGAGCCGGATCAATTCTTCCACATGGTGCTGACCGGGCAGCGTCATCGCATCCGCGCATGCAGCAACCGGTTCTTCAGATGCTTCGCCCTCATGGATCCAGGTGAGGCCGAGTTGCACGGCGAGTTTGTCCGCGAGTTGTCCGACGCCAAAGGGCTTGGTGAGTGTATCATTGTGGCCGACAAGGGCGCCGGTCGTCGATCCGTCGCCGATATTGGCGGACAGCATTATGATCGGCGCCACCTGGCCGTCGCGTCGCAATCGATCAACGAGGTCCCAGCCGCTCATATCGGGCATGGAGATATCGACGAGAAAGATATCCGGGCTGAGCGCTTCAAGCATGGCGAGGCATTGCTTGCCGCTGTCAGCCGTCAGCACGGTGAAATCCATCGGCGTGAGAATTTCGCGCATGAGGTCGCGGTGATCGGCGTTGTCGTCGACCACCATGATTGTCCGCCGCGGGCCGAGATAGGAGGTGATCCGTCGCACGGCCACAAGCGGCGCCGGCCGGTCGACGGCGGAAAGCATCAGCCGGACCTTGAAGGTCGTGCCCTTGTTCGGTTCGCTGACGACGGATATCTCGCCGCCGAGCGTCTGTGTCAGCAACCGGGTGATGGTCAGCCCCAGGCCGAGACCTGGCATGCTGCCGAGATGCTCCGCCTCACCGCGCTGAAAGGGGTCGAAGATGCGAGGCAGATCCTTCTCAGCAATGCCTCGGCCGCTATCGCTGATCGTAAATGTCGCAACCTGGCTGCGATAGTCGATATCGAAGCGGATCTCGCCGCGCTCGGTGAACTTCATGGCGTTCGAGAGCAGATTGACGAGGATCTGGCGCAGCCGCTTTTCGTCTGTCTTGACGTAGCGTGGCAGGCTGGAGGCGCGCCGATGTTCGAAGGCGATGCCTTTCGCCTGCGCCTGCGGCCGGAACATCTCGACGACCTGGTCGAGGAAGTCGTAAACGTTGATTTCGTTGGAATAGACCTGCAGCTTGCCCGCCTCGATCTTGGAGATGTCGAGAAGCCCGTCGATGAGACCGGATAGATGGTCGGCGCTGCGTTTGATCACCTTGATCGCGCCCTGTCGCCCCGGTGGGATCGTTTCATCGCGCTCAAGCACCTGTGCGTAACCGAGCACCGCGTTGAGCGGCGTGCGCAGTTCATGGCTGAGGCCGACGACATAGCGGCTCTTGGCGCGATTGGCTGCTTCGGCGGTCTCCTTTGCCTGCTGCAGGGCGGCGTCGGTCTTCTTGTGTGCGGCGATTTCTTTCAGGAGCAGCGTGTTCTGTCGCGATGATTCTTCCTCGGCGACGACACGGCTGTCATGGGCGAGCACATAGAACCAGCAGACAATGCCGGCAAGCACGGCAAAGACGAAGAAGACGACGGCAATGGTTCGTTCGACGACGACAGCCGTCTCCGGCGAGGCGTTGCCGGTCTGATGCGCGATCATCGCCAGGATCAGGCCGATGCCGGCGATCGAGAGCACGGCCGAAATGGCGTAGCGGCCGAGGCGGGTCGTCAGCTTCGCCGTTATGGCTTCGGGCAGAAGGGCGTGCGCGACCGTGGCCACCTGTGCGTTGAAGCGGGCCTTCGGCTTGCACATGTCATGGCAGCGGCTGTCGAGTGAACAGCAGAGCGAACAGATGGGGGCGGCATAGGCCGGACACCAGGCCATGTCCTCCGGCTCGAAGGGGTGTTCGCAGATCGAGCAGGTGATCTCACTTTTGCTCGCCCAGCTCTTTCTTGGCTTGCGGGCGAGGTAGTATTTGCCGCCCGTTCCCCAAGCAATCAGCGGTGAGGCGACGAAGGCGACGATGAGAGCAATGTAGGGCGCAAGCGATGCGGCGATGGCACCGAAGGTGCCGAAGTGCGCGATGAGCGCAATCGTTGCCGAAAGCGCCATGGCGCCGAGGCCGACCGGGTTGATGTCATAGAGGTGAGCGCGCTTGAATTCGATGCCGGGTGGCGACAGGCCAAGTGGTTTGTTGATGAAGAGGTCGGCCGAAATGGTGCAGAGCCATGCCATGGCGACGATCGAGAAGACGCCGAGCGTTTCCTCCAGCAGTTTGTAGATGCCGAGTTCCATCAAAAGCAGCGCGATCGCCACATTGAACACCAGCCAGACGACGCGTCCGGGATGGCTGTGGGTGAGGCGCGAGAAGAAATTAGACCAGGCGAGCGACCCGGCATAGGCGTTCATGACGTTGATCTTCAACTGCGAGACGACGACGAAGGCGACCATCAAAAGGAGGGCGGCGGTCTCCGATGGGATCATGTAGCCGAAGGCGGTGTAGTACATCTGCGCCGGATCTGCGGCCCGTGTCGATGGAACACCGGACGAAAGCGCCAGCACGACGAGAAAAGACCCGGCCAGCAGTTTCGGCGCGCCAACCAAAACCCAGCCAGAGCCTGCCAGGAAGATGGCGACGCGGTGATGCAGCTTGCGCTGTCCGTCCGGCGGCAGAAAGCGCAGGAAGTCGACCTGCTCGCCGATCTGCGCCATCAGCGCGAAGATCACTGCCGAGGCCGCGCCGAACTCGATGAGGTCGAAGGGCGCAAGCGTGCCGGGCGGCCCGGATGCGTGGTGCATGCCGGCATAGGCAAGCCAGATGCCGACCTTCTCCCAATCGGCAAAGGCGATGAAAAGGAACGGCAGGATATTGAGCACGATCCAGAAGGGCTGGGTGATCAGTTGGAATTTGCTGATGAGGCGCACGCCATGGGTGACGAGCGGGATGACGACGACGGCGCTGACGATGTAACCGACCCAAAGCGGGATGCCGAGCGCAAGCTCCAGCGCTCCCGACATGATCGAGGCCTCGATCGCAAAGAGGATGAAGGTGAAGCTGGCATAGATCAATGAGGTCAGCGTCGAGCCGATATAGCCGAAGCTTGCGCCCCGGGTCAGAAGGTCGATGTCGACGCCGTGGCGGATGGCGTAGCGGCTGATCGGCAGACCGACCGTCAGGATCATCAGGCTGGCGATCAGGATGGCGACGATGGCGTTGGTCGTGCCATAGGACATGGTGATCGCGCCGCCGATCGCCTCCAGCGCCAGGAACGAGATCGCCCCGATCGCGGTTTGTGAAATGCGCTCGGAGGAAAAGCGCCGCGCACTCTTGGCGGTAAAGCGCAGCGCATAGTCTTCGAGCGTCTGGTCGGCGACCCAGCGATTGTATTCTCGTCGAACGGGAATGATGCGCTGGCGTGCCGCCATGTTGCCTCGTCATCTCCAGCATTGCCGGCAGGTATTGCCTAATTTCACGGCATGTATGGTCCGTGCGTGAAATTTATGCAATGCGGAGAGGGCGAAAGCAAGCGTGAATGGATCACCCGCTCACAGCTGATGTGTCCACGACGACAAAGTCATGCGTAATCGTTGCGGACTTCGCGAGCATGGCTGATGCCGAGCAGTATTTTTCAAGAGAAAGGGCGACCGCGCGCTCGACCTTCTTCTCCGAGAGGCCACGCCCCTTCACCACGAAGTGCATATGGATGCGGGTAAAGACGCGCGGGTCTTCTTCGGCGCGGTCCGCGTCGAGCTCCACGGAGCAATCCTCGACCGGCTCGCGACCCTTTTCGAGAATATGAACCACATCGTAGGCCGAGCAGCCACCGGCTCCGATCAACATCAGCTCCATCGGGCTTGGGCCTGGTGTGCGCCCCTCCGGACCGGATGCCGTCCCGAGGACGATCTTGTGACCGCTTCCGGACTCACCGACGAATGTCCGCTCTTCAACCCACTTGATACGTGCTTTCATGATCTCTCACCTGTGTTGAGCTGCTGCTGATGGCCAGTCGGCCGTCGATGATTTCAATAGCCGGAAAAGTCATCCTGCGGCCAGACAGGCGCGTTGATTTCGACGTCATGGCCTTTGTGCAATTCACGGAAGCGGCGTGAACTCCGGCTCGCCCATATTGCGGCAGCTTCCTCATTGCCCCCTCGACCTACGTAGAATGACGTATGTGCAGTGCAGCAGGACTGGCGGATGATCCCTCAAGCAACGGTCAAAAGGAACGAAGCCTCGTTGCGGCGATCAGAACGAGAGGGGTTCAATCAGATGAATATCAAGGCACGCGTTACCGGCGCATTCCTGGCAACGGTCCTGTCGACGACGGCATTCAACGGCGCCTTTGCGGCCGACGACACGATCAAGGTCGGCATTCTGCATTCGCTGTCGGGCACCATGGCGATCTCCGAGACGACGCTCAAGGACGCCATGCTCATGCTCATCGACGAGCAGAACAAGAAGGGCGGCCTGCTGGGCAAGAAGCTCGAAGCGGTTGTCGTCGATCCGGCCTCCGACTGGCCGCTCTTTGCCGAAAAGGCCCGCGAACTCGTTTCAGTCGACAAGGTCTCGGCCGTGTTCGGCTGCTGGACGTCCGTGTCGCGCAAATCCGTCCTGCCCGTGTTCGAAGAGCTGAATTCGATCCTCTTCTACCCGGTGCAGTACGAAGGTGAGGAAAGCCAGCGCAACGTCTTCTACACCGGTGCCGCGCCGAACCAGCAGGCCGTTCCGGCCGTCGACTACCTGATGGAAAACGAAAGCGTCGAGCGCTGGGTGCTGGCCGGCACCGACTACGTCTATCCGCGCACGACCAACAAGATCCTCGAAGCCTATCTCATCTCCAAGGGCGTGAAGCCCGAGGATATCATGATCAACTACACGCCGTTCGGTCATTCCGACTGGCAGACGATCGTGTCCGACATCAAGAAATTCGGTTCAGCCGGCAAGAAGACCGCCGTCGTCTCGACCATCAACGGCGATGCGAACGTGCCGTTCTACAAGGAACTGGCGAACCAGGGCGTCAAGGCCGAGGATATCCCGGTCGTCGCCTTCTCCGTCGGCGAAGAGGAACTTGCCGGTCTCGATACTGCGCCGCTCGTCGGCCACCTCGCCGCCTGGAACTACTTCCAGTCGGTCGACACACCCGCCAATGCCGAGTTCATCAAGACCTGGAAGGGCTACACCAAGAACGACAAGCGCGTTACCAACGACCCGATGGAAGCCCACTACATCGGCTTCAACATGTGGCTGAAGGCGGTCGAGAAGGCCGGCACCACCGACACGGATGCCGTGCTTGACGCGATGATCGGCGTGTCCGTGCCCAATCTTTCCGGCGGCTACTCGACGATGATGCCGAACCACCACATCACCAAGCCGGTGCTGATCGGCGAAATCCAGAGCGATGGCCAGTTCGAGACGGTCTGGGAAACGCCCGGCCTCGTGGTCGGCGACGAATGGTCGGACTACCTGCCGGACTCCAAAGACCTGATCGCCGATTGGCGCGCGCCGATGTCCTGCGGCAACTTCAATGTCGCCACCGGCAAGTGCGGCGGCAAGGGCTCCTGATTTCATCACCTAGAGATATTGCCCGGTGGCGCTGCCGCCCGGACAACCTTTGCATGACGAAATCATAGGCGGGCAGACCCTTCGCGCGACGCTCCCGTCGGGCGAAGGGATCTCGAAATCCCATGCCGCGATTGCGGCGCCTGCCTTGCGCGCGTCGCATGTGCACGAGACCGAAGCGAGAGGGCGATGTACCGCATTCTGCAAACCCTGTTGATCACCCTGTGCCTGCTGGTTTCAGCCCATGTCACGGGCCCGCGCGCGGCGGACGATCTCGGCGCGCTCGTCAGTGCGCTCGGAACGGCCAAGTTGGCCGAACTCGATGATCGTATTGGAGCACTTGCCAAGAGCGGCGATCCGCGCGTCATTCCGGTGCTTGAGGCGCTCGGCGAAGGCAATCTCTACGCACGAAAGACCGACGGCGGTGTCTTCCTGACAACGGAGAAAGGCGCAAGTCTCGTTCTCGTCGATCCGCTAACCGGTTCGGCAATCGGCGAGGCGCCGAAAGGCGAGCTGCAGAAGATCAAGGTCAACAATGCCGTCCGACGCGCCGTTCGAAGCGCGCTTGGCGGCCTGACGCTTTTCAGCGCCGATACGGGCGCGCGGCTGAAGGCGGCGCAATCCATGCGGCAGACGCCGAATGCCGACGCGCTCGAGGCGATCGAGGCGGCGCTGGCCGCCGAAAAGGACGCAACGGTGCGCAAGACCCTCGACGAGGCG
Source organism: Sinorhizobium sp. A49 (assembly GCF_002002725.1). GTDB lineage: Bacteria > Pseudomonadota > Alphaproteobacteria > Rhizobiales > Rhizobiaceae > Ensifer. The sequence continues at coordinate 57,896 of NZ_MUNW01000084.1, read as the reverse complement.
CGGGCCGTGACCCTGCTGGTTTCCGACCGCCCCGACGACGATAAGCGCGCGGCTATCAAGACGCTGGCCGAAAGCGGTGGCCGCGAGGCACTCGGCGTGCTGACATCGGCCCTCTCTTCGGCGGATGCGAGCCTGAAGCCGGATATCGAAGCAGCCTTGCAGCGCATCGAGCAGGCGCAGGTCTTCTGGAACGCCGGACAGAACGTCTGGTACGGCCTGTCGCTCGGTTCCGTGCTGCTTTTGGCGGCGATCGGTCTTGCCATCACCTTCGGCGTGATGGGCATCATCAACATGGCGCATGGCGAGATGGTGATGCTCGGTGCCTACACGACATTCCTGGTCCAGGACGTCATTCGCACGTCCTATCCCGCTCTCTTCGACTGGTCGCTGGCGATCGCCCTGCCGCTCGCATTTCTCGTTACCGGGGTGATCGGCCTTGCCATCGAGCGCAGCGTTATCCGCTTTCTCTATGGTCGGCCGCTCGAAACGCTGCTCGCCACCTGGGGCATCTCGCTGATCCTGCAGCAAGCGGTCCGCTCGATCTTCGGGCCGACCAATCGCGAGGTCGGAAACCCCTCGTGGATGGCTGGCGCCTTCGATGTCGGCGGTTTGACCATCACCTGGAACCGGCTCTGGATCATCGTCTTTGCACTCGCCGTCTTTGCCGCCCTTCTGTTCCTGCTGAAACGAACGTCGATGGGCCTCAGGATGCGGGCCGTGACGCAGAACCGGCGCATGGCTTCGTCCATGGGCATCCGTACCCCTTTCGTCGACGCTTTGACCTTTGCGCTCGGCTCCGGCATCGCCGGCATGGCCGGCGTAGCGCTGTCGCAGATCGACAATGTCTCGCCCAATCTCGGCCAGGGTTACATCATCGACAGCTTCATGGTCGTAGTCTTCGGCGGTGTCGGCAATCTCTGGGGCACGCTGGTCGGCGCCTTCTCGCTCGGCATCCTCAACAAGTTCCTCGAGCCCTATGCGGGCGCCGTTCTCGGCAAGATCCTCGTTCTGGTGCTCATCATCCTCTTCATCCAGAAGAAGCCGCGCGGTCTCTTCGCACTCAAGGGAAGGGCGGTGGAAGCATGATCACCTCGTTTCTGCTCAAGTCGCTCGATCGCAGCATCATCGCGGTCGTTGCCATACTGCTCGGTCTTGCCATCGCCGTTCCGGCGCTCAACCTGCTGACGGCGCCGGATCATCCGCTGCACGTGCCGACCTATCTGGTCTCGCTGTTCGGCAAATACCTGACCTACGCGCTTCTGGCGCTGGCGCTCGATCTCGTCTGGGGCTTCTGCGGCATCCTCTCGCTCGGCCATGCCGCGTTCTTTGCGCTCGGCGGTTATGCCATGGGCATGTATCTGATGCGCCAGATCGGCGCGCGTGGCTCCTACGGCAACCCGCTGCTGCCGGATTTCATGGTGTTCCTCAACTGGAAGGAACTGCCCTGGTTCTGGCAGGGCTTCGACATGTTCTGGTTTGCGGCACTGATGGTGGTGCTGGTGCCAGGGCTTCTTGCCTTCGTCTTCGGCTGGTTCGCCTTCCGCTCGCGCGTCAACGGCGTCTATCTCTCGATCATCACCCAGGCGATGACCTATGCCTTGCTGCTTGCCTTCTTCCGCAACGACATGGGTTTCGGCGGCAACAACGGCCTGACCGATTTCAAGGACATCCTCGGCTTCAATATTCAGGCTGCTGGTACGCGGGCAGCACTTTTCGCCGCATCCGCCCTGACGCTTGCCATTTGTTTGGTGCTGACGACGGCGATCGTCCGCTCCAAATACGGCAAGGTACTGGTCGCAGTCCGGGATGCGGAGAGCCGCACGCGGTTTCTCGGCTACCGTGTCGAACACATCAAGCTCTTCGCCTTCACCGTCTCGGCGATGATGGCGGGCATTGCCGGCGCGCTTTACGTGCCTCAGGTCGGCATCATCAATCCCGGGGAGTTCGAGCCCGGCAATTCCATCGAGGTCGTCATCTGGACGGCGGTCGGCGGACGCGGGACGCTGATCGGCCCGATCGTCGGTGCGATCCTGGTCAATGGCGGCAAGAGCATCTTCACCGCAGCCTTTCCGGAGTTCTGGCTGTTTGCGCTCGGCGGACTGTTCGTCCTCGTCACGCTGTTCCTGCCGAAGGGCGTGGTCGGGACCGCGAGCGCCTATCTTGCCCGCCGCAAGGCTCACCGCCGTGCGGCGGATGCCGAGCGCGCCCGGGACACCCTTGTCGCTGAACCAATGGCAGCGGAGTGATTGGCATGAACCAGACGATCAGCCAGACCAAGCCGAAAAGCCTTCTCTACCTCGATGGTGTCTCCGTCTCCTTCGACGGGTTCAAGGCGCTCAATTCGCTCTCCTTCGTGATCGAACCCGGCGAGCTTCGCGCCATCATCGGCCCGAACGGTGCCGGCAAGACGACGATGATGGACATCATCACCGGCAAGACGCGGCCAGACGAGGGGCAGGTCTTCTTCAAGGGCGATATCGATCTCACGCAACGCGATGAAGCCGAAATCGCCAATCTCGGTATCGGCCGCAAGTTCCAGAAGCCGACGGTGTTTGAGAGCCATACCATCTGGGACAATCTGGAACTGGCGCTCAACCGTAGCCGCGGGGTCTTCCCCACGCTGTTCTACCGGCTGACGGCGGACGACAAGACGCGGATCGAGGAGATCCTGTCGACCGTCCGGCTCAGCGCGAGGCGCGACGATCTTGCCGCCAACCTGTCGCATGGACAGAAGCAATGGCTGGAGATCGGCATGCTCCTGGCACAGGAGCCGGAGCTGCTGCTGGTCGACGAACCGGTGGCCGGCATGACCGACGCGGAGACGGCCGAAACGGCTGTGCTGCTCAAGGAGATCGCAAGGACCCGCTCGGTCGTCGTCGTCGAGCACGACATGGGGTTCATACGCGAGCTTGGGGTCAAGGTCACGTGCCTTGCCGAAGGCTCGGTACTGGCTGAAGGTTCGATCGATTTCGTCAGCAGCGATCCGAAGGTGATCGAAAACTATCTCGGCCGCTGATAGCGGCCACTCGCCAACCGCCCAAGGGAAAGGACGCCTCCATGCTGAGCGTCGAAAACGTCAATCTCCACTATGGCGCGGCACAGGCGCTGCGCAATGTCTCGATCGAAGCATCAATGGGCAAGATTACCTGCGTGCTTGGGCGCAACGGCGTCGGCAAGTCGAGCCTGCTCCGGGCGATCACCGGGCAACACCCGGTCAGCGCCGGTTCGATCGCCTTCAATGGCATGACGCTCGCAAGCATGGCGCCCTATCGCCGCGCCAAGGAGGGCATCGGCTACGTGCCGCAGGGGCGCGAGATCTTTCCGCTGCTGACGGTCAAGGAGAATCTTGAAACCGGCTACGCGCCAGTCAAGCGCGCCGATCGCTCGATACCGGAAGATGTTTTCAACCTGTTCCCCGTGCTGCGCACAATGCTCGGACGCCGAGGCGGCGATCTCTCCGGTGGACAACAGCAGCAATTGGCGATCGGCCGGGCGCTCGTCACCCGCCCGCGCATCCTGGTGCTCGACGAGCCGACCGAGGGGATCCAGCCGTCGATCATCAAGGATATCGGCCGGGCGATCCGCTATCTCCGCGATTCCACCGGCATGGCGATCCTGCTGGTCGAGCAGTATCTCGATTTCTGCCGCGAACTCGCCGACCATGTCTACATCATGGACCGCGGCGCCGTCGTGCATGAGGGGCCGCCGGAGACGCTGGATACGGTCGAGGCCCGACGCCATCTCACGGTCTAACCGTGCTCAGCCACCATATTCGATGATGGCGAGCCCGGCATTGTAGTCGGTGGCGTAGATGATCCCGGCGGCATCGACGAAGACGTCGGCCGACTGGATGACGCGGGGGCGGCCTGCGCGCCGGTCGGTCATTTCGGTCGGCCCGGCCGGAACCAGCGCGCCGGTTTCGCGCGGGTGGAAGGGATCGGTGATGTCAAAGGCGCGAATGCCGGCATTCTGCCAGGTGGCGAAGATCAGCGTTTCCGAAACGAAGGAACCGGGCCGGTTTTCGTGCAGGTTGTGCGGCCCGAAATGCCCGCCCTTGGCGACGTAGTCGGCTTCCGAGGGAATGGGGAAAGTCGAGATGCTGACCGGGTTCGCGGGCTCGCGGATATCGAAGATCCAGGTGTGCTTGCGGCCGTCTTCCTCGTGGTCGAGCACAGCCTCGTCGGCGACCACGAGCAGATCGCGACCGGGGAGCGGCAAGGGCGAGTGCGTTCCGCCGCCAAACGGCGGCGACCAGTTGCGGTGGGCAATCAGCTTCGGGTTGGCGTGGTCCTTGATGTCGAGGAGGGTCAGGCCACCGTCGCGCCAGCAGGCGTAGGCGGTGTCGCCCGACACCAGCGCATGGTGGAGCGCGTAGCGCTTGCCATCAGGTGCATTCGATGTTTCTCCCGCCGCCTTGTTCATGCCCGGCAGCCACCAGCGACCGACAATTTCCGGCCGGGTCGGATCGGCCATGTCGATGGTGACGAAGATATAGTCGGCAAAGCCGTCGAACAGCGCCGAGGCAAAGGCATAACGGCCGCCGACATACCAGAGACGGTGGAAGCCGACGCCGTCGATGTTCAGTTCGCCGATCTTGCGCGGGCGGTCGGGAACGGAAATGTCGAACACCGACATGCCGGCGCTCCAGGCGCGTTTGCGGCCGCTGCCGGCAACGGTGTCACCGACCGATTTGGTGTAGTAGGTTTTCTCGTCGGCAAAGGTTTCGACATCGGCAAACAGGTCGAGCGCATTGATGACCAGCAGCAGATCGTCATGGGTCTGCAGGTGGATGTTCCAGGTGTTGGGCGGTGCCGGCACGTAGGTGACCGCGCCCGGTTTTTTCGGATCGCGCACGTCGACGATCGAAAACCCTTGAGACCAGGGATGGGCGACATAGGCAAATCCGCGATGCACCATCAGTTGCAGACCATCGCCGCGCCCGCCGATCGGCGAATGGCCGATCAGTTTCATGTTGTTTGTGAAATCGGGCGTGGGAAGGTCGATGCCGCTCATGGTCTTTCCTGTCTTGGTCATTGAAAGAGCGCCGCGCCGATCAGCGCGGCGCTCTTCCTTCAAATGGAATTAATTGGTGGCGGTGGGGATCCACTCGGCAGTCGCCGCATCGCTCTTGCGGAAGGCCGGAAATTTCTCCTGCAGATCCTCGATCGTCTTGATCTCGCCCTTGGCGAGATCGTCACGGGTGACGAGCGTCGGCTGCAGCAGCACCGACTGGCCGGGGAACTGATCGGCGATTGCGAGCGAAACCGCACGCACCGAGACTTCGCCGACGACGGCGGCGTTGGTGGCAGCCGTTGCCTGCCAGGCGCTGTCGGGCTCGTTCATCAGCTGGATGTCTGCGGTCGAGATGTCGACGCCATAGATCTTCACCCTGCTGGCAACGCCCAGTTCGTCGATCGCGAGTTTCACGCCCTTGGCGAACTCGTCCCAGGGGGTGAAAATGACGGAGATATCCGGGTTCGCAGTCAGCACGGCCTTGGTCTGGTCGGCGACGGAGGCGGGTACGGTGTCGTTGACGACGCCCCAGGTGGCCTTTTCCGTCAGGTTGTGCTTGGCGACGAAGTCTTTCCAGACGGCGTAACGGCGGTCGAGCGGTGCGAAGCCGGCGACATAGACGGCGCCGCCGACGAAGCCGTCGCCCTTGTCCTTGACAGCCTGCTCGAGCACCAGTCGGGCCATGTCCTTGTCGCTCTGCTCGATCTGGGGGATCTGCGGATTGTCGAGGTTGACGTCGTAGGCGACGACCTTGATGCCGGCGTCGAGCGCCTTCTGCGCTACGTCCTTCAGCACTTCCGGGCGCCCGTTGTTGATGATGATGCCATCGACGCCGAGGTTGATCGCCTGCTCGATGAGGCTGCGCTGGGTGTCGTTGTCGTTGCGCGCCTGTGACACCGTCAGGTTGACGTGCAGGGCATCCGCCTGGCGCTTGACGCCGGCCTCGAAGGCCTGCAGCCAGTCGCCGCCGCCGAGGAAGCTGACGACGGCGATGTCGACGTCGCCCTTGTCGAACGGGCTAGGGGCGCCATCGATGCCGGCGGAAAAGACAGGGCTCGCCATCAGCGAAGCGGCGACGAGGCCGCCGAGAATTGTGCGCGTCAGGTGTTTCATAGTCGATATCCTCACTCTGTTTGAAGGGATGGTCAGCGCGCCTGGCTGCGGCCAAAGCCGTAGGTGAGCGCGAGCGCGCCGACGAGCACGGCACCCTTGACGAAGTCCTGGGTGTAATAGGGAGCGTTCAGCATCGTCAGGCCGTTGAGAAGCAGGCCGACGAAGACTGCGCCGACGATGGTGCCGAAGACGTTGGGGCGGCGCCGGCCGAGAACGGCAAAGCCGATCAGCGCAGCGGCAACCGAATCCATCAGTAGCGATGCGCCGGACGAGACGTCGCCACGACCGACGCGGGCAGCGACGATGATGCCGCCGAGCGAAGCGAGCGTGCCCGAGAGCACATAGGCAAGCGTCTTCAGGCGCGGGACCGAGGCGCCGGCGAGCCGGGTCGCCAGTTCGTTGCCGCCGGTGGCAAACAGCAGTCGGCCGAGCCGCGTACGTTCTGTCAGGACAAACAGGACGACGGCGACAAGCGCCATGATGACGACAGGAGCGGGGACGACGCCGAAGAAACTTGAGCGTCCGATCAGCAGGAAAGCCGGATCGTAGGCGCCTGTCGCCGTCGAGCCATCGGGTAGGATGAGACCCGCCGAGATCGAGCGCCCGGCGGTCGGGATCAGTTGCAGGCCGGTCAGAAGAAACATCATCGCCAGCGTTGCCAGGAGATCAGGCACCCGCAGGCGCACGATCAGGAAGGCGTTGACGAGGCCGACCAGCGCGCCGAACAGGAGGACGAGCGGCACGGTCTCGTAGACACCGAGACCCCAGACGATCATCGAATAGCTCGCCGCCATGACGCTCGAGGCGGCAACCGCGCCGATGGACAGATCGAAGCCGCCGACGGCGAGCGTGATCGTCACGCCGGCGCCCAGGATCGCGACGACGGAAACGGCCTGCAGAATGCTCATCAGGTTGGTGACGTTGATATAGGCGGGCTGGGCGATCGCGAAGCCTACGACCATGACGATGAGCAGAATGAAGACGGCGCTGGCGCGGATGTTGGCGCTGACGCGTTCACTGGCCGGGCTTTGGTTTTCGCTGTTGATGGTCGTCATCCGGTCAGGCCTCGATTGCTTGCGCCGACTGCCCGGCTCTGAGAGCCGGCGTCAAAGTGTGGTGGTCGATGATCAGAATTCGGTCGGCAACTTCCAGCGCTTCTTCCGGGTCCGACGTGGCGATCAGGGTGGCGCGCTCGGTGTTGGCGCGGATCGCGGTGATGATGTCGTGACGGGCGCCGACATCGACGCCCTGAAAAGGTTCGTCGAGCAAAAGCACGCGGCTCGGCTCGGCATTCCATCGACCGAGGATCACCTTTTGCTGGTTGCCGCCGGAAAGTGACGACATCGGCGCCTCGGGACCGCTTGCCTTGATGCCGAGTGTATCGATGGCGCGCTGCGCCTCTTGTTTTTCGCGTGAACCGAGGAGGAAGCCGAGCGGATACCACTTCGCGAGATGCGGCAGGCTGATCGTCGGCGCAAGATTGCTGCCCGGCCAATCGGACGGCATCAGCGACGAGCGGTGGCGATCTTCGCCGGCCATGAAGATACCTGACTGGATCGCATTGGTGGGCGTGGCCGGTCGGTAGGTCTTGCCGTCGAGCCTCATCGTGCCGGCTGCAAGGGGCCGCGTACCAAAGATTGTCTGCAGCAACCGGCTCTTGCCCGCGCCGAGTACACCTGTAATGGCGACGACCTCGCCGGGGTGAAGCGTGAGGTCGAACGGGGTGCTGCCGGCAACAAGCTGGATGCCGGTCATCTCCAGCACCGGCGCGCCTTGGAAGGAACGCGCATCCGGTCGCGCGGCGCGCAAGGGGCGGCCAATCATCGTCTCGACGGCGCGATCGAAGTCGATCGGTCGTGCGAATTCTCCAACGACCGTGCCGCCGCGCATGACGACCGCACGGTCGGCAAGAGCATTGAGGTCGGCGATCCGGTGGGAAATGAACAGGATCGCCAGGCCCTCATCACGAAGGCGGCGCAGGATTGCATAGAGCCGCTCGGATTCCCGCCCGGAAATGCTCGCGGTCGGCTCGTCCAGGATCAGCAGAGATGCCTGGCGCGACAGGGCGCGGGCGATGGCGACGAGCTGGCGATCGGCGGCCGTCAGTTCGGCAAAATCCCGGTCGAGCGGCAGCGCGAACCCGGCGTTCTCAAGCATGGCCGCCGCCTTGCGACGAACAGCAGAGCGGCTGAGGAAGAAGGGGGCTGACCCATCGGCATAGGCATGCAGCATCAGCGCGTCGGCGACGGACAACCCCGGTACTCCGACGCGCTCGGTCGACTGGTGCACGGTCACGACGCCCGCTTCTGTCGCCTCGGCAGGCGAGCGGGGAGCATAGGCGCGACCCGCGAGCGTTATCGTTCCGTGGTCGGGTGTCAGCGTTCCCGCAAGCGCATTGACGAGGGTCGATTTTCCGGCGCCGTTTGCGCCCATGAGAGCGACGATTTCGCCGGAGCTAATCTCAAGGGAGGCTCCGGCAAGCGCCTTCGTTGGCCCGAAAGCATGGGCAAGTCCGTCGATGCGGAGGAGGGGCATTGCTAAACCAATTCGTCACTGCGCGGCAATCAAGGTCGAAAAATATGCATTTTCAGTAGATAAGAACAGCGCAACAAACGAAAGCGGGTGCCAAACATCCGCTAATATGTCGCAAAAATATGCCTAGATTTCGCAATAATCGGAATATTCATCCGAGGGCTGTTCCACAGCCATTTCGTCTTCGGTGGCCCGCTACGCAACTTCTGCCGCCAGACCGGCCGTTGTGAGCAAGGCATTCCTCTGGAGGCTTAGGGATTGGAATGTCTTTATTGTACATGAAAATTGTAGATTATACCATGATGTCGACGGCTGATGGTCAGCTGCAAGGGTTGAGATCAACAGGAGATCGACAATGCGGTACGGTTTGAAACGCGCGACGACAGCGCTCATGGCTTTGGGATTTGCGGGGGGTGCTTCGGCTGCAGGGCTGGACGGCGCGCCGGCGCCCTTCGACAAGGGCGGAGTGAAGGTGGCGCTCATTTCCTACATTTCATCGGGTGATTTCTTCCAGGCCTATCAGGCCGGAGCCGAGGCGCAGGCCAAGGCGCTCGGCATCGATCTGCGCGTCTTTCCCGGTAAGCAAAATGCTGCGGAACAGCGCGAGCAGGTCCAGCAGGCGATCAATCTCGGCGTCCAGGGCATCGTCGTCGACCACGGCCTGCCGGAATCGCTCGGCGATGTCGTGCAGCAGGCGGTCGATGCGGGTGTGAAGGTGGTGGCCTTCGACGTCAATCTGAACAATCCTGCCGTGCCGCAGGTGGAACAGAGCGACCATGAACTGGCGCGGCTGGCGCTGGAGCAGGCCGTCAAGGATAACGGCACGAGCTTCAAGGCCGGTTACGTCTATGTCGCCGGCTTCGCGCCGCTCGACCGTCGCAATGAGGTCTGGGACAAGTTCAAGACGGACAATCCTGAGGTGGTCGAGAAGGCCCGCTTCGGCAATGTCAGCGACACCACGGCAACGAGCACGGCAGATCAGGCAAAGGCCGCGTTCACGGCCAACCCGGATATATCGGTGGTCTTCGCCCCCTATGACGAGTTCGCCCGTGGCGTGAAGCTCGCAGCCGCGGATCTCGGCATCACGGACAAGTTGAAGATCTACTCCGCCGATGTTTCGACCGCCGATATCCAGGAGATCGTCGAGGAGGGTAGCCCCTGGGTGGCGACCGTTGCCACCAACCCGGCGGTTGTCGGCGCGGTCTCGGTGCGTGCCGTGGCACTCAAGATCGCCGGTCAGGATGTGCCGAAACAGATCCTCGTCAAGCCGGCCTTGCTAACCCAGGAGGCGCTGCGCCAGGCGGGCGTGAAGACGATCGAGGATCTGGCGGCGAAAGTCCCGGCTTTCAGCGCCAGTGACGCGGTCACTGCCGACTGGATCCCGGCGAAGCTCTTTTGATCGTGTCGCATCATCATTTGGGTTGAAGCAACCCGTCTGCGAGCAAATCTTTGCTTCGTTGCCTTGAATTCGACAATAAAATTCACAAAATCTATGCAGAAACTTACGTAATTTCTTGAGAGTGACCCGGTTTGGGTGTATGGCATCTTAAGTGAAACAGTGCGGCCGTCACAACCTGTTGCCTCCGGTGATACCAACGTCGGTGCGGAACGGACTTGTGGCGGCCTTTGTGTTCAGGAAAGCGAAGTGCAATGTTGACCAAAAAGGGTAAATACGGGCTGAAGGCTCTTGTCGACCTGGCTCAACTGGAGCCCGGCGAAACCGCATTCATCACCGAAATCGCCACCCGCAACAATATTCCGAAGAAATTCCTCGACGCGATCCTGCTCGAACTTCGCAACGCGGGCATCCTGCGCTCGAAGAAGGGTCCGGGCGGCGGCTATTCGCTTTCGAGACCAGCATCCGATATCCGCATCGGCCAGGTCATCCGCACGCTGGACGGGCCGCTGGCCCCGATCCGCTGCGCCAGCCGCACCGCGTTCGAAGCCTGTGATGACTGTTCCGACCCGGTCAACTGTCACGTGCGCAAATCGATGAGCGACGTGCGTGATGCGGTGGCGTCGATCCTCGACAATATGACGCTCGAACAGTTTGCAGCCAACGACAACGGCACCGAGATCGTCGCGCTCAGAGACGCCGAAGTGGGCTGATGTTCCCGAGATCATGGGCCGTCTTGCCGGCGATCACGGGTAGGACTTTCCCGTTCGCCGGTCTGAGTTGAAAATCATTTGCTGTTATTGTCTATAGAATAAATGCACTATTCTGCCTCAATCACATGGAGAGAGGCGAATGAGCAACGTGCATTTCCTCCGGGAACCCGAACCGGCCAATACCGAACAGGAAGAAAAGCGCCTGCATCTGTTTGCGCAGGCGACCGAGCTTTCGAGCCAGTTTGCGCAACGCGGCGCCGAGCTTGATCGCCTGGGCTTGCCGCCACGCGACGAAATCGAAGCGCTGCGCCAGGCGGGTCTGCTGACGGCACTGCACGCCCCGGAAATCGGCGGAGCGGGCTTGAGCTGGCTTGATGGGTTGCGTCTCGTCCGGATCATCTCGCGTGGCGAAAGCTCTATCGGCCAGCTGCTCGGCTATCACTATGTCAACAGCCAGTATGTCTACTGGGCGGCTGCCGATGCGAGGCAGGCCTGGGTGCTTGGCGCCGAGACCGTCGAGCGACAACTCTATTGGGGCGCTGCCGTCAACCCGCGGGATCCCGGACTGGTACTCGAGCGGCGCGGCGGCCATTATGTCCTCAACGGTCGCAAGACGTTTTCGACCGGCGCGCATGTTTCCGATCGCATCAACGTCAACGCGACGCTCGAGGGCAAGATCGCCAATTTCGTCGTGCCAACGGATCGTCCGGGTTACGTCGCCCATGACGATTGGGACAATATCGGCCAGCGCCTGTCCGATAGCGGCAGCGTCGAGTTTCGCGATTTTCCGGTCTACGACCGTGATTTCATTCTGCCGCTTGCCGAACCGTTCGATCCGCCTCAGGTGCAGGCGACGTTTAACACGCCGCTGATCCAGCTGGTCTTCGTCAACTTCTATCTCGGCACGGCGGAAGGCGCGCTGGCCGCGGCACTCGACTATGTCAGAACCACGACGCGTCCCTGGATCACGTCCGGCGTTTCACGCGCCAGCGAGGACGCCCACATTCTCGAACGTTTCGGCGAATTGCAGGCCGCTTTGAAGGCGTCCGTCGCACTGGCTGACGTGGCGGCAAGTGCGGTCGAGGCCGCGCTGTCGAAGGGCAGGTCCGTGACCGAGCGTGAGCGTGGGGAAACCGCGATCGAGGCCTATGCCGCCAAGGTCAACGCCACCCATGTGGCGCTCGATGTGACGGCCAAGGTCTTCGAACTGATGGGCGCGCGCGCCACCGCCGCTCATTATGGTTTCGACCGATATTGGCGCAACGTCCGCACCCACACTCTGCACGACCCGGTCTTCTACAAGGCGCGCGAGGTTGGCGATTTTGCGCTGAATGACCGTATCCCGGCGGTCAGCCTCTATAGCTGATCGAATGCAGCACGGCCGGATCGTAAATATCGCGCTTTGCCGAACCAAAATGACCGCCCGAACTTTCCGGGCGGTCCTTTTCGTACGGCCTAGGATTTGGCGGATCTCAAAGCAATGGTGTTGTTAGGTCACGGTGTCAGAGCGCGCCGTTCTTCGGCGGCGTGACGCCGTTCAGGTGGTAGTTGCCGACGACGTGATACTTCCAGCGCACGGGATCGTGCAGCGTGTGGGTGCGGGCATTGCGCCAGTGCCGGTCGAGATTGAGACCTATGCGGGTGGATGAAGTGCCCGCGAGTTCGAACAGCGTGTTGCTAGCTTCGAGCGCGATTTCTGTCGTCAGAACCTTGGCGGCGGCGACGGCCAAAGTTGCCTCGATGACGCTTTCCTCGGTGCCGTTTATCTGGGCGATATCGACCTTCTTGCCGGCGCGCTCGACAATGGCGGTCGCCGCCTCGAGACGGATCGCAATCTGTCCGACGCGGGCGATCGTCAGCGGATCGTCCGCCGCCCGTTCGACGCCGCTGTCCATCCAGGGGCGCGCACGGTTGCGCACGAAATCCAGCGTTTCGGCGAAGGCGGCGCGCGCGATGCCGAGATCGATGCCGGCATGGATGATCTGGCCGACGGAACCGATCGTCGTCGGCCGTTCGAAGCCGCGGTGGTGGCGCACGACTGCGTCGGCCGTCACGTAGACATTCTGCAGCACCGTGGTGCCGCTGCCCGTGGTGCGCTGGCCAAAGCCGTCCCAATCGTCGATGATCTGCAGGCCCTCGGCGCTGCGTGGCACAAAGGACATGGTGAGTTTCTCGTCCGGATCGAGCGCGAACACCACAACCCATTCGGCAAAGAGCACGCCGGTCGAGTAGAACTTGCGGCCGTTGAGGCGGTGCCCGAGACCGTCAGGCGTCAGGCGGGTGGCATAGTCGCCGACGGTTTTCGTGTCCTTCTCGGAAAGCGCATTGCCGAAGCGGTCGCCGGCGAGCGCTCGTCCGAAGAAGAATTTCTTCTGCTCTTCCGTGCCGTCGGTGCGCAGCGCCTCGAGGATATAGAAATGGTTCTGCGGGATCTGGCCGATCGAACTGTCAGCCTCCGACAGGATGGCGGTAATCTCCGCCAATACCGCGTTGGAAACGTCAATGCCGTCATAGTCGGATGGCACGGTGATTGCGAGCAGCCCCGATTGGGAGAGGGTGTCGAGTTCGTCGAAGGGCAGGATCCGGTCGGTGTCGCGCTCGTTTGAGCGTTTGGCAAATTCGCGCGCGAGGTCTCGGGCGATCTCCAGCGCCTCTTCCTCGCTTGCGATCCGGTGTGCCGAGAGCTTTGTCTTCTCGGAAAGCTGCGAGATCGTCCCCATGTGATTGCTCCATGTCGATAGTGGCGCATATCTGTGAATTATCTGGCGTCGTCAGGTAAGATCGTATATTCTATGGAATATGTGGATATTAGTTTTTCGTTCCTCACACTTTGATGAATGGTCGGCATTTTCAAGCCGGTAGCGAAAAACGAGGCGCAAAACGGCTGCCGATCGCGCATGGCATCCATCTACTTGAACGTCGCACCCGCAAGAAAAGTCGAAAAAGTTGGCGGTCGCTCGGAACCATTGTCGCACTTTTGCATTTCGCCATGGCCTGCAGTCTACCGATTGTGTGGTCGTCAAAGTACCGGCCACACGGCACGATGACAAATACATGCTGACAGTATTGGCCATTCGCGTTTCCCGGCCTTAACCACTGAAGGAGACACAAATGACGAATTTGCTGCCCGCTCTTCATGAAGGGCATGCCTCCATCATCCTGCAAAATCTCTTTCGAGATGCGCTTGAGGCCTATGATGATTGGGGCGAGGGGATGCCTGAACCCGTGGTTTCGTTTGAAGGCAAGTTGCTGCCGATCAGGGTCGTGTTCGACTGGATGAAACCTTGCACCGACATCATGCCTGCAAACATGATCGGCATCGTCACCGATCGGTTGAGCAAACCCTGGATTGGCGACGGTCCACTCGATGCGATGACGTTTTCGACGGCGGCGCGCGTGATGTCCGTTTTGACCAAGCGGCAGTTGCGTCGTTACGGCCGAGGTTCGATCGAGGTCTTTGCCGAACGTTTCAAGCCATCTCTGCACGTCGACGTCTGACCGGCGAAGCAATCCAAACGGGCCGGAGAGTGCAGGTGTGCTCTTCGGCCCGCGCATGGATTCTTTCCTCTTCATCCGAACCGTGCACCCGTTGGCGGCACCTCGCCGCGCCGCCGCTGGCTGCAGGCAAACCGATACCGCCGAATCCCGCTTCCTAGTTCCTCCGCCTTTTCGTAAACACAAAAGAGACGACGGCGACGGGGATGGTGGGTCGGCATGAATTTTCGACAATTGGAAGTGTTGCGCACGCTGCTTGCCACCGGCTCCACGATTGCGGCGGCAAAGACCATGGGGCTCAGCCAGTCCGGTGTCAGCCGCCTTCTTCAGCAACTGGAGGAGGATCTGTCGTTGACGCTGTTTGCGCGCGACAAGGGCCGACTGATCCCGACGCCGGAGGCGCTCAAGCTGTCGGAGGATGCCGAGCATATTCTGCTCGGGATCGATCGCTTCACCAATCTCGCCCAGGATCTCCGCAGCGGCGCCGTCGGCCCCGAGGTCGTGCGCATCGGTCTGCCGAACAGCATGTCGGAGAGTTTTGCACCGGCGATGCTGGCAGATTATGCCAAGGATTTCCCAGGCGTGCGCGTCGAAACGTTTTTCGATACGACCGTCGCGATCGCCCGTCTCGTCGAACAGCGCGTCATCGATTTCGGTTTCCTGCGCTACGAAGGGCAACTGAGCGCCAGCCTCGAGATGCAGCCGGTGGCGGGCGGCGTCAGCGTCTGCGTCATGGCGAAGAACCATCCATTGACGGCACTCGACCATGTCACTCCGAAGGAGCTGAGAGGCATACCGCTGATCCTGATCGGCCGCCGCCGGCCGACCCGGGTCATGCTCGACGAGATCTTTCGAAAGGCAGGCGTGCCGCAGAAGGTCAGGATCGAGACGCACAGCAACAGCTCGGCCTGCGCCTACGCGGCCCACGACCTGGGCGTTGCGATCATCAGCAGCTTTTTCGCCAATCTGCATCGGCATCTGCCGATCGAGATCCGGAGTTTTTCACCGCATCTGACGCAGGACTTCGGTGTCGCAACCGCTGCAGGCGTGCCGCTGTCGATTGCTGCGCAGGCGATGATCGATTGCCTCAAAAGGCAAGTCGCCGCTTCACAGCAGCCGTGAGCATCCAAATTGTCGGGACAGATGTGCTGCAATTGGCAAAATGTCGGGCGCGACACTACATTGCCTGTTCATGCGATGAGAGAGTGACGAGACCATGTTCCAGGCAGCCGCAATCGACACCGGCGACAAGACCGAATTCTACAGGGAGCTGGCGCAACAACTCGAAGCCCTGCTGCACGGTGAGCCCAATATGATTGCCAAAGCCGCCAACACCTCGGCGCTGATGTTCCAGACGATGCCCGGTCTCAATTGGGCCGGCTTCTATTTCCTCGATACCGATGACGAACTGGTGCTCGGGCCGTTCCAGGGCAAGCCAGCCTGCGTGCGCATTCCGGTCGGTCGTGGCGTCTGCGGCACTGCCGTGAAGGACGGACAGTCGATCCTCGTGGAGGATGTGCACGCCTTTCCTGGGCACATCGCCTGCGATGCTGCGTCACGCTCCGAACTCGTGGTTCCTGTCTGGCGTCATGGGAGGGTGTTCGGCGTCATCGATCTCGACAGTCCCGAACCCGCGCGCTTCGACCGCGACGATCAGGCCGGGATCGAAAAACTGGCCGCGATCTTCGCCGCGGCGATCGGCTGAAGGTGCTTGCCGTCATGATGTATCAGGAACTGACCGCCTCTTGGTCTTGATCGCGCAATGACAGATATCCAAGACGCCGTTGCGCCCACCGCCGAGTCCGAGACGCATGCGCGCGTCGCCCGCAAGATCGACATCGTCGTCATTGGCGCCGGACAAGCGGGCCTGTCTTCGGCCTACCATCTGAGCCGGCTCGGGTTTTTGCCTCAGATGCAGTACGTCGTCATCGACCGGTCGCCACAGCCGGGCGGTGCCTGGCAGTTCCGCTGGCCGTCGTTGACGCTGAGCACCGTCAACGGCATTCACGATCTTCCCGGCATGAAATTCGCCGATGCCGTCGACACGAGCAAGGGCGAAGTCCACGCCGCCGTTGCGGTTCCGCAGTATTATGGCGCCTACGAGAAGGCATTCGACCTTCCGGTCCGGCGGCCGGTTGCCGTCAAGGTGGTGTGCGAGCGGGGCGAACGGTTCAGGGTCGAGACGGATGCCGGCGTCTATGCCGCCCGCGGCATCATCAACGCCACCGGCACCTGGGAAGCGCCCTATATCCCGCCCTATCCGGGTGCCGACCTTTTCAGGGGTCGCCAGTTACACACCAAGGACTACCGGACCGCGGATGCGTTTGCAGGCCAGCGCGTGCTGGTGGTCGGCGGCGGCATCTCAGCGATCCAGCTGCTCGACGAAATATCGCAGGTGACGTCGACCACCTGGGTCACGCGCGAAGAGCCTGCGTTCCGCGAAGAGCCGTTTACGCCCGAAGTCGGGCGCGCGGCGGTCGCCATGGTCGAAGATCGCGTTCGCCGCGGTCTGCCGCCGGGCTCGGTCGTCTCCGTCACCGGCATTCCGGTGACGCCGGCGGTTCTTGCGGCCCGTGCCCGCGGTGCGCTCGATCGCCAGCCGATGTTTGCCGAGATCACCGAGCGTGGTGTTCGCTGGCAGGACGGACGCGAACTCGCCGTCGACGTCATTCTCTGGAGCACCGGCTTTCGAAGCGCGCTCGACCATCTGGCGCCGCTGCAGCTGCGAAATGCCGACGGCGGTATCCTGATGACCGGCCGTCTTGCGACACAGGTGGCGAAGGATCCGAGAATTCATCTCGTGGGTTATGGCCCGTCGGCGTCCACCATCGGTGCAAACCGGGCAGGCGGTGCCGCCGCCCGCGAGCTCGCCGAACAGCTTCATCTGCTCTGATCACCCGCTGGTGCAATCTTCGGGTATCGGCGTTGTCACGCTGTAAGGGGATTGCCCGGCCCATTCCGCCCCGTCACGGCGCTGACCAGCGGCGATAGGCTCCGATATCCGCCCAAAAATACCGCTTGAGCCGGACGTTGGGTCATAGCTTAGAGGTGATTCCCAAGGGCGCTTTGAAGAGCCGGGCGCCGAGCCAAGGCGGCCGAGATTGTGGGACAATACTCCTGTCGACGCGGCTTGATGCTCAGGGCATTTCGCGTCCACCAGGCAGCGCACCGGAGATTTCGTCTGGTCGCCCTCGAAGGTGATGCGAAGGATAGGGTTGCGGATGATGTTGCAGGCAACGCCGAAGAAGCGCCGACCGGCCGCCATGACAGCGCGGTTTATGGTTGCCGTCATCGTCATCGGCTTGTTCACGGCCGGTATCGCATCTGCGGTGAGCGCCCGGACACCGCGGGGCGGCCACCGGTTTCCCGACCTTAAGATCGGTCTCGACATCCGCTGGTGACGTAAGCCGGCAGCCGTGAGCGGCCATGGTGCTGCGGACCCCACAGCCCTGATTCCAGGTTGCCAGCGTTCAATTTCCCTTCGCTGCCGTGGAGCGTGATGGCGTGATCGACCGTGCCGCGGCGCGACCGGCGTCTGGTCTCGCATGAGGCTGCGAGTGAATCGGTCCGTTGACCGAACCAATGTCATCCCTTCGTCATAGAGCTATGACGAATCCTCATAATATTGCGCAGTTTTTTCCATTCGATCATAGTCATGTCAAGAAACGCCGGCAGGAGGGCCGAATCGCGATGTCGCGCCAGGCTGTTCTCAGTACGGGGAACCCATGATCAAATTCATTCTCAATCGTCTCGTGATGGCGATACCGACGATCGTCATCGTCTCGATTGCCGTCT
Source organism: Sinorhizobium sp. A49 (assembly GCF_002002725.1). GTDB lineage: Bacteria > Pseudomonadota > Alphaproteobacteria > Rhizobiales > Rhizobiaceae > Ensifer. The sequence goes on along the minus strand of NZ_MUNW01000084.1, from coordinate 39,839 downwards.
TCACGCTCATCCGTCTCATTCCCGGCGATCCGGCCGCACTGATGCTCGGCGATATGGCCGAGCCGCAGCAGATCGCCGAAATGCGCAGCGTGCTCGGTCTCGACCGCAGCATTCCCGAGCAGTTCGTCATCTGGGCCGGCAACATCCTGTCGGGCGACTTCGGCCGTTCGATCGTCACCGACGAGCCGGTTCTGCACCTCGTGCTGAGCCGCTTCATGGTGAGCGCCGAGATCGTCGTCATCGCCGTGTTCCTGGCGAGCCTGATCGCCGTTCCCGCCGGTGTCATCGCCGCCTGGCGGCAGAACAGCCTGACGGACCTGGCTCTGGTCGGCACGGCCACCGTGCTTCTGTCGATCCCGACCTTCTGGCTCGGCCTGCTGCTGCTGCTCGCCTTCGGCCTGAAGCTCGGGTGGTTGCCGGTGCTCGGCTACGTGCCGATTTCGGAAAACTGGACGGCGGGCCTGCTCTATCTCGTCCTGCCGGTCATGACGTTGGTCATCCACGAAATGGGTGTGATCATCCGCATGGCACGCGCCTCGACGCTTGAAGTTCTCCGGCTCGATTACATCACCCACGCCCGCGCCAAGGGCCTGTCGGAAAGTGCGGTCCTCTGGAAGCATGCCTTCAAGAATGCCTTCGGTCCGACCTGGACGATGATCGGCCTGATCCTCGGAAACCTGCTCGGCGGTATCGCCGTCATCGAGACGGTCTTTACCATCCCGGGGCTCGGCCGCCTGATGGTCGACAGCATCTTCCAGCGGGACTACCCGGTGATCCAGGGCTGCCTGCTTTTGGTCGCCTTCTCCTATGTCGTCGTCAACCTCGTGGTCGACCTTCTCTATCCTCTCTTCGATCCGCGGGTGGTGGCAGAATGAGAAAGCTCACTTTCAACGGCGTCATCGGCGGCGGCCTCATCGCCGCGCTCGTCATCACCGCGCTGATCGGCGTGTTCTGGACACCCTACGATCCCTCAGCACTCGGCTTCACCTCGCGGCTTGCAGCACCGGGTGCCGCCCATTGGCTCGGCACCGACGAGTTCGGCCGCGACGTCGCCAGCCGGCTGATGATCGGCGCCCGCGCCAGCGTCTGGATCGGCTGTCTGACGGTTGCCTTCGCGGTCGTCTTCGGCACGTTGATCGGCCTTGTCAGCGGCTATGCCCGCGGTTGGGTCGATGGCGTCATCATGGCTGTCAACAACGCGCTGCTCGCCTTTCCGGGCATCCTGCTGGCGCTCGGGCTGCTCGCAGTCTTCGGTGCCAACCAGTACGGCATCATCTTCGCGCTCGGTATCGCCTACACGCCATCGATGGCGCGCGTCGTGCGCGGCGCCGTTCTGTCGCTGCGCGAACGCGAGTTCATCGAGGCCTCTCGCGTCATGGGAAATGGCGAGATCTACACCATGCTGCGCCACATCCTGCCGAACTGCCTGGCGCCGATTACGGTGCTTGCGACCTCGATGTTCGGCTGGGCGATCCTGTCGGAAAGCGCGCTGTCGTTCCTCGGCCTCGGCGTACCGCCACCGGCGCCGACCTGGGGCAACATGCTGGCCGCCGGTCGTCCGTTCATCGAGCAGGCCGTCTGGCTGGGCTTCTTCCCAGGCCTCTGCATCGCGCTGACACTGCTCGGCATCAACCTTCTCGGCGACGCGCTCCGCGACAAGCTCGACCCCCGCATGCGAGGCCTGAAATGACCGGCAGTTCCCTACTCAGCGTTCGCGACCTGTCGCTGGCCGTCGCCCACAATGGCAACCAGGTGGTGAAGAATGTCAGCTTCGACGTCGGTGCGGGCGAAATTGTCGGTATTGTCGGCGAATCCGGTTCCGGCAAGACGCTCGCGACCCGCGCCATCATCGGCCTGATCCCGCCGGCCGTGCGCCACGCCGGTGGCACGATCAGCTACCGCGGACGCGATGTCCTGTCGATGAAGGACCGCGATCTCAGGCAGTTGCGCGGCGGCGAGATCGGCGTCGTGTTCCAGGAACCGATGACCTCGCTCAACCCGTCGATGACCATCGGCCGGCAGCTGGAAGAAGGCCTGATCCTGCATACCAAGAAGAGCGCCGACGAGCGTCGGGCCGCCATTCTCGACATGCTGAAGCGCGTCGGCCTGCGCGAGCCGGAAAGGGCACTTGCGGCCTATCCGCACGAGTTTTCCGGCGGCATGCGCCAGCGCATCATGCTTGCCTCCGTTATGCTCCTGAAGCCGGCTCTGCTAATTGCCGACGAGCCGACGACGGCGCTCGACGCCGTGGTGCAGCGCGATGTCATGGAACTGATGGTCGAACTGACCAAGGCGGAAGGCACGGCCGTTCTCCTGATCAGCCACGACCTTCCGATGGTGGCGCGCTACACCAACCGTTTCGTCGTCATGGAAAAGGGCGTGATCGTCGAGCAGGGCACGACCGAGGACATTCTGAGCGCTCCGGAGCACCCCTATACCCGCAAGCTGCTATCCTCGCTGCCGTTTCGCGCCGCGCCGCGCAAGCTGGACATGTCCCGGACGCCGATGGTCTCGGCGCGCAACATCGTGGTCGAATATCCCGGCCGCAAAGGGCTTTTCCGCAAGCAGGCGCCGAAGCGCGCGCTGCACGGTGTCAGCGTCGACATCCATGTCGGCGAAGTCGTCGCCCTTGTCGGCGGCTCCGGTTCGGGCAAGACGACGCTCGGGCGCACGATCGCCGGTCTCGTCCAGCAGACCGAAGGCGAAATCCTCTTCCAGGGACGTGAGCGCAGTGCCGACTGGCGCGATTACAGGCTGAATTGTCAGATGGTCTTCCAGGACCCGTATTCCTCACTTGACCCGCGCATGACCATTCAGGCGCTGGTCGAAGAGGCGCTGCGGCTGGTGCCTGATCTTGACGGTGCGGCCAAGCGCAAGCGGGCATTGGAAACGCTCGAAGAAGTCGGCCTTGGCGGCGATTTTTCCAGTCGCTATCCGCATGAGCTATCCGGCGGCCAGCGCCAGCGTGTCGCCATTGCCCGGGCGATTGCCCGGCGGCCGAAATTCCTGATCGCCGACGAACCGGTCTCGGCGCTCGACGTGACCGTGCGGGCGCAGGTACTCGAGCTCTTCTCCGATCTGCAGAAGCGTTACGGCTTTTCCTGCCTGTTCATCAGCCATGACCTCGGCGTCGTCGAACAGGTCGCCGACCGGGTGATCGTCATGCAGGACGGGCGCATCGTCGAACAGGGCGACCGCGACAGGATCTTCGACCAGCCGCAGGAGGCCTATACGCGCAAGCTGCTGTCGGCGATCCCGGCGCTCGATCTCAACCAGACGGGCGGCGTTACCCTCAAGTGGCGCCTGGAGGCCTGATATGACTGTCGCGACCAAAACCGCCACCATCGCCGAACAGCTTCACGCGATTGCCGACGCCCAGCCGTTCATCACCCGTTTTCTCGTCCGCAACCTCCAGACCGGCGAGGCCATTGGTCGGGGTGAAAACGAAGAGACGCCGTCGGCCAGCACGCGCAAGACCTCGATCATGATGGCGGCGCTGAAGGCGGCGCATGAGGGCCGGCTCGATCTCGATTCAGCCATCACCTACGAGGAGCGGCTCAAGCACGAGGTCGCGAGCGGCATGTTCCGCTACATGACGCCGGGCATCGTCATTTCGTTGCGCGACGCCATCGTCGGCATGATGGTCTTGAGCGACAACGTCTGCACCAAGATGGTGCTGGAGCGGCTGACGCTGGAAGAGGTCGACAGCTACTGCAAGGCGATCGGCATGGCCGGCACCCACCACCGTTTCCTGATCCCGCCGCTTGGCCTCAAACCCGACCATTCGCTGGGCGAAGTCACGACGACGACGGCCGGTGACCAGATCCTGCTGCTCGAACTGATCCTTGCCGCTCAGGACGATGAGGCCGCCGCTGCCCGTCTCGGGACCTCTGTCGAGCTCTGCCGCTTCGCGCTGCAGACCCTGAAGAACCAGGTGCTGCGCTACGGCATCCGTTCGCGCCTGCCTTTCGAGGCGGTCGTTGCCAGCAAGTCCGGCCGCGGCAAGCGCGGGCGCATGGATGCCGGTCTCGTCTATCGCGACGGCCGGGCCCTCTACGGCATTGCCGTCTTCACCGATGCCGTGCCGCAGGTGATGGCTGACGGCACGCCCGGCTACACCATTGCGCTCGAAACCATCGGCCTGTTGTCCAAGGCCTGCTGGGACGCGTTCTGAGCCGAAATCAACCGCAACAAACCAACAAGAAACAACTGGAGAAGAGTGGAACCATGAAGAACATTTTCCTTGCCGGCACAATGCTGATGAGTGCCATCGGCTTTGCCGAAGCGCGTGACCTCGTCGTCGCGCAGAGCTCCGATATCCGCAGCAACGTTCCGGGTGTCAACCGCGACGGCAACACCGATTCCGTGATCTTCCATATCGTCGAGGGCCTCGTCGGCTACGCCGAGAACGGCGAGGTCAAGCCACTCGTTGCCAAGAGCTTCGAGGTGTCGCCGGATGGCCTGACCTATACCTTCAAGCTGCGCGATGACGTCAAGTTCCACAATGGCAATGCGGTGACGGCCGACGACGTCGTCTGGAACTGGAACCGCTACATGGCTGCGGACACCAAGTGGACCTGCGCCGGCGATTTCGATGGCAGCAAGACGATCAAGGTTTCGGCCGTCACTGCCGCCGATCCGACAACAGTGACGATGACGATCGAAAAGCCCTCGGCCGTCTTCCTCGGCCTGATGGCACGTCCGGAGTGCGGCTACACCGGCATCATCGCCAAGGATTCGGTTGGCGCCGATGGTGCTTTTGTCGCGCCCATCGGCACCGGGCCGTTCAAATGGGCCGAGTGGAAGAAGGGCGAGTATGTCCGCCTCGAAAAGAACGAAGCCTATGTTTCGCCCGCCAATGACGGCAAGCCGGATGGCATGGTCGGCTCCAAGCGGCCCTTGGTCGACGGCATCAAGTTCATGGTCATTCCCGATGCATCGACGGTGAAGACCGGCCTACTTTCGGGTGCGCTCGACACCGCCGAAGTCTCCGCCGACCTGATTTCGGAGTTCAAGGACAGCGAGACGATGCAGCTCATCGTCAAGCGCAACAATGGCAAGAACCTGTTGTATTTCCAGACCCGCGACAAGGTGCTGAGCAACGTCGCCGTGCGCCGGGCCATGGCCGAAGCGCTCGATCTCGACCAGTTGGTTGCCGCCGTCTCGAACGGAACCGGCGAGGCCAATGGCTCGATGGTTTCGGCAGACTCGATCTTTTATTCGGATGCCCAGAAGACGAAGATCCCGATGGACCTGGAAAAGGCCAAGAAGGATCTGGCGGATGCCGGCTACAACGGCGAGCCGATCACCATCATCGCCAACAAGCGCGGCAACGTGCCGAGCTTCCCGGCGGCCGTCGTCGCCCAGGCGATGATGCAACAGGTTGGTCTCAACGTGCAGATCGAGGTGCTCGACTATGCGACCCAGGTCGACCGTCGCCGCTCCGGCAACTACCAGGTGATTTCGCAGTCCGTGGCTCCGCGTCTCGATCCGGCGCTGATGTACAGCTTCTACGTCGGCAACAAGGACAAGAACGCCTCGCTGATGTGGGATAATCCGAAGGCGATCGAACTGATGAAGGCGGCCTATGTCGAGGCCGACCAGGCAAAGCGCCAGGCTATCTTCGACGAGTTCCACAAGCTGATGCTCGAGGAAGTCCCGGGGATCTTCATGTACGACATGGTCGACATCTGGGGCGCGACGAAGAAGCTGCACGGCGAGCCCGTGTGGCAGTCGAACACCCGGCTCTGGGAAGTCACGCTCGACGACTAAGGCCCGGTCCCCCATTGCACCCTAAGTGGCGGCATCCGTGCCGCCACTCTCCACCTGAAGACAGAAATGCCAATGCGGCCGGCGCCATGTCGCCCGCAAGAGGAATATCTATGCCCCAGCCATCCGTCGTCGCCGCTCTTTCCGACATCGTGGAGGCGTTGAAGCCCGAATTCGCAGCGATGAGCGATGCGATCTGGGACTATGCCGAACTGAGCTTCCGCGAGCACAAGTCGGCGGCAACGCAGATAGCGATGCTGGAGAAGCACGGGTTTCGCATATCGCGGGGAACGGCCGATATCGAAACGGCCTTTACCGGCGAAACGGGCGAAGGCGGTCCGGTCATTGCTCTGCTCGGCGAGTTCGACGCGCTTGCGGGCTTGAGCCAGATCGCCGGTTTGGCCGAGGCAAAGCCCCTTGAGGACGGCGCCACCGGACATGGATGTGGCCACAATCTGCTCGGCACCGGGTCGCTGCTTGCGGCCGTCGCGCTGGCCCGTTATCTCCGCGAAAACAATCTACCGGGAACGGTCCGCTACTATGGCTGCCCCGGCGAAGAAGGCGGCTCGGGCAAGACGTTCATGGCGCGTGCAGGCGCCTTTGCCGATGTCGATACCGCACTCACCTGGCATCCGGCGCCGTTCAATGGGGTGCGTTCGACCAACAACCTTGCCGTCCTCGAAATCTACTATCGCTTCAAGGGGATCGCAGCACATGCTTCGAATGGCGCCCATCTTGGGCGAAGCGCCCTCGACGCGCTGGAACTGATGAACATCGGCGTCAACTTCCTGCGCGAGCACATGCCGCAGGATTGCCGCGTGCACTATGCGATCACGGACGCCGGCGGCAAGGCGGCCAACGTCGTTCAGGCGAGGGCCGAAGCTCTCTATCTCGTACGTGCACCGCAGATGCCGGAAGCGCTGACACTGGCTGCACGCATCGACAAGGTCGCCAGGGGCGCGGCCATGATGACCGAGACGGAGGTCGAGATCGTCTTTGATCGCGCCGCCACCAATCTCCTGCCAAACATCACGCTGGAAACGGCGATCCATCAGAATATGGTGGCGCTCGGACCGGTTCCGTTCGATGAGGCCGACCTTGATTTCGCGCGCGCGATCCAGAAGACCATGACGCCCGAAGCAATCTCCAGCAGCATCAGGCTTTACCAGATCAAGGGCGACGTCTTTTCCAACAGCCGCATGGACGGATCGAGCGGGCTGCATCTCGGTCTTCGAGATTTCGAGGGCCAGTCGCATTTTCGCGCCGGTTCCACCGATGTCGGCGATGTCAGCTGGGTGACGCCGACGGCGCAATGCTGGGCGCCTGCCTGGGCGATCGGCACTGCGCCGCACACCTGGCAGGTGGTGGCGCAGGGCAAGAGCCCGGCGGCACACAAGGCGTTCGCCCATGCGGCCAAGTCGCTGGCAACGACCGGCCTCGATCTCATCCTCGATCCGGACCTGTTGGCGCGCGCAAAGGCCGAGTGGCGGGAAAAGACCGAGGGCAAACCCTACCAATGCCCGATCCCGGACCATATCGGCCCCAAGCTCTGATCATCTGGCGACATTGCTATCTTGCGATCTTCCAGCGAAGCCGCCGCCCTCGGGTCGGCGGCTTTCTTGTTTCCTTCGCCTCGCGACAACAGGGGATTGTGTTCGCCGGCAAGTTCGAATTCGGCTCGACGCCTTGACGCGAATCATTGTCTCCGGCATCACTGTTACGGAATTTTGTGAATATGAGCCATTTAGGCGTATCTGAATTAAATCTCTGTTAGTGCTTCCCGACGTGAACCATGCGGGAAGACACGCAAGGAGCACGGCGGGAATGGATATGACGGTAACACAGACACGACCCGAGACGGATCTTTCCCACGCCCGGCAGCCGGCCGATGAAGCGATTGCTGCCGATGCGCGCGCCCTTTCCGAACAACTGAAGGCGATGCGGGAGCGGCTGTTTCCGCCGACCGCGATGAAGACCCTTCGCAGCTTCACCTCAGGCGAAGCTGCAAAGCTGATCGGCGTCTCCGACGGCTATCTCCGCCAGCTTTCGCTCGCGGGCGAGGGGCCGCAGCCTGACACCGGCACCGGCGGCCGCCGCTCCTATTCGCTCTCCGACATCAATGCGCTCCGCCGCCACCTTGCCGAGCAGGCGCTTGCCAAGGGCAATGCCGCCAAGGCGCGCAGCTACCTGAAATGGCGTGACCGCGAGCGCGGCGAACATCTGCAGGTGATTTCCGTCACCAACTTCAAGGGCGGCTCCGGCAAGACCACCTCGTCTGTGCACATTGCGCAATATCTCGCCATGACCGGACACCGGGTTCTGGCCGTCGACCTCGACCCGCAGGCATCGCTCTCGGCCCTGTTCGGCTACCAGCCGGAGCTGGACCTCACCGGCAACGACACGCTCTATGGCGCCATCCGCTACGACGCCGAAGCGCGGCCGCTGAAGGACATCATCCGCCCGACCTATTTCGACGGGCTCGACCTGGTGCCAGGCAATCTGGAACTGCAGGAGTTCGAGCATACGACGCCGCAGGCGCTCAGCGCCCGCCACAGCGGCTCGGATGCCGGCCCGCTGTTCTTCGCCCGTGTGCAGTCGGCGCTGGCAAGCGTTGCCGACGATTACGATGTCGTCGTCATCGACTGCCCGCCGCAGCTCGGCTATCTCACACTGTCGGCGCTGTGCGCCTCGACTTCTGTACTCGTTACCGTGCATCCGCAGATGCTCGACGTCGCATCGATGAACCAGTTCCTCTACATGACCTCGGACCTCCTGAGCGTCGTGCGCGAAGCAGGCGGTGAGCTCAATTTTGACTTCCTGCGCTATCTCGTCACCCGATTTGAGCCGAATGATGGCCCGCAGGCGCAGATCGTCGGTTTCATGCGCTCGCTGTTCGGCGACCGCGTCCTGACTTCGGCGATGGTCAAGTCGACTGCCGTTTCCGACGCCGGCCTGACCAAGCAGACGCTCTACGAAGTGGGCCGGGAAAACTTCACACGCGCCACCTATGACCGCGCGATCGAATCCTTGAACGCCGTCAACGGCGAGATCGAAGCTCTCATTCATGCGGCCTGGGGGCGCTAAAGACATGGCTGGCAACCGCAAGAACGAACTGCGTGCACTCTTCTCCGGAAACGTAACACCGGCCGCGCCCGCAGCTGAGCAGAATTTGACCACTCCCGCCGAGGCGGCAGGCCCGAAAGCCGTACCCCAGCCTGCCGAAACACCTCGGGCGGCATCGGGCGCCATCAAGGCCATGGGGCTTTCGCTGGGCAGCATCACGCGTGAGGCCGAGGAAGCCCGGTCGCTGCGCGAGGCGCTGCATCAGGGCGAACGGGTCGTGGAACTCGATCCCGATCTGGTGGACGCCTCTTTCGTCGGCGACCGACTGACCGACGGCGAGCTGGACGATCCGGACTTCCTGGCTCTCGGCGACAGCATTCGCGAGAACGGCCAGCAGTCGCCGATCCTGGTGCGCCCGCATCCCGAAAAGCAGGGCCGCTATCAGACCGCCTATGGCCACCGCCGGCTGAACGCCGTCCGCAGCCTCGGCATCAAGGTCAAGGCCATCGTTCGGCCTTTGACCGACGACGAGCTTGTGCTGGCGCAAGGCAAGGAAAACGCCGAGCGTCGCAACCTGTCGTTTATCGAGCGGGCGCTGTTTGCCGCCGCCCTGGCCGACCGCGGCTTTGACCGCAAGGTCATCGGCGATGCGCTTGCCGTCCAGAAGAGCGAATTGTCGCGGCTGATCCAGGTTGCCGAAAGCGTTCCGCTGCCAATCGCGCGGGCGATCGGTCCGGCGCCCAAGGTCGGCCGCGAACGCTGGATGGCGATCGGTGCGATGCTCGAGGGCGAGCCGGCTCGGCAGAAGGCGCAGGAAGAGATTGGATTGAGGCGTTTCCTTGAAGCCGACAGCGATCAGCGCTTCCAGTTCGTCTTTGCGCGACTGTCGCGCACGGAAAAGCAGGATACGGCGAAGCCCGAGGTTCTCGTCGACGACAACGGCAGGGCCTTCGCCAAGCTGAAGCGCGATGGCAAGAGCGCCAGGATCGAGTTTTCGGCCGATGTGAGCCCGGCTTTTGTCGACGAGGCGATCGAGCTTCTGTCCAGGCATCACGCCGCTTTCGCGGCTGCGCGCCGGAGCTAAATCTTCGAGATTTCCGCAAGCCTGTGGCGATCATCTTCGGGCCGGCGTGACGAGGTCACGCCGGCCCGATTCGTTATGGTCCGTTGCTCCGACTGCCCAGGTCGGCTTGCTGTGTTCCCGCGTGCAAAAATGACGATGCGGAAGAAATATTTTCAACCCCATGCCGTCAGCGACAGAATGGCGCGATGCCCTTGAGCGGGATGGGGATTGCGGGTGATTCAGTGGTTGTTTTGCCGGGTTGAGCGGCGCGCGCGAAGTCTTTCGAGTGGCCCTTGGAAGGGACTTGTTAACCTTCATTTTCTATCGCTTAGCAGGCCCCTCGGCGATGTCTCTAGCTCTTCCAGGACCCATGCGTATTCCCAGGACAAATTTCTCTCAGGCAGCTTTGCATGATGCAAACCAGGCGGATTACTATGACGATCCGCAGGACGGTGCGTTGAGCGATATGCCCACCCATGACGTGGAACCCGTCGATCCCTACCAGCTGTACGAGGCGCCTGCCGCGCCTCGCAGACCCGCCAACCAGCAACCGGACGCAACCGCACATGTCGGCCGCGCTGCCCGCCTTTATGGCCAGGGCACGGCCTATGCGCCGGCCCAGGTGACGACGTCGACTGACGAGCCGTTGCCGACCCTGTCGGAGATCGCCGGCCACTACGGCGATTCGACGTGGGAGAGCCACTTCTTCCTGGCGCCGAATGTTCGTTTCACCCGCACGCCGGAACGGGAGTTTACCAAGCGCCGCGCGCCATCGGACAGCGAAAGCGAAGTGGCGCCTGAAGACACCAGTGCGCCCGTCGAAACGGTCGTCGCCGAGATCGCGACAGTCGAGGTCGCTCCGGTGGCCATCGAGGTTGCTGCATCCGTCGAAGCGCCGGTAGTTTTCGCCGCGCCGGTCCCAGCACCCGAACCAGCCCTGCCATCCTACAGCCCGTCCGAACTTCTGCGCGTGCTCACGAGCCAGCTGCCGCATTGGTCGTCGGCATCCAAGGCAGATGTTGCCAACGCGGTTTCCGTCGCTGGTGCCGCGATCGCCGAGAGCCAGCCGGTACCGCCTGTCAACGAAGTGCCTGCAGCCATCACGCCGCCGGCTGTAACGGCCGAGCCACTACCGATTGCTGAGCCGACGGCCCTCGCGCCAGAGTTCCCGACTGACACGCGTCAGTCGTTCCTGTCGGATTTCGCGTTCTTCGAATTCGGTCCGTCCGGTGGGGATGACGAACCGGCCGCGGCCGTAGCCGTGCAGCCGAAGCCGTTCGTTGAAACCGCGGCGCCGGTTTCCTTTACGCCAGCTTCGTTCGTGACGATGCCGACGCCGGCATCAACTCCGACACCCGCCAAGGCGGTCGAAATCAGGCGTATGCCGCCAACGGCGATCACGTCGTTGTTCCGCGTCGTCGAATGCCGCCCGGCAGCCGTCGCGCCAGCGATGCCTGCCGCCGCGGAAACGGCGCCCGTAGAACTAGTGTCGGTCGAACCCGTCCGCGATGCACCTGCACCCATGGTCGTGCCGTCTGAAATCGCATCCGTTCCGCCTGTTGTGATCGAACCGTCCGAAATCACTTCGCTGATGGCCGAAGAAGAGCCGATACGTACGGTTACTGCCTCCAAGGCGGCGATCACCATGCCTGCGCAGGTCTCGCGCGCGCCTTCGCTGTTGCCGCCGATCGGCGTCACCGAGCGTTTCTCTCAGGCCGATGGTTATGAGTTCCCGTCCGAAGACCTGTTGCAAGAGCCGCCGGAAGGGCGGGGCTTCTTCATGTCGCAGGAGCAGCTCGAGCAGAATGCCGGGCTCCTCGAAAGCGTTCTCGAAGATTTCGGCGTGCGCGGCGAGATCATCCATGTCCGCCCGGGTCCGGTCGTCACACTTTACGAATTCGAGCCCGCACCCGGTGTCAAATCCTCGCGCGTGATCAATCTGGCCGACGACATCGCCCGCTCAATGTCGGCGCTGTCGGCCCGTGTCGCCGTCGTGCCCGGCCGTAACGTAATCGGCATCGAACTGCCGAATGCGACCCGCGAAACCGTCTATTTCCGCGAGCTGATCGAATCCGTCGATTTCCGCAAGACGAACTGCAAGCTGGCGCTGTGCCTCGGCAAGACGATCGGCGGCGAACCCGTCATCGCCGAGCTCGCCAAGATGCCGCACCTGCTTGTCGCCGGCACCACCGGGTCTGGCAAGTCGGTGGCGATCAACACCATGATCCTGTCGCTGCTCTATCGGTTGAAGCCGGAAGAGTGCCGCCTGATCATGGTTGATCCGAAGATGCTCGAGCTCTCCGTCTATGACGGTATCCCGCATCTGCTGACGCCTGTCGTCACCGATCCGAAGAAGGCCGTCATGGCGCTGAAGTGGGCGGTGCGCGAGATGGAGGATCGCTATCGGAAGATGTCGCGCCTCGGCGTGCGCAACATCGACGGCTACAACCAGCGTGCTGCCGCCGCCCGCGAAAAGGGCGAGCCGGTGATGTGCACTGTCCCGGCCGGCTTCGAAAAGGGCACCGGCGAGGCGCTGTTCGAGCAGCAGGAGATGGATCTGGCGCCGATGCCCTATATCGTCGTCATCGTCGACGAGATGGCCGACCTGATGATGGTCGCCGGTAAGGAGATCGAAGGGGCAATCCAGCGGCTGGCGCAGATGGCGCGCGCTGCCGGTATCCACCTGATCATGGCGACGCAACGTCCTTCGGTCGATGTCATCACCGGCACGATCAAGGCGAACTTCCCGACCCGCATCTCCTTCCAGGTGACCTCCAAGATCGACAGTCGCACCATTCTCGGCGAACAGGGTGCTGAACAGCTGCTCGGCCAGGGCGACATGCTGCACATGCAGGGTGGCGGGCGGATCGCCCGTGTCCACGGCCCGTTCGTTTCGGACCAGGAAGTGGAACATGTCGTCGCCCACCTGAAGACGCAAGGCCGGCCCGAATACCTCGAAACCGTCACGGCGGATGAAGAGGAAGAGGAGCCGGTGGAAGAGCAGGGTGCCGTCTTCGACAAGACCGCGATGGCGTCGGAAGACGGCAACGAACTCTACGACCAGGCCGTCAAGGTGGTGCTGCGCGACAAGAAGTGCTCGACCTCCTACATCCAGCGTCGTCTTGGTATCGGCTACAACCGTGCCGCATCGCTCGTCGAGCGCATGGAGAAGGAAGGCCTGGTGGGTGCTGCCAACCATGTCGGCAAGCGCGAGATCATCCATGGCAATCGCGACCATGCGGTTGCGCCTGAAGGCGACGACATAGACTGAGAACGCACACGTTCGGCGTAGGGTATTGTTCAATAAGAGGCCGCGAAGCGAATGCTGCGCGGCCTTTTTCGTGCGCGCCGAATTTTTCTTGTGCCACGTGGCGATCAGGTTGAGGCGAGGTCCCGGGGGCGGTGGTTGCCAAGCGGCCAGCCTCCACTGCCCGCCACCAATCACAGTCCCGCTCGCGTTGGTGCGCAGCTCTGTGGTCGGTCCCTGTGATTGAACATCTTCGCACCGACGAAGTTCTCCCCATGTCAAAATAAAAACGTTTTTATTTTCCTTGAAAACGTTTTTATTGGCTGTTACGCATATGTGAAGAGTGAGCCAAGGGCCTGGGAGGGTGCATGGCAGCGCATATGCATAAAACCCGGCGGGCACCGGCGCCAACGATCAAGACACTGGCCGAGATCACCGGCTATTCCATCGCGACCATCTCGAAAGCACTCAGGGAATCGCCTGTCGTTGCGCCCGTCACCCGCGATCTCATCTTCAAGGCGGCGCGCGAAGTCGGTTATCAGGCCAATGCGCGCGGCATGGCGCTTCGCACCGGAAAGAGCTTCCAGGCGGCCGTACTGATGCCGGTGACAGCCGCGCGGGACTATGAGTGGGACGGTGTCGAATATACGCAGATCTTAAGCGGCGTCAGTCAGGCGCTTGATGGTACCGACTACCGCATGTCGGTGCACGTCATCCGCGACGCCGTCGACGGCGCTGAAGCCGCGAGCCGCATCGTCGATCAGGGGCTTGCCGACGGCTTGATTTTTTCGGGCATTCTTGCCGACGACCCGCGCATCGATCTGCTGGTCGATCATCATTTCCCATTTGTCTCGATGGGACGTTGCCGCAAGGATCTGGACTACGCCCATGTCGATATCGACAACGAATGGGCGGCCCATGCTGCGACCGCCCGTCTGCTCGCCGGCGGGCATCGTCGCATCGCGCTCGTCAATCCGGAGCGCCGGTTCTCCTATGCGATGGACAGGTTGGATGGCTTTGCTCGCGCCTTCCGCGAGGCGGGGATTGCCGCCTCTGCCGATCTGATCGTCGAAGGTGATCTTTCGACCCATTTCGGCCGGCAGAGCGTGATCGACCTGCTGCAGGTGGCCGAGCCGCCGACTGCCTTCGTCTGCATCAACGAATCGACGACGCTCGGTGTGCTTTCCGGGCTCGGCAGCCTCGGAAGGCAGGTGGGCGTCGATGTCGACGTGATCGCCTATGACGACATCAATGTCAGCGCCTATTTCACGCCGCCGATCACCACATTCTATCAACCGATCGAGGTCCTGGGACGGACCCTCGGACAGTTCCTGCTGAAGCGCATGGAGGGTGAGGACCCGAAAGCGCTCAGGCAGGTCTTCAGACCAACCCTGATCGAACGACAGCCGGACAATCTCGGCGGCAGGCTGGCCTGAGCTTTATCATCCAAGGAGGAGAACCATGAAAAAACTGATCATCGCGCTGACCTTTGCAGCACTTGCCGCAAGCGTGTCCCATGCCGCCGATCTCGGCGGCAAATTGCTCAAGGTTGGATCGGACACCACCTCGCCACCGATGGAAAGCGTCGATCCGGCGAGCGGCCAGATCGTCGGCTTCGACGTCGACGTGGTCAATGCGGTCTGTGCCAAGATCAATTGCCAGGCCGAGTTCATCACCACCGGCTGGGACGGCATCTTTGCCGCTCTCGACCAGGGCAATTTCGACCTCGTCGCATCAGGCGTCTCGATCACCGAGGAACGCAAGAAGGCGATGGACTTCTCCGATCCCTACATCGTCAACAGCCAGGCCGTGCTGATGCGGGTTGAAGACCAGGACATCACGCTCGAACGCTTCAAGGACGCCGGCAGAAAGCTGTCGGCCCAGGCGAACACCACCGATGCGCAGGTTGCCGAGAGTGTTGTCGGCAAGGAGAACGTTGCCGCCTATGACACCTTCAGCGCCGCGATCATCGCGCTCAAGAACAAGGATGTCGACGGCGTCGTCATCAACGGTGCCAATGCGGCCGCCTACGAGCGCGAATTCGCCGGCGAACTGGTGGTGGCGATCAAGGATCTGGAATCCGACCCGCTCGGACTGGTCTTCCGCAAGGGCGACGAGAACGTCGCCGCCTTCAACGAGGGCCTGAAGATGATCAAGGACGACGGCACGCTCGACCAGTTGGTCAACAAGTACTGGGGCCTGAAGTAAACCTCTCGCAATGTCCCCGGAGCGTCGATATGCGCTCCGGGATCACAGCCTGTTCCATTCGATACCCCCGGAGGAATGAATGTCGTTCCTGAGAAGCGTGCGTCCGAGCAATCTCATCATCCTGACCGCGCTGCCCTTCATCATCTATCTCTTTGTTTCCTCCGGAGACTACCAGCGGTCGCTTCGCGCCATTCTTGGCGTCGAGAACGGGTCGTCGGCCTTTGTGCCCGGCTTTCTCGCACTGGCGATTGCCTTTTCCGCCGGGCTCTGCGTCCTCCTGTTCTCGCGGTCGAAGGCGAGCCGCCCGAAATGGGCTGCCGCTGCGGCCGTGCTGAATATTGCGGCGGCAGGTGTTCTGCTCCTCGGACATAACATTCATCCCTTCATCGCCTCCGTGGTGGCAAACGGCGTCGATGCGTTCAAATCCGAGATGATCGTGAAGGGCGTGACGCCGCGGCAACTGACGGAGGCGGCCGATCTGTGGGTGAGGGGCGTCGAGGCGTGGCTTTTTCCTACCTACCTGTTTCTCAGTCTTCTCGGCCTTGGGCTGTTTTTTGCAGGCGCGCGCGCCGGCGAGCCCGTGGATAGTCCGCTGCGGCGTGCCGGGCGCTGGATCCTTGGCGTCGTCAACGGCGCCGGGTTGGTCTTCGTGTTTTTCTTCGCCCACATCGCATTTGCGGCAGGCGTGGCGACGACCATCCGCGCCGCGATTGCCGCCTACATCTTGGCCGCGCTGCTGGGCCTCGTCTGGGTCGGGCTGCTGCAATTGCATTCGACGGTCCGCACCAGTCTCTATTTCGCGGTTGCGACGCTGGTTCTTGCGCTCGTGGCAGGCTGGTTCCTGCTGCAGCCGCGCGATACCTATGTGCTTGCAGGCACGCTTCAAGGCAAGGTCGGCATCGTCACCAACACGCCGGCGGGCTTGATTAGCGCCGTGCGCTTCGGTCAGTATGATGGCGCGCCGCAGACGGAGACGCCGGTGCGCACCTTTATCGGCCCGACAGAGGCGCTCGCCTCGATCGCCAAGAACGAGGGCGTGAGCGCCGCCTTGTTGCCGGCCGCTTCCGTGCCCGCCGAAATGCCGGTGCTCTGGAAGACCGAGGCGCTCAACGACCGCGATCGTGCGACCGGCATCACCATTGCCGTGCTTGCGATCATCCTCGGGCTCTTGACCTTCGGCGGCTATTTGCACCAGCGCCACCCGCTGGCGATCGGCTCGGAGTTCATCGTCGATACCATTCGCGGCATTCCGATGCTGGTGATCGTGCTCTATGTCGGCCTGCCGCTGAGCGGCGCGTTGAAGGACGCCACGCAAGGCGTGCTCGACCCGCCCAATCTGGTGCGCGGCATCGTCGCCATGGCGCTTGCCTATTCGGCCTATCTCGCGGAAATTTTCCGCTCGGGCATCAACGCCATTCCGGTCGGTCAGGTCGAGGCGGCGCGCAGCATCGGCCTCAACCGCTGGCAGACGGCGCGGCTCGTCATCCTGCCGCAGGCGTTCCGGATCATCATTCCGCCGCTCGGCAACGAGCTGATCGCGATCCTGAAAGACACCTCGCTTCTGTCGATCCTGTCGATCCGCGACATCACCCAGCGGATGCGCGAGTTCCAGTCGGCAAGCTTCCTGCCGTTCGCGCCCTATAACTCCGCCGCGATCTTCTACATCTTCCTGACGCTTGCCGCGGCAAGCCTCGTGAACATGGTCGAGAGAAAATATGACATCAAGCATCGATAAAACGGGAGAGCGCGCGCCGCGCACGGTGTTGATCACCGGCGCGTCGCGGGGCCTCGGTCGCGAACTCGCACAGCTGTACGCGGCCGATGGCTGGCGGGTCATCGGCTGCGTCCGTGGGCAGGCGTCTTTCGACGGCAACATCGAAACGCACTCGCTTGATGTCTCCGACGCCGGTTCGATCGCGGCGCTTGGCAGAGCGCTCGAGGGTGTGGCGATCGACGTGCTCATCAACAATGCCGGCATCCGTGGCGACACGGGTGGGCTCACGACACTCGACGGCGACGAATTCCTTGAGGTGATGCGCATCAACACGCTTGCCCCTTTGCTTCTGGCGCGGGCTCTGCAGGCAAACGTCGTTGCCGGAGAGAACCGTGTTATCGCCAACATCTCGAGCCGCGCTGGCTCGCTTGCCGAAGGCACGCTCGACGACGATGACGGCGACTACGCCTATCGCTGCTCGAAGGCGGCCTTGAACATGGCGACGGTGAAGCTGGCGCAGGACTTTCGCAAGGACGGCATCGCCATCCTGTCGCTGCATCCGGGTTGGGTGAAGACCGATATGGGCGGCGGCGAAGCAAATGTTCCGGTGGCAACCAGCGCCGCCGGGCTGAAGGCAATGATCGATCAAGCGGGCATGGCCGATACAGGCAGTTTCCGCAGCTACGACGGACGACGGATTTCATGGTGACGGAACGAGCAGCAGGCATGGCACAGGAAGACTTGAAGGCAGAGCAGGAACTGGCGGCAATCCGTGCATTGCTCATCGAAGCCTACGGCATCGAAGGGGATGTCTCTCCACTCCCGGGCGAGCACGACCTCAACTACCGCGTCCGTGCGCAAGACGGCGAGCAGTATCTGCTGAAGCTTCACGCGCCTGGTGATGTCGACGACCTCGGCATGCAGGTCGCGGTACTCGACCACCTGGCGAAGACGGCATCCGATCTGCCGGTCTCGCGGCCAGTGCTGGGTCGCACCGGCGCTTCGACAGTGAAAGTCACGGTGCGTGGTGAGCGCACCGCTCGGCTGCTCACCTGGCTTCCCGGCGATATCTGGGCGAAGTCTGCATCCCGCAGTCGGGTGAGCGCGGAAACGCTCGGACACCTCCTCGGCCAGCTTGATCGAAGCCTTGAAGGTTTTGCCCATGCCGGCACGAAGCGTGTCTATGCCTGGGATATCGGCCGCGCCGACATGCATTTGGACCATGTGGACCTGATCGATGGCGACGACAAGCAGGCTGCGGTGCGCACGATCCTCGAACAGTTCGCTTCTTCGGTGCTTCCGAGCCTCGATGCCTGCCCGCGCCAGGTCATCCATAACGACGCCAACGACTACAACGTCCTTTTGAACGATGAAGGGCGCGTCAGCGGCCTGCTTGATTTCGGTGATATGGTCGAGACCTGGCGTGTGGTCGAGATCGCCGTGGCTTGCGCCTATGCGCTGATCGGCGCGGCGGATGCTGTCGGCACGATCGCAGTACTCGCGGGCGCTTATCATCGGGCGAACCCGATCAGCGAGGCCGAAGCGGGATTGATCTTCGATCTCGTCCGCACCCGCTATGCCGTCAGTATGTGCATGGCAGCCAAGCAGATCCGCGAAAATCCTGAAAACACCTACCTGCTTGTCAGCCAGGAGGACGTCTGGCGAGAGCTTCAACACCTGGAGCGCGAAAACCGTGCTGTCGCCATCGCCCGCATCCGTGACGCCTGCGGCTTTGCGCCGGTGGCGCATGCAGCTTCCGTCATGCGCTGGCTGGAGCGGAATGCCCACGATTTCTCGGCGATCGTCAAGCCGACTGCCACGAAACCGCAAGTCGCCGTCTTCGATTTCTCCGCCTCCAGTCCCGAGGCGGCGCAATGGGCGGCAATGGATGCGGCAGCAGCAGAAGTGCGGATCATGGACCATATTCGCGCGCAGAACGCCGATTTTGGCATCGGCCTTTATGGTGAGGATCGTGCGGTCTACCAGGGCGACGCCTATGAGACGGCGACTTCAGGCGAGCGCCGTTCGATCCATCTTGGCGTCGACATCTTCGCGCCGGCAGGAGAGGCGGTGCATGCGCCGTTCGCCGGCAAGGTCGCCTTTCTTCACGACGACGCGGTCGCCTTCGGCTTCGGCCCGACCGTGTTGCTTGAACATGTTACCGACACTGGCGAGATCTTCTGGACACTCTACGGCCACCTGTCGCGCGAGACACTGGCGACGCTAACGGTCGGACAGCCTGTCGCCACGGGCGAAAGCTTCGCTGCTCTTGGTTCGGCCGAAGAAAACGGCAACTGGGCGCCGCATCTGCATTTCCAGCTGGTCACCGACCATCTCGGGCTTGAGGGCCGCATGTTCGGCGTCGGCGTGCGCGATCAATGGCAGGTCTGGCGCGAGGTCAGTCCCGATCCGAGCGTCGTGCTTGGGCTCTCCGTGCCGGCCTCCGTCATCGTCCCGCGCGACAAGGATTTTCTGGTGCGCGAGCGGCACCGTCGCATCGGCCGTTCGCTCAGCATTGCCTATAGCGCCACACCGCTGAAGATCGTCGGCGGCGAAGGCGCCCACCTGATCGACGAGGATGGCACCCGCTGGCTCGACATGGTCAACAATGTCTGCCACGTCGGTCATTGCCATCCGCGCGTGGTCAAGGCGGCGCAGGCGCAGATGGGCAAGCTCAACACCAATTCGCGCTATCTGCACGATTCTCTGGTCGAATATTCCAGGCGTCTGGCAGCCCTGTTCCCCGACCCGCTCAATGTCTGCTTCTTCGTCAATTCCGGCAGCGAGGCCAACGATCTGGCGCTCAGGTTGGCGCGCACCTATGCCGGAAACCGCGACGTCATCACCGTCGACCATGCCTATCACGGCCACCTGTCGAGCATGATCGATGTCAGCCCCTACAAGTTTGCCGGCAAGGGCGGCGAGGGGCGTCCCGCCCATGTCCAGGTCGCGGAAATGCCTGATCTCTATCGTGGCCGTTATCGCTACGGCGACGCCGATGCCGGCCGCAAATATGCCGACGACGTGCGCAACCAGGTTCTGGCGCTCGCCGCCAACGGCCGCCGTCCGGCGCTGTTCTTCAGCGAGGGCATTCTGGGGACTGGCGGGCAGCTGACGCTGCCGGAAGGCTATCTGCGCGAGGCCTACGCCCATGTGCGTGCCGCCGGCGGCCTGTGCCTGGCCGACGAAGTGCAGGTCGGCTTCGGCCGCGTTGGCAGCCATATGTGGGCGCACCAGACGCAAGGTGTGATCCCGGATATCGTCACGATGGGCAAGCCGATTGGCAATGGCCACCCGATGGCGGCCGTCGTTACCACCGAGGCGATTGCCGCATCCTTTGCCAACGGCATGGAGTATTTCAACACCTTCGGCGGCAATCCTGTGTCGGCCGAAATCGGTCTTGCGGTGCTTGATGTCATTCGCGACGAGCGGTTGATGCACCATTGCCGTGTTGTCGGCGACCGGCTGATGGATGGCGCCCGCGCGCTGGCGAAGCGCCATGCCATCGTCGGCGACGTGCGCGGCTATGGGCTCTTCAACGGTATCGAATTGGTGCGCGACCGCGAGACGCTGGAACCGGCGGCAAGCGAGCTCGACTTCGTCATTGCTGAAATGAAACGCAAGCACCGGATCCTGCTCAGCAGCGAGGGGCCGCACCACAATGTGCTGAAGGTGAAGCCGCCGGCACCGTTCAGCCCCGAGGATTGCGACTATTTCCTTGGGGCACTCGACGAGACACTCGGGCGCTTAAGCCCTTGATCAAAATGCGATACGGCCGGTCATGCACCGGCCGTATCGCTTTTGGCCGCCCTTGTCGTGCACAGCAATTTCTTGTGTGCCAATTTTTTCCCTTTACAACGAAGTTAAACGTTTTTATCGTTCATATAAACGTTTAACACGAGCGTTCGGCAGGAGAGCCATTGAGCCGGCTGCCGCAATGTTCGCCATCAGGGGAGGGCCCGTTGGCAGCTATCCGTATTGAAAATCTGCGCAAAGGCTTTGGTTCGCTCGAAGTCTTGAAGGGCATCAATCTCGATATCGCCGATGGCGAATTCGTCTGCTTTCTCGGGCCATCCGGTTGCGGCAAGAGCACGCTCCTGCGGTCGATCGCCGGCCTCGAAGAGCTTGATTCCGGCTCGATCCGCCTGGGGGATCGCGATATCACCGATCTGCGTTCCGCCAAGCGCGATATCGCCATGGTCTTCCAGAATTACGCGCTCTATCCCCATATGAACGTGCGCAAGAACCTGTCCTTCGGCCTGGCGCTGAACGGCATGAAGCGCGACGAGATCGACCGCCGCGTCAACAACGCCGCCGATATCCTGCGTATCTCCGAGCTTTTGCACCGCAAGCCCCGGCAACTCTCCGGCGGCCAGCGCCAGCGCGTCGCGATCGGCCGTGCGATCGTGCGCGAGCCAAAACTGTTCCTGCTTGATGAGCCGCTGTCGAACCTCGATGCCGGCCTGCGCGTGACCATGCGCGTCGAGCTTGCAGCACTCCACGAGCGGCTTGGCGTCACGATGATCTACGTCACCCACGATCAGGTCGAGGCGATGACGCTCTCCGATCGCGTCGTCGTGCTCGACAAGGGCAAGGTCAGCCAGTTCGGCACACCGCTCGAACTGTTCTATCAGCCGGCGAACCTCTTCGTGGCCGGCTTCATCGGTTCGCCGCGGATGAATTTCGTCACCGCCAATCTCGTTCGCCAGGACCGCTCCGAATTGACGCTGTCGGGCGGCGGTCTGGTGCGGGATCTTTCGCTCGAAACGCTTTCGTCGACCGTCGTCGCCAAGGACAAGCCGGTGACGATCGGCATCCGCCCGGACAAGCTCGAACTGGTTTCGCCCGAGGAAGCCCACTTGGTCGGTGACGTCCGTCTGGTCGAGCGTCTCGGCACCGAGAGCCATGTCCATATCGCCCTTGAGAGCGGCTCCGACATGACGGCGGTGGTGCGCGGCACGCACCCGGTTGCCAATCGCGAGCGCATCCATCTGCGCATTCCGGCCGAGCACTGCCATCTGTTCGATGCTGACGGCAAGGCGATTGCAAGGGCGCTCGATCCCGAGACGCAGATGCTGATCAATCAGGAAAAAAGCAAAAGGGTCGCGTGACCCGAATGAGGAGGAGAAGCATGCAGAACAGGACGAAGTCACTCATCGGCTCGCTCATGGTCTTGGCCATGGCTGGAGTTGCCACGGCCCGCGCGGAAGAAACCTTGCGCTTTGCCACTTGGGACACGGATGAAAGCCTGGCGATCCAGCAGGCAATCGCCAAGAAGTTCGAGGAAAAGCATCCGGGCGTGAAGGTTCAGGTCGAGCCTTATGCCGATGGTTACGACCAGAAGCTGATTGCCGCCTTCGGTGCCGGCAGCCCGCCCGACGTCATGTACATGTGGAATTTCCCGCAGTACTACACGTCGCTGATGCCGCTCGACGATCTGATCGCGCGCGACGCCGCCGAGGTGAAGCCGGACGATTTCCCCAAGGGCCTGATGAACACGACGCGTGTCGACGGCAAGACCTACGGCATGCCTTCGGGCTTCACGACCCAGGTCGTCTTCTACAACAAGGACATGTTCGCCAAGGCCGGCGTCGAGGAGCCGAAGGACGGCTGGACCTGGGACGACCTGCGCGCCAAGGCCGCCAAGTTCCGCGACGAGAAAAACAAGGTCTACGGCTTTGCCGTCGACGCCAAGCCGGATCCTTACGACTTCGAGCAGTTCCTCTGGTCGAACGGCACCAAGTACATCTCCGACGATGGCAAGCAGATCGACGGCTACATGAACAGCGATGCGGCCGCTCAGGTCCTCGACATGTTCGGCGACATGGCCAAGACGCAGGAAGCGATCACGCTCAACCTTGGCGACGACACCTCGGGCAGCACGCTGTTTAAGGGCGGCAAGATCGCCATGTTCCAGAGCGCCATGTGGTCGAAGTCCGGCATCGACGCTTCAGGCATCAAGTACGGTGTCGCGCCGTTGCCGAAGTTCGGCGACAAGACCGCCCATTCCGCACTCGGCGTCTCCGCGATCTCCATCGCCAAGGATGCGGCCCATGCCGATCTCGCCTGGGAATTCGTCAAGTTCTTCTCGTCTCCTGAAGCCGTTGCCATGCGCGTCAACGACCTGCCGGTTCGCACCAGCGTTGCGGAAGAAAAGGGCATGACCGCGGATCCGATCTACAAGCCGTTCTTCGACATTCTCGCCACCTCGAACACCGAAACCCACGCGTTCCTGAAGAACGCCAACTGGGGCAAGGTGCAGGACAATCTCGCGCGCGCCATCGAAGCGACGATGATCGACCAGGGCAACGCCAAGCAGCATCTGGACGATGCCGTCAGCCGTTCCAAGCGGTTGATTAAGTAAGCAAAGGGAGGACGGGGAGATGGATATGACCTATGCCGGGGCAGAGCCCAAGGTGGCAAGGCGCAAGCGCTCCGCCATCGCGCGTTATGCCGCGCCCTATCTGTTCATTTCCCCGTGGATCCTCGGTTTCCTGTTCTTCACGCTCGGGCCGCTCGTCTTCTCGCTGACGATGAGCTTCTACGATTGGCCTGTCGTCGGGGAACGCACCTTCGTCGGGCTCGACAATTACCGTACGATGATTTCAGACGACCCGCAGTTTTGGGAGAGCCTCTGGATCACGGTGAAGTTTGCGGCGATCTATGTGCCGTTCAACATCATCATGTCGTTCTTTCTGGCGCTGATGCTGCACAACATCCGCTTTGCCAGCGGCTTCTTCCGCACCGCCTTCTACCTGCCGAGCGTCATTTCCGGCGTCGCACTGGTGACGATCTGGAGCTGGATCTACAGCAAGGAATACGGCCTTTTGAACTTCATGCTGTCGCTCGTCGGCATCGACGGGCCGAACTGGCTCGGCGATCCGAATCTCGCGATCGTCGCGATCATCATCGCCAGCCTCTGGGGCCTCGGCGGCACCATGCTGATCCTTCTGACCGGCTTGAAAGCCATCCCGAAGGAACTCTACGAGGCGGCGACCGTGTCCGGCGTTCCGGGCTGGGCGCAGATGCTGTTCATTACCCTGCCGATGCTCGGACCGATGCTGCTCTTCACCTTCATCACCTCGATCATTTCGGCCTTCCAGCAGCTGACCATCGCCCTGCTTCTGACCAAGGGCGGCCCGCTCGGCTCCACCTATTTCTTCGCCATGTACATCTACGACAACGCCTTCAAGTATTTCGACATGGGTTATGCCGCCGCCGGCTCCTGGGTGATGTTCATCATCGTCCTGGCGCTCAGCCTCGGCGTCATGCGCTGGTCGGCCGCCTGGGTCTACTACGAAGGCGAAGTCCGCCAGAACGATGGAGACGGCCATGCGTAAGACGCTGCTCTATTCCGCACTGATCCTGCTTTCGGCTCTGTTCATCGCGCCGTTCTACTGGACCTTCATGACGGCGATCAAAAGTACCGCCGATCTCTACCAGTTCCCACCGGTCTTCTGGCCGTCGGAATGGCATTGGGAGAACTTTGCCGCCGCCTGGAACAAACAGCCCTTCGGCACCTATCTGACCAATTCGCTCATCGTCGTCGTGTTTTCGACGATCGGCCAGCTCATTTCCTCGTCGCTCGTTGCCTATGGCTTTGCCCGCTTCCGCTTCCCCGGCCGCGATCCGCTGTTCATCGTGCTGCTCGCCACCATGATGATCCCGTGGGACGTGAAGATGATTCCGCTCTACATGGAATTCAACATGCTGGGTTGGATCAACACGCTGAAGCCGCTGATCGTGCCCGCCTATTTCGCTGACGCATTCTTCGTCTTCCTGCTTCGCCAGTACATCATGACCGTGCCGATGGAGATCGACGAGGCGGCGCGCATGGACGGCGCCAACGCCTTCGACATCTACTGGCGCATCCACCTGCCGCTGATGATGCCGGCGCTGGTGCTGGTCGGCACCTTCCACTTCATGAACGCCTGGAACGACTATCTCGGCCCGCTGATCTTCCTCAACGACCAGTCGAAATACACGCTGACGCTCGGGCTTTCGATGTTCAAGGGCCTGCATGAGGTCGATGTCACCTCGATCGCCGCGATCACGGTGATCCTCTGCCTGCCACCGCTCGCCCTCTTCTTCGTCGCCCAGCGCTACATCATGGATGGCGCGGTCGGCTCGTCGGTGAAGGGATAAGTGATGCTGTTCGATATCGAGCATATTCCCTTCAGCCGAAGGGGACGGTTCCTGACGCTGTCGATGATGAAAGTACCGGGTCGCAATGGCGATCGCGCGCTCTACCTGCGCTTCGTTGCCGGCGGCGACGAGCGGCCCTCGCTCGGGCGCCTCTGCCGCGTCGAGTTCCTCGATGCCATGGGCAAGCCGGCGCAGGCGACCTTCGAGTTGTCGCCGGAGCGGCTGGTGGCCCGCATCGGCGCGGGATCGCTAACCTTTGTCATCGGTGAGGGAGAGCGGTTGCACCTCAGCGGCGAGAACGCCGGCGTGCGCTTCCATTTGGAAGGATCGCGCTACGACTATGTCTATCGCACGCCCACCGGCGACGATTGCCTTGTCGCTGCCGTCGAAAACGTCAAGTTCATCCCGCGCGCCGTATCGGGCACGCTCGACGTTTCGGGCGCCTGGCAGCGCGACCACTCGGCCGACGTTTCCTTCGCCTTTTCGGGCGAAGGCCCGTTCGAGGGCAATGTCGATTTCTTCCGCACCGTGCCGCCGACAGCGCCGCTTCAGAGCTTCACCGATGCGCTTTCCGGCGCGACTGCCGAATTCGGAGAGTGGCATGCCAGCGTGCCGAAGGGTGCTGAAGGCCAGGACGAGGCGCATCGGCTGGCAAGCTACCTTCTGTGGGCCAACGGTGTACCATCAGGCGGTCAGCTGACGCGGCCGGCGATCTACATGTCCAAGAACCACATGATCAACATCTGGAGTTGGGACAATGCCTTTTCGGCGCTGGGCGTCGCCGCGGTCGATCAGGATCTCGCCTTCGACCAGTTGGCAGTGATCTTCGATCACCAGGATGCGTCCGGCCTGCTGCCCGATTACATCAACGATCGCGATGTGCTTTTCGCCTTCACCAAGCCGCCGGTGCACGGTTGGGCTGTGTCGCTGATCGCGGCTAGGCATCCGGACTTCCTGACCACCGAGCGCAGGAAATACCTGCGCGGAGCGATCGGCCGTCAAGTCGAATACTGGCTGACCTATGCCCGCGCGGACGCCAAATCGCTGCCGAGCTATTTCCATGGCAACGACAGCGGCTGGGACAATGCGACCTTCTTTGCCGAAGGCGGTCCCGTGATCTCGCCGGATTTGCCGGTGTTCCTCATTCTCGCCTGCGAGACGCTTGCGACCCTGCTTGAGAGCGATCCAGTGCGCGTCGCCGAATGGAACGCCAAGGCGGACGCTTTGCAGACGCTGCTGTTCGAGCGGCTGTGGACCGGCGAAACCTTTGGTGCGCGGCTTGCGGGTGCACCGGATAGGATTCTGCCAGGCGAAAACCTGATCCAGTTCATGCCGCTGTTGCTTGGCGCGCGCCTGCCAAGCCCGATGCGCGAAAAGCTCGTCGCCCGTCTGGTTTCTGGCGGTTTCATCACCGCTTGGGGGCCGGCGACGGAAAGCCCTGAAAGTTCGTTCTACGAGGATGACGGTTACTGGCGCGGACCAATCTGGGCGCCGACCACGCTGCTTCTCTGGGACGGTCTTCGCCGGCAAGGGGAGATTGAGCTGACGCGCGAAATCGCGGAAAAGTTCTGTTCACTGGCCAGCAAAAACGGTATGGCCGAAAACTTCGATGCGCGGTCGGGGAGGGGCCTTCGCGATCGGGCATTCGCCTGGACATCCGCAGTCTATCTCCTGCTGGCGGCATCGCTCAGCACTAGAGCGGGATGAGGAAAAGTGTGCGCGGTTTTCCGCGCGCATCCCGCTCAAACTTATGAGAATCGATCACGATGGTTTTGGGTCGAGCCGACCCAAAACCATCGTGATCTAGCAACCCGTGACGAGCCGAGACGCCATGCAAAGACCAACGATCAAGACCATTGCGCAGGAAACGGGTCTGTCGATTGCCACCGTGTCCAAGGCCCTGAAGCATTCGCCTCAGGTTCGCCCGGAAACGCGCGCGATCGTCATCGAGGCGGCGACACGCGTCGGCTACGAACTCAACATGCACGGCGTTCAACTGCGCACTGGCAAGACCTATCAGGTTGCTGCGATCATGACGGCGCCGGGCCCGAAGCAGAACGAGTGGGAAGGCGTGGAATACGCCCAGCTCCTGAGTGGCATCTCCTGGGCGCTGGAAGACAGCCCCTATCGGGTGTCGCTCTATGCGGTCCGGAATTTCGAGGAGAGCCAGGCGATCATCAAGCAGATAGTCTCGCTGAAGAAGGCCGACGGCATCATCATCTCCGGCACGCGCGCCGACGATCCGCGCATCCGCACCATGCAGGCGGCGGACTTTCCCTTCGTCACCTATGGCACGAGCGTGCACAACGCGCCGCATGCCTATGTCGACGCTGACAACGAGCAGATGATCCGCGTTTCCATGGCGAGACTGGTCGAGCGCGGCCATCGCCGCATCGCGCTCCTCAACCCATTGTCGGACCTGAGCTACGGCATTACCCGGTATGAGAGCTACAGACGCGCGCTCGAGATCGCCGGCCTGCCCTTCGATCCGGCGCTGGTGGCGCATGGGCGGCTGACGCCGGCATTCGGGCGGGAAAACGTGCTGACGATGTCGGAGCTTTCCAATCCGCCGACAGCTTACATCTGCGCCAACGAGGCGTCTGCGCTTGGCGCCTTCTCCGGCTTCCACGAGCGCGGCCTCGTGCACGGCCGCGATGCCGTCATCAATGCCACTGACGATCTCAACGTCAGCCAGTATT
Source organism: Sinorhizobium sp. A49 (assembly GCF_002002725.1). Lineage (GTDB taxonomy): Bacteria > Pseudomonadota > Alphaproteobacteria > Rhizobiales > Rhizobiaceae > Ensifer. The sequence goes on along the minus strand of NZ_MUNW01000084.1, from coordinate 11,931 downwards.
TCGCGCCGCCGATCACCACCTATTACCTGCCGATCAGCGAGCCGAGCAGCCTGCTCGGCGCCTACATCCTGCGCCGGATGGAGGGCGAACCGCCGGAAGCTTTGCAGACGCTTCTGATGCCGAAGTTGATCGAGCGCTGCGACGACCGCCTGACCCCGAACCGTTGAAGATGTAGACGAACCACGACAACCACACGGCTGCGCCAGATGATATAAACGTTTATATCCTTGAGAGCGCCCGCATCGAAGACAACGCGCCGGGTAAAGCCGGCCGAAAGCATGACGAAGGACCCGATCTTGCATATGCCCCTGACGAGACCGAACCGTTTCAACGCCGACCAGCAGAAGACCGACATGCTCGAACTCGGCGTCTGCTACTATCCGGAGCAATGGCCGCGCGAGAAATGGGAAGACGACGCCCGCCGCATGGTCGAGCTCGGGCTCGCCTGGGTGCGCATCGGCGAATTCGCCTGGGCGAAGATCGAGCCTCGTCCGGGCGAGTTTCACTGGGAATGGCTCGACGACGCGATTGACGTGCTCGGCCGTGCCGGACTGAAGGTCATTTTGGGTACGCCGACCGCCGCACCGCCGAAGTGGCTCATCGACCGTCATCCGGATATCCTGCCGGTCGACGTCAATGGCGTGGTGCGCAAGTTCGGCGCGCGGCGTCACTATTGCTTCTCCAGCCGCGTCTACCGCGTCGAGGCAGCCCGCATCACCGACGCCATGGCCGAACGCTACGGCAGACACGCCTTCGTCCATGCCTGGCAGACGGACAACGAATATGGCGATCACGACACCATCTACAGCTATTCCAATGAGGCCGAGCGGGCGTTTCGCCTGTGGCTTGCCGAGCGTTACGGCACGACCGACGAGTTGAACCGCGCCTGGGGCACGGCCTTCTGGGCGATGAACTACAACAGCTTCGACGAGGTGGAGCTGCCGAACAATCTCGTCGAAGAACCGAGCCCGACCCATATCGTCGACTTCATCCGCTTCTCGTCGGACCAGGTGAAGAGCTTCAACAAGGCGCAGGTCGACATCATCCGCAGCCATGCGCCCGGCCGCCCGGTGACGCATAATTTCATGTCGCACAACACCGACTTCGACCACTACAAGGTCGGCGAAGACATCGATATCGCCTCCTGGGACGTCTATCCGATGGGCGGGCTGCTGAATGGTCGGCTCTCGCCCGAGGACAAGGGACGCTACCTGCGCGTCGGCGACCCGGACCAGCCGGCCTTCAACCACGATCTCTACCGCACCGTCGGCCACGGCCGCGTCTGGGTGATGGAGCAGCAGCCGGGGCCGGTCAACTGGGCGGCGCACAACCAGTCGCCGGCCGATGGCATGGTGCGGCTGTGGACCTGGCTTGCCTATGCGCACGGCGTCGACATGGTCTCCTATTTCCGCTGGCGGCAGGTGCCGTTTGCGCAGGAGCAGTTCCATGCCGGCCTGTTGCTGCCCAACAGCGAGCCCGACCAGGGCTATCTCGAAGTGGCGCAGGTGGTGGAAGAGATGAAGCTTCTGCCGAAGGGCGAGGTTCGTGGCAAGGCCAAGGTCGCGATCCTGCTCGACTATACCTCGCGCTGGGCAACGCGCGCGCTGCCGCAGGGCCGGACCTATTCGGCGGCGGCGACGGCGCTCGACTGGTATTCGACCGTCTCCCGTCTCGGCGTCGACGTCGATTTCATCGGCCAGCATTCCGACCTCGACGGCTACCAGCTGGTGCTGGCGCCGGATCTCGTCATCGCCAACCAGGCCTTTGTCGAGAAGCTGGCGCAGGCGCAGGCCAAAGTCCTGTTCGGACCGCGCAGCGGCAGCAAGACCGAAGACATGCACATCCCTGAGGGCTTGCCGCCAGGCCCGCTTGCAGCCCTCATCGACGTCAGTGTCGCCCGCGTCGAATCCCTGCCGGAATTCCATGCCGAGACGGTGCTTTACGGCAACGAGACCTACCCGTCCGGCATCTGGCGCGAGACGGTGCGCACCAGCGAGACGGTGCTAGCAACCTTCGAAGGCGAATACCGCAATGGCGCCCCGGCGCTGGTCGGCAACGACAAGGCGCGTTACATGGCGGCGGCTGCCCAGGGCGATCTCTTGAAGAAGGTGATCAATGATGTACTCGGCTGGGCTTCGGTCGAAGCGCTCGCCGATCTCGGCGATCTGCGCATCACCCGCCGCGGCAAGCTGAACTTCGCCTTCAACTACGGCAAGGCGGCGGCCGAGGTGCCGGCCGGCACTGGCGCGACCTTCCATGTCGGCTCACGCAAGCTCGGCCCCGTTGACGTCGCGATCTGGACGGAATGAGAATTGGACCATGGGCGGATTACTCCGCCCATGGTCATTCCATGACTATTTCACTGGTTCGGCGGCAAGAATGCCTTCGAGGCGGTCGTAGCCGATGGCAATACCGCTCTCCATCGGCGATTTGAGGACCGCATCGCGCGTTTCCGTGGAGGAGTATACGACGGCGGTCGTCACCGTGGTGCGCCCACCATCCTCGACAAAGTGGGTCGTCACCTCGGTCTGGCCGCCGGTCCAGTCCTCGTCGAAAAGTTCCTCATGGACGATCCGGTCCGGTGCATCGATTTCGCGGTAGGTGCCGCCCATGCCCATCTCGGTGCCTTCGGTGTTTTTCCAGACATAGCGAAACTTTCCCCCGGGTCGCAGATCGATCTCGCAGACAGGCAGCGACCAACCGTCCGGGCCGGTCAGCCAGCGCTTGACGAGCGCTGGCTTGGTGAAGGCGTCGAAAACCAGCCGACGCGGCGCGTCGAACGTGCGGATGATGCGGACCTCGCGATCGCCATGGGCAGTCACAACAAGTTTGTTCGGTGCAGCATTCATGTCAGTCCTCCTTGGTGTTGGAATCGGCGGGGTTCCCGTGAGACGCGGCGTCGGCCTTTAGTTCTTCAAGCAGAGTGTCGAGCCGCGCGAAATTCGCTTCCCAGAGCTTGCGGTATTCCTCCAGCCAGTCGGTTGCCTCGGTGAGTGGATGGATCTCGATGCGGCAGGGACGGCGCTGTGCGTCGCGGCTACGCGAAACCAGTCCTGCGCGCTCCAGCACCTTCAGGTGTTTCGACACCGCTGGCTGGCTCATGGCAAAGGGTTCTGCGAGTTCGAGAACGGATGCCTCGCCCAGAGCAAGACGGGCAAGGATCGCCCGCCGTGTCGGGTCGGCAAGAGCGGCAAAGGTAGCGTCGAGGCGGTCAGATGAATTCATTTGCATAACCAGATAGTTTTAGAACTGTTTGGTTATGTTCCGGCTGATGACAGAAGTCAAGTCCGCCGGCCAGCGGCAGGATCGCCGCCTGCTCGGCGTTGGTTGCCGCCGGAGTGCATATGCATCATCCTGCAAGTTGTGGAAGAGGCGTGTCGAAGCCCCGTTCTCCGCTGCCGCGGGCTATGGCTGGACTGATGCCGGTAGGATTCGTCCCGGATTTCGGGTGTGCCGGCAGCGGACAGGAGTACCAGACATGAAAATCATTCGAATTGCCAAAACCGCAGCCGTTGCTGCCATCGCTTTGTTCTCAACGCTTGTCGCCTTCGGCAACATCACCGACTACGCAACGAATTTCGCCTTCGTTCAGCATGTGATGATGATGGATACGATCTTTCCCGATGCGGCGATCAAGTATCGTGCGATCACCAGTCCGGCGCTGCACAACCTGTTCTATGTCGCGATCATTGCGGCCGAGACGCTGACGGCTCTGCTTTGCTGGCTCGGCGCCTACAGGCTGTCGACGAAGCTCAACGGTGGTGCGCGCGAGTTCAACCAGGCAAAGACCGTGGCGATCGCCGGCCTGACGCTCGGCTTTCTCGTCTGGCAGGTTGGATTCATGTCGGTCGGCGGCGAATGGTTCGGCATGTGGATGTCGAAGCAGTGGAACGGCGTTCCCGATGCCTTCCGCTTCTTCCTCACGATCTTGCTGGTTCTGATCTTCGTGGCGCAGCGCGACGAAGAGACCGTGTGAATCAAAAAGGGGGAGCCGTCGGTGGACGGCTCCCTATGTGCTCTTGCTTCTGCGCATATCGTAATCGCAGAAACTGCTGCGCACTTTTGCGCGACAGGCTTCAGACGCGCTCGAGCGCCACCGCGATGCCCTGGCCGACACCGATGCACATCGTCGAGAGGCTATAGCGTCCACCGGTCTCTGCCAGCTCCAGCGCCGCCGTCCCGGTGATGCGGGCACCGGACATGCCGAGCGGGTGACCAAGGGCAATGGCGCCGCCGTTGCGGTTGACGCGATGGTCGTCGTCGGCAATGCCGAGATCGCGCAGCGTCGCCAGCGCCTGCGAAGCAAAGGCTTCGTTGAGTTCGATGACATCGAACTGCGCCTGCTTAAGCCCGAGACGCTCCATCAATTTCTTCGAGGCAGGTGCCGGACCGAAGCCCATGATACGCGGCGCGACACCGGCGGTGGCCCCGCCGAGGATACGGGCAATCGGCGTAAGACCGTATCGTTTGACGGCCGCCTCGGAGGCAATGATCAGTGCCGCGGCGCCATCGTTGACGCCGGAGGCATTGCCCGCGGTAACCGTGCCGCCTTCCTTCTTGAAGGGCGTGCCGAGCTTGGCAAGAGCCTCCATCGTCGTGGCACGGGGATGTTCGTCTCTTTCGACGATAGTCGGCTCGCCCTTGCGCTGTGGAATGGTGACGGCGACGATCTCCTTTGCCAGGCGTCCGTTGCTCTGAGCGGCCGCTGCCTTCCCCTGGCTGCGCAGCGCAAAGGCGTCCTGGTCTTCCCGGCTCACATGGAAGTCTTCGGCGACGTTTTCGCCGGTCTCCGGCATGGAATCGACGCCATATTGCTTTTTCATCAGCGGATTGACGAAGCGCCAGCCGATGGTCGTGTCATAGATTTCGGCTGCGCGCGAGAAGGCGCTCTCCGCCTTCGGCATGACGAAAGGCGCGCGCGACATGCTCTCGACGCCGCCTGATATCATCAACTCGGCTTCGCCAGCTTTGATGGCACGCGCCGCCGCGATGACGGCATCCATGCCCGAGCCGCAGAGGCGGTTGATGGTGGTGCCCGTCACGCTTGCCGGCAGCCCTGCCAGAAGCAGCGACATGCGCGCGACGTTGCGGTTGTCTTCACCGGCCTGGTTGGCGCAACCGAAGATGACGTCATCGATTGCTTCCCAGTCGAGGGATGGGTTGCGCTCCATCAGCGCCTTCAGCGGGATCGCGCCGAGGTCGTCTGCTCTCACCGATGACAGCGCGCCGCCGAAGCGACCGATCGGCGTGCGAATGTAATCGCAGATATAGGCTTCAGCCATCATGCGGCCTCCCTGTTGCCCTGGTGGGCCTTCCTGGTGCGCGCATTGATGTCGCGAAGCGTTGCCAGCTCGATCTCGGTCGGTACTGGAGTCTCGATGACTTGGTCTGCAAACTTGATCGGCCAGCCGCAATTGTCGACGATTTGCTCGCGCGTCACGCCGTCATGGATCGACACGACCGTCAGTTCCTTGCTCACCGGATCGGGTTCCAGGATGCAGAGGTCGGTGATAACGCGGGTCGGTCCCTTGGTCTTCATGCCGAGCCGTTCGCGATGATCGCCGCCTTCGCCATGGCCCATCGAGGTGATGAACGGCAGCTTTTCGACGAAGCCACGTTTAGAGAGTGCCATGGTGATAAAGATGCGGCCGCAATTCGACGCGATCTCAGGCGCGCCGCCGCCGCCGGGCAGGCGGACCTTCGGATGGTCGTAGGGGCCGACGACCGTGGTGTTGAGGTTGGCGAACTTGTCGATCTGCGCGCCGCCGAGGAACCCGGTGGTGATGCGGCCGCCCTGCAGCCAGTAGCGAAACATCTCCGGCACGGAGACGGTGAAGAGCGCGGTATCGCAAAGCTCGCCGTCGCCGATCGACAGCGGCAGCACGTCCGGCTTGGTGCCGACGGTTCCGCTTTCGTAGATCAGGGTGATGTCGGGGGCATGGGTCAATCGCGCCACGTTGCAGGCGGCCGAGGGCGCGCCGATGCCGACGAAGCAGACGTCGTCGTTGGAAAGCGCGCGCGATGCGGCGATGGTCATCATTTCGGTGGGGGTGATATCCGTCATCATCGCCTCCTCAAGCGGCCTTCGCCGGGTTTTTGCCGGCGTGTCTTGCAAAGTCTTCAGGCCCCGCGTCGAGCACGTTCTCCTTGATCCAGGCGGTAAAACTCTCGCGGTCGCGGGCGATGTCGTCCCAGCCGATGTAGAAGGCGTTCGAGCGTGGGTAGTAGCCGTGGGCGTAGGAAGGGAAGGCGCCGCCCGGTACATGGCTGACGGCTGTTATTGCCCAGGTGGGAAGCACGACAGAGTTGGGAGACGGCGGCGCAAGCTCGTCGACGATTTCCTCGACAGTGACGATCGACCGTCTGGCGGCAAGCACCGCCTCCTTCTGCACGCCGACGATGCCTTCGATGAGCACGTTGCCCTTCCGGTCGGCGCGCTGAGCATGGATGATCGTGACATCGGGCCGGATCGCCGGAACTGCGGCGAGCACCTCCGACGTGAACGGACAGGCGACAGACTTAATGTTCGGGTTCACCTTCGGCAGATCGGCGCCGATATAGCCGCGCAGCATCGCAAACGGCAGGTTGGCGGCCCCCGCCTCATAGGCATTGGCCATGGCCGCGTGGGAATGCTCTTCGATTTCGAGCGGCCGCGGCCACTGATTCTCCACCGCATCACGGAAGCGGTGCAGGGAGCCGACGCCCGGATTGCCGCCCCAGGAAAACTTCATGCCGCGGGCAGCGCCGACACCGATCAGTTGATCGTAAAGGATATCGGGCGTCATGCGCACGAGGAACAGGTCCTTGCGGCCCTGGCGGATCACTTCATGCCCGGCAGCATAGGGGATCAGATGGGTAAAGCCCTCCATGGCGACGGTGTCGCCATCCCTGACATTGTCGCCGACGGCCTCGGCGAGCGAAACGATCTTCGCCATGTTTCCTCTCTTCTGATCTGAGCGTTGCCGCCTATCGGCGGACGCATGGTTGCAGGCGGGTGGTGAACTGCTGGTGTCTCTCTGCGCCGGCAATTTTGGCGCGGCGTTCGCAGATAGGAGCGTCCCCCTGCCTGTCTTGGCTCGAAATAGGCTCTCAAAAACGAGCAGCGTCAAATAATTTGTGCGTTATTTGACATTTGTTCGCATATCGCACAAAATAGTGACGGTTAATATTGGGAACGACCGATGAGAGAGACCGACTTCGTCAGTGGTTTTGCCCGGGGCCTGACGGTCATTGAGGCCTTTGGCGAGACGCAACAGAAGCTGACGATCACAGAGGCTGCCAAGATCACCGGCCTCGACCGGGCGACTGTCCGCCGCTCGCTGCTGACGCTCTCGGAGCTCGGCTACGCCGACTATGACGGAAAGTTCTTTTCGCTGACGCCGAAGGTGCTGCGGCTCGGGCATGCCTATCTCTCAGCGACGCCCTTGCCGGCGATCGTCCAGCCCTACCTCGACCAGCTTTCCGAGCGAGCCGGGCAGAGCGCCTCCGCCTCGGTGCTCGACGGAACGGAGATCGTCTATATCGCTCGCGCCTCACAGAAACGGGTGATGTCGATCAGCCTGATACCGGGCTCGCGCCTGCCCGCCTATTGCGCCTCCATGGGGCGCGTGTGGCTCGCCGCCTTGCCGGAAGCGCAGGCAAGGGACGTGCTCGCCCGCTCCGACCTCAAGGGCAACACGCCACATACCAGAACCGACCCGGAAGAACTGATGGCCGAGATCGGCCGTGTGCGCAATCAAGGCTATGCGATCATCGACCAGGAACTTGAAATCGGCCTTTGCTCCATCGCCGTTCCGCTTCTAAACGATCGCAACCAGATCGTCGCTGCAGTCAATATCGGGGCGCCGGCCGCCCATGTGCCGGCTGCCGAAATGGTCGAGCGCTATTTGCCGCTTCTGAAAGAGACGCAGGCAGCACTGCGGATTGTGCTGCGCTAGCAGCGATGTCTGCGCCGATGCTTGACGGAAACCGTGACGGGTCTTCTAATCCACGCAGACCGGAGTAGGACGCCATGACCGAAGACGAGCGCTCAACGGAAACCAAGCTGACCACGACGAAACGGCGCTGGGCGGCTGCGGGGAAGTTCCTCACCGGGCGCGCAACCCGGCCCGAGGACGAACGGTTGCCGCCGGGCCAGCATCTCGTTAGAGATTGGCCGGTGCTGGATCTCGGGCAGCAGCCTGCGATCGGCGTGGAGCGCTGGCGGCTTGATGTCACCGGCCTCGTCGAACAGCGCCTGTCGCTGAATTGGACAGCGTTCAAGGCCTTGCCGCAGAGTGACAGCCTCTCCGACATTCACTGCGTCACCACCTGGTCGCGCTATGACAACCGCTGGCAAGGTGTGCTGACGCACGACCTGCTCGATCTGGTCATGCCGAAACCGGAAGCAACCCATGTGATGTTGACGAGTTACGACGGCTATACGACCAATCTTCCACTCGCCGATTTTGCCTCGGAGCATGCGATCCTCGCCACGGATTGGGAGGGGCAACCGATCAGTCGCACCCATGGCGGGCCGATGCGGCTCGTCGTGCCGCATCTCTATTTCTGGAAGAGCGCGAAGTGGTTGACGCGCATCGATTTTAGAGCCGGCGACGAGGCCGGCTTCTGGGAGCGCAACGGCTATCACATGCGCGGCGATCCCTGGCTAGAGGAGCGTTACTCCGCGGATTGACGACCGGACGGGGATCTGGGGTGAGCGAGGCAATCACCACGCTCGGTTATCCGCCACGGCCGGTGGGGAGGTGAAGCGCCCTATTTCATCAGATCCATATGCTGGTCGGCCCGGGCCTTCAGCAAGGGGTCGAGGTCCGACTTGTATGGCCCGTATTTCGTAAACATCTCGTGGGCCTCATGGGGCGGAATGCCGGAGGCGCGAATGAAATCCTCCAGATCGTAGCGGACCTCGCCGCTCGCGACGCCTTCTGTAAACTGTTTTCCCGTTTCGGATGTGGACATTTGAATCTCCGATATCCCGGGCCTGCAACGACGGTGTTGGTTTCCCGTAGCTGCAGGCGTTGATAGGTGGCTTCGCTTGTTCACGAAATTGACGTCAGTTGGGTAACGCGGCGCGGTGGCATTGAGCGCGTCAAAGTGGTTTTCAGAACGCAGGGGCATGTACAAGGCACATAGGCACGGGCGTACGACGCAGGCGACCGCCGTCCCGCGCCAGCGCACGAGGCGAACTTCTCCGCTTGGCCAGACAAAACCGGCCGGCGAAACATACACCATCAATCCCCCCGGCCAAACACAGGAGTGGTCTCGGCGCCGCCCTGTTGCAAAAAGTGACCACGGTTTCGATGCAAGGTGACGTGAATGGGCGCGCCCCGTGATTGCGACGGTCAGGTTTCGCCGGCGGAGCCCGCGGCCTGAAAACGGACCTCGAACTCGCGCCGCAAGTTTCTCCTGACCTCGGCCGCGCGCTGGCGCTGCTTTCGGACGGCGGTTGCGGGGTTGTACGGCGGCACTGCAGTCGGACGTCCCTCGGCATCAACGGCGACCATGGTGAAGTAGCAGGAATTCGTGTGCCGACGCTCGCCGGTGCGGATGTTTTCGGCTTCGACGCGGATCCCGACTTCCATCGACGTCCGCCCGGCATGATTGATCGAGGCGCGAAAGGTCACGAGCTCGCCGACATGGATCGGCTGGCGAAAGACGACCTGGTCCACTGACAAGGTCACTGCGTATTCCTGCGAATAGCGTGAGGCGCAGGAGAACGCGACGCGATCCAGGAGATTCAGGAGGGCGCCGCCATGGACCTTGCCGCTGAAGTTGGCCATGTCGGGCGTCATCAAAACGACCATTTCAAGCTCGCTGGTATCGTGTCCGGCTTCCACGGCAACTCCTCTGGATTGGATTACAAAGCCCCCTTGGGCGACGTCTGGGCCATCCTCCCGGAGGCCTGCCCACTATCATATGCACTGCGACCCTTGGCTTGAAGTCCATTCCTCCAGCGACTTTAGCCACGCCGTCATGTTTCGACCTGCCTCGGCCGACCCCGCCATCGTGCCCAGTAGCGACATCCGCCAAGTATGGGAATCGCAATCGGATACTACGCTGGCGAAGGTCGGTCGGTCTTGTCCTTCGGGGTAGGGATCGAGCAGCGATACCGCATCGTTCTGCGGCCGATCGACCCAGAAAAGGGCCTGCGGTTGCGGTGAAAGGTCTTGAATTTCTCGCGCTCGCAACCTTTACTGGCAACGCGGGTGGATGCTGGCGTTGAGGAACGCCGCTGTATGACGATGGAGGGGGCCATCGAACGCGCGCTTGGACCATTGTTCATTCCATGATCGCTCTCAGCGCCGCCCCCGGGCGCTCACAGGGCGTTGATGCCGTTTTTTCGCGACCCGTATTTTCCCGGGAGGGCAGCTGCATATTGTGACAGCGCCTCCCTATCCCTTATTCCTTTTTCAATATTGATCGTCATGAATGAGCAATTTCACCCGTCCGACCTTTCCGACACTGCCCCGCCATACGAACTGATCTCGATTGCCGACTGTCTTCACCCCACGATGGGGCAGCCATCGCACGACTGGGCCTATATGGCCGCCGCCCACCTCATCGGTTCGCCCGCCAACATCGCGATTGCGGCCATTTTGGAGGAAACCGGCAAGCTTGCCGGTGCCGACAGGGCGTGGATGTTCGAATACGACGACGATTTTCTTCACTTCCGAAATACCGAGGAGTGGGCGCGCAAGGATGTCTCGTCGCATGTGGGTGATCTGCAGCAGACGCCGGTGACGATGATCGGTTGGCTGCATCAATGGCTGGTCACGGGCAAGGCGGTGATGATCAACGATGTCGCCAATCTTCCGCGCCCTGCGCGCGCCCTGCAGGCGGAAATGCTCAGGCAGAACGACAAGAGCGTCCTTTGCGTCCCGATCTTTCACAACTGCGTTCTGCGTGCCTGCATCGGCTTCGATGCGACCAGGACGAAACGCGGGTGGCCGGTGGACGAGATCCACCAACTCGCCCGCTGTGCAAAGTTGATCGGAATCGCCCGCTACGGGCGAGCGCCGGTGGATGGCCGACGGGACGTGATTGCCGGACACGCGCTCAACGGTGCTGAACCCCTCGTGCATCTGCATATGCCAGGGCGCACGCGCGGCGTGCCACTCGCTGCCATCGTCGGACTGCGTTCGGCGAAGGACTACACGCAGATCTGGTTGAGAGACGAAGCAGCCGTGCTCGATCTGCGTCCGCTCTCGTTCTGGATCGGCCTGCTGCCGAAATCGAGCTTCCTGCGCATCCACCGTACCACGGTGATAAACATATCGCATGTGACCGAGTTGGATCGTCACGCAGGCCCGACGAAGCAAGCCTGGACAGTGCGCCTGCGCAGATTCGATCAGCCCTGGGCGGTATCGCGGCCCTACAGGCAGGAATTGCGCAGCCGGCTCGGGATCTGAGATTTTCCACAGCCGCAACCCTCCTCGCTTTGTTGCTTCGTCGAACCTGTAGGTTGTTTCGTCGATATGGCATTGCTGCTTCAGGGTTGCCGTGCAAGCCAGCTTCCTGGGATATTTTGAGTTGTGGGCGGAGGGCAAGCCTTTGAAAAAGATCAATTGTACGACTAAGGGCTTGGCTACTGGGCTTAAGGGCGAGGAACGCACGGGTCGCCAACCGTCGTATCGAGGGCGCTCCACAACCGGCAACCAACGCTTGCTGATGAGCAGCACGGCTTTGTGGCTGTTCGCGGCATCGGGTCTTGCCCTCGGTATGGTCGCGCTCGCGCCCTTGGCTGCGGCTGCAGGAAAGGGTGGGGACGGTGGCGGCCCGGGCGGTGCCGGTGGCGGCCTAGACGGTAACCTGCAGGGCACACCTGGCGCCGATGCGACTTATTCCGGAAATGGTGGCGGCGGCGGCGGGTCGGGTGCGGCCGGTGGTGCGGGAAGCCAGAGCGGTGCCGGGGTTGCCGGCAATGGTGGTGCG
>NZ_MUNW01000062.1 GCF_002002725.1 Sinorhizobium sp. A49 | reverse complement strand
GCCCAGCCCGCCCAGAACGCGCAGCCCGCCGCCGATGACAAGGCGCAACCAGCGCCGAATGCACAGCAACCGGCTGGTGCCGCGGCGCAGCCGGCCCAGAACGCAGCGCAGGCGAATGACGCCACCATTGCTGCCGATGCCGGGCAGAGCCAGACGGCCGAGCAGTTGGCGACGGCCGGCAAGGAGCTCAAGCGGCTGAAGGAGCTCGTCGGCAAGGCCAGCGACGACGACATCGCGCTTGCGGAACTCAAGGTTCAGGTCGATGCCGTCGCCAAGCAGATCATCTCGACCTCGATCGCCACCCGCCCGCGGCTGGACGAGATCAAGGCCCGGCTGACCGAACTCGGCGATCCGCCGGGCGAGGGGCAGCCGCCCGAGGCCGACATCGTCACCGCGGAGCGCAAGCGGCTGCTGGCCGAGCGCGGCGAGATCAATGCACTGACGGGGGAGGCCGAAAGCCTTTCCGTCCAGGCGACGAAATTGTCGAACGGCATTACCGCCACCCGGCGCGCGCTGTTTTCCAACACGTTGTTGAAGAACACCGATGTGTCTTTCGAAATGTTCGATGAAGCGTTTTCGGCGACGATCAATGAAACCCAGGTGCTGTCGCGCAGCACGATGAGCTGGCTGACCTTCGTCTGGAACTACAAGCGGGTTCCCTTGCTGACGGCGCTCTTCCTGTCGATCTGTGCCGCGCTCGTCTTCCTCGTCGGCAGCAACCGGCTGTTTTCGCCCTATATCCATCACGACAAGTCCGACGAGGAGCCGAGCTATTTCCGGCGCCTGTCGGTTGCCTTCTGGTCGACCTTCATACCGACCATTTCGATGGCCGCCTTTGCGCTGTCGAGCTTCTTCTTCATGCACAGTTTCAACGTGCTGCGTTCGGATATTACGCCCATCATCGCGATTGCGCTTGCGGTAATCGTGGTCGGGTTCTTCGTCACCACGCTTGCCAATGCGGTGCTGTCGCCGTCGGATTCGCGCTGGCGTCTGGTGCGCGTGTCGGATCGCGGCGCCAACGTCCTGCTGATCACCATCTTCGCCATGGCGCTGGTCAACGGCCTGGACTACACGTTCGGCGGCATCAGCGAGGCGATGGGCTCTCCCGTCGTGTTGACGGTGGTCAAGAGCTTTGTTGCCTCTGTCGTGATTGGCTTGATCATCATTGCTTCTGCCTGGATCAAGCCGACGCTCAAGAAAGACGAGCCCTTCGATGCGCCGGGTCGTCCCTGGCCGCGCATCGTCTCCATCGGGCTGGTTTTGACCGGCGCGTCGCTGATCATTGCAGCCGCGACCGGCTATGTCGGTCTCTCCCGCTTCATTGCCACGCAGATCATCATCACCGGCGCCATCCTGGTGATGATGTATATCGGCTTCCTCACCGGCAAGGCGGTTTCGCGCCAGGGTGCCTTCGCCGAGACGGCGGCCGGACGTTTTCTCGAGCGCCGTTACAAGCTGGAGCAGGTCGGTCTCGACCAGGTCGGACTGGTGGCGGGCCTCAGCATCTATGCGCTGGTGGCGCTGTTCTTCATTCCGCTGATCCTCTTGCAGTGGGGCTTCCAGGTCGCCGACATCGAGTCCTGGACCTATCGTGCCGTCACCGAGATCAAGATCGGCACCATCACCATCTCGCTCATGGGCATCCTGGCGGGCATCCTGTTCTTCATTCTTGGGTACATCGTCACCCGCTGGGTGCAGCGCTGGATCGACGGCAACGTCATGGCGCGCAGCCGGGTGGATGCGGGTGTCAGGAACTCGATCCGCACCGGCATCGGCTATGTCGGCGTCGGGCTCGCCGGCCTGATCGGTGTTTCGGCGGCGGGTATCGATCTTTCCAACCTTGCCCTTGTCGCCGGTGCCCTCTCGCTCGGCGTCGGTTTCGGCCTGCAAAACATCGTCTCGAACTTCGTCTCGGGCCTGATCCTTTTGGTCGAGCGCCCGTTCAAGGTCGGCGACTGGATCGTCAGCGGCACGACCGAAGGCTTCGTCAAGCGCATCTCGGTGCGCGCCACCGAAATCGAAACCTTCCAGCACCAGTCGATCATGATGCCGAACTCGCTGCTGATCAACGCGTCGGTCGGCAACTGGACGCACCGCAACAAGCTCGGTCGCTCGGAGATCGCCGTCACCGTCACCTACGCCAGCGACCCCCGGCGGATCATGGATCTGCTGGCCGAAATCGCCGGCGCCCACCCGATGGTGCTGAAGAACCCGTCGCCGAGTGTCGGCTTTACCGCCTTTGGCGAAGACCGCATGACCTTCGAACTGCGGATCTACGTGGCCGATGTCCTGACCGGTGGCGGCGTGCGCAACGACCTGCGTGTGGCCATCTACGAGCGCTTTCGCGACCAAGGCATCGGCGCGCCGTTCCCGCTGAAGATCGAGGACGTGCCGGTCGAGGACCAGACCGGTATCGAGAGCCACGAGCCGGAAACGGTCGGCGAGCCGAAGGGGGCAGCGTCGGCCGAGGCGAGGGCCGCAGCCTCGAAAAAGGAATCCGCTTCCGCAGCCCCGCTCGACGAGGAAAACGAGGAGGAAGGCGGCAAGCGCCGCGCTTCCAGCCGCCGCTCAAACCCCAACCGCTGATAAACGGAGCGTTCAGCCGCTATTCAGCCTGCCCACGATAAAAAGCATGCAATTCTTCTTTTGACGGTCTAGGCTGTCACGGGCTGAAGAGGTGGCCGGAGCCACCGTCGCTTGTCCGACGGGGCGGCCGGCTGTGCAAAAGGGCGGCGCCGCGGGCGTCGATGGGCGATGAAGACATTTGTGATTGCTTTGCTTTCCGGCGTGCTGGCGGCAGGGGCGGTATCGGCCGCGACTGTCACGAACAAGGATGGCGAGACTGCTGTTCTGGTTGTCGTCGAGGGCGAAAGCCGCATGGAAGTGGCGATCAGCGCCGGCGCTACCGAGATGATCTGCCCCAGCGGCTGCTTCGTCACCACGCCGAGCGGCGACCGCATCGGCCTGCAGGGCGACGAGAATGTCGAGATCGTCAACGGTTCGGCGATCGTCAAGTAAGCGCAGCTCTTCAAAATGGAATTCGAAACGGCGTCGGGGTCTCCCGGCGCCGTTTTTCGTCTTGGGCCATGGCCGCCGGAGGTGCCGATGACGCGACTGCGGCGACGAACAGCTCGTCAATCGGCGCTAAGCAGAATGGGTTAGGCCACGCTAATCCCATTTGGCAATTGAATGAAATGCCGCCATGGCCCGTTAATTCGAGGGCGCATCCGGGACGAGGTTTCAGGCAGATCGGGTGTCGCAGGTGCGGGCTGAGCGCATTGACAGCGCCGCCGATGGACCGCACCCTCCTGAAGACAGGCCGGTGTGCGGCGGCGGGGCACGCGACTTTCGACTGCATGATTCCTCAAGGCGGGTTCGATTTGAGGAGAAACGATGCAGCGAGTTTGAGGTGTTGCAGCGTTCTTTGCGCATGCTGTGACGCGCGGCGCTGCAGGGACATGCACAGGCATGTCCGGAGGGGATGACATGCACTGCCTTCGCATGATCATGACGATCTTCCTGGTGCTGGTGTGTTCGCAGGCGCTTGCCGAAAAGCGTGTGGCGTTGGTCATCGGCAATTCGGCCTATCAGCATGTCCCCAAGCTGCCGAACCCCGACAACGATGCCGGCGACATGGCGGGTAAGCTGAAGGATCTCGGCTTCGAGGTTGTCGTCGGTCGCGACCTCGACCTTGCCGGTGTGCGCAACACCATTCGCGATTTCGTCGGCAAGCTCGATGGCGCCGATCTCGCGCTGTTCTACTATGCCGGCCATGGGCTGCAGGTGAATGGCGAGAACTACATCGCCCCGATAGACGCCAGGCTGCTCTCCTATATCGACCTCGAATTCGAGGCGGTGCCGATGAACCTGATCCTTTCGGCGATGGAGCGTGAGACCCGGGTCAACCTGGTGTTCCTCGATGCCTGCCGCGACAATCCGCTGGCCGTCAATCTCGCCCGTTCGATGGGCACGCGCTCCAGCTCGATCGGCCGGGGGCTCGCAAAGGTCGGCACCGGCATCGGCTCGCTGATCGCCTTTGCCACCCAGCCCGGCAATGTGGCCCTCGACGGCGCCGGGCGCAACTCGCCGTTCACGGCCGCCTTGCTTCGCCACCTGGGCAAGCCGGGGCGCGACATCACCCGCGAACTGATCGACGTGCGCCGCGACGTGCTGGAGGCGACGGATGGCAAGCAGGTGCCCTGGGACAATTCCTCGCTGACGGGCGAGGTGGTGTTGAAGCCGTCGACGGCGCCGCAGCCATCGACTCCGGCCGTCGGCGCCGCCGACAATGCCGCCGAACTTGCCTATTGGGACACGATCAAGGGTTCAAGCGATCGCGATCTGTTCGACGCCTACCTGCAGCAATATCCCCACGGCGCCTTCGTTTCGCTGGCGAAGGCAAAGATCAGGATCATCGAGCGGGCTGCGGCCGATGAGGCGGCAAGACCGCAAACGCCGGCCGCCGGCGGCCTTCCTGCCGCAACCGAGCAGGTGGCCGCCCTGACGCCGCACACAGATAGTGGGCTGTCAGGACCCGAAATTGCAGAGCCGAACCGCGAGCTGGTTCGCGCGATCCAGAAGGAACTCAACCGGATCGGCTGTCGCGCCGGCAGCGAAGATGGGCTCTGGGGCCTCGGCAGCCGCCGGGCACTGGAGCAATTCGCAAGGCTCGGCAAGGTCGAGCTTGCCGCCCTTGAACCGTCCAGCGATGTGCTCGAACGGTTGCGCACGCAGAAGGCGCGGATCTGCCCGCTTGTCTGCGCCCAGAACCAGCAGCTGAAGGCCGGTCGTTGCATCGATATCAAGCGCGAGGCGAAGCTGCCGGAACCGTCCAAGACGCGCAGCACCGGCGAGACGCCGGCCAAGAAGGCACCATCGAACACCATCACGGCGCCTGACGACGCCAAGAGGAAGAGCTTTGCCAGCTGCCCGGACAGCGCCCAGCTTGCAGCCCGCCAGACGCTTGGCCGCGGTTCCGGCCGTGGCCGCACCTCGATGAGCGCCACGCATGCCTGCGGCCGCATCTTCGCCTGCGCCCGCGCCGCACGCGGGCAGCCCTGGGATTGTAACTGGCGGTGACGGCATGGTGAGAGCCACCCTGCCGCGAGAAGCGTGATCGGTGCGTGAAATTATGGCGTTCCGGTACAGACGGAATCCTGGAGCGCCCTATCTCCTTGTTTGCAATTCAGGACCCGAAACCGCTGCGTGCCTTTGCGACAATTGCTCTGGAAGAAGGACGGTTATCCATGGCGAATGATTTTCCAGGACTGCGCCCGGGCGAGGCCGCTCCGGCCTTTTCATTGGCGGCTGCCAACGGCGAGGGCGCTGTTTCGCTTGCGGACCTGCACGGCCGGTCGTTCCTTATCGGTCTGTTTCGCGGCCTGCATTGTCCGTTCTGCCGGCGGCAGCTGCGGCAGTTCGCAGCGCTCCAGCCCGCATTGAGCGAAGCGGGTGTCGAGACACTTGCCGTCATCAATACCCCCTTGGAGCGGGCCCGCCTCTATCTCCAGTTTCAACCGACGCCGGTAACGGTGCTGTGCGATCCCGAGTGCCGGACACACCGCGACTTCGGCGTGCCGCTCGCCGCCATTGCTCCGGCCGACGCTCAAGAGCCGCAATGGCCCTTGCACACCAGTTTCGAACAATTTGCCGCTGCTCGCATCAATCCGGGTGGCGAGTTGGCAGAGCCGGCGCAGCCGATGAAGGCCAATGACCTGCTCAACGCCAAGGATGGCTTCGAACTGCATGACATCGACCGATCCATCTCCGAGAAGTACGGCACCCAGCTCGTAGGACATTTCCTTGTCGATACATCGGGCTGCATTGCCTGGGCCGAGGTCGAGGCGCGCGATGGCCCGGACGGCCTCGGGACCTTTCCGACCGCCGAGCGGATCATCGCTGCCGCAAGAGAGGTCGCGGTTTCCGCCACCAAGTAGGGGGCCGCGACGACGGGGACCGAGCGGCACTTCGGGGCTTGATTTTACCGTGGCAATGGCAAGGATCGCCCGGATGTCAAACGGCCGGTCGGCGCCAGAGGATGCACCCTATGAAACTGCAACTGATCCGCAACGCAACGCTGAAGCTCGACTACGCCGGTCGCACCGTGCTGATCGATCCCTATCTCGCGCCGAAGCACAGCTTGCCCTCCTTCGCCAACCGATCGGAAAACCCGATGGTCGAGCTTCCGGTTTCCATCGAGGCCATTCTCGACGGCGTCGAACTGGTGATCGTTTCACACCTGCACTCCGACCATTTCGACTACGTTGCCAAGGAGCATTTGGCGAAGGATCTGCCGATCTTCTGCCAGCCAGGCGACGAAGGCGAGATCCGCGCGGCGGGTTTCACCGATGTCACACCACTTGCCGATCGTGCCACCTGGCAGGGGCTGACGCTGACGCGGCGCGAAGGCAGCCACGGCCTTGGGCCGGTCGTCGAGCTGATGGGCTCGGTCATGGGCTTTACGCTTGAGGCCGAGGGAGAACCGTCGATCTATTGGGCCGGCGACACCGTGCTCTATCCGCCGGTCGCTGGTGTTATCGCCGAGACGAAGCCCGAGATCATCGTCACCCATTCCTGTGGCGCACGCTGGGACGGCGACCTGATCGTGATGGATGCGCAGGAAACCGTTGCCGTCTGCGAGGCATCGGGAAATGCGGTGGTTGTTGCCACCCACATGGAAGCGCTCGACCATGCAACGATCAGCAGGCAGGACCTGCGCGAGGCAGCCGAGGCGCGCGGCATTTCCGCGGCGAAGCTGCGGATCCCGGCCGATGGCGATGTGCTGGTGATGCACAAGCCGGCGGGGTGAGTGGCTTGTTGCCCGTTACAAGCGTTGGGGATGCATAGCATCTTTGCGCAGTTCAGAGCGGAGCCGTAACAGCGTCGATGTTCCGACCAAGACTTTGACCAGCGCGTCGCCTTGCACGCTGCGAAAGGCGGAAACCGGCCACACGGCAGCCGGTCTCATTGCCTTAGTACTGGTCGTGGCGCCGTACCCATTCCATCGGGTAGTTCAAGCTGTCCTCGTCGCGGCCCTTGGGAACGAGATCGAGGAAATGATAGGCGCCGTTCAGCATCTCGATGCCGCGCGAGTAGCAGGAATAGGTATGGAACACCTCGTTCGCGTCGTTTCTGTAGAACACGCTGATGCCCACCTGTTCCGAGATGGTGCCCGGCTGGATCTTGTAGTTGTAGAAGGTCTCGCCCTTGGCGAGCTGTTCTGGCGTGCGGGATGCCTGATAGTCGAAGTTGAAGTCGCTGCCAAAGGACGACACCCAGGGAAAACTCCAGCCCAGCCGCTTCCTGTAGGCCTCGATCCTGGCGAGCGGCGCGCGCGAAACGGCCGTGAACGTCACGTCGCGATGATTGAGATGCACCGGAATGCCGTTGAAATTATCGGCCCAGAACGAGCAGTGCTTGCACCCTTCCTGCCAGTCCGGAGCCAGCATGAAGTGGTAGACGATCAGCTGAGAGCGCCCGTCGAAGAGATCGGCAAGCGACAGGGTGCCGGCCGGCCCATCGAACCGGTAGGCTTTTTCCACGCGTTCCCACGGCATTTCCATGCGGCGGCGCGTCAGCGCCTCCCGTTGCCTCGAGAATTCCTTTTCGGCGGCAAGCAGGTCCAGGCGTGCCTTCAGCCACGCCTCAGGTGAAACGATTTCGTTCTGCATCGGTGGTCTCCTTGATGTTGGAATAGTCGTCCGGTGGCAGCATCACGGGGCTCATGGCCGATGGGCGGTGTTTCGCCGTCCGGCGATCAGCCGCAGCCACGGCCCGAAATGAAAGGCGCTCATCAACGTGTACATCGCCGCCATTCCTGTCAGCGGCGAGGAGGCCGAGGTCGTGCAGAGCATGTCGGGCTCGCCGGCACCCGGAATGCCGGTCATAAGGGCCATGAGCGCAAAGGTCGGGCTTGCCAGGAGGCAGAGCTGCCCGGCTGCGCCAAGCGCGATCGACCTTGCCCACCCTTCAATCGTTCCGGTTCTGTGCGTCGACATTTTCGGCTATCCATTCGTTGGTCGGTCTTGCAGGGTGTTGCTGATCTCCGGGTACAGTTAGCGCCGCGTGCCGAGAGGGCGGGAGTTACAAGTTTGACGGGATTACGATGGATTCGCTGATCACGGCTGCGGCGCGGGCGCTGGCGGCGGGCGATCCGCTCGGCGCGCTGAAGCGCGTGGCCCTTCGCGACGACGCGCCGGCGCTGGCGCTGCGCGGGATTGCGATGGCGCAGCTCGGCGATTTCCCGCGTGCAAAGGCTTTGCTGAAAAGTGCCGCGCGCGCGTTCGGGACCAGGGAGGCGGTGGCCCGGGCGCGCTGTGTCGTGGCCGAAGCGGAGATTGCGCTCGTTTCGCGCGACCTCGGCTGGCCCGAAAAGGCGCTCGAGACGGCACGGTCGACGCTCGAGACCCACGGCGACCGCGTCAACGCCGCTCACGCGCGCAATCTGCAGGTTCGCCGTCTGGTGCTGATCGGCCGCCTCGATGAAGCCGAGCGAGCGCTTGCCGGTTTTGACCCGGCACTGCTGCCGCCACTCGCGCGCGCCGCCCACGCGCTCAGTGTTGCCGGTATCGCCATCAGGCGGTTGCAGACAAAGGTGGCGCGCGCTGCACTGGAACAGGCGCACGCGGTCGCGCGGGAAGCCGGCATCCCGGCATTGGTCGCCGAAGTCGACGGCGCCTTGCTTGCGCTCACCACGCCGGCCGCACGCCTGATCGTTCGTGACAAGGCGAGGGCACTGCTGCTCGAAGAGGTCGAGGCATTGCTCGCTTCCGGCGCTCTGGTCATCGATGCATGCCGCCATGTGGTGCAGGCAGGCGACAGGGTGGTGCCGCTCGCGACGCGCCCGGTTCTCTTTGCGCTTGCAAGGACGCTGGCCGAAGCCTGGCCCGGCGATGCTTCGAGGGAAGCGCTCCTCGCCGGCGCCTTCCGGGCGCGGCACGCCGATGAATCGCACCGGGCGCGACTGCGCGTCGAAATCGGGCGGCTGCGCGCCGAGCTCAGGCATGTGGCGGAGGTGAGGGCGACCACGCGCGGCTTTGCGCTTGTGCCGCTCGGCAATCGCGAGGTTTCAGTGCTGGCGCCGCCGGCCGAAGGGCAGCAAGGCGCGGTTCTGGCCTTGCTCGCCGATGGCGAGGCGTGGGCGAGTTCGGCGCTGGCGATTGCGCTTGGCGCGAGCGCGCGTACGGTGCAGCGTGCACTTGACGCGCTTTGCGCGGCTGGCAAGGTGCAGCCGATCGGGCAAGGCCGCGCGCGCCGGTGGACGCCGCCGCCGGTGCCGGGTTTCCCGACAGTGTTGTTACTCCCCGGTCCGCTACCAAGCGATTAGGATGGAACGATGAAAAGAACCGCTGCCGAAATCCTGCGCGAATACGGACCCTTTGCCGACGCTGACCAGGTGCATGGCGTGACCTTCGACGGCCGCCACGTCTGGTTTGCCACCGGGGACAGACTGAATGCGCTCGACCCCGAAAGCGGTGAGACGGTGCGCTCCATCGCCGTTGCCGCCCATGCGGGCACCGCTTTCGACGGGCAGCACCTTTTCCAGATCGCCGAGGATTGCATCCAGAAGATCGATCCGAAGACGGGCCGCGTGCTGTCGACGATCCCGGCACCGGGCAATGGCGGCGACTCCGGTCTTGCCTGGGCCGAAGGCACGCTCTGGGTGGGGCAGCATCGCGGCCGAAAAATCCATCAGATCGACCCCGAGACCGGCGCCATCCTGCGCACGATCGAATCCAACCGCGTCGTCACCGGCGTCACCTGGGTCGACGGCGACCTGTGGCACGGCACCTGGGAGGGCGACGACAGCGATGTCAGGCGCATCGATCCGAAGACCGGCGATGTGCTGGAGCGGCTCGACATGCCAGCTGGCACGGGGGTCTCGGGGCTTGAGGCCGATGGCGGCGACCGCTTCTTCTGTGGAGGCGGCCCAAGCGGAAAGGTCAGAGCCATTCGTCGTCCACGACGGAATGCCTGAGCCTTTCGGCCCTGACAGCCGATGGTCGCAATATCGCCGACGGCGCAGTGGAAATCCGCGCCTGCCGACCCACGCCGTCAAGTGACGCCAGCACCTTGCGTTGGTGGACCGGACAGGGCGGTCCAAGACGTCGATCATCCGCCGAACCGGAGCACGATATGATGCTCTGCGCCGCCAGCCTCGCCGTCGCCACTTGCAACGGCGTGCCGTCGTTTCCATCTGCAATGCAGGGCTGAAAACTGCCGCTGAACTCCCCGCTGTGGGTAGCGGCGAGCGGACGACCCAGGCGCCACACCAGGTTGGGGCATGAGCGGAGGTGGAATGGACAGGGCGTCGCAATCGGTCATGTACGGTCTCTGGATCGTCTGCCTCGTCGGGATGGCGACCGCCATCGGGATTTTTTCGGGTTGGGAGGCTAACGGTTGGATGGGGGCAGCCACAGGGGGCGTCGTCGGCTATGGCGGCGGCGCGCTGATCTCACAGGCGCCGTCGCTGTTTTTCGACCTTCTCTTTGCACTTCTGTCGGACTGAGGCTCAAGGCTTGCCCGATGGGACGCGCCTACGGGATGGCGAAAATGCTGATCTCGTTGGTGATGCCGCGCAGGGTGACGTTGTGGGTCATCGGGTTGAGGCCGCGCTCGCTCAGCAAGCCGGCGGCGGCCGGGTGCTTGAGCACCGCGCTGGTGGCGAAGATCTCATGGGCGGTCGCGAGGTGCTGCACCCGCGAGGCGATGTTGACCGTCTGGCCGAAATAGTCCTGTCGCTCGTTGAGGCTGACGGCAATGCAGGGCCCTTCGTGGATGCCGATCTTCAGCAACAGGTCCTCGCTGCTGCGTTCATCATTGAGCTTTCGCATGGCGTCACGCATCCGCACGGCCGCCGCAATGGCGCGGTCGGGGGTCGGGAAGGTTGCCATCACGGCGTCGCCGATGGTCTTGACCACGGCGCCGGCCTCGGCGGCGACGATCTCGTTCAGAACGCTGAAATGGGTTTTGACCAGGTCGAAAGCGGCGAGGTCGCCGACGCGCTCGTAAAGCTCGGTGGAACCGCGCAGGTCGGTGAAGAGAAATGTCAGGCTGGTGATCTTCAGGCGCTGGTCGACGTCGATGGTATCGGTGCGGTAGATGTCGCGGAAGGTCTGGTTGGAGAGCAGCCGCTTCGCCGTGAGGAAGGGGCGCCGGCGCCCGAGCAGCGCGTGCAGTGCTTCGCCGGCAATGCAGACGCTCGGCAGGGTGCGAACCTCCGAATGGTTTTCCACCTGAATCCGCAACGGCCCCGGTTGCAGGCTGATGGTCTCGCTGTGCCGGTGGGTTCGGTCGAACACCAGCGACAGGTTGCGTCTCTCCTTTGTCGGCTCTCCCGAGACGTCGAGAAACTGCGCCGCATGGGTCACCGGCTCGAAGATGATGACGAACTCGGCCGGAAGCTGCAGCGCGATCACGGCCTTTTCGCCGGGCGGCAATTCGAGCGTCTCGAGTACGAAGTCCTCGACCATTTCCTCGTAGTGATCGTCGGGCAGATCGACGCCGGAGCCCCAATAGATCTGGCGGAAATATTCGCCGGCTGACAGTTCATGCGGATTGTGCGCCTCGATGTGGCGGACGCGCGGAGAGACCGTGAACGTCACCTCGATCATCTCGTCCAGCGTCGGCTCGTAGCCGGCGGCGCAGAGCGCGCAGGTATAGGCCTCGCTCTGCACGGTTTTCAGCGACGTGTTGGCGTCGAGCACGCCGCCGCAGCCCGGACACAGCACATTCCACGACAGTTCGAACAGACCAAGGCGGGAGGCATGCAGGAAACCGGCAATGGTCTTTTCCTCGTCGAGCCGGTGCTCGGCGGCAAAGGCGAGCGCATTGATGCGGCCGAGCTTGCGGTCGGGCGCTTCGCGTACGTGCCGTTCGAGGGCATCGACGAAGGGAGGGGTCGCCGACTGGCGAAGCACATCGAAAAGGGCCAGGGTTTCGCTCATGCCGGCATCATATACCGAAACAGCGTTTTCGGTCAGGGAATTGTCCGGTTGTTGTCGGCGAGGCAGGCACCATTTCACGGGTCGCTCATTAACAGCCGGGAAAGTCTTTCTCCTCTAGCATGGCTTCGGGGACACTCTTTCTGATAGGCGATCAATGTCATTTTTCGGCGTTTCCGGAATGTACTATTCCGGCGAATCCCTTGCTGAGCACCGCATCGTGCTTGCCGAGGACTCCAACCTGTTTTCGTCGATGGTCTCGAAGCGGCTGAAAGAGCTGTTCGACATCGACGTCATCGTCTGCCGCGATTATGACGATCTGCAGTTTGCCGTCGAAAATGCGACATTCCCGGCCTCGCTCGCCATTTCCAACATCAACCTGCCCGGTGCCGAGAACGGCGAGGCGCTCAACTATCTCATCGAGATGAGCGTGCCGACGGTGGTCTTCACCGGCTCCTTCCAGGAATCCACGCGCGAAAAGATCCTGGCGATGGAAATCGTCGACTATGTCATCAAGGACAGCGTCTTTGCCGTCGACATGCTGGCGGAATCGGTCTGCCGGTTTCTCACCAACCACAAGCACCATGTGCTTGTTGTCGATGACAGTCCGACGGCGCGCGCGCTGCTCACGACGCAGCTGAAGCGCTACAACTTCCGCACCAGCACGGCGGAAAACGGTGCGGTGGCGCTTGAGATCCTGAAGAACAATCCCGACATCGGCCTCGTCATCACCGACTACAACATGCCCGATATCGATGGCTTCGAACTGACGCGGCGCATTCGCAGCGCCTATGGCCCGCACCAGCTGCGCATCATCGGCGTTTCGTCTTCGACCAACCGGCTCCTGTCGGCGCGTTTCCTCAAGGCCGGCGGCAACGACTTCGTCGTGCGCCCGTTCGTCAACGAGGAGTTCTATTGCCGCGTCAACCAGAACCTCGACACGCTGACGAAGATCAAGACCTTGAGCGAAAAGATAAAAGTCCCGGCGTAAGCCGCAGACCGGACGCCCCGGGATCCGTCGGCTGAATGGGGCCCGCTTTCGCGTCTCTTCCTTGACCATCGCCTTCTATTGAAGGCGGTGGAGTTCTTCCGTCGGCAATCGGTGCCGGCGCGTTTGCAGATTTTCTGCGCTTGCGACCCCTAAAATTGCTCGGGTCGCGAGAAAAGACTCCTTACGGTTGCCGCATTAACGAAATTGCAATCAGGACCGTCTTCAATCGGCCGCAATAAAAAGTGGGGACCCGGTACCGCCTGGTCGTGCCAAGACGAAAAAGTCTGGTGCGATCCGTATCGGGCATAATCGTATATTGGGAGCCAGCGTCGCCCTTTTGGGGCAAGCACGCCTGCGGCTCGAAATCGGGATTTGCAGGGACGTGAGATTGCGCCGCACGCCAGGTCGGATGAATTCTGTGCAGAAGCACAGCGACAAGCGCATGCTGTTGATCGAAGATTCCCGCATGTTTGCCACCGCGCTGAAGTATGGCCTTGAGACGGTGCATGGCATCCGCGTCACGCACTGCGCCTCGCTGGAGGCGCTACGCCAGGAAATGGCTGCAGCCCCGGACAGCTTCTCGCTCGCCGTGCTCGATCTCAACCTTCCCGATGCGCCCAATTGCGAGGCGCTCGATTTCATCCTCGAAAACAACGTGCCGGCCGTGGTCTTTACCGCGGCGTTCAACGACAGCACGCGCGACCAGATCCTCGGTCGCGGCGCGCTCGATTGCGTCATCAAGAACCAGCCGGAATCGATCAATCTTTTGATCGGCGCCGTCGACCGCGCTTTGACCAATGGCAAGACGACCGTGCTGCTGGCCGATTCCGACGCTGCTTCACGTGACGAGCTTGCCGGCATTCTGCGCCGGCAGCGGATTTCGGTCTGCGAGGTTGCTTCGGCCGCCGACGCGCTGCAGGTGCTCGACTCGGGCGAGGCGATCGACGTGGTCGTCACCGATCTCGATCTGTCCGACATGAGTGGCGCGGCGCTGCTTGCCGAAGTGCAGCGGCGCCAGGGCGACGGGGCGCTGCCGGTGATCGCGCTTTCCGACAGCGGCGACCGCCGGATCGGTGCGCGCTTCCTTGAAGCCGGCGGCACGGACTTCATCCAGAAACCGTTCCTGGAGGCCGAGTTCAACGGTCGCATCGCCTATGCCGCCGGCATCCAGAAAAGGCTGCAGACGCTTCAGCGCCAGGCGGCGAGCGACTACCTGACCGATATCTACAACCGCCGCCATTTCTTCCTGACCGGCCCGCGCCTGGTCGAGCAATGCCTGCGACGTGGCGAGACGACCGCGATCGCCATCCTCGACATCGATCATTTCAAGCGGCTGAACGACACCTACGGCCACGAGATTGGCGACGTCGTCTTGAAGCATGTGGCCAAGCGGCTGACGACACTGGTTGGCGACGAACATCTGCTCGCCCGCCTCGGCGGCGAGGAGTTCGGCATTCTTTTCAATGGCTTCGACGTCCAGCGCGCCTTCGCCTTCTGCGAGAAGCTGCGCATCGAGCTGGCGAAATCACGCATCGTTGCTGATGACGAGGAACTGTCGATCACCGTATCGATCGGGCTGGCGACCATCGAGGCGCCCGAATCCTTCGAGAACTATCTGCATGCCGCCGACCAGTTTCTCTACATGGCCAAGCATGCAGGGCGAAACCGGGTGATCTCGGAACTGGCCTTGCTCGACGCGTTGGCGTCGTAGCACGCTCGAACCGGATCCATCGGCAGGTGCGCCAAGGTACGCGTGCCGACGGTCCGACCGGCGCTATTTCCGCGCCTGCGGATAAATCGTTTCGCCGCGCTTCAGCATCTCGACGAAGGTCTCGATCTTCTTGCGGCGCCCGGCTTCGGTCTTCATGTTGTGGGTGCGGAAGGCGAGCGCGAAGCGGTTCTGCGCGCTCAGTTTCGCCAGCATTTCCATCGCCTCCGGCTCGGCGTCGATCGCCGCCTGCAGGTCATCGGGGATCTTCATGTCCTTGCCGCTGCCATAGGCGCGGTCCCAGCGGCCGTCGGCCTTGGCCGCCTCGACCTCTCTCAGCCCGTGCGGGGTCATGCGTCCCTCGGTGATGAGCCTAGCGACATTGTCGACGTTGATCTGGCTCCAGATGCTCTTCTTGCCGCGCGGTGTGTAGCGCTGCAAAAAGCTCTTGTCGTCGAGGCGCTTGCGCACGCCGTCGATCCAGCCCCAGCACAGGATCACGTCGATCGCTTCCTTCGGCGTGATCGATTTGAGGCCCGAGTTGACTTTATGAATCTTGATCCAGACCTCGGTTTCGCTCGCATGGTTGGCGCCAAGCCAGGCATAGAAGCGCTCCTTGTCCTCGAATTCGCGGACTTTTTCGGGGTCGATGATCACGGGTGCCATAGGGCGAAGGTCCTCCGGATGTTCGAGCGGCGGTGGCAGGCCGGCACGTTCAGGCTGCGGCGCGGCCACGCGCTCTCCTTTTCCGTTCAAGCGAAAAATGCGGATCGGCGCAAGCGCTAACGTCAGCGGAGCGCGCTCCGGAAGAGCGGGAATGAGGGGCGACAACGGGGGCCAGGTGGTCTGCGGTGTTGGAGCGGCGGCAAGGGGGCGACAAAGGACGGCTGCCCCTGTGGTGGGGATCCCGCGACCGGGCGTCCGTCGGTCAGGGGCATTTCAGCCCAAGGACCTGGGACTGGATCTTTTGACAGGCATAGGTGCGAGTGACGTTTGGCAGCGGGCGGGTGCACATCGCCGGGCAGGTCGAGAAGGGATGGCTTGCTCGCAGCAAAAAGGGCGGAAGACCCGCCGTTTTATGTCTGCGCCGTTCCTAACGCGCCATCTGCAGCGTCAGCTTGCGGTCGGCGCGCTCCTGCTGCGGCGAGCGGTTGTAGAGTTCGCGATAACACTTGGAAAAGTGCGACGCGGAGACGAAACCGCAGGCGACGGCGACTTCGACGACCGGCATCGACGACTGGATGAGGAGGTGGCGGGCGCGGTCGAGGCGGATTTCGAGATAGTAGCGGGCAGGGGACCGGCCCATTTCCTGGCGAAACAGCCGCTCGATCTGCCGGCGCGACAGGTCGGCGCCCTCGGCGATCTCCAGCAGCGACAAGGGTTCGGCAAGGTTGCCTTCCATCAGCTCGATGATCGACAGCACCTTGGCGTTCTGGACGCCGAGGCGGGCGCGCAGCGGCAGCCGCTGGCGATCGTGGGGGCCGCGCACGCGGTCGGTCAGTGCCTGCTCGCAGACGCGGTTGACGAGGTTCTCGCCGAAATCCTGGTCGATCAGGTTCAGCATCATGTCGAGCGAGGCGGTGCCGCCGGCGCAGGTGTAGATGTTGCTGTCGATCTCATAGAGGTCGGCATAGACATCGACCTGCGGGAAATTCTCGGAGAAGCCCGGCAGGTTTTCCCAGTGGATGGCGCAGCGCTTGCCCGTCAACAGGCCGGCCGAGGCCAGCACATGGGCGCCCGTACAGAGGCTGCCAACGGCGACGCCGCGGTTGTAGACCTCGCGCAGCCAGGCATTGACCGACTTGTTGTTGAAATCCTCGACATAGATGCCGGAACAGACCAGCACCATCGACGGACGGTTTTCGCCGCCCAGGAACTTGCGTTCGTCGGCGAGAGACGAGTTGACTTCGAGGCCGATGCCGCTCGAGGAGAGAACCTTTTCGCCGTCGGTCGAGGTGAGGCGCCATGTATAGGCCTCGTAACCGAGCATGCGATTGGCGATGCGGAGCGTTTCGATGGCGGCCGAAAACGGCAGCATGGAAAAGTTCGGAACCAGGAAGAAGACGATAGAACGCTTTTTGGTCAATGGCTTGTTCATGAGGCTTCCCATGCTTGGCGATGGCGTATATTCGTCGCTTGGAAGATACCGTCCGGCTTGTCTGTTTGCGACATTGACATGGAAAGCAGCGACCGCAAAGACATTTCGCCTTGCGACATGGGGTCGGAAAGCCGCCGTCGAGCTGGCTTTGCGGCTTTTGTAAGGAATGCGACAGATTTGCCGGCGCGGCTGACGCAATCTGACAAGAAACGCCAGGGATGCGTAATTTTCGAAAAGAACGTCTATAGGTTGTGTTTGCCGATTGCGACGCGTTGATCGAGAAACGGCCGGGCGTCGGTATCGGACAAGTCGCCGTTCAAGACCGATCAGTGCGTTTTGACGCCCGCCAGGATCCTCAAGGGCCACAAAAGAAGAAGGGCACCGCCTTCTCGACGGTGCCCTTCAGCGGTTCGGCCTCGGGGTCTTGGGTCCCCGAAAACAGGTCCTGCGGTCAGTCATTGCTCAGTCTTGTGCACCGCATCGTCGACCGAGGGAAAGCCGATGTCCTTCATCGTGTCGTAGGACAGGTTTTCAAGCGCACGTTCATTGGCGTAGCGCTTCCAGGCAGCCCAGGCGCGTGCACGAAAACTGAAGAGACCCGGGATGGACGACAGGGAGGATGCCCGTTCCGAGGTCTGGGATAGATGGATAGTAGACATTTCATGGCTCCTTCTGAGTGCCTCAGAGGTCGCGCGACCACGATCTATATATGTCGCAACCCTAATCATCATTCAAACGAATATGTTTGATGTTTTTCATCAAACTTGGTGATCTTTCAGCGTCTCGCCGAAGATGAGGTCGTTGCGGACCCGCTTCGGCAGTTTCGCCAATTCACGGTGGGCTTCCACCCGATTCCGGGCGATGCGCCGTGCCCGTCGTTTGCGCGCAATGCCGTCGATCAGCTGTTGCACGCGGGAGAGAAACGACAGCACGAGATCGCCGTCGGCAGCGGCCTTCGAGACGGGCAGGGTCCGTGCCATTCGTACGGCATGTTCGGGAGTGCGGTTCATCTTGGGTTTCACCTTGCTCACGTGCCGGATGTCCTGCGATGCAGCGAAGGCGATTGTGGTCGCGGACATGACTGGTTTCCTTCCTTTGGCGTCCTTGCAACTTGACTATCGGTCTTTGCTGATGTTCAATCAAACGAAATGAAGTGAACCTTTCTTTCAGTTTTATTGATTGAGGATGCCGCCATGAACATGATGATGCGCCACGCGCTTCCGCTGCTTGAAATGGATGTGCTGAAGACCTTCGTCGCCATCGCCGAAACCGGAAACTTCACGACTGCGGCCGAGACCGTCTACCGCACGCCGTCAGCCGTCTCGATGCAGATCAAGAAGCTGGAAGAGCTGCTCGGCTGCACGTTGTTCCTGCGTGACGCACGCTCGGTGTCGCTGACGCCGAAGGGCGAGATGCTGCTGGGCTTCGCCCGCCGCCTGCTGGCGCTCAACAACGAAACCGTCTCGCGCTTCCTGCTGCCTGACATGAATGGCGTCGTGCGCGTCGGTGCGCCCGAGGATGTCGGTGAGCGCATCCTGCCGGAAGTGCTCAAGCGCTTTGCCGAATCCTATCCGAACGTAACCGTCGACGTCTCGATCGGCATGAGCACCGCCATGCGCAAGCGCGTCGACGAGCATCGCCTCGACATCGCCATCTTCAACAGCCTGACCGACGTTGCGCCGAAGAACGGCGAGATCCTGATGCAGGAGAAGCTGGTCTGGGCCGGCGTCAAGTGTGGCAATGCCCACCTGAAGGACCCGCTGCCGGTGTCGATGTGGGAAGATGGCTGCGTCTGGCGCGCCGATGCCGTGGAAAAGCTGTCGCGTGCCGGCCGCCGGTTCCGCATCGCATTCCTCAGTGCCTACACGACCGGGCAACGGGCGGCCGTACTCGCCGGCCTCGCGATCGCGCCGCTGCCGCGTTACCTTGTCCACGGCGAGATGGTGCAGCTTGGTGAGCGCGACGGCCTGCCGGACCTCGGTCACTACGATATCGGCCTGCAGGTGATCGATAGCGCGTCGGCGCCGGTGCTAGCGGTGGCCGATCACGTTCGCGACGCTTTCGCCGAACTGAGGATGCAGTCGGGAGAGGCGCGGCTTGTGTCAGCGGTGGCCTGACCGAGCGGCCGGCTCCGGCCCTGTCGTCATCGGTTGACCTCGGCGCAGGGGGGGGCGAGACGTGACGAGAGATGAACAGCGGCGACGCATTCTGGATCCGATCGATCGTCTGTCGGAGATCATCTTCGGCCTGCTGATGGCACTTTCCTTCACCGGCACGATGAGTGCAGCCGTCGGTGGCGGCGATAACGTCAATGCCGTTCTGATCGCCGCCTTCGGCTGCAATCTTGCCTGGGGCATCGTCGACGGCGTCATGCATGTGCTGACGACCGCGGTCGAGCGTGTCCGGCGTCGCGGTCTCGTCGATGCTTTGCAGCGCGAACCTCTCGACCGCGCCCGCCAGATCTTTCTCGACAACCTCCCAGAAGATGTCCGGCTGGTATCGGCACAAAGCGAAATCGAGGCGCTGCTTCTGCGCGTACGCGCCTTGCCATCCAGCGACCAAAATTCCGTGGTCACAGGCGGTGATCTCAAGGCAGCGTTCGCCATCTTCGTCCTCGTCGCCATCTCGACGCTACCGCCGAGCATTCCCTTCCTGTTCATCGAGCGGATCGATGTTGCCATGCGGGTCTCGAATGGCATCGCGCTGGTCATGCTCTTTATCGTCGGAGCAAGGCTCGGCCGCTACATGGGGCGAAGCCCCTGGCCGATGGCCTTCGCCATGGCGGCAATCGGTGCCGTGCTTGTGGTCGTGACGATCGCGCTGGGTGGGTAGGGCTCCTGAAGCTTCGGTCGGACGTTCGCCTAATCCCATTTCGGACGTCGCCGACGAGGTCTGTTAGCGTATTTCTTGGGCGAACGATCGGCGAGGTGGTGCGCTTGACGTCATCGTAGGAAGTCGCGGCCGCCCCTCATCCCGCTGCCGCGACCTTCTCCCCGCAGGCGGGGAGAAGGGGATGTCGCACTCGACCGTTTACCCAGTCCAGCCGTCAATCCAGCGAGGGGTTCGCGCCCAACCAATCCCTGATAGTGAGGCTGCTGCGTGAACGCGTCCCCTCCCCCCGCGAGCGGGGAGAGGGTTAGGGTGAGGGGCCGAGGACTGCGTCGGGTTCTCGGATATCGTTACGACGTGGAAACGAGGCAGTTCCTACTCCCGGCTGCGTCGCCGGCGACGGCCGCCGCCTTCGCCATCATCTGCGGCCACCTTGCGCTCCGGCAGAGTGACGACTGCCGACAGTTTCGGGAAGGCGTCGACCTTGTTCGGCATTGCCATGGCGTTGATGAAATGCTCCTGAAATTTTGATTCAAGTGCCGTCTCTATCTTCTCGATTTTGCTGACGGTTTGCTCGATCTCGCGACGATGGCCGCGGTTGAGGAGCGCCATCAGCGCGCCGGTGCCGGCGGCGTTGCCGACGGCCTTCACCTCTTCGAGATCGCAGTCCGGGATCAGGCCGAGCACCATGGCGTATTTCGGATCGATGAAGGAGCCGAAGGCGCCGGCAAAGCGGATGGTATCGACATGGTCGATCTCAAGCTTTTCCATCAAGAGCTTGATGCCGGCGTAGAGTGCTGCCTTGGCGAGCTGGATGGCGCGGATATCGTTCTGCGTCACGGTGAGGCGCTGCTCGCCCTCGTGCAGCAGGTAGGAGAAGGTGCGGCCGTTCGGGATGATGCGCGGGCTTTTCGCCGCCATCGCGCCATCGACGACGCCGTCTTGCGAGATGATGCCGGAAAGGTACATCTCGGCGACGATTTCGATGATGGCCGAGCCGCAGATGCCGGTGACGCCGACGGAAGCTGCCGCTTCGGCAAAGCCGTCCTCATCAGACCATTTGTCGACGCCGATGACGCGGAAGCGCGGCTCGAGCGTCTCGGGATCGATGCGCACGCGCTCGATGGCGCCGGGTGCCGCACGCTGGCCGGAGGAGATTTCGGCCCCTTCGAAGGCGGGGCCCGTCGGCGATGACGCGGCAACGACGCGATCTTTGTTGCCGAGCACGATCTCGGCATTGGTGCCGACATCGACGAGCAGCATCATCTTGTCCTGCCGATAGGGACCTTCCGACAGGGTTGCACCGGCGGCATCGGCGCCGACATGGCCGGCGATGCAGGGCAGCATGTAGAGCCGCGCGCCGCGGTTGACGTCGATATCGATCTCGTGCGCCCAGTATTGCAGCGCGCCGGAGACGGCGAGCGCAAACGGCGCCTGGCCGAGTTCGGTCGGGTCGATGCCGAGGAAGAGGTGGTGCATGATCGGGTTGCCGACGAACACCATGTCGAGAATGTCGTGCCGGTCGACTTCGCCTTCGGCGCAGACCTTGCCGATCAGGCCGTTGACCGCCTCGCGCACCGCCTTGGTCATCGCCTCCCGGCCGTCCGGGTTCATCATCACGTAGGAGACGCGGCTCATCAGATCCTCGCCGAACCGGATCTGCGGGTTCGAGGTGCCGGAGGAGCCGACGATGCGGCCCGAAAGCAGCGAGACGAGATGCATGGCGATCGTCGTCGAGCCGATGTCGCAGGCGATGCCATAAGCCTCGTTCTTGAGGCCCGGCCACAGGCCGACGATGAAGGGCCGCGATGAGTCCATGTCGCGGTGGATCGCGGCGGTCACCGCCCAGTTGCCCTTTCGCAGGATGCCCTGCACCTGCGGGATCAGGTGCGGCGCGATCAGGAGATCCTTCCAGCCCCAATCCTTTTCCAGCATCACCTTCAGCCGGTCGAGATCGCCGAGCGGCTTGTGCATGTCGGGCTCGTCGACCTCGACGTAGCAGAGCTGGACGGCGGCGTTGCGCTCGATCACCCGGTCGGTCGCGGCCTTGCGCACGACCTGCGCGTTGATGACGGTGTCCTGCGGCACGTCGATTACGAGATCGCCGAGGATCTGGGCGGAACAGGAGAGGCGGCGTCCGTCCGGCAGCTCGCGCACGGAGGCGTAGCGCTGCTCCTTGGGACCAACGGGCGAAATATGGTCGTTGGAGGAGACGATCTTGTGCTTGGCGAAGTTGCCTTCCTGGACCTCGATCTGACAGCGCCCGCAGGTGGCGCGGCCACCACAGACGCTTTCGACATAGACCCCGAGCGAGCGGGCGGCATCGAGAACCGGCGTGCCGACGGGGAAGCGGCCGCGCTTGCCCGACGGCATGAACAGAACGAGGGGATCCTTATGCGCGGCTTCGGTCATGTTGGTCTCGATTTCGGAAGTGCCTTCGATGCGCATGCTGTTCTGTCTTTCCTAAAGCCCGCTCTCGCCCGATGGATCGAAGCATGGATAAACGTCTTCAGACTGCACCGGAATGCAGCCTGATAGTTGTCAGATCCCGACATGGAAAGATCTGCGAGCATCATTTCGTCAGGGAACGCTCGTGCGGTCGTATCTGGTCAAGACGACTTGCGCGACAGCCGCCGGGCATTGCCGCGCACGCGCTTGCCATAGGGCTTGAGGGCGGCCGAGGCAATCGCCGTTCCACCAAGGCCAAAGGATGCGCCGCCGCCGGTCATCAGTCGCACGGCATTATCGAAACCGGCGCGCCACAGCGCCATGTTCACCGCCATGGCACTTTCCGCCGTGGCTGCGATCTTCTCCGACACCATGCGGGTGATCTCGGTCGAATCCTGGCTCTTGCCGGTCAAGGCTGCCATCTGCATCTCTTGCAGCCGAAGCGCCATGACGAAGGGGGCTTCGAACCAGAGCGTGAACGTGTCCAGGTGAAGTCGGCGCGTTGTCATCGATGATCCCTACTCTTGTGCCGCAACAGCGGCGGTCGGATGCCTGACTATGATGCCGTCGTGAGTTTCGCGGCTGCGATTGCCCAGACAACCGCTGCCGCCAGTGTAATCGAGCTTGCCCAGGAAAAGACCTTTATGACTGTCTCCGGGGAGCCGAAGTTGATCCTCTTTGTGAATGCTGTGAGCAGTACGACGGCAAGCACGGCAAGGTTTACGAACAGAACCGGCAGAACATAGGTCCCGAGCGCAGCGTAGAACCTTTTGAACTCGGCCGCATCCTCAAACGGCGCATATCGTGCGATGAGGACCAAGGGAACAATCAGGGCGAAGAGGCGCAGTTGGCTTTTCATGGCCGGATTGTCCCTTGGGCTCAAAGCTTGACGTCGAGCCGCAGACTATTCGCTCGCCGCAGCGCCGCCGGTGCGCGCCGCCCGCCCGCCGCGACGACCGCCGGAGGCTGCCGGGGCTGCTGCCGCCGCCACGGCGTGGCCGCCTTCTGCCGGCTTGTGGTCGCGGTAGGTCCTGATCCAGTTGGTGCAGTTGGCGTCGGTGCCGTTCAGCACGTTTGCGGCGCGCACAGCCTCCATTTCCTGCGGACGGCAGGGGTTCATGATGGCGGACGTCATGCCGGCGCCGATGACCATGGGGATGAAGCCGGCATTGATGCCGTGGCGATGCGGCAGGCCGAAGGAGATGTTGGAGAGGCCGCAGGTGGTGTTGACCTTCAGCTCTTCGCGCAGGCGGCGCAGAAGCGCAAACACCTGTCGGCCGGCGTCGCCCAGCGCGCCGATCGGCATGACGAGCGGATCGACGACGATGTCGTGCGGCTTGATGCCGTAATCCATGGCGCGTTCGACGATTTTCTTGGCAACGGCGAAGCGCACGTCCGGATCCATCGAAATGCCGGTTTCGTCGTTGGAGATGGCGACGACAGGCACGTCGTATTTCTTGCAGAGCGGCAGGATCGCTTCCAGCTTTTCCTCTTCCCCGGTGACGGAGTTGACCAGCGGCCGACCCTTGGCGACCTTCAGCGCCGCCTCGATCGCGGCCGACACGGAGCTGTCGATCGACAGCGGCACGTCGACGAGGCCTTGGACGATTTCGAGCGTCTTGACGAGCAGCGGCGGCTCGGTCTCGTTCGGGTTGACGGCGGTGACGCCGGCATTGACGTCGAGCATCGTTGCGCCGGCAGCGACCTGCTCCAGCGCGTCCTTGATGACGGTGTCGAAATTGCCCTCGATCATTTCGGCGGCCAGCTTCTTGCGGCCGGTCGGGTTGATGCGCTCGCCGATGACGCAGAAGGGCTGGTCGAAGCCGATGATGATTTCCCGGGTGGCGGAAGCGACGATGGTACGGGTCATGTAAGATCCTTTGATCCTGTGGCGTCGGGTTTCGTTGTCTCACCCGTTGATCGATGGAGGCGACGGACGGACCGGCGCCGGTTTGTCTGCAAATGCCTTAGTGGGGATGGTGGGCTGCGGCCTCGGCCATCTCCTGCTGGTTTTCTTCCTTGCCTTCGCGAATGTGCTCCATACGGGAGGCGACAAGTGCGTCGGTCGGCAACGTCTCGCGTTTCCAGGGTTGGCGCCCCTTCAGCACGCCCGATTCATGCACGATCTCCGCGACATATTCTTCCTGGCGATAGGCCATGACGTGGACGCCGGAGACGCCTTCGATCTCCTTGACCTCGTTGATGATGTCGATGCAGAGCTGCTTGCCTTCCTTCTTCTGGTCCTGGGCACCTTCGAGCCGCGCGATGACGCTGTCGGGAATGTGGATGCCCGGCACGTTGGAGCGGATCCAGCGGGCGGTTTTCGCCGATGCCATCGGTCCGACGCCGACGAGGATGAAGCATTTTTCGTTGAGTCCGAGGTCGCGCACCTTCTTCATGTATTCGCGAAACATCGGCACGTCGAAGCAGTACTGGCTCTGGACGAACTGCGCGCCGGCCTCGATCTTCTTGGCAAGACGATACGGGCGGAAGTCGTAGGGCGGTGCAAAGGGGTTGATGGCGGCGCCGAGAAACACCTGCGGTGGCGTCGTCAGCTTGCGGCCGGAGAGGAATTTCGCGTTGTCGCGCATAATGCGCACGGTTTCGAGCAGCGACATGCAGTCGAGGTCGAAGACTGGCTTGGCGCCGGGCTGGTCGCCGGCCTGCACGCCGTCTCCCGTCAGGCACATGACGTTCTGCACGCCCATGGCGGACGCGCCGAGCACGTCGCCCTGGATGGCGATGCGGTTCTTGTCGCGGCAGGCGATCTGCATGATCGGGGCGTAACCCATGCGCGTCAGCAGCGCGCAGATGCCGACGGATGACATGTGGCAGTTGGCGCCGGAGGCATCGACCGCGTTGATGCCGTCGACCCAGCCGTCGAAGATCGCCGCGCGTTCGTAGACGTCATGCGGGTTGGCGCTGTCAGGCGGGTTGAGCTCGGCGGTCACGGCGAACTCGCCGCGGCGCAGCACGCGCTCCAGCCGTCCGCGCGAGGAGTGGCCTGGCAAGGGGTCGAGCGGCGCGCCGGGGTCGTGGGGGTTGTAGTCGGGGCTCATGCCTGGTTCTCTTTCGCCTGCGCTTCGCGGCGGGCGGCAGCTTCCGCCGTCACCCGCAGCCAGGAGGAGGTTTCGCGCAGCGATTGGTTGACCGGTTTCTGCACGTTCAAGATCGCGTCACCCTTCGTCATGTTCTGCGAGCCTTTCCACGCCTGCACCCAGACGCAGGGCATATCCGGCTCGACCTCGCAGTTGCCGTTGGCGCGCACACCGCCGCAGGGGCCGTTGCGCAGCTGCTTCGGACAGTTCATCGGGCAGGACATGCCGGTCGATGACAGCGCGCACTGGCCGCACATGCGACAGTCGAACAGAAAGCCCTTGACGTGGCGTTCGACGAAGGTGACGGGTCGCTCCACCCGGTTGTAGCCGATCGCCTTCCACAATGGATGCAAGAGCAGGAACAGGTCGGCAAAGCGGTTGTAGAACCATTCGAGGAAGCGTGAGTTGCGCACGGCCCAGAGCCGGACCGTATATTTGTGGCGCGAGCGGCGGCTCGGGGAAACGCCCGATGGCGTAAAGGCGCCGGTCGCAGCCTTGGCGGCGGCCGCTGCATTGCCCTTGACGATCTTCGCCTCCGCCGCACCTGCGATCTTCGGCTCAGCCATTGTCGCGGCCCCCGGATTTGACAAGAGCAACCAGGCGTTCGCGGTCAAAGGCCGCTTCGAGTTCGGCGGCGGCCCGATCGGCTTCCGCCTCCAGGTCGTCGGAAACGGGCTCGGGCTCGGCCTTGCGCCATTCCGCGAGATAGTCGTCGGTTTCGGCGGCACCGGTGCGCATGGCGCACATGTCGATCGCCTCGGTAAAGCGCAGCGAAAGCTCGCGCTTGGCGGTGGTGCGGCCCTTCTTGATGATGACCTGGGCCGGTATGTCGCGCCAGTAGACGATTATGCGATCTGCCATCGGGTGTCGTTCTCCTCCTCTGCATGTTTCCTTTAGTCGGAGCCGATTAAAGGTCAAAAACATGCAGCACTCTAAAGTGCTACAGCGACCTTTGCGCGTCTGATGGGACGCGCGGCGCTGTAGTGCGACAATGCTTATGTCCGGGCGTCGTGGCTCACCTCGCCACGACGTAGGATATGTCCAAAAACGACGCCGGCGCAGAACGTCGGAAGCCCCCGGCACTCTACGCGTTAAGGCGTCGCGGGCAAGCCCATGCTTCGGGATATCCATCCCTTGCGGAGTGCCAGAAATTTCAGGGTCTTAGGGCCTTCTGACTGCCAAGGGCAGTGACCGGGCAGCGGCAAATCTGCGGGCGGTTTTCCTACCAGATGCCGCGCCGAATTCCGTTCCAGAGCCATGTCCAGATCGGCGGGTGATACCATTGTTGCGACGGGCCTGCGACATTGAGCGGTCGCAGCTGGCCTTCGAGAGCATCTCCGACGGCGGCAATGGCGATGCCGGTGGACGCGGCCGTCTGCAGCAGCGGATAGGTGTGCATCGTATCGCGGCGGGCGGGCATCTGGCGCGACTGGTAGAGGATGCCGCCGGTATCGACGCCTTCGTCGACCAGATGCAAGGTCGCGCCGAAGTTGCCGACATCGTCGTTGATCCGTGCCCAGTAGCCGCCCATCAGGCCGCGATAGCGCGGGTTGATGCCGGCATGGAAATTGATCACAGGGCAGGGGATCTGCGTCAGGACCGCCGGCTTCAGCATGCGGCAACTGATGAGAAAGACGACCTCGGGCGCGAGCTGCCGGGTATGGGTAGCGGCCTCGCCGTCGTTGACGGAAACGATCTGCCGCACTGGCACATGCGGATCGGGTGTTGCCGATACGCCGTAGAGCCGCAGGATTTCCTGCGCTCTTTTCCGGGTAAAGCGCTTGCCGAAACGCGAGGCAACCATGGTTGCCAGTTGCCCAAGGGCCGTCGGCCAGCCGAGCTTTCGCGCCCGCCGGCGCAGGAAAAGACCCTTGGATTCCGGCTGCTCCTCAAGAACGACGATATCGTCAAAACGCGCGGCGAGCGCATTGATCATGACCCACGGATTTTCACCGCCTGCCGTCATGATGACGACGCGGCCCGGCTGTTTGCCGGTGGTGATCGTTTCGTTTTCTGCATCCGCCATGCCGGGCCCTGATGCTTCGGTCGCAACAGATATGGCGGTTGCCCCGTTACCGGCGGCTTAAGGGTGTGGTGGTTGGCCTGGGTCTCGGCGGGAGCGGCTAGCGCAGTTGGCAATCAAGAGCGACCTGCAATCGTCCGCTCACATTCCGTCGCGTACTTTCGATGGCAGCATCCTCCCGAGGGTTCCATCCTTCAGGACCCAATGATGCAGGAGAGCGGCTAGGGCATGAAGTGCGATCATGCCGATGAAGATGGGCTTTGCGGCAGCGTGAATGTCACCGAATTCATCGGAGACATAAAGTGCCATCAGGCCAGTGACGGGGACAGCAACAAGCAGGACATAGAACAGCATATGCATGGCCCGTGATGCGAACTCGATCGGTTTCGATGCGGCTGCCGGTGGCGGTGCGCCGATAGCGGCGCGCACCAGGATGCGCACGGCAACCAGCGCCAGAACGGAAAGTCCGACCCAATAGTGTGCGCTTGCCAGGAACTGGTCGGCGCCGGAGGCGGTTTGTCCCTCTTCCGCTGCATCGACGACCGTTGTCATGCTTTCACCGAACACCAATTGGAAAAGGACCAACAGGGCAATCGTCCAGTGAAGCGCAATCTGCAAGCGCGAATATTTCGCTACGATCTGGGTCATGTGCATCTCCAACAAGCGATCTCTGCCGTTTGCCTATCGCGGAAACGCTGTCTGCCAGCTGTCCGACATCGGGCTTATGGGTTCGAGAGGATGTGGGGAAACGTCGAGGCGGTCGTCGAACGAAGCGGTGAGCACCGGATTTTGCGCGCCCTATTAGGCGACCATGACGACGCGGCCTTGCTGCATATTGGGGGGATGGTTCTGTTGGCCGCGTTACCGTCCGACGAGCGTTGGACGTGGATGCCGGGCCGATACCAGGATTGGCTGTCGGGCAACGGCTCGGCGGATACAGGGACTGCCGGCCCGGATCGTATCGACAGGCGTCACGATGTGCCTTTACGATCCGAAGCGGATTTTGAGATCTACCGGAAGTCCGCGGCCGTCAGGACGTAGATCGTCCGGCGCCCGTGGGCGTAGGCTGCCTTTGCAACGTCGTAGATCTTGTTGCGTGCGGCGTCGAATGCCTGCAGGCAGGCCGCCTCGGTCGTGCGGGTGGGCGCGCCGCGGGCGAGCGCTTCCGCTTCGACATAGAAGGGCACTTCCAACATGCCATCGTGGCCAAGGAAGCGAACGGCTTTTCTTGTATCGTCGAAACTTCGGCTTTGGTTGGGGAAGCTCAGTGACATGGGATGGTCCTTTCTAGGCGGTAAGCCAACGCGGCCAGCGGTCGGCCGGGCGGATAGGCGTTCGGCTTTGCGCCATCACAGGATCCGGCCGAAAAGGATCGTCATTATGACGACGGCGATGGCGACCGTCACGGCAATCCAGGCAAACAGACCGCGATAGTCGAAGAGATAGATCTGAGCCGGTATGTGGTACTTCATGATCGCCTCCCGTGGCTGATCTGTTCGGATGCCCTGTACGATGGCCCTACAGGATATGCGTTCTCCTGAAGGTTCGTTCGGCCAGGGCTGGCCCATCCTTGCCGGTGCCGACAATCATCTCGAGATTGCCCTCATCCGCTACCCGCTCATGGATTTCGCGGCTGCTCTGTACGCGATACTGGAGCGCATTGTCGCGGATCGGCAGGGTCGCGGTAAT
Organism: Sinorhizobium sp. A49; assembly: GCF_002002725.1. Classification (GTDB taxonomy): domain Bacteria; phylum Pseudomonadota; class Alphaproteobacteria; order Rhizobiales; family Rhizobiaceae; genus Ensifer. The sequence continues at coordinate 481,715 of NZ_MUNW01000062.1, read as the reverse complement.
GCGATAGGTTTCGCCGGTCATCGATTCCCGCGTCAACGCCCCCTTGGAGCGCACGAGCTGGCCAACGTGAAAACGGTGGATCGGCGGCGCGTCGGCCGGGCTGCGGATGATGCGTTTCGTGAAAGAGAGTGCACTCATAATGGTCTCGATCCTTCTCAAGCGTCTGTAAGAGCAACCGGCGAGAACAGCCGTTCCGCGCTTTCGCGCTGGCTACCGACGGATGAATGATGCTCGTCGCAATGGAGCGGACGAACAGACGGTTCGAAAGAGATCTGCCTCGTAACGAAGCGCTGGCGCCAAGCACTGAAATCGAGCTTGCCTGTCTGTCGAGAATTTAGGGGATTGGGGCGGTTCGACGTTCTGATACCGCGAAAGCCACATTCGGCCAAATCAACTTGGCTCTACCATAGCGCGTCGATTGAGTTTCAATTGAGGCGGTTGTGCATTCTGGCCGAGTTGAGCTCTCCTATTCGTCCGCCTTGACCGATGTCTCTCTGGAGGCCGCAGCTTTCCCACGACCGATGGATCACGCGTTGCCTGCGGCCTGGAATGCGACGAAGGTTCGATCGAAGTTGTCTTGAGCCGAACAGCTGCCAAGACGTTGCAAAAGGCGCTTCTACGGTTTCTGAGCCGAGATTCCCGGCCGAACGGTGCGGGCTTGCGAGCATGGCTGCTGGCGGCTTTCCGTTCGGTTTTACCGAGGCGAATGATGAGCACGATCTTAAAACCCGTTGCTTTGCCGCTTGGCTAGGCTCAAACATGAGTTGCGGTAAACGTCGGGTGGTCACGTTTGCCGTGCCGACATCGTCGCATCCGCACGGTGTCTCAAAAAGCGGGGGTGTTCCATTGATTGATTCAAAGCCTGGTATCGTGGATCAGGTCCTCGCCGATTTGATCAGTGATCAAATTGAGAAACGTCAGGCAACGGAGCTTCGAGCCGTGCTCTCGACCGGTAACGAGATCACCATGCATGGGAAGTTCACCATCGGCCGTGACTTCATCATTTACCGAACAGCCAAGGATGACAACGGCCGTTGGGCGATGACGCCGTTCTCCCACATCGTGCAATTGATCGTTTGACGCGGTAACTCCGCCGCGCCACAGCCCTTGCAAGCAAGATATGTGGTACACTTTCTTGTGTTGCCATGCGGCGACCGGATACCTGAAAATGCTCCTTAACCGCACGGACCGCGAGGCCATAAGGAAGGCACCCGCGCGTCTCCTTGCCAGAAATGTTCGACCTGACAACGGCGACGAATGCTGCAACCCGCATTCACAGCGCTCCGAATATGGAGGAAGGCGCCATGTCAAATCGTCTCGTATTCTCTCTGCTCATCGTCACCATGAGTATCCTGCTGGTCTGGGCATTCAGGCCTGCGCCGGTCACGTTTACAGGGTCCGCGCCGACAACGCAGTCTGATAGCCTGACCCAGTGACGTCATCAAACGTCGCCGACCTGCAGCGCATCTGGTGCTGCCCGTCTCTGCAGAAGTGCGGCTCGCCTCGAGGCGGCCAAGTTGGTGTCGTCATGGAACCGCCGCCGAAGCCACGCGTTCCTGTGCGTTAGACTTCGGGCACTACCGGCATTCCGCTGGCATCCCCGATGGGAAAAAATCATGAAAACGCTTCTAATCGCATTGGGCGTGGCCGCTGCTACGTCATTGTCGGCCTTTGCCGCCGAGCCGGCCAAGATGGTCGACACGAAGGTGGGCAAGGTCATGACCACGGGCACGGGCATGACCCTCTATACGTTCGACAAGGACACCAAGGGCAAGTCCAACTGCGACACCAATTGCCTGAAGATGTGGCCCGCGTTCCACGCCGCTGCGAAATCCAAGGCGGAAGGCGAGTGGTCGCTGGTCAAGGACACGGCCGGCAAGGACATGTGGGCCTACGATGGCAAGCCGCTCTACACCTATGCCGAAGACAAGAAGGCCGGAGACGTCAAGGGTGATGGCGTCAACGGTGTCTGGCGCCGCGCCAAGTAAGTCCGTCCATTCGATGGAGGGCGGCGTTTTCGCCGCCTTCTATGCGGGCTGGAACGAAGACACTTCTGGCGCGTTATAGAACGTTGGAGTACAGCACAAAATAGCATCGTCCATCATCGTGATTGACGATCACCAGGGTACTCCCAGGAGACCCAAATGGATATCACCACACTGCTCATCATAGTTCTGATCGTTCTCGTCCTCAGCGGTGGCTGGTACGGTCGCGGTCGCTGGTATTGAATATTGTTCAGTGGACGGACACTCGCATGCCCTTCCTGGATTGATCGGATTGTTCCGAGGAGGTCCTCGAAGGGGGATTGCCCAATATCGCGCGGCGATAAGGGTTCGTGAGTTCACGTCGTTCCGATCACTCGATTCTCCAAGCTTTGAAAAACGGCGTACCGCTATCGGTTGCCAATGCTCGTCGCTTACCCGAACCATGAAACGCAGGGCCGGATCGCCGCGCGACGCTTCCATCGCCATGTCTGCGGTGAGGCGAAGCGGCCGGAAAATGCGGTGCGACTACCGGCGTGCGCCTATGCTCGGGCCGGTCTCACGCTGCCGGCGTTGACGCGGTTTCGCGTTCAACCCGACTTGGCCAGACCCGCTTGCCGTTCGGCGTTCGTGCAGAGCAGCGCGTGGGTATGGCTATGGCGAGGTGGCGGAAATGTGCCCCGAAACGAAGGCGGATCGGGCAATGTCAGACCTTCGCAGATGGATAGGACCTGTTCTCGGCACCAGTGCGCTTGCGCTGCTGGTCGTTGCTTGCGCGCTGGTTCTTTGGCCCTTCCTATCGGCGATAATGTGGGCTGCGGTGATCTGTTTCTCGACGTGGCCGCTCTATCGCCACTGCGAGCGCGCGGTCGGAGGCTACCGCGCCTTTGCCGCAGCGATCATGACGATCCTGGTTGTCATCGTTGTGGCCGCACCACTTGCTTTTCTTGTGACCGCGCTCGCCGACGACATAGGAAATCTGGGCGAGGGAATTGCGCATGTCCTGGGTGAGGGGCCTCCCGCGCCACCCAACTGGGTAAGGAGCCTGCCGGTCATTGGCGAAAGCGTGGCGGTTTACTGGGAAAACCTCGCACATGATGCCCCAGCGTTTATCGCCGAACTCAAGAAACTCACGGGCCCTGTCACCGATATCGCTCTTGCGGGTGGAGCCGCCCTCGGTTCCGTCGTCCTTGAACTCGCGCTCAGCATCTTCATCACCTTTTTCTTGTTCCTGCACGGTCGTCGCATGACCGGTTTCATGCGCCAGGTCAGTGAGCGTGTTGCCGGTCCCCGTGGCAAGAGATTGCTGGCGGTCATCGGTCTGACCGTGAAGGGCGTCGTCTACGGGATGATCGGAACCGCTCTTGCGCAAGGCTTGCTGGCCGGGATCGGTTTCTGGATCGCCGGCGTCCCTCAACCGATATTGTTGGGTTGCCTGACTTTCGCACTGTCATTCGTGCCGGGAGGCCCGCCCTTCGTGTGGGCGCCTGTTGCACTCTGGTTGCTCTTTCAAGGTTCCATGGGGTGGGCGATCTTCATCGCCATCTGGGGCCTCTTGCTCGTCAGCGCCATTGACAATTTTATTCGTCCCTATCTGCTCAACCAAAACAGCAACCTGCCCGTTTTGCTCAGCTTGTTCGGGCTTGTTGGCGGCGTTCTGGCTTTCGGGTTGATTGGGCTTTTCCTTGGGCCGACCCTTTTGGCAGTCGCATACAACCTGTTTCTCGAGTGGGCAGCAGCCGAACTTGATGAGCGGGCGCAATCGGCGTCGCATTCCCCGCTGCCCGAGGACATCGGAACCGGCCCAAGGGGCTAGGTTGCCATCTCATGCCAACCTCCGCGTTTGTCGTTGCGTCAGTTTGACTGAGAAATCGATGAGTAAACGTCGCGCCTGGGCGGTGCCGCATTTCACGGCCTTTTGTACATTTGCCCAAGGGCACGTCGAGCTTGTTGGACCGTAACAGCCTTTGCCCGGCTCGATAGAATCAAGCCGGGCCGATTTTCGTGTTAGAGCGTTTCGTTCTAGACGACGTCAGAAACACCCTGTCTCTCTGCTCTCACGCAACTCCTGACGGAAATACGCGTGCGCATTATTCCCGGAAATGTTCTAGGCCGCTTTTTCTGCGTTCTGATTTACCACCTTGGTGGCGATCGCGGTCAGAGCAATGTCTGTCGCCTGCTCTTCGTCGAGCGTCGTCTGAAGAAGCTTGGCGGCATCTTTCATGTCCAGTTCCAGCGCCCAGGTCCGCAAGGTGCCGTAGCGTGACATTTCGTAATGTTCGACAGCCTGCGCAGCGGCAAGCAATCCGGCGTCGAGCGCGGGCGAGCCTTCATACTCGTCCATGACCGAGGCGCCTTCCTTGGTGATGCCCATGATCGCGTCACATGTCTTCTTTTCCGGCTTCTTGCCGATGATCTTGAAGACCTCCTCCAGCCGCTCGACATGAACCTTTGTCTCTCCGAGATGCTTGACGAAGGCATCCTTGAGCTGCTTGCTCTTGGCGGCATCGCGCATCTTCGGAAGCGTGTCGACGATCCTGTTTTCAGCGAAATAGACGTCTTTCAATGTATCGTGAAAAAGCACGTCCAGTGTTTTGATTTCCTTGGCCATGATGGCTCCTGTGGTTAGAGGGCTCTCTGTCATGCTCCAGGCAACGTGCCTGGTCGTGCTGGCTGCCCGTGAGGGGCGGCCAGGTATTTGAGGTCAGATAGTTGGCGGACGGTGCTAGCTGCGTAGGGGTGGGCGGCTAGCGAGTGCCTCGATGATGAGGAACACTCGTTTTTACCTGGCCGGGATCGCGGCCCTCACGCGTTCTGGCTGTTCGGATGTCGACGATTGAGTGGCTTTTCGCGGCGTTTGGAATGCGGCGCGTCTCGTGCCATAGGGCACATTCCAGAAGCGATGACTCATCCGTGTTGCCGAACCGGAGTTCATCCATGATGAATCTCGCCAGGCGATCGGCCTGTACGCCGCGCTCTTGCATCCGTGTCTTTGAACAGGTCGCCTCAAAGACCCTGCGCACCAATGAAAGATCGCGGGGGCTGAGGTGGTGGCCCGTCAGGCTGGGTAGTGTGTGCATCGAATTCTCCTGTTTGGAACAGTGGAAGGGCTGACGGCCGCTCTGTTGACGTTCAAGCCGGCGGTCAAGCAGGAGACTTGGCGGTGACGCTTGAACTAGCGCCGCCTTCGTCATCCCATCGGTCTATTGCTTCGGCTTTTGTCTGCGCCGGCGTCTGATGTTCTCCGCTCGAGGCATTGCCACGCTCGACAAGGGCTGCAGCAAGCATTTCGCGGCTGTCGATACCGTTTTCCAGCGCAGCCATCAGGAAGCGCGTCGCCACAAGCCTTGCACTTGGATCTGCATTTGCCGTCGTTCCGTAGAAACCGGCAGCCGTGAGCACCTCGACCAACAGGGTGAGGTCATCGTTATCAAGATAATGTTCTGGATGGCTGGAAGACATGACGTCCTCCTTTGGTTGGGGCACAGGCACATAGACCCGTTCGCGACAGCGCCCGCTTCAATCGCTGTCGACCAACCACCCTGCGCGCAATAACGCATGGAGGCAACCGACTTCAGTTAAGCGCGGATCATAAGCGCGTTATCGTCTAATGTTGTGTCGCTGCCAGGTTCCGGGCGTCCATCGCATTTGCGAGATCGAGCCTGCGGGGGCCGGCTTTCGCAAAGATTTCACGCGCGGCGAGCGGTGCCAAACTGTAGGCCAGAATGAATTCCTCCAGATCGTAGACTGCATCCCAGCCGCGCAGCAGTGCCTCTTTTTCATATTTGACATGTCTGGTCATTGAACGCTCCCGCGTGTCGGATCTCGGCGCAAAGACGGCCATTTGTGAGGCGGCGGAGGAAGCGTCAGATAGGTTGTCGTGTGATCTTTAAACGGGATAGGGGCGCGCTTGGTTCCAAAATAAATACGCGGAGTTCAAAAGAAACGTTGTCAGTATTGCAGGTTTATTCCCCTATTATCCGTGCCTATAAGTGCGATACCTGTTTTACATGTATTTTGTATGTCCCTATTACATTTGTTTAGATCCTTGTTTGTTTTGGGTTTTTAACGGATAATTTCGGGAGTTTCATGGAGGCCTGGAAATCATTTCGGTTGATCCCTTTATTGAGTCTTTGATACTTGAGAAATATGTTCGGGAAGAGGTTTTGTCGGGGTGTAGCGATGACGATTGCTGCTTTTTTCCACCTATATGCTGGCGCTGCTCCTGGCGGCGGTGACGCCGGGCCCGGCGATGTTCGCGGTGATTTCGACAGGCGTCAGTCGCGGCATCGGCCCGGCGCTTGCCTGCGGGCTCGGCATCGCGCTCAGTGACATGGTTCTGGTGAGCGTGGTGCTTGCCGGCCTTTCGGTCATTGCGCAAACCTTCGGCTGGCTGTTCCTGGTGATCAAGTATGCCGGTGCCGCCTATCTGATGTTTCTGGGCTATCGCATGTGGCGGGCAGCCGCGGCGCCGCCGGCCGATGCTCCGGCGGGGCAGGCGGGGCTTTCCCGCGCTCTTTCGCTCGGGGCTGCCATCGGTTTCGGCAATCCCAAGGCGATCCTGTTTCATGCCAGCCTGATGCCGCTGATCCTCGATGTCGGTGGGCTCGATTGGTTCGGCATCGCTGCGGTGCTGGCGACTGTCTTTGTCGTCAACATCGGGGCGATGGGAGGCTACGCCCTGCTGTCGGCTGCCTCATCACGCTGGTTTCGCACCACCGGTGCCGTGCGCGCTCCCAACCGCGTGGCCGGCAGTGCGATGATCGCGACCGGCGTGGTGATTGCCGCGCGCAGCTAGCGCCGCATGCCCGAACGCCACATTGCTGAATCCCCCCAAGCAAAGTCAGCCTGCATCCGGGGTTAGAGGGGCTGTGGCCGCTCTTTAGGGCGTGTTCAGCTTTCTGTGTCACCTCTGACGCATCCGTTCAACAAGCCGGAGAGTCGATGATGGGCGTCGTGACGCTAGGGGACGTTGACCGCCAGATCGGCCGCGGGTTCAGATTCTTGCGCTTTTCGCGCGATATCGAGGCGGCTTTCCTGCGCGACTACGCCACAAGCCGCGTCAGGCTTGCCGTCGTTTGGGCGGTGATCGGGACGCTCATCTACGACAGCGTGTATTTCGGCGACGCGACGATGATGCCGGATGTGTTCTGGCAGCTTGTCCTCGTTCGGTTCGGCATCTTCACGCCCTTTGCCCTGATCAGCGTGCTGGCACTCCGGCGCTGGCCGAGCGCGCGCAACTACGATCTCCTTGCCATTTCCGTCGCCGTGCTTGGCGTGTCGCTGCCGATGTCGGTCGCCGTCTTCAGCAACAGCCCCTATCTGTTCGTCTACCAGAACGGCAATGTTGCGGCGTTCCTGTTCTTCGTCATTGCGCTCCGGCCTCGGTTCTTGACGATCATGATCGGGCTGGTGCTGATGTCCGCCGTGCAGTTTACGACGACGAAGCTGAGTGGGGCTTTCGACGATGTCGTCTACACCGGCATCGTCACGTTCTACGTGACGCTGGCGATCTTCCTGGCAATGAGCGCCTATTTCATGGAGCACAAGGACCGGCTCAATTTCCTCCATCAGCTGCGCGGCAGCCTGCTGCACGCGGAGCTGGAGCGCAAATCCGAACGCGACGAACTGACAGGTCTCCTCAACCGCCATTCGCTGGCGCGCGTTCGCCAGACGATCTGGAACGAGCAAGGCGCTGCGGCCACGGTGGCGGTGATCATGCTCGATATCGATCGCTTCAAGCTGTTCAACGACGTTCACGGCCATATCGAAGGCGACGATTGCCTGCGGGCCGTCTGTCGCCGCATCCTGCGCGAGGTGGCCGGGGCGGGCGAAACCTTCCGCTTCGGCGGCGAGGAGATCCTGGTGCTGATGAGCGAGGTCGAACGGGAAGATGCGCGCGACATGGCCGAGAGGATAAGGGTGGCGATCGAGGCGCTCGGCATCCGCAACCGCGGCCTTGCCGATGGGCAGGTCGTCACCGCAAGCCTTGGCGTCGTCTTGGGAAAACCGAACGAAGCCTCGCTGGAAGACCTGCTTCGGGCGGCGGATGCCGCACTTTATGAGGCAAAGCGCGGCGGCCGGAATACCGTCTCGCTCTTCGATGGCACGTGGCGCGGGCCGACCGGCGCTGGCCCCGGGGAAAAGCCAGGGGAGCTTTCCATCCTGCTCGCGAGCTGACGGTCAAACGGACCATTTTGACCGGGTCAGTCACCAGTGCTGGCTGATTGCGCGATCAGGCGCGCAGCAGCGATGTCGTCAGGTCGCCATAGCCGGTGAAGCGGTATTCGTATTCGAGGCCGAGATAGTCGGCAGCCTCCTTCGCCTTTGCCTGCAGCGCTTCGTCCTCCTGCTGCGAGAGGTAGACGAGCTTGCGGTAATGGCCGAAATACATGTCCCGGAGTTCCGGGTGACGCTTGAGGCCGAGCGGTTCGACGACGAAGGCCTCGAACTGGCGGGCCAGGAAGTCGGTGAGGAAAAAGGCGGTCAGGTCGTCGTCCCAGCGGCCGGCAAAATCCTCGTTGCCGGCGAAAAAGGAATAGCAGTGCGGGCCGGGGATGCGCTCGACCTTTTCCTCCTCGCAGAGCCGGTCGAGATGGCCGCCGGTGCCGCAATCGGCATAGGCGATGAAGATGCGCTGAAAGCCCTCCTGCCGAGCCTTGGCGATCGCTTCCCGGACCCCAGGGGTGATCTTGTCGGGCGTGTTGTGCCAGATGGCGGGAAGGCAGGCGAGGTCAACATGATCGAGCCTGTTGGCCCGACAGACGGCAAGAATTTCGCGCGCGATCGCGCCGCAACCGATGACGTGAACTTTTTCCGGTTGTGTGCGTTCTATTGTGCGCGATACATTTTCCATCTCGATTCCACTTACCCATCAATGTGAAGGAAGCTGGCCATGAAAGCACAAACCATTGCGACCGTCAGTGTCATCCTTGTTGCTTTGACGACGCTCAGTGCCTGCGGCAACACCATCCGCGGCATCGGTCAGGATACCGCAAACACCGTCAACGCGACACAGTCTGCGGGCAAGAAGGTGGCCAACGCCGCCAACTGATGCCCTGAAAATGAAAAAGCCGGCCGCAAGCGTCATTGCTGCGGCCGGCTTTCTTGTTGATGAACCAGACTCAGCCGGCAGCGAGCAGGTTGTGCTTGCGCTTCATGAAGTCCTTGGCTGTCTCGACCGCGACGGCCGCGTCGCGGCAGTAGGCGTCGGCGCCGACGGCCTTGCCGAATTCCTCGTTGAGCGGCGCGCCGCCGACGAGAACGACGTAGTCGTCACGCAGTCCCTTTTCCTTCAGCGTATCGATCACGACCTTCATGTAGGGCATGGTCGTGGTCAGGAGCGCCGACATGCCGAGGATGTCGGGCTGCTCGCGTTCGATCGCTTCCAGGTAGTTTTCGACCGGGTTGTTGATGCCGAGGTCGACGACATCGAAGCCGGCGCCTTCCATCATCATGCCGACGAGGTTCTTGCCGATGTCGTGAATGTCGCCCTTGACGGTGCCGATCACCATCTTGCCGAGCTTCGGTGCGCCGGTTTCGGCGAGAAGCGGCCGCAGGATGAACATGCCCGCCTTCATCGCGTTGGCCGACAGCAGCACTTCCGGCACGAACAGGATGCCATCGCGGAAGTCGACGCCGACGATGCGCATGCCTTCGACCAGTGCCTGCGTCAGGACGTCGTAGGGCGTCCAACCACGCTTGAGCAGGATGTTGGTTGCGTCCTCGATCTCCTCCTTGAGGCCGTCATAGAGGTCGTCATGCATCTGCTGCACAAGTTCCTCGTCGGAAAGGTCCTCGAGAATGATTTCATCGTCTGCCATAGTAGGGTTCCTCGGTTCCTGGCACGGCCGGGCTAAAATCCGGACACGTTCAACAATCAATAGCGGTCGACGTGTAAAAATCTGTTTTCGAAAGCGACGTCGCATATGACAAAAAGCGACGGACGAGCAGCTTCTTTCGAGGCCTGTATATTCTTAACAAAAACAATATATTCGCGCCATGCGGTTTTTGGACGGCGATGACGCAGATCGCAGTGTTCGAGTTGCGCCACTCGTTGGCGCATTGAGACCCGTACAGTCCCTGCGGCTTGGTAGCATTAGGGCCAACTGGTGCTTCAAGGCGCAAGATCAAGAAATGCGCGGGAGAGGAATGAGTACATGAGCGACGTGACAGAACAGGACGCGGTTGAGGGTGGCGGTCGCCGCTCGCGTGGCGAGGGGCGGGGAGCGGCGGCACGGCGTGCCTCGCGCACCGGCGGCGGCCCGGGGCCGTCGCTGCCTTACATCCAGCGCAAGATTCGCGAATATGAGGTCTTGGACGAAGAGGGCCTGGAGCTCATCGAGCGCAACGCCGATATTATCCTTGAGGAAATCGGCATCGAGTTCCGTGACGACGCCGAGGCGCTGGAGCTTTGGAAGCAGGCGGGTGCCGACGTGCGCGGCCAGCGCGTCCACTTTCCGAAGGGTCTTTGCCGCGAGCTTCTGAAAACGGCGCCGTCGGAATTTACCTGGCACGCCCGCAACCCGGCCCGTAGCGCCCAGGTCGGCGGCAAGGCGACGATCTTCGCGCCGGTCTATGGCCCCCCCTTCGTGCGCGATCTCGAAGGCGTCAGGCGTTATGCGACGATCGAGGACTTCCGCAATTTCGTGAAACTCGCCTACATGGCGCCGTCGATGCACTCGTCCGGCGGTACGGTCTGTGAGCCCGTCGATATCCCGGTGAACAAGCGTCACCTCGATATGGTCTATAGCCACATCAAATATTCCGACAAGCCGTTCATGGGCTCGGTGACGGCGCCCGAGCGCGCCGAAGACACGATCGCCATGGCGAAGATCGTCTTCGGCGACGAGTTCGTCGAAAACAATTGCGTCACGCTCAACCTGATCAACGCCAACTCGCCGATGGTTTTTGACGAAACCATGGTGGGTGCGCTCAAGGTCTATGCGCGTCACAACCAGGCCTGCGTTCTCTCGCCCTTCATCCTTTCGGGCGCCATGAGCCCGGTGACTGTTGCCGGCACGCTGACTCAGATCCTGGCCGAAGTGCTGGCCGGTGCCTCCTTCACCCAGCTGATCCGCAAGGGCGCGCCTGTCTTGTTCGGCACGTTCGCGGCGTCGATCTCGATGCAGTCGGGTGCGCCGACCTTCGGCACGCCGGAGCCGTCGCTGGTTTCCTATGGCGCGGCACAGCTCGCCCGCCGTCTGAAGCTGCCGTTCCGCACCGGGGGTTCGCTTTGCGGCTCCAAGGTTCCGGACGCGCAGGCCGCGCATGAATCGGCCAATACGCTCAACATGACGCTGCTTGCCGGCACCAATTTCGTCCTGCATGCGGCCGGCTGGCTCGAAGGCGGTCTGATCTCTTCCTACGAGAAGTTCATGATCGACCAGGACCAGCTCGGCATGATGCAGAAGATGGCCGAAGGCGTGGATCTCTCCGAAAACGCCCAGGCGCTCGACGCCATCCGCGAAGTCGGCCCGGGCAGCCATTACCTCGGCTGCGCCCACACCCAGGCCAACTTCCAGACCGCGTTCTACCGGTCGCCGCTTGCCGACAACAACTCCTACGAACAGTGGGAAGTGGAAGGCGAAAAGCGTATCGAGCAGCGTGCCAATGCTCTTTGCCGCAGCTGGCTGGAGCATTACGAGGCGCCTTACCTTGATCCCGCGATCGACGACGCGCTGAAGGCCTTTATCGCCGAGCGCAAAGATTCGATGCCCGACGCTTTCACCTGAAAGGGTCCCGAGCGAGCCAGGGAGCAAGGCGGCGCGGCGCAGGTGGCTGACATGATCCAGAAGGAGGTCTGGCGCCCGCATTACGATCTACAGGGGCCGAAACCGAAATGACGGCGCCATCCGCATCTGCGGAAATTCGACTAGACGCAGTCCGTGCGGCTCTTGAGCCGCACGGACTTTTTTTGCGCGGCACGCTGAACTTTGCTTCCGTCGATGCAGCACCATTGCTGGCGGATGGCCGCCCGGCCGCAAGCGTGGCGCTGATCGGCAATGTCGGCGGCTCGCTCTGGCAGCCGTTCGTGCGCTGGCGCGAGGACGCGCCGGATCGTGGCGGCGCCGACCCGCTCGACACCTGGTCGAAGGTGGTGATCGGCGAGATCGCCCTTGCAATCGGCGCGACGGCCTATTTCCCGTCGGACCCGCCCTGGCAGCCGTTCCAGCAATGGGCGATGCGCGCGGAAGGGCTGAGGGCCTCGCCATCAGGCATTCTCATCCATCCACACTACGGTCTCTGGCATGGCTATCGTGGTGCACTGGCTTTCGACAAATCCTTGTCCGTCGATGGCGGTCGGTTGACCGCGCATCCCTGCGACGCTTGCGTGGAAAAGCCTTGTGTTTCCGCCTGTCCCGCCGGCGCGCTCGAGCGCCTGCAATTCGATGTCGGCCGTTGTCGCGGCCATCTGCGGAGCGAGGCGGGCAGGAACGGCTGTCTCAAGCGCGGATGTCTTTCCCGCGATGCTTGTCCCGTTGGGCGGGACTATCGCTATTCGCCCGATCAGCTACACTTTCACATGGCCGCGCTCAGCCTTTGATCGATCACGCCCGGCTCTGGCGCGCAAAGATGGTGCAAATCTCCAAAATGACTAAAATTAGAGTTGTCGTGGAAAGATAATATTATCGAATTTATACCGATCTGGACGGCGTGGCGTTGGAGTTCATCGTATGAGAGGCAGCCCAGTCGTATCCGTGAGCAACTATCCTCCGCAGCTTTCGCGTGAGGACGTGGAAGCGCAGATCTCTCGGCTTAACAGCATTCACGCCGCCAACAGCCAGATCCTGGAGGATGCTTTCAAACGTCTGCTGGCAATCGGCGCCGGCCATGCGGCTGTGATCGTCGCCTGCATCACAGGGTTCGACGCGCTGGTGGATCGCTCTGTATTGGCCGGCGACCTGCTTCCCAACGCGATCGACATTCTCCGGAAATTCGCCCTCACGGTCAGCGCCCTCGGCCTGTTCTTCACCATCTGGGCAATTGGCAACAATTATGGCGAGGTGCAGAAGGAGGCCAAGCGCCATGCGGTTAAGCTTGCGACGACCCTGCGTGAAAAACGGCTGCTCATCTCGCTATCGCAGGATGTGCTCGACCGCGATGCTAAATCCTATCTGCTTGCGGGCGTAGGCGGATTTGCCTGTCTCTGCATGATTTTCGCTCTTGCCGCGGCGGCCGGATGCTACGGTCTTGTCATCGCCATGGGGCTGCTCATGGGCGGCTGACGACGTCGATGGCGTCTGCGAGTTCTTTAGCGAAAGTTGGGATTGCCGAAATCTTTGATCGAACCTGTACAGGGAACGTCCCCGAGACGATGTGCGCGGATGGCGGTTGCGAGATATTGCTGCATCTTTTCCGCTTTCGGCAACAACTCGCGCGTTAGGCCGGGAAGGCAGACGACAGATGCTTCGCCGTAGATGCATTTGTCATGAGGACCGGCACCGGATAATGGGACCGTGACGCCATAAAAGCGCGCTACAGAGTCGCGTATTGATCCTGCCCTATGGAGCTTCCGCATATCCTCGGATGCGGTCGTCAGCTTCAATGCATCGAGCCCTTGTTTGTTCTTGATTGCCAGCGCCGCGAAGTTGGCAGCTATATCCTTTGAAGAAAAACCGGGGATGTCTGGATGGGCTCCGAGTTGCGCATAATGAGACAGGTCTACGTATGCCCATTTCTGTGGGTCGGAACGAGTGTTCCATACTTCTAGCCAGTATGCCGAGCACTCCTCTTTCCTTGAACTTGCCGAATTGCATGATGCGCTCAACACACAGAAAGCTGCGAGCAAAACTTTGGCGCTATGTCGGCGAAAATTGTCAACTAGTACGGCAAAGGTGTCCGCTGATCCAGGTGTCGTTGCAATTTGATAGGAGCCTGCCGTCACATGGCGAGTCCCCCGGGCAGTTGGATAATCTCACCGCACTCGGTCATGGCTGCGTTCCCCTTGTGCGCCCGCACCGACCTCTGACTTTGGTCCCGAACCGAAGCGCCTGTCGTGTTCTGGTGCCATGATTCGAGTTGCAGAGTTGCCAGGATAGGTTGCGGTGGCATTTATTCAACTCTGCGCCAGAACCGCCGCAATCTCGGGCATGCTTGGTGTCTGATTCGATTGGACCTTTCGCCATGCCGCTTTTCCCAAAACCCTTCCTCATCGGTGCCGTTCTCTCCGCTGGCCTTGCCGGCCCGGCGCTCGGCGCCTGCCGTGACGTCAGCCATCTCGGGCAGGATTATATCGCCTGCACCGTCGACCCGGCCGAGAATGACATCCGCCTCTACAACAAGGACCAGGCGGGCGTTCCCTTCCGCTCGTTCCGGGCGCTGTCGCTGGAACTGCGCCACCGCGACGAATACATGCTGTTTGCGATGAACGGCGGCATGTACCACGACGACCTGTCGCCGGTGGGCCTCCATATCGAGGAGGGACGGGAGCAGGCGCCGCTCAACACCAACACCGGCTGGGGCAATTTCCATCTGCTGCCGAACGGCGTCTTCTACATCGATGGCGGCAAGGCCGGCGTGATGGCGGCAGACGCCTATCGCGATGCCAGGATTGCACCGCGGTTCGCCACACAGTCCGGCCCGATGCTGGTGATCGACGGGGCGTTACATCCGCGTTTCCTGCCCGACAGCGCCAGCCTGAAAACCCGCAACGGCGTCGGCGTGACGGCAGCGGGCGAGGTGGTGTTCGCCGTCTCGAAACGCCCGGTGCGGTTTCACGATTTCGCGACGCTGTTCCTCGACGAACTCGACTGCCCCAACGCGCTGTTTCTCGATGGCACGATCTCCAGCCTCTACGCGCCCGATATCAACCGGCACGACCGTCTGTTCCCGATGGGGCCGATGATTGCCGTCGTCGGAAAATTCCCGCGCTAGTATTTTCTTTGAGGCCGCGACGATTTTTTCGTGACGGCCCCAAGGAATCGTCGCCGTGCAACGTCTAAGGTTTGAAACAGGTGGGAGCGGGCACGCCATTGGACGCTGAACTCGTCGACAAAGCAGTGTCTGGAGACAGACGAGCGTTCGGCCAACTGGTCGAGCGGCACTATGATTTTGTCCATGCCGTCGCCTGGCGCTGGTCGGGCAATGCGGCTGATGCGGAAGACATCGCCCAGGATGTCTGTGTGCGGCTCGGTTCGGCCATCCGCGGTTTTCGCGGCACCAGCCGCTTTCGCACCTGGCTCTACACCCTTACGCTCAACGCTGCGCGCGACCACAAGCGCCGCCAGATGCGCGACACCTGCAGGATGCAGGCCTATGCCAGCGAGCAAGCGGTTCTCGGCGGCGGTCAGACGGGCGAGGACGAGCGCCAGGAGGCGCTCTGGACGGCTGTGAGGGCCTTGCCGGAAAAACAATGTGACGCGGTGCTGCTCGTCTATGCCGAGGGGATGAGCCATGCCGCCGCCGCCGACGTGCTGGGTTGCTCGGAAGCGACCGTGTCCTGGCATGTGCACGAGGCGCGCAAGCGGCTGAAGACATTGCTTGGCAAGGAGGCCGTGTGATCATGACCGACGATTTCGACAAGCTCTCCGGACTGACCCCGCCAAAAGTTTCGAACGAGGCACGCGCCCGTGCGCTCACCGCTGCCATGCAGGCCTTCGATGCGGTTGAAGAAAATTCGGCCACCACCCAAGGATCGGCAATGCCGGTTCGTCAAAGCTCCATCTTCAACCGGATATGGAGCCCCATCATGAACAGGAAACTGCTTGCCGGATCGGCACTTGCCACGCTGCTGGTTATCCCCGCCGCCGCGTTCCTGACGCTGGAACTGACGCGCAACACGACGCTGCCGGGTGATATCGGTACGGAGATTGCGGTGAAGGAGGTGCCGAAGCAGAAGGCTGTTCCGCAGCAGAAGCCATCTCCGACTGCAACAGCGGTGGACGAAAGCCGGGCTGCTGCAAAGAAGCAGGACACCTCCGGCCTCGTGGCCCCGGAGCCGGTTGGTCCCGACACTCAGGTACAGGCACCGGCCGGCGACCCGGATATTGCCAGGTTGCTTGACCGCCCCCGCGAGCAGAAGACAGTCGAAGCCCAGTCCGCACCGCAAGCCGCGAGCCCGGCACCCGCCGTCGAGGCCGAAGCGGACGCGATGTCCAACCAGATGATGAGCGACAACCCCGCACCGCTTTCGGCGGAAGGCGGCGCGCAAGGGCGGATGACCTACCTGCCGGCACCCGTCATTGCGCAGGAGATGCAGCCCGCTGCGCAGGAAAACCGTGACCGCTTCCAAAAGGCCGACAGCAACCCGGTCAAGAGCGTCGCCACCGATCCGGTTTCGACCTTCTCGGTCGATGTCGACACGGCGTCTTACGCCTTCGTGCGGCGCTCGCTGATGGAAGGCCAGATGCCGGATCGCGATGCGGTGCGCGTCGAAGAGATGGTCAACTACTTCCCATACGACTGGCCGCGCCCGGCGAGCGCCACCGAACCGTTCAAGGCAACGGTAACGGTGACGCCGACACCGTGGAACGGCGGCACGCGGCTGATGCATGTGGCGATCAAGGGTTATGACGTCGTGCCATCAGAGGCGCCGAAGGCGAACCTCGTATTCCTGATCGACGTTTCCGGCTCGATGGACGAGCCGGACAAGCTGCCGCTTCTGAAGGGTGCCTTCCGGCTGCTGGTCGAGAAACTGAAGCCGGAAGATACGGTGTCGATCGTCACCTATGCCGGCAATGCCGGTACGGTGCTGGAGCCGACCGCGGTGAAGGACAAGGCGAAGATCCTTTCGGCAATCGACACGCTGCAGCCCGGTGGCTCGACGGCCGGTGCCGAGGGCATCGATGCCGCCTACCGGTTGGCCGAGAGGGCCTTCGTCAAGGGCGGCGTCAACCGCGTGATGCTGGCGACCGATGGCGATTTCAATGTCGGTCCTGCCAGCGATGACGAACTCAAAGAGATGATCGAGGCGAAGCGCAAGAGCGGCATCTTCCTGTCGGTGCTGGGCTTCGGTCGCGGCAACTACAACGACGCGCTGATGCAGACGATCGCCCAGAACGGCAACGGCACGGCTGCCTATATCGACACGCTGGCGGAAGCGCAGAAGACGCTGGTGGAGGAGGCGGGCTCGTCGCTGTTCCCGATTGCCAAGGACGTCAAGCTACAGGTGGAGTTCAACCCTGCGGCGATCGCCGAATACCGGCTGATCGGCTACGAGACCCGGGCGCTGAAACGCGAGGATTTCAACAACGACAAGGTGGATGCCGGCGACATAGGCTCCGGCCACAGCGTCACGGCGATCTACGAGGTGACGCCGAAGGGCAGCCCGGCGGTGCTGAACGACGACCTGCGCTACAAGGCCGCCGAAAAGCCGGCCGGCGATGTGACGGCGAAGGACGGCGAACTCGCCTTCCTGAAAATCCGCTACAAGAAGCCGGATGGCGAAGGCAGCGAACTGATCACCACGCCGGTGACCGAGGCGAATGCCGTGCCTGCACTCGTCGAGGCGCCCAAGGATGTCCGCTTCTCGGTGGCCGTGGCGGCATTCGGGCAGAAGCTTTCTGGCGTGACGGCGCTCACGGACTATTCCTATGACGCCGTCATCGATCTGGCGGCAGCGGCCAAGGGGGCGGATGCGTTCGGCTACCGCGGCGAGTTCGTCAATCTGGTGCGGCTTACCAAGGGGCTTTCGGGCGGTGGCGGTTCGGCCAATTGAGGGGCGGCGCGGATTTCGGCGCGATAGCCTCGACCAGGACGTTTGGCGCAGCCCCTCATCCGGCTGCCGCCATCGTCTGACGTAGCCTGCGCTGCGCCTGGTCCGATCGGTAGGCGGCGGGAGTTCAAGGGCCTGGTTGACCAAAGGTGATAGTGCGATGTCGGCAACCATTGTCCTGATTAAAGGTGCCGTTTCCTTGTCCGCTGATCGCACCACGTCCCTCATTCCTGTGACAAGCACAGGAATGAGGGACGTGGTGCGATCAGCAGTAATGCGCGGGGGGCAGCCAGCTAGGTCAAAGGTTCATTGCGATTGGGCCGAGCCCTAACGTACTTTGTTAAATGTCTAAACTCAGGCCTTGGGAAACGCTCGCTCCAGGCCGCCGGATTTCGTCAACCCGGTTCTAAACGCCTGGTAAGCCGGGTGTTGGCTCGCGCGGGCGGCTTCCATCAGCCGCATCTGCAGTCGGGCGGGTGTCTCGTTGCCAAGCCACTGTCCGAGCTTGTCGAGCTTCAGCGTATTGAGAAAGGGCGCTTCGGAGGCGATATCGAGATAGCGGTAAAGGCCATCCAGCAGCCGATCGTCCTGCTCGGGATTTTCCATCAGCAACCTGATAAAGGCCTGATCCGCCTCGCCAAATGCCGAGAGCTTGTCGGCAACGGTGTCCCTGTCGGGGAAGGAAGCGAGTCCGGCGTTCATGTCAGTGTCTCCAGGCGAATCTCATGTTCTCCGGGGATAGGACAGGCCGCCCGTGTGCGCAAGCATCGGTGAATATTTGATATAAATAAAATGTCAAGAATTGACAAAAAGTCTAGAATCAATCATGCCTGTCGCATGAACATAGAACCCGCCATCGCCTTCGACATCGCTCCGCACGCGCCAACGGCCGCGGCCATCAGCGCCTTGCTTTATCCGCATGCCGAGGTCGTGCTGCATGACTTGAGAAGCGGCACCGTTGCCGCCATCTGGAATGCATCCTCCGGCCGTACTGTCGGCGAGGATTCGCTGATCGAGGAAGAGTTCGGCTCGGTCTCGGGCGAAGAAAGCGTGCTCGGGCCCTATGAGAAGACCGGCGCCGACGGCCGGCGCGTCAAGTCCGTCTCGGCGGTGCTGCGCGATGCCAGGGGCGAAGCGGCGGGGCTGCTCTGCATCAATCTCGACGTTTCGATGATCGACAGCGCCGTCAAGCTGCTTTCCGCCTTTGCCGGTGCTGCGCAGCCGCGGCCGCAGGCGCTGTTTTCGCGCGACTGGCGCGAGGAGATCAACGCCTCGCTGCATGACTGGCTGAAGGAACGGGGCCTGGCGCTTTCCGCGCTGAAGCGGACTGATCGCGTCGCTCTTGTGGCGGCACTGGAAGAGCGTGGTCTGTTCAAGACCCGCAACGCCGTCGACCATCTCGCCAGCCTGATCGGCACCTCGCGCGCCTCGATCTACAACTATCTTGCCGCTGCCCGCAGCGACGCTTCCTGATCACCAAGAAGACCATGATTTCGCCCGTCCGCCGGACGCAGCGAGTGGAGGACCCGATATGACCACCTTGCCAGATTTCCGTCTCGAAACGCATTTCTCCCGTTGGGAGTTCAAGGCGCGCCATCATATGACGGCAAGTGATGCCGAAACCATTGGTATGGGCGAGTTGCTGGCGCTTTCCGACGATACGGACCGGGAGGCCTGGGACAAGCTGACGCTCGGCTATACCGAAACCTACGGTGCGCCGGCCTTGCGCGCGGCCATTGCATCGACCTATCGGGGGCTTTCTGCTGCGGACATCCTCTGCTTTGCAGGCGCGGAGGAAGGGCTTTACTGCGCCATGCTGGCTCTGCTCGGGCCTGAGGATCATGCCATCGTCACCGTGCCGAACTACCAGTCGATGGAGACGTTGCCGGTCACGATCGCGGCCTCCGTCACCGGCGTTCCGCTGCGCCCGGAAAACAACTGGCGCCTGGATATCGCCGACATACGCGCCGCGCTGAAGCCGAACACAAAACTGATCGCCGTCAATTTCCCCAACAACCCGACGGGATCGATCGCCGACCAGCAGACATTCAAGGCGCTCGCCGAACTCTGCGCCGAACGCGGCATCCATCTCTTCAGCGACGAAGTCTACCGTGGGCTGGAGCGCGACCCGGCGCTGAGATTGCCGCAGGCGGCCGAACTGTTCGAGCGCGGCATTTCGCTCAACGTCATGTCGAAAGCCTACGGGCTGCCGGGCCTGCGCATCGGCTGGATCGCCTGCCGCGACCATGCCCTGCTCGGGCGCATGGAGAAGATGAAGCACTACCTGTCGATCTGCAATTCGCGCCCGTCGGAGGTGCTGGCGACCATTGCGCTCAAGGCGCGCGAGCATTTGCTTGACCGCAATCGTGCGCTTTGCGCCGAAAACCTTCAAAAGCTCGGTACCTTCTTTGCCGAATTCCACGACCTTTACGAGTGGCGCGAGCCGGACGGTGGCTGCGTCGGCTTTGCCCGCTATCTCGGGTCCGACGGCGTCGAGACCCATTGCCGTCGACTGGTGGAGGAGGCGGGGGTCTTGCTGTTGCCTTCGAGCCTTTTCGTCTCCGATCTGCTGCCGGTCGCGCAGGATCGCTTTCGTGTCGGCTTCGGCCGCAAGAATATCGAGGTCGGGCTCGCGGCATGGCGCCAGCATCTGCAGAGCGGCGGTGCAATGAAGAGAAGCGCCTGATTTTCGCGGGCGCCGTCGGGCATCGACAGCACAGCGACATGACCTTTGTCGGTGCCGCTGAAGATGGCGAGGTGTCCGAGCGCGAGGTGCCAATCCCGACCCGCCGATATTGCATCACCTGCGACGGCGCCGACTGACCTTGCTTTGGAGCAAGCGCCTGCGCGTGTTGGGTCAGAACACCGAAAATGAAAACGCTCCGGATCGGATGATGCCGGAGCGCTTTTTCTGTCCGATCGGAGGCCTTCTCAGCCGCGGCGGCTGCGGCGCTCGCGGGCCGGTGCCGATGGGCCTTCATTGGCGGTCTTGTTACGCAACGGACCGATCCTTTCGATGATCACGTCGAGCGACGGGCGTTCGCGTAGCGAATGCTCGTCGAGGGCGACCCGCATGGCGGCGAGGTGGTCGCAGGTGGTGCCGCAGCAACCGCCGATGATCTTGGCGCCGGCGTCGGCTGCCAGCCGCGCATATTCCGCCATCAGCGGCGGTGTGCCGGAGTAATGGATCTCGGAACCACGGAATTCCGGAATGCCGCAATTGCCCTTGACGATCACGGTCGCCTCGGGCTTTGCCGCGGTCATGTCGAGCAGCGAGGAGAGGATGTCGGAGGCGCCGACGCCGCAATTGGCGCCGACGGCGACCGGGCCATCGCCGAGATCCTTGGCGACGTCGTGGATATCCTTCGGATGCAGACCCATCATGGTCTTGCCGGCGGTGTCGAACGAGCCGGTATAAACATAGGGCAGGCCGACCTTGGCGGCAGCTTCTGCGGCGGCGCGGATCTCGTCCGGCGAGGACATGGTCTCGATCCAGGCGACTTCGGCGCCACCGGCCTTCAGGCCTTCGATCTGCTCGACGAATGCCGAAACCGCATCCTCGTAGGACAGCGCGCCGAGCGGGATCAGCAGTTCGCCGGTCGGGCCGACCGAGCCTGCGGTGATGACCTTGCGCGGCGCCTTGTCGGCTACGGCGCGGGCGATTTGGGCTGCGCGCCTGTTGAGGTCGTGGACACGATCCTGGGCGTGGTGCAGCTTCAGGCGGTGGCGGGTGCCGCCGAAGGAATTGGTGAGGATGATGTCGGCGCCGGCATCGACGAAGTCCTGATGCAGCTTGGTGATGTTCTCCGGCCGGGTCTCGTTCCAGATCTCCGGTGCTTCGCCGGCTTCGAGGCCCATCGCAAACAGCGAGGTTCCGGTGGCGCCATCGGCAAGAAGAACGCCCTTTTCGGCGATGAGATCAGACAGAACATTGGCGGCAAGGGTCATCGGTTTTTCCCGGCTAGAATGAATGCAATGAGATATAAAGATATCTTTATGTCTTTGCAAGCATCCGTGCGACCGACCGGTGACTATTGTTGGCGGCGGAGCCCCATGCGCCCGGCAAGCCCGAGGCCGAAGATGGCGAGCGCCGTCAGCAGCCACATCGGGTCGGCGCGGTTGAGGAAGAAGCTTTCGAGCATGGCGTTGTAGGTCATGAAGATCACGACCATGACGCAGAAGTCGGCAAAGGCGCGTCCCTCCGGGCGGCGCGAAGCGCGGATATAGTCGAAGAGCGGTTTGACGAAGAGAAGCAGGCTGATCGCGATGCCGCCAGGCAGACCGAATGTCAACGCCGCGTCGAGGTAGCTGTTGTGGCCGGCGACGATGCCGCGCACGTCCCAGTTCGCTTCGAAATTCGCCTCGAGCCCCATGATGACAGGCGAGAGCCAGAAGCTGGAGTAGCCCTGGCCGAACCACGGATGTTCGGCGATGCTGTCGCTGGCGAACTTCCAGATGTCGTCGCGGCCGGTGAAGGTGGCGTCGTCGATGATCGCCTTGGTCGCCGAAAGCAGGGCGTCGGAATAGATGGTGCCGAGGGTCAGCCCGAAGACCAGCACCGACATGACGAGGTGAGCGACGATCATCAGGCCCGGGCTGCGAAGGGCGCGCCCGGCAAGCACCAGCGCAATCGCGATCGGCAGGAAGCCGATGGTCGTTTTCGAGCCGGTGTGAAGCACGAAATTGATGGAGAGCAGGGTGATGGCCCAGCCGCGAAGCGGGGCGCCGGCGCGCAGGCAATAGATGCCGAACATGCACAGGATGGAAAAGACGGGCGCCGAGACGTTCTTGTGCAGCAGATGTCCGCGCCAGAAGCCGGCATGCCAGGGTTCGCCGCCGGCGGCCGAGTGAATTGCGAGGTTCGGCGCCACGATGAGCGCCGCATAGTCGATTAGAACAAGGAGCAGGATGGCATTTGCGCCCGCGTGAACGAAATCCTCTTCGCTGCGCGGCAGCACCAGCACACCCGCCACCATGATCATCGCCACGAGGCTGAGCGTCAGCCCGCGGGCAGAGGCTGCCGGATCGTAGGACTGCAGGCAGGAGAAGTAAGCGATGGCGAAGATCGCCACCCAGGCAGGAGAGACAAGCCGCGCCAGCACCCGTTTGTCGACCACCAGTAGCATCGCGAACAGGTAGACCGCGCCGAGCACGATGTAGCCGACCTGATTGATGATGTTGCCGTCGTTGGCCGCATTCGGATCGGTCTCCATCGCGCCCTGAAAGGGCATGAGCGTGAAGACCATCAGAAAGAGCCCGAGGCCGGACAGAAGCGAAGCCAGATGCCGGGTCAGTTGCGCCAGTCCGGCGTCGTAGCTTGCCGGCGCCGGTATTTGATGCCGGCCTGTCGGAAAGTCTGCGGTGGCGGAAGGTCGTTGCATGAGGCGCCGAAAGTGTTGGGGCAGGGCATCGCCGACATGGCGCCGCCTCCTGTATCGCGGCCCCTGTCTGCTGCCATGGCGCGGGCTGGGACCTGCGCTGGAATATGGAACAATTCGGTTAAGCTCGAATGAAACGCGACCTCGATGAGCCCCGGCGACATCGCGCAAGATGTCCTCGACGATGCCGCGCCAAGCAAGGCCGGATGCCGCCTGGCGCCTTGCGACGCCCCAATTACCGGATTTTAAGCCTTCCCGGGCAAAACTGCGGCAGGACTGTCCTTGCGAAGCCTGCCTCCTTCGAAGCAGAAAATCCAAATTTCCGGCGCAACGAGATGAAACGGCGGCGTTAGCCGTCTGGGATGGAGCATTCTCCCCAATGGCGAAGAAACCCAAGCTTCTGGCGCTGGAATCCTTGCGGGGGTTTGCAGCGCTTGCCGTTGCCCTGCACCATTTCCGCTACGGTAGTTTGCTGAGTGAAAACGCCTTCATCCGGCACGGCTACCTGATGGTCGATTTCTTCTTCGTGCTCAGCGGTTTCGTCATTGCTCTCAATTACGCCAACCGATTATCGACGCCTGCGGACGTTGCAAGCTTCCAGCGCCGACGATTCTGGCGGCTCTATCCGCTCCATCTGTTCACCCTTCTGATCTTCCTTGGCATCGAATGCCTCAAATACATCTTCGAACAGAGGACCGGCATCGTTTCCAACAGCCCCGCCTTCGTCGTGTCGGACGCAAAGGCCTTCCTGGCCAATCTCTTCCTGCTGCAGGGCGTGGTTCTGAACGAACTGTCGTTCAACATTCCGAGCTGGTCCATCTCCGTAGAGTTCTGGACCTATCTGATCTTCGCCTTGACCATGGGGCTTCTGCGGCTGGAAATGCGCTGGTGCCTTGTTCTGGCGGCTGGGGCGGCCATCGTCCTGCTGGTCCTGGAGGGAGGGCGGCTTGAGACCGATCCGGTCTTTGCGATCGTCCGCTGCATATTTTCCTTTTTCCTGGGGGCATGGGCCGCTTCGCTCCACGTCCGGATTCCCCGAAAGGCGGCCACGCCAATGGCGGCCGGCACGCTGGCGCTCGTCGTCCTGGCAATCTGGGGTCTCGGCGGTACTCAGGCCGAGATTCTTTTGCCAGCTCTTTTCGCGCTGACGATCGTGGCCGTCGCGAACCTGCAGGACGGTACGTCCCTGCGCCGCTTTCTCGAGTGGCCGTTCTTCGTATGGCTCGGCACCGTCAGCTACAGCGTCTACCTGACCCATTCGATTGTCGGTTGGGTGGTGACGCAGGTTTTGCGCTTCGGCCTGAAGGTGCCGACCCATGTGGCTGCCGATGGCGACACGGTGCTGGCGCTCGGTCAGGGTTTCGCCACGCTGGTGACCCTCGCTGCAACGGCCGCCGTGCTCGTCGCCTCGTATCTGACCTATCGTTTCGTCGAGAAACCCTTTCTGTCCGGCTGGCCTTTCGGGGCAAGGGCGGTCGCGCCGCGCAACGGTTAGGAAGGGTCGACCCCGAGGAGGAACGCCGTCGTCGAGCGAAGCCATTATGGCCGAATCTGGGCGGGGGTTCACGACGAAAGGCCGCAGCCTACAGGCGATTGCGGCCTGCTGGCGATCACTGTAAAAGGGCGCACTTATGTAGTCGCCAGCCTGCCCGCGGATCTCGCGCGCTGATCGATAGCCTCAAACGAGAAGAACATCATGCATTTTACACTCCGGACACTCGCGTCGACCGCGGTTTCACTCGGTCTGCTGCTCGGCGGTGCGTCCTCTGCTTTCGCCGGAAAGGCCCATTTCGTTCTCGACGCGCAGACAGGCGCGGTCCTTGAGGCCGAAAATGCCGATGAACTGAACTACCCCGCGTCCCTGACCAAGATGATGACGATCTATCTGGCGTTCGAAGCCCTTCGCGACGGCAGGCTGACCTGGGACCAGCGGCTGACGATGTCGGAAAATGCCAACAACAAGGAGCCGTTCAAGCTGGCGGTCGGCGTCGGGCGCACCGTGTCCGTGCGCGAAGCCGTGATGGGCATGATCGTGCTGTCGGCCAATGATGCTTCCGTCGCCATCGGCGAGCAACTTGCCGGGACGGAGACAGGTTTTGCCAAGGTGATGACCGAGAAGGCACACCAGCTCGGCATGACCCGCACCGTATTCAAGAACGCCAATGGCTTGCCCGATCCGGAGCAGGTGACGACCGCGCGCGACATGGCGACGCTCGGCATCGCCCTGATGCGTGATTTCCCGGAAGAGTTTGCCCTGTTTTCCAACCGCCGGATCGAATTCCGCGGCATGAAGCTTCGCGGACACAACGGTGTGATGAACCGCTACGCCGGCGCTGACGGTATCAAGACCGGCTACACCACGGCATCGGGCTATAACCTGGTCACCTCGGCAACCCGTGACGGCAAGCGCCTCGTCGGCGTCGTCATGGGCGGCGAGACCGCTGAGAAGCGCGACAACCAGATGATGGGCCTGCTCGACAAGTATTTCCCCGCCAAGAGCGATTCGCTTTCGTCCGCAAGCACCGTCGAGCCGGCCGCAGCCGAAACGACGAAGACCAACTGAGCGCCAGCGACACGGCGGCTTTCTATCGACGCGAGGCTGACATCGGCCTCGCGGTGACAGGTAGGAACGTCCTGCGGCGAATGCCCGCCCGAGCCGTGAGCAGAAACAAGATGGACGCGCCAGCAACTTCCTTTCGGAAAAAATGCCGGGCGCCCATGATCTCGATTGTGGACTTGCCTTAAGGCGCGTCGCGATCTTTCAGATTCGCTTGCCGCGCTTTAAGTTCTTGTTTTTATGCATGTCGTGATCGCAAAACCGCAGCACACTTTTGCGCGACATGCTTTAGGCGGCCCGCTTGTCCTCGTGGCTGGTGGGCGTCACCATCGCCGAGATGATCGTCGGCAGGTCGAGCGCGCCGATCGGGCGGCCGTTCTCGTCGACCACATGGGCGGCATTGACGTGGGCGCCGGTCATGGCGCGTGCCGCCGATTCCAGCACCATGCCCATCGCCAGCGGCATACCTTCCGGATTGCCGGAAAGCGGCCGCATGATCGTCTCGACATTGATGACGCGGCCGCGGTTCACTTCCTTGACGAAGGCGGTGATGTAATCGTCGGCCGGCGACAGCACGATCTGCTGGCCCGTTCCCTGCTGCACGACGCGGCCATCGCGCAGGATGGCGATCTTGTCGCCGAGCCGGAGCGCCTCATCGAGGTCGTGGGTGATGAAGACGACGGTCTTCTTCAGCTCCTTCTGCAGGTCGAGAAGCACGGTCTGCATGTCGACGCGGATCAGCGGATCGAGTGCGGAATAAGCTTCGTCCATCAGCAGGATGTCGGCATCGTTGGTCAGCGCCCGGGCGAGGCCGACGCGCTGTTGCATGCCGCCGGACAGCTGGTTGGGGTAGTGGTTCTCGAAACCCTGGAGGCCGACGCGGTCGATCCAGCCGCGCGCGCGCTTTTCGCTTTCCGCCTTGCCGACGCCCTGGATTTCCAGGCCATAGACGGTGTTGTCCAGAACCGTCCGGTGCGGCAGCAGCGCGAATTTCTGGAACACCATCGCCGTCTTGTGGCGGCGAAATTCGCGCAGGTCGTTGTCACTCATCTTGCAGACGTCGACGCCGTCATAGAGCACTTCGCCCGCGGTCGGGTCGATCAGCCGGTTGATGTGACGGATCAGCGTCGACTTGCCGGAGCCCGAAAGCCCCATGACCACCATCACGCCGCCGGCCGGCATCGAGATGTTGATGTCCTGCAGGCCGAGCACGTGGCCGTGTTTCTCGTTGAGTTCGGCCTTGCCGAGGCCACGCTTGACAGCGTCGACATAGTCGCCGCCGCGGGGGCCGAAGATCTTGTAGAGGTTCTTCACCTCGATCGCGTGACTAGCCATGGATAACCTCCGAATGCTTCTGCAGCCGCCTGCCGAAGGCCTGGCTGGTACGGTCAAAAATGATGGCGATACCGACAAGGGCGAAACCGTTGAGGAAACCGACGGTGAAAAACTGGTTGGCGATCGCCTGCAGCACGTTCTTGCCGAGGCCACCGACGCCGATCATCGATGCGACGACGACCATGGCCAGCGACATCATGATGGTCTGGTTGATGCCGGCCATGATGGTGGGCAGCGCCAGCGGCATCTGCACGTTCTTGAGCTTCTGCCAGGCAGACGAGCCGAAGGCGTCGGCGGCTTCCAGCACTTCCTGGTCGACGAGGCGGATGCCGAGATTGGTAAGACGGATCATCGGCGGCACGGCGTAGATGACGACGGCGATCAGGCCAGGAACCTTGCCGATGCCGAAAATCATGACCACCGGGATGAGGTAGACGAAGCTCGGCATCGTCTGCATCACGTCGAGCACCGGATTGACGACCGACTGCACCCGATCGGAGCGCGCCATCAGGATGCCGATCGGAATGCCGATCAGGATCGAGATCAGCGTACAGACGGTGACCATCGCCAGCGTGATCATCGTGTCGTTCCACAGGCCGACGAGGCCGATGGCGATCATCGACAGCGCCGTGCCGATGGTGATGTTAACGTTGCGGCTGCCGTAGTAGACCACACCCACCATGACGATCAGCACGAGGATCCAGGGCGACGCCACGAACGCGCCTTCGAGATAGTTCAAGAACCATTGAAGCGGTTGCACAACCGTATCGATGGCGTCGCCATAGGAGCGAACGAAACCTTTGAAACCATCGTCGATGGTCTTGCGCGCGAGCCGGATCGTTCCGTCGTCAATGGCAGGGAACTTGCAGAGCAACGCTGGCAAGACACTGCAGATGGATGCCATATTTTTCCCCTTCTTGGCCGGAAGTCTTATGACGCCGACTGCGTCTTCGGATCGGTCGTTGCCGATCCTTGCGCAGACTTAGCTAGTGACCTCTTCGGGTCCCGGCGTGAGGAATGTGACAGCGGAACGTGACGCCCGCTTTACTGAATGCGACGCGAATGGCCCCCGTTCGTCGTCAGGAGCAACGACCGCCCTACCGGTTCCCTTGCCTGATGGCGAAGGCGCCGATGCAGGCGGCCGCTTTTCATGCGGGCGCCTGCAATATCAGCCGAAATCAGAGCGCAGCCTTTACCTTTTCGGCCACGTCGGGCGCGACCCACTGGGTCCACATGTCGGGGAACTCTTCGAGGAAGTGCTTCGCGGCATCCTCGTTCGTGCCCTGGTTCTCATCCATCCAGGCAAGAACCTTGTTGACCGTGCCGTTGTCCCACTTGCGCGCCTTGACGTAATCAATGGCGACGCCGGCCTTGTCGGCGAAGGACTTGGTCACAACCGTGAAGACGTCGGAGACCGGGTAGGAGTTGACCTTCGGGGCCGGGCAATCCGGAACGGCCGAGCAGGCGTCCCATTCCTTCTTGTCGTGATCGACGCCGAAGGAGAGGCGGGTCATCTCGTACTTGCCGAGGATGGCGGTCGGTGCCCAGTAGTAACCGAGCCAGCCGGTCTTCTTGGCGAAGGCGTTGGCGATCGAACCGTCGAGACCGGCGGCGGAGCCGGTGTCGATCAGTTGGAAGCCGGCCTTTTCAGCATCGATCGCCTTGAAGAGATTGGCGGTCGAAACCTGGCAGTTCCAGCCCGACGGGCAATTGTGAATGGCGGACTTGGACGGATCTTCCGGGGCCGGGAACAGGTCCGGGTGCTTGAGCGCGTCCTGCACCGTCTTGATGTCGGGGTTGGCATCGGCGAGGAATTTCGGGATCCACCAGCCTTCGACGCCGCCTTCGCTCAGGATCTTGGCTGCTTCGATCAGCCGGCCTTCCTTGATGGCCGCGTCGAGCGGTGTGCGAACGGCATTGACCCACAGTTCCGGCGCCATGTCCGGCTGGGCCTTTTCGTTCATGGAGGCAAAGGTCGGCATGGTGTCGCCGGTGACCAGCGTCACGGTGCAGCCATAGCCGTTTTCGAGAATGAACTTGTCCACGTGGGCGGCAACGCCCGCAGACGCCCAGTTCATCTCGGCAATGCTGACGTCTCCGCATTCGGCGGCTTGCGCGGAACCCGCCAAGGCATACAGCCCCGCGGCGAGGATGGTGGAAGCGAGGAGTTTCTTCATGTTGCAAGACCTCCCAGTCTTTGAACTGCAGCCAACGATCAAACGGGTATCCTGGGGACGCCCTCGCATCCCGCTCACCCGAACCAAATGAGCAGCTTGGGGTTCGGCAAAAGACAAGCCAAGGGTAGCCCCTGCTGCGGCGGTCATGGGAGTTTGTTTTGTCCTTGCCGCGGAACCCTGTCGCCGGCCGGATCTCCTCTATACCGCTCTGCAAGCCTAAGTATTCTCGTTGGGAAATCAACCTCTTGAATCGGACAACGGCGGGGTCTGGGTGCCGGCGGCGTCTGTCTGCGACATGATCGAAGAGTTTTTTTGGGCCTCGGGCCGCCCAAATTTAAGCATTTACGACAATTAGTGCCGCAAAATATAGCGGTCGCCGCACTGCCCTTTTTTGATCTGTTGCAATCAGGACTTTTCCTGTCGCGAATGCGTCACCGGCATTTTCTGCCGATGTCGCGAAAAAAGTTCAAAAAAAGCCGCGATTCATCATTCGTTAAATCCTCAATAACCATCCGGTAACGATGTCCGGCTAAATGTTGTTGCGCGGCGGGAAACGGCCGCCGGCCCGGATCAAGGTAGTGCGTCCCGGGTGTGAAGCGAGCCTTCGGTGTGTATTTCCGGAGTGACCAGCGTTTTTTGGAAGCCGCATCCCTCGCCAAGAGGTCGATGCGGCTTTCGCGTTTTCGGGCATGTTGCGCAAAAGTGCGTGGCGGCTTTGTGATATCGATATGCACAAAAAAGGAGCCTCGGGTTTCCCGGTCATCAGGCCAAAAAAAACCGTCTCCACGGGGGAGACGGCTGGAGGAGGAGGCGTTAGCTGCTGGAATGCAAAGCCATTGCCAAAAGTGCGCCCGATCAACGGGCGGGGCAGGTCAACCGACGTTGGACGTGCGGATGAATCCGAGCGGCCCAAAGGGAGCATCGAGCACGACGTTGCGAACGCGCGACTGGCTGACGGGTGCCTTGGAATTCCAGGCAATCTGAACGAAATTTGGTTTGCTGAAGATGTACAGCATGGACATGGACCTTGAGAGGCCGGACGTGTTGTGATCCGGGTGTGTTTCGGTGGCGCTGATATAGGCTCGCGCCGCGCGAAAATGAATGCCAAACTCGTCACAGGATGTCGCATTTACGCTAGTTTCGGAGAGAAACTCGACAAGCTTGGTAAGCGACCGAAACAGACTGTCATCGACGCGCCGCAAATGCGGCGAAATCGTGTCAAAGCAGGCCTTTGCCGGCGGTCAATTCGGTGTTACCGGTGGCGCCATGACACGCAAGATCATGCTTCAGGGAACCGGCTCGGATGTCGGAAAATCGGTATTGGTGGCGGGGCTGTGCCGGCTCGCCTCCAATCGCGGGTTGAAGGTCATGCCGTTCAAGCCGCAGAACATGTCGAACAACGCCGCCGTCTCCGACGATGGCGGCGAAATCGGCCGGGCGCAATGGCTGCAGGCGCTGGCCGCCCGCGTGCCGTCCTCGGTGCACATGAACCCGGTGCTGTTGAAACCGCAATCGGATGTCGGCAGCCAGATCGTCGTACAGGGCAAGGTCGCGGGCCAGGCGAAGGGCCGGGAATACCAGGCGCTGAAGCCGAAGCTGCTGGGCGCGGTGATGGAAAGCTTCGAGCAGATTTCAGCCGGTGCCGATCTTGTCGTGGTCGAAGGGGCGGGGTCGCCGGCCGAGATCAACCTGAGGGCCGGCGACATCGCCAATATGGGTTTTGCGACGCGCGCTGATGTGCCCGTCGTGCTTGTCGGGGATATCGATCGTGGCGGTGTCATCGCCTCGCTGGTCGGCACCCATGCGATCCTGCCGGAAGAGGACCGGCGCATGGTCAGCGGCTACCTGATCAACAAGTTTCGCGGCGACGTCACTTTGTTCGACGATGGCATTGCTGCCATCGGTCGTTACACCGGCTGGTCCTGTTTCGGCGTGGTGCCGTGGCTGAAGGCGGCAGGGCGGCTGCCGGCAGAGGATTCGGTGGTTCTTGAAAAACTGGCCCGTGGCGAGGGTCGGGCGCTCAAGATCGCCGTGCCTGTCTTGTCGCGCATTGCCAATTTCGACGATCTCGATCCGCTTGCCGCCGAGCCGGAGGTCGATCTCGTCTTCGTCAAACCGGGAAACCCAATTCCGGCCGATGCCGGGCTCGTCGTCATACCCGGCTCGAAGTCGACCATCGCCGACCTCCAGGATTTCAAGGCCCAGGGGTGGGACCAGGATCTCAAGCGCCATGTGCGACGCGGCGGCCGCGTGATCGGCATCTGCGGCGGCTACCAGATGCTGGGGGCACGCGTCACCGATCCGCTCGGAATCGAGGGCAGCGACCGCGAGATCGCCGGGCTCGGGCTGCTCGACGTCGAAACGGAAATGGCGCCGGAAAAGACCCTGCGCAACAGCCGCGCCTGGTCGTTGGAACACGGCGTTGCACTGGAAGGCTACGAGATCCATCTCGGCCGCACAGCCGGGGCCGATTGCGATCGGCCATCAATCCGCATTGATGGCCGCGCCGATGGTGCCCTTTCGGCCGATGGTCGGGTGATGGGAACCTACCTGCACGGGCTGTTTTCCAGCGATGCCTATCGCGCAGCCCTGCTGAAGAGCTTCGGCATCGAAGGCACCATCAGCAATTACCGCCAGTCGGTCGACGCGGCGCTCGATGATGTCGCGAGCGAGCTTGAGGCGGTGCTTGACCGGAAATGGCTCAATCAACTGCTCGGCATTTGAGACCCGCCCGCAGCCATTGCAGCACACACGTCAAGCGCTAAGATACGGCGCAGGCGCCGACACACGCAGACATTGGGCCACGCGACAACCGGCGTGCGAGGCGGTTTGAAATGAGTGACGACGAACGACGAGCGCATTGGGACGCTGCTTATGCCTCAAAGGGTGAGGAGGGCGTCAGCTGGTTCGAGGGTACGCCGGCCATTTCGCTCGATCTCATCCACAAACATGCGGCAGTTGCCACGTCTTCGCTGATCGATATCGGTGGCGGCGCGTCGCGGTTGGTCGATGCATTGCTTGATGAGGGCATGACGGCGATCACCGTGCTCGATCTCTCTCCGGCTGCACTCGAAGCCGCCCGGGCGCGGCTTGGCGCGCGTTCGGATCAGGTGCACTGGATCGCCGCCGACGTGACCGAGTGGAAGCCAGAACGCGCCTACGACATATGGCATGATCGGGCCGCCTTTCATTTCCTGACCGATCCGGACGACCGCGCCGCCTATATCGAGAGGCTGGAGGCCGCCGTCACGCCAGGCGGTCATGCCATCATCGCCACCTTTGCCCCCGACGGGCCGGAGCGCTGCAGCGGCCTGCCCGTGGTGCGCTACGATCCGGCGACGCTTGCTGATGTGATCGGTCCGTCCTTCCGGCTGGTCGAGGCGATCACGCACCAGCACAGGACGCCTTGGAATTCAGTGCAGGCTTTTCAGTTCAGCGTGCTGGAGCGGGTGCGGTAGCCGGGGCATGGCGAAGCAACGGGGCTAGGGGATCTGCGAGAAGGTGAAGGCCCTGTCGCCGTGATACCATATGAACTCGTTCTCCTTGGCGCGAAGGCCCCCGGGGTTTCGCAGCACGATCCCGCATAAGTTCGTCGTCTTCAGCCACAGGAAGCAAACCTCGTCGCTCTCGAATTTGACCTCGACGTCGGTCATGCGACCGGCTCCGATGGAGGCCCAGTCTCCCGTCAGGGTGGCCATGCCCCCGGTTGAAATCACAGCCTCGTGTTCCTCGCCAGAATCCAGCATGCGTCCATGCAACCGATGCCCCAGGAAGAGCGAACGGGCTTCGTCGGCTTGCAGCCTGTTTGCGGCGATGAAGTCGCTGTTCATCAAGGTCTCGGGTAGCCCCGCCAACCGCAGTCCCCGGTAGAAACGCTCGCTGTCCTCCTGCCTTGCCAGGTCCAGGGGTGGGCTGGTCGCGATGCTGGCCGCAGTGCCGCCACGTGCGAGGCGAAGCGCGTTGAAACGGGTGATGGCCGCCTGCGCCTCCACGCGGCGACCGAGGTGCCCGGAAGCGGCGGCAAGAAGAAGGAACGAGCCGTCATCCTGCGGATTGAGTTCGATGCTGCGCTTTGTTGCTGCCGCTGCCGCCTCGAAATCCTCCAGGCTGAAGTGCGTCAGTCCAAGAACGTAAATGAAGAAGGACGGGGAGTGCGGATCGAGGCGCATGGCCGTGCGGATATAGGGCAAGGCCTCCGCCGGGCGGCCGACGGAGGTAAGGACGAAGGCCGTCAGCGCGTAGCTCCAGCTATCGCCGGGTTCGAGCGCGATCGCTTCCTTGAGTTGGGTTAGCGCGTCGGCATGCTGCCAGTCCGCTTCGGAAAGGAGAGCGGCCGCCTGGTAGGCCAGCGCTGTTTTGTGTTTCTGCGCGGTGCGCAGATATTGCGTCGCCCTGGCTCTCGCTTCGGTCCGCGAGATGCCCAGCTGATAATGCCAGCGCCACATGCAGATGCGCGCGTAGACCATGGCGGCGGCGGCATAAGCGCGCCCATAGGCAGGATCGAGCGCAATCGCCTGCTCGAAGAAAGGCACTGCCTTTGCAAAATCCTCGGGGGTCGTGCGTCGGTGATGCTCCCAGCCGCGCAGGAACGCATCGAAAGCCGCCGGCACCATCGTTTCCTTGCGCCCCAAGGCCATCTGCTCGTCAGGGTTCAGCCGAAGCGCAAGCGCATCGGCAATGCCGCGCATCACGTTGTCCTGCAGCGCAAAGACATCGGAAAGCGAGCCGTCGAACGTTCCGGCCCAAACGTGGCCGCCATCGAGAGAATCGATCAGCTGGGCATTGATCCGCAGCTGCTCTCCGGCCCGCTGCACACTGCCTTCGAGGACGTATCTGACCCCGAGTTCCTTGGACACCTGCCCGGGTGTCACTGGCTTGTTTTTGTAGGTGAAGGTCGAGTTGCGCGCGATAACGAACAAGCCGGATACCTGGGCCAGTTCGGTGACGAGGCCGTCGGTCATGCCATCGGCGAAATACTCCTGCCTGGGATCGTCGCTCACATTGGCAAACGGAAGCACTGCTATCGACGGTTTGTCCGGCACGGTCAGGTTCGATGGCTGGACCTGGGCCGTTTCCGCAGGCGGTTCCCACGGCTGCCACCAGACGACACCACTGGCTGCGCCGAGCACGACAGCAGATGCAACAAGTGCCGCCCAGCGCTTCGTGCTGTGCGCTGCGACCCTTGCGCCGCCGGCGCGAGTTTCGTTCAGCTCCAGACTGTAAGCCCGCACCGGCCTTTCGATATGCTTCAGGCGTTGTTCGCCGAGAAAGACGAAACGGACATCGAGGTGCTTTTCGACCTGGTCGTACGCGGTGCCGGAGATGACGATCCCACCCGGTTCGGCGATGCTCTGCAGGCGCTCGGCAATGATGACGCCATCGCCCTGAATGTCGTCGCCGTCAACGATGACATCGCCAAGATTGATGCCGATGCGGAATTCCAGTCGACCCTCATCGGATCCTCGGCTTTCGGATTTCGCGCGCTGGACCTCCACCGCACAACGGACCGCCTCGACGACACTCACGAACTCGACCAGCAACCCATCGCCCATGGTCTTGATCAACCGTCCACGGTGCGCGGCGATCCTTTGTTCGAACAGGTCGTGCAGGTCGGCCTGAAAGCGGGCACATGTGCCCTCCTCGTCGGCCTGGGTGAGCAGTCCATAGCCGGAAACGTCGGCAATCATCACGGCGGCGAGCCTGTGTTCCATTTGCCTTCCGGATAACCGAACCCTCTTTTTGGGCTAGTTTATCGCATTATCTACAATCGCTAAAATGAAGTTCGCCGCCGTGGTGCATCGCTTGTGCTCTGTGACGAGAACTGGCGGCCTGCGGTATTCCGCGCCCGGCAAATCGTCGCGCGGCGCAATTCGGCCGGGGAGGTGTCGCACGCGTCGATTGACTTTGCACTGCCCGCTTCCTAATCATCGGACGTTGGATGGTTTCCCCGGATCGTGGCGATGCGGGGGAATAATTGGGAATGTGACGGGTGGACCCAAATCGGGCATCCTTATCGCAGCCGACCCCGCGACTGTAGAACGGTCAGGGTTCGCCATCGGGCTGAGAGCCGGCTTCCTTTCGATTGCATGGGGCAATCGCAGGCGGTTTGGAACTCAGCCGGAAAAGCCACTGGCGTGGCTTCGTGATCAGCTGGGTTGGACGCCTCTTCTTCTACGAATTGTCCGCCTTTCACGAAACCGCCCACAGCGCCTGATGTCGGAGACGACGAGCAAAGGTTCGCTGTGGCACCGGAAAGCGCCGGGAAGGTGAGGCGGGCCGTTCGGGCCTTGGCATCGCGTTTCGCGTTATCGCGCGAGGCAATGCCGTGGGTCCGTGACGCCGTGAGCCAGGAGACCTGCCGTCCGACAGGGGCATTCCGCCCGACGGGAAGCCCGCTTCCCACGCCATCACGGAGGTTGTCTTGGCTCATCGATCGTTTTCCGAACGCGCCTCTGGCGCGGTGAAATCCTGTTGCCGCTCGAACTCGTGACCAGGCGCGTGAGGCGGCAACGCACATGACCATTCCCCATGCCGGCCCTGTTCTGGTCCTCGGCGGCGCCCGTTCCGGCAAGTCCAGCTTTTCCGAAAGGCTCGTCGAAGCCTCGGGGCTCGGCATGCACTATGTCGCCACCGGCCGTGCCTGGGACGACGAGATGCGCGAGCGCATCGACCATCACCGGCAGAGGCGCGGTGACGGCTGGACGACGCATGAAGAGCCGCTCGATCTCGTTGCGCTGCTGACACGCATCGACGACGAAAACCGCGTTGTGCTCATCGATTGCCTGACGCTGTGGGTGACCAACCTGATGATGGAAGGGCGCGACATGGCGGCGGAGTTTTCTGCCCTTGCCGCCTTCCTGCCTGAGGCGCAGGCGCGCCTCATCTTTGTTTCCAACGAAGTCGGCCTCGGCATCGTGCCCGAGAACCGCATGGCTCGCGATTTCCGCGACCATGCCGGCCGGCTTCACCAGATCGTTGCGGAGAAATCCGCGGAAGTTTACTTTGTCGCGGCCGGATTGCCGCTGAAAATGAAGGGTTGATCCATGACCACTGCCAGAGCCAACCAGGGCAAGATCCCGGCGACCGTCATCACCGGCTTCCTCGGTGCCGGCAAGACGACGATGATCCGCAACCTGTTGCAGAACGCCGACGGCAAGCGCATTGCGCTTATTATCAACGAGTTCGGCGATCTCGGCGTCGACGGCGACGTCCTGAAGGGCTGCGGTGCGGAAGCCTGCTCGGAAGACGACATCATCGAGCTCACCAACGGCTGCATCTGCTGCACGGTTGCCGATGATTTCATCCCGACCATGACCAAGCTGCTCGAGCGCGAAAACCGCCCCGACCATATCATCATCGAGACCTCGGGCCTGGCGCTGCCGCAGCCGCTGATCGCCGCCTTCAACTGGCCGGATATCCGCAGCGAAGTGACCGTCGACGGCGTCGTCACCGTGGTTGACAGCGCCGCCGTTGCCGCCGGTCGTTTTGCCGACGACCACGACAAGGTCGATGCACTGCGGGTCGAGGACGACAATCTCGACCACGAAAGCCCGATCGAGGAACTGTTCGAGGACCAGTTGACCGCCGCCGACCTGATCGTTCTCAACAAGACCGACCTGATCGACGCGTCGGGCCTGAAGGCCGTGCGCGACGAGGTCGCTTCGCGCACCAGCCGCAAGCCGACGATGATCGAAGCCAAGAACGGCGAAGTGGCTGCCGCCATCCTGCTCGGTCTCGGCGTCGGCACGGAAAGCGATATCGCCAACCGCAAGTCGCACCACGAGATGGAGCATGAGGCCGGCGAGGAGCACTCTCACGACGAGTTCGATAGCTTCGTCGTCGAGCTCGGCGCGATTGCCGATCCGGCCGCCTTCGTCGATCGCCTCAAGGGCGTGATCGCAGAGCATGACGTGCTGCGCCTCAAGGGCTTTGCCGACGTGCCCGGCAAGCCGATGCGTCTGTTGATCCAGGCTGTCGGCGCCCGCATCGACCAGTACTACGACCGTGCCTGGGCGGCCGGCGAAAAGCGCGGCACGCGCCTCGTCGTCATCGGCCTGCACGACATGGACGAAGCTGCGGTGCGCGCTGCCATCACCGCGCTCGTCTAACTCCTTGAAGCAACGCACTTCCGGGAAAGCGTTTCCTGGAAGTGCTTGAACGGACAGAACAATGCATCTGCTTCTCGCCCAGAAAGGAACGATCGCCGACGGCAACGAAGCGATCGATCTGGGGCAAAC
This sequence comes from Sinorhizobium sp. A49, assembly GCF_002002725.1. GTDB lineage: Bacteria > Pseudomonadota > Alphaproteobacteria > Rhizobiales > Rhizobiaceae > Ensifer. The sequence goes on along the minus strand of NZ_MUNW01000062.1, from coordinate 444,394 downwards.
GCCGGCCGACGTGCTTTTCCTGTCTGCCGCCGACACCGAGCTTTCCTCGATCGCTGCGGCCCATGGCCGCCGCAACGAGGGATCAAGCCTGCGTATCGCCAGCCTGATGAACCTGATGCATCCAATGTCGGTCGACACTTACGTCGAGCGCACCGCACGGCATGCCAAGCTCATCGTGGTCCGGCCGCTCGGTGGCGCCAGCTATTTCCGCTATGTGCTGGAAGCCTTGCATGCCGCCGCCGTCACCCATCGCTTCCAGATCGCGGTGCTGCCCGGCGACGACAAGCCGGATCCGGGCCTCGAGCCATTTTCGACGGTCGCAGCCGACGACCGGCAGCGCCTTTGGGCCTATTTCACCGAGGGCGGCGCCGACAATGCCGGATTGTTCCTCGATTATGCCGAGGCGCTGATCTCGGGCGCGGAAAAGCCGCAGCCGGCAAAACCACTTCTGAAGGCCGGCATCTGGTGGCCAGGCGCGGGCGTCATCGGCGTCAGCGAATGGTCGACACGTGTCCAAGAGCGGATGGACGCGGGGGAGGGATTCGAACCCCCGACAGTCGCGATCTGCTTCTATCGCGCCCTGGTCCAGAGCGGCGAGACCCGGCCGGTCGAAGCACTGATCGAGGCGCTTGCCACTGAGGGCATGCGCGTGCTGCCGTTGTTCGTCTCCAGTCTGAAGGATGCGGTTTCGGTCGGCACGCTGCAATCGATTTTTGCCGAGGCTGCCCCCGACGTGATGATGAACGCCACCGGATTTGCCGTCTCGTCTCCCGGTGCCGACCGGCAGCCGACCGTGCTGGAATCGACGGGCGCGCCGGTGCTGCAGGTGATCTTTTCCGGATCGTCCCGGGCGCAATGGCAGGCCTCGCCGCAGGGGCTGATGGCGCGCGATCTCGCCATGAATGTCGCTCTGCCCGAAGTCGATGGCCGTATCCTGGCACGCGCCGTCTCCTTCAAGGCGGCGTCGATCTACGATCCCAAGGTGGAAGCCAATATCGTCGGGCATGAGCCGCTTGCCGACCGCGTGCGGTTTGCCGCACGGCTCGCCGTCAACTGGGCGAAGCTCCGCCGCGCCAGGCCGGCCGAACGCCGTATCGCCATCATCATGGCCAACTACCCCAACCGCGACGGCAGGCTCGGCAACGGCGTCGGGCTCGATACGCCGGCGGGCACGGTGGAAGTGCTGCGCGCCATGGCGGGGGAAGGCTATCCTGTTGCCGGCGTGCCCGCAGATGGTGACGCACTGATCCGCTATCTCATGGCCGGGCCGACCAATGCGGCGAGCCGCGACCGTGACATCCGCGAAGTCATTTCGCTAAGTGATTACAAGGCATTCTTCGATTCGTTTCCGAAACAGATTCAGGATGAAGTGACCGGCCGCTGGGGCGCACCGGAAACCGATCCGTTCTTCCTCGACGGCGCCTTCGCGCTGCCGCTTGCCCGCTTCGGCGAGGTCGTCGTCGGCATCCAGCCGGCACGTGGTTACAACATCGATCCGAAGGAAAGCTACCATTCGCCGGACCTCGTGCCGCCGCATGGCTATCTCGCCTTCTACGCCTTCCTGCGCAACCAGTTCGGGGCTCAGGCGATCGTCCATATGGGTAAGCACGGCAATCTCGAATGGCTGCCCGGCAAGGCCCTGGCGCTGTCGGAGACCTGTTATCCTGAGGCGATCTTCGGGCCGCTGCCGCATATCTATCCCTTCATCGTCAACGATCCCGGCGAGGGCACGCAGGCCAAGCGCCGCACCAGCGCCGTCATCATCGACCACCTGACGCCGCCCTTGACGCGGGCCGAATCCTACGGGCCGCTCAAGGACCTCGAGGCACTTGTCGACGAATACTACGACGCCGCTGGCGGCGATCCGCGCCGCCTCAGGCTCTTGAGCCGGCAGATCCTCGACCTCGTGCGCGACATCGGCCTCGACCACGACGCCGGCATCGACAAGGGCGACAGCGACGACAAGGCGCTGGAGAAGCTCGACGCCTATCTCTGCGACCTCAAGGAGATGCAGATCCGCGACGGCCTGCACATTTTTGGCGTGGCGCCGGAAGGGCGGCTTCTGACCGACCTGACGGTGGCGCTGGCGCGGGTGCCGCGCGGTCTTGGCGAAGGTGCCGACCAGAGCCTTCAGCGCGCGATCACCGCCGACGCAGGGCTCGGCTTCGATCCGCTCGATTGCGTGATGTCCGATCCCTGGACCGGTTTACGGCCGGATATCCTTGCCGAGGTTTCCGATCAACCTTGGCGCACTGCCGGCGATACGGTCGAGCGCATCGAGCTGCTCGCGGCGGCGTTCGTTTGCGGCGAGACGCCGGCACCCGAAGGCTGGTCCGCCACCTGCGCCGTGCTTGGCGAGGTCGAGACGCGGCTGAAACCGTCGATCGTCAATTCCGGCGCCGCCGAGATGGCCGGTTTTCTCACCGGCCTCGATGGCCGCTTCGTCGCACCCGGACCATCCGGCGCGCCGACCCGCGGCCGTCCCGATGTGCTGCCGACCGGCCGCAATTTTTACTCCGTCGACAGCCGCTCGGTGCCGACGCCGGCGGCTTACGAACTCGGCAAGAAATCCGCCGAATTGTTGATTCGCCGCTACCTGCAGGATCACGGTGACTGGCCATCTTCCTTCGGACTCACGGCCTGGGGCACGGCCAACATGCGAACGGGTGGAGACGATATCGCCCAGGCTCTGGCGTTGATTGGTGCCAAGCCCACCTGGGACACGATCTCGCGCCGGGTGATGGGCTACGAAATCATACCGCTGGCGATGCTCGGCCGTCCGCGTGTAGACGTGACGCTTCGCATTTCCGGCTTCTTCCGGGATGCCTTCCCGGACCAGATCGCACTGTTCGACAAGGCGATTCGCGCCGTCGGGGCGCTCGAAGAAGACGATGCCGACAACATGATCGCCGCGCGCATGCGCGCCGAGACTGAGCGGCTGGAGGCATCCGGTATAGAGGCGGCGGAAGCGGCGCGCCGCGCCTCCTATCGCGTCTTCGGGGCGAAGCCGGGAGCCTACGGCGCCGGCCTGCAGGCGCTGATCGACGAGAAGGGCTGGGACAGAAAAGCCGATCTCGCCGATGCCTATCTCACCTGGGGCTCCTATGCCTATGGCGCCGGCGAGGAGGGCAAGGCCGAGCGCGACCTCTTCGAGGAGCGGCTGCGCACCATCGAGGCTGTCGTCCAGAACCAGGACAACCGTGAGCACGACCTGCTCGACAGCGACGACTATTATCAGTTCGAAGGCGGCATGAGCCTTGCCGCCGAGCACCTTGGAGGTGCGAAGCCGGCGATCTACCACAACGACCACTCCCGGCCGGAAAAGCCGGTGATCCGCTCGTTGGAGGAAGAGATCGGCCGCGTGGTCAGGGCGCGCGTCGTCAATCCCAAGTGGATCGATGGCGTCATGCGCCACGGCTACAAGGGCGCCTTCGAGATCGCTGCCACGGTCGACTACATGTTCGCCTTTGCCGCGACCACGGGGGCGGTGCGCGACCACCATTTCGAGGCGGCCTATCAGGCGTTCATCGTCGACGAGCGGGTGTCGAGCTTCCTGCGCGACAAGAACCCGGCAGCACTCGCCGAATTGTCCGAGCGGCTGCTGGAGGCGATCGATCGCAATCTGTGGACCCCGCGCTCGAACTCGGCGCGGTTTGAACTCACCGGGCGAACGACGGCCGCAGCGCGGCTTCGCGCCGGTAACGAATGAGCAGCTCCGGGAGGCCGCAAAACGGTTTTCCGTCCGGAGTTGCGCAAGTGCAAAGAATGGGATCGCGGTCAGCACTACGCCCGATCCCACGATCGAATCATAGGATCAGGAGAACGTCATGAGCGAAGATGTGGTCAGCACGGGTGAGGGCGTTGCCGAGAAGGACGATGCGCGCCACGCCATGAAGATGGCGAAGAAGAAGACGGCCCGCGAAAAGATCATGGCGACCAAGACCGACGAAAAGGGTCTTGTTATCGTCAACACCGGCAAGGGCAAGGGCAAGTCGACTGCCGGCTTCGGCATGATCTTCCGCCACATCGCCCATGGCATGCCGTGTGCGGTCGTGCAGTTCATCAAGGGCGCCTGGGAAACCGGCGAGCGCGACCTGATCGAGAAGCATTTCGGCGACGTGTGCCAGTTCTACACGCTCGGCGAAGGCTTTACCTGGGAAACCCAGGACCGCGCCCGTGACGTGGCGATGGCGGAAAAGGCCTGGGAGAAGGCCAAGGAACTGATCCGCGACGAGCGCAATTCGATGGTGCTGCTCGACGAGATCAACATCGCCCTGCGCTACGACTATATCGACGTGGCCGAGGTGGTGCGTTTCCTGAAGGAAGAAAAGCCGCACATGACCCATGTGGTGCTGACCGGCCGCAACGCCAAGGAAGACCTGATCGAGGCCGCCGATCTGGTGACCGAAATGGAACTGATCAAGCATCCCTTCCGCTCCGGCATCAAGGCCCAGAAGGGCGTCGAGTTCTGATGAGCCAGAGCTGGCAGTTCTACAGCGCCGCGCGTCCCCTGGACGCGCAAAGGTCGCTGTAGCACTTAAAGTTCCGCATGATTTTGTCCTTAAATCTATGCCGATTTAAGGAATCATGCAGGAGGCGCTGCTTTCGGCGGCCTTTGCGGCGCTCACGGCTGTCTTTGCCAAGGTCGGGGTTGCGCAGATCAACTCCGACTTCGCCACGCTGATCCGCACTGTCGTCATATTCCTCGTGCTGGCCGGCATCGTCGCGGCGACGGGGCAATGGCAAAAGCCCTCGGAAATTCCGGGGCGCACCTGGCTGTTCCTGGCCCTCTCCGGCCTTGCCACCGGCACCTCCTGGCTTGCCTATTTCCGCGCCCTGAAGCTCGGCGATGCGGCGCGGGTGGCGCCGATCGACAAGCTGTCGATCGTCATGGTGGCGATCTTCGGCGTCTTGTTTCTCGGCGAGAAGCTCAACCTGATGAACTGGCTCGGCGTCGTGTTCATCGCCGCGGGTGCGTTGCTCCTGGCGGTGTTCTGAGCCTGCTTTCAACAAGCCCGCTGGTGCGGCCCGCTGCTTCACCGTCGTGTTGCGCGGGTTGTCCGGTTTGGTTGCTTCCGGCACTTGCCTTGAAGCGCCGCAGGGCTGGGTGCTAGGCTATGCTGATCTTTGTCGCATAGTGGGTTGCCACCCGCCGCCCTCGGCTGGATTGCGCCGGGAGGGGTTATGAACGCCCCAGAAACGTCGCAATCAAGGCGGCCAATTTTTCAGGATCCTCCCAATGGGGGTTATGGCCGTGGCCGGGCAGGGAAATGAACTCCGCGCCGGCGATAGCTTCTCTCATATTCTCCTGATGTTCCTCTGTAGCGATCAAATCCTCCTCGCCCCGCAGGATGAGTGTGGCTGTGGAAATATCCTGCAAAAGCGGCGAAGGATCATACGCAAGCTGCGCATAGTAGATGGAATGCCAGATGCGTGAGGGCACCGCCGCGCTTTCGCGTCGCGCATAAGCGAGGAAGACCTCGTCGACAGGAACTGCGCCACAGCACCATTCTCGCATGAATGCGCTTCCTGGATCGATGGGATCGCGGAGCATTTGGATGTTTTCCCACAACCATCCCCGACGTTCGCGCAGTGTGGCGGACGTGGACACGAGAACGATTCTGCCGATGATATGGGGCCACCGCTCCGCAATTGCTTGCGCCAGCCGCCCTCCAAGCGAATGACCGACCACGTGCGTCGGCGCAAGCTCCAGAACCTCTATCAGGAACCGGACATCATTCGCCATCTCGGGAATAGTGTAGCAGCCTTCAGGCTTGTCGGAATTCCCGTGGCCGCGCAGGTCTGGCGCTATGAGGCGAAAGCCCGTCGCTAGATACGGGGCAACGAGGCTCCAGCTTCGGGCGCTGTCCGTAAACCCGTGCAGCAGGAGGACGGGCACACCGTTGGGATCTCCCATCTCGACGTATGAGAACCGTAGCCCGTTCGGCAGCAGGGCGGTCCGCTTTAGCGCTAAGAAGACCTCCTGGGAAATCGGCTCGACCATGGGCCTACTTTCAAAACCAACCCTGACTTCATATCACCAATGGAACCGTGGCGATTGTAGCTTTTTCTCTGATCCACGGGGGTCACACAGCTCACCTCCGCTAAAATACCACTGGAGGCAATTGCTACATAATTCCGCAATTTCGGCATTGCACATGCATCGTGCTCTGGAGGCGGTGCGGGCGCATAAGGAAGGGCTGTTGGCAGGCGCTGGTTGGACCTAGGCCCACCGGCGGACACGCTTGCAATAGGCGCTGTAGGCCTGCCCGAACGCACGGCCGAGGTGAACTTCCTCCATACGGATCTGGTAGGAGATCGATATCCAGGCGGAAAGAGCGAGCGCCACCGAGACGACGTTCGGCACGGCCAGCACCGTGCCGATCAATGCGGTGACCATGCCGACATAGATCGGGTTGCGCGATAAGGCGTAGAGGCCGGAGGTCACCAGCGGCGCGTCCTGTTCCTCGGGGATGCCGATCTTCCAGGAGTGGCGCATCACCCATTGCGACAGCATCGTCAGCCCACCGCCGAGCGCCATCAGCACGAGGCCGACGGCGTGGAGAATTGGCGCGTCGAGCGCGGGGATGCGGCCGAGCGAGACGTTCACTGTTTCGGGAAAGGCGGCGATTGCGATCAGGTGAACCACCAGCGCGGCCACGATCACGCGGAAGAGCTTGCCGGCAAACCCTTCCGCATCGTCGCCATAGGTCAGGACAACGGGCGAGCGGCCGGATTGCCGGCGGCGCAGGACCGCCAGTGCCAGAGTGAACAGGCCAACGACGAGCATCAGAGCGGCGGGAAGGGCGGTGAGCATGAGACCTCGTGGGTAGACGGAACGTCTGGATGGGATTGCGAGAAGACGCGGCGGAAATCGCCGCCGCTCCTTTCGCGTTGTATCTTGCGCAGGTTGCACTCTCTCGTCACTAGAGGTTCAAGGGTGAAAATTGGAAATTCGCGGTCCGGTTGCCGATTGTTGATCGCCGGCGACCGCCGTCGCATTCCGCGTGGCGATGCCCTTGCAAAACCTGATGCGCGCCTGCTCGTTCCTCATGTGTTTGCCTTGCATTTATCGCGATGGCCTTGCACGAAAGGGTTGAGTGGAGGAGAGAATGGCAGAAAATGTAGCAGCACACCCTTCAGCGCGCCTCAGCCGCTGGTTCGTTTTCTACGCCGCTGCGGTCGGTCCCTTGATTTTGCTGCTGCTCGTCATGGTATTCGGCCCTATGCTTTCCACCCCAGGAAGCCGACCTCGCGACCTCTGGCGGGATGCCGGCGGCCTTATGGACGGCATTGCGACCGCATATCTTTACGGTTTGCTGCCGGCCGTTCTCGTCGGGTCTCTCATCAAGTTGCTCTCGGGTCACCTGCGTCAACGCTGGATGATCCTGCCGATAACGCTGCTATCGGCCTTTCTCGTGTCGGCGGGTCTCGCAGCGATACCCCTATTGTGGTCTGAGCTCTTGAGGAAAGGACTGTGGTCCGGAGATTTCTTGCTGCGTGCACAGGTCGCGGCGCACTTCATCTTCGGATTCGGCATGCTCCTCGCAGCGCCGGCCGTCACGGGTACCGCATTGTGGCTCTTCGTGTCGCAGTTCCGTCGGTCGACGAACTGAGGTCAGTACCTGATAAATTCATCCAGTCTGTTCAGGTCCCTGAGCCCGAAGGGCCAAGGCAGGCACCACCTGATGCCGGTGATCGGATAGACTCGGAGCAGCAAGATCGATGGCCGGGCGGCGCCGGCGATCCTACATTCCCAGCCAGATCCGCAGCGGATGCGACGGATCGGCAAGCAACCGGATCGCAAGCGCGATCGAGACGATGACGAGCAGCGGCTTGATGATCTTGGCGCCCTTGGCCATGGCGTAGCGCGAGCCGACCTGGGCACCGAGGAACTGGCCGACGCCCATCATCAGGCCAACTTTCCACAGGATGGCGCCGAAGAACAGGAAGACGGCGAAGGCGCCGACATTCGAGCCGAAGTTCAGGAGCTTGGTGTGGGCCGTCGCCTTGAGGACGCCGAATCCGGCAAGCGTGACGAAGCCGAGCATGAAGAACGAGCCGGTACCGGGACCGAAAACGCCATCGTAAAAGCCAATGACGGGCACCAGCGTCAGCGTGAAGAGGAAGGGCGTGATGCGGCGGTGCTGGTCGACATCGCCCATGTTCGGCTTGAGGCCGAAATAGAGGGCGATCGCAATCAACAGGAAGGGCAGGGTCGCCTTCAGAACGTCGCCGGGAACGATGGTTGCGAGCAGCGCGCCCAACACGGAGCCCGCCATCGACATCAGCGCCATCGGCATTTGCTCTTTCAGGTTCACGTGACCCCGCCGGGCATAGGAAAGCGTTGCCGAGCCGGAGCCGAAAAGTCCCTGCAGCTTGTTGGTACCCAACGTCTGGAGCGGCGGGATGCCGGCAATCAGCATGGCGGGAATGGTGATCATGCCGCCACCGCCGGCGATCGAATCGATGAAGCCGGCAATGAAGGCGGCAACGAAAAGGAACACGAGCAGGTGAAAAGCGAGATCTTGCACGGGAGGGACTCGAGAAGGGAGGAGTACACAGGCCTTGTTCGCCTTGTGTCAGAGGCCGCGGCGAAATGCAAAGCCTTCCGTCGAGGCGCATCTGTGATGCTTGTCGCCAGATGTATATTTTCTAGGAAAATCAGCGCGTTACTTTGAGGTCATGGCTATTCGGATTGGGCGTCTGCCGTCTTCGGTCGATTGCCGGTTCCCGCGCTTTGCATGCGTGAAAGGTGCGTGGTGGGTTTCCCCAAACGCGACATGGCGATGGCGCAATCCGGTTTGACCCGTGCGATTGCCTCCGGTAAAAATGTCGGATGTGCGACGGCGTCCGCTTCAGGCGGACTGAAAGAGCGTCCGGTGCGGCTGACCCAGGCAGGGGGCTTGAACCGGTGCTGTCCAGACCGATCCGGACTTGAGCCGGGCGGCGCTTCGTGTGGATTGCCGCGAGGGGGCCGAGGTCGAGCATGATATCATCCAGCATAGCGCCGCCACCGCCAGGACCACTCGTCCTTGGACTTGGCTGCGAGCGCGGCACGCCGGCCGATGAGGTGATTGCCCTTGCCGAAAGGGCGTTGGCGAAGGTGGGCGCAGCGAAAGCCGATATCGGCTTCGTCGCCTCGCTCGATGCGAGGCGCGGTGAGCCCGCGATTCATGCCGCCGCCCAGCATTTTGCCGTCGAGGCACGGTTCTTCGATGCGGCGACGCTGGAGGCCGCGGCACCCCGGCTGCAGAACCCCTCGGCGGTCGTCTTTGCCCACACCGGTTGCCACGGCGTTGCCGAAGGTGCTGCACTCGTCGGCGCGGGGCCGGCAAGCGTGCTGCTCGTTGGCAAGCTCACCGCATCGCATGCGACGGCGGCAATCGCCGGACCCGTCGAGCGCCTGCCGGTGAGCGCGGCGGCAACGTGGCGGCAGTGTCTTGAGTTGTTTTCCGGGTCCCGTTTCGCAGAAAATGCACGAACCATTTCAAATATCTATGCGGCTTTCTTGCAGATCTCAATCCGCTCCTTGCCAAGGCAAGTCAACGGCAGCGTGCAAGCGAATGGCAGGAGAAGCGGCATGAGCGATACGATCTTTTCCGGCCTGCCCGAGCTTGAGCCCGGTAGCGTCTGGCTCGTCGGTGCCGGTCCCGGCGATCCCGGCCTCCTGACGCTTCATGCCGCCAATGCGCTCAGTCAGGCCGATGTCATCGTGCACGATGCGCTGGTCAACGAGGATTGCCTGAAGCTCGCCCGGCCGGGTGCCGTGCTGGAGTTTGCCGGAAAGCGCGGCGGCAAACCGTCGCCGAAGCAGCGCGATATTTCGCTCCGGCTCGTCGAGCTGGCACGTGCCGGACAACGCGTGCTGCGGCTGAAGGGCGGCGATCCCTTCGTCTTCGGGCGGGGCGGCGAGGAAGCACTGACGCTGGTCGAAAACCGCATACCGTTCCGCATCGTGCCGGGCATCACCGCCGGGATCGGCGGGCTTGCCTATGCCGGCATTCCGGTCACTCACCGCGAGGTCAACCACGCCGTCACCTTTCTCACCGGTCACGATTCCTCCGGCCTGGTACCGGACCGCATCAATTGGCAGGGCATTGCCTCGGGCTCGCCGGTGATCGTGATGTACATGGCGATGAAGCATATCGGCACGATTGCCGCCAATCTCATTGCGGCCGGGCGTTCGCCGGATGAGCCGGTCGCTTTCGTCTGCAACGCAGCAACGCCGGATCAGGCAGTACTTGAAACGACGCTGGCGCGCGCCGAAGCCGATGTCACAGCGTCGGGCCTGCAGCCGCCGGCGATCGTCGTCGTCGGCGAGGTCGTGCGGCTGAGGGCATCGCTCGACTGGATCGGGGCGCTTGGCGGGCGCCAGCTTGTGGCCGATCCTTTCGCAAGCCGCGAGCTCAGGGATCCCGCATGAGTGGATTGCTGATCGCCGCGCCCTGTTCGGGCTCCGGCAAGACCACGGTGACACTCGGCCTGATGCGCGCCATGCGGCGGCGGGGCATGGTGATTGCCCCCGGCAAGGCGGGGCCTGATTATATCGACCCGGCGTTCCACACATTCGCCAGCGGCGAGCCTTGCCTCAACTACGATCCATGGGCCATGCGGCCCGAGCTTCTGGCAGCAAACGCTGCGCATGCCGCAGCCAATGGGCGCACGCTGGTTGTCGAGGCGATGATGGGCCTGCATGACGGTGCGGCCGACGGCAGCGGCACGCCGGCCGACCTTGCTGCAGCGCTCGATCTTGCCGTCATCCTGGTGGTCGATTGCGCCCGCATGTCGCATTCGGTCGCGGCGCTCGTGCGCGGTTATGCCGATTACAGGGGCGATATCCGGGTTGCCGGCGTCATTCTCAACAAGGTCGGGAGCGACCGCCATGAAATGATGCTGCGCGACGCGCTGACGCGGGTGGGCATGCCGGTCTTCGGCGTACTCAGGCAGGATACCGGCCTGAAACTGCCCGAGCGGCATCTGGGGCTTGTGCAGGCGGGCGAACACGGCACGCTCGAGACCTTCATCGACTATGCGGCTGATCGGATCGAGGCGACTTGCGATCTCGATGCGATCCATAGGGCCTCCAGCCTGTCACAGACCGAACGGGTGATGTCCGAGGTCATCAGGTTCAAGCCGTTCGGCCAGCATATCGCGGTGGCACGGGATGTGGCCTTCGCCTTTAGCTACGAGCACCTCCTGTTCGGCTGGCGCCGCGCCGCGGCGGAAATCTCCTTTTTCTCGCCGCTTGCCGACGAAGGTCCCGACGCGGCGGCGGATGTGGTCTATCTGCCGGGTGGATATCCCGAGCTTCATGCCGGGCGACTGCAGACGGCAGCTGCTTTCCGATCGGGCATGGCAGAAGCTGCAAAGCGTGGTGCGCGGATCTTCGGCGAGTGCGGCGGCTATATGGTGCTGGGCGAGGGGCTTGTGGCAGCCGATGGCGCGCGCTACCAAATGCTCGGCCTGTTGCCGCTCGTCACCAGTTTTGCCGAGCGCAGGCGGCACCTCGGCTACCGCCGTGTCGTGCCTCTCGACACCACGTTCTTCGATGGACCCATGACGGCGCACGAATTCCACTACGCGACCATCGTTTCTGAAGGTGCCGCTGACCGGCTATTTTCCGTCAGCGATGCGGCGAGCGTCGATCTCGGGCAGGCGGGTCTGAAGCGCGACAATGTCGCCGGCTCCTTCATGCACCTCATCGATCTTGCGGACCCGTCATGAGCGCGCCGATCGTGCATGGCGGCGGCATCACCGAAGCCGCCGCCCGCTTCGGTGGTCGCTTCGAGGATTGGCTAGACCTGTCGACCGGCATCAATCCACGCCCTGTCGAGCTGCCTGATGTGCCGCAGCAGGCCTGGCACAGGCTGCCCGACAAGCTGACGATCGATGGCGCACGCGCGGCTGCCGCGAGCTATTACAGGACCAACGGCATCCAGCCCTTGCCGGTTCCCGGCACCCAGTCGGTGATCCAGCTGCTGCCGCGGCTGGCTCCGGCCGGCCGCCGGATTGCCGTTTTCGGCCCCACCTATGGTGAATATACGCGCGTGCTGGCGGCCGCCGGCTTTGCTGTCGATCGGGTGGAACGCGCCGAGGAGCTTGGTCCCCACCACGGCCTTGCAGTGGTGGTCAACCCCAACAACCCGACCGGCCGCGCCTTTCAGCCGGCAGACATCCTGGCAATGGCGGCAGTGATGAAGGCGAACGGCGGCGTGCTTGTCGTCGATGAGGCCTTCGGCGATCTGCAACCGGATCTGAGCGTTGCCGGCCATGTGGCTGCCAACGACAATCTCATCGTCTTCCGTTCCTTCGGGAAGTTCTTCGGCCTGGCCGGTCTGCGCCTCGGCTTCGTCGTGGCAAACGATGCCGTACTCGGCGCCTTTCGCGAATGGCTCGGCCCCTGGGCGGTGTCCGGACCGGCGCTTGTGATCTCCCGGGCACTGATGTCCGGCGAAACGCAGGCGATCGCCGCGTGCATTCTTGAGCGCCGCGCGGGGCTCGATTCGGTGCTTGATGACGCCGGTCTCAAACGCATCGGTGGAACCGGCCTGTTCGTGCTGGTGGAGCATGCCGACGCCAGCGCCTTGCATCGGCATCTCTGCGAGGCGCAGATCCTGACACGCAAATTCGATTACGACGCCCGCTGGCTCAGGATCGGGCTTGCGCCCGACGCAGAAGGTGACCAACGGCTGGCGGACGCATTGCGCCACTGGAACGTCCTGCGTGGCGGGGACGCCCCGCGTGCCTGGGGAGTCGCACGCCTCGGCGACGGGACACGCCCAGGGGAGCGCTGAGTGTCAGACGAGATCCTTCTCATCCTTGTAGCGGCGCTGCTGCTGGATCGCGTCGTCGGCGATCCGGACTGGCTCTGGTCGCGTCTGCCGCACCCCGTCGTCTTCTTCGGCAGGGCGATCGCGGTCATCGATGGCGCGCTGAACAGGCATGAGACCCTTGGCGCCGGCGCGTTGAAGCTGCGTGGTGTCGCGGCAATCGGTCTGCTGCTGCTTGCAAGCGTGCTTGTCGGCTGCATCCTGCATCGCTTGTTCGGCACGATGGGCGTACTTGGCTATCTGCTCGAGGCCGTCGTCGTTGCGGTGTTCCTGGCGCAAAAGAGCCTTGGCGACCATGTCGGGCGCGTTGCCGAAGGCTTGCGGCGGGATGGACTGGAAGGCGGGCGTGCCGCCGTCTCGATGATCGTCGGGCGCGATCCGAAGACGCTCGATGCGCCCGGCGTCTGCCGCGCCGCGATCGAAAGCCTTGCCGAGAACTTTTCCGATGGCGTCGTGGCTCCGGCCTTCTGGTATGCGGTTGCCGGTCTTCCCGGCCTGCTCGCCTACAAGATGCTGAACACCGCCGATTCGATGGTCGGCCACAAATCACCGAAATACCTCCATTTCGGCTGGGCCGCCGCCCGGCTCGACGATATCGCCAACCTGCCGGCCGCAAGACTATCCATCCTCTTGATTGCCGCTGGCGCTCTGCTGCACCGCGGCCGCCGTGCCGCGGCCGATGCGATCGGCGTGGCGCTGCGAGACCACGGCCTGCACCGCTCGCCCAATTCCGGCTGGCCGGAGGCCGCAATGGCCGGTGCGCTGAACCTGCAGCTTGCGGGCCCACGCATCTATGGCGGCGTCAAGGTCAGCGAGCCGATGATCAATGGTCCGGGCCGCGCCATTGCCGAAAACGAAGACATCGATGCCGGCATTGCCGTCTTTTATGGCGCCTGTTCGGCGATGACCTTTGGCGTTCTTCTGATCGCCATGATTTGATTGGCGATCGCCGCGTATCCACGGCAAGTTGAACTTGGCATTAAGACTTTGCTTTCCATATGTATTAAACTCGTATCATGATGAGCCGGCTATTCTCTGCGAACGTTTTGGTTCCACCGATCGCAGCGCACACGCGCCGGGTGACGCGTGAGAGACGCTGCAGCGCCTGAAGCCTGCTGCATGACCGTCTCTACAGGTCGGGATCTTGCAGTCGAGCTTTCGCACGCGGAGAGCGAAACATGCGACACGCATTCCTGACTGTGCTGATTGCCGCATTGATGCAGTTGCCCGCTCAGCCGTTGAGCGCCGCCAATCTCGTTGCCAAGATCAGCCTTTCCTCCCAGACGATGGTCGTGAAGCGAAACGGCGTCGTGATGTATCGCTGGAAGGTTTCCACGGCGCGCAAGGGCTATGTCACGCCCAAGGGCAGCTGGAAGGCGAAATGGCTTTCGCGACACCATCGGTCGCGAAAATATGACAATGCGCCAATGCCTTACGCGGTGTTCTTCAACGGCGGCTATGCCGTGCACGCGACCTATGACCTGAAGCGGCTTGGCCGACCTGCCTCGCATGGTTGCGTGCGGTTGCACCCCAACAATGCGGCCGAGTTCTTTGCGCTTGCCCGTGAGCATGGCTTGAGCAACACGCGGATTGTCATTACGCGGTGAGCATTCCGAGCAAAAGTGCGCAGCGGTTTTCCGTCAGGGAATGCGTGAAAACAGCGAGGTAGCGCGTCTCTGCCACCGCGCTAAAGCGGAAACGCGCTGAAGTGCGGAAAGGCGGGTTCAGTCGATGCCGGCGACGTGCATCAGTCTGTCCATGCTGGGCACGGTGACGCGGCGGCTGTTTTCGATGCGGATGACGTTGTCCTTGCGCAGCTTGGTGACCTGCCGGCTGACGGTCTCGATCGTCAGGCCGAGATAGTCGGCGATATCGGCGCGCGACAAAGGCAGATCGAATTCCGTTGCCGTGCCGTTTTCCGGATCGATGTGGGTGGCGATGATATAGAGGAAGCTTGCCACCTTCTCCTGGGCGGTCTTGCGGCCGAGCGTCAGCATCCAGTCGCGCGCTTCATCCAACTCCTTCAATGCTTGCTCATGCAGGCGGTGTTCGAGCCCCGGCGCCTCGGAGACGAGCCGCTCGATGACATTGCGCGGGAACGAACAGATGTCGGTGTCGATTGCCGCTTCCGCGGTCAGCGCGCTTTCGCGCGTGAAAGGCCGTCCCATGAAATCGGGCGCGAACTGCAGGCCGACGATCTGCTGGCGGCCGTCTGACAGAACCTTGCTGAGCTTGACGACGCCGCTGATGATGTTGGCGTAGCTGTCGGTCATTTCCCCCTGTCCGACCACCTCGCGGCCTGGCTCTACGCGCCTGCGGGTCGAATGCCGGCTGAGGTCGAGAAGCTGGTCTGACGTCAGCGTGCCGCAAACGCCGCCATGGCGCGCCTCGCAGGCAGCGCAGACGGATGGAATGTCCGAGTTGTGGATATCCTTGCGGCGTTGTTCAGTCACGATCTGCAAATCTTTCTTCCCTGCATCGGGTTTGTTCTGGGGACCAAAGAGGATGCGGGCGGTTAAATCAAGAGTTGACAGGTGCTAATTCCGGAAGCGCGAAACAATGTCTCATGCGAAATTGCGAATTGTCAAATTTAACGTGTTAATTCGGCAACTTGATCAAAATCAAAGGTCTCCTTCGCCAACCGTCCTATGCCTTGGTCAACTTGACGGAGAGACCGATGGACGACGCTCTGATCCTGAAATATGCGAGCCCCGTGCCGCGCTATACCAGCTACCCCACCGCGCCGCATTTTTCCGAAACGGTCGGTCAGGCTGAATATCAATCCTGGCTTGAAGCCATCGGACCGGGTGAGGCGCTGTCGCTTTATGCCCATGTGCCCTATTGCGACCGGCTGTGCTGGTTCTGTGCCTGCCACACCAAGCAAACGCTGCGTTACGACCCGGTGACGACCTATCTCGCCGGTCTGCACCGCGAGATTGCGGCAATCGGCGGGCGGGTGAACGGCGAGGCCAAGGTTACGGCGCTGCATCTGGGCGGCGGATCGCCGACTTTGCTTAGGCCGGACGACCTGATCGCGCTCAAGCAGGCCTTCACCAGCCACTTCCGATTCTCCAGCGATTGCGAAATCAGCGTCGAGATGGACCCGAACGACCTCGACGAGGCGCGCCATGATGCGCTGGCGGCGATCGGCATGACGCGGGCGAGTTTCGGGGTCCAGGATTTCGACCCGGTGGTGCAGAAAGCGATCAACCGTATCCAGACCTATGAACAGACGCGCGACGCGATCGAGGCGTCGCGGGCGCGGGGCGTGCGTTCGGTCAATTGCGATGTGCTCTATGGCTTGCCCTACCAGAGCCTGTCTTCGCTAGAAGCGACGATCGATGCCGTCCTGTCGCTGGCACCCGATCGTATCGCGCTCTTCGGTTATGCCCATGTGCCGTGGATGAAGAAGCACCAATCGATGATCCCGGATGAAAGCCTGCCCGGCATCGTCGAGCGCTTTGCCCAGATGAGCCGGGCGGCCGAAATGCTTGTCGCCGCCGGCTATGAGGCAATCGGCATCGATCATTTCGCCAAGCCCGGTGACAGTCTGGCGGTCGCAAGCCGGGAAGGGCGCATGCGCCGGAATTTCCAGGGTTATACCACCGACAGCGCCGAAACCCTGATCGGCCTCGGCGCCTCTTCGATCGGTCAGTTTCGTCAAGGTTATGTCCAGAACATGCCGGCAACCGGCGAATATCTGCGCCAGGTCGAGCAATCGGGCCTGGCGGCGGTGCGCGGCTATCTGCTGACGCCGGACGATCGGCTGCGCGCACGGGTGATCGCGGCAATCATGTGCGACTTTTCATTCTCCTTTGCGCAAATCGCCGGTGAATTCCCTGAGGGCGCCGCTGCTGTCATCGAGGAGGCAAAGCTGTTTCGCGCCAGGGATACGGATGGGCTGACGACGATCGCGGATAGTGTCTTCAGGTTGACGGGCCGCGGTCGTCCGTTTGCCCGGTCGGTGGCGGCCGTATTCGACGCGCATCTGCAGAGCGGACGGGGTCGCCATTCGGTCGCCGTTTAGCAACATCGCATTTCAAATCGCCAAGGTTGCTACAAGGCCATTGGCTTTTGCGGCGCATTTACCTATAGGATCGCCGAGACTCGGAATAAAATAATAAAGAGGTATGCGCGTGACTGCTACATTCGACAAGGTTGCCGACATCATCGCGGAAACGAGCGAGATCGATCGCGAGACGATTACGCCGGAAAGCCACACGATCGACGATCTGGGCATCGATAGCCTGGACTTCCTCGACATCGTCTTTGCGATCGACAAGGAATTCGGCATCAAGATTCCGCTGGAACAGTGGACGCAGGAAGTCAACGAAGGCAAGGTTTCGACCGAAGAATACTTCGTGCTCAAGAACCTCTGCTCCAAGATCGACGAGCTGCGGGCTGCCAAGGCCTGATTGGCCCAAGGTTCAAGCCTTTCCACTCGATTTCCAATGCCGCCGGTCGCGCCCTGCGCTTGACAGGCGGCATTGGCGTTTTTACTTGAGCCCGAAACCAAACGGGGTGAGCCTCCATGCTCCTTGAATACTTCCAGATGATCGATCGTGTCGAAACGGTCGATCTTTCGGCTGGCCGGCTGACGGCGCGATCCGTCGTTCCCGAAAAGAGCCCGGTATTCGAGGGCCACTTTCCAGGCTATCCGCTGGTGCCGGGCGTCCTTCTGATCGAGACGATGGCCCAGGCTTCGGGATTTCTCGTTCTGGCCGCGACCAATTTCGCGGCGATGCCGTTTCTGATGTCGGTCGACGGCGCCAAGATGCGGACCTTCGTCGAGCCTTCGGCGGAACTCGATATCGAAGCCTTCCTTGAGCACGATGGCTCAGGCTTTGCCGTCACCAAGGCGAAGATCACGTCTGCGGGCAAGAAGGTCTGTGACGCACAGTTGAAACTCAGGACGATGCCGTTCGATCAGGTGCCGCTCGGCGATATCGTGCGCAAGCGCGCCGTCGAGGTGGGCCTGATGACGGCACTTGCGGCGGATGCCGCTTCGGAGAAGTGAAGATGAGCAAATCCGCAAACGACGTGGTCATCACCGGCGTCGGTATCGTCACCAGCCTCGGTGTCGGGGTCGAGCCGCATGTGGCGCTTTTGAGCGCGACCGAGACGCCGGCGGCCCGCGTCGAGACGGAAAAATTCAAGCCTTATCCGGTGCATCCGCTGCCGGAGATCGACTGGTCGCAGCAGATTGCCAAGCGCGGCGACCAGCGGCAGATGGAAAACTGGCAGCGCCTCGGCGTGTTTGCAGCCGGTCTCGCGCTTGACGATGCCGGCCTCAAGGACAATCTCGACGCCTGCGGCAGCATGGACATGATCGTCGCTGCCGGCGGCGGCGAACGCGACATCAATGTCGATTCGCTGATCGTCGACGAGGCGCTGAAGCGCAATGACCGCGAGCAGTTGCTGAACGAGAAACTGACGACCGAACTGCGCCCGACGCTGTTCCTGGCCCAGCTTTCCAACCTTCTCGCCGGCAACATCTCGATCGTGCACAAGGTGACGGGATCGTCGCGCACCTTCATGGGCGAAGAGGCAGCCGGCATTTCGGCGATCGAAACCGCCTTCTTCCGCATCAAGGCCGGACAGTCGACCCATACGCTGGTCGGCGGTGCGTTCTCGGCCGAGCGTCTCGACATCATGCTTATGATCGAGGCGATCCAGGGGCAGGCAACCGGCGACTGGCACCCGATCTGGTCGCGCAAGCCTGAAAACGGCGGCGGCATGATCCCCGGATCGGTTGGCGCATTCCTGGTGCTGGAAGCGCGCGAATACGCCGAAGCCCGCGGAGCCCGTATCTATGCGACCATCGACGCGATCGGCAGCGACCGCGGCAGCCGCGCCGACGGCAAGCTCGAAGCCCGTCTTGCGGATCTCGCAAAGCCGGCCGAAAAGCTCGATCCGGCACAGACGGTGGTCTTCTCCGGCACGTCAGGTTTTCACGCTCTCGTCGCCAGCGAAAAGGCCTTTCTGCAAGCCAAGCTTGCCGAGGCGCCGGTGCGCGCCTATGGCGGCCTCGTCGGCCACAGCATCGAAGCGCAGTTTCCGGCGGGCCTTGCGCTTGCAGCACTCACGCTCGGCCACGGTGCCAAGGTTCCGGCCTTCGACGCAAGCTTCGAAAAGCCGATGACGGCGGCTGCCCGTTCGGCGGTCGTGACCACCATCGGTCACTCACGCGGCGAAGGCGTCGCGGTCCTTTCGGCCGAATAAGAGGAACGATTGATGAGCAACGCTTACAAGGATCATCTCGGTCGTCCGATCGTCGCCGTCACCGGCATGGGCGTCATCACCTCGCTCGGCCAGGGGCTCGCGGACAACTGGGCGGCACTGACCGGCGGCGTTTCCGGTATCCGCAAGATCACCCGTTTCCCGACGGAGGGGCTCAACACCCGCATCTCCGGCATGGTCGATTTCATCGAGGTTCCGGCGGCCAACTCCGTCGAGCGCTCCTATGCGATGGCACGCGAGACGACGCTGGAGGCGCTCGCCCAGGCGGGCATTTCCGGCGATTTCAACGGCCCCCTGTTTCTCGCCGCCCCGCCGATCGAGCCGGAATGGAGCGCGCGTTTCGAGCTCGCCGACCGTTCGCCGCCGTCGAGCCAGCCGGGCGACGCCTACAATCGCTTCCTCACTGCGATGCGCGAGAAGGCCGATCCGGCGTTCCATGAGGCCGTGCTTTTCGGCGCGATCTCCGAGCGTCTTGCCGATCGTTTTGGCACCCGCGGTCTGCCGGTGACGCTGTCGACCGCCTGCGCTTCCGGCGCGACCGCAATCCAGCTCGGCGTCGAGGCCATTCGCCAGGGCCGCACCGATCGTGCACTGACGGTTGCGACCGACGGTTCGGTCAGTGCCGAGGCGCTGATCCGCTTTGCGCTGCTGTCGGCGCTCTCGACCCAGAACGATCCGCCGGAAAAGGCGTCCAAGCCCTTCACCAAGGACCGTGACGGCTTCGTCATCGCCGAAGGTGCAGCTACCCTGGTGCTGGAATCGCTGGAAGCAGCCGTTGCCCGCGGCGCCCGCGTCTACGGCATCCTGAAGGGTTGTGGCGAGAAGGCCGATCTCTTCCACCGCACGCGCTCTTCGCCCGATGGCGGCCCGGCGATCGCGACGATCCGCGCGGCCCTCGCCGACGCCGGCATCGATGAAGGCGGCATCGGCTACATCAACGCCCACGGCACCTCGACGCCGGAAAACGACAAGATGGAATATCTGTCGATGTCGGCCGTCTTTGGCGAGCATCTGCCGTCGATCCCGGTTTCGTCGAACAAGTCGATGATCGGCCACACGCTGACGGCCGCAGGCGCGGTCGAGGCGGTGTTCTCGATCCAGACGATGCTGACCGGCACGTTGCCGCCGACGATCAACTACCTCAATCCCGACCCGGCCATCGTGCTCGACGTCGTGCCGAACGTGAAGCGCAGCCAGCAGGTTTCTGCCGTGCTGTCGAACTCCTTCGGCTTCGGCGGACAGAACGCCAGCCTTGTCATGACCGCCGAGCCGGACTAAGCCAACGGCGACAGCGCTGCGCGCCGGATATGGCGCGCAAGGGACGCTGTAACGCATTAGACCTGCTGCGTGGTTCTTCCTCAAATCGGATCCGGTTTCAGCAAGAACCAGGCAGCAGAACCTTCAGACGAATGGATGCCGCCAAGGCAGAGGAAAGATCATGCGCGCCCTGCAACTGCTCGATGACCGCAAGCTCGAAATCACCGACATTCCCGAGCCGGAAGCGCCAGGCCCGGGCGAAGTGACGCTCCGGGTCAAGGCTGTTGCGCTCAATCACATCGACGTCTGGGGCTGGCGCGGAATGGCGTTTGCCAAGCGCAAGATGCCGCTCGTCATCGGCGCCGAGGCAGCCGGTGTCGTCGATGCCATCGGCCCGGGTGTTTCGAGCGTTCTGCCGGGACAGCTCGTGTCGATCTACGGCGCGCGCACCTGCGGTCTCTGCCGCCCGTGCCGCGAAGGCCGCGACAATCTTTGCGAACATGTGGGCGGTGTGCACGGCTTCCACCTCGACGGCTTTGCGCAGGAAAAGATCAATCTTCCGGCCCGCCTGCTGGTGCCTGCACCTCCCGGCATCGATGCGGTTGCCGCAGCGCTTGCGCCGGTAACCTTCGGCACGGTCGAGCACATGCTCTTCGACAATGCCAAGCTCGAGCCGGGCGAAACGATCCTCGTTCATGCCGGCGGCTCCGGCATCGGCTCGGCGGCGATCCAGCTTGCCAAGAAGATTGGCTGCACCGTCATCACCACCGTCGGCTCGGATGACAAGATCGAGAAGGCCAAGGCGCTTGGCGCCGATCACGTCATCAACTACCGCACCGACCGCTTCGAAGGCGTCGTGCGCAAGCTGACCAAGAAGAAGGGCGTCGACGTCGTGTTCGAACACGTCGGCAAGGATACCTGGGCCGGCTCCATGCTGTGCATGAAGCGGGGAGGCCGCCTGGTCACCTGTGGCTCGACCTCGGGCGTGTCGACCGACATGAACCTGATGATGCTGTTCCAGCAGCAGCTGAAGCTGCTCGGCTCCTTCGGTTGCCGCATGGAGAACATGGCCAACGCCATGCAGAAGATGGCGCGCGGCCTGGTGCACCCTGTCATCGACACGCAGGTCGGTTTCGACGAGATCGACCGGGCTCTGGAGCGGATGGAATCGCGCCAGATCTTCGGCAAGATCATCCTGAAGATGGATTGATCCACGTGCGCATGCTGATCACACGGCTGGTTCTGGCAGCGGATCGTTTCCGGCAGTGGCTGATTGCGCAATTCGTCTTCCTGCTTCTGACGATCCTGAAATTGTTTCCGGCCGACGGCGCGATCCGGTTCATGGATCGCGTCGCGCGCTTCATCGGTCCGAAGACCAGCCGCCACAAGCTGACGCTGACCAATCTGCGCAACGCCTTTCCCGAAAAGAGCGAGGCCGAGATCGAAGCGATCGCCATGGAGAGCTGGGGCAATATGGGCCGCATGGCGGCCGAATATGTCTTCCTCGACCGGCTGTTCGATTTCGACCCGGAAGCGACCACGCCCGGCCGCGTCGAAGTTTCGGGCGTTCCACTGTTCCTCGAATTGCGCGACAATCCGCGGCCCTTCATCGTCTTTACCGCCCACAGCGGCAATTTCGAAATGCTGCCGGTGGCAGGCTCGGCTTTCGGGCTCGAAGTCACGGTGCTGTTCCGCCCGCCGAACAACCCCTACGTGGCCGAGAAGGTCTTCGAGTTCCGCAAGGAGCGCATGGGCAACCTCGTGCCGTCGCATGCGGGTTCGTCCTTTGCACTGGCGCGCCAGCTCGAGCGCGGCAACGGCGTCGGCGTTCTCGTCGACCAGAAGTTCCGAAAGGGGCTGAAGACCAAGTTCTTCGGGCAGGACGTGCAGACCAATCCGCTCTTGGCCAAGCTGGTGCGCCAGTTCAACTGCGAGGTCTATCCCGCCCGCTGCATCCGGCTGCCCGGCAATCGTTTCCGGCTGGAGCTGGAACCGGCGATCGACATCCCGCGCAAAGCCGATGGCGCCGTCGACGTCAACGCCACGGCGCAGGTGCTCAACGACAAGGTCGAGAGCTGGGTCCGGGAGTATCCCGGCCAATGGCTGTGGTACCATGATCGCTGGCACATCAAGCGCCATCTCAAGGACTGATTCTCCTTGAACCCGATGAAGTGTCGCGGTTGCGTGTTTGCAACGCTGGATTCCAAGCGGTCTTTTTACGTCTGACGCCGGAAAACGGCGCCTTTGCGTTTGTGAAAACGTTTGCAGGCGGCAAGCTTTCCTTTCTGATGTTGAACGGCGCGGCAATGAGTGTAAACTCCCCGTTGTGTCGCGGGGGACAGACTGCAAGCGCTTTGGGTGGCCAAAGTCATGCGGTTTTCGCGAATGGGTGTGAGGGAGGCGTCAAAACCTGGATCAGCGTCTACACCATTAAAGCCTGTCGTCTAAGTGCATCGGCGCGGCCTCGGCCGTGGGGGAATTGGGGTTTCGAATTGAACGCACTGATTGAGCTGTTCTGGTTCAAGTATTCACAGTTGCAGTATGCTGTACGTACGGCAGACGAGCATCTGATCGGACTTCTGGATCGTGAACTCGATCCTATTCTGAAGTCGGTCTATGACGAGAAGGCAGTGAGCGTCGAGGATGCCCGCCTTCAGTTCCAGTTTCTGATCGATATTCTGCGCGTCGAGGCCGACGACATTTCCTGCGTGCTGCGGCATTCGCAGTTGCTGCAATCGCTGATCAATCGCTATTTCGCGGCGACCGGCGCGGTCAACGCCGCCGAGCTGCGCCTGGAGCGCGCGCCTGCTGCGCCACACAAGGGCCGGGCCGACGAGGGGTTGCTCAACGAAGCGATCCTCGACAGCTTTCCGGACCGCATCGCGGTGATCACGCCGGACTATCGGTATCTCTATACAAATCCGCTCAATGCCAACCATCTCGAGAGCCGCCCGATGGATCTCATCGGCCGGCATATCGTCGAATTCATCGGCATCCAGCGCTTCGAGCTGCGGGTGAAGAACTATCTGGACCGCTGTTTTTCGGGTGAGGTGGTCGACTATACCTTCGCCAAGACCGTCGATGCGCGAACGGTCGTCGTGCGCTGCCGGCTGACGCCGTGCATGTCGAGCAACGGCAAGCTTATCGGCGCGATCCTGGTGATCCAGGAACATGCCGACCGGCGCCGGGCGATTGCCGCCTGAGGACATTCGTCAGGCCGGTTGCGAAACGGCGGTGGCGCCTGAGGCGCCGCGCGCCGAATGTGACGCGCGGGCGCTGCTCCTCATTGTACCTGCAGAATCATTTCGTCCCCGGATCGCGTCCGACCCAGGGAACTAGGCAGCAGGGCCGCGGCGCTCTCAGTTGATGTCGGCGCGCACGATGTCTGAACTGGCCGGAAGCAGCGTGCGAAGACATTCCTGCTCGAAGCCGATGTGCCTGCGCAGATTTGTAAAGAAACCGCGCAGCATGTAGCCTGCAGTCTCTGCATTCACGCTGTCATCGGCTGCGCCGAGCTTCACCAGCATCTCCGACAGTTCTTCGGCAAAGCACTCATCCTCGCAGTGCTCGTATTTCAGCCGCGCCAGCGTGGCGGCGATCGAAGGGTCGTCGCCGCAGTTCTGCTCGACCCAGCGAAACACCGCACTTTCTTCGCCGGAATGCAGCTCGCGGATGAGCGGTTCCAGCATCTTGGCGGCGTAGGCGCATTTTTGCCGGTCGATTTCGGCCGGCAGGCTGTCGGCGATTTCCTCCAGGCTGTTGCAGAGCGCAAGCTGCTCCTGATGCGCGCGCGCCAGCCAGGCCCGCGGTTCGCCCGAAAGGGCAGGGCGTGGCGGCAAACCGGTCCATGGCCTGATCCGGCCGTTGTCATTCGTTCTCTTCATGCTGCTCTGACGCCAGCTCCTATGGCGCTCCCTCATTGTTTCCTGAGGGTGATGCAAGTCGGCACCGCCGGCCTTGATCTGAATCAAGGTGCAGGCGCTGCGATTCTGACAGGTTCCGCCAAGCTGCGCTGCCATGCCACCTCTAGGTGTGCGCACGCGTCTGCATCGGATAAAGTTGGGGACCCAACCATGAAATACACTTTCGAGACGATCCTGCTCGGGGTCGGCGCATTTCTGGCGCTACTAGGCGCCGGATTTGCGCAGGACCGGCAGTTTGAATCCCATATGTGGGTGCTGTTCTTCGTGCTGCTCGGCAGCACGATCGTAATGCTGCGGCGCCTCGACTTCAGCCCTGCATCTGCGGGCAGGGCGGCCGCACCGCTGTCGGAATATTCCGACGACGTGGTGAAATATGGTGTCATCGCCACCGTCTTCTGGGGCGTCGTCGGCTTCCTCGTGGGTGTCGTGGTTGCGCTCCAACTGGCCTTTCCGGACCTCAACATCGAGCCGTGGTTCAACTTCGGCCGCATGCGGCCGCTGCACACCTCGGCGGTGATCTTCGCCTTCGGCGGCAACGCGCTGATCGCGACCTCGTTCTACATCGTCCAGCGCACCAGCCGCGCCCGCCTGTTCGGCGGCAATCTCGCCTGGTTCGTGTTTTGGGGCTACCAGCTGTTCATCGTCATGGCTGCCACCGGCTATCTGCTGGGCATCACCCAGTCGAAGGAATACGCCGAGCCGGAATGGTACGTCGATCTCTGGCTGACGATCGTCTGGGTTGCCTATCTCGCAGTATTTATGGGCACGCTGCTCAGGCGCAAGGAGCCACATATCTACGTGGCGAACTGGTTCTACCTCGCCTTCATCGTCACCATCGCCATGCTGCACATCGTAAACAACCTGGCGGTTCCGGTGTCGTTCCTCGGCTCCAAGAGCTACTCGGCCTTTGCCGGGGTGCAGGACGCGCTGACACAGTGGTGGTACGGCCACAACGCCGTCGGCTTCTTCCTGACGGCCGGCTTCCTCGGCATGATGTATTACTTCATCCCGAAGCAGGCCAACCGCCCGGTCTACTCGTACCGCCTGTCGATCATCCACTTCTGGTCGCTGATCTTCATGTACATCTGGGCCGGTCCGCACCACCTGCACTACACGGCTCTGCCGGACTGGGCGCAGACGCTCGGCATGGTCTTCTCCATCATGCTGTGGATGCCGTCCTGGGGTGGCATGATCAACGGCCTGATGACGCTTTCGGGCGCCTGGGACAAGATCCGTACCGACCCGATCATCCGCATGATGGTCATGGCCGTCGCCTTCTACGGCATGGCGACCTTCGAAGGTCCGATGATGTCGATCAAGACCGTCAACTCGCTCAGCCACTACACCGACTGGACGATCGGCCACGTGCACTCGGGTGCGCTCGGCTGGAACGGCCTGATCACCTTCGGCGCGATCTACTATCTCACACCGAAGCTGTGGAACCGCGAGCGGCTCTATAGCGTGCGCATGGTCAACTGGCACTTCTGGCTCGCCACGCTCGGCATCGTCGTCTACGCCGCCGTCATGTGGGTCGCCGGCATCCAGCAGGGCCTGATGTGGCGCGAATACGACGACCAGGGCTTCCTCGTCTATTCCTTCGCGGAATCGGTCGCGGCCATGCTGCCCTACTACGTGCTGCGTGCACTGGGCGGTGCCCTGTTCCTCGCCGGCGCCTTGCTCATGGCCTTCAACGTAACAATGACCATCCTTGGCCGCGTGCGTGACGAAGCTCCGATCTTCGGTTCGACGCCCGTGCTCAAGCCAGCGGAATAGGAGGGCATAGACCATGTCCATTCTCGACAAACACGCCCTGTTGGAACGCAACGCAACACTGCTGCTCGTTGGCTCGCTCCTCGTCGTTTCGATCGGCGGCATCGTTGAAATCGCGCCGCTGTTCTATCTCGAAAACACCATCGAGAAGGTCGAAGGCATGCGGCCCTACTCGCCGTTGGAACTGGCTGGGCGCGACATCTACATTCGCGAAGGCTGCTATGTCTGTCACAGCCAGATGATCCGGCCGTTCCGCGACGAGGTGGAGCGTTACGGACACTACTCGCTGGCGGCGGAATCCATGTACGACCACCCGTTCCAGTGGGGCTCGAAGCGCACCGGGCCTGATCTTGCCCGCGTCGGTGACCGCTACTCCAACGAGTGGCACGTGCAGCACCTCATCGAGCCGCGCTCGGTGGTGCCGGAATCCGTGATGCCGAGCTACGCCTTCCTCAAGGCGACGCCGCTCGATGTGCGCAACGTCGCCGGCCAGCTGAAGGCCAACAGGGCCGTCGGCGTGCCCTATTCGGACGAGATGGTCGAGAACGCCACCGCCGACATCAAGGCGCAGGCCGACCCGAATGCGGACACGTCAGGCGTCGAGGCGCGCTACCCCAAGGCCAAGCTCGGCGACTTCGACGGCGATCCGCAGAGGCTGACGGAGATGGATGCGCTTGTCGCCTATCTCCAGATGCTCGGCACGCTCGTCGATTTCTCGACCTACGACGACACCACGGGCTATCGCTAAGGAGGGCACGGACATGGAAACCTACACGGCCATGCGCCAATTCGCCGACAGCTGGGCACTGCTCGGCATGGTGATCTTCTTCCTGGGCGTCGTCGCCTTCATCTTCCGGCCAGGCGCCAAGCAGGCCGCCGAACGGGCCGCAGCCATACCTCTGAAGGAGGATTGATCCATGGCGGACAAACATGTCGACGAGATCAGCGGCGTCGAAACAACCGGCCACGAATGGGACGGTATCCGCGAGCTCAACAACCCGATGCCGCGCTGGTGGGTTTATACCTTCTACGCCACCATCGTCTGGGCGATCGGCTATATGGTCGTCTATCCGGCGGTGCCGCTTCTGACCGATGCGACCAAGGGCGTCATCGGCTACTCCAGCCGGGGCGAACTCAGCGTCGAGCTTTCAGATGCCAAGGCGGCGCAGGCGGGCAACCTGGAAAAGATCGCGGCAAGCTCGCTCGATCAGATCATCGCCGATCCGCAGCTTCACCAGTTCGCGGTTGCAGCCGGCGCCTCGGCCTTCAAGGTCAACTGTGCCCAGTGCCACGGCTCGGGTGCTGCCGGTTCGGCCGGGTTCCCCAACCTCAATGACGACGACTGGTTGTGGGGCGGCAAGCCTGAGGAGATCTACCAGACGGTAGCGCATGGCATTCGCTATACCGGCGACGACGATACGCGCGTCTCCGAAATGCCGTCCTTTACCGAGATCCTCAAGCCGGAGGAAATCAAGCAGACGGCAGCCTATGTCGTCAGCCTCACCGGCACGCCTTCGGATGCGGCAATGGTCGAGCCGGGCAAGGCGCTGTTCGAAGCCAATTGCGCCTCCTGCCACGGGGCCGACGCCAAGGGCAACCGCGAGTTCGGCGCGCCGGACCTCGCCGACGCGCTCTGGCTCAACGGCTCAAGCGAGCAGGCGATCATCGCCCAGATGAAGGCGCCCAAGCACGGCGTCATGCCCGCCTGGTTGCCGCGCCTCGGCGACACCACGGTCAAGCAGCTAGCGGTGTTCGTGCATTCGCTGGGTGGGGGCGAGTAAGGCTCACGATTGGCCATTTACTGGAGGCGCCCCTCACTGTCCTGCCGGACATCTCTCCCCGCCAGCGGGGAGAGAGCCGCTGGGCGCCACGCTTTCGCCAAACATCGACGTTGACGGGTGCGAGGCCAGACCGGCTTGCTGCCTTCGCCCCGCAGGCGGGGAGAAGGTGCCGGCAGGCGGATGAGGGGCATCGCTGATCATCAATTTTGGAAAACGGCCGCGTCCGACGACGCGGCCATATCATTCCAGCGCGGCGGCGATGGTTGCGCCGACGACGACGCTCGAAAGGGCTGCACCCAAAAGCAGCGGTGCGTTGACCGGCCGGCGTACGACCGTGCCGAAGTTGAACAGGTTCATCGGCAGCAAGTGAAAGCCGCCGCCCTCGGGCTTGCTGCGCGGCGCTTCCATGAAGCATTCGTCATCGAACCAGATCCAGTCGTCGCGCCAGGTCCAGCAGCCGTTGTCGCGATAGACGGCGGCGACCTCCTCGGCAAAGGCCTTGTCGGCCGGCAGCCTGAAATAGTTGACCGGCTTGCGACTGAAATACTGCATGGCCAATGGCATCGAACGCTCGGTGCAATAGTTGGACATCCATAGCTTGAAGCCGATCTCGTCGCGCAGCCGGTCGAGCACGCGAAACACCTGCACATGATCCTCGTGGCCATACTCGCCCCAGGGGTTGTGGGTGAAGACGTTCATCTCGGGCTTCAAAAGCGGCAGCAGCGTGCGGTAGAGCGTTTCGTAGTTGTCGCGATAGGCCTGGGCAATCGGTCGCGTCGAATGCCGGAAGCTGCCGGGCATGAACTGTGACAGCGACTTCTTCACCACGCGCTTGGCCTCACGGCGTGTGCCCTCAGTGCCGAATTCCATGCCATAGGGGCCGGGCTTTGGGTTCGTCCAGTCGGCGCAGTCGAAGGAGCCGGTCTCTTCCATCTCAAGGAAACGGATATTGCCGCGCGGATAGGCCTTGATCGCGGCAACGCGCGCGCTGCCCATCTGCGGCTCCGACCAGATGTCGCGGTAGAGGATGATGACCTCGTCGACCTTTTTGAGGATCGAGGTGAACCACAAAAGCTCGTCGTCGGGGTGGGCGCCGATGATGACGGAATTGCGCAGAAACTCATGCTCGTCTGACATTGCCCAGCGCCCTCTGCCGCTTTTTATTTCCGCGCGCAATCTTGGGCTGCAAAGATTAAGCCGGCGTAAAATCTCAAGACGTGAGCGCCGGCTGTCCACAGTGGAAGGAAGCGGGCGCCTTGGCCCGCTATTGTGCCGACCACACCGCCAGCTCGTAGCCGTCGGGATCGGCGAAGTGGAAACGACGCCCGCCGGGGAAGGCAAAGATCGGCTGCAGGATCTTTCCGCCGGCGGCCTCGATCTTCTTCACGGTGTCTTCCAGCTTGTCCGCATAGATGATGATGAGCGGTCCGCCGGCCCGGACCGGGCCTGTAGTGGTGAAGCCGCCGGTCAGCCGTCCGTCCTGGAACTCGCAATATTGCGGGCCGTAATCGGTGAAGGTCCAGCCGAATGCGCCGCCGTAGAACGATTTGCTGGCAGCGATGTCGGAGACGTTGAACTCGACATAGTCGATGCGGCGGTCGTTGCCTTTGTTACCCATGATGGGTCCTGTCGTTTTCGGATTCCAGAATTGACTTCAAGGCGGCCAGATCCTTCGCCACCCATTCGGCGTCGCCGGCGAATTGTTCGTCGCTCATGTCGGCTTGCCGCAGCAGCGTGAACATCACTTCGGCGCCATCGCCGTTCGGCACGACGCGCAGGGCGTTCTGCACCTTCAGGCCGGTTTCAAGCGTCACCAGATGGTCCACGACGCCGAAGGCGTTGTCTGGCGCAAAGCGCACGCGCGCATTGCCAAGCGGTCCGGGGGCTATCCATTCGTCACCGTCGCGCGTCAGGCCGGACGACAGGCCCGATGCCCAGAGCGGCATGTTTTCCGGTGTGGCCATGAAGGTGTAGACCTCGTGCCAGTCGCGCTCGATGGAGATGTGGATGATGTTCGCTGCCAGTGTCGTCATGCGTTCGCTCACCTTGAGTTTGCTGCTGCAATCAAGGGGTAGCATCGCACGGTGTTGCCGTCTTGAACGAAACGGCCAGTCAGCTCGCGAGCTGACGCCGGATTTCGCGCGGCGACAGCGAAGTCAGTTCGCGGGTATCGCGCGACAGGTGGGCCTGGTCGGCATAGCCGGCATCGAGGGCAAGCGTGGACAGGCTCGGCTGCGCATCGCTTCGGCAGGCGGCGAGGAAGCGTTGCAGGCGAAGGATGCGGTCGAGCGTCTTGGAGCCATAGCCGAAGTGTTCGTGGCAACGGCGGCGCAGCGTGCGCTCGCTGATTCCTGTCGCCAGCGCCAGCAACCGGATCGGGTTGTCCGACGACGCAGCGCGGCGCTGTCGCAACTGTGCCAGGCAGGCGGCGATGTCGGCAGGCGGGGCGGCAATCGCCGGCAGTCTTTGTTCTGCCGCTTGCGCAAGGGCGATGGTCCGCGCTGCCACGCTTTCGGCTTCGGTCATCCGCAAATGGAGTTCGCGAGCCGCAGCCCCCCAGAACGCTTCGAGCGGCACGACCGTGCCGGTCAGCTCACAGAGCGGCGTGCGCAGCCAGGAGGCTGCAATGCCGGTGCGAAAGCGCAAGCCCACCACGGTCTCGCCGGGCCCGATTACCGGAAAGGCTGCAACCCTGTCCGGCCCCGCGATCGCAATGCCCCGGCTCGACCAGATGATATCGACACAACCGTCGGGCACGACTGCCATCGGCGAGGGCGGGCTATCCGATATGGCATGGCTCCACAGGCATTCCACATGGGCGACAAGCGAGGCAGGCGCCGTGCGCTCGCGGTAGATGCCGCAGCGTTTGGCAAGCGTCATCGGCTGAAGCGTACCATGCATGCCTTGCTCCTATCGGTGGCCGCATCCCGGTGCGGCCCGGCGCCGCCTTAGTCGCGCGACCAGATCTCGCCGTCGATCTGCCCCTGCAGTTCCGGATAGTCGGCGGCGTGGAACACCGGTTCGACACCCTGCTTGCGCTGGGCGAAATAGTCCTTCGTCAGCTTGGCAATGGTACCGGACAGGAGCAGGATGGCAATCAGGTTGATCGTTGCCATCAGGCCCATGGAGGCGTCGGCAGCGTCGAAGACGGTGGCGATGCTCTCATAGGCGCCCCAGACGACCATGGCGAGAACAGCGCAGCGCATCAGGGTGACGCCGAGACGGTTGGCGCCGCCGAGATAAGTCAGCGCATTCTCCGCATAGGAATAGTTGCCGATGATTGAGGTGAAGGCGAAAAAGAAGATGGCAATGGCGATGAAGTAGCTGCCCGCCCAGCCGATATGGACGTTCATGGCGGCCTGGGTCAGCTGCGTGCCGGTGACGCCGGAGCCGGGCTCGAGCGTACCGGACAGGAGGATCATCACAGATGTCGCGGTGCAGATCAGGATCGTGTCGATGAAGACGCCAAGCGATTGCACGAAGCCCTGCGAGGCCGGGTGATGCGGAACGGGGGTGGCGACGGCAGCGATGTTCGGGGCGGAGCCCATGCCGGCTTCGTTGGAGAAGAGGCCGCGCTTGACGCCGTTCATCATCGCGGCGGTCACGCCGCCGGCGACGCCGCCCGCCGCTTCCTGAAGGCCGAAGGCGCTGGAAATGATCGTCCACAGCACGTTCGGGACCAGCGAGGCGTTGGCGATCAGCACGTAGATCGCCATCAGCAGATAGGCGACGGCCATGAACGGCACGACGATTTCCGCAACGCGGGCGATCTGGCGGATGCCGCCGAAGATGACGATGCCCGAGAGAGCGGCAACGGCGATGCCGACCGCGATCTTCGGAACGCCGAAAGCGCCCTGGACTGCATCGGCGATGGAATTGGCCTGGACCGCATTGAAGACGAGACCGAAGGACAGGATGAGGCAGACGGAAAAGATCGTCGCCGCCCACGGCGCATTGAGGCCGCGCGCAATGTAGAAGGCCGGCCCGCCGCGATACTGGCCGTTTTCGTTCTTGACCTTGTAGAGCTGGGCAAGGGCGCTTTCCGCATAGGCGGTCGCCATGCCGACGAGCGCGACCATCCACATCCAGAAGGTCGCGCCTGGGCCGCCGAGGTAAAGCGCGACGGCGACGCCGGCAAGGTTGCCGGTGCCGACGCGCGAGGCGAGGCTGACAGTCAGCGCCTGGAACGGGCTGATGCCTGCCGCATCCTTCGAGCCGCCGCTGGCGAGCACGCGGAACATCTCGCCGAAATGCACGATCTGGGGAAAGCCGAGCCGGATGGTGAAAAAGATGCCGACGGCGAGAAGGCCATAGATCAGCACATAGCCCCAAAAGATCGTGTTCAGAAAGCCGATGATCGTGTCCATGCGGTCCTCGTTGGTTTGGCTAGATATCGTGGTGTGGCAAGTGCCATCAGGGTCGTGCGGCACGAAGGCCGGACGTTTCGACGCATGCGGCCGCTTTAGCCCGCAAACTTGACACAGATCAACGTTTGCGGCGGGCAAATCAGGCAAAACAGCGTTCAATACGCGATATATTCGGGGATTTCCCACACATGCAGCCTCAATCCGCCACAAACGCCCCCATCGTCGAACGCCACGAGGCCGAGGCGGTCAACGCGGCGCATGTGCGCAAGCCGCTCTATGAGAAGCGCAAGAAGATCTTCCCGAAGCGCGCCGAGGGACGATTCCGCCAGTTCAAATGGTTGGTGATGCTGGTAACGCTCGGCATTTATTACCTGACGCCCTGGATCCGCTGGGACCGCGGCGAACATGCGCCCGACCAGGCGGTGCTCGTCGATATCGCCGCCCGCCGGTTCTACTTCTTCTTCATCGAGATCTGGCCGCAGGAATTTTTCTTCGTCGCCGGGCTTCTGGTCATGGCCGGCTTCGGCCTGTTCCTCGTCACGTCAGCCGTCGGGCGCGCCTGGTGCGGCTACACCTGTCCGCAGACGGTCTGGGTCGATCTGTTCCTCGTGGTCGAGCGCTACATCGAGGGCGACCGCAACGCCCGCATGAAGCTCGATGCAGGACCGTGGACCCTTAACAAAATCACAAAGAGGGTCGTCAAACATTCGACCTGGATCCTGATCGGCATTGCCACCGGCGGTGCCTGGATCTTCTACTTCGCCGACGCGCCGGCGCTTTTGAAGAGCTTCGTCTCGCTCGAGGCGCCTGCTATCGCCTACATGACCGTCGCGATCCTGACGGCCACCACCTATGTTTTCGGTGGGCTGATGCGCGAGCAGGTCTGCACCTATATGTGCCCGTGGCCGCGTATCCAGGCGGCGATGCTCGATGAAAACTCGTTGGTCGTCACCTATAACGACTGGCGGGGCGAACCGCGGTCGCGCCACCAGAAGAAGGCGGCAGCCGCAGGCGAGAGCGTCGGCGATTGCGTCGACTGCAATGCCTGCGTCGTCGTCTGTCCGATGGGCATCGACATTCGCGACGGCCAGCAGCTCGAATGCATCACCTGCGCGCTTTGCATCGACGCCTGCGACAACGTCATGGACAAGCTTGGCCGCGAGCGCGGGCTGATCGCCTATGCAACGCTCAGCGACTACGCCTCCAACATGGCGCTCGCCACCAATGGCGGCACGACGGCGATCGAGCCTGCCCGGGTGCGCGATGCTGATGGGACGTTTGTCGACAAGGTCAGGCATTTCAACTGGAAGATCGTCTTCCGGCCGCGCGTGCTTGTCTATCTCGGCGTCTGGACGCTTGTTGGTATCGGCCTGCTCTTTGCCCTGCTTGCGCGCGACCGGCTGGAGCTGAACGTGCTGCACGATCGCAACCCGCAATTCGTGGTCGAATCGGATGGATCGGTGCGCAACGGCTACATGGTCAAGCTCTTGAACATGATCCCCGAACAGCGCACGATCACGCTCACCATCGACGGCATGCCGTCGGCAATGATGCGCATTGCCGGCCATGCGCCGGGCGACGGCCGCAGCTTTGCCGTCGGCGTCGATCCGGACAAGGTGACGGCGCTGAAGGTGTTCGTGACCGTGCCGAAAGACAAACTCGGCGAAGCGGACGACGGTTTCAGCCTGATTGTGGAGGATCCGTCGAGCCATGAACGCGACGTCTACAAGGCCAACTTCAACGCACCGGGAGCCGCGAAATGACCGCTGAACAAGGCAGGCAACCCCGTGTCTTCACCGGATGGCATATGCTTGGCGTGATGGTGTTGTTCTTCGGCACCATCATCACCGTCAACCTGATCATGGCGTGGAATGCCAGCCATAGCTGGAGCGGGCTGGTTGTGCCGAACACCTATGTCGCCAGCCAGCAGTTCAACGGCAAGGTCAAGGAGGCGCGCGCCTTTGCGGCAAGCGGACTGGACGGCAAGCTGAGCCTTGAGCCGGGCGCGGTTCGCTACACGCTGACGCGCCAAGGCAAGGCCGAAACCTCGGCCGACAAGGTGGTTGCCGTGTTCAAGCGCCCGGTCGAGGAGCACGAGGACGTGCAGGTCGAAATGGCGCATCAGGGCGAGGGCGTCTTTGTCGCCGCTACCGACCTGAAACGCGGCCAATGGATTGCCGATATCACCGCGACGGCGGGCGACAAGGTCGTCTACCGCCAGGCCATTCGCTTCATCGCGCCGGGAGAGCGTCCATGAGTTGCTGCGCTGCCGGTGCCGAAACCGCGCTGGAGATCGACAGGTCAGGGCAGGCTCTACCGAGTTCGGAAGAGCTGTGGCTGACCAGCCGGGCGCTCGGCGGCGGCCTTCGCCAGACCGATCTCAGCGTGCCCGGCATCCACTGCGGCGCCTGCATCACCACGATCGAGGCTGCGCTGAAAACGCGACCGGAGGTGGAGCGCGCCCGCGTCAACCTTTCGTCGCGCCGGGTATCGGTCGTCTGGAAGGAAGACGTCGACGGCGCGCGCACCGACCCGCGCGAGCTGGCGCGCGCGATCCGCGAGCGCGGCTATGAGACACATCTGTTCGCTCCCGGCGAGGAGGAAGGCGACACGCACTTGAAACAACTGGTGCGGGCCGTGGCCGTCGCCGGTTTTGCCTCGACCAACATCATGCTGCTTTCGGTCTCGGTTTGGTCCGGTGCCGAGGCCGCCACACGCGATCTCTTCCATTGGATTTCGGCGCTGATCGCCGCACCGACGCTGATCTATGCCGGCCGGTTCTTCTATGCCTCTGCCTGGAATGCGCTGAAGCATGGCCGCACCAACATGGATGTGCCGATCGCGCTGGCGATCACGCTCTCCTATGGCATCTCGCTCTACGAGACCATCACCCATGGCACCCATGCCTGGTTCGACGGCACGGTGATGCTGCTGTTCTTCCTGCTGATCGGCCGCACGCTCGACCATATGATGCGCGGCCGCGCCCGTTCGGCGATCAGCAGTTTGGCGCGCCTGTCGCCGCGCGGCGCAATGGTTGTCGACGCCGATGGCGTCCGCGAATACCGGCCGGTGGACGAGATCAAGCCGGGCGAAAAGCTGGCGATTGCGGCCGGCGAGCGCATTCCTGTGGATGGGAAGATCCTCGTCGGATCGAGCGACCTCGACCGGTCGATCGTCAACGGCGAAAGCGCACCTGCACCGGTCCATGTCGGCGACACGGTGGAGGCCGGCACGCTCAACCTGACCGGCCCGCTGACGATCGAGGCGACGGCCGCTGCGCGCGACTCGCTGCTGGCAGAAATCATGGGGCTGATGGAGGCCGCCGAAGGGGGCAGGGCGCGCTATCGCCGCATCGCTGATCGCGCCGCGCAATATTATTCGCCGGCGGTGCATCTGCTGGCGTTCCTGAGCTTCATCGGCTGGATGGTCATCGACGGCGATTTCCATCACGCCATGCTGGTCGCCGTTGCCGTCCTGATTATCACATGCCCCTGTGCCCTCGGGCTGGCGGTGCCGGTGGTGCAGGTGATTGCCGCCGGGCGGCTCTTCCAGAACGGCGTCATGGTCAAGGATGGCTCGGCCATGGAGCGGCTGGCCGAGATCGACACGGTGCTGTTTGACAAGACCGGTACGCTGACGGCGGGCGAGCCGCGCCTTACCAATGGCGCCGAGATCAGGCCGACGGTGCTTGCGACCGCTGCCGGCCTTGCCGTGCATTCGCGCCATCCGCTGGCGATGGCCATTCACGATGCGGCTCCGATCGCGCCGGTTCTTTCCGGCGACATCCGCGAAATTCCCGGTGCCGGCATCGAGGCGCAGACGACCGAGGGCCTCTATCGCCTCGGCAGTCGCGCCTTTGCCTGCGGCGACGCCGGCGAGGCGAGCGGCCAGTCGGAGGTGATCCTGTCGCTCGACGGACGCGAGCTTGCCTGCTTCCACTTCGAAGACCGGCTGCGGCCGCAGGCGCGCGAAAGCATCGACAAGCTCACCCGCATGGGCTTTGTGACCGGCATTCTCTCCGGCGACCGTGAGCCCGTCGTCGCAGCGCTTGCCCGCAGGCTCGGCATCATCCGCTGGCGGTCCGAGTTGTCGCCGCGCGGCAAGGTCGACGAATGCGCGGCAGCGGCCGAAGGCGGCCACCGTGTATTGATGGTCGGCGACGGCATTAACGATGCGCCGGCGCTCCGCGCCGCCCATGTGTCGATGGCGCCGGCAACGGCTGCGGATGTCGGCCGGCAGGCCGCCGACTTCGTCTTCCTGCACCAGGGGCTCGATGCGGTGCCCATGGCGATCGACACGTCTCGCCGGGCTGGCCGATTGATCCGCCAGAACTTTGCCCTGGCGATCGGCTACAACATCATCGCGGTGCCGATCGCCATCATGGGTTACGCCACGCCGCTGATTGCCGCCGTCGCCATGTCGACCTCGTCGGTGATCGTCGTTGCCAATGCGCTGCGCCTGCGTGCGGCCAGCGCCAAGAGTGCGGCGACGGCCGAGCGGCAGGCGCCGGCAGCAATGGACGCGATGGGAACCGCCTCATGAACACGCTGATCTATCTCATTCCGATCGCGTTGTTCTTAGGCGGGCTTGGTCTCGTCGCCTTCCTTTGGGCGCTGAAGAGCGGCCAGTACGAAGACCTCGAAGGGGCTTCCTGGCGCGTGCTCGACGATGGCGACGGAAAGCCCGAAAAGGAGTGATTTTCTCAAGAATCGCTTGTCGTTAATCGATTTGAATGCCAAAACAGCCTCCGCCGTCGCATCTTGCGTCCGCCCCTTTCCCGAGGGGCAATGCGAGCGCGCGAAGTTCAATTCGAGGGGCCGGCTCCCACGCGTTTATCCAGATCGCGTCCGGCTCTCCTGTCCAATGGAGGCAATCACGTGTCACAGGCGGAAATCGGCCTTATCGGTCTCGGTGTCATGGGCTCGAACCTGGCGCTCAACATCGCTGAAAAAGGCAACAAGATCGCGGTCTTCAACCGCACCGTCGAGGCGACGCATAAATTCTACGCGGAAGCCGGCGAACTTCAGGGCCAGATCGTGCCCTGCGACACCATCGAGGAGTTCGTTGCCGCCATCCGCCCGCCGCGCCCGATCATCATCATGATCAAGGCCGGCGAACCGGTCGACCAGCAGATGGAAATCCTGAAGCCCTATCTCGCCAAGGGCGACATCATGATCGATGCCGGCAACGCCAACTTCCGCGACACGATGCGCCGCTTCGATGCGCTGAAGGATTCGGGCCTCACCTTCATCGGCATGGGCGTTTCCGGCGGTGAAGAGGGCGCGCGCCACGGCCCGTCGATCATGGTCGGCGGCACGGAAGAGTCCTACAAGCGCGTCGAGACGGTGCTGACCTCGATTGCTGCCAAGTATGACAACGACCCGTGCGTTGCCTGGCTCGGCGAAAACGGCGCCGGCCACTTCGTCAAGACCATCCACAACGGCATCGAATATGCCGACATGCAGATGATCGCCGAAATCTACGGCATCCTGCGCGACGGCCTGAAGATGACGGCCGGCGAAATCGGCGAAGTGTTCGGCGCCTGGAACAAGGGCCGCCTGAATTCCTACCTGATCGAGATCACCGAGAAGGTGCTGAAGGCAGCAGATCCTTTGACCGGCAAGCCGATCGTCGACCTGATTCTCGACAAGGCCGGCCAGAAGGGCACCGGCAAATGGTCGGTGATCGAAGCGCAGAACATGGGCGTACCGGCGACCGCGATCGAGGCGGCCGTTGCCGCGCGCAGCATCTCGTCTGCCAAGGCAGAGCGCGAAGCCGCCGAAAAAATCCTCGGCCTACCCGATGTCGGCGAGTTCAAGGTCGCTGACAAGGCCGCCTTCATCAAGGACCTGGAAAGCGCGCTGCTGGCCGCCAAGATCGGCGCCTATGCACAGGGCTTTGCCGTCATGTCCGCCGCCTCGAAGGAATTCGATTGGTCGCTGCCAATGCCGACGATCGCCAAGATCTGGCGCGCCGGCTGCATCATCCGCTCGCAGTTCCTGGACGAAATCACCACCGCCTTCACCAAGGCGCCTGATGCCGCCAACCTGATCGTCACCCCGGCCTTTGCCGCGATGGTCAAGGAAACTGACGGGGCGCTGCGCCGAGTCGTATCGACAGCAGCGCTTAACGGCCTGCCTGCACCGGCACTGGCCTCGGCACTCGGCTACTTCGACAGCTACCGCCGCGGCCGCGGCACGGCCAATGTGATCCAGGCCCAGCGCGACTTCTTCGGCGCCCACGGCTTCGACCGCGTCGATGGCGCCGACGCCCATCACGGCCCCTGGGGCAGCGGCCTCAACGCCTGATCAGGCGAAGACTGGAGTTTCGAACGGGGCGGCTTAGGTCGCCCCGTTTCGTTTTGCGCATATGTTGTCTTCAGGGCTGTGGCGAGGCTTGGATGTTGGGTTCTGGTCGGCATTGTCTCGATCCGCACGCTATCCTATGTCACGTTTCTGTATGGCAGCCGGTGCGAGGAGCAAGTCGATGGCCACAGTGATCCTGTTTCATTCCATCCTCGGGCTGCGCGCGCTGGAGCGTGACGCTGCCGCCAGGCTACGGGCCATGGGCCACGATGTCGTCACGCCCGATCTCTTCGACGGTCAGACTGCGGCCTCGATCGACGAGGGCTTCGCGCTCAGAGACAGGATCGGGTGGCGGAAGCTCAGCGAAAGGGCGGAAGCGGCGGTCGTCGGTCAACCGGCATCCGCGGTGCTCGGCGGTTTTTCCTTCGGCGCTGCCGTAGCCTCGTTTCTCTGGGCGAAGCGGCCGGAAACGTCGGGCGTTCTCCTGCTGCACAGCATCGTTGAAATCCCCGAAAATGCGCGTGACGGCGTTCCCGTGCAACTGCATCTGGCCGATCCGGATATCTATGAGCCGGCGGAGGATGTCGCCGCCTGGCGCGCGGTTGCCGAGCGATCGCCGATTGCGCTCGAAGCCTTCAGCTATCCCGGCGTCGGACATCTCTATACGGATGCCGCTCTGCCCGATTACGACGCGGAGGCAGCCCGTCTCACCTGGGACCGTGTCGAACGTTTCCTGGGCGCTTTGTAGGTGTCGTCATTGTCGGCCGATGCCGACAGGCCATCGCGACGCATCAATATGATGGTGCGTTTCCTGCCGAGGGGGCAATTGCGGCTATTTCGGGCGACGTTTTTCATATCGGATATCGCCATTCGCCATCGTGTCGACGTGGATCCACCCATGCTTGCGGTAAAAGCCGTTGGCGCGGATACCCTCGCGCCCGTCGGTCTCGAGCCAGATCGTTTCATGGCTGTGGAACAGGGCGGTTTCCGCCTCTTGCAGAAGCAGCCTTCCAAGCCCAAGCCCTTCGAAATCCGGGTTGACGAACAGCGCAAAGACGGAGCCGTCCTCGTCGTCGATCGACGAGAATGCAGCACGGATGCCGTCGACCTCGGCGATCCAGACGCCGGCGTCGGCTGCCAGCATTTCGGTCAGTGTCGAGGGCGTGATGCCCATTTCCGACAGCTGTTCGCGCGAAAGGTGGTTATGAACCACGCTGGTGCGGATGTCGAAGATCGCCTCGACGTCTTCGGCTCTGGCTCTTCTCACGACGATGTTCATCTCGGACCCTCTGCTTTCTGCACGAGTGTCGTCTAGCGCCCGATGTCAGTGCGTCCACAGGTTGCCGCACGGCGCGACAAGCTGATCGCTGATGGTGCCGCAATACCACAGGCCAGCATGCGCTGGACCGGGGCGCTACCGCTTGATCGACACGGGCACGGCGGATTGAAGCTCCGGCTGGCTGAGGCTCTGCAGTGTCTCGGACGGCTGGCCGTCAATATGGCCGATCACCGCCTTGGCCAGTTCGCGGCCGGCAACCCGGATGTCCTCGTACATGGTCACCACTTCGGGGCGCAGCCAGCGCAGAAAGTCGCTCGGAACCTTGGACACCATGTCGGCGTCCTTGCCAAGCGTCTTTTTGGCGGCTTCCAGCCCGGCAATCAGCGCGATCGCGCCCGAGCCGCTGCCGGACACAATACCGTCGGGCGGATCGTCGGAACGCATCAGCGTCTCGAAGGCGTCGCGGATCTCGACCAGCGTGTGGTCGATGTTGATGTGGTGGAAGCTGACGGCATCCGCCTGGAAGTCACGAAGCCCGTGCTCGAAGCCGGCGCGCATATGGGAATAGAAGGTCAGGTGCGGCGGCGGCTCCAGCAGCACCAGGCGCTTGCGGCCGCGCTCCACCAGCTCGCGCACTGCCTCATAGGCAAAACGCTCGTTGTCGAAGTCGTGATAGGGGTGGACGACGCCCATCTCGGTACGGCCATGGGTGACGAAGGGCAGGCCGCGTTCCGTCAGAAGCGCCACGCGCGGATCGTGCGGCTCGGTGCGCGAGATGATCACGCCATCGGCGGCACCGGTGTCGAGGATATAGCGGATCGGCGCCAGCGCGTCCTTGGTGGCGCTATAGGGCGTCACGACAAGATGATAGGGCGTGCCGGCCAGCACTTCGGTGATGCCGACGACCATGGGGCTGGTAATGCCCATGATCTCTTCTTCCAGCGTCAGCACCAGGCTGATGACATTGGTCTTGCCGGTTCTCAGGCGCACGCCGGCGCGGTTCGGCTGGTAGCCGATCTGCTTGGCGACGAGGCGTACGCGCTCCTTGGTTTCCGCGCCGATATCGGGCGCATCTTTCAGCGCGCGCGAAACGGTGGTGATGCCGAGCCCGGTCATGAAGGCGATCGTCTTCAGCGTCGGTCTGCCGCCATCCGGCGGCGGCGTCAGCGGTCTGTTTTTCGTCTTGCTGTCCATCGCCGTCCCCACGCCCGCCCTTGCCGTTGTCGCCAGCCGTCCCATCTCGCGTCACTTCATCGCCTTATATACGAAATGTGACGAGGAGCTATCCTGCTTCTGGACGGCACCATTCCCATAAATCTGTAACGATACAGTGGCGCTGTCGAGCATTTTTGTTGCTGCGCTGCGGCAGATGGAACACTCTGGTTGAGTTCGCTTCGTCGCATCGAGCATTGTGCATTTGCGAGAGAGCATATGCAGCAAAATCGCCGCCGTTTGGCGCAAAATTTATCAAAAACAGCGGGATAGTGGGCCATGGCGCCTTGTTTCATCGACCCGTACGGGATGATCGTGGGCTCATTTTGATGCCTTGAAATACACGTTAAGATTGTAATTGATGAATCTGTTTAAATTCATTGGGGTGGGAGTTGCGGACCGGGAATGTTTCCTCTAAGTTTTTTACGGTAACGTTACAGTGAGGGAGGAGACTCATGAATTTACGTTCTTTCGCGGCCGCTTTGGCGGTGACGGTGGCGCTGCCGCTCGGCGCGGCAAGTGCTGCCGATCTAGAGGTAACCCATTGGTGGACGTCTGGCGGTGAGGCGGCGGCAGTCGCCGAACTTGCCAAGGCTTTCGATGCGACCGGCAACCATTGGGTTGACGGTGCAATCGCCGGCGCCGGCAGCACGGCGCGGCCGATCATGGTCAGCCGCATCACCGGTGGCGACCCGATGGCGGCCACGCAATTCAACCATGGTCGCCAGGCCGAGGAGCTGGTGCAGGCCGGGTTGATGCGCGACCTGACCGATATCGCCACCAAGGAGAATTGGAAGGACATCATCAAGCCGGCAAGCCTGCTCGATTCCTGCACCATCGATGGCAAGATCTATTGCGCACCGGTCAACATCCACTCCTGGCAGTGGCTCTGGTTGTCGAACGCCGCCTTCAAGCAGGCGGGCGTCGACGTGCCGAAGAACTGGGACGAGTTCGTCGCGGCCGCCCCGGCGCTCGAAAAGGCCGGCATCGTGCCGCTCGCCGTCGGCGGGCAGGCGTGGCAGGCCGCTGGCGCCTTCGACGTGCTGATGGTCGCAATCGCCGGCAAGGACACGTTCCAGAAGGTCTTTGGCGACAAGGACGAGGAAGTGGCCGCGGGGCCTG
The DNA here is from genome assembly GCF_002002725.1 of Sinorhizobium sp. A49. Lineage (GTDB taxonomy): Bacteria > Pseudomonadota > Alphaproteobacteria > Rhizobiales > Rhizobiaceae > Ensifer. The sequence goes on along the minus strand of NZ_MUNW01000062.1, from coordinate 402,305 downwards.
AGATCGCCAAGGTCTTCAAGGCTGCCGACGATGCGCGCCGCATGTCCAAGGGCACCAACGTTCAGGACTGGAACCAGGCGACGAACATGGTCATCACCGGCAAGGCCGGCGGGCAGATCATGGGCGACTGGGCGCAGGGCGAGTTCCAGCTTGCCGGCCAGAAGGCCGGAACGGACTACACCTGCCTGCCGGGTCTCGGCGTCAACGAAGTCATCTCGACCGGTGGTGATGCCTTCTACTTCCCGCTCCTCAAGGACGAGGAAAAGTCCAAGGCTCAGGAAGTGCTGGCATCGACGCTCCTGAACCCGGCGACGCAGGTTGCGTTCAACCTGAAGAAGGGTTCGCTGCCGGTGCGCGGCGACGTCGACCTCGCTGCCGCCAACGACTGCATGAAGAAGGGCCTGGACATTCTTGCCAAGGGCAACGTGATCCAGGGCACGGACCAGCTTCTGTCTGCCGACAGCCAGAAACAGAAGGAAGATCTGTTCTCCGAGTTCTTCGCCAATGCATCCATGACACCGGAAGATGCGCAGAAGCGCTTTGCCGACATCATCGCCTCGGCGGAGTGATTGAGCCTTCCTTGATCCGTCGGCCTCGCCTTCGTGCGGGGCCGGCCAAGGCTCCCTTGCGGCACGTAATGTTCAGGCGGACCAGCGTGCCTTTGCCCTGACAGGGCATAGGGGGAGTGGCTTCAACGTGGCAAGGCGGTTTTCGAGCGGCGGGTCGTTCGCTGTTATCGACGCTGCCTGCCATCTGAAATTCAATGCAGTTCCGGAGGAACGAAACATGGCGGGTTACACACGCGGTTCGGGTCGGCCGAACCAGTGGCTGCGGAACCTGAATGCGAAATTTGCCTCCGTCCCCATGATCCTGACGGCCGTGGTCATCTTCCTCGGCGGCACGGTCTGGACGGTCGTCTATTCCTTCACCAATTCCAAGCTGTTGCCGCGGCTGTCATTCGTCGGCCTCGATCAGTATGAGCGGCTGTGGGCGGCACCGCGCTGGCTCATGTCGGTCCAGAACCTGGTGATCTACGGGTTCTTCTCGCTGGTTTTCAGCCTGGTCATCGGCTTTCTGCTGGCGGCGCTGATGGATCAGAAGATCCGTTTTGAAAACACCTTCCGCACGATCATGCTCTACCCCTTCGCGCTGTCCTTCATCGTGACGGGCCTCGTGTGGCAGTGGCTGCTCAATCCGGAATTCGGCATCCAGTCGGTGGTGCGTTCGCTCGGCTGGACGAGCTTCGCCTTCGATCCGCTCTATAATTCCAACATCGTCATCTACGGCATCCTGATCGCGGCCCTCTGGCAGGGGACCGGACTCGTCATGTGCCTGATGCTGGCCGGGCTGCGTGGCATTGACGAAGACATATGGAAGGCGACCCGCGTCGACGGGATACCCATGTGGAAGACCTATCTGCTGGTGATCATCCCGATGATGCGTGGCGTGTTCATCACCACGCTCGTCATTATCGCGAGCGGCATCGTCAAGGTCTATGACCTGGTGGTGGCGCAGACGAGCGGCGGCCCTGGCATCGCCTCGGAAGTGCCGGCCAAATATGTCTACGATTACATGTTCCAGGCGCAGAACCTCGGTCAGGGATTTGCCGCCTCGACCATGATGCTCGTGACGGTCGCCATCATCATCGTGCCCTGGGCCTATCTCGAATTTGGGGGAGGGCGCAAGCGTGCCTGAGATCGCAGCTTTCAACACCATCGACGCGGGCATCGAGCCCGAAGTGGAAAAGGTCCAGGCGCGGGCCACCCAGGCGGGTCCCCGCGGCCGCAAGCCGCGCCGGGCGCTCTCGGGCCGCAACATCATGATCTACGGCACCCTGATCGTCGTGGCGCTCTACTATCTGCTGCCGCTCTACGTCATGGTCATGACGTCGCTGAAGGGCATGCCGGAAATCCGGCTCGGCAACATCTTCGCGCCGCCGCTCGAAATCACCTTCGAGCCCTGGGTCAAGGCGTGGTCGAGCGCCTGCACCGGGCTCAATTGCGACGGGCTCTCGCGCGGCTTCTGGAATTCGGTGCGCATCACCGTTCCCTCGACCATCGTGTCGATCGCGATTGCCTCGATCAACGGCTATGCGCTGGCCAACTGGCGGTTCAAGGGTGCGGACCTGTTCTTCACCATCCTGATCGTCGGTGCCTTCATCCCCTATCAGGTGATGATCTATCCGATCGTCATCGTGCTGCGCGAGCTTGGCGTCTATGGTTCGCTGACCGGCCTGATCATCGTGCACACCATCTTCGGCATGCCGATCCTGACGCTTCTGTTCCGCAACTATTTCGCCGGGCTGCCGGAAGAGCTGTTCAAGGCGGCCCGCGTCGACGGTGCCGGATTCTGGACGATCTATTTCCGCATTATGCTGCCGATGTCGATGCCGATCTTCGTGGTGGCGATGATCCTGCAGGTCACCGGCATCTGGAACGACTTCCTGTTCGGCGTGGTGTTCACCCGGCCGGAATATTACCCGATGACCGTCCAGCTCAACAACATCGTCAATTCGGTGCAGGGCGTGAAGGAATACAACGTCAACATGGCGGCCACCATCCTAACCGGTGCCGTTCCGCTATTCGTCTACTTCGTCTCCGGGCGGCTTTTTGTTCGCGGCATCGCCGCCGGCGCAGTGAAGGGGTAAGGGCATGGAAAACGTCAGCGTATCGGTCAAGGATCTGTCGTTGAGCTTCGGTGCCGTCACAGTGCTCGACACGCTCAACCTCGACATCAAGGATGGCGAGTTCCTGGTGCTGCTTGGCTCGTCCGGCTGCGGCAAGTCGACCTTGCTCAACTGCATCGCCGGTCTGCTCGATGTCAGCGACGGCCAGATCTTCATCAAGAACAAGAACGTCACTTGGGAGGAGCCGAAGGACCGCGGCATCGGCATGGTGTTCCAGTCCTATGCGCTCTATCCGCAGATGTCGGTGGAGAAAAACCTCTCCTTCGGGCTCCAGGTGGCCAAGGTCGAGAAGACCGAGATCGACAGGCGCATTAGCCGCGCGGCCGAGATCCTGCAGATCCAGCCGCTGTTGAAGCGCAAACCCGCCGAATTGTCCGGCGGCCAGCGCCAGCGCGTCGCGATCGGCCGGGCGCTGGTGCGCGATGTCGACGTGTTCCTGTTCGACGAGCCACTGTCGAACCTCGACGCCAAGCTGCGCTCGGAGCTGCGCGTGGAGATCAAGCGCCTGCATCAGTCGCTGAAGAACACGATGATCTACGTCACCCACGACCAGATCGAGGCGCTGACGCTCGCCGATCGCATCGCGGTCATGAAGAGCGGTGTCATCCAGCAGCTTGCAGACCCGATGACGATCTACAACGCGCCGGAGAACCTGTTCGTCGCCGGCTTCATCGGCTCGCCGTCGATGAACTTCTTCCGCGGCGAACTTCAGTTGAAGGATGGGCGGGCCTTCGTGCATGCCAATGGCGTCGATTTCGATGTGTCGGCCTATCCATCGCGTGGGGCCTTCAAGGCAGGGCAGAAGGTTGTCCTCGGCGTCAGGCCGGAGCATGTGCGCGTCGACGAGGCATCGGACGGTCAGCCGTCGCATCAGGCCGTCGTCGATATCGAGGAGCCGATGGGCGCCGACAATCTGCTCTGGCTGAAGCTTGCCGGCCAGTCGATGTCGGTGCGCATCGCCGGCCAGCGTCGCTACAAGCCGGGCACAGCGGTCACTTTGTCCTTCGACATGGCGGTCGCCTCGATCTTCGACGCAGCAAGCGAAAACCGCCTCTAGATGATGAGGAAACGCGCCGGCTTCCATCCTGCGGCGCGTTTCGACACACTGGCATGCCGGCACTTTCGCCGGGGATCAACGGAATATGGAAATGCTCTCTGAGGACCTGAACCGAACCGCTTGTTATCTCGATCTGGCAGGCAACTGGCAGCTTGCCGCAAGCGATCAAAGCCATGCCGTCACCATGGCCCTGCCGGGCGATGTGCACACGGCGCTGCAAAGGGCCGGCGTGATCGACGACCCCTATGTCGGCCGCAACGAGGACGACGTGCAGTGGGTGGCGCACAAGGACTGGGTGATCGAGCGCACGGTTTCGATCGATGCCGATGATCTCGGCGGTTACTGGTATCTCGACCTCGACTGCATCGACACGGTTGCCTCCGTCTTCGTCAACGACAGGCTGGTGCTCGAAGCCGACAATTGCTTCCGTCGCCACCGTCCCGACGTGTCGCGCGCGCTTGTATCAGGTGAAAACCGCATCCGCATCGTGCTGCCGTCCTCGATAGCAGAGGGCGCGCGCCGGCAGGCGGCCCAACCCTTCTATGTGCCCTACCATCCCGGCAATTCGCCGATCGCCAACGGCAACATGCTGAGGAAACCCCAGTGCCATTTCGGCTGGGACTGGAATATCGCGATTGCACCGCTCGGCGTCTATGGCCGGCTCGCGCTGCGTCGTCTGGAGATCGCGCGCATCGAGCATGTGACGACAAAACAGATCTGGCTCGACGATGGCTCGGTCGATCTGCTGGTGACCGTCACGCTCTTCGCCGACGCACCGGGCATCCTGCCCGTTCATTTCTCGCTCGACGACCAAAGGGAGCGGCTCGATTGCGCCGTCGGCACTGGTGAGACCCGCATCACCCATGTCTTTACCGTCACGGATCCGAAACGCTGGTGGCCGGCCGGCAGCGGCGAGCAGAACCTTTCGCTGCTGACGGTCGAGGTGCCGCAGGAGCAGGTGAGCCGCCAGATCGGTTTCCGCACCATCGAGCTTTTGACCGACAAGGACGAGGCAGGCAGTCGCTTCGCCTTCCGCGTCAACGACCGCGAAATCTTCTGCCGTGGCGCCAACTGGATCCCGGCCGACGCGCTGATGTCGCGGGTGACGCCTGATGGTGTCGAGGATCTACTGACCTCGGCGGTCGATGCCAACATGAACACGATCCGCATCTGGGGCGGCGGCTTCTATGAGCCGGACTGGTTCTACGATCTCTGCGACCGGCTGGGCCTGATGGTCTGGCAGGACTTCATGTTCGCCTGCAATCTTTATCCCTCGACGCCGGATTTTCTCGACAATGTGGCAGCCGAGGTCGACTATCAGGTCAAGCGTCTGTCCTCCCATCCGTCAATCGCACTCTGGTGCGGCGACAACGAATTGGTCGGTGCGCTCACCTGGTTCGACGAGCCGCGCAAGGACCGCGACCGCTATCTGGTTTCCTACGACCGTCTGAACCGCACGGTTGAAGTGGCGCTGAAGGGTGCCTTGCCGGAGGCGATCTGGTGGCCGTCAAGCCCGGCATCCGGCTATCTCGATTTCGGCGACGCCTGGCATTCCGACGGTTCCGGCGACATGCACTACTGGTCGGTCTGGCACGAGAACAAATCCTTCGACAATTATCGCTCGGTGCGACCGCGCTTCTGCTCGGAGTTCGGCTTCCAGTCCTATACGTCGATGCCAGTGCTCCGGCAGTTCGCGGGGACAAAGGACCTCAATATCGCCGCCCCGGTGATCGAGAGCCACCAGAAGAATGTCGGCGGCAATGAGCGCATCGCCGGCACGATGTTCCGTTACTTCCGCTTCCCCAAGGATTTCCCGAGCTTCGTCTATCTCAGCCAGGTCCAGCAGGGACTGGCGATCCGCACGGCCGTCGATTACTGGCGCTCGCTGAAGCCCCATTGCATGGGCACGCTCTACTGGCAGCTCAACGACACCTGGCCGGTCGCCTCCTGGTCGAGCCTCGACTACGGCGGCAGCTGGAAGGCAATGCATTACATGGTGCGGCGCTTCTTCCAGCCGGTGGCGGTTGCGGCCATTCGATCCAAGGATGGCAGGGAGATCACTTTCTCGATGGTCAACGACACCGCCGCGCCGGTGACGGTGGAGCTGCAGGCCTTCGTCGTCACGCTTGACGGCAAGCGCGAGCCGTTGATGGCGGCAGCCGGCACATGCCCGCCGGACCGGGCGACGACCTTGGTCAGCATCGCTGCACGCGACATTCCCGCAAACGCACTGTTGTTCTGGTCCTTCGAGGCTTCGAACGGCATGTGCGGCGAGGGGCATCACGTGAACGGAACCTACAAGGCGCTCGATCTTCAGCCTTCCAAGCTGTCGCTTGAGGTCAAGCCGGCCAGTGAGGGCGCATATGACGTTTCGGTTACGGCGAGCGGTCTTGCTCTGCATGTGATGATCGAGGCCGATGTCGCCGGGCGCTACTCCGACAATGCCTTCGATCTGACAGCAGGTGAAACGAAAGTCATCCGCTTCACGCCGAAGACGCCGCTCGCCGAAGGTATGCTGCCACACTTTGCCGCCTTCGATCTCGAATCCTGCCAGGGAAAGGGGTGACCCGCCATGAAACGTAGTCACGTCAACGACATTATCGCCCGCAGCGATGCCTTCATGCGCAGCTTCGGCTTCACGCTTCCACCCTTTGCCTACTGGAAGCCGGAGGAGATGAAGGCGCGCGTCGCCTCCGATTGCCCTGCCATCTACGATGCCCGTCTTGGCTGGGACATTACCGATTATGGCAAGGGCCGTTTCGACGAATTCGGCCTCGTGCTCTTCACGCTCCGCAACGGCGATGTTTCGAACCTCGCGATAGGGCAGGGCATGGTCTATGCCGAAAAGCTGATGATCACCCGAAACGGCCAGGTCAATCCGCTGCATCGCCACGCGGTCAAGACCGAGGACATCATCAACCGCGGCGGCGGCACGCTCGTGCTGCAGATGTACAATTCGCGCCCCGACGGCAGCGTCGACGAGGAGAGCGATGTCGAGGTGGCGACCGATGCGCGGCTGCGGCGGCTGAAGGCCGGCGATCTCCTGAAGCTGCTTCCCGGCGAGAGCGTGACGCTTCTGCCCGGCAACTGGCACGCCTTCTGGGCGGAGGATGGAGACGTGTTGATGGGCGAGGTTTCGACCGTCAACGACGACCTCACGGACAATTACTTCCGCGAACCCGTCGGTCGCTTTTCGGCGATCGAGGAAGACACATCCCCCGTCCATCTGCTGGTGTCGGACTACGACACCTGGCTCAGGGCGGGATGACAACACGGGCGGGATGTCCCTGTCCCGTTCCTACCGATCAGACCGATCACAATGATTTCCCGAGGAGGATCTTTGATGAAAGATGTCAGTTTTCAGCTCTATAGCGCCCGTAATTTCCCACCCTTTGCCAATGTGCTGAAGGCGCTCGGCGATGCCGGCTACAGCCAGGTCGAAGGTTATGGCGCGCTCTACGCAGCACTCAGCGACGCGGAGATCGCCAGCTTCAAGAGCGGTCTCGACGAGAATGGCCTGGCCATGCCGACAGCGCATTTCGGTCTCGACATGCTCGAAAGCGATCCGGCACGCGTGCTCGAAATCGCCAAGGCGCTCGGCATCCGCGCGATCTATTGCCCTTACCTGCTGCCGGAACATCGTCCGACGGACGCCGCCGGCTGGCGCGCCTTTGGCGAGCGCCTGCAGAAGGCCGGAAAGCCCTACCGCGATGCCGGCCTCATCTTCGGCTGGCACAACCATGATTTCGAATTCTTTGCCTTGCCGGACGGCAGCATTCCGCAGGACCTGATTTTTGCGGGCGGGCCGGATCTCTCCTGGGAGGCCGATATCGCCTGGATCATCCGTGGTGGCGCCGACCCGATCGCCTGGATCAAGAAATATGCCGACCGGATCACCGCGGTGCACGTGAAGGACATTGCGCCATCAGGCGAGAAGAAGGACGAGGACGGCTGGGCCGATGTCGGCGAGGGCACGGTCGACTGGAAGGGCCTGTTCCAGGCGCTTTCTGGCACCAAGGCGCGCTACTTCATCGCCGAGCACGACAATCCGAGTGACTTCCAACGCTTTGCCAAGCGCTCGCTCGCCTCCATCCAATCCTATTGAGAAACAGGTTCATTCCATGACCAAGGAACTTGGCGTCGGCATCATCGGATGCGGCAACATCTCCACCACCTATTTCAAGCTTGCGCCGCTTTTCCGGGGCATCAGGATCGTCGCCTGCGCCGATATCAATGCGGCGGCAGCCGAAGCGCGGGCGACTGAGTATGGCGTTAAGGCTGAGAGCATCGAGGCGCTTCTCGCCAATCCCGATGTCGACATCGTCGTCAACCTGACCATCCCTGACGCGCATTTCCCGGTGTCGAAGAGCATCTTGGAAGCCGGCAAGCACGTCTACTCCGAAAAACCGCTGGTGCTGTCGCTGGAGCAGGGTGAGGACCTTCGCGCTCTTGCCAGGGCGAAGGGCCTGACGGTCGGCTGCGCGCCCGATACCTTCCTCGGCGGTGCCCATCAGCTTGCCCGCAGCGTGATCGATGCCGGCAAGATCGGTCGCGTCACGTCGGGCACCTGCCACGTTCTGAGCCCGGGCATGGAGATGTGGCATCCAAACCCGGACTTCTTCTTCCTGCCGGGGGGCGGGCCGATCCTCGATCTCGGACCCTACTATATCGCCAACCTGATCAACCTGATCGGCCCGGTAAAGCGTGTCGCGGCGCTCTCTTCCATGGCCAATCCGACGCGCACGATCACCAGCGAACCGCGCAACGGTGAAGAAATCCCGGTCAAGACGCCGACCAACATTCATGCACTGCTGGAGTTCGCGAACGGCGCGACGATCACGCTGTCGGCAAGCTGGGATGTCTGGTCGCACCGCCACGCCAATATGGAACTCTACGGCACCGAAGGTTCGATCTTCGTGCCCGATCCCAATTTCTTCGGCGGCAAGGTCGAGGCGAGCGGCCGTGACAAGAACATCCAGCCGCTCGAAATGTGGGATCATCCCTTCGCGGTCGAAAACCAGGAGCATCCGCAGGGGCCGATGGCGAACTACCGCACGGCCGGCCTTGCCGACATGGCGATCGCCATTCTGGAAGGCCGCGATGCCCGTTGCTCGCTCGACCGCGCGCTGCACGGCGTCGACGTGATGGTGTCGATCCTGAAGTCCGGCGAGGAGGGGCGTTTCATCGAGCTCACGACCACCTGCACCCAGCCGGCGGCACTCGGGATAGAGGAAGCACGGGCGCTTCTCATTGAGCCGGAAGAAGAAATATCGGGAAATCGGGCCGCTGCCGCTTCATAGCCGCGCCGGACCAGTTTAGACGTTTCTGAACAGAGGTTTCCGCAGCCGCGGAAACCTTTCTCATTTGCAGGATGGCGGGTGTTTGCCGCCATCGAAATCGCGGAGGAATTGCGATGACCTGGCTACCGGCGGAAAACCGCTACGACACCATGAAGTACAACCGCGTCGGCCGCTCCGGCCTCAAGCTGCCGGCGATCTCGCTGGGGCTCTGGCACAATTTCGGCGGCGATACCCCGCATGACCGCAAGGTCGACATGTGCCGCACCGCGTTTGATCTCGGCATCACCCATTTCGACCTCGCCAACAATTACGGCCCACCTCCGGGCTCGGCCGAGACCGCCTTCGGCGAAATCATGCGCACGGACTTCGCGCATCTGCGCGACGAACTGATCATCTCGTCCAAGGCCGGCTACGACATGTGGGCCGGTCCCTATGGCGAGTGGGGCAGCCGCAAGTATCTGATCGCGTCCTGCGACCAGAGCCTGAAGCGCATGGGCCTCGACTATGTCGACATCTTCTATTCGCACCGCTTCGATCCGGACACGCCGGTGGAAGAGACCTGTGGCGCGCTCGACCATATCGTGCGTTCAGGCCGGGCGCTCTATGTCGGCATCTCCTCCTACAACTCGCAGCGTACCCGCGAGGCGGCGGCAATCCTGAAGGACCTCGGCACGCCCTGCCTGATCCACCAGCCGAGCTATTCCATGCTCAACCGCTGGATCGAGGATGACGGCCTCGTGCACACGCTGGAAGATCTCGGCATCGGCTCGATCGTCTTCTCGCCGCTCGCCCAGGGCATGCTGACGACGAAGTATCTCGGCGGCATTCCGCAGGACAGCCGTGCCGCCCAGAACCACTTCCTCAAGAAGGACTTCATCCGGCCGGAGATCATCGACAACATCCGCAAGCTCAACGGCATTGCCGAAAAGCGCGGCCAGACGCTGGCGCAGATGGCGCTTGCCTGGGTGCTGCGCAACGGCCGCATCACCTCGGCGCTGATCGGCGCCAGCCGTTCCGAGCAGATCGTCGATTGCGTCAAGGCGCTTGAAAACGACACGTTCACGGCGGAAGAACTGGCCGAGATCGATCTTTACGCCCGCGAGGCAGACGTCAATCTCTGGGCCACCTCGGCCGAGCTCTAGTCGGTCGAAAATATTGATTTGCCTCGATTTTGGGCAATGAACACGGCCTTTCGGCGCATTAGACAAAAGTCGAACATGCGCCGGAAAGCGTCCGCTGGACATGCATAAGTGAGCGTGTAAGGTGCGTCGATGCCGCCGGTTCGCGTTGCGACACGGATGGCTCTGAGGCATGTCGCACAAAAGTGCGAAGCGGTTTTGTGATGACGACATGCGCAGCAAGAAAGAATAAGGCGCAGGCAGCGTCTGCGAGAGATCGCGATGCGCTTTAGGAGGAGGAGCGGGGCCTTGCACATGCCACAATGGCGGTGAGGTTCCATTGGGCGAAGGTGCGACCACGGTAGCGCCGGATTTTGCCTTGGCGGAAATAGGGAGGAACCATGGATCGCCGTTCATTCATTAAAAACGCAAGCCTCGGCGGCTTGGCTGCGGCTGGTGCGTCTGCGCTCGCATCGCCGGCCATCGCGCAGGCAAACCCGAAGATCAACTGGCGCCTTGCCTCGTCGTTCCCCAAGTCGCTGGACACGATCTATGGCGGCGGCGAAGTCCTGTCGAAATATGTTTCCGAAGCGACCGACGGTGCTTTCCAGATCCAGGTGTTTGCAGCCGGTGAAATCGTGCCCGGCCTGCAGGCGGCTGACGCTGCTGCTGCCGGTACGGTCGAGGCCTGCCATACGGTCGCATACTATTACTGGGGCAAGGACCCGACCTGGGCGCTCGGTGCGGCCGTTCCCTTCGCGCTCAACGCGCGCGGCATGAACGCCTGGCACTACCATGGCGGCGGTATCGACCTCTTCAACGAGTTCCTGGCGACCCAGGGTCTCGTCGGCTACCCCGGCGGCAACACCGGCGTGCAGATGGGCGGCTGGTTCCGCAAGGAAATCAAGACCGTTGCCGATATGCAGGGCCTGAAGATGCGCATCGGCGGCTTCGCCGGCAAGGTGGTCGAAAAGCTCGGCGTCGTGCCGCAGCAGATCGCCGGCGGCGACATCTATCCGGCGCTCGAAAAGGGCACCATCGACGCTGCTGAGTGGGTCGGCCCCTATGACGACGAGAAGCTCGGCTTCTACAAGGTCGCGCCCTACTACTACTACCCCGGCTGGTGGGAAGGTGGCCCGACGGTCCACGCCATGTTCAACAAGGCGGCCTTCGACGGCCTGCCGAAAAACTACCAGTCGCTGCTGCGCACCGCCTGCCAGGCAACCGACGCGAACATGCTGCAGAAGTACGACTACCTGAACCCCTCGGCGATCAAGCGCCTGGTGGCATCAGGCGCCAAGCTCAGCCCGTTCAGCGCCGAAATCCTGTCGGCCTGCTTCGAAAAGGCCAACGAAGTCTACGCGGAAATGGAAGCCACGAACCCGACCTTCAAGAAGATCTGGGATTCGATCAAGGCATTCCGTGGCGAGTACTACCTCAACGCCCAGATCGCCGAATACAACTACGACACCTTCATGATGATCCAGCAGCGCGGCGGCAAGCTCTAAGCCTGCACCCGGCCAAAGGAGCTTCCCATCGCTGATGGGAAGCGGCATCGAACGGACGAAAACCGCTCGCAACCTCGGTTGCGGGCGGTTTTTTTCGTTCCGGCTACCTATGGGCGTGGTTTGCTGATTTCGTAGTAAGGTTGTCGCCTCAACGCTCGAAGAGGAGGATGCCATGCCGAGCGAAAACCAATCGATCGTGCTCGGCCCCGGCGGCGGCCGAGGTTACGACATGGGCGCGATACAGGCCGTGTTCAAAGCCGACGGTCCGGAAACCCAAGGCCGGTTTTCAATCTCCGAATGGTGGGTGGAGGCGCGTCACGAGGGGCCGGGCGCGCACAAGCACGACGACCAAGACGAGATCTTCTATGTGATCGAAGGAACCGCCAACATTCTGGTCGGCGACACCTGGCACCGGATGGAGAAGGGGTCGATCTGCGTCATCCCGCGCGGAACCCTGCACGATTTTCGCAACGAGAGCACGTCGCGCATGGGCCTACTCAATGTCTTCGTCGGTGGCCCGTTCGAAGAGATGATGCCGATGATCGTCGACTGGTATCGCGACAATCCGGCCAAGCGGCTGGACTGAGGGTTTGCTTTAAGCGCTTCTGCGCTGATGAACTCGGCGACGAAAGGAAAACGGGCGACCCTGACAAGGGCCGCCCGAGCATGACAATCAAGCTTGAGAATGCTTGTTTGACGGGAGGCTCGTTCAGGTCTCCCTCATTCCGGCCTTGTGCCGGAATCCAGCGAACTGACGTCCGTCAGATCAAAGACCTTTCACCCCAAGGACTTGGGTTGGCTAGATTCCTGTGACAGGCACAGGAATGAGGGAGGGCTTGGCAAGGGCCGGCCCGAGCATGATGACAAAGCTTGAGAATGCTTGTTTGACGGGAGGCTCGTTCAGGTCTCCCTCATTCCGGCCTTGTGCCGGAATCCAGCGAACTGACGTCCGTCAGATCAAAGACCTTTCACCCCAAGGACTTGGGTTGGCTAGATTCCTGTGACAGGCACAGGAATGAGGGAGGGCTTGGCAAGGGCCGGCCCGAGCATGATGACAAAGCTTGAGGATGTCTGTTGGACGGGAGGCTCTTTCAGTTCTCCCTCATTCCGGCCTTGCGCCGGAATCCAGCGAGCTGACGTCCGTCAGATCGAAGGCCTTTCAGCCCAAGGACTTGGGTTGGTCCGCCGTTCCTACGGAACTGCTAGAGATTCCTGTGACAGGCACAGGAATGAGGGTGGGCGTCGTTAGCGCCGCGCCGTCCCGATGGCCCGCTAACAGCTAAGGATGACTTTGTCAGCAGTCTTGGGAGCGGCCCTGAATGGGGCCGCCCCGATTTACCGTTACTTGAACGAAGGCGGCTGGCTGAGGTCGTTTGACGGCGCCGTCTGCGGCTGCGCACCGCCATTCTGGTCCGCCGGCTTCTGGTCCAGCGGGCTGCCGCCGGGAAGCTGGAGGCCGCCGGGAAGACCGAGGCCGCCGCCATTGTCGGGGAGCGTCAGCCCGCCGCCGCCGGCCCCGAAACCGGGCACCTCGATCTTGATGGTGTTCGGATCGATGACTTCGCCGCTTCCCTTGTAGTGCATGACCATCTGCGGGAACATGATCGTCAGCGCTACCATGATGATCTGGATGCCGACGAAGGGCACGGCCCCCCAATAGATCTGCCCCGTCGTCACCGGCTGCGTGACCTTGCCGGTGACCTTGTCGAGATAGGGCACCTTGGCCGCGACCGAGCGCAGATAGAAGAGCGCGAAGCCGAAGGGCGGATGCATGAAGCTCGTCTGCATGTTGATGCCGAGCAGCACGCCGAACCAGATCAGGTCGATGCCGAGCTTGTCTGCGGCAGGAGCCAAGAGCGGCACGATGATGAAGGCAAGCTCGAAGAAGTCGAGGAAGAACGCCAGGAAGAAGACGAGCAGGTTGACGGCGATCAGGAAGCCCGTTTCGCCGCCCGGCATCGCCGTCAGCAGATGTTCGACCCAGAGGTGACCGTTGACCCCGTAGAAGGTCAGCGAGAACACGCGGGCGCCGATGAGGATGAACAGCACGAAGGCCGAAAGCCTCGTCGTTGCCGCGAGCGCCGAACGCACGACCTCCATGGTGAGGCGGCTCTTTGCCGCTGCCATGATCAGCGCGCCGACCGCACCCATGGCGCCGCCTTCCGTCGGCGTGGCAATGCCGAGGAAGATTGTGCCGAGCACCAGGAAGATCAGCGCCAGCGGCGGGATCAGCACGATGATGACCTGCTGCGCAAGCCGCGACATCGCGTTGATCTTCAGGCCGCGATCGAGAAGGGCCACGACGTAGATGAAGCCGACGCCGACGGTGGCGCCGAGGATGTCGGCATTTTCGCCATGGGTCGGATAGAGATAGATATGCGCCGCATAGGCAAAGGCACCGGCGACGACGAGCGCGATGATCAGCGAGGTGACGCCGGAGCCGAGCGTGCGGGCGGCCAGCGGCAGCGCCGGCATGGAGTCACGCCGGACGAACGTCATGATCAGGATATAGCCCATATAGAGGCTGGTCAGGATCAGGCCCGGGATGAGCGCGCCGGCATACATGTCACCGACCGAACGGCCGAGCTGGTCGGCAAGGACGATCAGCACCAGCGACGGCGGGATGATCTGGGCGAGCGTGCCGGAGGCGGCAATAACGCCCGAGGCGACCTTCCGGTCGTAGCCGTAGCGCAGCATGATCGGCAACGAGATCAGGCCCATGGCGATGACCGAGGCGGCAACGACGCCGGTCGTGGCTGCAAGCAGCGCGCCGACGAAGATGACGGCATAGGCGAGACCGCCCCGGATCGGGCCGAAGAGCTGGCCTATGGTGTCGAGCAGGTCCTCCGCCATGCCCGATTTCTCGAGCACGATCCCCATGAAGGTGAAGAAGGGGATGGCGAGCAATGTGTCGTTCGACATCACCCCCCAGAACCGGTCGGGAAGCGCGTTGAGCAACGGCCAGGAGAGGTTGATCGAATCCGACATGGGAGCAAGCTCCACGCCGATGATGAAGAACAAGAGGCCGTTGGCGGCAAGAGAGAAGGCGACGGGATAGCCCAGAAGCAGGAACACGATCAACGAAACGAACATGATCGGTGCCAGGTTTTCAGCAATGAATTCGATCATGGACGGGCCTCCGGAGCGACGACGTCGTCAAGCGGCGCATGCGTCGGCACATATGGCGTCGGGTCGTCCATGTTGCCGGTCATGATCGCGATCTTCTTGATGATCTCGGAGACGCCCTGGAAGGCGAGCAGCAGGAAGCCGAAAAGCAGGATCGCCTTGGCCGGCCAGATGATCAGGCCGCCGGCACTCGATGAGCCTTCGCCCGACACGTAGGACATCTTCACGTAGGGCACTAAGTAGTAGAGCATAAGGAGAACGAAAGGCATCAGGAAGAACACGTGGCCGAACAGGTCGATCCAGTGCTGAACGCGGCGCGAGAACTTGCCGTAGACGACATCGATGCGGATATGTTCGTTCTGGCTCAGCGTGTAGGCGGCGGCCAGCATGAATGCCGCGCCGAACAGATACCACTGCGCCTCGAGCCAGGCGTTCGACGACATGTTGAAGATTTTCCGGATGATGGCATTGCCGGCGCTGACGAGCACAGCGATCAGGATGAGCCAGGACACCGACTTGCCGATGAACTCCGTCGTCGTGTCTATAAGTCGGCTGAAGCCGAGTAACGCTTTCATCGATTTCCTCCCCGCAGTGGCTGTTTTGGTTTTTGTGCCAAGCACAGTCAGAGTGCCGATTTCAAGCCCGCGTTCAAGTCCGCGGCTCGATTTTCCCGGTTAGTTCCGCCACCCCAGACTAAAGTCGAATGGGTCTGAAAGGCGATTGCCCAATCCTTGTGCACGACAGGCTGCTGGCCAGTATCGCCAGTGGGTTTCACTTGCAGATGTGAATGTCGGTGACCCCGATACTGCCGGAAGCACGCCAGCGGCGGCATATGTCCTGCCGTCAACTGTAACGTTGCAGGCTTGAAAAATCGCAGGTTTTGGGGCTGGATGCGGCCGACAATTGGAGGACGCCCTGGTATGACTGCCCTGATTCGCAATCCGATCCTGCCCGGCTTCAACCCGGACCCGTCGATCTGCCGGGTGGGCGATGACTATTACATCGCCACGTCCACCTTCGAGTGGTATCCGGGCGTGCAGATCCACCATTCGCGCGATCTGGTAAACTGGCGGTTGGTGCGCCGTCCGCTGGAGCGGGCAAGCCAGCTCGACATGCGCGGCAACCCCGACAGCTGCGGGGTCTGGGCGCCATGCCTCTCCTATGACGACGGGCTGTTCTTTCTCGTCTACACCGACGTGAAGCGTTTCGACGGCAACTTCAAGGATGCGCACAACTACATCGTCACGGCGGAGGCGATCGAATCGGTCTGGTCCGACCCGGTTTATGTGAATTCCTCCGGCTTCGACCCTTCGCTGTTCCATGACGACGATGGCCGCAAGTGGTTTCTCAACATGCAGTGGAACCATCGCACGACAAGTTTTGGCGGCTCGCCGAAGCATCCGGCCTTCGACGGCATCCTGCTGCAGCAATGGGACGAGCGAAAGCGCAGGCTTACCGGGCCGGTGAAGAACATCTTTGCCGGCTCGCCGCTCGGTCTGGTCGAGGGACCGCATCTCTTCAAGCGCAACGGCTGGTACTATCTGACGACGGCGGAAGGCGGCACGGGATACGATCATGCCGTGACCATGGCGCGGTCGCGCACGATCGACGGTCCTTACGAGATGCATCCGGATACCTACCTGATTACCTCGAAGGACCATCCCGACGCGCTGCTGCAGCGCGCCGGGCACGGGCAGTATGTCGAGACGCCGGATGGGCAGGCCTACCACACGCATCTCTGCGGCCGGCCGCTGCCGCCCGAGCGCCGCTGCACGCTTGGCCGCGAGACGGCGCTGCAGAAATGCGTCTGGCGGGACGACGGCTGGCTCTATCTCGAAAACGGTGGGCCGGTTCCCGAGATCACGGTTGAAGCGCCGGGTGCCGCCCGGAGCCTGACGTCGCCGCGTGTGGTCGAGACCGATTTCGATGACACGGCGCTGCCGTCCGAATTCCAATGGCTGAGAACGCCGCTGCCCGAGCGGATCTTCTCGCTGGAGAGGCGGGCAGGGCATCTGAGGCTTTTTGCCCGCGAAAGCATCGGCAGCTGGTTTGAGCAGGCCCTCGTCGCCCGCCGGCAGGAGCATCATTCCTTCCGCGCTGAAACCTCCGTCGAATTCGCGCCCGGGACCTATCAGCAGGTGGCAGGGCTCACACACTACTACAACCGCCATAAGTTCCATGCGCTCGGCCTGACCTGGCATGAGACGCTCGGGCGCGCGCTGACAATCCTGTCGTGTCCGGGCGACTTCCCGCATGGCCGGCTGCAGTTTCCCGTCGGCAGCGGCATCGCGGTGCCCGAAGGGCCGATCGGGCTTGCGATGGAGATCCGCGACAACGACCTGCAGTTCTTCTGGCGTCAGGATGCGGCGGCAGATTGGCAGGCACTCGGCCCGGTGCTCGACGCCGGCGTCGTCTCGGACGAGGGCGGCCGTGGTGAGCATGGGTCCTTTACCGGCGCCTTTGCCGGCATGTTTGCCTTCGACACATCGGGCGCGGGACTGGCGGCGGATTTCGATCGGTTCCGTTACGTCAGCCTGTCCGAAGGGGGGATGCGTTTGTAAGAAAAGTCTTATAAGTGCTCAATATCATTACATATTTGTAATGTAGTGTTTCATATTCCGTTCAGGAAGGCGGATCTATTTTCGGGGCGTAAATAACGAAAGGATACCCCGATGAAACGTCTCCTGACCGCCCTGGTCGCCAGCTCCTTCCTGATCACGCCGGTCGCAGCCTTCGCGCAGCCGGCGGGTTCCTTCGAAGTCGCTCAGAACCATGACCGCTATCAGCGCCGGCCCGCAGACCGCCACACGGACCGGAACGTCAATCGGCATGTCGACAAGCATGTGACCATCGAGAAGCGCGTTATCATCAACAAGCGGGAACGCTGGTCGCGTGGCCATCGCCTGAGCCCGGCCGAGCGCCGCCATATGGCGCAGGTGCGTGACTACCGCCGCTACAAGCTGCGCCAGCCGCCGCGCGGCCAGCAGTGGGTGCGCGTCGACAACGACTTCCTGCTGATCAGCCTGGCGACCGGCGTCATCGTCGGTCTGGCGTCTGCGCGTTAAGACGCTTTGGGTTGCAGGCCAAGCTACTGGAAAACCCTGAGAGCAGTTGTTTGACGAAAACCGAGAACCCAACCTCCTCATCCTCGCCCTTGTGGCGGGGATCCAGTGGCCCGATGTCTGTCGGGCCAAAAGACCCTCAGCCCAAGGACTTGGGCTGACTGGATTCCTGTGACAGGCACAGGAATGAAGAAAATTTTCGGTCACCCCTGAGATTGGTAATGGTCGGCCGGTCCTCAACGTCAACTCCGAGGCATTGACGGAGCGTCCGCACCCTCGGTCCCCTCGCGCTCGCCAAAGAGCAGCCACTCCAGCGGACCGGGCGGGAAGAGCACCTCTTCCACCTCATCCCGTCCGTCGAAGAACGGATCGAACATCGGCACCGGTCTTCCGGCTGCATTGAGTCCCATGCAAGTGTAGCGCGGCCGCCGCTGTCGCTGTCCCGCCGGCTGCATCACGCCGCCCGTTGCGACCAGCTTGCGAAGGGATCCGGCAGGTCGCGCCAGCGGTCCGGTTGGAAGCTGGCGTCATTGACCAGGCAGGCGTCGAGTTCGGCGGTCAGCGTGGCCTGGTCCATGGGGTCGGCGCCGATGAAGACGATCTCCTGGCGACGGTCACCCCAGACGGGATCGATATAGGGGCCGACGGCCTTCAGGAAGCCCGGGTCGCGCGGCCATTGCTCCCTCGGCACCGCCGCCCACCACAGGCCCATCTTGGAGGTCCTGACCAGCGCGCCGGCCTGGCTCAACTCACCGACATGGTAGGGCCGCGTCGCCAGCCAGAAGAAGCCCTTGGCGCGCACTACACCTGGCCAGGAACGATCGATAAATGCCTGGAGCCGGGTGGGATCGAACGGGCGGCGCGCCTTGTAGACGAAGGAGCGGATGCCGTATTCCTCAGTTTCGGGGATATGATCCTTGAAGCCGTGCAGTTCCTTGTACCAGAGGGGGTGCTGCTCGGCCTTGGCAAGGTCGAAGCGGCCGGTGCCGAGCACGTCGCGCAACTCGACCTTGCCGAAATCCACTTCCACCAGCCGCGCATCCGGGTTCAGTCCGACGATGATCTTGCGTGCGGCGTCCCGTTGCTCTGACGTTGCCGTGCCGATCTTGTTGAGCACGACGACATCGGCAAACTCGATCTGCTCGACCAGCAGGTCGACCAGGGTGCGGGTGTCGCCTTCACCCGCCGTCTCGCCGCGATCGGCGAGAAAATCGAGCGAAGCATAATCCGCAAGCAGATTGGCGGCATCGACCACCGTCACCATGGTGTCCAGACGGGCGACATCGGCAAGGCTTTCGCCATCCTCGTCACGAAAGTCGAAGGTGGTTGCGACGGGCAGGGGCTCCGAAATGCCGCTCGATTCGATCAGCAGGTAGTCGAACCGGTTCTGTTCGGCGAGATTGCGGACCTCGCGCAGAAGATCGTCGCGCAGCGTGCAACAGATGCAGCCATTGGTCATTTCGATCAGCTGCTCCTCGGTGCGCGACAGGTTGGCGCCGCCGTCGCGGATCAGTGCGGCGTCGATGTTGATCTCGCTCATGTCGTTGACGATAACGGCAACGCGCAGGCCGTCGCGATTGCTGAGCACATGGTTGAGCAGTGTCGTCTTGCCGGCGCCGAGAAAGCCGGAGAGCACGGTTACGGGGAGCTTTTCCATTGTCGTTTCCTATATGTTATATCGTTACGCAAGACGTGTTTATAAAAAGCGGACGCTTGCGCCCGCTTCCAGACTGATAACAAAGCCACCCACGTGACCTGTTCGGCATTCGAGTGCCTTGGCGCCGGTAAGGCGCCCTCATCCCTGTGCTTGTCACAGGGATCTCTAGCAGTTCCGTAGGAACGGCGGGACCAGCCCAAGTCTGTGGGCTGAAAAGTCCTCTGACCCGACGGACCTCGGATCACTGGATCCCCGCCACAAGGGCGAGGATGAGGAGAATGGTATGCCTGTCTCGTCAAACAAGCCATCTCAGTGGTTTGTCATCAGTCTGAATGGTGGGCGCGAGCGCCCGCCATCGCCACTTTGGGAGGACGGATCAGCTTGCCGAGGTGAGGCAGGTCTTGAGCGACGTGCCGATGCCTTCCATCAGCTGGAAATAGAGGTCGGGGCCGGCCTCGAGCGTGGCGGCTTCCGGGTCGAGCGTGCCGGATTTTGCCGGCGTTCCCTCGATCACGACGTTGATCAGCTTCGGCTCGAACTGCGGTTCGGCAAAGACGCAGGTCGCGCCCAGTTCCTTGATCTTGGCGTGGATCTGCGACAGCCGCTCGGCACCCGGCAGAACCTCGGGGCTGACGGTGATCGAACCGGCCACGCGCACCTGATAGCGATGCTCGAAATACTGGTAGGCATCGTGGAAGACGATGAAGGGCTTGTCCTTCACCGATGCGACGGTTTCAACCAGGGACTTGTCGAGCGCGTCGAGGCGCTGGTTGAGCTGCTCAAGGTTCGCCTTATAGGCGGCCGCATTGTCAGGGTCGGCTTCTGCAAGCGTCTTTTCGATCTCGGCTGCCATCGCCTTGGCATTCTGCGGGTCGAGCCACAGGTGCATGTCGAAGCCGTCGTGGTCGTGATCATGGCCCTCATGCGCATGGTCGTGATCATGGGCGGCGGCGGCCTCAGGGGCTGCTGCGTGGTCGTGTTCTGCCTCGCCCTCGGCGTGTTTGTGACCTTCCTCGCCATGGCCGGCTTCGCCTTCGTGGCCCTCATGACCATGATCATGCGCCTCGAATGCCCCGCCTTCACGGAACTTCAACTTCTCAAGCCCGGGTGATTCGCTGAGCTCCACCACCTTGGCGTCGCCGCTCAGCGCATCGAGCGGCTTGTCGAGAAAGGCTTCAAGACCCGGACCGACCCAGAAGACTACCTTGGCTGCCTGCAGCGCCGCAGCGTTCGACGGCTTCATGTTGTAGGTATGAGGCGAGGCGGCGCCCTCGACGATCAGCGCGGGTTCACCGACGCCCTGCATGATCGAAGCGACGAGCGAGTGGACAGGCTTGATCGAAGCCACCACATTAGGCCCGGCCGCAGCGACAGGCGACGACAACAGGATAGTGGAGGCAAAGAGCAGGGCGGAAGTCGATTTCATCGGTTTCTCCGGGCTTGAATGTCACGCAACCCCCTGAACAGTCTATAGTTTTCGGTCAGGGGCAGGCGCAGTTCGGACACTTGAAACACCACGCGCACGTCCGGTTGAACGTGTTGATGTTTCAATGTAATGTTATTACATCAATTGCGTTATGCTATAACGTGTGCGATAGCCAGTGGCAACCGCCAATCCGGAATTTTTTGATGCTGAATTTCCGATCCCCAGAAACGACACCGCTGGTCCGGTTGAACAATGCCGGTGTCAGCCGCAACGGCCGCTGGCTGGTGCGCGGCGTCGAGTTTTCGATCAGTCCCGGCGAGATCGTCACGCTGATTGGCCCCAACGGTTCGGGCAAGTCGACGACGGCAAAGACTGCAATCGGCGTGATGAAGGCCGACGAGGGCTATGTCGAGCGCAAGCCGGGGCTCAAGGTCGGCTATGTCCCGCAGAAGCTTGCGGTGGACTGGACTCTGCCCTTGACGGTCGAACGGCTGATGACCTTGACCGGACCCTTGAAAGGTCGCGAGATCGAGGAGGCGCTATCGTCAACAGGCGTGCTGCATCTGGCGAAGGCCGAGGTGCAGCATCTGTCGGGCGGCGAATTCCAGCGGGCGCTGCTGGCGCGGGCGATCGCCCGCAAGCCGGATCTTCTCGTGCTCGACGAGCCGGTGCAGGGCGTGGACTTCAGTGGCGAGATCGCGCTTTACGAACTGATCAAGCAGATCCGCAACCGCACCGGCTGCGGTATCCTGCTGATCTCGCATGACCTGCATATCGTCATGGCCGAGACCGATACGGTGGTCTGCCTCAATGGCCATGTCTGCTGCCGCGGCACGCCGCAGGCGGTCAGCCAGAGCCCGGAATATCAGAAGCTCTTCGGAAGGCGTGCGGCCAGCACGCTTGCGGTCTACAGCCACAATCACGACCACACCCATCTGCCTGACGGGCGCGTGCTGCATGCGGATGGCTCCATCACCGAGCACTGTTACCCCGGCGACGGCCATCACCACGACGAGGACGACAACGTGCATGACCATGGCGACGATTGCGGCTGCGGCCACCATAGCCGCCTGCATGGTTTCGAACTGAAGGAGAAGCGCGATGCTTGACGATTTCTTCGTCCGGGCGCTGATCGCCGGCATCGGCATCGCCGTCATGGCAGGCCCGCTCGGCTGCTTCGTCATCTGGCGGCGCATGGCCTATTTCGGCGACACCATGGCACATTCGGCGCTGCTCGGCGTGGCGCTGTCGCTTCTTCTCGACCTCAACCTGATGGTGGCGGTGTTCATCGTTGCAGCTGCCGTGTCGCTTCTGCTCTTGTTCCTGCAGCGGCGCGGGGCGCTGTCGACCGATGCGTTGCTCGGCATCCTCTCGCATTCGGCGCTGTCGATCGGCCTCGTCATCGTTGCCTTCATGACCTGGGTTCGCATCGATCTCGTCGGCTTTCTCTTCGGCGATATCCTGGCGGTATCGGAATCCGATATCGACATCATCTGGGGTGGCGGCATCCTGGTGATCTTCGCCATCGTCTATCTGTGGCGGCCCCTGCTGGCCTCCACTGTCAATCCGGAACTCGCCGAAGCGGAGGGCATGAGGCCGGAGCGGGCGCGGCTGTTCTTCATGCTGCTGATGGCGCTGGTGATCGCCATTGCCATGAAGATCGTCGGCATCCTCCTGATCACCTCGCTACTGATCATTCCGGCGGCGACAGCCCGGCGTTTTTCGACGTCGCCTGAAATCATGGCGGTTCTCGCCTCGGTGATCGGTGCGCTTGCGGTGACCGGCGGACTTTTCGGCTCGCTGCACTGGGATACGCCGTCGGGACCGTCTATCGTCGTTGCAGCACTTGCGCTTTTCGTACTGAGTCTGCTGCCGATCGGGCGGCGTCGGTTGGAGACAGCGTCTCATTCCACGCCTGGAGGGCATCATTGATGGCGACCCCGCAACTGACCAAGAACCAGACGATGGTGATGGATGCGCTCAGCCATTCCGAAGGCCCCTTGAGCGCCTACACCATTCTCGACAAGCTGCGCGACCAGGGGTTTCGCGCCCCGCTGCAGGTCTATCGCGCGCTCGACAAGCTTCTCGAGTATGGCCTGGTGCACCGGCTCGAAAGCCTCAATGCGTTCGTCGCCTGCACATGCCCGCACGAGCATGAGCATGACCACGGGGTCACGGCATTCACGATCTGCGAAGGGTGCGGGCAGGTCACCGAGTTCCACGACATCGCGATCGAGCAGCGGTTGTCGGCGCTGACGCGGGCGCAGAACTTCAAGACCGAAAAGACCACCATCGAGATCCGCGGCCACTGCCAGAGCTGCGCCTGACAACGGTGCGGCCACCGTTGCTTGGAGCGCGTCGCGTTCAGTCGAGCTTCGTCAATTGCATCGCGTAACGCTGCCAGTTCTTGACGTAGTGGCTGGCCGAGCGCTTCAACCCTTCGATGGCGGCGTCGTCAAGCACGCGGATCGCCTTGGCCGGCGATCCGACGATCAGCGAATTGTCGGGGAATTCCTTGCCCTCGGTCACCAGCGCATTGGCGCCGACCAGGCAGTTGCGGCCGATCTTGGCGCCATTCAGCACCGTTGCGCCCATGCCGATCAGCGAGTTGTCGCCAATGGTGCAGCCGTGGATGATCGCGCCGTGGCCGATGGTGCAGCCTTCGCCGATGGTTACGGGAAAGCCGGGATCGACGTGGATGACGGTGTTTTCCTGGATGTTGGTGCCGGCGCCGAGCCGGATCGGCTCGTTATCGCCGCGCAGGGTCGCGCCGAACCAGATGCCGACATCCTCGCCGATTTCCACCTGGCCGATGATATTGGCATCCGGCGCCACCCAATAACTGCCCTGTGCAGGCGTTTGCGGGCGTAGCGGTCCAAGGGCATAGAGCGGCATCGGGCGATCCTTGCGGTTAGCGCATCTCCCGCACAGTGCGCGGCAGCAAATGCATCAAGACGGGAAGAAAGAGCGCTTCCGTGACGCCCACCAGGACGGTTGCGGAAGCGCTCGGATCCTAGCGAACGGTGACGGCGAGGGCGGCCACGCCATCGACGCCACAGGTTACCGCGTCGCCGCGCACCACAGGACCGACACCCGACGGTGTCCCGGTCATGATGATGTCGCCGGGGGCGAGCGTGAACAGCCGCGAAAGCTCCGAAATGACCTCGGGTATCTTCCAGATCATCTGGTCGAGATCGCCCTGCTGGCGCAGCTCGCCATTGACCTTCAGCCAGATATTGCCGTTGGCGGGGTGGCCGATCGCCTCGACCGGAACGATTTCGGAAACGGGCGCAGAATGCTCGAACGCCTTCGCCGCCGCCCAGGGCTTGCCGGCCTTCTTGGCTTCAGCCTGCAGATCGCGGCGGGTAAAGTCGATGCCGACGGCATAGCCGTAGACGCAGTCGAGCGCCTGTTCGACCGGGATGTCGGCGCCACCGCTTTTCAGGGCGACAACGAGTTCCACCTCATGGTGCACATCGCTCGTGCGCGGCGGATAGGGGAAGGCTTTGTCTGCCACCAGCAGATTGTCCGGGTTCTTCTGGAAGAAGAACGGCGGCTCGCGATCCGGGTCGTGCCCCATCTCGATGGCATGGGCCGCATAGTTGCGACCGACGCAATAGACCCGGCGCACCGGAAAACCCACGAGGCTGCCGGCGATCGGCAACAGGACGGGTGGCGAAAGTGGAATGACTGTTTGCATGATTGTCCGGCTGTTTAGAATCCCAGCCGGACGTTAGCACCCTTCCCGGGTGCCGCAAGGGTTTATCTCAGGCGCAGCCCGCGTAAGCCTGCAACTGGTCGCGTGTGAGGAACCGGCCGTCGGAGCGAGAGTTCAGCTCCGGATGGCTGTATTCCAGGCTCGGGACTTGCAGTTCCAGGGCCTGGCGCACGGTCATGATGCCGACATCGCGACGGTCACCACCGCGCGTAACCGTGACTTCAACGATGCGATAGAGATTCTGTTCACTCATGATATCTCTCCCGTTTTCGTTGTCCCTTTGCCGGGACATTATGCTTTTCCCTTGAATGGGACAGAGGCGCTTCGAAATTGGTTTTTGTGAGGCACCTCATGATATACCGGAGAGAAATGAACGTTTCACGACAGAAATCGGGCCATTTCCGGGAGATTTGTGTGCGTTTTGAAGATGCTGCGCCAAATCGGCACGCAGCCGCAATCACCTCATCCCATGCGCAGGCTCGGTTCCGGGGCGCGTCCGCGCCGCCACGCGTCATTTCTCTGAAATGGGCGTCATACGCCAATCAAATTGCCGTCCCGCATGCTCTTCGCATACCAACGACGAAGGGTGAGCGCAGGGCACTCAGGGCAGGCGGAAAACGCCTACTAATGGGCTTTCAATTCAGCTTCATTCGCGGCCGAGATGAACAGCAATCGCGCTTCTTCGACAGTTCGACGGCCGTCGATGGCGGCGCGGCAGGCGCTGCGGGCGGCGACGTAGCTCGGTCCGCGGCGCGGCCAATGGTCGGCAAGGCAGGCAAGCGCGTCTGATGGGCCCTTGACGGTGCGGACATCGCCCGTCACGAGGTCTAGTTCGATCGGCTGGTTCCAGATGATTTGATACATGCGTCTCCTCCTCGAGATCATCTCAATGAATGTCGGCATCGGGACGGCTTGCGGCAGGGCTCCTCCCGCGCGGCAAACAGTCGATTGCACTAATGTAGCGCAGGATAGCGCTTTTGTAAGCAGCTTTTCCGGGTGCGTTTGGCCGCCTTGCAACCTCTAAGCCGAGGTCGATGTCTCTGCCAGGCGGGAGGCGAACCAGCGGCCAACGACCAGCAGCAATTGCTCGTTTGTCGTGCCCGCCAGATATTCGTCGATCAGCATGCGTGCATGCCGGCGGGCGCGGACGCTGTCGCGCGGCCAGCGGTGCTCGGCGCAGATGTCGTCGAAGACGCGCTGCAGCGTGTCGATATCCGGCTGCGACAGCGCGATACATTGTGTCGAGCGCAAAGGGTTCACGTCTTTCTCCCCCGGCACCCAAGCCGCAGTGCCCGGCGAACTATGCCACAACCCCTGATAATTGAACCCCTCGGGAATAAGGGGTTCGCGACGTGGATCAGCGGGAATTCGCAACTGGCCACGCGTCGGCACACGACGGAGGAAGGCAGGGTCGTGCCGCTCGCGTCGATCGGACCGTCGGCCGCGCAGATCATTGCCGACCATCGGTTGCTTCAGAGGCCTTCTCCCGGCCGTCAGGATCGCGTCTTGCGGCTAGAAGATCTTGCCAGCGACAGATACAGCTATGGTTGCCGCCAGTGCGGCCAGCATAAGAGCGGCACTGACCGTGACCGCTAACGTTCGACGCCGTCTTGCGCCGCTCCAATCGTAGCTCATGTTTTCGCTCCGATGACAATCATGCCATTTCGGGACAATCAGCGATTCTGCTTAACAAATTGTTAGGAAGTAGAGCCCAGCAGCAGCGACCGGTCGGCAGAGGATTGCGATGGCCGACGATCCGACCGGCGCCTGCGCCGGAAACCTCATTTATCGGCGAGGTGCCGGCGCATGGTCACGGCCGTGCCGAAGCGTGTCGGGGTCTCGCCGCTGACGACAAAGCCGCAGCCGGCATAAAAGCCTCGGGCTTCCGGCGCTGCAACGACGATCAGTATCAGCGCGCCCCATTGGCGTGCCTTGCTGCAGGCTTCGCAAACTCGGCGGCGGCCTATACCCTGCGTGCCCATCGGGGGTTCGACGAACAGGCCGTCGAGTTCGACGGTGCCATCCGGGCG
Source organism: Sinorhizobium sp. A49 (assembly GCF_002002725.1). Lineage (GTDB taxonomy): Bacteria > Pseudomonadota > Alphaproteobacteria > Rhizobiales > Rhizobiaceae > Ensifer. The sequence goes on along the minus strand of NZ_MUNW01000062.1, from coordinate 375,617 downwards.
GGTGATGGCGACCGCAAAGCCGGCAAGAACTGCATCGATGGTCGCGACCAGCGTTCCGCCCTGGGTGATGTGTTCGATCGGAGGATCGATCGCTTCGGGATTTTGAAGAAGAAGCGCACGATAGGCCTCATGCGTGAGCGAGGTACGTCGCGGAGGCGCGATCAGCGCCAGGCGTCGTCTGGCCGGGCCGGGCGGATTTCATGGTCGGTCAAGGCTGGCCTCCGGCAATTGTTGTCGGATTGCTTGCGCCCAGGACGATGTTGCCGCCTCAGGCCGGCCCGACGCCTGCCACTTTGGTCTGGCGACCGCCTTCCTCGATCCTGACGTAATCAGGACCAATCCGGGCGAACTGGTCGCAGCGTCGGCCGCCATCCTCGAACGTGATGCAGACCTCGTCGCCCGCGATGGTGTAGGTTCCGCCGTCGCGCACTTCGTAGTCGCGGTAGCCATAGCGGCCATCGGCAAAGTAGGAAGAGACGACGCCGTTGATCGTGTAGCGCAACGACTTGCCGACGATGAGGGCCTGAAGATCGGCACCGGAAAGTGTCGGCACGGACGGGGGCTTCGGCGTTGCGATCTCCTGGTCTTCAAGCGCCATCGACTGGCAAGCTGCGAGCTGGAGAGTGAGGAGTGCCACGATCGCACGTTTCATGCCGTCTTCCCTTGTTCCTAGCGACTGTATCGATACAGGGACGCTGCCCTAATCGCCTGTGACACTGCCTGTCAAGCCGATGATATTTGCGTCCGTCCTTTTGCGCGACCTGGCCAAACGCGAATTCTCCTCCGTGCTACGTCGCTTCAGTACTGCGCGTTGGCGAATATCTCGCTCAACGTCCATCGGGTGTCGCCCTCGACGCTTTCGATGTCGTCGACCTGCCAGTTGCCGTCTTCATCGATCAGGCTGTATCGCAGGGTGACGGGGGTGGAGAAATTTTCGAAGCGCACGGTGACAACAGCGGCTTGACCGCTGATTTCTGTCTTGCCCACGCGCAGGTCGGCAATGTCCCAGTCCTGGCCGTTGATGACGGGGTCGAAGCCGATGGCACCGACCTCGCCCTGGCTCTTCTGCGCGTCGGTCGCATAAAGCCCGGTAAGCCCGTCGGAAAAGAACGCGTCGCGCTCGGATGTGTCGCCATTGCCGAGATAGGGCGCATAGAGCGCCTCGATCAGCGCCGATGGCGTTTTGAAGGGCTGTGCGAGAGCCGTTGAGGCGCTCATGGTCGCAAGGCTGAGTGCCGCAACGACTGTGAATCTTTGCATGGAAAAATGGCCCTTCATCGAATCCAGGGGTTTTTCTTATCAAGGAATTGCGCTTTGCGGTTGCGCCAATTTTGGTGTTGCCGTGATCGAAAGATAACGTGAGGGCAGGTGCCGATGAGCAGTGCGACGTTGCAATCCGCCCAGGCCGGTTCCGGGCGGCGATAGAAAGGCGATGCCCAATCCGCGCAAGGACGTATGCGGTTGCGGGCGTCCCGGATGCTGACGGCCACCTGCTCCGGGTGGCCAGTGCGTCCATCTCGTGCTATGGGGCTGCGGGCGATGCCGGATCCGACGCCAGTTTGGCGCATTCGTTTCAATATCGTCCTCCTGGATTGTTACAAATCGGCCACCCTGCACCCATCTGACAGGGACGGACGCACGAAGGTCGAAATTGCGCGCTCGCCGCGCTTCGATCGTTTTCTTTGAGAGACTTGCCTGATATGGCCGACACGTCGCGCAACAGCCGCTATTTCAACACTCCGGTCTTCGCCGTCGCGCCCATGGTGGATTGGACCGATCGGTACTACCGGTTTTTCGCACGCCGGCTTTCGCGGCATGCGCTGCTCTATACCGAGATGATCGTCGCCGATGCGATCCTGCGGGGGGATCGCGACAAGCTGCTCGGCTACGATGTCTCGGAGCACCCGTTGGCGCTGCAACTGGGCGGCAACGATCCGCGCAAGATGGCGGAAGCGGCGCGCATTGCCGAAGAGTTCGGCTATGACGAGATCAACATGAATGTCGGCTGCCCGTCCGACCGGGTGCAATCCGGCACGTTTGGCGCCTGCCTGATGCAGGAGCCCAGCGTGGTGGCGGAATGCGTGGCGGCAATGAAGGCTGCGGTGAAGATCCCGGTGACGGTGAAGTGCCGCATCGGCGTCGACGAGCAGGATCCGGAAGTGGCACTGCGCGATCTGGTGTCGCGCGTCGCTGACGCGGGAACCGATGCTGTCTGGGTGCATGCGCGGAAGGCCTGGCTGCAGGGCCTGTCGCCCAAGGAGAACCGCGATATCCCGCCGCTCGACTACGCTCTCGTACATCGGCTCAAGGTGGAAAATCCCAATCTTTTCATCGGCCTCAACGGTGGACTTCAGACATTGAGTCAGTCGCTGGAGGAAATGAAGGGCCTTGACGGCGTGATGCTAGGTCGTGCCGCCTATCACGACAGCGCCATGCTGACGGCGGTCGATGGTTTCTTCCCGCATCCGCTCACCGGCGCTGCGATATCAGACCATGACGGCGTGGACTTCTCCGAGCGCGGCCATCGGTTGGACTTGTCGTTCTGGGCGGGGATACGCGATGTCATGGCCGACTATGCGAGCAGACACATTGCCAATGGCGGGCGGCTCGCCCATGTCACCCGGCATATGGTCGGGCTGTTCCAGGGCTGGCCGGGGGCGCGGCGCTACCGCCAGATCTTGTCATCCGACGCAACCCGCCAGGGGGCAGGGCCGGAGGTTATTCACGCCGCATTCGACGCCGTGTTCGAAGCGGCCGCAGCCAAGCAGGCGGCGGAGTAGGTCTTTTGATCGAGGCTGCTCGTCGCTTGATCGGCTGCGGGCGTACGCGTCGTAGCGGTTAAGCCGCCGGGACCACGTCACCGGTGATGGCTGCGCAACTGCAGCAGAAACGATCAGCCCAAAACGAAAACGGCGCCCCCAGAGGAGCGCCGCTTCCAAAAGTCCAGTCGGACGATCCGGCTTACGAAGCCTGGATGTTGACGGCCTTCGGGCCCTTGCCCATGCGGTCAGCTTCGGTGTCGAACGTGACAACCTGGCCGTCCTTCAGCGTAGCAAGGCCAGCGGCCTGTACAGCGGAGATGTGGACGAATACGTCCTTAGCGCCGCCGTCCGGCGTGATGAAACCAAAACCCTTGTCCTGGTTGAAGAATTTTACGGTGCCCTTAGTGGCCATGGAAGAAGTCCTTTTCCTTCAGTCTTAAAGCTTTACCCGCGCCCCCGTGAGGATGTGGGTGTGTCGTCTTCCGCATGCAAGCGGATAGGCGTCGAGTAGTCACGATAACGGGGAAAGAACGTCCATTTGCCGCTTCCGGCCGGCCCGGCAAGCCGGGCACAAAAGAGAAAGTCCAGTCTCCGGGATTGAAAACGCCCGAACGGTAGCAGCAGTGACAGTATTTGCAAAAAAAGGCAAGACCCATTCGCGTGGCATATTTCGGGAAAATGAGCCATCAACCACAGCATTCTCAGGGGTTTTGGACCTGCGGCCGCACGCGGCGCGAGCACTGGCCTGCGCAGGCATGACGAGCTGCGGTATCCGTCACGCAATATCTTTTCTTCTCGACCGGCGGCAACATGGCCCAACGTCCGGGGGATATCGAAGGCGATGCCGAATGTGACTGTAGGGGCCAGCCGATCCTGCGGGCGCCGCGCGCTCGGTCGGCTCCCGCTCGGCGCGCGCGTGGCGCGTAAAAATCGGGGAAGACCCGTTTCTCACCACAATTTCGTCCCGACCACGACCGAACGTGCGCGCCGCCGCCACGGACGGGCATTGCCCCGATGAGCGCGGCGGCGGTGTGCGACGCTGATCCCTTTCACATCGCATCAGCACTTGAACATGTTTGGGATAACGCGCAGGCTTTACCGGTGATTGGTTCCGGTCTTCCGGTACGTGCGTTAGGTCAGGCGGAGAAATCGGAATGCGAGACGAACAGGGGGCAGCGTGATCGATCCCTACGAGATGCTTGGCGTAGACCGCGACGCGAACGACCAGACCATCCGCACGGCCTATCGCAAGGCGGCCAAGGCGGCCCATCCCGACTCTGGCGGCGATGCCGAGCAATTTGCCCGGCTGCAGGCGGTCTATGAACTCCTGAAGGACCCGGTGCGCCGGAAGGTCTTCGACGACACAGGCTACGACCCGCAGCTTGCCGAACCGCGCGATCTCAAGGGTCTGATGATGCTGGAGACGCTGGTCAACGACTTCATCCTCGACGAGCGCGAGCCCGGCAGCTTCGATCCCGTTGCCGCCATGCGCCGCAAACTCTCCGACGATATCGTCAAGAGCCGCTTCCACATCCTCGAGCTGGAGCGCCACCGCGCCCGCGTGCGCAAGCACCTCGACCGTCTCGGTCGCCGGCCGGAGACAGATGTGCTCGGTTCGATGCTGCGCGCTCGCTCCCGCTCGATTGCCGAGGCGATCAAGACCACCGAGGAGCAGATCAAGACCATCGAGCAGGCCTATGAAATGCTGGAAGGCTACTCCTACGAGCTGGAGGCGCTGGAGGTTAAGGCGCACGCGGCGGAGTAGAGGCAGTGCGCATCCTGTTGAAGGCGGCGCGGCAGCATCTTGCGGTAGAGGCGCTGCACGATCCTGATCGAGCTGCCGGCCGTTCGGGACCTGCCACCCGTCGTCGGTCCTGCATAATTCCTTGGGTCAGGATCGATTTCATGAATGAATTATTTATGAAATAGAAGGCGTTACGGTGATTTTTGCGTGTCACACTTGATGTGCGGCGCTGCAGCCGATCGCCCCCGCGATTGAAAGCCCGTCGATCCTGCTTCGTGCGGGCCGGATGAATTCATGTGCATGCGGGCCATGATCGGCGTGAGACGCTGCTCCTTCATCCACGCTGCCCGGTTGCGGATGTCGGCGCCGTCCCGGTATCCGGAACGTGGATGGGCAGGTGGCCACCTCGGTCGATAGCGCAGGCGGCGGGTCTGCCGAGACGACGATGGAACGGCGGCGCGGGCGGGCAGGATCGCACGGTTGCCGCCCCGTTGCTTTCCGGGCCGTATCGGGTTTAGCTGATATCGCCGCACCGGGATCGAGGGGAACGCAGATGACCCGCCACAGCAAACTTCGTGCAGTGTTGAGCGTCCTTTCCGCCGGGCTCATAGCCTATCTGCTGATCAGCTACTTCCTGCTGCCGGACCTCTGGCTTTTCCGCGACCGCAGCCGGATTGACGGTCTCAGCTCCATGGTGACCACCACAGAACAGGATATCCCCGGCGACCCCATCAATGTCGGCCTTGTCGGCTCGAAAGAGCAGGTTATCCGCGCCTTCGCGGCGGCCGGCTGGGATCCGGCCGACAAGATCACGCTTCGCTCGTCGGTCGATATCGGCTTGAGCGTGGTGCTGGATCGGCCCGACCTCGATGCGCCGGTCAGCCCGTTGTTCTTCGAGGGCAGGAAACAGGATCTGGCGTTCGAAAAGCCGGTCGGCAAAAGCGCCGACGAGCGCAACCATGTGCGCTTCTGGTTGAGCAACCAGGCCGCCGAGGGTGGCGGGTCGCTCTGGCTCGGCTCGGCCAGCTTCGACCGCGGCGTCGGCTTCAGCCACGATACGGGCCAGATCACCCATCATATCGGCCCGGATCTGGATGCCGAACGAAACCTGGTGATGACGGATCTGCAGAAGGCCGGTCAGATCGCATCGACCTACGAGATCCCCGGCATCGGTGCCACCACGACCGGACGCAATGGCGGCGGCGATCCGTATTTCACCGATGGCAAGGCGCTGGTGGGGGTGCTGGGCCAGGCGACGGCCAGCGACGGCAACTGAGGTGAAGCCGGCAATCGCGAGGCGATGATCCGGCCCCGGCCAAAATATCTTGCCCTGAATGTCGAGCGGCCGCCGGATCCGACATTGCAAAGGTTCGGTGCGCGCATCGCCAAAGGCCCTATCCTGCGGCGCCGCGTGCCTTGTTGGACGCGCAAAGGGCGCTGTAGCACTTTGAACTGCCGCATGTTTCTATCCCCAAATCGAATAGGATTTGAGGATAGAAACATGCGGCAGGGGACATTGATTTGCCCCGACCCAGAGGGCGGCGGCGCAGCAGGAGCGGGGCTGGAATGAGTGCGATCTTGATTGCCGTTGCCGCTTTTCTCTGCCTGAGTGTCGCAGCTCTCGGCATGATGCATGTCTACCCCAAGCTGCCGGCGCGCCATCGCGATGACGATACCAACACCGTCGTCCGGCTCGTCGCCAACATTTTTGTCGTCATGGCGTCGCTGGTTTTCGGCCTGATGATCAATTCGGCCAAGAACACCTTCGAGGGTATCGACGACAATGTGCATTCCTTTGCCACCAACCTGATCCTGCTCGACCGCACGCTCAGGACCTATGGCCTCGCCGGCAACGATGCCCGGCAATATCTGATCGCCTATGTGGAAGCGGCGATCGCCAACCCCGAGCGCGTCAACGATGCGCTGCATGAAGCGCGCAATGCCGGCCAGCAGCGGCTGGACACTGTCGGCAACAGCCTTGCGTCCATCCAGCCGGCCGACAGTCTGCATGAATCCATGCTGGCAGAAGCACGCGAGCAGTATAACCGCATCGTCGATCAACGCTGGACGATCGTCGAGCAATCGGAAGGCGCGATCCCGATGCCCGTCATCGGCATGCTGATCGCCTGGATGACGCTGGTCTTCGCCAGCTTCGGCTACCGCGCCCCACCAAACGCCATCGTCATCACCATGTTTTTGGTTTCGGCGCTCTTCATCGCCGGCTCGGTTTTTATCGTGCTGGACATGGACATCCCGTTCACGGGTGCAATCCAGATTTCCGATGCGCCGCTGCATCGGGCGTTGGCGGAGATGAAGGTGTAGGTGTAGGTGTAGGGGCGCGGGCCTCGGCGGTTGCCCGCCGTTGACACTGCAGGGTTGGTCTATTTGCCCGGCCGCCCCGTCTTGCCCTTGGTTCGCCCCTTCTGCCGCTTCTCGTCGACCGGGTCCTCGTAGGAGCCGACGCCTGGCTTGGCGCGGATGATCGGCTTGTCCGGCACCTTGCCGATGACAGGCTTTTCGGTGCGGCCGACGGTCATTTCGTCGAGGCTGTTCTTGCGGAAGAGTGACTGGCCCTCGGCGTCCTTGCGGCCGGCCGGGGTCGCGACGTCGCGGCCCATTTCGTCGAGATCGGGCTTGCGGAACAGCGGGCGTTCGGTGTCGGTTCCCGGGCCCATGTCGTCGAGGGACGGTTTCTGGAACAGGGAGTTGTCGTCTTGTCCTGTGCTCGCGGCCGCTCCGCGCTTCGGGCTGGCCTCCGCACGGGGCGCCGGACGACCGGCGGCGGACGCTTGTCCGCTGCGCTTCGCTTTGCCTGTACCCTCGATCGCCCTTGCTTCTTCCCTGGCCATCGGGTCGTCCATGGCAGCGAGTTCGGCGGCTTTCAGGCGTTTGATCTCGTCGCGCAGGCGGGCGGCCTTTTCGAAGTCGAGGTCGGCGGCGGCGTCGCGCATCTGTTTTTCCAGCGCGTTGAGGTGCGCCTGCAGGTTGTTGCCGACGAGGTGGCCGCCGTCTGCAAAGCCCTTGCCGGCGACGCCCGAAATGTCGGCGCGCACGTGGTCCTTCTCGTAGACGCTATCGAGGATGTCGGAGATCTTCGCCTTCACCGATTCCGGGGTGATCCCGTTGGCCTCGTTATAGGCCATCTGCTTTTCCCGGCGGCGGCTGGTCTCGTCCATGGCGCGCTGCATCGAGCCGGTGATCTGGTCGGCATAGAGGATGACCTTGCCGTCGACGTTGCGCGCCGCGCGGCCGATGGTCTGCACCAGCGAGGTTTCCGAGCGCAAAAAACCTTCCTTGTCGGCGTCGAGGATGGCGACGAAGCCGCATTCGGGAATGTCGAGGCCTTCGCGCAGGAGGTTGATGCCGACGAGCACGTCGAAGGCGCCCAGGCGAAGATCGCGGATGATCTCGATGCGCTCCAGCGTGTCGATGTCGGAGTGCATGTAGCGGACGCGAATGCCCTGTTCGTGCAGGTATTCGGTCAGGTCCTCGGCCATGCGCTTGGTCAGCACCGTCACCAGCGTGCGGTAGCCGGCAGCCGCCGTCTCGCGGATTTCGCCAAGCACGTCGTCCACCTGGGTTTTCGCCGAGCGCACTTCCACCGGCGGGTCGATCAGGCCGGTCGGGCGGATGACCTGTTCGGCAAAGACGCCGCCGGACTGCTCCATTTCCCAGGTGCCGGGGGTGGCCGAAACGGCGACGGTGTCCGGGCGCATGGCGTCCCACTCCTCGAAGCGCAGCGGGCGGTTGTCCATGCATGAGGGCAGGCGGAAGCCGTATTCGGCAAGCGTCGCCTTGCGGCGGAAGTCGCCGCGATACATGCCGCCGATCTGGCTGACGGAAACGTGGCTCTCGTCGATGAACAGCAGCGCATTGTCGGGGATATATTCGAACAGCGTCGGCGGCGGTTCGCCGGGATTGCGGCCGGTGAGGTAGCGCGAATAGTTCTCGATGCCGGCGCAGGCGCCGGTGGCTTCCAGCATTTCGATGTCGTAGCGGGTGCGCTGCTCCAGCCGCTGGGCTTCGAGCAGCCGGCCGCCCTTTTCCAGTTCGGCCAGCCGGAGCTTCAGCTCTTCCTTGATGGCCTTGATCGCTCCGTTCAGCGTCGGGCGCGGGGTGACATAGTGCGAGTTGGCGTAAATCTTGACCGATTTCAGGTCGCCGGTCTTCTGGCCGGTCAGCGGATCGAACTCGGTTATGGCGTCGATCTCGTCGCCGAACATGGAGATGCGCCACGCCGCGTCTTCCAAGTGGGCCGGAAAGATCTCGATGGTATCGCCGCGCACGCGGAACGAGCCGCGTTGGAAATCCATGTCGCGGCGCTTGTATTGCTGCGCCACCAGGTCGGCCAGCAGTTGCCGCTGGTCAAGCCGGTCGCCGACGCTCATCTGGAAGGTCATGGCGGTATAGGTCTCGACCGAGCCGATACCGTAGATACAGGAGACCGAGGCGACGATGATGCAGTCGTCGCGCTCCAGCAGCGAACGGGTGGCCGAATGGCGCATGCGGTCGATCTGCTCGTTGATCGAGGATTCCTTCTCGATGAAGGTATCCGAGCGCGGCACGTAGGCTTCCGGCTGGTAGTAGTCGTAGTAGGAAACGAAATACTCGACCGCGTTGTCCGGGAAGAAGTTCTTGAACTCGGAATAGAGCTGGGCGGCCAGCGTCTTGTTGGGCGCGAGAATGACGGCTGGGCGCTGCGTCGCCTCGATCACCTTGGCCATGGTGAAGGTCTTGCCAGAGCCGGTGACGCCGAGCAGCACCTGGCTGCGCTCGCCGGAGGCAAGGCCCTCGACCAGATCGGCGATCGCCGTCGGCTGGTCGCCGGCGGGTTCATAGTCGGAGACCATGCGGATCTCGATGCCGCCTTCGGATTTCGGCGGCCGGGCAGGGCGATGCGGCGTCCAGAGCTTGCCGTCCTTGAACAGCGGATTGCCGCTCTCGATCAGCGCCGACAGCGCCTCCACAGTGGCGGTGACACCAGAGGTGGACAGTTTGTCGGCATCTTCCAGCGAAACGTCGAGGCCTGCGACCGGGTTGAGGCCGGCCGCCGCGCGCGTCTTCGGGTCGGTCGTGCCGCCCATCGACGTGCCGCGGGACGTTCTTCCGCTCACGCTGTCGGCGCTTTGCGCCTTCGCTCCAGCCTTCTTCGGCTGCGCGCCTCCGGCGTCGCGGGGACCTCGCATTGGCTCGGACGCCCCTTCGGGCTTGCGGCCTGCGGCCGATTTCGCGGCAATCTCCACCTTCTTGCGGTGCTTGCCGGCCTTGGAGGCGACCTCGCGCTGGCTCTCGAAGGCGGAGGCTTCGGCATCCGCCTCGAGCTGTTTCACCCAATCGGAGACATTGCCGGACAGCGGCGTTCCCGACAGCGGCGCCTGCGGGGCTTCCTCGAAGCCGCCGGGCACTGTCGATTTCCTGGGGGAGTTTTTTGCAGACTTCTTCGGATCCTGGGCCATGGCGGGAATATGGACAGAGTCCTAACGAAAATAAAGGGGGAATGAGTACAAAAGGGAAACGAATCTTGCGGAATTTTCCGGGATTTACCGGCCCTGTCGTGACGGCTTGCGCACGTAGCTGGCCGATCTTGCCAGCCAATGGGGAGAGGCGGTCTCCGGGCGCATGTGCGATCGAAATTCGAGGGCGAACAACTGGAGCTTGCTGCCGCACCGGTGCTGCTGCATCTTTGCCGTCATTGATTCCAGCTCTATTGAACAGCCGACAATGGCGGCCGAATGGGCCAAGGGGGAACGGAAATGGCGCCGCCAGCAGGGCCTGGAGCGAAAGCGAATTCCGAGGCAGGCCGCATTTTGCCGGGACCGGAGGCGATGGCGCAAATCGGCGCCCTTGTCGCGCAGTACAGCCGTGGGTGGTCGGCGGTTATCCGCAAGCTGTGGTTCCGCAGGATCGTCTGGTTCGTGGCCCCCGCCACGATCTGCCTGCTCCTCTTTGCCGGTTGGAGGAATTGGTCCGAAGTGCCGCTTCTCGTCGGTCTGCTTTTGGCGGCGAGCCTGTTGTTGCGGGCGCGCTCCTCGATCGAGCGCTTTCGTCAGGATGCGCGCGACAGGCTGCTGCCGGAGCTGTTCGGCTTTGTCGACAATCTTACTTACCGGCATGGCGAAGCATCGCCGGCGACCCTCGCGTTGCGCCAGACAGGCATGACCCGCCACGATGTGGCCGACTGCGGCGACAGCCTTTCCGGAACCTATCAAGGCGCCTCGTTTTCGCTGGATGAATTGACGTTGGACATGGGCACTGGGGCGGGGGCGCCGTCGTTCCGCGGATTTGTCCTGCACACGGCGCTGCAGGCGCCGTTTCCCGGCATTCTGATGGCCCGCCAGCGGCAGGGAGTTCTTGGCTGCGCCTTGCCTGTTGAGGATCGATTTGGCACGAAGTTGACGCGGGTTAGGCCAGACGGAAGCGCGATGGCGGAAGGCCATGAGTTCTTGACGGACAACCCGGAGGCCGGTGCCCGCGTGATCGGGGATCTTTCGAGCGCTCTCGCCTTCCTGGAGGAAACCCGGGAGCTCGGTTCCGTGCATGTGCTGCTGAGGGATGAGAGCTGTTGCGTCCTGGTGCCGACAAAGCGCAATTTCTTCGAATTGCCGAACACTTACGTCAAGATGAGGGAGGCGGAGGTTCTGCCGATGATCTCGGATTTTGCGAGCCTGGCGCTGACGGCCAGGCTCATGAGCCGGCTTGGGCAACGACGCCATCTGCCGTTGACAGCGCTGCGATTGCATAGTGCGCAGCTTGGTCTTCACGTCGTTTCCGGCGCGTTTGGCTTTGAGCGGAAGCACTTCGGGACATGGCTTTTGATGCAGGCGCAGCATCGGATTGGGCAAACGACATGATACGACGACCCACGAAACTCGAGTTAATGGCGCAGGTCGTAATCGCGGCGCTCACGGTTCTGCTCATCTCAGATGTTCTCGATGCAATGCAAGGCAGTCCTTGCAGCTTGCCCGGGTCTCAGAGCGATTGCTATCCCTGGGGTAGCGAGGGACCGGTGGCCGGACGGTGGAGGTACGACAGCAAGGCTGCGTATATCGGCACGGGGCTGGCCTCGATCGTGATCCTGATCGCGGCTGGCTTGACCCCGCTCACTGTCAGCCGCGCGCGCGTCAGCTTGCCTTTGATGGCGATGGGGCTCGCTGTCAGCATTTACGTCTCATCCTTCTTCTGACCGTCCGTTGATTTTTCAAGTTGGCATTGTATCTGGCGCATGGCGATTCCGAGCCGGAAAGCTTGGCGCTGTGGGCATTCCCGGGGATTCGGTGCTCGCGCGAGCAATCGGGAGGGATTAGTTCCTGCGAGTTCTGGTTGCGGCCCGGTTACCCCGAATGGGCGAGAAGACACCCCAGCCTGCCGCATGATATCAATTGACGTTTGGAGGGGGCCATGTCGCGTTTGCGTGGTGCCGCCCTTATCGCTTTTCGTGCCATGCTTCTTTTTCCTGCCACGAGCTTTGCGGCCGAACCCGTCGGTCGGGCGGTCTCGATCAGGACCGAAGTGTCCGGCGCGAGCGGTCCGTTGGCGGTCAGGGACCCGGTCTACCGGGACGAACGGATCCGGACGTCGAAGTCCGGTCTTGGTCAGTTCGTGTTTCAGGACGGGACCAAGCTCGCCGTCGGCTGGGGCTCTTCCGTGGTCATCGACAAATTCGTCTATGACGGCACCAAGTCGGTGAAGAAGCTGACGATCATGGCCGCCAAAGGCACCTTTCGCTGGGTCAGCGGCAAGTCCAAACATTCGGCCTACGAAATCGTCACGCCGGCCGGCACCATCGGCGTGCGTGGCACGGCGTTCGATTTCTATGTGGGGCGCGACGGCACGACGGCGGTCGTGCTGCTGAATGGTGCAGCCAGCTTTTGCGGCGCCGGTGGTTGCCGGCAGCTGACGCGGCGCTGCGATTGTGTCGTTGCCACACCCGGCGGTGGGGTCAGCCGGGCGGCGCGCGTCAGCCAGCGCACATTGCGCAGCCTCGGCAATGCGCAGGCCCTGCCTTTCCTGTCCGGCGGTCAGAGGCTTTCCGGCACGATCGGCGCAGTCGGTGCTGGCTGCGGGCTGCAGGCCGCGGTTCGCGAGGATATCGAGCGTCCGCCGGCGCGGGTCACGCCACAGCAGGCGCCGATCGAGCGCGAGGAGCCCAAGCCGGAGAAACCCAGATCGGAAAAGCCGCACGCCGAAAAGCCGCATCACGAGAAACCGGATCGCGACAAACCCGACCGGGACAAGCCGGACCGGGACAAGGAGCACGGCCATCACGACAAGGATCGCGATGACGATCACGGGGACCACGGGCAGGGTGGCGGCGGAGGCAATCACGACGATCAGGGCTCGTCTGGTTCCGACAACGACGGCCGCGGTGGCGGCAATGACAATGACAACGGGGGCGAGCGCGCCGATCGCGATCACGGCGATGGCAACAATGATCGCCATGGCGGCCGTGACCGCGATCGAAACGACCGCGACAACGACGATGATTGATCGCTATTCGGCGATGCGGCTGGCCTGATCGGCGGGGACTTCGGCGAAATGGTCGGAGCGACGGGTGATCCTGCCGTAGAACTTCACCAGGCCGGGCGTGATGGTCGCTCCCTTCAGCTTGGCGGCGTTGGCAAGGCTGCGGCTGGCCGACGTGCGCACACGCAGGTTTTCGACCAGTCTTGAATGAAGGTGTTGCAATTCGCCGAAATCGGGCGATGCGGCGACGTCTTCGTCGCCCGCAACGGCAAACAGCCGGGTCCGCGTCGTCTTTCCTTTCAGCCCCAGGGCGCCTGCTTCCAGCAATGCGCAGCCGGGCAAGGCCTGCGCCGTCGCCTCGGATACCAGGATGTCGAAGCTCACGTCCTTGCAGGCTGCCTCGATGCGGGCGGCGATGTTGACGGTGTCGCCGACAGCCGAATAGTTGAAGCGCGTCTCCGCGCCCATGTTGCCGACGCAGGCGATCCCCGTATGGATGCCGATGCCGATACCGACATCCTGCACCGCACCGAAGCCGAAGGCGTCGTCGGCATTGAGCCGCGCCAGGGTTTCGCGCATGCCAAGTGCGGCGCGCAGCGCCTTTCTCGGGTGGTTGGCGACATCGACCGGTGCGTTCCAGAATGCCATGATCGAATCGCCGATGAACTTGTCGAGCGTGCCCTCGTTTGCAAGCACATGCCGGCTGAGCGCATCGAGCAGCGTGTTGAGAAAGGCAACGACATCGGTCGGTGCCATGCGCTCGCTGATCTCGGTGAAGCTGCGTACATCGACGAACATCACGGTAAGCTCGCGATCGTCGCCACCGAGGCGAAGGGCGTTGCGGTTGTGCTCTATCCGGTAGAGCAGCGAGGGAGAGAGATAGCGGCCGAAGGCCTGGCGGACCTCGCGGCGCTCGCGGTCGGTGACGAGGAAACGGAAGGCCGTCGCCGAGAAGTGGGTGATGGACGCCGCCAGGATGGGCGCCAGCGGATCGAACAGCAGACCGGCATAGGAGAATGCAACCCAGGAAGCGACGAGTGCCAGCGCCGTGATCGCCAGGCCGCAGGCAAGCGCCACGATAGGACTGACGAAGGTCGTCAGCAACACGAGCAGGCAGCCGGCAACCGCAATCGACAGGATTTCCAGCCCATTGGCCCAGTCCGGACGCGAGAGATAACGGCCGGAGAGGATCTGCTCGACGATCTGGGCGTGCAGCGAGACACCGGGAACGTTCTGCCCGAGCGCCGTCGTGCGCACGTCCTGCAGGCCGGCGGCAGAGGTGCCGATGAAGACGATACTGCCTTCGATCGCGGCAGCGATATCGGGGGATACGTCGGCATCCTCGAGAACGCGCCGGGCGGAGACATAGCGCTCGGTCGTATCCGGACTGACATAGAGCCAGAGTTCGCCGGAAGCGGTCACCGGCACGACGAAATCCCCGATCTTTGCAGCCGTCAGCGTATCCGGCACATCGGGCGCCCCGGCCAGCACATAGGTTGAGCCGCCTTGCGCCACGCGCAGCGCCTCTAGCGCAAGACTGGGGTAGAGCTGCTGACCGTCGCTCAAGAACAACGGTACCGCGCGCACGACGGCCGAGGAGTCACCGGGGTTGAGGCTGATATGGCCGAGTCCTGCGGCATTGCTCTCCAATTGCGGTCGAAGCGGCGTGGCGGCGCGGATGCGCGGCGGCGCACCAATGGGGCTTTCGCCGGTGAAGGCGAAGCCGGCTTTGACCGGCGGCAGGTAGCTTCCTTCATTGGTCAGGCCAAAGCCGAGGACAACAGGCTTTTCCGCGATCGACCTGGCAAAGACCTCGTCATTGTCGGGCAGGCGCTTAAGCAGCGACGGATCGATTTCGGGCACGTCGCGCAGCACGGTGCGCGGCGACAGCCGGTCCGGTTCGGCAAACAGGATGTCGAAGGCAATCGCCGACGCCCCCATCTCCACAAGTCGGTCGGTCAGCTTCGCCAGCCTGTCTCGCGGCCAGGGCCATTGCCCAAAGGCGCGCAGCGACGCTTCGTCGATATCGACGACCTTGACCGGCATGGTCTCGTAGGCGCGCGGGGACAGCCGTTGATATTCATCGAAGGTAACGTCGCGCCCTTGCTTCAAGAGTTGCGGGTCGCTGGCGCGCAGCAATGTCAGGACGGCAACGACGGCCAGACCGATCACGACGCCGAGCTGTTGCGCACGGGTCATGGCGCCTCACGGAACGGCAGGCAGGCCCGCCTTGCGCAGCCCGTCGGTGAAATGCGCGTAATCGGCGGGGTCGACATAGGCAGTAAAGATCTGCCAGTAGCCCGGAAGATCGAGGGGTGCGTTGGCGACCGCCTCGTCGATGAGCTTGCAGGCATCCTCCGTGCGTCCGAGCTGGCCGAGGCACGCGAGCAGCACGACCAGGTTGAAATAGGTGCGCCGCAACAGGAGCCCGCGTTCGGCATGGTGCTGCGCCTCCTCGTAATTGCCGAGATGGTAATGGGCAAGCGCGATCCGATTGAGGAAGAGGTAGGTCAGCGGATCGTGCGGGCTCAGCCGCAAGGCCTTGTGCAGCGGATCGAGCGCGTCGGCGAAACGGCCGACGAAAATGCGGGCCCAGCCGAGCGCCATATGGGCCAATGCGAGATTGGGGTTGAGATCGATAGCCTGCTGTGCCTCGGCAACGGCCGCATGCGGGCGATGGGCTGCGAAATTGGCAAGGCACATGACGTAGTGCGAATAGGAATCCCTGTCTTCGAGCGCGATGGCGCGCTCGGCTGCGGCAAGCAGTTCGGCCCTGTCGCGGTCGATATCGTCGCTGAAGCCGAAGAAACATCGGGCGTAGAGCGAGCGCGCCAGCATCATATGGGCGCGGCCGAAGTCCGGATCGAGTGCTATCGCGCGGCGATGCCAGTCGATCGCCTCGGCAAAATGTGCGGCCGTGTCCTGGGCATTGTGCAGCAGGGTGCCGCGCATATGGCACTCGTAGGCATCGAGATTTTCGGTGCCGCGCAGGAGCGCCCGGCGGTTTTCGCCGATCAGTATTTCCGGTTCTATGGCGGCGACGACATGCTGGGTGAGTTCGTCCTGGATGGCGAAGATGTCGGCCACCTCTCGATCAAAGCGCTGCGCCCAGAGATGCACGCCGGTCTCGGCCTCGATCAGCTGCCCGGTGACGCGCACGCGGCTCCCCGACCGGCGGACGCTGCCCTCGACGATGTAGCGCACGCCGAGATCACGACCGATCTGCTTCACGTCGACCGCGCGTCCCTTGTAGGCAAAGGAGGAGTTGCGGGCGATGACGAAGAACCAGCGGCAGAGCGAGAGCCCGGTGATGATGTCTTCGGTGAGCCCATCGGCAAAATAGTCCTGGCCGGGATCGTCTGACATGTTGACGAAGGGAAGCACGGCGATCGACGGCTTGTCCGGCAACCGGAGCGGCATGCCGGGCAAATCGGGGCCCGTCGGGTCCTCGCGCCAGTCGACACTGTGCACGAGCACCGGCCGCGGCATGTTCTTCAGCGTCTGCTCGCCGAGCTTGACCATCGGGAAGTCGAGCTTGCCCTCGATCTGGTCATGCAGTGTGCCCGAGATACAGACGCCGGCGGGGCGAGCCACCTGCTGCAGCCGCGCTGCGACATTGACGCCGTCACCGAGCAGATTGGCCCCCTCCACCACGACATCCCCGAGATTGATACCTATGCGGAACTCCATGCGTTTCTCCGGCGCCAGATCGGCATTACGGCGTTGCAGGGCGCGCTGGATGGCAACGGCGGCGCGCACGGCCTGGACGGCACTGTGGAATTCGGCAACGACGCTGTCGCCGGCAGTGCTGAAAACTCGCCCGCCATGCTCGGCGACGAGATCGCCGATCGTGGCGCAATAGATGCCAAGCGTCGCAAGCGTACCTTCCTCGTCGGTCGCGACGAGGCGACTATAGCCAGCGACATCGGCAGCGAGGATGACTGCGAGTTTCCGTTCCAAGGGGGCAAGCCCCTCCTGCGGCGTATGGCTAGAGGAAATTAAGGGTATCGTAAATTAGGTGTATCTAGAAGTACGAAAACGCCGTGATCGTATCTGACCGACGACTGCTGCGCTGATTTTGAGGCCATTTGCGGGCCGCGCGGGCTTTCGCTCGTGGATTGCGCGCTGGGGACGACAAAGAGTTTGCGTTGTGGGCTCGACCGAACGCTGTTTCGCCCGGCAGCGGAACGTGCAAGGTGTCCCGATACGCCAGCGGCGCGTGCGCGATAGCGCACGCCTGGCCTGAAGCTCAGGACGAAGGGAAGCATCTTGATCATCGCATGCCTGCATACGGCCGACAGCAACTGTGCCGTTTTCGAAGCCGCCGCGCGCATACTCGGCCTTCCAAGCGACGTGCTTCATCACACGGTGCGGCCGGACCTGCTCGAGGCTGCGGAACGGGCTGGCGGTCTCACAGACGAAATCGCCCGCGAGACGGCCGTAGCGCTGAGCGCACTGGCAGCGCGGGCCGATGCCGTGTTGCTTACCTGCTCGACGCTCGGGCCTAGTACGGCGATTGTTGGTCAGACGCCGGTGCCGGTGTTGCGGATCGATGCGGCGCTTGCCGAAAAGGCGGCCGCCGCCGGTGGCAAGGTCGTGGCGCTCTGCGCCGTGGAAACGACGGTGGTTCCGACCACCGCATTGTTTTCCGCGGCCGCGAAGCGCACAGGTGTCGCGCTTGAGATACGCCTCGTTGCCGGCGCCTGGAGCTCGTTTAGAGCGGGTGACCGGGATGGCTATCTCGCTGCCATCGCCAAGGCTGCCGACGCCTCCTATGACGATGGCGCTGCGATGGTCGCACTTGCTCAAGCCTCCATGGCGGGTGCGGCGGATCTTGTGCACCGAGGACCGCGCCCTTTGACAAGCCCGGAGGCGGGGTTGCGTGCGGCACTGGAACGGATCGCGCAACGGGCCTCGACGGTTGAAGAGTGAGCAGGGCGTTTGATAGCTGATTCAGTCTTTTAGAAGAAATATCTAAAGTTTTATGTTCATCTCTAAAGTCGCCGATTGACGTTGACAGGGCCGGGTCGATGCAGGGCGGATCGCCCGCCCGGAACCGGATTTCGGAACCCTGCATGTCTTCCTTTCAACTCCGCCGCCTTGAACCCCGAGATATCGACGCCTATCGCGCCTTGCGCCTCGATGGGCTCAAGCGCCATCCTGAGGCGTTCGGTGCGTCCTATGAAGATGAGGCAAGGCAGCCGCTCGAGTGGTTCGCAAATCGGTTGGCGGCCGCCGCGATCATCGGTGCCTTCGATGCCGCCGGTGCGCTTGTGGGTGTCGCGGGCCTGACGATCCCAGGCGCCATCAAGGCAAGGCACAAGGGTATCCTCTGGGGCATGTATGTGGTCGAGGCGGCGCGCGGGAGCGGCTTGTCGCAACAATTGGTCGAGGCGGTGATCGACGAGGCCCGGGGCAAGGTCGAGCAATTGCAGCTGACCGTCGTCTCCTCCAATGCCGTAGCCATCCGGCTCTATTCCAAACTCGGCTTTGCAAGCTACGGGTTGGAGACGCGCGCCCTTTGCGTCGATGGGCAGTATTTCGATGAGGTGCTGATGGCACTGCCGCTCCTCTAGCGGCGCGAGGGTAACAGTCGGAAGGGTCGCCGATGCGCATTGACGTCCACGATACGGAGATTGTTCCGGGCGCTGAAGACGTCACCGCTGGGCTTCTGGCCCACATGATCGAGATGGTCGGGACGTGGCCACGCGTGCCACTGACATTGCTGCTTCGAGATGAAGGTGGTCGCGTCCGCGGCGGTATCCGGGCGATGGTGGCTCTATGCTGGCTGCAGATCGACCACGTGTGGGTCGATGCCGCTCTTCGCGGGCAGGGACATGGCAGCCGCCTTCTTCAGCGCGCTGAAGAGGAAGCGCGTGCGCATGGCGCGATCGGCGTTCAACTCACAACATCCACTTTTCAGGCAATCGGGTTCTACGAGCGGCACGGATATGCCGAGATTGGCCGTCTGCGAGATCGGCCTCCGGGCGAGGATCGTGTGTGGATGGCGAAGAGATGGGGATAAGTGGTTGTCTTCATGCATAAAAATGCATAAAACCCTATCCGTGCAACGCGATCCTGCCTTGCCGGATTGTTCTAGCCAAAGACAGGATCGACGCAGCGAACGCCGTCGATAGGATGCCGTCATGAACGCCCTGATTCGATTGAGCCGCGAAGACGACGCGCCAGCACTGCCGGATATCGAAAAATCGTCGGGAGAGGCATTTCGCAGTGTTTCCGAACTCGCCTGGATCGCCGATGACGATGTGCAATCGGTTGACGCGCATCTCGATTTCGTTCGCGCCGGTCTCTCTTGGGTCGCTGTCGATGATCGCGATCGTCCGCTCGGCTTTCTCTGCGCCGAGATCATCGACGGCGCTCTGCACATCTGGCAGCTCGCGGTGCTGCACGATCGACAGGGCCTTGGGCTCGGGCGGGCCTTGATCGCAGCCGCCGTTGCCCATGCGCGCGAACGATCGCTTGGCGAGGTGACGCTGACCACGTTCCGCGAACTCGCATGGAACGAGCGCTTCTACCGAAAGCTCGGGTTCGAGACGCTGGCAGCCGATGCGCTCGATGCAAGGCTGTTGCGGACCCTTGCGAAGGAGGCGACATGCGGCTTGCCGGCCGAGCGGCGCTGCGCAATGCGCCTGACGCTTAACGACGCACAGCCCGACGGCGGCAACGAACAACCCGTTCGGTGATCGCGACGCTGTTTTCTTCGCCGGCTAACGCCTGACGGCGACGACCTGGCCGCGGTTGAATTGCGAAATCCTGACGCGGCCGGACTGATTGCCGCCCATCACCTTCGCTGTCGATTTCGACAGGGCGGAGAGGATGCCGACGTGATAGCTGCGCCCGGTGCGCACGACGATAATATCGCCGGGGCGGGCATAGGAGAGCTTGACCGGCGCGCCGAAGCGCAGCCATGAGCGGGCTATGCCGAAACTTTGTGGCGGCGTTCGGCCCGACTTTCGGGCAATCAGGCCCATGAAGTGGCCGCACCAGGGGGTGCGGGCCGGGTTGATGCCGAGTGCGGTGCGTAACCGCCTGTTGTTCTTGACCTCGTGCAGGCCGTTATATTGCTGGGCCTGGGCCAACATGCCCGCCGTGGCCATATCCGGAGTCAGAAGCGCGACATAGGCAGCCGCGAGAAACGCCAGGACCTTCATGGTCAGGTCTCCTTGCCAAGTTGTTTGGTGCGTGCATCCCGGATGTGCCTGGCGATCGCCGAACACTGCCCCCGGTTTTCATCTGCATCGATCACTGTTTCGGGGATATCGGCGGCAAGCGCCTGCGCGTGCACCTTGAACGCAGCATCAGCGCGCCGGCGAACCGCGATGAAACGCGGTGCCAACTTCACGGCAATTGCCGTCGGAGTGTGGTATTCCCCTGCCTGTCCCGTCGGACGGTGCGCGGACTTTGCTCACCGTCTGGTGCAAAATTGTGGCAAAGGGCGAAAAGAGAGAACTTTCGTGCGTAATCTAACTCGTTTGGGTTAGATATCGTCAACTTTTACGACCGATACGCGTTGTTTTTGTGTCTGTGCTGTGGTCGTAACGCGGTTTCGCTCGCCGTTGAGCGGAACTTCCTGCCTTCATTGAGGCGGCAACCTCGGCGGCGGACCACCGCGATGAAGCGGGAAATGCGATGCAAGGGGTCGGAATTGACACGATCAGTCTGCGCGGCGGCGCACGGTCTGGAAGATGGGCGGGGCCCGGTAGAATGGAATGAGAGGCCGCAATCGTCCTGCTGTGGCTACAATCGTGTGCGAACGTCGCCCGAAACCGGATCTATCAAAAAAGCTCTCAGCACATTGGCCGGGTTGATACGGCGTGGGCTGCTGCAAACGCGATGTTGGAGCTTGTCAGAGGGAGGCTAGCAAGATCATTCTGCCGAACCGATTCGCGCCTTCGAGGGTCCTCATGTCGTTCGCCATCAACCCGGCCTATCTCTGGCCGATCCTGCTGCTGCTGATCTCCAACGTCTTCATGACGTTTGCCTGGTACGGGCACCTGAAATACACCTCGTCGCCGCTTTACATGGCGATTGCCGCCAGCTGGGGTATCGCTTTCTTCGAGTATTGCCTGGCCGTACCGGCGAACCGCATCGGCCACGAGGTCTACTCGGCGGCACAGTTGAAGACGATGCAGGAGGTGATCACGCTCCTGGTGTTCGCAGCGTTCTCTGTATTCTGGCTGAAGGAGTCGATCGGCTGGAACCACCTCGTCGGCTTCTCCCTGATCGCGATCGGCGCCTCGTTCATCTTCAAGGGCTGAGGGGTCGCGGCGTCGTCCGCCGGTCAGGACGGCGAGCCCGTCGTTCTTTGAACGGTTCGCCGGAAGACATGGCAGCCAGACGATCTACCGCGCGCCAAACTGCAATCGAAAGCGGCATTTTATCCCCGCCCAAACAAGCGATCCAGAATCTGCCCTTCAAGCCTGGCGGTTTCGGCGCTGCCGTGACGGCGTGGGCGGGCAAGCGGGATCGCCAGATCGAGCGCGATGCGGCCTTCGTCGATGACGACGACACGGTCGGCCAGCGCCACCGCTTCGGCGACATCGTGAGTGACGAGTACGGCGGTAAAGTGCTGCTGCTGCCAGATGCGCTCCAGCAACTGCTGCATCTCGATGCGCGTCAGGGCGTCGAGCGCGCCGAGCGGCTCGTCAAGCGCCAGGATGAACGGGTGAGCGACCAGCGCCCGGGCCAGCGCCACCCGTTGTTTCTGACCGCCCGACAGCACCGACGGCCACTCCTCGGCCCGGTCGGCAAGGCCGACCTCCTGCAGGATCTGCAGCGAGAGATCGCGGGCGACTTCGCCCTTGGCGATGCCGGTCAGCCCGACTTCCACGTTGCGGCCGATCCTTGCCCAGGGCAAAAGCCGCGGCTCCTGAAACATGATGCGGCTGCGCCGCTCCGATGCGTTGCCGCCGGCAACGGTCAAGGTACCGCTCGTCGGGCTATCCAGGCCGGCAAGGATCCGCAGCAGCGTACTCTTCCCGCAGCCGCTCTTGCCGATGACCGCAACGAACTGGCCCTGGGGTATGTCGAGGTCGATGCCATCGAGTACGGTCTTGTCGCCGAAACGCTTGGTGATGCCGCGCAACGACAGGGCGAGCGGAGCGGGGGCAGAGACAGGGGACTGTGAAGGCGTAAGGATCGTAGCCGGCGCTCCGTTCGCTTCCGGCTGCTGCTTCGGATGGAGGGCGATGACGGACATCGGTTTGTTCCTTTTTCGTCATGAGCGGACTCGGCATCAGGCCGGCTGGAAGGCCGGGTGCCATTGCAGCGTCAGACGCTCGAGCAGCCTGGCGAGGCTGTCGGCGAGCTTGCCGAGCAGCGCGTAAATCAGGATGGAGAGGATGACGACATCGATCAGCAGGAATTCGCGCGCCTGCATCGCCATGTAGCCGAGGCCTGAGGATGCGGCGATTGTCTCGGCAACGATCAGCGTCAGCCACATGATGCCGAGCGCATAGCGAAGCCCGACGAAGATGGCCGGTAGGGCTCCCGGCAGGATGACGTGGAAAAATAGCTGCCGTCTCGACATGCCGTAGATCCGCCCCATCTCGACGAGCTGCGGATCGACGCCCTGGATGCCGAGCAACGTGTTGACGTAGATCGGGAAAAAGACACCGAGCGCCACGAGGAACAGCTTGGCTTCCTCGTCGATGCCGAACCAGAGGATGACGAGCGGGATCAGTGCCAGATGCGGAATGTTGCGCACCATCTGCAGCGTCGTATCGGTCAGATCGCGGCTCAACCGCGACAGGCCGTTGGCAAGGCCGAAGGCAAAACCGATCGAGCCGCCGATGGCAAAGCCCGAGAGTGCGCGCAAGGTGCTGATGCCGATGTTTTCGGCAAGCTCGCCGGAGGCAAGCAGGCGGATGAGCGCAGCAAGGACGGCGGAGGGTGGCGCGATCACGCTTTCCGAAATCAGGCCGGTGCGGGAGGCTGCTTCCCAAACGAGGATCAGAGCGGCGGGCAGGAGCCAGCCTGCGAGGTTTCGCGCAAAGGTGTTCGTTGCGGTCTTCGCCATGGCTTAGTCCTCGTTTGCTAGCAGCCCGGTGTCTTCGCGGTGCCGGCGCCGAAACATGTGTCTCGACGCCGGCCGGTTCTCGCCTTGGGAGGGAGAGGGATCAGTTGCCCGGTGCCGTCCAGACCGCATCGGAAATGGTGATCTGCTTGGGGATCAGTCCGAGCTTGAAGAAGCGATCGGCGGTCTGCTGCTGGCCGGCGACGATATCGTCGGTGATCGGGCCGATCGAAAAGACGCTGCGATTGGCAGCGATCGTCTGGGCTTCGAGCGGCACGCCCGTCACTTCATGAAGCGCAGCCGCAACCTTGTCGCGGTTGGCATCGGCCCAGCCGGCTGCCTCCTTCAGAGCTGCAATCGTGGTGGTGACGGTCTCGGCATGGTTGGCTGCGAAATCGCGACTGGCGAGGAAATAGGTGTTGACCTTCAAGGTGTCGGCCGATGTCGTCAGGATACGCGGCTTGTAGCGTGTTTCGGCGATCGCGAAGAAGGGATCCCAGACGGCCCAGGCGTCGATCTTGTCGCTGGCGAAGGCGGCTGCCGCATCGGCGGGGCTCAGATAGACAGGCGTCACGTCGCCAAAGCCGATGCCAGCTTTCTCGAGTGCCGCGACCACGAGATTGTGGGCGCTGGTACCCTTGCCGACTCCGATCTTCTTGCCCTTGAGGTCTGCAAGCGACTGGATCGGCGAACTCGGCTTGACGAAAATCGCTTCGCCTTTGCCGTTCGAGGGAAGGGCCGCGGCATAGACGATGGCCGAGCCGGCCGCCTGGCCGAAGATCGGCGGCGCGTCGCCGGTCCAGCCGGCATCGATGGAGCCGACGTTCAAGGCTTCGACCAACGGCGGCCCGGCGGTGAATTCCACCCAGGAAACCGCGATGCCCTTCGGCTCCAGCGCCTTCTCGATGATCTTCTGCTGCTGGGCAACGACCGGAAGGCCGGTCTTCTGGAAGCCGATGCGAAATTCCTTCAGGTCCTCGGCCATGACACCGAAGGATGCGAGCACGGCGGCCGTGAAGAGGCCGGTACCGAAAAGCCGTCTGGTCAGTTTGAGCATCTGTCCCGCTCCTGTTTGCTGGAGGGCCATGGGCGCCGTCCTTTTGAACTGGGACCAGTGTAAAAGAAGATTATAAAATTTATGGAGTTTGTTTGTTTTGTTGTCGACCGGCTTTGCGGAACGCTTTTGCGGCAGGAGCCGGCAGTGCGGGAATAAACCTCATCCCACAGGTCCGTGCCGCCATTCGAGGAGAACGGCTTGCGGGCGCCTGTCGCGCGTCGGCCTGAGGCTTTCTGGCCGGGCGAGATAATGACGCTGGAGGTGCGCCAGCGCCAATTCCATGCCCAAAGGTCCAACACCGGTTTTGCCGGACAGGTCATGAGCCGCACATGCACGTCGTTACCGGCATGCAACTGCTTGCCCACGGGCTGTCGTTACTGAGCGTCGGCCGCGCGTGCCAGCCTCAGGGCTGCGCTCAGGCAGGGGATCGCACCGCCCGGTCCTGTGTCGGGCCGTCGCGCTTTCTAGCGACCGGTGCGACAAACCCCGAAACTGCGAGCGAGGAGATAGTCGATCGAAGCGCGCCCGGGCCCGCCGGCGATGATGACCAGCAGACAGACGGCCCAGATGCCGTGCGTCGGCCATGCATCGGGGTAGACGAAGATTTCGATAACCACCGTCATGCCGAGAAGCGCCAGCGCCGAAAGTCTACTGGCAAAACCAATCACCAGTAACAACGGGAACAGGTGTTCGGCGAACGCTGCCGCATGGGCGGCAAGCCACGGATCAATCAGCGGCAGCCTGTATTCGTTTTCGAAGAGATAGATGGCATTGTCCGTCACCTGCCAGCCATCGACCTTGGTCTGGCCCGATTGCCAGAAGACGGCGGCGATCGACAGGCGTGCAATCAGCGCGACGACATCGTGCGGCACGCGGTCGAGCAGCTGTAACGCGGAGTAGAACTTGCGGGCGATGCCCTGTTGGTCATCCGAAGTCATGGTCATTTCGCTTTGCATCGGGCTCACTCCTGTCAGCGGAAAGCAATGAAGGCGCCGCTTTGCAAGGCGCCGGCGAGATTGGCCGAAAGGTCGAATGCGTCGGCATCCTCGGTCGCGATATCGACAGCGGCGGCAAGGCAGGTTCCTTGCGCCAATGCCTGCAGGAAGGCCGCTCCGCCGGGCGGCAGGCGACGCACCTCGACAATCAAGTGCGGACGGATCACCATTGCGTCTTCGGCTGCCCAATTCGCGATTGGCTGCAACGCGGCTTCGCCGGCATTCATCGCCCAGATGGTGACGACGGGGTGTGGCGAGCGGAGCACGCAAAGCGATGGATGCGGGACGAATACAAGGTCGGCGAGCCGCGCAGGTGACAGGGCTGCAAGGGTTGCGGCGTCGAGCGATGCGACGTCGGCTGCGTGATAGGCCTTGCCGCGTGCAGCCTCCAGCCGAATGACGTCGGGAAGGTAGGCGATTGCTTTCGCCGGCTCGAACCGTTCGACGAACTCGGCAAAGTCGTCGCCGTAGGAAAGCAGCAATGGCGAGCGGGGCGGGTGAGCGCGGATGAAATCGGCGGCCATCGCCGCGAAGAACGCCTCGCCGACGATCTGCTGGCTGGCAGGGAACCGCGCGGCGAGCGCACCCGTCAGTGCCGCGATGACATTGTTGCGATAGACGGCGAAGCGACGCTCAGGCTGCGACCCCGTCCAGGACGCCAGACCTTTGGGAACGGGTGCAGCCGGATCGGTCAAGGCGACGGCAAACCGCGTCTGGGTGTCAAGGGACATTGCGATCTCCTCAGGCGGCACGTCGGTTTGAGGCATTCAGAAGAATGTCGTCGGCGGCCTGCGCTTCGGCGCACAGCACCGGCCAATCGGGCACGTCGTTGTCCCATTCGATCAGGGTTGCAACAGGACCCGTGCGCGCAATCAGCGCCTCGAAGAGCGCCCACACAGGATCCTTGACCGGCGTGTCGTGGGAATCGATCAGGAGCGGCGCGCCCGCATCGTCGACGGTCTCTGAGTGGCCGCTCAAATGGATCTCGCGGACAGATTCTATCGGGAAAAGGGCGAGATAGTCGCCGGGGTCCATGTGGTGGTTGGTCGAACCGACGAAGACATTGTTGACATCAAGCAGCAGCCCGCAGCCGGTGCGCCGAACGACGTCCGCAAGGAACTCGGTTTCCTCGATCGTGCTTTCGGCAAAGAGCAGGTAAGTGGCCGGATTTTCCAGCAGCATCTGACGCTTCAGCGTTTCCTGAACCTGGTCGATGTGGTCGGCGACCGCCGTCAAGGTATGGCTGGTATAGGGCAGTGGCAGCAGGTCGTTGAGGAAGACGCTATCGTGAGTCGACCAGGCGAGATGCTCAGAGAAGCTCTCCGGCTCGTAGCGATCGCAGACGATCTTCAGTCGGGAGAGATGTTCTTTGTCGAGCGGCTGAACCGAGCCGATCGACAATCCGACGCCGTGAATGGAGAGTGCATAATCTTCACGCAGCTTGCCGAGTTGTGCGTGCGGCGGACCGCCGGCGCCCATGTAGTTTTCCGCATGCACCTCGAAAAAGCCGATCGGCTGGGCTGCCGCATTGATGGCGAGGAAATGTTCGGGCTTGAAGCCGACACCGGCGCGGCGCGGAAGACCGGAGAGTTTCATTCGGATTGCTCCTTTGGTTGCGGGGCAGCGGCGCAAGACCTGCGCCGCCGCATTGCCGGATGGCAGAGATCCAGCGGTTAGGCCGGAGCCGGGCCCTGCTTCAGCGAGCCATGGCCATTCGGCGTTTTCATCGCTTCGCATGTTCCGGCGGGAACGAGCTTCCAGGCGTTTTGCTGATGATCGACCTTGGAGGTGCCGGCGCAGGTCGTGCCCGGTCCTGCGGCGCAATCATTCTGCCCCTTGAGGGCGACGCCGTAGCACTTCTCCTTCGATGCGTCGGCGGCCGTGGCCGGTGCGCTGGCGACGAGCGACAGCGCGGTTGCGACGGAGGCGGCAAAGACGCTTGCGGATATCTTGTTCATGATGCTGTTCAGTCCTGAATCTGTTGAGGAAGGCTTGCTGTCGGCTGGATCAGCACGATCAGGCCGGCATCAGCATGCCGTGACCGTCAGGGGTCTTCATCGAGGTGCAGGTTCCGGCCGGGACCAGCTTGAAGGAGCCCTTGTCGAAATCCATCGTCGACTTGCCGGCGCAGTCATGTTTGCCTGCGGCGCAATCGTTCTGGCCCTTCATGGCAACGCCGTAGCACTTTTCGCTGTTTTCGGCGGCGAAGGCAGCCGGGGCAGCTATAGTTGCCAGCGCCGAAGCGAGCGAACCTGCGAGCGCCAGAGTAGCGATGCTGTTTTTCATGGAACTATCTCCGTTGATGGTCGGCCATGATCGGCTGACACTTGGGTTACGGAGGCTGATCGCCGATCGTTACATCGGGGTTTTCGATTTTTTTCACGCCGTGCGCTTGCAGTCTCTTCCATTGCAGGAGAAAACGCAGGCGAACCAAGGCTTTCCGGCGATTCAGAAATATTTCTTCCAAGGCCGGTAACAAAAACGTGTGCCCGTTCGTACAGGATGATGTCGGGTGAATTCTTCGATGCGTGAGCAGGAATGGGCGGAATGGATGCGCAACGCCATGAAGGGCGACACGCAGGCCTACCATCGCTTCCTCGGCGCCGTGACCCCGCACCTGCGCGCCATGGCACGCCGGCGCTGCAATCAGTTCGGGGCGCCGGCGAGCGAGGCGGAGGACGTGGTGCAGGAAGTGCTGCTGGCCGTCCACCTCAAGCGCGCAACGTGGGATCCGGACCGGCCGATCGGTCCATGGCTGTCGGCGATCGTGCGCAACAAGCTCATCGACAGCCTGCGGCGCCGGGGTCGTCATGTGAACGTGCCGATCGAAGACGTGATTGCGACATTGGAGGCGGAAGAGCAGGGTGACGGGCTGGACCGGATGGACGCGGTCAACATGCTGGAACACCTGAAGGACCCGCAGCGTGATATCGTCCGCTCGATCTCGCTGGAAGGTGCGGGCGTGCGCGAAACGGCCGAACGGCTGAAGATGAGCGAAGGGGCGGTGCGCGTGGCGCTGCACAGGGCGTTGAAGTCGTTGGCAGCCCTTTATCGGAGTGAGACACGTGAAGACGAATGATTTGATCAGCCTGTTGGCCGAGGATGCGGCGGTCGGAATGCGGCTTGGCCGCATGCTGGCGCTTGCCGTCCTCGCCGGGGTCGTCGCGTCCGCCCTGCTTCTGCTGTTGACGGTGGGGGTGCGCCCCAACCTGGCAACCGCCATCGAGACGGCGCGGGTCCTGTTCAAGGTCGGCTTCACGCTGGTTCTCGCCATAGCCGCTTGCCGTCTCGTCTTCCTTGTCGGACAGCCCGGGCGATCACTCAAGGCGCGTGGATTTCAGCTCGCCGTTCCCCTTGTGCTGCTTGCCATTGCCGTTTTGTCCGAGCTTTCCGTGCTGCCTTCTGAGGCGTGGACGACGAGCATGCTCGGCAAGAATGCCGGCTTCTGCCTGTTCTTCATCCCAGTGCTGTCGCTGGCGCCGCTTGCAGGCTTCCTGTTCGTGCTGAAGAACGGTGCGCCGGAAAATCCCGGTCTCGCCGGTGCTTCGGCGGGGCTTGCCGCGGGCGCCATTGCCGCTTCGCTCTATGCCTTCCATTGCCCGGACGACAGTCCGTTGTTCCTGGCGGTCTGGTACTCGATTGCCGTTCTGGTGATCACCACCGTCGGCTACGTCATCGGGCGGCGTTGGCTGCGCTGGTAGGCGATGCTTTCGACCTTCGCCGCCGCCCTCAATCCAAAAGGTCGAAGGCCCGGTACATCCACACAAGCTGGTAGGTGACGGCACAGATGAGGAATGCGGCATGGAAACGCCGGTTCGGCGTCCAAGCGGCGATCAGGCATAGGGCAATATAGGTCGCGTTGCGCACCGGATATTCGATCCCGTAGGACGCGAAATAGGCTTTGCCCTTGAGCGCGGTATCGACGAGATCGACGGCAAAGGCGAGCGCCAGAAAGGCGAAGAACCACTTTCGACGCGACATGAAGTAATGCTCGTAGTCGCTGTAATCCTCGAGCGTCGTCGGAAAGAGCAGCACGCACAGAAAAAAGAAGACGCAGCAATAGAGGATGACGAAAAGGTAGACGGTGACGTCGAGCACGGGCAGGGCGTGGAGGTGGAACTCCCACCACCAGAAATGCACGAGGAAGACGAACATGAACAGGACCCATCCGAGATGGATCCAGTAGACCCGGGTCTTTCCCGGGTGCTGCACGAAGAGCGCAAGCCCGCTTAAGAGCCGCGCAAGGCTGAGGCTGACGACCATGCCCATGACGACGCGGATATGCGAGAAGATCGCCGGGTCAGGCTGGCTCGGGTCCACGGTCGCTCCTCCTATTCCGCCGGTACCACCTTTGGTTTTCCGTTCTCGTCGAGCGCGACCATGACGAAGATTGCGTCGGTCACCTTCTCCATCAGATGCGAGAGATAACGCTGTGCCCAGGCCTCGACCTTAAGGGTCATCGAGGTGCGCCCGACCTTGACGACATCCGTATAGATGCAGAGCGTATCGCCGATCTTGACCGGCAGCGCGAAGGCCATTTCTTTCACTGCCGCCGTCACCACGCGGCCGCGGGCCCGCTCGGCGGCGCGAATGCCGCAGGAAAGGTCCATCTGCGCCATCACCCAGCCGCCGAAGATGTCGCCGGCGGCATTGGCGTCGGCTGGCATGGCCAGTGTGCGCAAGGTCAGTTCGCCGGTCGGTCTGGTGTCTGCGGTCATGGCTTTGTCTCCCTCATGTCTCAGGAGATGTAGCGCATGGTTGCTTCGTCAGGGAAGTGCGCGCGCAGACAAATCGCGTCTGGTTGACGATCACGAACTTCATTCGTTGCGAAGGTGTTAATTGAGATTTGTCAAATTTAGGGATCGTTTGTTAGGGGCTTTGCAAACAGACATCCTTACCCTGCACGCTTCTACTGGAGGCAGGGGACTGGGGATGAAGAGATTCAGGATTTCGGTGCGGCTCTACGCGCTCGTCGCGTTCGCACTTTTGACCATGGCGGCGGCGCTGACCTTCGGTCTGTTTCAGGCGCAGGACAAGCTCGTCGGCGAACGCAAGGCGATGCTGTCGGCCATGAACGAGAACGCCGTTGCGGTGTTCGACGCCTATCACAAACAGGAAGTGGCCGGCACGCTGTCGCGCGAAGATGCACAGAAGCGTGCGCTCGAAGCGGTCAAGGCGATGCGCTATCAGGGTAGCGGCTATTTCTGGATCAACGACATGCATCCGACGATGATCATGCATCCGATCAAGCCGGAAATGGACGGCAGCGACCTTTCCGCCAACAAGGATCCGAACGGCAAGCACCTCTTCGTCGAATTCGTCAAGACGGTGGAAAAGAGCGGGCAGGGCTTCGTCGATTACTATTGGCCGAAGCCGGGCGCCGACGAGCCGGTGCTGAAATACTCTCACGTCGCCGGCTTCAAACCCTGGGGCTGGGTGGTCGGCACCGGCGTTTACTCCGACGATCTCTCGGCCATGTTCCGCGAGCGCGCCTGGCAGGTTGCCGGCATTCTTTTCGCCGCAGCACTGGCGATCCTGATGGCGGCGCTGGCGATCGTGCGCAGCGTGGTCAAGCCTGTCGAGAATCTGAAGGCGTCGATGCGGTCGATTGCCGATGAGGATCTCTCGTCAGACGTACCGGAAACCGACCGCGGCGACGAGATCGGCCAGATGGCCAAGGTTCTCGTGGTCTTGCGCGATTCGGTGCGCGAGCGGCTGGAGCTGCGTTCCCGCGAATCCGAACAGCAGGACAGGCTGGAGTCGGAGCGGCGCGGCAATGAGCAGCGCCAGCGGGCGACCGCCGATGCGCAGGCCGATGCCATGGAGACCGTGGGGGCCGCGCTCGAATTGCTGGCCAGCGGCGACCTGACGGCCGAGATCGGCCATATCGCCCCGGAATACGGCAAGCTCAGGCAGGACTTCAACACGGCGGTTGCCGCCCTTCGCGATGTCATCGGCTCGATCTCGCATTCGACCGAGATCGTCACCGCCAGCGCCGGCGACATTTCGGAAGCTGCCAACAACCTGTCGCGCCGCACCGAGCAGCAGGCGGCGGCTCTGGAAGAAACCGCAGCAGCGCTGGACGAGATCACCTCGACGGTCCGCCATTCCTCCGACCGGGCCAACGAAGCACGCAACATGGTCGATGAGACCAAGGCGAGTGCGGCGAAATCCGGCGGCATCGTGCGCAACGCCATCGACGCCATGGGGCGGATCGAGACCTCTTCGAGCCGGATCAGCCAGATCATCGGCGTGATCGACGAGATCGCTTTCCAGACCAATCTCCTGGCGCTGAACGCCGGCGTCGAAGCAGCACGGGCGGGCGAAGCCGGCCGTGGCTTCGCGGTGGTGGCGCAGGAAGTGCGCGAGCTCGCACAGCGTTCTGCCGGCGCCGCCAAGGAGATCAAGGAACTGATCGGCACGTCGGTGCGCGAAGTCGGCGCCGGGGTCGAGCTGGTACGCTCGACCGGCGATGCGCTGACCGAGATCGAAGCGCTGGTCAACCGGGTCAACGAACAGGTTGCCTCGATTGCAACGGCTGCTCGCGAACAGGCGACGGGCCTCGCCGAGGTCAATACGGCCGTCAACAGCATGGACCAGATGACCCAGCAGAACGCAGCCATGGTGGAAGAGACGACGGCCGCAAGCCAGACGCTTGCAGCCGAGAGCCGCGAATTGAAGATGCTCCTGACCAAGTTCCGCCTGCAGGAAACGTCTCGGCAGGCCGCCTACGGCCGCGCTGCCTGAAACGGCGGCCGACAATCGATGAGGGGGCCGCGTGCGAAAGCACGCGGGCCCTTTCCATCTCGGGCGTTCGCCGAGGCGTGCCATGGGATTGGAAGCGCGGATGCGGCGCTGAAGGCACTTGCTGCGCGCGCACGTTGCCCCCTTGAGCCCCTCTTCAACCGTCTGTGCGTCAGGGATGAAGCGGACTTGACCAATCCGTGTGCGGGGTTAGATACGGCTGGACGGGGGCGGAATGATACGGCATGGCGCCGGGTCGGCGGCTACCGGTGCTCTGAAGGGGATATTCTTGGCGCTTCTCAAACTTCTTTTCACGCGGCCGGGGGCGGCTATTCTTTTGGCATTCGGATTTCTGTCCGCCTGTACCGTCGTGGTCGATGAACCGCGGCCTGGCCCGGGGCCGATCCGTCCGCCGATGTGCACGATGGAATATGCGCCGGTTTGCGGCGAGCGCGGCAATCGCATGCGCACCTTCTCGAATTCCTGCCAGGCGCGGGCCGATGGCTTCAATGTGATCCATCGCGGCGAGTGCCGCCCGGATTACCGTCCGCCCGAGCGCGAGCCGCAAGCCTGCACGCGGGAATATGCGCCTGTGTGCGGCCAGCGCGGTCGCCAGCAGCAGACGTTCTCGAATGCCTGCATGGCACGCGCCGATGGCTTCCGCGTCGTTGCGCCCGGCGAGTGCCGCCGCGACGACGACCGTCCGCCGCAGGGCCAGTTCTGCACCCGCGAATACGCGCCGGTCTGCGGCCAGCGCGGCAACCGGATTCAGACCTTCCCGAACTCCTGTGAAGCTGGTGGCGCCGGCTTCCGCGTCGTGCACCCCGGTGAGTGCCGCTAGGCATACGTAAACCGTACGATCAGCAAGGCCCGCGCGGAGCAATCGGCGCGGGCCTTTTTGCGCCGGTGCGCTTTTGGTCTTCTCCGTGGCGTGAATTGCGTCGAGGCGCAGCATATTTCACGCTGCAATTTAAGGTTCGCGGCCCGTGGGTAAACGGGCCTTTATGGCCATGAGACAGGAAAGGCGTCGCCTCCGGACCTGCCGGATGTTGGGGGCCGCTCGCAAGGCTTCATTTACCGTGTTTGCATAAAATGCATCGCAAATCGGCCTTTTTCGGTGGAGTGCCCGGCTTGCGACACAGGTGGCCTGCACCGCTTTAACGTTGGTTGTGTGCGGCGATGTCGTTGATACGTTCTGGATGAAGGCGGCAAATCGGTATGGTGTATGTTCCCTCTCTCCATCGTCCGTTGACGGCGTTCGTGCTGTCGATCTCGCTTGTCGCGTGCACGACCGATGTGCTGACGCCCTCGGCGCGGATCGAAGGCGGTGAACGCGTAGGCTCGATCAGGCCCGTTCCGGTCGACGCAGTGCCGGAGCAGGAGGTTGCGGCCTATCCTTCCGGTGAGCCGGTTTCGACTTTCAGCACCGGTGGCGGCACGGCAATGCCGGCCGTGACGCAACAGCAGACACGCCGCGCATTGCCGATGATAGATAGCGAAGAGGCGCTTTCCGGCGAAAAGCCGGCCAATACCGGCTCGACCGCCATTCCTTCCGAAGGCGTCAACATGGATGCAATGCTTGGCGTTCAGCCCGTGGTCGGGCTGGCGGAGGAGCAGAACAACGAGATCGCCGAGGGCAACGCCAGCCAGCCTGTTGTGGGCGGCATCGGCGAGGACAATGTCCGTCAGCTCGGCAGTCCGCCGCAGACGCTGAACGAGGCGCAGGCGAGCCTTGGCGGCGACCCGGATCTGCCGCCTTTGACGGCGGAACAGATTTCCGCCGAAGAGGCTGAGCGTCGTCGCGCCTTCGAGCGACAGAAGGCAATGCAGCGCGCCCAGGAACCGCAGGAGGTTGCGATGCTGCCACGGGCACGCAATCCTCTGTCGGAGCCGGAACAGCAGTTCACCGGCCAGATGCCGCGCTCGGAAATTGCCTGCCGCCAGCGGTTGCGCAAGCTCGGGGTCGAGTTCCGCGATATCCCGCGGATCAGCAACGGTCCGTCCTGCGGCATCGACTATCCGATCGAACTTGGTGGCCTGTCCGGGGGCATCGACGTCAAGCCCGCGGTCAAGCTCAACTGCGAAGTGACGGAAGCCTTCGCCAAGTGGGTGAAGTACGAACTGGCGCCATCGTCACGCTACCGCTACTGGTCCGGCGTCAAGACGATCAAGCCGCTCGGCGGTTACTCCTGCCGGACCATGAATTCGCGCCGGGGCAACCCGATGTCCGAGCACGCGCATGGCAACGCCATCGACGTCGGCAAGTTTGTTCTGAAGAACGGCAAGGAAATCGACGTGCGCAAGAAGGGCTTCTTCGCCTTTCGCGAGAAGGGGCTGTTGAAGGCCGTGCGCACCGACAGCTGCAAATACTTCAACACGGTGCTCGGTCCGGGCAGCGATCCCTATCACAAGGATCATTTCCACTTCGACCTGAGGACGCGCAAGACCGGTTACCGTCACTGCGATTGAGGGGCTTGCAGCATTGTGGTCGTGAGCCGGCAAAAAAAGTGGCCGGCGGGGGAGCCGGCCGACGTCCGGAGAAGAAGCCCCGGAACTAAGGCGATGCGTGCAAATCACGAGGCGGCTGGCCGCGTGCAACGCCAAACTGATTGAAAAGCATCACCGTTTCGTGACAGAACTGCCGCGTCGGCGGCAATATTGCATCTGTTCGTCGGATTCCCACCGTCACGATGGAGTGCGCCGTGCCGCCGGTTTCGGAACTGATGATGTTTGCCCTCGCGCTGGCCGCTGCCGGCGTGGTTGCCGGCCTGCTTGCCGGTCTTTTCGGCATTGGTGGCGGGGCGATCCTTGTCCCCGTTTTCTACCAGGTGTTTGGATTGCTCGGTATCGACGATGCCGTTCGCATGCATCTCTCGGTCGGAACGTCTCTCGCGATTATCGTGCCGACCTCCGTGCGATCCTTCCTGTCGCACTACAAACGGGGCGTCGTCGACATGGCGCTGTTGCGAAACTGGACCATCGCCGTGCCGCTCGGCGCGATCCTGGCGTCGGTCATCGCAGCGTCTGTCAGCAGTGGAACGCTTCGGCTGATCTTTGCGGTGATTGCGCTTGCCGTCGCCTTTCGCATGCTGTTCAACCGTGCAAGCTGGCGACTTGGCTCCGACCTGCCGCGCAATCCGGTAAAATGGCTGGTCGGCGTTGCGATCGGCATCCTCTCAGGGCTCATGGGCATCGGCGGCGGTGTGCTCAACAACACCTTCATGACGCTCTACGGCCGCCCGATCCATCAGGCGGTCGCGACCTCGGCCGGCGTCGGGGTGCTGATCTCGATCCCGGGACTTTTCGGCTACGTCTGGGCTGGATGGGGCATGCCGGGTCTACCGCCGCTTTCAACCGGCTTCATCAACTGGATCGCGGTCGCATTGATCATCCCGATCACATTGCTGGTCGCGCCGCTCGGTGTGCGCGCCGCCCACGCCTTGAACCGGCGTCAGCTCGAGACCGGATTCGGCATCTTCATGATTTTGATTGCGGCGCGGTTTCTCTACAGCCTTTACGGGTAAAGCGTTTTCGCGTCAGGGATTTTAGCCTGACCTTATGGTTGTTTTCCGTTCAAAAGAAAACTCAAGCGGGTATTTTCGAACGGCTCACCGTTGTAGCGAACTGTTTTCTCTATATGATTTTTCGCGATCGCGTTGAAGTACGCCGGCGCGCGGTGGTAACGCGTTTGTGTTTCGTCTGACATGTGAATAAGTAATACGATAATATATTAATTCGTATAACAATCATGGATTGAGTCCTGGTTTGTTCCGGGCGCTTCTTTTGGGTCTCCACTCACTCCTAGGCACGACAGGAGGAAAGCATGGGTACTGTTATGCGATTTCCAGGGGTGCGTGCCGACATGACGGCACACGCCACCGAAGTCTCACTCATCCTGCGCACGCTTGCCAACCGCAACAGGCTGCTGATCGTCACCACGCTTCTCGAAGGAGAGCATTCCGTGGCGGCACTGGAAGAGTTGCTCGGGATCCGCCAGCCGACGCTTTCGCAGCAATTGACCGTCTTGCGCGATGCCGGCGTCGTTTCGACGCGGCGGCAGGCCAAGCAGGTTTTCTATCGCCTCAGCCATGATAAGGTCGGGCGGCTCGTGGGCACGCTGTGTCAGATCTTCTGTCGCGAAGGCGCGAAAAAATGAATGAATATTGGAGTGCGCTTGCCGGAGGCCTGCTGATCGGGCTCTCGGCGGCGATGCTGATGGTGGCCAACGGTCGCGTGGCCGGCATCAGCGGGATTGTTGGAAGGCTGTTGCAGGGTGTGCAGGCCGCAACCGGGTTCGTTTTCGTAGTTGGCCTGATCTCGGGGCCTGTGATCTACCGTCTTTTCGCCGGCACCTGGCCAACGGTCACTGTCACGTCCTCCTGGCCGCTGTTGGTGATTGCCGGGCTGCTTGTCGGCTTTGGCTCGCGCATGGGCTCGGGCTGCACCAGCGGTCACGGTGTCGTGGGTCTCGCCCGGCTTTCGCGCCGGTCTGTCGCAGCGGTTGCGACTTTCATGATTGCGGCCGTCGTCACTGTCTATCTCCAAGGTTTCTTCCAATGAGCGGCAGCGCCTTCCTGCGGCTGGGCGCAACCCTTGCGTCCGGCGCCATCTTCGGCATTGGCCTGTCGCTTTCCGGCATGCTGGATCCGGCTCGGGTGCGCGGCTTTCTCGACATCACGCGCGACTGGAACCCGAGCCTTGCTTTCGTGCTTGGCGGCGCAGTCGCCGTGTCAGCGCTCGGGGTCCTCGTGACGCGACGCATGCAGCGGCCGTTGCTGGATGATGCCTTTCATCTGCCACAGAACCGCGTGATCGACCGCCGCCTCATTATCGGCTCGGCGATTTTCGGCGTCGGCTGGGGTCTGGTCGGTCTCTGCCCCGGTCCGGCACTTGCATCGCTGTCACTCGGGCTGCCGGCGACGGCGCTTTTCGCAATCGCCATGCTTGGCGGCATGGTGCTGCACGATCGCCTGCCGAAGCTTGGATCGGGGCGGCAAGGCGGGGGCGAGGGGCGGATAGGCATGGAAAGCGGCCGTTTGTCCTGACGTTGACACTCCGTCACCTTGTTTTTTCCATCCGGTAGGCTGCAAATTGCGGTGAATCGTCCCATATAGGCGGGACCTGCCGACTTCGCCCCCCGCATCCGGATCAGCTTCATGGCGCCTATCGTTTCCGTTTCCAATCTGTCGAAGACCTATGCCTCGGGTTTCAAAGCGCTGAAAGGCGTCAGTCTCGATATCGAGCAGGGCGAGATCCTGGCTTTGCTGGGACCGAACGGGGCGGGCAAGACCACGCTGATCTCGATCATCTGCGGTATCGTCAATCCGAGTGGTGGCACGGTGCTGGTCAACGGCCATGACGTCGTGCGCGATTTTCGCGAGACCCGGGCGATGATCGGCCTGGTGCCGCAGGAACTGACGACGGACGCATTCGAAACGGTCTGGAACACCGTCACCTTTTCGCGCGGTCTGCACGGCAAGAAACCAAACCCGGCCCATATCGAAAAGGTGCTGAAGGATCTGTCCCTCTGGGACAAGAAGGACAACATGCTGCGCGAGCTTTCCGGCGGCATGAAGCGGCGCGTGCTGATCGCCAAGGCGCTGTCGCACGAACCGCGCGTGCTCTTCCTCGACGAGCCGACGGCCGGCGTCGACGTCAGCCTGCGCAAGAGCATGTGGGAAGTCGTCGAGCGGTTGCGCGCCTCGGGCGTCACGATCATCCTGACGACGCATTATATCGAAGAGGCGGAAGAGATCGCCGACCGCATCGGCGTCATCAATGGCGGCGAGATCCTGCTGGTCGAGGACAAGACGGCGCTGATGTCGAAGCTCGGGCGCAAGCAGTTGCGGGTGGACCTGTCGCATCCGCTGGACGCAGTGCCCGAAACGCTGTCGTCGTACAATCTGAAGCTCGAAGGCGACGGCCATTGCCTGATCTACGACTATGACACCAGCGCCGAGCGCACCGGCATAACGTCGCTGCTGGCGGCACTTGCCGAAGCCGGTGTACGCCTCAAGGACATTTCCACGCGGCAGAGTTCGCTGGAGGACATTTTCGTCGAGATCGTGGGAGCCGGACGATGAACATCGAAGCGATCAAGTCGATCTACTTTTTCGAGATGGCCCGCACGCGGCGCACGCTGCTGCAGAGCGTGGTCTCACCGGTCATTTCCACCTCGCTCTATTTCATCGTCTTCGGCGCGGCGATTGGCGCGCGCATTCAGGAGATCAACGGCGTCTCCTACGGCGCCTTCATCACGCCCGGGCTGATCATGCTGACGCTTCTGACGCAATGCATCGGCAACGGTTCCTTCGGCATCTATTTCCCGAAATTCACCGGAACGATCTACGAGGTTCTGTCCTCACCGGTGTCGATGATCGAGATCGTGCTTGGCTATGTTGGAGCAGCGGCGACCAAGGGCCTGATGATCGGCACGATCATCCTTCTGACAGCTTCGCTGTTCGTCGATCTTTCGATCGCGCATCCCCTGGCGATGATTTTCTTCTTCGTGCTGACCGCCGTATCGTTCAGCCTGTTCGGCTTCATCATCGGCATCTGGGCCAAGGACTTCGAGCAGCTGAACCTGATTCCGATGCTGGTCATCCCGCCGCTGGTGTTTCTCGGCGGCAGCTTCTACTCGATCGACATGCTGCCGCCGTTCTGGCAGGCGGTCAGCCACTTCAACCCGGTTCTCTATCTCATCAGCGGTTTCCGCTGGAGCTTCTTTGAAGTCTCCGACGTCAACCCGGTATTCAGCGCCGCGATCATTCTGGTCTTCCTGACGGTCTGCCTTTCGGTGCTCGCCTGGATTTTCCGCACCGGCTATCGGCTGCGGAACTGACCGAGGCGCGTTCGGGCCAGCCAATCCCGGCCGAAAATCAGGCCGGTGCGCCGCCAGTGCCATACACGATAGCGGCGCCTGCCATGAAAATGGCAACCAGCGCCTGAACCATGGTCCAGAGGACGCGCAGCGCCGCCTGTGCCGTCGACAGGCCGAGGTCGGACTTGAACCAGCGTGTCTCGACGATCACGTACCAGACGAACGCGACAAGGATGAAGGCGAGGCCGGCGGCAAGCGCTTTCTGGCTTGCCGTCCGGGAGAGCAGCATGCCGATGCTGAGCGCAAGCGCGAACGGCGCCGTGATGTAGCATTGGCTGTAGAAGGGCGCCCGCAGCGTGTCCCGCGTCAATCGTGCGCCCTTGTGATGCAGCAACTTGACCGCCATCAGCAGCGGCAGAATGCTGAAGGCGACGGCACGAAACATCAGGAGATTGGAATCGTTTGCCAGCAGCGCCGGCGGCGACCAGGGTGTCGTCTGATTGACGAGCCCGAGTTCGACGCCATGGGCCAGCAGCAGCGTGATCAGCAGAAACAGCGGCGGGCTCAGCGTTTCGGTATATTGCTCCGCGATGTCGTCCGTCAGTTCCACGTCGGCATAGCGCATCATCGCCTGGGGCTGGCGCAGCGTGCGCCACATCGTAAGCGGATAGAACAGCAGCCACGACACGAGTTCATAGAGAAGCTCTTCGATCGACTTCAGCAGTCGCATGAAATCCATGAAGTGCTTCTCCCCAAAAGCGTGTCGCGCAAAAGTGTGCGGTGGTTTTGCGATAACGACGTGCACAGAAACAAGAGCTTAAAGCGCAACAAGCGAATCTGAAAGATCGCGGCGCGCCTTAAGCAGCGGGCTGCGGACATTCCCGCACGCCGATATCGCCACCATGCACGAAGAAGCGTTTGCCGCAACTCCCGGCTCAGTCGCGCAGCCGAAGTTCGTCGGTGCGCATCTGCAGGAAGTCTAGTGTGGACAGGAAGCTCATGCCGAGCAGGCTCTGGTCGAGCTTGCCTTCGGCAGCGACCGTTGCGCGAACGTCATTGCGCACGATCGGGCCGATCGCGACCTGCGAAAGCAGCACGGGTGCGGCCATCGCCTGGCCGTTGGCCGTCATGACGGTCACCGTGTAACTCAGATTTGCCGGGTCAAGACCGATGCGCTCGGCATCCTCGTAGGTGAGCGCGATACTGCTGGCGCCGGTGTCGACCAGCATGTTGATTTCCTGGTCGTTGACCGTTGCATTGGTCTCGAAATGGCCGTTGATCATCTTCTGCAGCACCACCTCCTGGCGACCCTCGCTGTCGGTGATGACGGTCGCACGACCGGGCATCAGACCGGCGAGCACCCGGTTGCCGTAGCCTTGCAGCTCGAAGCGGTAGACATAGGCCGAGACGAGCGCGAGCACGATCAGCAGCCAGATTGCCGCCTGCCGGGCGCCTTCGCCAAAGCGGCGACGGCTCTGCCAGATGCCGGCGCTGAGCAGCGTGGCGATGGCGCCGAGCGAGACGAGTTGGCCGAAATCGTCATTCGCCAGCCCGAAGGTGCGGCCGGCGTCGTGGTTGACGATCAGCAACAACAGGCCGATCGCAAGGATCGAGAGCAGAATCAGAAGGCGTGTCATGCGTCGCCGCGTTCCCTGGCCATGCGTGTGCGGCGCGTTTCGCGGCGCGGTTTGCGCTCCATCGATTCGAGCCTTGCCGGCAACGCCAGCATGATCTCGCGGCGCTCGGCGTCGCTATAGAGCGACCAGGCGCCGACCTCGTTGCGCGTGCGGCCGCAGCCGAAACAGTAGCCGGTCTTGTCATCGATCGAACAGACGAGAATGCAGGGAGTTTCCATGGTCCTGAACTGAAGGTCCCGGGTTGCGGCGGCGCGGGCCGGCGTTGTTTCGACTGATTATATCGGCTTTTCAAACTGTCAGCGCAAGGGCGCCGAGAACCGCGATCTCGGTCATTTGCTGTGTGGCGCCGATGGTATCGCCGGTGTGGCCGCCGATCTTGCGGGCGGCGAGGCGGCCAAAGACTGTAACGGTTGCGATGACGGCAACAAGCGACAGGATGAGTGCGAGCGCCGGTGCCTTGGCAAAATAGAAAAGCAGCATGGCGAAGAGGGTGCCTGAGCCAAGTGCGAAGGATGTGGCCGCTGGATCCGGTTCGCCGGCCGAGGCGGCGACACCGTCGCGGCGGGCCGGCGGCAGGCGCGACCAATGCCAGACCATGGCGGCACGGCTGAGCGCAGCGGCGCCCAGGATCATCAGCCCGGCGCCTGATGGCGTGAACAGCGGCAGGAAGGAGGCCAGCGCCGACACGCGCAGGCCGAATGAGAGGATCAACGCCACCGCGCCATAGGAGCCGATGCGGCTATCCTTCATGATCACCAGCGCCGCCTCCCGGTCACGACCGCCGCCGAAGCCGTCGGCGGTGTCGCCGAGGCCGTCCTCGTGCAGGCAGCCGGTGATGAGCGCTTGCACGGCAACGACGACGAAGGCGGTGAAGAGGGAACTGACCTGCAAGGCCATTAGCAAGGAAGCGACAGCGGCTGCGGGCAGGGCGATCAGCAGGCCCGCCAACGGGAAGGCGCGAACGGCCCGGTTCAGCCGGCCGTCGTAATCGATGAAATGCCGTTGCGGCATGTGGATGCGGCTGAGGAAAGCGACCGAGCGCGCCAGATCGTCACAAAAATCGCGCAGATAGGTCATCACCCCTCCAGATCCGCTGCGCCGAATCGACGCCCTTCCGGCGGATCATGCTCCGGCGACGTGGATTGGCGCAAATGTCGTTGCCCGAAATTTCCTCGCCCTCTATGAGGAGCGTGGATTGAGCTTCACGATATGCAAGGATTCTTCTCCATGAGCGCCAGCGGCCTGCCGTTTGATGATTTCCGCGAATTGCTGCGCAACCTGCCAGGCCCGAATTCGGCCGCGCTGGTTGCCGCGCGCGATCGCGATGCGCAGCTGACGAAGCCGCCGGGTGCGCTCGGGCGCCTCGAGGAGATCGCCTTCTGGCTTGCCGCCTGGACCGGCAAGCCGCCGGCGGTCAACCGGCCGCTCGTTGCCATTTTCGCCGGCAATCACGGCGTCACCCGCCAGGGCGTGACACCCTTTCCTTCGTCGGTCACGGCACAGATGGTCGAGAACTTTGCCGCAGGCGGCGCTGCGATCAACCAGATCTGCGTCAGCCACGATCTCGGTCTGAAGGTGTTCGACCTCGCTCTCGACTATCCCACCGGTGATATCACCGAGGAAGCCGCCCTTTCCGAGCGTGACTGTGCGGCAACCATGGCCTTCGGTATGGAAGCGGTCGCCGGCGGTACCGACCTCCTGTGCATCGGCGAGATGGGCATCGGCAACACGACGATCGCCGCGGCGATCAATCTCGCCCTTTACGGTGGCACTGCCGAAGACTGGGTCGGTCCGGGCACCGGCTCTGAAGGCGAGGTGCTGAAGCGCAAGGTCGCTGCCGTCGAAAAGGCGGTCGCGCTGCACAGAAACCACCTGTCCGATCCGCTGGAGCTGATGCGCCGTCTCGGCGGTCGCGAAATCGCTGCCATGGCCGGCGCCATCCTTGCGGCCCGCATGCAGCAGGTCCCCGTCATCCTCGATGGTTACGTGGCAACGGCTGCCGGCGCGATCCTGAAAGCCGCCAACCCGTCGGCGCTCGATCATTGCCTGATCGGCCATGTCTCGGCCGAACCAGGGCATATGCGGGCGATCGAGAAGCTGGGCAAGACGCCGCTACTGGCGCTCGGCATGCGGCTTGGTGAAGGCACGGGTGCGGCGCTGGCCGCCGGTATCGTCAAGGCCGCTGCTGCCTGCCATGGCGGCATGGCGACGTTCGCGCAGGCGGGCGTCAGCAACAAGAACTGACCAGGGAACGGCGGGCGTTCGAGCGAAGGCCTGCCGTTTGCTGTCGATTGGCTGTCGTCGGCCTCTGACTTGCCCGTAACGGGCCTTGCTGGCCGCATTCTTCTCGCCTATCCAGAGGCGCATATGCACGCCGCAGCCGCCTGCCGGCGGCCACTGCAACCGAGACCGCCTTGCATTCGCCTCAATAACGATGTCGAAGCAGCGCAGTTTTATAGCCAGTCGAGATGAAATGGACGCCAACAACACCACGCCACGCCGCGGCCAGACCGGGCCGGTCGAAAAGCAGACAGGGATCCGCCATCTGTTCGCAGCCGCAAGCTATTCGCTGGGCGGCGCCAAACGGCTGATCGGCGAGGCGGCGTTCCGGCACGAGCTGATCGCCTTTGCGGTGGCCATGGTCGCGTTCGCCATCGCCGGCGCCACCTTCTTCCAGTATATCGCCATGGCGATCCTGTTCCTGCTGATGATGGCCTTCGAGGCGATTAACACCGCGATCGAAGAGATCGTCGACCGCGTCTCGCCGGAAATTTCCGAGATGGGCAAGAACGCGAAGGATCTCGGCTCGTTCGCCTGCCTCTGCCTCATCGTGGCCAACGCTGTCTATGCGGGCTACGTGGTGATCTTCGTCGGCTTTTTCGGCTGAACGGTATCAGCCGTTCGGTCCGACCCGATAGAGCACGTGCGGCCGCAGCGGATTGCCTGCGGGCACGGTCGTGTCGTCGAAATCCTCGGTCGGATCGCTTCGCATTCCAAGCTTCTCCATCAGCGCCCGCGAGGGATTGTTGATGCGTGACGTGTAGCCGATGATTTCCGTCAATTCGAGCCTCGTCCAGGCATGCTCAAGGCAGGCACGGGCTGCTTCCAGAGCATAGCCGTTGCGCCAGTAGTGTCGTCCGAGGATCCAGCCGATCTCGACATGCGGACCGCCGGGAATTTCGTGTCCGGCGATGGAAAGACCCAAGCCGCCGATGAGGGTCGCATCCGCCTTGCGTTCCAGTGCGACGAAGCCGAAGCCATGTTTGCGCAGGTGGGCATCGCATTCGGCGATAACGTCTGCCGTCTCCGCCGGCGTGAGGATGCTGGGATAGTAGTAGCGCCGGACGTCCGGATCGGCGTTGATAACGGCAAAGGGTGCGATATCGCACTCGTCCCAGGGCCGCAGCCGCAGGCGCTCGTTTTCGATCTGCATGGATCAGGCAAAGCTCTTGCGGCGGCGGGCAGGGGCGGGCACGTCTTCGACCGCCGGGAGGCTTTCGAGGACGCGGCGGGCTGGCAGGATGGCGATGGCTTCGGTGCCTTCGCGCAGCTTCGAGCGCAGGATGAACTCGCCATTGTGCTTGGCAAGGATCGCCTGAACGATCGGCAGGCCGAGGCCGGTGCCCTGTTCGGCACTCTTGATGGCAATGGAGCCCTGGCCGAAGGCGGAGAGCACGATCGGGATCTCCTCTTCGGGAATGCCCGGCCCATTGTCCTTGATCGAGAGATATTGACCGCCGCCGGCTGTCCAGCCGACTTTGACGGTGATCTCGCCGCCGGAGCTGGTGAACTTAACTGCATTCGACAGAAGGTTGAGGATGACCTGGCGCATGGCCTTTTCGTCGACCCAGACGGTGGGCATGCCCTGCTCGAACTGTGCGTTAATGCCGATCGTCTTGGCGCGGGCGCGAAGCTGGACCATGCCGATGCAATCGTCGGCGATATCGACGAGGCTGACGGCCTCTTCGTTGAGGTCATAGCGACCGGCCTCGATGCGCGAGAGGTCGAGGATCTCGTTGATCAGGTTCAAGAGGTGTTCGCCCGAGCGATGGATGTCGCTGGTGTATTCCTTGTAGGTCGGGTTGTTGAGCGGACCGAGAACCTCGGTCGACATCACCTCGGAGAACCCGAGGATGGCGTTGAGCGGTGTGCGCAGCTCGTGCGACATCGAGGCGAGGAACCGCGACTTGGCGAGGTTGGCTTCTTCAGCGCGCCGGCGGGCTTCATCCGACATGGATTTCGCCACTTCCAGCTCGGCGATCAGATCGTCCTTCTCCGATTGCATCGAAAGAATATGCACATTGGCGCGGTTCATGCGGTCGGTCATGAACACGAGGAAGAGCAGCGAGAGCGAAATCACGCCGGTCAGGCCAACATGCACCGGGTCGCCGGTGGTCAGCGACGAAAAGGCGAGGGCGGCCACGACAGGCAGGAAGGTGTAGAGCAGGGCGTTGCGCAGCAGGAA
Organism: Sinorhizobium sp. A49; assembly: GCF_002002725.1. Classification (GTDB taxonomy): domain Bacteria; phylum Pseudomonadota; class Alphaproteobacteria; order Rhizobiales; family Rhizobiaceae; genus Ensifer. The sequence continues at coordinate 330,894 of NZ_MUNW01000062.1, read as the reverse complement.
GGTGCCCATGGCGGTGGCGGCAAGCGCAATCAGCAATCCCGTACCTTCGAAGAAGCCGTAGCGAACGTCGCCGCAGGCCGCGCAGTCCTGCGTCACGAACGTTGCCCAGCACAGCCCCATCAGTAACTGGCCGATCAGGAAGCGGCGACGCCACACCGGCACCTTGTCGGCTGCGATGTCCTCCTTGCGCGCCTTTCGCGCCAGAAAGACGGTGATGGCGTGCGCCGAGAGCGTCATGACGGCCCAGACGACGATGCTCAGATTGCCGGAGAGGTAAATGCCGACGGCAGTAATGAGCGCCACCAGCAGCGGCATGGCGATGGCGCCGTGCAAGGCGGAGCCGATATAGAGATTGAGCATCTCGCGTTCGAAGCCGGAAGGCGCTGACGAACCGGTTTGCAGCCGTTCGCGCGTCGCGCGTACCGTCTTCGAAACAGCCTTGTTTCGATGGCTTCGCGACTTGTCGACAATAATCTTATCTGTCGATGTGCTGACGGCGATACTCATGCTCATATATGCAAAGGTTACAGATGGTTGCAGTCTAGTGAGCAATCCTTAAGAAGTTGCTGCCTGACATGAAGGATTCGACAACCATTGTGGCGCGATCGTGATTTGCTCGATCAATGGGGCGTTGCAAAATCAACGGGGTGCCGCAAATTGAGATCGGGCAGAACCAGATATCGGTTCACGGGCGGCAGGAGAGAGGCTGAAGGTGGCGCTCCGGCCGGCCGCATGGGAACCATTGGCGGCTGGATCTTCTTTCTGCTGCTCTGTGTCGGCGCCTATTTCGCGTCGCAGATGCCACCGCCGGAGCGGACCGTGACGGGCGAACTCTCCGGAGTGGCGAGCGCAAGCGACGGCGATAGCCTGCGTCTTGACGGCCGGCGCATACGCCTCGAAGGCATCGATGCTCCCGAGATTGGCCAGACCTGCAACCGCGATGGCGCGGAATGGGACTGTGGGGCCGACGCCCGCCAGCGGTTGCGCGCCATGGTGGCGGGGGGCACGACGGTTTGCCGCCTGCACGGCCGCGACAAATATGGCCGCGATCTCGGTACATGCGAAACAAATGGAAGAGACATCGGGCGGCAGATGGTGGTGACCGGCTATGCCGTCAGCTACGGCCGCTATCAGAAGGAGGAAGCTTCGGCGGAAAAGCAAAATGTCGGGCTTTGGGCCGGCGATTTCACCCGGCCGCAAGCCTGGCGTCGGGCCAACGGGCATGCGGACGAGACGCCGCATGTGGTCGATGGCTGGCTGGACGCGATCCGGCTTTGGCTGTTCGATCAGCTCACGGCGCTGTTTGCGAGCATCGGCGATGCATGAGGAGCCGGATGATCTCGGACCGCTTCGCGCCGCGATCGCTGCCTGTCGCGTCTGTCGCGACCAGCCGGCGCGCGGGCCGGAAGACCGCCTGCCGCATGAGCCGCGACCGGTGGCCGTCATTTCCAGATCGGCGCGGGTGCTGCTTGCCGGCCAGGCACCGGGCCTCAGGGTCCATGAAAGCGGACTGCCCTTCAATGACGCGTCCGGCGACCGGCTGCGGCAATGGCTCGCCGTCGACCGAGAGACGTTTTACAACAGAGACAAGCTGGCAATCGCGCCCATGGGCTTCTGCTTTCCCGGATACGACGCCCATGGCAGCGACCTGCCGCCGCGCCGCGAATGCGCACCCCTCTGGCGCTCGCGGGTGATGGAGGCCATGCCGCAGGTGGAACTGGTTCTGGCAATCGGCCACTACGCGCAGCGCTGGCATATCGGGCCGGATTGCCCAAAATCGATGACGGAGACCGTGTCAGGCTGGCGCCGTTACGCCCTGCGAAATGCCGTGCCTGCGATCCTGCCATTGCCGCATCCCAGCTGGCGCAATACCGGCTGGCTGAAGCGAAATCCCTGGTTCGAAGCGGACGTTCTGCCGTTTTTGCGCGAGCGGATCAGCCTGTTGATCTCCTGAAAAATTATTCTTTATCTTTGCCGATTTCGCGCTATAGAAAGAAAAATAATTCGAGAGGGACACTCATGGATCGTCTAGACCGCAAGATCCTGCGCCTGTTGCAGGAGGATTCCACGCTGGCTGTTGCCGACCTTGCAAAGAAGGTCGGCCTGTCGACCACGCCTTGCTGGCGGCGCATCCAGAAGATGGAAGAGGACGGCGTCATCCGCCGCCGCGTAGCGCTGCTCGATCCGGTCAAGATCAACACCAAGGTGACGGTGTTCGTCTCCATCCGCACCAATACGCACTCGATTGAATGGCTGCGCCGGTTCTCGGAAGTGGTCGGCGAGTTCCCCGAAGTCGTCGAGTTCTACCGCATGAGCGGTGACGTCGATTACCTCCTGCGGGTCGTCGTCCCCGATATCGCTGCCTATGATGCCTTCTACAAGCGTCTGATCGCCAAGATCGAGATCCGCGACGTCTCCTCCGCTTTTGCCATGGAGCAGATCAAGTACACGACCGAGCTTCCGCTCGACTACATGATGATCGATCAGGCGAAATCCAGCGAGGATTGAGCTTGATATCCGGGCGGCGAAGAACGCCGCCCGCGCTGGCTGCCGTAGAATAACCGATCGGCCAGCCGCTCCCGGTTCGATCCGAGGACCGATCAGTCGGGTGTTTTCGACGCGGCGGATGCAAAGCGGTCGCGAAAGGCCGACGGCGTTACGTTGAGGTGCCGCCGGAAGAGGCGGTGCAGCGTATCGACAGAACCCAGGCCGCTTCTGGCTGCAATCCGTTCGAGCGACCAGGCCGTGGTTTCGAGCAAGCGCTTGGCGTGGTCGAGGCGCAATTCCAAAACAAACTGCAGGGGCGTGCGCCCAATCTCGCGGGTGAAGCGGCGCGCAAACGTGCGTTCGCTCATGGCTGCGCGCGACGCGAGCGCAGGCACGCTCAGATCTCCATCGGGGTGATCGGTCATCCAGGCCAGCAATTCGGAAAGCCGGTCGCTGGTCCTCGCCTGAGCGGCGAGTGTCGCGCTGAATTGTGCCTGACCGCCAGGTCTATGGAGGAAGAGCACGAGATCCTTGGCGATGCTGGCTGCAATCGGTTTGCCGAGGTCGTCAGCGACGAGGGCAAGCGCGAGATCGAGGCCGGCGGTGACGCCCGCGGAGGTGCAGACGGCACCGTCAATCACATAGATCGCGTCGGCATCCACCCGCGCCTGCGCAAAATATGTTTGAAGCAGTGTGGCGGACGCCCAATGGGTCGTCGCCCGACGACCGTTCAGAAGTCCGGCAGCCCCCAGGATGAAGGCTCCGGTGCAGATGCTGCCGATGCGTCGCGTCGATGGCGCCTTCTCGCTCAGCCAGGCTGCAACGCCGTCGTCAAAGATGGCGCGGCGCAGCGAGGCCTCGTCGCCGCCAGCCACAAGAACGGTATCGAGCCGGCCTTCGATCTGCGAGAGCGGGGTGGCATTTCCCAGATGAAGGCCTGCCTGGGTGCGCAGCAAGCCGCCATCCGGCGAGGCAAGTACGAGTTCGTAAGCGCCGGCTACGCGTTCATTTGCCCGGGCAAAAACGCCGGCCGGGCCGGTGATATCCAGCGCCTCGACCCCATCAAAGGCGACCAGGACGATACGGCGGGACGATTTGAGTATTTGGCAGAATCTTCGTCTTGAATGTCATTTGTGCCAACGGTGTATCAGCTATCCCTAGCCGACGAAATCACCTTGGAAAGAATGCATGAAGCGCCGAACTCTGATCCTCGCCGTCACCTTTGGCTCAGGCGCGCTTGCCGCTGGTTGCACCAACAGAAACCCGGACAGCACGCACCTGCCGAAAAAGGCGTCGCCAGACGAACGGCAACGGACGATCGCCGCCTTGCGCTCACCGAAACGCCAGCGGCCCGTGGTCGCCGTGCTCGGTGATAACAGGGGCTCCGAGACGACCGACCTTCTGGTCCCATACGCCGTGCTCAAACGATCGCTGCTCGCGGAAGTTACGCTCGTTGCACCGGAGGCGGGCGCCATTCAGTTGATGCCGGCACTTCGGGTCGAGCCGCAGGCGACAATTGCCGAGTTCGAGAAGGCTTGCCCCAATGGCGCCGACTACGTGATCGTGCCGGCGTTCCACCATGACGAGGCGGAAGGGCCGATCCTCGATTGGATCAAATCGCAGGCGTCGGGTGGCGCAACCATCGTCGGCATCTGTGCGGGAGCCAAAGTTTTAGGGCGGGCGGGTCTTCTCGACGGCCGGAAAGCGACATCACATTGGTATGACGTCAACGCGCTGCGCCGGGCTTATCCGACGATGAACTGGGTTCGGGATCGGCGCTATGTGGTTGACCGCGGCGTCGTCACGACGACGGGTGTCACCGCGTCCTTGCCGGTGTCACTTGCCCTTGTCGAGGCGATCGGTGGAAAACGACGTTCAGAGCAACCGGCAGCAGAGCTGGGTGTCGACAGCTACGAGGTCGATCATTCGAGCGAAGCTTTCGGCCTTACGGCCAATTGGCTGGTGCAGGCCGCGTCGAACAGCCTTGCCATCTGGTCACACGAAACGATCGGCTTGCCGGTGTCCTCGGGAATCGACGAGATCGCACTCGCCTTTGCGGCGGACGCCTGGTCCCGGACATATCGGTCGATGGCGGTAATGACGGTCAGTTTTCCTGTGGTCACGACCCGCGAAGGTCTGAGCCTGCTTGTCGATGTCGCGCCGGGCGATCCTTCCATCGATTTCATCCGTCCCGCATCGGCGACGAGGCGTCCGGCGCAGCGCCTGGATGACACTCTCGCCGAAATCGCAGCACAGTACGGCGACCGCACCGCAGCCTTTGTGGCGCTTCAGTTGGAATATGCCTGGCCGGCGGATTCCGGCAGCGCGCTGAGTGCGCTGCCATAAATTCACCTGCCGTACGGGTCCTTCTCAGAATGTATTGCGATCGTCGCTTCTTGGGTCGTTTTGCACCTGGTGCGGTGCGTAAAGATCAGCGCGCGCTGTTCGCCTCCACTGTCGCGCCGCAGGCTTCGGATTGATCTCGATGTCGGCGACAGCGATAGCGGCAATACCGTCAGAGCGGCATTGCGCCACCCAGTGACCGTCGGGCGCTGCTATTCCCGAGGGAATGACGACGCTTTGCGGCGCGTGGGAGGAGTAACTGACCCAGTATTTGTTGCTTGCGGCATGTCCCAGGGCCTCGGCCGCGAAAGCGGGCGCGGCAGAGGGTGTCTCGCCGGTTGTCGAGAACAGAACGCAATCGACATCCAGGGCTTCGTACTCGGTGAATATTTCGGGATAGTGCGTTTCCATGCCGAGCGCGCAGCCGAAGCGGATGCCGCAAACCTCAAATGTCACCGGGGTCTTGCCCGGCGCGTACATGAAGGAGATTTTCGTGTTCGACAGCATGCGCTCATCGTAGCGCGTCACCAGTTCCCCGCGATCGGAGACGACATAGAGGCAATTGTGCGGGCGATGCGGCGCGCTCAGTTGATGGACCGAGCCGAACACCGTCCACAGCTTGAGTTCTCGCGCAAGCCGGCTGATTGCGTCCAGTTCTTCGCTCAGAACCGTCCATTCGAACCGGGTCCAATCGGAAAGCCCGATGTCCCGGGGGCCGGTTGCAGACATGATCCGCTTGTTCGGTGAACACGTTGCTCCCTCCGGGAAATGGACAAGCCGGGCGCCGTCGCCGTGGGCCTCATGCATCAAGCGGCGCATTTCCGTTCCGCTGGCCCGAAGCCCGGAAATATCGCGTGGATCGTTGAAAAGCGACGTTTGCGCGACGGCCAACCGTAGGGATTTGGACGCGGGATCGTCAGGGATCGTGTGTCGAATATGCCTTAGAGCCGATGTGTAGTACTCGCCGGTTTTGGCAGCGCGAGTACGGACACGGCGCTTGAGATTTGCATTTCTGGTCATCGTCAGGCCTTTCACGTCGCAGGCGTCAGTTCCCCAGCAACCACGCCCGAGACGGTCGGACCAAGACATTTACCCGAGACGGAAGTCCCTTTGCCTCCGATTAAGACCATGCTGGGGAAGGTCCTGGGAGGTTGGGCGCAGGTGACGCCAAGGAAACCATCGCGCTCCCCTCGCGATTCGTCAACGTGTCGAGACGCCAATGGACTTCAGGTTTGTGCGCGACCGGTGTGGGTGAGGCCGAGCCTGACCAGAACCTTGTGGCCCGTCAGTTCCCGCAGGGTGTCCTTGCCGATCCACCTTGCTGTGCGGTCTGCGCTGCCGGCGAGCTTTTCTGCAAGTGTCAGTGCCGGGCCGTGGCACGCGGCACTGCGCTTGCCGATCTGGCGCAGCGCCCAGTTGACCGCCTTCTTGACGAAGTTGCGCTCATCCCCCGCATGGCGCTCGATCAGTGGCAGCCAGGCGAGAAGGTTTTCGTCCGGTTCCTTCTTCAGATGCACGGCGGCAGTGGCCATCATCGCAAAGGCGAGACGCCGAACGAATTCACGGTCGTCGGCTGCAAATTCCGGGATCAGCACCTGTTCGAACCGCGCGCTCACGAAGAGATCGGCGACGGTGTCGACGATCTCCCAGGAATTGCAGTCCTCGGCCCAGCACCTTGCCTCACCGAGCGTCAAGGCCTTCGGGTCGGCGGTAAAGGCGGCGAGGATGCGCGCCTCGCGAATGCCGGACTGACAGAGTTCGAGCGCGCGGGCATGATCGAACTTCACCAGCCGTGCGATCCGGTGGAGTTCGACATTCGAAAGCCCTAGCGCGGTCTCGGTGACGATGCCGAACCGCGCCATGCCGGCAAGGTTTTCCGGCGAACGCTGCGCGCGCAGGTGCGCGATGATGTCACTGGCGCTTGAGGGCGGCGAGAGGTTCATTTTTCCAGTCGGGCGAGCAGGGAGGACGTATCCCAGCGGTTTCCACCCATTTCCTGGACGTCGCCATAGAACTGATCGACGAGGGCGGTCACCGGCAGTTTGGCGCCGTTGCGACGGGCTTCCGTCAAGACGATGTCGAGATCCTTGCGCATCCAGTCGACGGCAAAGCCGAAATCGTACTTGCCCGCATTCATCGTCTTGTGGCGGTTCTCCATCTGCCAGGAGCCGGCAGCCCCCTTGGAGATGACGTCGACGACCTTCTCGACGTCGAGGCCCGCCTTTTTGCCGAAATGAATGCCTTCGGCGAGGCCCTGGACGAGGCCGGCAATGCAGATCTGATTGATCATCTTGGTGATCTGGCCAGAGCCTGCCGGGCCCATCAGCCCGACCATGCGGGCGAAGGCTTCGATCACCGGCTTGGCGCGCTCGAAGGCGGGCTCATCGCCACCACACATCACCGTCAAGACACCGTTTTCGGCACCGGCCTGGCCGCCGGAAACGGGCGCATCGACGAAATGGGCGCCGCGAGCCTTGGCTGCTTCGTAAAGCTCGCGGGCGACCTCGGCCGAGGCGGTGGTATTGTCGATGAAGATGCTGTCGGCCTTCAGCGTTTCGAAGGCGCCGTCCTTGCCGGTCGTGACCGAGCGCAGGTCGTCATCGTTGCCGACGCAGGCGAAGACGAAGTCGGCGCCATCGGCGGCTTCCGCCGGCGTCCTGACGGCACGGCCACCGAACTCGGCAGCCCATTTTTCGGCCTTGGCGAAGGTGCGGTTATAGACCGTCAGCTCGTGTCCGCCACGAACCTTGAGGTGGCCTGCCATGGGATAACCCATGACGCCGAGACCGATGAATGCGACCTTTGCCATTTCCAGAACACTCCCAATTGCTTTGGGTGAGGTGTAGCCGATGGCGCCGGTGCGGGAAAGGGGCGACGGAGCGGATGGCTCCCGTTCCGTCGCGGATCTTGTGGTGTTGCTTACGGCTTGAAGCGCGCGATTACGAGGTGGCCGGCGATCGGCTCGCCTTCTTCCATGCGTACGGTAATGTCGCCGACCTCGATCACTTCGAAGCCTGTCGCCGTCAGCCGTTCGCGCAGATAGGTTTCCGCATGGGCGAAACGCTGGTGCGGGCCGACCATGAAGGGGCGGCCGGCAAAGGTTTCGGCCGGCAGCGTTTCGCTCGAAAAGATGAACAGGCCGCCGGGCAGGAGATTGTCGACGGCGCCGAAGAACAGTGCTTCGAGCGCGCCCATATAGGGCAGCACGTCGGTCGCGACGATCAGATCGAAGGGTTCGTCGTCATTGTCGTCGAGAAAGTCCACCGCCTCAGCCACGTAGAGGGTCTCGTAGAGATCCTTCTCATGGGCGATCTCGACCATGTTTTCCGAAAGGTCGATGCCGGTGATGTCTTCAGCCATGTCGCGCAGCGCGCCGCCGGTCAGGCCCGTGCCGCAGCCAAGGTCGAGAACGCGGTTGAACGGGCCGAGCTCGAGCGCCTGCAGGCGCTGGCGCACCAGCAACGGCACGCAGTAACCGAGCTGCTCGACCAGCACATTGTCGAAGACGTCGGCATGCTGGTCGAAGAGGGTGGCGACATAGGCGTCCGGCGCCTTTACCGGCGTCTCGCCGCGTCCCATCGATGCAAGGCGAACCGATGCGCCGCCGTGATCCTCGGGATCGAGTGCCAGCACTTCGGCATAGGCATCGGCTGCGGCATCGAAGTTGCCGGATTTTTCCAGGGAGAGGGCGCGGTTGTAGGCTTCCGCCAGCGCTTCCTCGTCGATTTTCGTGGTGTTCTGGGTCATGGGCGCTTCTTACGTCCGAAGGCTGCTTTTGGCAATGCGCCACGGCTGCGGCCCGCCGAGATCAATGCGTCGTCAGAGCGACGAAAAACGAAAAAAAGCGCCAAGCGGCGAGCGTGGGATTTATCCGGACCCGGAAAGGGTTCATGATCGCAACAACAAGAAAAGACGGAGGAAATGCCGATGGCTGCCGAACTCAGTCCGCTGCTTGTGGGCACGGAAATCAAGGAGCCGAAAGGCCCGCCGTTACCCCAGACCTCGCAGGAGCAGATCAACGCCGTCGTGCACTACTATCGTGGCGAAATGGGGCGGATGGCCGGTTGGCGCGATCGCATCGACCGTACGTCCAACTGGGCGATCACCGTTGTCGCGGCGCTGCTTTCGGTATCGTTGTCGACGCCTTCCTCCCATCACGGCGTGCTTTTGTTTGCGATGCTGCTGATCACGCTGCTTCTCCTGATTGAGGCGCGGCGCTACCGCTTCTTCGACGTCTACCGCGCCCGGGTGCGCCAACTGGAGCGCGGCTATTTCGCCCAGATCCTGGCGCCGGATGGCGCGCCGAACCTCAACTGGGCCGCGTCGATCGCCAAGAGCCTGCGCAAGCCGGCGTTCCTGATGAGTTATCGCGAGGCGGTCTGTCGCCGGCTGCAGCGCAATTATTGCTGGATGTATCTGATCCTGTTGCTTGCCTGGGCGCTGAAAATTTCGTCGCCGAAACTGTCAAGCAACGGCGAGCCCTTCGGGCATGTGCGCTCATGGGCCGATGTTACGCAGAATGCCGCGCTCGGCCCGCTGCCGGGATGGCCGGTCATTCTGTTGGTGATGCTGTTCTATGCCGTGGTGCTCTACGGTTCGCTGCACAAGGAGCGGGGCGAAGGCGAGCTTGCCCATGGCGAAGTCCACGTCTGACCGGCTTCGAGCCCCAACCCATGTTCCGACATCGCGCAAGTGCGGCTCGAAACGGAGGAGCGGCGCAATCGCATCCCGGCGAAGCGCCATGGCACGCCGGAGGAGGTGGCGGACTTGATCGCGCCTCATGCGACCGGCCGCGAGCTCGGCCTAGACATCCGCAGCGACGGCGGCATGCCCCGCTCGGACTGATTGCTTCGTTTTCTACGGCACGGCGTGCCATGATGCGCCAGGGGCGGGCTCAGTTGAGAATGAACTCGCCCTTGAGCGCCCGCCACTCGGTCGCCGATATCAGCTTGCGATGCACGTAGCGGACCGAATGCAGCGGGCCATCGAGCTTTTCCTGCCAGAACTTCAGGAAGCCGCGCATCTCCGGGAAATCCGGAGCGATGTCGTAGTGCTGCCAGATAAAGGTCTGCAGGAATGTCGGATGATCCGGCATTCGATAGAGGATCTGGGCTGTGGTCATGCCGTAGCCCTTCAGCTGCAGTTCCATTTCGTTCGTCATATGAACCTCACTTCTCGCAAAGGTTGGTCTTATGATGAAACGCTTGATTTATTAATCAAGTTCTAATATTGGCTTTGGCATGCAACTTTCGGCGTAATAACAATGGCTTGGCAGCATTCGATGAAGAGTGCTGCCAAGCCATTTCGTCTCAACTTCGTCTTGTCGGAACGCTATTCTAGCGTTTCAGATGCCGGGTGAGGCGGTTTTCCAGCCAGGCCCAGATGTTGCGCAGCAGTTCCACCATCAGGAGATAGAGGATCGCTGCCCAGACATACATCTGGTAGTCGAAGGTGCGCGAGAAGGCGCGGCGGGTTTCGCCCATCAGGTCGAACACGGTGACGATCGCAACAATGGCCGAGCCCTTGATCATCAGGATGATCTCGTTGCCGTAGGGGCGCAACGCCACGATCATCGCCTGCGGCAGAATGATCTTGTAGAAGGCGATGCGCTCCGGCAGGCCGAGAGCGGCCGCCCCTTCGCGCTGCCCACGCGGCACGCTCTCGATTGCACCGCGCAGAATTTCCGCCTGGTAGGCGGCGGTGTTGAGCGTGAAGGTGAAAAGCGCGCAGTTCCACGCCTCGCGGAAGAACCACCAGAGGCCGACCGATTCGAGTTGCGGGCGGAAGCTGCCGAGTCCGTAATAGATCAGAAACAGCTGGGCGATCAGCGGTGTGCCGCGGAAGAAGTAGACGTAGGCATAGGCAAGCCACGACCAGATCTTGTTCTTCGACATGCGCCCGAGTGCGATCGGCAGCGAAAGGATGGCGCCGAGCACGACCGAGCAGGCGACCAGCATCAGGGTGACGCCGAGGCCCGACAGGAAGCTCGGACCGTATTTGGCGAACTTTGCCGGGTCCCAGCCGTTGACGACGGTCAGGAATATGCCAACGCCCAGCGCGAGCCAGATGCCGAGCGAGACGCTGCCGACAAAGCGCGCCAGGGTGTAGGGCTTGGGTGGCGCCGGTGGCGGTGCCTGCGGCGGGATCATCGTCTCGACGAAGCTCATCGGCCCATCTCCGCACGCTTGGTCCAGCGTTCAAGGTTCGAAAATACGATCGACGAGACCATGGCCAAGACAAGGAAGAGGATGCAGGCCATGCCGAAGAACTCGAAGGCCTGCTTGGTGACGCGGGCGGCAATGCCGGTCTGGCGAAGGATGTCCGGCAGGCCGACGACCGAGACCAGAGCCGTATCCTTGAGCAGCGCCATCCAGAGATTGCCTAGGCCCGGCAAAGCGATGCGCACGAGTTGTGGCAGGATGATCAGCCGCATGGTGCGGCCGCGATGGAGGCCGAGTGCAGCACCGGCCTCGTACTGACCATGCGGGATTGCCTTGAAAGCCGAAAGCAGAACCTCGGAGCAATAGGCGGAAAAGACCACGCCCAGCGCGATCATGCCGGCAAAAAAGGCATTGATCTCGACGGGGCCATCATAACCGAACGATGCCAGGAGCTGCTGCACCAGAATCTGCAGGCCGTAATAGACGATGAACAGCGTCAAGAGCTCGGGCAGGCCGCGGAATATGGTGGTGTAGATGTTCGATGCGAGACGAACGGTGCGCTCTTCCGACTGCTTGCCGAGCGCGACGAAGAAGCCGATCAAAAGCCCGACGGGCAAGGTCGCTATGGCAAGGCTTGCGGTGACGACGAAGCCATAGGCGATCTCGTCGCCCCAGCCTGCGTCGCCGCAGGCGAGAAGCGTACCCGATGCCAACCAGCGAAAAACGCCGACCGGGCCGCAAAATGGATCTACGATGGAGCCGATCCAGGTTAGGATCGAATAGAAGCCGGCAAATAACCCGCTCATGTCAGAGAATTCCCCTTTGCGCTGTTCTTATGAATGTGGATCGCGCTTATGTTTTAGTTTCTTGTCAAACAAAAACGGCGGAAGGGCAAGCCGTCCGCCGTTGCATTTTTTTCATCAACCAACGTTTTTCCGGCATGATTCACTAGGGAAACAGGCCGAAAGCCGCCGATCAGCTGCCATAAACGTCAAATGGGAAGTACTTTTCGTTGATTTCCTTGTACTTGCCGTTGGCGCGGATGGCTTCGATCGCCTTGTTGAACTTCTCGCGCAGTGCGTCGTCGCCCTTGCGCACGGCAATACCGGCGCCATCGCCGTTGATGACCGGGTCGACCGGCAGCGTGCCGAGCAGTTTGCAGCAGGCGCCGTCTTCCGACTTCAGCCATTCGGAGAGTACGACGACGTCGTCGATCACGGCGTCGACGCGGCCGTTGACGATGTCGAGCTTGTACTCTTCAGCCGTCGGATACAGCTTGACTTCCGCTTCCTTCATATGCGCTTCGGCATAGTTGGAGTGCGTCGTCGAGCCCTGGGCGCCGAGCGTCTTGCCGGCAAGGGCTGCCTCGGTTGCTTCGGTGATCGGTGAATCCTTCGGCACCACGATCGCCGGCGGCGTGTTGTAGTACTTGTTGGTGAAGTCGACCTTTTCCTTGCGCTCGGCGGTGATCGACATGGAGGCGATGATGGCGTCGAACTTCTTGGCGATCAGTGCCGGAATGATGCCGTCCCAGTCCTGCGTCACGAACGTGCACTCGACCTTCATCTCGACGCAAAGCGCTTTGGCAATGTCGACGTCGAATCCGGTCAGCGTGCCGTCGGCAGCAAGGTTGTTGAAGGGCGGGTAGGCGCCTTCCGTGCCGATAACGACCTTTTCGCCGTCTGCCATGGCAGAGCCAGCCATGAGCACGAAAATGGTAGCCGATGCGGCGGCTGCCAGCCGTCTGGAAATACGCATGATAGTCCTCTCTGTTGGCCGACATCCGGTTTCTTGTTCTTCACGGATGCCTATCTTGACCGGGGCGCTTGCCACCGGTTGGGGCGATATTCGTACTGTTTTCCCGCAAAAATCAACTGGAAAGCGACGGTGCCCACCGGGAAAAGGATTTCGACCGGAGATTGTACCAGCGATGCTCGCCATGAACATGAACGGCGCGTTCAGCGGCGGTTAATCTTGCTTTGGCTAGGCCTGTTGCGGGAACCGATCACAGGTTCGGGCGTTGCGTTGGCGGCTCGTGAAGCGGGCAACACAAAAAAGCCGGAACCTTGGAACAAAGCCCTTGAGAATACACGCCTGTCTCTGTTGGCGAACCGGCTGTCCGGTGGGTAACAGGGGCGGGTAAGGGACCTCCCAGGACGAGGAAGGAAGACAATGTCGATTCGATCCAGACTATTCGCGACCGTGGCGCTGCCGGTGCTCTCGGTGTCGCTTGCGGTGCAACCAGCCCTTGCCGACAGCCTGATGAAGCCGTTCGAGGTGGCGCAGGAAGGGAGCGGGCAGCCGTCCGAGGAAGAACTGCTTCTGCAGCAGCGCCAGGCCGAAGAGCAGCAACGCGCAGCCGAAGAACAACAGCGTGCCGCAGAGGAGCAGCAGCGCGCGGCGGAAGCCGAAGCGCAGCGCCAGCAGCAGGAGCAGCAGGCGGCCGAACAGCAAAGGGCTGCCGAAGAAGAGGCTGCCCGTCAGGCCGCCGAGCAGCAAAAGGCTGCCGAGGAAGAGGCAGCGCGCCAGGCCGCCGAACAGGAGAAGGCTGCAGAAGCCCAGCGGGCTGCGGAAGAGGAAGCCGCACGCCAGCAGCAGGAACAGCAGGCGGCAGAACAGCAGAAGGCGGCTGAAGAAGAAGCAGCGCGTCAGGCCGCTGAACAGGAAAAGGCCGCAGAGGCCCAGAAGGCTGCCGAAGAAGAAGCTGCCCGCCAGGCTGCAGAACAGCAGGCCGCCGAGCAGCAGAAGGCTGCTGAAGACGAGGCCGCACGCCAGGCCGCCGAACAGGAGAAGGCTGCTGAAGCCCAGAAGGCCGCCGAGGGTGAAGCCCAGCAGAAGGCCGCCGAAGAGCAGAAGGCAGCTGAAGACGATGCCGCCCGCCAGGCAGCCGAACAGCAGAAGGCTGCCGAAGCAGAGGCCGCACGCCAGGCCGAGGAAGCCAAGAAGGCTCAGGCTGGCGAATGCGTCGTGCCGGAAGGCCAGGACGCATCGACCGCTTGCCCGCCGGCTGGTGGCGAAGCAACGACCGGCCAGCAGCCGGCAACGGAAGGTCAGAATGCCGGCGAACAGCCTGCCGTGACCGAGGAACAGAAGGCCGGCGAACAGCCGCCGGCAGTTGACGGCCAGAATGCCGGCGAAGCCGTGGCACCCGCTGTCGAACCGCAGACCGGCGAACCGCAGACGGGCGAAGGCCAGCCGGTTCCAGGCGCCGAGCAGCCGGCGACGGCTGAACAGCAGCCTGAGGTCCAGCCGGTCCCGGAAATCGTCGAGACCCGGACCGAGGAAGAAAAGCAGAAGATCGCCGACGATCCGGCTGCAAGCGACGAAACCGTCGTCCTTCCGGTTGAAAACGGTGCTGCCGTTCTCGACAGCGACAAGGACGCCGACAATGCCGGCGGCAACAAGTCGCGCGAAGATCGCCAGAAGCAGCGTGAAGAGCTGCGCGCGCAGGAGGAAGCCGCTCCGGCGCCGACCGACGACGCCTCTTCCCAGGCGCAGATGCCGGCCGAAATCCAGGCCGATCTTCCGCAGAAGATCGAGGCGAACCTGACCGAGAAGGGTACGCGCGTCGAGGAAGTGCCGGTGTTTGCCGTTCCCGAAACGACCAACATCGTCAACAACACCATCATCAACAACACGGTGATCAATAACAACACGACCGTCAACAACGTGACGAACAACATCACCAACGTGGAAGTGGTACAGGAGATCGATAACCGTGTCATCCTTGGCGTCGGCGACCAGATCTTCGTTCGTGGCGATGACCGTCCGCGCCTTCGCCGCGATGCGGAAGAGACCTTCTACGACCAGCTGCCGCGTGGCCGCACCCGCGAAACCATCGTTCGCCCAGGTGGCTACCGGATCGTCACGGTCTACAATCGCTACGGCGACATCCTGCAGCGTTCGCGCGTCGATCGTGACGGCAACGAGTACCTGATGATCTACGCGCCCGAGCGTGACGAGGGTCCGCGTCCGGCGATCATCGACGTCGGTTACGAATTGCCGCCGATGCGCCTGCGCATCCCGGTTCGCGAATACATTGCCGATGTGTCCGACGATCCGGGCCGCGATTACTACGACTTCCTGGCCGAGCCTCCGGTTGAGCGCGTAGAGCGCGTCTATTCGATCGACGAGGTCCGTCACTCCGCGCGTCTGCGTGACAAGGTCCGCCGCATCGACCTCGACACAATCACCTTCCCGACGGGCAGCGCCGAAGTTTCGATGTCGCAGGCAAAGACCATGCGCGGCGTTGCCGCTGCCATGGAAAAGGTACTGGCCAAGGATCCGGGCGAAACCTTCTTCATCGAAGGTCATACGGATGCCGTCGGCTCCGACCGGTCGAACCTGGTGCTTTCGGACCAGCGCGCCGAATCGGTTGCCTCGCTGCTCACCGAGGTCTACGGCATTCCTGCCGAAAACCTGGTGACCCAGGGCTATGGCGAGCGCTTCCTCAAGGTTCGCACCGAGGTTGCCGAGCAGCAGAACCGCCGCGTTACCATTCGCCGCGTGACGCCGCTCGTTCGTCCGGTCGCCCAGCGCTAATCCGGGCTCGGGCATAATTGCCCACGCTAAGCTTCGGAAACCCGCCTTTCAAAGGGCGGGTTTCTGTCGTTTCATTCCTAGACTTCATTCCGGATCGCCATGAAAACCGTCTCGCTACTCCTCGCCTCACTTGTCCTGCTTGCCCCGGGTGCCCATGCCGCACCGGCGCTCGTCGAGCCCGACCTGCGGCTCCCGAGCAACCCCGCCCGCAAGGGGCAGCCCCCACGCGTGGCGCTGACGCTCGATGCCTGCAGCGGTGCGACCGACATGCGCATCCTCGGTGCGCTGATCGAGAACCGCATTCCGGCGACGATCTTCGTGACCGCGCGCTGGCTAAAACGCAACGGCCTGGTGGTCGAAGTGATGAAGGCGCATCCGGACCTCTTCGAGATCGAGGATCACGGCGCGATGCACGTGCCGCCGATCGATATCAAGGTTTCCGTCTATGGGCTGGCGGCCGCCGGCTCAAGTGCGGCCGTGGCTGCAGAGGTCGAAGGTGGGGCGGCGGCGATCAAGGCGCATGGCCTTGCGGCACCACGCTGGTTTCGCGGCGCGACGGCGAAATACACCCACACCTCTATGAGCCAGATCCGCGAGATGGGCTATCGCATCGCCGGCTATTCCGTGAACGGCGACGGCGGCTCGTTGCTGGGCGCCGCCATGGCCGAGAAGCGCATCCGCAATGCCCGGGACGGCGACGTCATCATCGCCCATATCAACCAGCCGACACACGCCGCCGGCGCTGGCGTTGCGCGCGGCATTCTCGACCTGAAGGCCAAGGGCTACAATTTCGTGCGCCTCAATGACATTCCCGACGAGATGACGGTTGGCGCCACCAACTGATGCTGCTCCACCGGCAGCGTCGATTCTAGCGGCAGCGTGCCTCGAACGTGCCTTGCATTTCCGATTTTGAGGCCGGGTTGAGGCTTATATTGAATCAACTTTTCGTTGCTTAATTTCCGAGGCGGATTGACCCGTCTCGGGAGGAACGAATGAAACCCACCGTCTTCGGACTGTTGGCTGCTCTTGCTTTCAGCGTGGCTGCGCCATTGGCGTCGGCGGAAACGACGAGCGCCGTCGGCGCGTTCAATCAGGATCAGGCGCTGGCCGAGAAGGGGGACGCCGAGGCACAGTTTCGTCTCGGTTCGCGTTACGAGAAGGGAGAGGGTGTCCCGATTGACGTGATGAAAGCCATTGGCTGGTACCGACTTGCGGCCGAAAATGGCAGCACGAAGGCGCAGGTCAATCTGGGCGGGATCTACATGGAAGGCGCTGCCGGCGTTAGACGAAACTACGCCGAGGCAAAGGATGGTACCTGACGGCGGCCGAGCACGGCTCGGCATTCGCTCAGTACAATCTTGGCCTCCTTTACGAACAGGGATGGGGTGTCAGCAAGGATGAGGCAGAGGCGCTCAAATATTACCTGCTGGCGGCGAAACAGGGCGACGATCAGGCTCAGTACAATCTCGCGGTTCTTTATCGGGACGGTCGGGGCACGAAGCGTGACAATGCAGAATCGGTTCGCTGGTCATTGAAGGCAGCGGAGCAGGGTTATGCGCCTGCAATGTACAATCTCGGCATTGTTCACCTTGGTCTCACCGGAGCGCCCAGGAACGAGGCTGAGGCGTACCGCTGGACATTGAAAGCGGCCCAGCTCGGCCATGATGGCGCGCAGTTCAATCTTGGCATGATGTATGACAGGGGCGCCGGAACCGCTGCTGATCCGATGGAAGCCCTGCGTTGGTATTTGCGTTCCGCGGTAGCGGGCAATCTCGAGGCTCAAGTCGTGGTCGGCCTGCGTTACATGGATGGACGGGCGGGTCACGTCGACACCGAAAGAGGCATGCATTGGCTTCGCGCCGCTGCCAACAAGGGGGATGCTGTCGCCCAATTCAACCTGTCGCAGATTTACGGTCGGGGCCTCGGTGTTCAACGCGACGTGGTCGAGGCGATGCGTTGGCTTCGGTCAGCGGCCGAAGGGGCGAATGCCTCGGCACAGTACAATCTCGGTTTTGCCTATTATAGCGGACGGGGTGTCGGCAAGGACGACGCCAAGGCCGTCTCGTGGTTCCGCCGGGCTGCGGAACAGGGCCATGCGCGATCACAGTACAATCTCGCGCTGCTGTATGAGCGCGGCGAGGGCGTTGCCAAGGACGATGTTGCGGCGACCGAATGGTATCGCAAGGCGGCAGCCCAAGGGATCCCGGAGGCGCGACAGTATCTCGACGCGCTGCCGAAGAAGTGACGCGATCGACGCGTCAGGGCGTGCCGCTCCTTCGCGTCAGGCCCGTGATCTGCTCGACAAAATCGGCAATCGCATCGGTATCATCGAGATCGAAGACCGCAAGCTTCGTGTCTGCGACCGGATGATCGGCGGCAATGGCGCAAATGTGCGGATCGGTTGGCGCCAAGGGCTCGCGGTTCGCCGATTCGAGGCGGCGCGCCTCGATCTTCGGGATCGGCTCGCGCTTGTAGCCTTCGACCAGGACCAGATCGCAAGGAGCGAGCCGGGCGAGGATTTCCTCGAAGCTCGGTTCCTGAGCGCCGCGCAATTCATGCATGATGGCAAAGCGCGTACCTGACACGATGGTGACCTCGTGGGCGCCGGCCTCCCGGTGGCGGAAGCTGTCGGCGCCCACCTTGTCGATGTCGAAGTCGTGATGGGCGTGCTTGACGGTCGAAACGACGAAGCCACGTCGCGTCAGTTCGGTGACGAGGCGGACCATCAGGCCGGTCTTGCCCGAATTCTTCCAGCCGGCGATGCCGAAGATTTTCGTCGCGGTCATCTACCGTTCTCCGTAAGGATGCCAAGCCAGACTTCCGCTCGGCGGAGGTCATCCGGTGTGTTGACGTTGAAGAAGGGGTCGAACAAACCGGCGGTCGTCACGGTCAGCGGGAAGTCGACCTCGACGTTCGGGTGACGTTCGATGAAGGCACGCACGCGGCGTTTCGGATCCGTCGTGACCCAGTGTTCGAGATCGTCGGTGAGCGAGACGGGCCAGAGCGCAAAGAGCGGATGCAGGGCGCCACCGGATGACGCCACGGCAATCTGCTCGCGCTCGGTCATCGCCTCGGTCAGTCGCTGGCTGAGGTCTTGCGGAAAGAACGGCGTGTCCGTTGGCACGACGAGAACATGGGTTGCCGCGGGCGTCGTTGCCGCAGCGTGACGCATGGCCGCCAGGACACCGGCAAGCGGGCCGAGAAAGCCGGGGACGGTATCGCCGATCACCGGATTGCCGTCGATCGTTGCCTCGCCGGCGCCGTTGAGATTGACTGCGATATGACCGGCCTGAGGCTCAAGCCTCCCGATGATCCGCGCAAGCATCGTTTGTCCGCCGAGGTGCAGCGCGGGTTTCGGCTGACCCATGCGGCGGGATAGTCCGCCGGCAAGGACGACGGCCGGCCATGCCGGGTGTGTCCGCCCTTCTGTCTCGGTTTGTGGCATCACGGTCCGATCACTCCTATTCGAGCGGCCCCGCCACCGCGCTTTGGGCGATAGGCGTCTTTCCTCGCCGGCTCTCGCGGTAGAACGTGTAGAGGCCCGAGCAGACGATGACGGCGACACCGACCAGCATCCATGCATCCGGCTTTTCCGAAAAGAAGAAAATGCCGATCGTGATCGCAAACAAAAGGCTGGTGTAGCGGAAGGGGGCGATGACGGAGATGTCGCCGCCACGCATGGCGAGCACGATCGTCTGGTACCCGACCATCAGCAGCAGGCTGGCGGCGGCAACGTGGGTGATCGTGGTCGACGACATCGATTGCCAGCCGCCGAGCGGGACGATCAATGCGGCCCCGACCAGGGTAGTCACCAGCGCCGTCGTCACCGTGATGTAGAGCGAGGGGATGTCATGGTCGATTCGGCGGGTACAGAGATCGCGCGTCGCGGTGCAGAAGACGCAGGCGACGACCGTGAGCGCGGCCGGCGTAAAGCCTTCTGGCCCCGGCCGGAGGACGATCAGCACGCCGATGAAGCCCACGAAGATCGCGGTCCAGCGCCGCCAGCCCACCGGTTCGCCGAGGAAAACGGCGGCACCGAGCGTGACGGCCAGCGGCAGCGCCTGCATGATGGCCGAGGCATTGGCGAGCGGGATCTGGCCGAGTGCGGAGATATAGGTGATGGACGCCAGCGCCTCCATGACGATGCGCAGGATGATCACCGGCTTCATGATGGTACGGAGTGGGCGAAAGGCGCGGAAATGCCGGGCGATGACGATCACTATGAGTGTGGTCAACAGCCCGCGCACGAACATGATCTGGCCGACATTCATCGCTCCCGTCACCGATTTCACCAGGGCGTCGTTGCAGGAGAAGGCGACCATCGCCAAACACATGAAGACGATGCCACGGAAATTGCTGGAGGATTGCATGCTGGCTGTCCTGCGGCGCCGGATCGGGCGGGAACCTGCCGGCGGATGGGGAAGGCGAATCCGTTGCCGGATGTCGCATACCGTTTAAGCATCGGCCGTCCTTTTGTGCAAACACCAACCGGCCGACTGACGATTTTTCTTCCATCGCAAGTAGAACGTCTCAGCTGTAACGAGATCAAACGGCGCCAAGACTGTTTTCCGGGCAGAAAGCATGGTCGCTCGACCCGATCTTTATTCGCGGAATCTTAAGTTTCGCTGCCTATCGTCCCGATGACTCCGCTTCCAATCGCATGATGCGATCGGTGGATGGCGTGCGCCAGAACCTTGGCGGCGCGCCATTCCAGGGGTGTCGATCGGGGCACGGGAGGTGCTTCGGCCGATACTCAACCTACGCTTCCAGCAAGAGAAGCCACCGCGCGGACATGTCTCTCATAAGAATAATCTGGGGTCCGCAATGTCTTTCATCGATCGTCTGCTACAGCGCCTGCGCATCGTCACCAAGGTACTGCTCTTCGTGGTTCCGCTGGTGGCGCTGATTGCCGGTATCGGTCTCGTTGGCTTCTTCACTGCGCGAACGCTCAACGGTCATATGACCGTGACGCGCGAAACCATCAACAATCTCTCGGATTTCCAGGCGTTGCGCAGCGCGCTCCAGGGCTTTGCCGACGCGCCGAGCGAGGAGACGAGAGGGACGCTCAGTGCCCAGGTCGACGAGCAGGAGAGCGGGGTTCGCGCGCTTGACGGCCTTTTGACGCGCGCGGCGGACAAATCAGAGATCGCCTCGGTGCTGTCGCTCGGTGATGCGATGCGCGCCCAGACCGACAAGCTGTGGTCAATCAAGGTCGAGCAGGATCAGGTGGCGGCTTCGCTCGAGGCGGCGCTCACTGAAATGACGGCGCAGGGCAACAGCGCCTACAAGCAGATCGATATCATCCGCAAGGAATCGGGCGAGAAGGAAGCCTTCGCCAAGGCGCTGCTCTTTGACGCCGCCGCTTACCAGGGCGTTGCCGAGCGGATCAAGAAATTCCGCCTGCCGGTTACGATGGCGGCCACTGCAGACGCCAAGATCGATCAGGCAGGCAAGCTGCTGCCGCATCTGATCAAGCAGATCGAAGAAGCGGAAAAGATCGCCTCCGAGAAAGTTCAAAAGCCGATCGCCGAGCTGAAGGAGCTGGCGCTCAAGGTCCAGGCGATCCTTGCCGGCGCCGAGGACAGCGAAACCAAGAAGAACGCGCTGGTGCCGATCCTTAGCAAGTTCTCGAAATACGAAGCCGATTTCGGCAAGGAAGCCGCCAAGAATTCCGACACGGCCGCCAAGCGCTTCGTCGGCATGGATAGCGAAATCTCCCAGCTGAAGACGCTGATCGCGCTGATGGGCGACACCTTCAAGGGTCTCGACAGCACCCGGCTGCACATCAGCGAACTGCATCGAAAGCTCGACTCGGAAAGCCGTGACCTGGTGATGGCCGACATTCAGGCCGTTCGCGACAGCGCGGGCAAGCTGTCCGAGCTTGGCGGCAAGAATGCAGCGCTTCGCGACCTGCCGGCCAAGCTCAAGCCCTCGCTCGACAATATCGACAAGGGCACGGCGGCCCTGATCGACGTCGGCGGGCGCTGGCAGGAAGCCAAGGCTGCCGCCTCGACCCTGGTGGCCGGTGCGAGCGCGACACTCGAAAGCTTCGTCAGCAGCGCCCAGGAGGCCGGCAAGGCAGACAGCCAGCGTTCGGCCGACATGTCGATCGTGGCGATGGTGGCGGGCACGCTGCTTGCGATCATCGGCGGTCTGATGCTGGTCGAAACCCTGCGTGGTCCGCTGAAGCGGGTGACCGAGACGATGACACGGCTTGCCAACGGCGATCTCGACGTGGCGATCGAAGGTCGCAATCGCGGCGACGAGATCGGCGACATGGTGCGCTCGGTGGCGGTGTTCCGCGACAACGCGGTCGAAAACGTGCGGCTGGGACGCGAGGCGGAGGCCGCCCGCACGCTTTCTGCAGAGGAAGAATCCCGCCGGGCGGAGGAGCGCGCGCGGATCGAGGCGGAACAGATGCAGGCGCTGAATGCGCTTTCCGACGTGCTGGCGGAGCTTGCTGCTGGCAACCTCGAAGAGGGCATGGCGGAGGACCTGCCGGCCGATTACGTGATCATGGCGCGCACCTACAACAACGCCGTCGAGGCGCTGCGCGCCACGCTCAGCGACGTCAGGATGGTGACCGGCGAGATCACCGGCGGCACCAGCAATCTTTCCGCCTCCGCCGATGATCTCGCACGGCGCACCGAACAGCAGGCGGCGGCGCTCGAGGAAAGCTCGCGTGCACTGCGCCAGCTGACCGAGATCGTCCGCTCGACGGCCGACAGCGCCCGCAAGACCACGGTTTCGGTCGACGAGACCAATTCCTACGCCAAACATTCCGGTCAGGTGGTCGCCAAGGCGATCGACGCGATGGCGGAAATCAACCGTTCGTCGGAGAAGATCAGCACGATCATCAGCGTCATCGACGAGATCGCCTTCCAGACCAACCTGCTGGCGCTCAACGCCGGCGTTGAGGCGGCGCGCGCAGGCGATGCGGGCCGGGGCTTTGCCGTCGTCGCACAGGAAGTGCGCGAGCTCGCCCAGCGTTGCGCCGGTGCTGCGCGCGAAATCAAGGGCCTGATTTCCGAAAGCTCGGCGCAGGTGAGAAGCGGCGTGGCGCTGGTGAAGGAAACCGGCGATGCGCTGGCTGTCATCAACGACCACATCGACACCATCCACCAGCTCGTCAGCAACATAGAGGCTGCGGCCGCCGACCAGTATACCGGCCTCAACGAAGTCAACTCGGCCGTCCACGAGGTCGAGCTGATCACCCAGCAGAATGCGGTCATGGTCGAGGAAAACACCGCCGAGATTCACGGTCTGCGCCGCCAGGTCGAGGCGCTCAACGAGAAGATCGAGCGCTTCAAGACCGGTACGTCGACGGTGGCGGGCCAGGCCTATGGGCGTGGTTACGGATCGAACTACGCCGCTTGAGTTGTTGCCGGGGCATTGGCGCCGACTGCCCCTCACCCTAGCCTTCTCCCCGCAGGCGGGGAGAGGGGACGTGGCATGCGACGGGTTCTGCGTGTGTCGCAATATTTCCGAAGCCATTCCGGACGTTTGCGCCGTGATCCTTCCCGATTCGCTGAACCGGTCTTGACCCAAGTCCGGCCGGAGGCGGTGTATCGGGACACACCTCCACTAGCCCTTTATGGGGTATTTACCGAGCGTTGTTATCCGTTGGTCTCGATCGGAGGACTATCGGTGGACAAACTCAACGCGATCTTGGGCGAGTTGACGCTCGGACCAATTAGTATCTTTTCTGCGCTTTCGATGTTAGGGATACTTGCCCTGATCACACTTTCATACCGTGACATCGATTTCAGGTGGGGGGTGTATTTGGCGGGAGCCATCGCACTCATTCGATTGCCGCTCGTGTGGTATAAACGGCAGTTGCTCGGTGACCACGATGTTACGAGCTTTGTTGCTACAATGACCGTCGCCACTTTTATCGGAATGATCGCAATTTGGACCTTTCTCCGATGGCTTCATCAAGGAAGAACCCGAGCTTAGATCGTCGCAGCATAGGCCGGGGAAGCAGTTCGTTGACCTCGATGGCGGGGCGGTCATTGACCATCCTGGTAGCGGTCGCAAGGCGCATCCCGCCGCGCTGCATTCCGGGCGGCGAATTTTGGGATCAAGGCTCAGCGTGCGAGCGAGGCGAGCGTGCAACAACACGCGCCCTTCTCCCCGCCTGCGGGGAGAAGGTGCCGGCAGGCGGATGAGGGGCAGTCAATACACTGAGAGATATTGGTCGGCTCAGCCGCCGGTGACGCTCATGTGGCGGGCGACGGCGGGGCGGTTGTGTTCGCGGTCGATGATGAAATCGTGGCCCTTGGGCTTGCGGCCGATAGCCTCGTCGATCACCTGGCCGAGATAGCCGTCATCTTCAGAGGCCCTAAGCGCCGTGCGCAGGTCGGCGGCATCGTTCTGGCCGAGGCACATGTAGAGCGTGCCGGTGCAGGTCAGCCGCACGCGGTTGCAGCTCTCGCAGAAGTTATGGGTCATCGGCGTGATCAGGCCGAGCCGACCGCCGGTCTCGGTAACTTCGAGATAGCGGGCAGGCCCGCCTGTCTTGTAGGCGATGTCGGACAGCGTGAACTGCTCTTCGAGCTGGCGGCGCATGTCCGACAACGGCATGTAGTGGTCGGTGCGATCTTCCTCGATCTCGCCCATCGGCATGGTCTCGATCAAGGTCAGGTCCATGCCGCGCCCATGCGCCCAGCGCATCAGGTCGGGGATTTCGGCGTCGTTGAAGCCCTTGAGCGCGACGGCGTTGATCTTGACCTTGATGCCGGCGGCTTGCGCGGCGTCGATGCCTTCGATGACCTTGCCGAGATCGCCCCAGCGGGTGATCTGGTGGAATTTTGCCGGATCGAGCGTGTCGAGCGAGACGTTGATGCGGCGTACGCCACATTCGGCCAGTTCCGCGGCGTGTTTGGCGAGCTGCGACCCATTGGTCGTCAGCGTCAGCTCATCCAGCCGTCCCGCCTCGATCTCGCGGCCGAGTTCGCGCACCAGAAACATGATGTTCTTGCGCACCAGCGGCTCGCCACCTGTCAGCCGAAGCTTGCGGACGCCCTTGGCGATGAAGGCGGAACAGAGCCGGTGGAGTTCTTCCAACGTCAGCAGGTCCTTCTTCGGCAGAAAGGTCATGTGTTCCGCCATGCAGTAGGTGCAGCGGAAATCGCAGCGATCGGTGACGGACACGCGCAGATAGGTGATCGCCCGGCCGAACGGATCGATCATCGGGGCGGTCTTGTCGACGAGCGCCGTAGCGCCGTTTCTAACTATCGTTGCTGTGTTCACACGTCATTCTCCCAGCACCTCCAATGTCGTCAGCAAACGTGGTCGCGTCAAGGCGCATCCTGTCGCAAAGTGTTGATTGGAAAAGCCGGGTAATTCTCGGCGGGCGATTCTTCCGTTAAGCGTGAGCTTGAAAACAGGAGCAGACATCATGAGCGAAATCTGGCCGACGGAACTGCGCGTCTCGAAAGACCGCCATCGCCTCGTCGTCGCCTTCAACGACGGCGCATCCTTCGATCTCTCGGCGGAGATGCTGCGCGTGCTTTCGCCGTCGGCCGAGGTGCAGGGCCACGGGCCTGGCCAGCGGGTGACGGTGCCCGGCAAGCGCAATGTCCAGATCATCTCTGTGCAGCCGACCGGAAACTATGCCGTGCGCATCGGATTCGATGATTTTCACGACACAGGCATCTTTACCTGGACCTATCTGCGCGAACTGGGCGAGAAGGGCGAAGAGCTGTTTGCAGCTTACGAACAGGAACTCGCCGACAAGGGCATGTCACGCGACAAGACCGAAAAGCCGCGCTGAACCTTTTGAGCCCACTGAACCTTTTAAGAAGGAGACGGTCTGTTGGCCGATGCATCTAATGCGAATGACCTGACACAGGTGGTCGTGCTGCTGACCGCCGGTGTCGTCGCCGTGCCGCTGTTCAAGCGCATCGGCCTCGGGTCGGTGCTCGGCTATCTCTTCGCCGGATTGGTGATCGGCCCGTTCGGTCTGCGTTTCTTCACCGAGCCGCAGGCGATCCTCCATGTGGCCGAACTCGGCGTGGTGATGTTCCTGTTTATCATCGGGCTTGAGATGCAGCCATCGAAGCTCTGGAGCATGCGCAAGGACATCTTCGGCCTCGGCGCCGCACAGGTGCTTGCCTGCATCGCCGGCCTGACCACGGTCGGTCTGGCGCTAGGCTTTCAGCCCATTCCCTCCTTCATCGCGGGCACCGGCTTCGTTTTGACCTCGACCGCGATCGTCATGCAGATGCTGCAGGAGCGAAACGAGATCTCGACGCTGAAGGGGCAGCGCATGATCGCGATCCTTTTGTTCGAGGACCTGGCGATCGTGCCGCTGCTGGTGATCGTCACGCTCTTGGGCAGCAGTGGCGCTGCCACCGATCCATCCGAACGCTGGATGGCTGTCGCCATTGCCTTTGCGGCAGTCGTGGCGCTGGTGATTGCCGGGCGCTACCTGCTCAACCCGCTCTTCCGGCTTCTGGCTGCAGCCGGCGCTCGCGAGGTGATGACGGCGGCGGCGTTGCTCGTTGTCCTCGGTTCGGCGCTCGCGATGCAACAGAGCGGGTTGTCGATGGCGATGGGCGCGTTTCTTGCCGGTGTGCTGTTGTCGGAGTCTTCTTTCCGCCACCAGCTCGAAGCCGATATCGAGCCGTTTCGCGGTATCCTGCTCGGCCTGTTCTTTCTCGGCGCCGGGATGGCGATCGACCTTTCGGTGATTGCAGCCAACTGGCAGATCGTGGTGATTTCCGTGGTCGCTTACATGGCGCTGAAGGGCGTGCTGATCTACGCCGTTGCCCGGCTGCTGCGTGCCTGCCACAGCGAGAGCCTTGAGCGTGCCGTCCTGATGGCGCAGGGCGGCGAGTTCGCCTTCGTGCTCTATGCGGCTGCGGTCTCTGCCGGCATCATCGATGCCGAGGCCAATGCGACGCTGACGGCGACGATCATCCTGTCGATGATGCTGACGCCAATTGCGATTTTTATCCACGGCAGGTTCGCCAAACCGGTACCGCCGAAGACCGACGATCTGGAAGTGCCCGAGAATGTCGAGGGCACAGTGCTGATGATCGGCTTCGGCCGCTTCGGGCAGATCGTCAGCCAGCCGCTGCTCGCGCGCGGTTACAAGCTGTCGCTGATCGACAAGGATGCGGAGTTCGTGCGCGACGCCTCGAACTTCGGCTTCCGCGTCTTTTACGGCGACGGTTCGCGCAGCGATATCCTGCATGCGGCCGGTGCGGCGACGGCAAGGGCAATCCTGATCTGCGTTGACGACAAGGCGGCGGCGATCAAGATCGCCCACACCGCCAAGGAAGAGTTTCCGTTGGTGCCGGTGCTGGCGCGGGCGTTCGACCGCGGCCATGCCATCGATCTCCTCCATGCCGGCGTCGACTTCGAGATCCGCGAAACCTTCGAATCGGCGCTCGTCTTCGGCACGCAGGTGCTGAACGTGCTCGGCGAAGATGCGGAAACTGCGGCGGAGGTGATCGAAGAGTTCCGCGACCTCGACAAGGAGCGCTTCGCACTTGAAACGATCGGCGGCATCTATGCCGGGCGGCAGCTGATCCGCGGCAACGCGCAGCCGTCGGACCTCATCGCCTCGAGAACCGCGCGCGAGCGCGCCGAGGCGGAAGCGCGTGAAGCACAGGAAGGCTAACTGGCTGGTGACAGGCTGGCGCCCGCCGCGCCGTCAGGCAAGCTCGTTTTCGTCCTTCAGGAGAACGGCGATCAGCCGCTCCATGGATTGCGCCACCACCATGCACTCCTCGAGCGGCGCATCCTCCATCAGTTTCTGGATGAGCCCGGTCTGAACCTCCATCGCCTCTTCGGTCAGCGTGCGACCGGTTGGCGTCAGCGACAGTCGCAGGACGCGCTTGTCCTTGTCGTCGCCGCGGCGCTCGATCAACCCGCGCTTCTCGAGCTGCGGCAGCAACATGCTCATGTTCGACCGCCCCACCAGCAGCTTGCGGGCAAGCTCCTGCTGCGAGATCCCGTCGAAGCGATAGAGGTTGATCAGGATGTCGAGATGCGGCGTCTTGATGTCGAGATGCGCGAGCGAGCGCGTCATCGTCTGCTGCATCAGCTGACAGGCGCGGGCAACGGCAATCCAGCTGCGAAAACGCGGGTGGTCCCAGGGAAAATGATGCTGTTCGTTCGTCACTTGATTTTTGTTCATCGTTGTACAATAATGTTCAGCATTGAACATATTAAGAGAATCTCACTATGGCATCCTTTGCGATCAAGGTCATCCGCCATACGCTTGCCGGCGTGTCGCTCATTTCACCGGAGGCCGCCGGCCGGCTGGTCTTCAAGCTGTTCACTGTGACGCCCGGGCGCAAGCCGAAGAACGCCAAGGAGCGTGCGGCACTGGCCGCTGCGGCGCCCGTGATTGCCAAGGGCAAGCCGGTGACGCTCTCCTATGCCGGTGGGTGGGTCATGGCGCGGCACTTCGCAGGTCCGCGCAATGCAGCCAATACCAAGCGTGTGCTGCTCGTCCACGGTTGGGGATCGCGCAGCGACTATCTCGCGAGCATGATCGAGGGTCTGGTTGCCGGCGGTGCCGAAGTGGTGACGCTCGACTGGCCGGGGCACGGCGCCTCGCCGGGCCGTACGCTGACGATGGTGGCAGCGGTGCGCGCCATTGACGCCGCCTGGCGGCATTTCGGCGGCTTCGATGTGAGCGTCGGCCATTCCTTCGGCGGCGGCAGCCTGGCTTGCGCGGCGGGTGGTGTCGTCTGCGACGTGCCCAGCCATGTGGCAAAGAAGCTTGTCCTCATCGGTGCGCCGAGCGAGATGACGTGGCTGTTCAAGGGGTTTGGCAAAATTCTTCGCCTGTCACCGAAGACGCAGCAAGCGTTTGAAGGCGTCGTCGAGCGGTTGGCTGGGCGTCGGCTGGACGATTTCGATGCGGCCAGGATCCTTGCCGCCAGGGCCGTGCCGACATTGATCATCCATGCGGAAGACGACAAGGAGGTTTCGGCCGACCATGCGCGCCGTTACGCGGCTGCCGGACCCAATGTCGAACTTCATTGGGCGAACGGCTATGGCCATCGCCGCATCGTCTCCGCAGCACCCGTCATCGACAGGATCAATGCCTTCGTCCATGGCGAGGATCGAAAGGCTGCGGCCTGAGGCCGTCTTGCAACTCACGCGGGAATTCGCATCACTCGCGCTCTCGCGCGAGGCTGTTTCTACCAACTTCGCATATTCCGTCACATGCCCGTCATGCTATCCGTCGAAAGGATCACTTCGATCTGCAGCGTTGTGCGCCTTTTCAGTGGCGCAAGGCTTTCTGCTGCTATTGGATTGGCGGCATGATTCCGTGCATCGATGTCGACGTGCGGATATCGTGCATTGGCGGGAGGACGGAATGACGGTCATTAGTTCGGTTGAGGAATTGAATGCGCTTTACGGCAGCGCCAGCGAATCATCGTTGGCAAAGGTAACCAGAGCGCTGACCGCCGAGTACAGGCAGATGATCGAGGCTTCTCCCTTTGCAGCACTTGCAACTGTGGGTCCAGAAGGGCTCGACTGTTCGCCTCGAGGCGACGACCAATGCGTTGTCAGGGTTGCCGACGACAAGACCGTGTTGATGCCCGACTGGCGCGGCAACAACCGGGTCGATTCGCTTGCCAATATCGTGCGCGATCCACGCGTGGCGCTGATGTTCCTGGTGCCCGGATCGAACACAACGATGCGGATCAATGGAACCGCGGTGGTCAGCATCGATCCGGCGCTGATCGGTTCCTTCGAGGTTGATGGCAAGAACCCGCGCAGCGTCATCGTCGTGACCATCGGCGAAGTCTATTTTCAATGCGCCCGTGCGTTGATGCGGTCGCAGATCTGGAACGCCGAACGTTTCATCGATCCCGCCACACTTCCGACGCCCGGCGCGCTGGTGAAGGCCGCCAAGGCGGACTTCGACCGGGAAACCTATGACCGCGAATGGCCGGAGCGCGCCGCCAAGACCATGTGGTAGATTGGATCGTTCGGCCGTGCCTTCCAGTGTCCGGTATTCGACCGGATCGGGAGCGCCAGGAGATGGGGACGCGATGCGACGTGGTTCTAAGAGCACCTGTCTCAGGGCGGCCTTCCTGTTTCTTTCGGCGTGCGTCGGCGAAACCCTTGCTGCCGATCCGACGCTGCACGAGAAACTCGAATTGCTGGCCAGGGCCTATCCTGAGATGATCGCCGAGGTCGGCAAGGATAAGCTGACGCTGCGCGACGGCGGCGCGGCGCTTCCTATCGACGACGGCAGGCGGAAGAGCCACGCCGAAAAGCTCGCGTCCGGCGACATCGAAGACAGTCTTTCGCAGATCTATCCGCTTGGCGCCTGCGCAAGGCCGCCGGCTGCCGATTTCGATCCGGGGCGAATCCGCAGCGAGGCCTTGATGAAACGCCTCTATGGCGGAAGCGCTGCAAGCATCAGGCGCGACCTCGTCTCGGTCGATTGGTTCGGCGAGCGTCTGAAGGTCACGCGCAGGCATGGCGTGGCCAAGGCGCTGCAGGCGGTCGAGGGCGAACTCGCCGCACGACCGAAACTGAAGCGGTATCTTGTCCCCAGCTCCGGGACTTTCAACTGGCGCAATATCGCTGGTACGCGCACGCTCTCGGTGCACAGCTTCGGTGCTGCGATCGACCTCAACACCGGCTTTGCCGACTATTGGCGCTGGTCCGGCGGCGGCAAGAGCGGGGCGGCGGCCTATCGAAACCGCTATCCGCTCGACATCGTCGAGATTTTCGAGAAGCACGGCTTCATCTGGGGCGGGCGCTGGTATCATTTCGACACCATGCATTTTGAATACCGGCCGGAACTGATCTCCATTGCGAAACAGGCGAGCGCCTCTGCCTGTCGGTAGGATCAAACCGTCCGTGGCGCAAGCTTGCCGCGATCGATCGCTCAGTCGCGAACGACCACCGTCGCGCCGATCTCGACATTGGCATAGAGGTGCTCGACGTCCTCGTTGGCCATGCGGATACAGCCCGATGACATCGCCTTGCCGATCGACAGGGGCTGGTTCGTTCCGTGAATGCGGTAGATCGTCGAACCGAGGTAGATGGCGCGGGCACCGAGTGGATTGTCGAGGCCGCCTTCCATGCTCGCCGGCAGCAGCTTCCCCTTCTTGGCTTCACGAACGCGCATGTCCTCCGGTGGCACCCAGGTCGGCCATTCGGCCTTGCGGCTGACGGTGTTGGTGCCGGTCCAGAGAAACCCTTTACGCCCGACGCTGACGGCGTATTTGATAGCGATGCCGCGGCCGACGACGTGGTAGAGCCGGCGCTCGGAGTTGTCGATGATGATGGTGCCTGGCGCTGCGGTGGCCGAGAAGGCAACGAGTTCGCGGGCGATCGGCGACTGGCTGATGTCGCCGCGCTTCGCCTTCTTTCGGGTGCCGCCTTGCGACAACACCTGAAGCCAGCCGGTGTTGGCGGCGGCGCTGTCGAGCGAGGCAACGGTAATCGGATCCTGCCTGACGTCCTTCGCGTGGGCGGTTGCCGCTGTTGCGGCCATCAGGGCGGTTGCAGTCATCGCGGCAAAAATGCGCTTCATGTCGGTTTTCCCCCTCGGACTGTGGGAACCGATCGCGCTTTTCGTAGCGGTTGTTCCCTGTTGTCAGGGTTGTAGCGGGTGCAATCCGATCTGGCTGTTTCCAAGGGAACGGGAGGCGAAACGAAAATGGCGCCGATCGGGCGCCATTTCACGAGGGGATTGGCGATATCTCGCTAGCGCCTGTAGATCAGCCAGTTGCGGCCGGATTCCTTGCGCATGCCGTCTTCGAACAGCATCGTCTTGTTGCGGCCGGCATTCTTGGCTGAGTAGAGCGCGATATCCGCCTTGTTGTAGAGGTCGACCGCATCCTCGGCGGCAGTCGCCATGCAGACGCCGACCGACAGGGTGATCGGGCCGTAATTGACGCCCGTCTTGGAGTTGCGAAACGGCGTGCCCGCCAGCACCGTGCGAATGCGATCTGCAATCTGCAGGCATTCTTCCTGGCTGCTATCGTTGAGGATGATGGCGAATTCTTCGCCGCCAGTCCGCGCCACGAAAGCATCGCGCCGGACATTGGCGCGAATGACGCTGCCGACCGTCGCCAGGATCTTGTCGCCGACCGGGTGGCCGAACGTGTCGTTCACCTTCTTGAAGTGGTCGATATCGGCGACCAGCAGGCCGGTGAAATTCTTCTGGTGGTCGTTGTTGTAGACGGCTGCGAGATTGTCGTCGAAAGCGCGGCGGTTAGCGAGCCGCGTCAGCGAGTCGGTGTTGGCGATCCGCTTGTACTCGTCGAGTTCCTGGCGAATGACCTCCATCTCGAAGGACTTCTGCACAACGGTCTGGACGCGTTCCTTGCCCTGGCTCATCGTGTCGGCGGTCGCTTCGGTCAGGATGCCGATGGCGTGGCGCAGGATGTCGGCGCTGGAAGCGCTCTTGCTGGTAATGTTGACGTATGCTTCGTCGAGAACCTTGTTGTAGCTTTCGAGCGCATATTGCTTGTCCTTCAACAGGTTGACCAGCTCGGCCAGCTTGGCGGCGAGGCTGTTATGGGCGCGCTCGATGCCGGTCGAACGGTGGATATGGCTGAAATATTGCGCGCCGATCGCGTCGAGTTCTTCCTGGGTCGCCCGGCTGCCGAGGGCTGCGAGCTCCTTGGACAGTTGCGGGTTCGAACCGAGATAGGCTTCGTAATACAGCTCGTAATTGCGCGGTATCGGCGAAACGCCCATCATGCGCATCGCATGGGTCACCTGCGCTGCGATATCCGGAGCCTGCGTTTTTCCAGATGTGACCGTTTGCATCCGCAAACCCTCAATATTACTCATTGCTTACGGGTACTGATTTTTAGGGGCAAATGATTTGCGAAGTCTTAATGTTTTCTTCCTTGAAAGAAGACAATTCGACTTAAAGCAGACAATGCGGCGTTGCGGTTATGTAGGGTTGTCGCCTGCCACGACGCCGATCAAGGCGCCGCGGCAGCGATAAGTCGATCATGCCGGGCTGATCATTGTTTCCGGACGGACGACCGCGTCGAACTCTTCGTTGGTGACGTAGCCGCCGCCGACCGCTTCTTCGCGCAGCGTCGTGCCGTTCTTGTGTGCGGTCTTGGCGATCTTTGCCGCGTTGTCGTAGCCGATCTTCGGTGCCAGCGCCGTTACCAGCATCAACGAGCGGTCAAGCGCAGCCTTGATGTTGTCTTCGCGGGCTTCGATGCCGACGACGCAGTTGTCGGTGAAGGAGACCGCGGCATCGGCGAGCAACTGTACCGACTGCAGGAAGTTGTAGGCCATCAGCGGGTTGAAGACGTTGAGCTCGAAATGGCCTTGGCTGCCGGCGAAAGTCAGCGCCGCGTTGTTGCCGAACACCTGGACGCAGACCTGGGTGAGGGCTTCGCACTGGGTCGGGTTGACCTTGCCCGGCATGATCGACGAGCCCGGTTCGTTTTCAGGCAGTGACAGTTCGCCGAGGCCCGAACGGGGGCCGGAACCGAGGAATCGGATGTCGTTGGCGATCTTGAAGAGGGCGGCGGCAGCGGCGTTGATCGCACCGTGGCTGAAGACCATGGAATCGTGGGCTGCCAGCGCCTCGAACTTGTTCGGCGCGGTGGTGAAGGCGATACCGGTGATCTTGGCGATTTCATCCGCGACCTGTTCGGCAAAGCCGATGGGTGCGTTAAGGCCGGTACCGACGGCAGTGCCGCCTTGTGCCAGCTCGCAAAGGCCGGGAAGGGTCATCTCGATGCGCTTGATCGACGAGGCAACCTGCGCCGCATAGCCGGAGAACTCCTGGCCAAGCGTCAGCGGGGTTGCGTCCTGGGTGTGGGTGCGGCCGATCTTGATGATGTGGTCGAACGCCTTGACCTTGGCCTCAAGCGCCTTGTGCAGGTGTTTCAGCGCCGGCAGCAGGTCGTGGGTTACCCGTTCAGCACAGGCGATGTGCATGGCCGTCGGGTAGGTGTCGTTCGACGACTGGCTCATATTGACATGGTCGTTGGGGTGAACCGGCTTCTTCGAGCCCATGACACCGCCCATCAGTTCGATCGCGCGGTTGGAAATGACCTCGTTGGCGTTCATGTTCGACTGGGTGCCCGAACCGGTCTGCCAGACGACGAGCGGGAAATGCTCGTTCAGCTTGCCGTCGATGACTTCCTGCGATGCCTTGACGATCGCATCGGCAATGGTTGCATCGAGGCGACCGAGCGCCATGTTGGTGCGCGCGGCTGCCTGCTTGACGATGCCGAGAGCGCGGACGATCGACGCCGGCTGCTTTTCCCAACCGATCTTGAAGTTGCCTAGGGATCGCTGGGCCTGGGCGCCCCAATAGCGGTCGTTTGCCACTTCTATGGGGCCGAACGTATCTGTTTCCGTGCGCGTCGATGTCATCGTGATCCCTGCCTTCGTCATGCGGTTCATGAAGTCTGGGCGAGGGGACGCGGTCGCAACCGGCCGTCCCTTCCCCAAGGTGCCGGGCCTCTCTCTGCCCCGGCTGGCAAGGCTTGTAAAGAGGTGGCCCCGTAGGGGCAATGCTACAATCGTTTGAAAGGCAGGCTTGCGACAAAGGGCGGCTTTGGCTGCGGTACTACCAGTGATTCGCGCCGCGTGCCGGCTACCATATCTTGTGGCGTTTCAGTCACATTCATTACCTTCCTTGCTTGCCGAAAGGGCAGGTTTTCCGACGCGGGCCGTGCGGCAACGGTATGAATGTCGATGCAAATCAAATTTTTACGGCCACTCGAACGTCCTGGAAATGAAGCGGTTTTTTTGTCGCGCAGAGGTGGTTTCATGCGGTCTGCGGGAGGCTCGTTTCCTTTTCATTCACCATCCTTTTCTATAAGTTTTGGAGCACGAGGGCGTGGCGAGAATCTGGCTAAAGCCGAGTTCGGCGACAACGCGATACGGGGACGCAGTTTCACATGAGAATATTTAAGACGGCAGCGATCGTAGCGCTCATGAGCGGCTGTGCGATCGCGACCTTGGATGCGCGGCCGGCATCGGCCTTCACGCTCGGTGATTTCATCCGGGCAGGCAGGAAGAAGCCGGAACCTCAGACGTCGCAACCGCAGTCGCTTCCGGGCGTCGGCTCCATGGTCGAGCCGCAGCAGAATGCGGTTTCCAAGCCTCTGCCGAAGGTCACTGGTCCGCAGTATTACACCTACAAGGCTGAGCCGTTGCGCCGGATCGCCACCGACAAGCTGCTCGATCCGGTCGTTACCGGATCCGTGCGCAATGGCGCACTGCCGCCGATGCTGCGTGCCCCGTTGACCGATGCCCGCCAGTTCATGCCTGAGGTCGAGGCTCGTGCGACCTCGGACGTCGCCAAGGCCATCGAGACGCATTATGGTTCGCGTTCGGATTTCGTCTGGATCGACGCAAATGGCGCAAGCGCGCGGGCTAAGGCGGCAATTACCGTTCTCGCCGATGCGGCAAAGGTCGGCCTCGATCCGCAGGATTATGCCGTCCAAGTGCCGGCCGATGATTTCGATCGCGGCGATATGATCGCTCGCGAAAAGGAACTGGTTCAGTTCGAAGTGTCGCTGTCGATCGCAACGTTGTCCTATGTGCAGGACACCGTGCGTGGCCGCATCGATCCCAACAAGATTTCCGGCTACCACGATTTCAAGCGCAAGTCCGTCGATCTCGGCGCCTTCCTCGACAAGATGTCGGCAAGTGCCGATGTCGCCACGCTGCTCAACGATCAGAACCCGAAAAGCGAGCAGTTCGCCGCCCTGTCGGTGGAACTCGAGCGCCTTCGCGCCGAGAAGGGCGTGGAGCAGCGCGTCGAAATCGCACCGGGCACGCTGTTGAAGCCTGGTCAGAGCAATCCTGAACTCGCCAACATTGTCGCCGGCATCCGCATCAAGGGTTCCGAGACGCTGAAGACGGATCATGCCGCAGTGCTGGCGGCCTACCAGGGCACGCCGGATTACACGCCTGAGCTGGTCGCACTGGTTGAAGCCTTCCAGAAGGAACATGGGCTGAAGGCCGATGGCGTGGTGGGGCAGGCCTCGCTGCGCATCCTGACGGGTGGCGACAGCACCGCAGCCAAGATCAGCAAGCTCGAAGTCGCGATGGAACAGGCGCGCTGGCTTCCCGACGGTCTTGGCAACCGCTACGTCTTTATCAATCAGCCGGCCTTTACCGCTTCCTATACCGACAATGGCACCGAGCAGTTTTCCATGCGTGTCGTCGTCGGTTCCAAGGCGAACCAGACCTATTTCTTCCAGGACGAGATCCAGACCGTCGAGGTCAATCCGTACTGGGGCGTTCCGCAGTCGATCATCATCAACGAGATGCTGCCGAAGCTGCGCAACGATCCCAATTATCTCGATCGGATGGGCTATCAGGTGGAAGTCGGTGGCCGTTCGGTGCCGTCGTCTTCGGTCAACTGGAACGGATCGACTGCGTCGGTTGCGGTGCGCCAGCCGCCGAGCAGCGATAACGCGCTGGGTGAGCTGAAGATCCTGTTCCCGAACGCACATGCCATCTACATGCACGACACGCCGTCGAAGAGCTTCTTCAAGCGTGATCAGCGTGCGCTCAGCCACGGTTGTATCCGGCTTGCCGATCCGCGCCGGATGGCAGCAGCCGTGCTTGGCACCAGCGTGGAGGATGTCGGCAAGGAAATCGGCGGCGGCCGCAACAAGGCGCTGCAGGTGCCGCAGAAGGTTCCGGTTTACGTCGCCTATTTCACCGCCTGGCCGAACAAGGACGGTGTCGTCGAGTATTTCGACGACGTATACGAGCGCGACATGTACATGAACCGCGCCTTCGAGGCGACCCGCAACGCCCGCCGGGCCGAGGGGTAAATCTGCGCCAAAGGCGCTCGGCGGGCATTGATGCCATCCGTGTTCACCGAATTTGTGACCCCATGGAGAACCTCCATGGGGTCGTTTCATTCTGGCGGTCCGCGAAATAGCGAGCTGTCGCGTCGCATTGGTGTACATCCGCCGACCCATCGGGCATCGGCAGTACTGCGATCCGTCTTGGCGATGAAGTCAATCGTTGCTGTGAAGCGACTTGGATCCTCCAAGCCGGCTCCAGGGCCGCAACTCACCTGCCGTTGAAAAGTCCTGTGACCAGCTCCGGCGTCAGTTCGTCGAAGTGACGGATGATCAGCGTCGGCTCCAGGCTTTCAATCGGAACGTCCGAATAGCCGAACGGGACGGCGATCGACGGGATCACGGCGTTGCGGGCGACCAGGATATCGTTGAGGCTGTCGCCAACCATCACAGAGTGCCGAGCGCTGCCGCCGGCGTTTTCGATCGTGCGCAGCAGATGGTCGGCGTTCGGCTTGCGGATTTCGAACGTGTCGCCGCCCGACACCGCCGCGAAGCGGTCGAGGAGGCCGAGGCGCTCAAGCAGGCGATTTGCCAACATTTCCGGCTTGTTGGTGCAGACGGCGAGCTTGAACCCGGCTGCCGTCAGCCGGTCGAGCGCGTCGAGCATGCCGGGATAGGGAAGGGAATCACCGGGCATCGAGCCATGATAGAAGTCGACGAACTCCTTCATCTGCCAGGCGAGTGCATCTTCATCGAGCGGCTTGTTGCGCATTGCGAAAGTGCGCTCGATCATCGCGCGGGCACCATGGCCGACGAGGTGGGTGAGATCGCGGTAAGTGACGGGCTCGACACCTGCCTGGGTCACCGCATGGTTGAGGCTCGCCACCAGATCCGGTGCCGTATCGACAAGAGTTCCGTCGAGATCAAAGACGACAATGGGGGAAGACAAGGGAAGAACCTCGCGCAGCGGAAAAGAGTTGCCGTCCGGGTAGGCGAAGTTGCGCCGGAATGCAATGGCAAGTGTGCGCGGGAAGGGTGCGGGAATCCGGGCGGCGCCTTTGAATTTGGCTTTTGTTTGCAGCTTGGGGCGTGTAAGTGTCTCAGCGGAAAACGGATGGGAAAGGTGGGGTTACCACATCCACATCCGGTGAACGAAAGGGAGCGACTGGCGCATGGACGCCCGCCAAATGAAAATCAAAGCCGCGGCAGCGGCGCTCGAACATGTCGAAGACGGCATGCGACTTGGCATCGGCACCGGATCGACGGCGGAGGAATTTGTTCGGCTGCTGGCCGAAAAGGTCGCCGGAGGCTTTCGCATCGAGGGCGTTCCGACCTCCGAGCGCACGGCACGGCTCTGCCTGGAACTCGGCGTGCAACTGAAGTCGCTGGACGAACTTCCCGAACTCGATCTGACGATCGACGGCGCCGACGAGGTCGACGGCCGCTTGCGGTTGATCAAGGGCGGCGGTGGTGCGCTGCTCCGTGAAAAGATCGTCGCGGCTGCTTCCAGGCGCATGATCGTCATTGCCGACGAATCGAAAGTCGTCGACGTTCTCGGTGCGTTCAAGCTGCCGATCGAGGTCAATCCCTTCGGTCAGGTGGCAACGCGGATCGCCATCGAAAAAGTGGCGTCGCGGCTTGGCCTTTCTGGCGATATTTCCGTGCGCAACTCAGGCGACGGCCCGTTCAAGACCGATGGTGGACACCTCATTCTTGACGCATCTTTTGGCCGTATTCCTGATGCAGATGCGCTCGCGGGAGAGCTGAATGCCATTCCCGGCGTCGTCGAGCATGGTCTTTTCATCGGCATCGCATCGCTGGCAATTATTGCCGGACCGGAAGAGGCACGCATTCTGACCGCGTCTTGAGCCGGTTCCCGTGGCTCCGTGAGGAGCCGGGAACGGTGAAGAAAACAGGTTACCACACATGCGGGCCTGGCGGCGGCAATCGCCCGGGCAGCATGCGACAAACACAGGAGCATGGATAAAAATGAACAAACTCGCAGGTCTTGTCCGCACTTTCGCAGCCACCGCGGTTCTCCTTTCTGCATCCATTCCGGCAGTCCAGGCTCAGGACGTGTCCGAAGAACAGATCAAGGCCGCTCGCGCGACCATCGCGGCACTTGGTGTCACCAACAGCTTTGACAACATCCTGCCGAACCTCGCCGAGCGTCTGAAAAACACCCTGATCCAGGCTTCGCCGAACTTCCAGGAGCTGATCACCGCGACCGTCGACGAAAAGGCTTTGACGCTGGCTGCACGCCGCGCCGACCTCGAAAACGAAGCTGCGACGATTTACGCCAAGACCTTTACGCTCGAAGAGCTGAACGCCATTTCCGAGTTCTACAACTCGACGGCTGGCAAGAAGCTTCTGAACGATGGCCCGATCGCTTCGCGCGAACTGTTGAAGGCTGCCGACATCTGGGCCGCTGGCGTCTCGCGCGATCTTAACACGGAAGCGACGAAGTCGCTTGACGCCAAGGTCGGCACGTCGGCCCCGGCGCTTGTTGAAGGCACGCCGGCGGCGCCGGCTCAATAATCTGAGGCCAGTTGAACTGACCTTGGGCCAGCCCGACGAAGTCATCACGTTTTGAGGAGCCCGGAGCAATCCGGGCTTTTCTTTTTCTGCAGTGCAACACTATATGTGCCTGCGACGGGGCTCCCACCCCGGGCGGGGCATGCCGTCGGCGAAATGCCGACCGGACGGTGCTCACATTGTCCCAATTGCAGTCTGCACGACCTTCAGGAGTTCGCCCATGCCCGCTTTCGACTATGACCTCTTCGTAATCGGTGGCGGCTCCGGTGGCGTCAGAAGCGGTCGGCTGGCAGCGAGCCTGGGCAAGAAGGTCGCGATCGCGGAAGAGTTCCGCTATGGCGGCACCTGCGTCATCCGCGGCTGCGTGCCGAAGAAGCTCTACGTGTACGCATCGCAATATGCCGAGCACTTCGAGGATGCGGCTGGGTTCGGTTGGTCGGTCGGTGAAAGCCGCTTCGATTGGCAGAAGCTCGTCGCTGCCAAGGAGCAGGAAATCACGCGGCTTGAAGGCCTCTACCAGAAGGGGCTCGCCAATGCCGGCGCTGAGATCCTGCGTACCCGGGCGGAACTCGTCGGCCCGAACACCGTTCGTCTGCTCGACACCGGCAAGACCGTGACTGCCGAGCGCATCGTCATTGCCGTCGGTGGCCATCCGACGCCGCACGACGCGCTGCCGGGGCATGAACTCTGCATCTCTTCCAACGAGGCCTTCGATCTCGCGGAACTGCCGAAGTCGATCCTGATCGCCGGCGGCGGCTATATCGCTGTCGAGTTCGCCAACATCTTCCACGGTCTGGGCGTCGAGACGACGCTGATCTATCGCGGCAAGGAAATTCTGTCGCGTTTCGACCAGGATCTTCGCCGTGGCCTGCATGCGGCGATGGAGGAAAAGGGCATCCGGATCCTTTGCGAAGACATTATTCAATCGGTCGCAACCGACACCGACGGCAGGCGTGTGGCGCAGACGATGAAGCACGGCGAAATCGTTGTTGACCAGGTGATGCTGGCGCTCGGCCGCGTGCCGAACACCAGGGGGCTTGGGCTTGAGAGCGCCGGCGTGAAGACCGATGAGCGTGGCGCGATCGTCGTCGATGCCTTCTCGCGCACCAGTGCGCCTGGCATCTATGCGCTCGGCGATGTCACCGA
Source organism: Sinorhizobium sp. A49 (assembly GCF_002002725.1). Taxonomy (GTDB): domain Bacteria; phylum Pseudomonadota; class Alphaproteobacteria; order Rhizobiales; family Rhizobiaceae; genus Ensifer. The sequence goes on along the minus strand of NZ_MUNW01000062.1, from coordinate 290,936 downwards.
CCGCGTTCAGCTGACGCCGGTGGCGATCCACGAGGCGATGTGCTTCATCCAGACCGAGTACAAGAACAACCCTGTCTCGCCCGACCACGACCTGATCGCAACGGCCGTCTTCTCTCAGCCGGAAATCGGCACGGTCGGCCTCAGCGAAGAGCAGGCCGGACGCAAGTTCGAGGACCTGGAAGTCTATCGCGCCGAGTTCCGGCCGATGAAGGCGACGCTTTCCGGTCGCAAGGAAAAGACGATCATGAAGCTGATCGTCAACGCTGCCGACCGCAAGGTGCTGGGCGCCCATATCCTCGGCCATGACGCCGGAGAGATGGCACAGTTGCTTGGCATTTCGCTGAAAGCCGGTTGCACCAAGGACGACTTCGACCGGACGATGGCCGTTCATCCGACCGCTTCGGAGGAACTGGTGACGATGTATGCGCCAAGCTATCGCGTTCACAAGGGCGAGCGGGTCGGCTGAGCCCGCCGCCGCTTCGCTTTCCCTGACGCTGAAAGCCATGAATTCTGGTAGGATGTCTTTCCAAGCCATCGCTTAACGTCTATAAGCCCGCATCCGCGAAGTGACCGGCTTCGGGCGGGCGCTATGGCTTGACCCATGCGCTGGAGCAGGGCGCGGACGCAGTGAAATTTCCGAATACCGGGCGGCATCGAAACCGTCAGGGCGCGACCCGCGCGGGCAAACGTCCGCGGCAGACAACAGGTGATCGAAATGGCACAGACTTGGACTCCGAATAGCTGGCGGCAGAAACCCATCCAGCAGGTGCCGGATTATCCGGACCTCGCTGCATTGACGGCAACGGAAGCGAAACTCGCTAAGTATCCGCCGCTGGTGTTTGCCGGTGAAGCGCGGCGTCTGAAGAGCGCGCTTGCCAATGTTGCCGAGGGCCGCGGCTTCCTGCTGCAGGGCGGCGATTGCGCCGAAAGCTTCGCCGAGCACGGTGCCGACACGATCCGCGACTTCTTCCGCGCTTTCCTGCAGATGGCCGTCGTCCTGACGTTCGGTGCCCAGCAGCCGGTGGTCAAGGTCGGCCGTATCGCCGGCCAGTTCGCCAAGCCGCGCTCCTCCAACATCGAGAAGCAGGGCGACGTCGAGTTGCCGAGCTACCGTGGCGACATCATCAACGGCATCGAGTTCACGGAAGCCGAACGCGTTCCGGATCCGGAACGCCAGATCATGGCCTACCGCCAGTCCGCCGCGACGCTCAACCTCCTGCGTGCTTTCGCGATGGGTGGCTACGCCAACCTCGACAACGTGCACCAGTGGATGCTCGGCTTCGTCAAGGACAGCCCGCAGGCCGAGCGCTACCGCAAGCTCGCCGACCGGATCTCCGAGACCATGGATTTCATGAAAGCGATCGGCATCACCTCGGAGAACCATCCGAGCCTGCGCGAGACCGATTTCTTCACCAGCCACGAGGCGCTGCTGCTCGGCTACGAGCAGGCGCTGACGCGTGTCGATTCCACATCCGGTGATTGGTACGCGACCTCGGGTCATATGATCTGGATCGGCGACCGGACGCGCCAGCCCGATCACGCCCATATCGAATACTGCCGCGGCATCAAGAACCCGCTCGGCCTGAAGTGCGGCCCGTCGCTTACGGCCGACGGCCTGCTGGAACTGATCGATCTGCTCAACCCGGCCAACGAGGCCGGCCGCCTGACGCTGATCTGCCGCTTCGGCCACGACAAGGTTGCCGAGCACCTGCCGCGCCTCATCCGCGCGGTCGAGCGCGAAGGCAAGAAGGTCGTCTGGTCCTGCGATCCGATGCACGGCAACACGATCACGCTCAACAACTACAAGACCCGTCCGTTCGAGCGGATCCTGTCGGAAGTCGAAAGCTTCTTCCAGATCCACCGTGCGGAAGGTTCGCATCCGGGCGGTATCCACATTGAGATGACCGGCAACGATGTGACCGAATGCACCGGCGGTGCGCGCGCGCTTTCGGGCGACGATCTCGCCGATCGCTACCACACCCATTGCGATCCGCGCCTCAACGCGGACCAGGCGCTGGAACTGGCGTTCCTGCTCGCCGAGCGCATGAAGGGCGGCCGCGACGAGAAGAAGTTGGTCGTCAACGGCTGATCCAGACGCCGCGCCGCGCGGTTCAGTTTTTCTGACGCTCGGGCGACTGCTATGAAATTGACAATGCCGGGCCAGCTCGCGAAGCTGGCCCGGCATTTTTCATTGAGGGAGGTCGGGGGACCATGTCCGATATTCACAGCGGCAGCTGCCTTTGCGCGGCGGTACGCTTCAAGACGCGGGGAGAGCTGCGCAAGCTGATCTTTTGCCATTGCACGCAATGCCGCAAGCAGACGGGGCTCTACTACGCCGCAACCAATGTTCTGGACCGCGACCTGGAGCTGGAAGGCGCCGAGGATATCACCTGGTATCGCTCGAGCGGAGGCGCACAACGGGGGTTCTGCCGTCATTGCGGGTCGGCTCTGTTCTGGAAAGCCGATGGGCTTGACTACACGTCGATCATGGCCGGCGCCTTTGAAAAGCCGACGGACCTTAAACCCGGCTACCACATCTATTGCGCCGACAAGGGCGATTTCTATGGCATCGACGACGAGCTGCCGAAGTTCGACGCAGGGCGGCCGTAAAAGCCTTCAAGCCACTTCCGGTCGCCAGGCGATGACACCTTGCGTCCGTGCCCGGACTTCCGGCGACGCCAGGCAGTTGGCGACGGTCTCGTAGCCCGGGGCACCCGGATAGGGCGCGACCTCGGTCGGCGGGCTATGGTTGGCGGGGCACAAAATGATGGCTTCGCCTGGTCCGAGGGCGGCAAGGTCAAGGACAGCGTTGGACCGGGTCAACATGAAGATCGGCCGCCTGTCGGTACGGCGGTGACGCAGGTACTTTAGCAAAGCGGTTTGCGAAGCGGCGTCGAGGTCCTGTTCGACCATATCGACAACGAATGCCTTGGCGTCCGCTTCCAATGCCACCAACAGAGCAGTCAATGGTGGCGATGCCACGGCGCCATCGTCTACCAGTCGCACAAGAATGGTGTCTATGCGTGATTTCAGCTGAGGTTCCATCTCGAGCCGGCGGCGAGCGGCCATGCTAGCTTCCTCCTCCAACCGATCGATACCCACGAAGACCGCGCCGGGCAGGGCCGTGGCAATGGCCTTGGCCAAACGTGTCTTGCCGCTGCCGAGCGGTCCGATGATGTAGGTCAGCGGATGGATCGTGTGCAGCTTGAACGCCTCGCCACCCCATGGCCATGGCAGATCGAACGCGACCTCGGGATTGTCGGATGACGGCTGCCCTTGCACCAGTTGCTGCAAGCCGGGCGCGTTGTCGGCCCCGTTGGCCAGGTCACGGCGGAGCCGCTGGACCTTGGCGACAGTACTTTGAAGGTCCCGCGCCCGCGCTTCCAGTAATCCCTGCTGCAGCGCCAGGGTGGGGCCTAGCTCCCGCACACCACCGTCGAGCACGCGGCGGATCTGTGCCAGGGCGAGGCCGAGCGAGCGCAGGGCGGCGATCTCGCCCGCACGCCTCATTTGAACCGGACCATAGGTTCGCCATCCCGCCGACGTTCGCACCGGCGTGATCAACCCATGCTGTTCATAGAGGCGTAAAGCCTTGACCGAGACGCCAAGACGCCTGGCGGCCTCGGTTGCAGTCAAGAAACACGTGGAGTCGCTCACGAATCACCTCTTCCTGTTCACCGCAATCTTTATCGGTCCTGCCCCCGGGGACGGGTCAACCGCCTGCCAAAGAATAGCGTCACCTGCGCCCGGCAAACTTGAACCTGATGGAGCAGATGTCGTGGTTCAATCTCCAGGAGGTCATCCTTGCACGCGACAAGGGCGGACCACCAGCAGCAGCCTGGGATGACACCTGTGCGCGTGCATCCCTGCCTCCGGGCGTCGTGGGTTGAAAATCGAAGGGAGGCAATGACGCCCGGCACTGCGAAGGCATGCGTCAAGGTCAACAACGAGCGATGGTGCCGTGCTGACTGGCCGGTGGTGAGCGGCGAAGGGCAGATTGAACATTGGCAACGTTTGCCCGGCGACGTGCACACCGCTAAAGTGCGTTCACCGGGTCCCCGATTGCCTATACCGAGAGCGGCCTTGGAAGGTTTTTCTGGCGAAAGGTCGATATGTTGCAGGTTCGCTGCGACGCAGTGTTCGCCAGAAGAGAGGAAGCGCGACGACCATGTCGGATGATGAATTTGCGGAAAATATGGTCTGCGCCACCATCAATGCGCCACATCGCGCAATGTCCGACACGCTCCTGGCATACCTTGCTGCCCACCGCCCTGATCGCGTGCTCGCATTCGTGTTCTTGACCGGTAGCCTGGCCAGCGGCGAGAGCTGGAGGAAGCGGCTGATCGCCGAGGTTCGTGTGCGCGAAGATGGGCACCGCGCGACGAATTTTGTCGGAATTGCCGAGGTGGCGACCTGGATCAAGGTCTTTCGGAAGCACGGACCCGAACTGGCGCGCCACGGTGTGGAAATCTCGCCGACCAGGGCGGGCGTGTTCACAGGGCCAGCAGCCTAGATCGCAATCGGTCCAAGGGAAAACCTCCGGCAGGTTCAGGCAGGCGCAGGAAATGGCCGAGGCGCGCCGAACCTTCCGACGCGCACGTCAATTTCGCCGCACGAAAGACGGCGGACTATTTTGCGAGCCGGACCGCGCCGTCCGTGGCTCGCTCATAGGCGTTGGCCAGCGCGGCAAGCTTTACCGCCTGCCAGCGACAGTACTCGTCGACCAACCGGGTGCTCATCCAGAAGCGACCACGTGCACCGTCGTTCGATCGGCCGATGTAACCGGAGTCCTGCGCCTTGGTAAACAGCCTGCGGACGTGAGTGTTGGAGATCGTATAATGGGTGGCAAGCTCGGCCAGATTGAGGTCGAGCCAAACCTTGCCGTCCACGGGCGTCAGGCTTTTCGGGCGTGCCATGAGGTCATCGAGCAGCAAGCCACCGCATTCCGTCCAGGCGAAGATGGCGACACCTTCGGGAGGCTCGCTCCAATTCTTGTCGGACAGGAGCATCCTTGCCGCAATCGGCTGCGTGCGGACAAGGACGGAGGTGTCGGCCTCGACGTGTTCCAGGCGATTGCCGCCATCGAGGCGATCGAGCGTACCCATCTGGCTCATGAACCACCGCATCATGGCGCTCTCGCTGACTTCTGTCGGTTCGAGAGGGCGGACCTTCTTGTTCGTCCGCTCGCCGCTGACGTCGCGCAGCAGCTTGTAGGCCAGTAGCTCGGCCAGGAATGCGGCTGCCGTGTTTCGACTTGCACCGCCGGTATCACGCATGAACTTCAACAGCCGCGCGGCTGTGATCCCGGAATCGGGATGGGTCGGATCGCGCTCGAGATGCAGTGCGTAGGCGGCCTGGCTCAAGATCCACTTCTGATGGGAGGCGACCAACCGAGCCACGCGCGGGAAGATGTCGTAGACCGCCATCAAATCTCGGGCGCTGATCTGCAGCGTCTCACGCAGCAGCGGGTTGCGCAGAATTCCGTCCGCCGTAAAGGCGGGCGGTTTTTCCGGTGCAGCATCCCCCTGTTTTGCCACCAAATGCATCTGTCGTGCACGTCTCCCGACGATCTCTTGCATGCGTTTCGCGGGTCGCTCCCTCGTCACACCTGCTGCGATACTACTCAACTCTACTGTTCTTAGCAGCTTTACCTTGCTCATAACGTGCGAAGCCGCCATTTTGTTCGAAAGGGCCGGCAACGGATTTTTCCGTGGCCAGCCCCAAGACCTTTTCAAGGGTGGTTACTGCACGAGGACTGGCGGTTGGCACTTGACGCCGGTGACGCGAACATCGGCTTCACCCACACGTACCCCGACCAGAAGCAAAAGATTGTAGAGCAGATCGTCCACCGGTTTTGTGACAGATCCCAGGGTCTGGGCGAGCGCCTGCTGCAGGACCGTCGGGCTGCCAAGCGTCAGGAACAAGACCTGGATGTTCAGATCCAGATTGTTGAGCAGGGTTTTCGTCGTCGATGACAGGATGTCCCTGGTCGATACGCTCTTGATCGAACGCGCGGCCACTTCGGCAGGGCTGAAGGTGAGGCGGGACGCCTGAAGGTTTTGCGCCTCAACGTGAGCGATCGCGTTGATCTTGACCACCAGCGCGTCGACGATGCGGGCGCGCTCGACGCGGGCATCGGACGAAAAGCTCCAAAGCACTTTCGGATTGACGTCGCCGATCGCGATTTCGGCGACGCCCGGAACCGCATCGACGACGACTGCTGCATTCTCCGGCCTGCCGCCGTAGCAGCGGATATCGGAGAGTTTGGCTTCGGCGTGGGCAAGCTCGACGTAGATCGGCAAACGTATGCGGATACCGGCAAGGGCGGCCAGCCCGTCGATGCCCACTTCGACGGCAAGGCGGGTCTGTGCCGTGCGGACCGCAGCACCTGGCGTGCCGAGGCGATGGCTTGGCGTCTCGACCGGCGGTTCGCCGATCGCGAGCTTGACGGTTGCCGACGCTATGCCCGGCAGTCCGGTGACCGCATTCAGCGCGATCTGGTTCTGGCCGTTGGCAATGGCGGCCGCTGCGGAGACAATCTGCAGGGCGCTGACCTTCATCGTCCAGTCGGAACCGGCATCGATCCTCAGGTCTTTCTTGGGATCTAGATTGAGTATCTGCGCCAGAGTGAAGGTCTTCTTGTTGTTGGCCGTCGCCAGCTCGATGCTCTTGAGTGCGGAGTTGACGGTGCCGGACAGCCCCTGGAACAGCCGCATGGAGGACAGCAGCTGTGGCATCGTCAGTTTGGCGTCGAGCACGTCTTCATAGGAGGCGGTCGTGAGGCTGAGCTTGGTCGCAATGATCTTCAGGAACGGCTGGACATCGATATCCGCGTCGATCAGGGCGTTGTAGTCCATCACCTTCAGCGAGATATTGGTGCCAAGCATCTGGCCGAGTATGGCGTTGAGGAGGCCATCGTTCAGGCTGGCAAGGCGGGATCCGACAGAGAATGCGGCAATCTTCGAGCTTGCGGCCGTACCGACGGCATTGAGTTCCGGTGGTTCGCTGAAGACGGAGGCAAGGAAGATCTGTCCCTTCTTTTGCAGGTGCACCTGGACGGCATCCGAAGGGGCCGCGTTCTTGACGAAGCGCTGCCCGGCGGCGATGTTCGGATCGGGGACATAGCGCCCGCGCGTGACCGTTGCCACACCGTCGATCTTTGCCGTGCCGACATCGCTCGGTAGCACAATCTTGCCATCGACGGTCAACAGGCCGGTGGGTGTCGCGACCGCGAAATTGAGGCTGTTGTTGGAAAAATACTTGAGAACGGCCTGCTCTGCGGAAGAGACGTTAGATGCGGCGGCGATGGCGGCGAGATCGACCGTTTGCTGCATCTCCCGCTTCTGTACGGTGAGATAGCCGTAGTCGATGCCAAGCCCCATGGACGCTATAACGAGGGGCATGACAAGTGCGGCGGACATGCCGATGTTGCCATGCCTGGATTGGGCGAGCGCTCGCAATGCCGTTGTTTTCAGAACCATTTCAGATGCCTCCCAAGCGGATGGTGGCGAAGCGCTCGATCTGCTCGCTTGGCATCGCGAAGGTGAACATGTTGTAGATGGGCAGATCGCTGGCGTCGTACTTGATCCTCACCGTGAACTGGTTGGCGTTGCTCGCGTCGGCCTTGACTGTCACGGTCATGCGGGACGGCTTGATGAAGGATTGATCCATCGTGGTGCGCTGGATGTAGTCGGTGGCCAGACGTTCCCGCTCGCCTTCCGAAAGCCCTGCAATGGCGGTGCGGGCGGCGTCGGCTGCGATCTGCTGAATGGAATGGGCGGCGCTGAGGTAGATGCCGTAAGCGATCAACGTCAGCACGCATAGAAAGAAGAGGGGGGCGACGATTGCAAATTCAATTGCGGCAGCGCCATCGCGGCTGCCAAACAGGCGCGTTATTCTGGACATTTCAGCAACTCCGACCGAACCGTGACTGCTTTTTCTCTGTCCCTGCACCTTCAGGCTGCGCTTCAAGTGTTAATTTTCTGATACGCGAATAGGTTGTTTCAATGGCTAGAAATAGCCTATTGGTGCGGAATGCACATTTGTGATTGAATTAGTGATTGCGTAGATTCTGCTTGGTTTTAGCCGCGCCCAGCCCGGCTAGTCGGTGTCGGGTATGTGCCGATATTGGGCAAGCTGGCGATTGAGAGTGGCGAGGTCGGCCCGCAACTCGGCAATTTCGCGCAGCAGCACGTCATCCACCTTGTGATGCAGGGAGATCAACTCGACTTCCGATTTCAGATTGACCTCGTAGTCCTTTGCCGCGGCGAAGCGGTCGCGCTCGGCCTGCCGGTTCTGAGACATCATGATGACCGGCGCCTGCAATGCCGCCAGCATCGAGAGCAGCAGGTTCAGGAAGATGAAGGGGTAGGGGTCGAACGCCCCGGTCATGAGCAAGACGGTGTTGACGATCACCCAGACGACGAGAAAGCCGCAAAAGCTGAGAATGAAAGTCCATGAGCCGCCAACCCTGGCGATGGAGTCGGCAAGCCGATCTCCGACGGAAAGCTCGGCGCTGAACTCGGCGTTGGTGTCCGTCGCAACTGTGCGCCGTTCCTTTGCGCGGGTAAGGATGCGACGCTCGATCTCGCCGAGTTCGGCAAGCGGCTTGCCGAACAAGTGCTGAGATAGGTCGTTGAAGTGCGGCATGGTTACCTCCGGAAATGGATCGGACGATATCTAGCGCACCACTTCGGCGAGGAAATCAACGGGAGACCTCACGTGAAAAGAACCGGACGGTCACCCGTCCGGCTCTGCGTTGTCATGTCAGGCTCTCAGGCATCCTGCGCTGCACAAGAGCGGTGTTTTACGCGGCGCGCCTTCTGGCGATACGAACTAGAAACCTGCGGCGTAAAGATCCGCGTGCGACTTGAAGAAGCGGTCCGTCGAGTAGCGCTTGCCGAACATCATGTCATGTTGAAGGAAGCGATAGTCGCGCAGCAGCGCCGGCACCTTCGGCTGACGGGACCATTCGGCGACGTCCTTGCCGTTCTTGCGGATCAGCATGTAGCGGTCGACGACGCGGTACTGATCGTGCACCTTGCCGAGGAAGCCGGTGTAGTAGGGATGCTCGTAACCGGACTGCTTCAGGATCTGGTAGGAGAGGAAGGCCGGGCTGATCGTGCCGACATTCTTCTTCGGACCTGTCTTGTTCGACCAGACGACGAGCGGCGTTTCATGCTGCGCTTTCATCTGGTCCTTCGGACCTTTGCGCTCGGCCGTCACGCCTTTCATGAAACCGGTGTTGGTATAGACGGTGTTCAGCGGCGGCAGATGGTCGCCGAAGAGCACTATGATGGTCTCCCGGTCGCGTTCCTTCGCCCAGTCCATCAGCTTCTTCAGGCTCGCGTCGGCTTCCTTGATGCCCTGAGCATATGTCGCCAGCACCTGGCGGTCGCTTTCGGGCAGGTTGCCTTCAACCTTGATGGTGTTCTTGGCGTAGCGGTTGGCTTCATAGGGGCCATGGCCCTGCAAGGTGACGGCGAAGAAGAAGAACGGGTCGTCCATGGCATCGGCCTGGCGGATGATCTCGTTGGTCAGGGATTCGTCCGAGGCGAAGATGCCGCGCTTCTGCATCGGCGGCATGTTTTCCTCCGACTTGAAGGTGTCGAAACCGAAGGCCTTGTAGACCGCCGTGCGGTTCCAGAACCAGCTCTGGAACGGATGGATCGCCCGCGAAACGTAACCCTCGCCACGGAAGAAGGTGGCAAGTGACGGGATCGGATTGCGGATGTACTGCTGGTACGGGATGCTGCCATAGGGCAGGAAGGCGTTGGAAAAGCCGGTCAGCGCTTCGAACTCGACATTCGCCGTCATGCCGCCGAACTCGGGCGAGAACACGTTGCCGGATTGCATCTCGCGGATCGTCGGCATCGGGTCGGGCGACAGCTTGACGTTCGGCAACCGGGTCGGATCCCAGAAGGATTCGCTCATCAGCACGATGACGTCGGGCTTGCTGCGGTGCGAGGTGCCGGCCGGCAGCGGCTTGACCGGGATGCGATCTATCGCATCGGCCATGTAGCCGGCAGGCGCGCTGACATTGGCCATCGGCAGGTTGATGGCAAAGGCGAGCGCAAAGCCGTTGTGGCGATAGTTTTCGGTCTGATCCCACATGATCGGGATGACCTTCAGGCGATCACGGATCCAGGAGAACTGGTTGTAGTCCATGATGTTCCAGAAGGCGAAGAGCAGTGGCAGCGCGAAGGCCGCACGGGCGATGCGCTCGCGGCGCGTCAGCTTGGGGAAATTGCGCCAGGCGTAGCGCAGCAACAGGCCGATGGCGGCAACGGCAGCAACAAGCCCGACCACGATGCCGACGGCGGTCCAGGGGCGGTCCTTGACCAGGACCGGCATCAGTTCGAGAATCTGGCGACCAAAGAGGAAATCGGTCGGGTAGAGCGGGTCGGAGAGGAAGACCTGCTTCTGCTGGCAGATGATGGCCGGTATGATCGCCAGCGGTGCGAGCACCACGGCGGACTTGTGCTCACGGCCGAAAACGCCATCGATGGCGAGCAGAATAAGGAAGAATGTGCCGATGGTGGTCCAGGCGGGGCGCGTCGGATCGAGGAAATAGGCAACCGTGTCGGCCATGGACTGGCGCACGATCAACTCGACTGCAAAAACGAGCGCCGCCGCAATCGACAGCGAGAACAATGCACTGCGTGCGGAGGTCAGCGTCTTGGCGTGCCGCGCGGCGAATCCGGGTCTATCGGCGTAGACTCGTGATCTCCTCGCTACGGCTGAATCGATACTAGCCAACATCTTCTCCAATTTCATCAATGTGTCGTGTAACTGTCATACGACCGTCATTTTGAACAGGGGATGAATGGCTTGTTCAGGGTGTTTGGAAACAGGTTTTCGTGACGTGAGGGCGTGCGAACCCGCGCCGATAACAAGCCGGAATAGCAGAATTTTTTGGAATTTTTCGCTTCGCCGCGATTGGCTGTGGGTATTTTGGTGCGGATTGCGCTAAAGATCGGGGCGAAAGTCAGACGCATTCGTTCGAGAACAGACCGACAGGCCCGCTCATGACCGCTCATAAAGACGCCCCCACCCTGCTTCGCATCGCCGTCGCCCAGCTCAATCCGACAGTCGGCGATATCGCCGGGAACCTGGCGAAAGCGCGAGAAGCCCGCGCCGATGCGGCGCGCCAGGGCGCTGATCTTCTGCTGCTCACAGAGCTTTTCATTTCTGGCTATCCGCCGGAGGATCTGGTGCTCAAGCCCGCCTTCCTCAAAGCCTGCCTGCAGGCGGTGGAAAAGCTGGCTGAGGAAACTGCCGATGGCGGCCCCGGCGTCATTATCGGCTTCCCTCGTCTCGCCAAAACAGGGCGCCACAATGCCGTCGCCGTTCTCGATGGCGGCAAGATCATTGCGGTTCGTGACAAGGTCGATCTGCCGAACTATGGCGAGTTCGACGAAAAGCGGGTGTTCGACCAGGGCGAAATGCCTGGGCCGGTCAACTTTCGCGGCATCCGCATCGGCATTCCGATCTGCGAGGACATCTGGGGGGATCTCGGCGTGTGCGAGACGCTGGCCGAAAGCGGTGCTGAAATCCTGCTGTCACCGAACGGCTCGCCCTACTATCGCGACAAGGTGGACGTTCGCCACCAGGTGGTGCTGAAACAGGTGATCGAGACCGGTCTGCCAATGATCTACGCCAACCAGCTCGGCGGGCAGGATGAACTGGTGTTCGACGGCGCGAGCTTCGCCTTCAACACGGACAAGTCGCTGGCCTTCCAGATGAGCCAGTTCGAGGAAGCGCTGTCGATCGTCGAATGGAAGAAGGGCGATGATGGCTGGCATTGTGCCGGCGGCCTGCAGTCGCGCCTGCCGGAGCAGGAGGAGGCGGACTATCGCGCCTGCATGCTCGGCTTCCGCGATTATGTGAACAAGAACGGCTTCAAGAATGTCGTTCTCGGCCTGTCGGGCGGCATCGACTCGGCGATCTGTGCGGCCCTTGCCGTCGACGCGCTCGGCGAGGAGCGGGTGCGCACGATCATGCTGCCTTACCGCTATACCTCGAAGGATTCGCTCAAGGACGCCAAGGATTGCGCCGAAGCGCTCGGCTGCCGCTACGATATCGTGCCGATCGAGGAGCCGGTGCAGGGCTTCCTCGGCGCGCTCGCCGATATGTTCGAAGGCACGGAATCGGGCATTACCGAGGAGAACCTGCAGAGCCGAACACGCGGCACCATTCTGATGGCCGTCTCCAACAAGTTCGGCTCGATGGTGGTCACAACCGGCAACAAGTCGGAAATGTCGGTCGGTTATGCCACGCTCTACGGCGATATGAATGGCGGCTTCAATCCGATCAAAGATTTGTACAAGATGCAGGTCTACGGCATCTCGCGCTGGCGCAACACCACGGTGCCGCCCGGCGCACTCGGGCCCTCCGGCGTGGTCATCCCGCAAAACATCATCGACAAGGCGCCCTCGGCCGAGCTTCGTCCCAACCAGACGGACCAGGATTCGCTGCCGCCCTATCCGGTGCTCGACGACATTCTCGAATGCCTGGTGGAAAAGGAGATGAGCACGGAGGAGATCGTGGTGCGCGGCCATGACGAGGCGACGGTGCACCGCATAGAGCATCTGCTCTATATCGCCGAGTACAAGCGGCGGCAGTCGGCGCCCGGCGTCAAGATCACCAAGAAGAATTTTGGCCGTGACCGGCGCTATCCGATCACAAACCGGTTCCGCGACCGGGGTTAACGATGCGCAGTTCGGTCGAGACCTATGACATCCTGACCGGCCAGACGCGTGTGGTCTGGCAGACCGACAGGCTGGTCGAAGCGCCGAACTGGTCGCCGGACGCACGGTCTCTGATCATCAACGGCGACGGCCGGCTCTATCGGCTGGCGCTTGATGGCACGGAGCCGGTCGAGATCGACACCGGATTCGCCCATCTCTGCAACAACGACCATGGCATTTCGCCTGACGGCAGCACCATCGCGATCAGCGACAAGACGGAGTTCGGCAAGTCGGCGATCTATCTGCTGCCGGCTTCGGGCGGCAGTCCGCGCCTGGTGACGCCGAACCTTCCGTCCTACTGGCATGGCTGGTCGCCCGACGGCCGGTCGCTCACCTATTGCGGCATTCGCGACCAGGTGTTCGATATCTATACCATATCGGTCGAAGGCGGCGTGGAACTGCGGCTGACACAGGGCGAGGGCCGCAACGACGGCCCAGACTGGTCGCCCGATGGAGCGTGGATCTATTTCAATTCCAGCCGCACCGGGCGCATGCAGATCTGGCGCGTTCGGCCTGATGGCACCGACATCGAGCGAATCAGCGACAGCCCTTATGGCGACTGGTTCCCGCATCCGTCGCCTGATGGAAGACATCTGTTGGTTCTCTCCTACGACGGCGCTGTCTTCGATCATCCGCGAGACTTGAACGTACGGCTTCGGCTGATGGATATGGATGGCGGCAATGCACGCGACCTGTTCGAACTCTTCGGTGGACAGGGCACGATGAACGTTCCGAACTGGTCGCCGGGCGGAGATCGCTTCGCCTTCGTTCGCTATGAGCCGGAAAGCTGAGAAGACTGGACAAGAATACGCGCTGCGTGCTAGCGATCTCGTCGTTCGCAGGGCGCACCCGATCCGCGGGAAGGGCCAGTCCCACCTGTTTCACTGAACTTGGTTGCCACACCTCTTTTCAGTCTGTGGGCGCGGATACCGGACGTGAATGAAAGGAGGTCTTTCATGATCACGCGCGATCTTCCCGCGAATGCTACCCTCGAATGCATCCGCAAGCAGGCCAAGGCTTTTCACAAAGCCCTGAAGGCCGGCGATGCCGCTGCACGCCAGCGAACGCTGCCCTATTTCAACGAACCGGCCGCGATCGGCTTGCAAGATGCCCAACTGGTCATCGCCCGGGAGTTCGGCTTTTCCAGCTGGACCCGGCTGAAAACGCATCTCGAACGCGCCCAGTCGGGCAAACCTGCGACCGAACAGCTTGCGAACCGTTTCCTGGCGCTTGCGACCGTGTCCTACTTCGGCGACATAGCCGCCGATCCCGAGCGGTATGCACAAGCGAAAGCTCTGCTCGCACAGCATCCTGAAATTGCGGGTGAAAGTATTCACGTTGCCGCCGCGCTTGGAGATGGCGACGCCATCGACCGCTGGCTCGATCAGGATCCGAATCTCGCCGGCAAGCGTGGTGGCCCCTATGACTGGGAACCTCTGCTGTATGCAGCCTATGCTCGCGTTCCCGGAAGGTCTTCGCTGGCGGCGGCTGAGCGGCTTGTCGCGCGCGGTGCCGATGCCAATCCGTTCTGGATGGATGACGGGCAGTTTCGCTTTACCGCGCTGACGGGCGTCTTCGGCCAGGGCGAAGCGGGCAAGGAGCGGCAACCGGAACATCCCGATTGCAGTGCCTTCGCCGAATTGCTGCTCAAGGCCGGCGCCAGGGCCAACGACAGTCAGGCGCTCTACAACCGCATGTTCGAGCCCGACAATACCTGCCTTGAGCTGTTGCTGCGCCACGGGTTGAGCGCCAAGGACAGGAACAATTGGCTGGTGCGCGAGGATGGAGATCTGATCGAAAACAGTCAGACGGTTTTCGACTATCAGCTTGCCTGGGCGCTGGAAAAACGAATGGCCGAGCGCGTGCGGTTGCTGGTCGAGCACGGAGCGGACGTCAACCGAACCGTGAAGGGACGCACACCCTACCAATGGGCGGTGCTTGGCGGGCATGCGTCCCTTGCCGAATATCTGGTCGCTCACGGCGCCACGGTTGCGGAACTCACTGATGTCGATCGCCTGGCGAGGGCGATTGCCGAGGGAGATGTGACGGCCGCCAAGGCGCTGGTCGCCGGGGATGGAACGCTCGTTTCACGCACGCAGGCCGCGCATCCAGCGATCCTGCACGAGGCTGCGAGTGAAAACCATGAGGTCCAGGCGGCGCTGATGCTGTCTCTCGGTTTCGACGTCAACCGCATGACGTCGCGCACGCCGTTGCACGAGGCGGCCTTGCATGGGCATATCGAGATGGCAAAGTTGTTGCTTGAACACGGAGCCAACGCAATGGCGCGTGACCCGTACCACCACGCGCCGCCGATCGGCTGGGCCGAGTATAACGGCAAGGGCGACATGGTTCGTTTCCTCGAAAGTCAGTCGCTCGACCTGTTTGCTGCCGCTGCCTTCGGCAAGGGTGAGCGGGTGATGGAGATCGTCGATGAAAAGCCGGAACTGCTCGACATGCCCTTCGGCCAATTCCGCGGACGTGGGAGGCCAAACCCGCAAAGCGACTGGATGACGCCGCTTGCCATTGCCGTCGTCAACAACAGACCCTCGGTGGTGAAGCTGTTGCTCGAAAAAGGCGCGAATGCCAACTTGCGCGATGGTACCGGCACGCGCTCGATCCGTGATCTGGCGCGCGACGAAGGTAACGATGAAATCATCTCCTTGTTGCGTCCGGCGCTGAAGTCCAACTAACAGTCGTACGACTGCAGATTGCTGGCTTTTACTAGGCGGTTGAAGTCTTTAAGGCTTTCAATACCAGCTTGCTTAAACTAAATTTCTGCTTTGATCTTTAGGGTGGCGTCTGATCGGTGCCACCCTTCGCCATTGACGGCTGGTCCGGCGAGGGGGCGTTGGCGTGATCGAGCAAAAGTTTCGGCAACCGAAGCGAAACAGGGCGGTCTGGGCAATCCATGCCGCCTGTATCTTGGTCGCGATCCTGACGATCGCCAGCCTCCTCTTCGTTCTCAATCGCTCCGTCGTCGAAGCAGACCGTTTCGGCCGCTCGGCAGAGCGCAGGCTGGTGGCAAACGAATTGCGGCACCAGATGGAAGCCGCCGTGCAATTCCAGGCGCAGGTCTCCTTCTGGGACGACACCTACGACGAACTTGCGACTGGACGCCTGAGTGACGCCTTCGTGGCAGAACAATTGGCCGGGTGGCTCTGGGAGGACTACGGCTTCTCCTGGCTGATCTTCAGCGATGCAGATGGACATGTTTCGACCGCATTGAAAGACGGTCTGGCCATCCCCGCAGAGGCGGCCGATAGCCCGCTTCGCGATGTCGATGATCTGCTCGACGAGGCACGCCGCCGCTATGACAATGCGCTGAGAAACAACGGGGGCACCTTTACGCTCGATATCCCCAAGCCCGACCGCCAATCGGTCACGCCGATCGTGCCCGGCATCCACGCGGTGGATATGCGAGAGATTCAAGGGCAGATGAGCATCGCCGTCGTCCAGGCGGTGATCCCGGAAACACTGCAGCTTGCCGCCGCGCGCCGCAAACCGGTGTTCATGGTTTCTGTTCGTCCGCTGACGGCGCGGTCGCTGCGGGAGATCGAAGCAAAGCTTGGGGTGACTGGCCTTGCCTTCGTTCCGCTGTCTCAGCTTCCGGCCGACAGCGTACACGTCTCCGTCGGTCGGTGCTTGGACACCTCCTGCCTGGTCGTGGCCTGGACGCCCAAATCGCCCGGCGGCTTCGTCCGGACGGAAATCCTGCCGAGCGTGATCGGCATCGCGATCCTGGCAACGCTGCTGATGGCCTTTGTAGCTCTCAGGTTTTCCAGTGTCTTTGCCGCCCTGCAGCAGAGCGAGGCGCGAAACCTCTACATGGCAAAACATGACCGCCTCACCGGGCTTCTCAATCGCAGCGGCTTCGACGATGCGCTCGCCGCTGCTCTCCTCGATGTCAAAGACCGCCCGTTCGCGCTGATCTTTGCCGATCTCGACGAGTTCAAGGCGGTCAACGACCGGCATGGGCATGCGGCGGGTGACGCGGTGTTGATGGCGATTGCAGAACGGTACCGCCGGCGGGTCGGGGCGCGTGGAACCGTTGCCCGCCTGGGCGGTGACGAATTTGCGGTCATCCAGCGTTCGTCAGGGAAGGCAGCAGATGTATCGGCCGTGGCCGCCGGCCTTGTCATCGATGCGCAGACGCCGATCGAATTCGAGGGGCAGATGTTGCGCGTCGGCAGCAGCGTGGGCCTGGCTTTTGCGCCGAAGCACGGCAGCACCGCCCGCGCGCTGCTCGCCGCTGCCGACGAAGCGCTCTATCTCGCCAAGAGACGCGGGCGCAACCGTGTCCAGACGGCCGACGACCTTTCCCCGGAAGACAAGATTGCGCTGAACGCGGAGGTGTCAAGGCGCCACGCCGGCTGAGTTTTCAAGCCGGCATTGTTGCTTCGCCATGGTCTTCGTCCGAGCGGCTGAAGCGTCCACCGAGCGGAGCGGTCACCCACAAAAGCCTGGCGTCGTTGTCGCTGGTCGAAATACAGGCATGGCCGAGGCGTGCATCGAAATAGACGGCGTCGCCGCTCTTCAGCACCGCCGGTGCGTAGTGCTCGGTGTAGAGGGTGATTTCGCCGTCGAGAACATACATGAAGTCCTCGTCGTCGTGCCGGTCCCAATCGGGAAACTGGTCAAGCGCCCGTGCCCTGACCAGCACTTCGACCACCATGAAGGCGGTGTTGCGCACCTCTTCCATCAAAAGCCGCAGGCCATAATTCGGCGTTTCGTGGCGGGTGCCGTCGTTCTGCCGGGTGATGCTGCGCCGACCTGCCGGCGGGCTCGCCTCGCCGGAAGCGAGAAAGCTCAGGAGATCGAGCGAGAAGCCGGCTGCCAGCTTTTGCATGGCGTGGAATGTCGGCGACATCTCGTTGCGTTCGATCTTTGATAACGCCGAACGGGACAGCCCGATGCGCTGGCTTGCCTCGTCGAGCGTCCAGTCGCGTGCGATCCTGAGCTCCTTCACGCGGGCTCCGAGTTCGGTCGGACGCTCCTCGCTCGAGCGCAATCGCTGTTCGGCCGGGCGGCGGGCAATAGTTAGATTCGGCATGGCGTCTCCTTGGAAAATACATACGGGCAAAATCGACGATTCTCAATTCTGTTGACGAAATCCACTATAGTAGATAAATCCCGATTGCGAAGCTTAACGGGAGGACGAACTGTGATCAACATTCAGGAAAGCAGATACGGGGTCGACGAACTGCTGGTTGCCGATGCCGAGGCCGATGAGCGGCGATGGCTGCCCTTTGGCGACAGCGCCTTTACATTGCCCTTGCTGTTCGATGTGCGCGGCGGCAGCTGGGTCAGCATCTTCAAGGCAAAGGGCGCCGGCACGATCGAGCGGCATCGCCATTCCAATCCGGTCACCGGTTGGACGCTGGAGGGCACCTGGGGATATCGTGAGCGCGATTGGATCGCACGACCCGGCACCTTCATCTTCGAGCCGGCCGGCGATATCCATACGCTCTACGTGCATCCGGAGGCTGGCCACATGAAGGCGCTGTTCCACGTGTTCGGTCCGCTGGTCTATCTCGATGACGACGGCAATGCCGAAGGATATGACGACGTGCTCGTCAGGCTCGACCGGTATGCGGCACACTGTAAGTCGGTCGGGCTCGGCGAAGATTTCGTCCGCACTTTGATCCGATAGGGGGAAGCAACCATGCATGCATTGGTATTCGACACGTTCGGCGGCCCGGAGGTCTTGAGCTACCGCGAGGTTGCCGACCCGGCTGTGCCACCAGGCCATATCCAGCTGGCGATGCGGGCGATCGGGCTGAACTTCGCCGACATCTACCGGCGCAAGGGCAATTACACACTTGCCGGCAAGGCGCCGCACATCGCCGGCTACGAAGGGGCAGGTGAGGTGATCGCGATCGGCGAGGGCGTCGAAGGCGTCGCCCTCGGCGACCGGATTGGGTTTGCCGACGTGCCGTTTGCCAATGCAACGCGGGTAACAGTGCCGCTGGAGCGGGCCATCCCGCTTCCTGACGATGTCGGCTTCGAGGCCGCCGCAGCCCTTCTGCTGCAAGGCCTGACGGCGCAGTATCTCGTGGAGGATAGCTACAGCGTCCGACCAGGCGACACCGTTCTCGTCCAGGCCGCAGGCGGTGGCGTCGGGCAATTGCTGATCCGGCTTGCCATCGCGCGGGGTGCCAGCGTCATTGCCATGGCCTCGACGATCGAGAAGCAGGCGCTCGCCAAGGCTGCCGGCGCTGCCTATGCGCTCGGCTATGACGAGGGCTGGCCGGACAAAGTGCGCGCCTTGAGCGACGGCGGCGTCAATGTCGCCTATGATTCGGTCGGCATAACCTTGCTCGACAGTCTCGCAGCGGTGCGCTCGCGCGGGACGCTGGTAACGTTCGGCATGGCAGGCGGGCCGGCGCCTCTGGTCGATCCGCGCTATCTCATGGAACACTCGAAAACCGTCGTCGGTGGCGATCTCTGGGATTTCCTCACCGATCGGCAGCAACGGCTAAGCCGGGCCGGGCGGCTGTTCCAGGCATTGCGGGATGGCGTGGTCGAGCGGCCACGCATCGAAACCTTCGCGCTATCGGACGGAGCGGCGGCGCATGCACGGCTCGAGGACCGGAGGTTCTCGGGAAAGATCGTGCTTTTGCCAGAATGAAGGAAAGGGCCCCGCGTAGCGCGGGTCTGGCCATGCGGGCAAAGCTTTAGAATGCCCGTTTGACGGGAGGCGCGTTCAGTTCTCCCTCATTCCTGCCTTGTGCCGGAATTCAGCGAGCTGATGTCCGTCAGGTCAAAAGGCTCTTCAGCCCAATGACTTGGCCTAGTCCCCAGTTCCTACGGAACTGCTAGAGATTCCTGTGACAGGCACAGGAATGAGGGAGATGTTGGCGAACGTCGATGCGGATTCTGTACTCGGCTCAAGCGACGGGCACATTGTAGGGGGTGATGACCTCGACGGCGGAAAGCCGGCAGCCGCCCAGCTTCTGACCGATGCCGCTTCGACGGGCAAGAATGGCGCGGAAGGTCATGCGGGCGTCGCTGCGCAGGTCATGGTGCAGGACAAAATGGATCCGCCGTTCGCGTAGCAGCACCAGGTTGTCGTGATCGAGGTCGTGGGCGATGAACAGCGCGCAGTCGCGGCCATCGCGCTCGAAGGCATCAAGGACCGCCCGATTGCCGCCGCCGATGGAATAGGCGGCGTTGATATCGGCGTGCGCCGCAAGCGCTTTTGCTGCAAGGGCGCCCGTCTCGGTGTCCTTGCCATGGCCTTCGCTGATCTCGATGATGCGGATCGCCGGGTAATGTTCACGCAGCACACGGCGAAAGCCGATCTCGCGTTCCTCCTCGCCACGGAAACGGCTGCTTGAAATCGTCACCAGCACGGTCGCGGAAGTGCCGGAGAAACGTTCGCCGACGAGATAGGCCGCAGTCTCGCCGGCCGCGCGGTTGTCGGCGCCTGCGTAGGCGGTACGTGCCGAGTTCGGCAGGTCGGTGACGA
This sequence comes from Sinorhizobium sp. A49, assembly GCF_002002725.1. GTDB lineage: Bacteria > Pseudomonadota > Alphaproteobacteria > Rhizobiales > Rhizobiaceae > Ensifer. The sequence continues at coordinate 270,719 of NZ_MUNW01000062.1, read as the reverse complement.
GCGTGACGACGGCAATTCCTGCCTGCTCGAGGCGGGCGACCGCGTCGACGATTTCGGGAACGTCAGGCGCCTTCAACACGACGCCGTCGGTACCGCGCAAGCGAATGCGGTCCAGCAATTGCGCGATGTCGTGCGGGCGCATGGTCTCGGCGAAGTGGAAACGGCAACGGAATGTCGTCGGCATGAAGGTCGGCGCTTCGGTCTCGAAAGCCTGCCTGACCGCTTCGGTGAAGCGCTCCGGCGCCTCCATCACCACGTCGATCGTCCGTTTCTGGCCCTGAAGCTCCAATCCGGATTGCTGCTTTTCCAGCTCACGGATGGCGGCTTTCACTCTTATTTGGGTCTGCTGGCGTACGCCCGAACGCCCGTTCAGGACGCGATCGACCGTCGCGGTGCTGAGCCCGGCCTGAAAGGCGATGTCCTTGACCAGAAACGGGTGAGCCAACGCGGGATCCTTCCTGATGGTTTTTTGATGGATTCCTGCTCTATATCACGTTCTGACGGCGCCTATAGTCGGGACATGGAAGGTTTCTGAGGAGGAACGACATGAAGACCGACAACACTGTGCGCCAGCGCCTCGACCGCGTCTGGCTGAGCGAAGATGCCTGTGACATCGACGTGTTCAGGGCCGAAGTGGAGCGCCAGACGAACCTTGCGGACTATCCGCATGCGCTTGCCTGTGAGAAGAATGTGCTGATCTATGACAGCGCCAGCCTGGTTTCCGCCTGCTCGACCCTTGATGGGCGCCGCGCCGCCCTGGCCGAAATCTGCGAGGCGCTTGCGACCGGGCCTGGTTTGGCCGTGTTCAAGCACGCCTATGCCGATACATCGGTCATCGATGCCGCCAGCGGCATTTTCAACGCCATCATCGAAGACCAGCACCGCAGCAACAGCGGTGGCGGCGACCATTTCGCCAAGCCCGGCGCCAACGACCGCATCTGGAATTCGCTTGAAAAGCACTGCCTGAAAAACCCGGAGAATTTCGCGGCCTATTATGCGAACGCCATCATCGCGCTCGTCAGCGAAGCCTGGCTTGGTCCGAATTACCAGATGACCGCGCAGGTCAACCGCGTCAATCCGGGCGGCGCGTCCCAGGCCGCCCACCGCGACTACCATCTTGGCTTCCAGACATCCGATGTCATCGAGCAGTATCCGGCCCACGTGCACCGACTGTCACCGGTGCTGACGTTGCAGGGTGCAGTTGCCCATTGCGACATGCCGCTCGAAAGCGGCCCGACACTCTTCCTTCCCTATAGCCAGACCTATGTACCCGGCTATCTCGCGCTGAAGCGCCCGGAATTCCGCGCCTATTTCGATGAGCGTCACGTGCAGTTGCCGCTCGAAAAAGGCGATGTCGTTTTCTTCAATCCGGCGCTGTTTCATGCCGCCGGCAGCAACCGCACGGTCGATATCAAGCGCGTCGCCAATCTGTTGCAGGTGTCTTCGGCCTTCGGGCGGGCGATGGAGACGGTCGATCGCGTAAAGATGAGCGCAGCACTGTATCCGGCACTGACTGCCCTTACGGCATCCGGCACGCTGTCGGCTGGGGAAGCCGCCAATGCGATTGCCTCCTGTGCCGAGGGGTATTCTTTCCCGACCAATCTCGATCGCGATCCCCCGATCGGTGGCCTCGCGCCGAAGACCCAGGCACAGCTGATGCATGAGGCGCTTGCGGGCGGATGGAGCGCCGCGGATTTTAGCAAAGCGCTTGACGCGCAGACACAGCGCAAGCTGAGCTGAACGGCAGATATCGATATGTCAGGTCCCCGGCGCCTGCGGCGGGGACCATTGCCTGTCTTCACGCCAACTTCATTCCCGGGAGGAATTTCATGACCGAACAATACGGCCGTCTCGACGGCAAGATCGCCGTCGTCACCGGCGGCACGCAGGGGCTCGGCGCGACGATTGCCGGCCTGTTTGCCGAGCGCGGAGCTGAAGGCATCGTCATCTGCGGACGCAACGTTGCCAAGGGCGAGGCGAAGGCCGCTGAGATCCGCAAGGCGAGCGGCGCGCAGGTGCTTTATGTCGAGGCGGATCTCGAAAAGGTCGGGGATGCGCGCAAGGTCGTCAGCACCTGCGATGCCACCTTCGGACGCGTCGACGCGCTGGTCAACGCTGCGGCAATCACCGACCGCGGAACCATTCTCGACACCAGCCCCGAACTCTTCGACAGGATGTTCGCCATCAATGTGCGTGCACCGTTTTTCCTGATGCAGGAGGCGGTCAAGGTGATGCGAAGGGAGGGCACACAGGGCACGATCGTCAATATCGGTTCGATGTCGGCGATGGCGGGCCAGCCGTTCATTGCGGCCTACTGTTCGTCCAAGGGCGCGCTGGAAACGCTGACCAAGAACACGGCCTATGCCCTTTTGCGCAACCGCATTCGCGTCAACGGCCTCAATATCGGCTGGATGGCCTCCGAGGGCGAAGACCGCATTCAACGCGAGTTTCATGGTGCCGCAGCCGACTGGCTGGAAAAGGCCGCCGCCAGCCAGCCCTTCGGCCGGCTTGTCGACCCCAAGGAAGTCGCGCGTGCCTGCGCTTATCTCTCCTCAAACGAATCCGGCCTGATGACGGGGTCGGTCATCTGCTTCGACCAGTCGGTCTGGGGCGGCTATGACGGCTCGCCGCATCCGGTGGCGCCGCTCTGAAATCTGAGCCTGTCGTGTGGCGCTGTGGAGTGGCGAGCAAGTGACATTGCGCTTGCTTGTCATTCCCCATGGGCTGTGTCCTTATGCGTCCGTCAGGTGCCCGCGACGCGGGAGAATCGGGAATCCGGTGTCATTCCGGAACGTGCCCAACGCTGTGACGGGGACGGTTGCGTCTGTGGATCTTGAATTCTCTCAAGATCTTGCCACTGGATCTTCATTCGATCTGGGAAGGTGAGGCGGCCGGTTGATCCGAAGTCAGAAGACCGGCCTGGCAAGATAGACCGAACCCCGCGCGGACGGCGGAAGGTTGTGCATTGTTGGGGATCGAACGATGCTGACTGACGCGAAGGGCGGCCTTGCGGCTGCAGAAGCCTTTTCATTTGACGAGCGCGAAGCCGTCTATCGTGCCATCGAGACCCGTCGCGACGTGCGGGATCAGTTCCTGCCCGACCCCTTGCCGGACGATCTGGTGATGCGCCTGCTCAATGCCGCGCACCGGGCGCCATCGGTGGGGTTCATGCAGCCATGGAATTTTGTTCTGGTCCGGCAACCGGAAACCCGCGAGCAGGTCTGGCAGGCTTTCGCCCGAGCCAATGACGAAGCCGCCTTGATGTTCGAAGGTGATCAGCGGTCGAAATACCGTTCGCTTAAACTGGAGGGTATCCGCAAGGCACCCTTGAGCATCTGCGTCACCTGCGATCGCACGCGCGGCGGCTCAGTCGTTCTCGGGCGGACCCACAATCCCGACATGGATGTCTATTCGACCGTCTGTGCCGTTCAGAACCTCTGGCTCGCCGCGCGCGCCGAAGGTGTAGGCGTCGGCTGGGTCAGTATCTTTCATGAACACGAGATCAAGGCGATCCTCGGCATACCCGACCATGTCGTGATCGTTGCCTGGCTTTGCCTGGGCCATGTCGACCGCCTCTATCAGGAGCCAGAGCTGGCGGTGAAGGGCTGGCGCCAGCGGCTGCCTTTGGAGGACCTTGTCTTCGAGGAGGGCTGGGGAACCGGCCGGAATGCAGACGCTGTGATCAGTTGTTCTGAACCGGCTGGTACCCTGGGCCCTTTGGATGACGAAGATCGATCGACGTCTCCTCCTGGGGAAGGAACGTCGGGCCTATGACGCGCACCTTGCTCTTGGCGGGATCGTAAGGGCGCTCTTCAGCGGCCGCGGCCGCCTTTGCGGCCGGGGCTGCCGCCTCCTTCTTGCCTTCGATGACGATGATCGACGACTGGTTGTCGCCGGCATTGGGTGTGGTCGCGGCCGTCTTCGGGATCTGGCAACCGCAAATACCGGGCGTGCCGACGCCACGTGTCCTGTAGGCAAAAGCGTTCGGCAGTTCGGTGTAGGGGCGTCCTGTCGAGGCGGAGACCATCTGGTCGCTCTCCTCGGTCGCAAGCTCGTGGAAGAAGAGTTCCGTTTCGGCGCCCGGGCAGCGGGCACGACAGGCCTGTTCATCGCGGGCAAAGTCCGCAGGACTGGCCTCGGACGAGATCGGGAAGAAGGCACCATCGCAGGTGCGCACGCACATGGTGCGAAGCGTGCCGGAATAGACGCCGCTTTCCGGCGGGTAGGGGCTCATACCATCATCGCGCAGCAACGGACCGTAGGATTCCTCCGGCGGCAGATCTCGCAGGATGTTGCGATGCGTCTCGGGTTCGTCCGGGTCGGCGCTGGCGAACTCCTCGCGGTCGCCGTAGCAGCCGTTGATTTCGAGAGCGGCCAGGATGCGCCGACGCGTGTCGTCGCCGTTGCCGGAGATCAGCTGCTCGCGCTCCGACTTGAGGATATCGAGATTGTCTTCCATCTCGGCGATCAGGCTGTTGATATCGGCGCAGATATCCGGGTCGCCGCCGTTGAACACGACGACGCTGCCGGTGCCGCAGCCGGCACGGCGGCGATCGTTGCGCGCCCGCCGAAGTTCGATGTTCTGCCTCGAAATTGCGCTCGCGTAATCGCGCGTATCGGCAGTGGTGGCGAACGACGCGGGCAGTTCGGCAAGCTTTGTGTTCAGGCGGTCGCACACGCTGGAGGCCAGCGCCTGATCGGCAAGAACCAGAAGCAGCGGCAAAGTCGCCGCCGCAAGGGTTTTCATGTTCCGGAACAAGGGCGAACGTCCATTCCTGCAACCGGGCGGCGCCACCCTTGTTGTCCGGGATCGGTCGCCGTCGGCATTTCCTGTTTCAGCCCTATCATAAGGCTTGTCACTGCGTGTGCAACGACAAGCCTCGCATTGCGTTAACAGCTGCGTCCTCTCGGTGGAATGGGCGGTGCCGATTCGATGTCAGGCGGCGCGCGCCGTTTCCAGCGACATCGGCCGTTCGAGAACCGTGCCTTCGATCGCGGCGACTGCCTTCATGGCGCTCAGCAGCGACGGTGTCACTTCCCAGGCGACGGCCACGGCATAGACCGAGCCGATCCGGTGCGGTTCGCCGATGCGCTCGCCGGGGCACCCCATGCGTCGGAACATCCGCTCGAGGAAGACGTCTGTGACCGTAACGATGTGGCTGATGCCGGAGGCAAGCCCGAGTTCGCCGACGCCGCACATCAGTTCGGCAGCAGCGACCGTGACCTGGTTTGAGGCGCGGTCCTGCGAAATCTCAGGGTCGATGCAGAAGCGGCTCGACTCCCAGATCGACGCGCTGCGGATCTCCGGGTTGTCGCCAAGCAGGATCGGGAAGGTATCGTCCAGCATGTTGGGGCCAAGCGTCGGCAGCAGCCTCAACGATCCGCGCAGCTTTCCGGTGTCGGGCGAATAGGACAGGATGTAGAGCGGGTTCGACTTGTCGTAGTTGTCGATCTCCCATTCCCCATCGGTCTGAACGTCCCATTTCAGGAAGTCGTGAAAGACGCGCTTGCGCAACTTGAACATCTCGTCGATGGCCTGTGGGTGCTGTCCGCGTGTCCTGCCGTTGAGGATCCTGATCATCGTTCTCTCCATCCTTGTCTTTGGGGGATGGCGTGATGCTGTCAGTCCGGCGGCGGAGAAGAAACTGGCACTAGTGACAGTACCGGTAACGGATTTTTTACTCTAAATTTCGATGGGTTTCCGGAAGAGCGCAGGGGGGAGCGGCTCTTGCCCGGATCAAACCGTCGGGATCAGCGCGTGGCGGACGGCCTGCGCCACCGCTTGCGTGTTGGAAACGACGTTGAGCTTGCGGCGGGCATTGGTCATGAAGAAACGCACGGTGCGCTCGGAAATGCCGAGAATGGTGGCGATCTCCCAATAGCTCTTGCCGGCTGCCGACCAAGTGAGAACCTCGGTTTCACGGCCGGTCAGGCGCATATCGCGCGCCGCCGCCCCACTCGTCATGGCCGCGTTCTCGAGCATGCCGGCATGAAACAGGTTGGCGGCGAGTTGGAAGTCGCGCAGATGATTGCGCCGATAGATCGACCATTCGGCCGCGGACATGTTGACGTTGATGGCAAGCAACGCCATCCGTCCAGCCGGCGAGGGCAGCGGCAGGGCGACGCCTTCGCTGGAAAGTCCGATCTCTTCGGCCGTCTTGAACAACGGCTCGCACTCGGGAAAGCGATCCCGCGCGGTTGTCCATTCCACCGGCCTGACGCCGCCGAGCGCCAGTTTGAGGATGGGATCGATGCGATAGAGCTCCCGCGTCAGGTAGAGCTCCGCCGCATAGGCACCGAACGTGTGGTGCAGGCGGCAGATCTTGAGCTCGTCGGCATAGGGCTCGGCTTCAAGATAAAGGAGATGAGCGATGCGAAATGTACGTCGCATCAACGTAAAGAAATGGGCCGGCTCGACACAGCCTCCGCATTCCAGGATTTCCAGCATGTCGAGGACAGCCTGTTGTTCAGTCATGCCACAACACCGATTCTTGCCCTGAACCCCACAATGGTTGGGGGTTCACCTTTTGTCCAGAACCGTCATCCGTATTTGCTGTGGATTGTCGATCCTACAAACAATGGTTGTTGCCTGGATCGCCTGAGAAACACAGGGCCGCCGGGTATGGCGGCCCTGCAAAACGCCATCAGCCCGGATGGCTGGCTTCAACGACAGCGAGTGCTGCCATGTTGACGACGCCGCGCGACGTAACGGACGGCGACAGGATGTGCGCCGGCAGCGCCGAGCCGAGCAGGATCGGTCCGACATGCAGGCTGTCCGTCATCGTCTTGACGACGCCGAGCGTGATGTTGGCGGCATCGAGATTCGGGAAGACCAGCAGGTTGGCTTCGCCCGAAAGCGTGCTGTTGGGCATGACGCGCTGGCGCAGCACTTCGGAGATGGCCGAATCACCATGCATTTCGCCGTCGACTTCCAGGTCGGGCGCAAGTTCGCGCACGAGCTGCAGTGCGTGACGCATCTTGGTGGCACTTTCGGAATCGCGCGAACCGAAGTTCGAATGCGAGACCAGAGCCGCATGCGGCGTGATGCCGAAGCGGCGGATTTCCTGCGCCGCCATCACCGTCGTCTGGGCGATTTCCTCGGCGCTCGGGCAATAGCTGACATAGGTGTCGGTGAAGAAGGTGGCGCCGCGCTGCGAAATCAAGAGGCTGAGTGCCGAGAAGTCGAGCACGCCTTCACGCTTGCCGATGATCTGCGAGACGTCGCGCAGGTGCTTGCTGTAGCGCCCTTCAACGCCGCAGATCAGTGCATCGGCTTCGCCGCGCTTGACGGCAAGCGCCCCGATCACCGTGGTGTTGGTGCGCACGATCGTACGTGCGGCTTCCGGAATGACGCCGAGACGGCCGACGAGGGCGAAGTAATCCTCGACGTAGTCGCGGTAGCGCGGATCGCCCTCTGGGTTGACCACTTCGAAATCGACATCAGGACGAATGCGCAGGCCGTAACGACGCAGACGCGTCTCGATGATCTGCGGACGACCGATCAGGATCGGGCGGGCCGTGCCTTCTTCGAGCAGCACCTGGGCTGCGCGCAGCACGCGCTCGTCTTCGCCTTCGGCAAAGATTACGCGGTTCTTCTGCGCATTCTTGGCAGCGGCAAAGACCGGCTTCATGATGAAGCCCGAGCGGAAGACAAAGCGGTTCAGCTTGTCGAGATAGGCGTCGTAGTCCTGGATCGGACGCTTGGCGACGCCGCTTTCCTCGGCTGCCTTGGCCACGGCAGGCGCGATCCTGAGGATCAGGCGCTGGTCGAAGGGCGAGGGGATCAGGTAATCGGGGCCGAAGACCGGCGTCTCGCCGGAATAGGCACGGGCAGCGACGTCGGACGGCTCTTCGCGGGCGAGGCCTGCGATAGCGCGCACAGCCGCCATTTTCATTTCTTCGTTGATCGTGCTTGCGCCGCAGTCGAGCGCACCGCGGAAGATGTGCGGGAAGCAGAGCACGTTGTTGACCTGGTTGGGAAAATCCGAACGGCCGGTGCAGATCATGGCGTCCGGGCGCGCCGCACGGGCAGCTTCCGGCATGATCTCGGGCGTCGGGTTAGCAAGCGCCATGATCAGCGGCTTTTCCGCCATCTGTACCAGCAATTCCGGCTTCAGAACGCCTGCAGCCGAAAGGCCGAGGAAGACGTCGGCGCCGCCGATGCTGTCGGCAAGCACCCGGTTGTTGCTGTCCTGGGCGTAGACCGACTTCCACTCGTCCATCAGCACTTCACGGCCCTTGTAGACGAGGCCTTCGAGGTCGTGCACCCAGATATTTTCGATCTTGGCGCCGAGCGTGACCAGCAGATTGAGACAGGCGAGCGCTGCTGCGCCGGCGCCAGACGTCACGATCTTGGCCTTGGCGATGTCCTTGCCGGCAAGTTCCAGGCCGTTGAGGATGGCGGCGGCGACGATGATCGCGGTGCCATGCTGGTCGTCATGGAAGACGGGGATCTGCATCTTTTCGCGCAGCTGGCGCTCGACCTCGAAGCATTCCGGTGCCTTGATGTCTTCCAGGTTGATGCCGCCGAAGGTCGGCTCCAGCGCCGAGATCACGTCGACCATGCGTTCGATGCTCGAAGCGTCGATCTCGATGTCGAAGACGTCGATGCCGGCGAATTTCTTGAACAGGACCGCCTTGCCTTCCATCACCGGCTTGGAGGCAAGCGGACCGATATTGCCGAGGCCGAGAACGGCCGTGCCGTTGGAAATGACGGCGACGAGATTGGCGCGCGCCGTGTAGTCGGCGGCCGTTTCCGGGTTGTCACGGATGGCGATGCAGGGGGCGGCCACGCCGGGCGAATAGGCGAGCGCGAGGTCGCGCTGGTTGCCGAGCGGCTTGGTGGGCTGGATTTCGAGCTTCCCCGGGCGCGGGTAACGGTGGAAGAACAGGGCCTGCTGGTCGATGTCGCCGCTGGCCGGACCGGTGTGGGATTTGGTTTTGTCGCCCGTGCTCATAGTCTGCATTCCTCTTTTTTGGACGTGGCCTTGTGGCATGAATTGCGGACCACGTACAGTTTTTGCGCCGTTCTTTTCGGCCAGTGCGACGAAGCGGCCGGCGTCCATGTCATCTTCCTGAAACACGAGTCTGGTTTTGACGGGCCCCAGAAGGCTCAATCAAGACGAGGCTGGTATGATGGCGGCGCCGCAAGACAACTCCGTAAGACATCTCAGGACGTTGTTCATTTCCGACGTCCACCTCGGTTCCAAGGCAGCCAAGACGGACTTTCTCATTGATTTCCTGCGGTATCACGAGGCGGAAACCATCATTCTCGTCGGCGATATCGTCGATGGCTGGCGGCTGAAGCGCAGCTGGTACTGGCCGCAGAACTGCAACGACGCCGTCCAGAAGCTGCTGCGCAAGGCGCGCAAGGGTACGCGCATCATCTACATCCCCGGCAATCACGATGAATTCATGCGCGATTTTCCGGGCGTTCACTTCGGCGGCATCGAAGTCGCGCAGCGCCACATGCACAAGGGTGCCGACGGCCGCACCTATCTGGTACTGCATGGTGACGAATTCGACGTGGTCGTGCGCAATGCCCGCATCCTCGCCTATCTCGGTGACTGGGCATACGACACGGCAATCGCCATCAATATCGGCTTGGCGGCTGTTCGCCGCCGGCTCGGCATGCCCTACTGGTCGTTTTCATCCTGGGCAAAGCTGCAGGTGAAACACGCGGTCAACTTCATCGGCGAGTTCCAGAAGGTGGTTGCCGATGAGGCGCGACGCCACGACGCGCAAGGGGTGATCTGCGGCCATATCCACCATGCCGTCATCGAAGATATCGGCGATATCCGCTACATCAATACCGGTGACTGGGTCGAAAGCTGCACGGCGATCGCCGAGCACCACGACGGCACCATGGAGCTGATCACCTGGCATCAGATGCGTGGCGGGGCCACTGAAGCCGAGGGAACGGCCGATGCCGAACGGCTGCTGGCGCAGTTGCTGACGCAGCGGGCCGCGTGATGCACGCAAGCCGGGAAGGCGCAAGCGTGGCGTGTAGCGAAATCTAGGTTATAGCGATCCTGCGGTGGGCTATGCTATTGCTGGCCCATAGCCATCAGGTCCTGCAATGATTCCCTCCCAAGCGCCCGCTGCCGTGGGCCCTCCGCCGCGTTATTTTACGCTTCGCACCGCCTTGCTCTTCTGCGCTCCGTTGATCGTCAACGGTTTCGCCATGCCGTATTTTCCGGTCTGGCTGACGACGCTTTCCATGAGCGATTTCGAGATCGGCGTTGTGCTGGCCTTGCCGATGTTCGTGCGCGTCTTCACGGCGCCAATCGCAGGCGTGATCGCCGACCGGCTCGGAGAGCGCACGATCGTCCTGATCTGGTCGGGCTTCCTGTCGCTGGCGACGGCATTCGTGCTGTTCTACGCGCGAGAGTTCTGGCCGATACTGATCATCTACACGCTGCAGTCGGCAGTCTATTCGCCCTATGTGCCGATCGTCGAAGCGATCGCGCTTTCCGGTGTCCGGCGTTGGGGCTTTGACTATGCCCAGATGCGGCTCTGGGGTTCCGTTGCCTTCATCGGCGCAACCATGCTCGGTGGCTGGTTGATCGGCATCTTCGGCGGCGACATGGTGCTGCCGGCGATGGCGATCGGATTTGGCCTGACGATCGTGATGGCCTTTGCGGCGCCGAAGGTCGGCCGGCCGCGACGTCCGTCACCGATCACGGCCTTGACCGAACCGCCGCCAAAATCCTTGCGCCAGCTCGATCTGCAACTGCTGTTGATCGGCGTGACGCTGGTCAACGCCAGCCACGCCATGCTGTTCGCCTTCTCGGCGATCTACTGGCAGCATATCGGCTATAGCGGCACCGAGATCGGCATTCTCTGGAGCGCGGGCGTTGCCGCCGAAGTGACCATGTTCATCTTCGCCAAGGCGATCATTCGGCGTTTCAGCGTCTGGACCATGATCCTGTCCGGCTGCTTCCTGGCCGTGCTGCGCTGGATCATCTTCCCGATGGATCTTGGCTTTTCCGGATACTTCGTGCTGCAGTGCTTTCACGCCTTCACCTATGCGATCATGCACACCGGCATGCAGAACAAGCTGGTGGAGCGCGTGGTCGAGGAGCAGGAGGCTTCTGCCCAGGGCCTCTACTTCTTCTACACCGGCATCTTCACGGCGATCTTCACGTTCCTGTCCGGCTATCTCTATGCCTGGTACGGGGTGAACGGGTTCTATTCGATGTCGGTCGTCGCCTTTGCAGGCTGTTGCTTTGCCCTGACCGCCCGTTACCTTCAGCCCCAGAGGCGCGGCTCAGGCGGAAAGACCAGCGAGGCCTCGTAGCGCAGGCCCGGCGTGCGGTCGCGCGCCAGAAGCAGGGGGCCGTCGAGGTCGACGAAATCCGCGCCCTGCGCCACCAGGATCGCCGGTGCCATGCCGAGCGAGGTCCCGACCATGCAGCCGACCATCACCTTGAGGCCGAGCGACATTGCCGCATCGCGCATGCGAAGGGCTTCCGTCAGGCCGCCTGTCTTGTCGAGCTTGATGTTGACCGCGTCGTAGCGGTCGACGAGAGCGGAGAGGTCGCCGGTCGCATGTACGCTCTCGTCGGCGCAGACGGGCACGGGGCGAGCGATCGTGGCGAGCGCCTGGTCGCGGCCGGCCGGCAGCGGCTGCTCGATCAGGTCAATGCGCTGCTCGGCGCAAATCGCGAAGTGATAGGCGAGGGTCTCAGCCGTCCAGCCCTCATTGGCATCGAGAATGATGCGGCTCTCCGGGGCGCCTTCGCGCACGGCGCGGATGCGTGAGGCATCGTCCGACGTCCCGACCTTGATCTTGAGCAGGGCGCGGTGGGCATAGTGTGCGGCCAGTTTGCGCATTTCCTCCGGCTCGGCCAGCGAGAGCGTATAGGCCGTCGTCAATGTTCCAGGTGAGGAAAGACAAGCAAGCGCATGGACGGATTTGCCCTTCTTCTTTGCCTCCAGATCCCACAGCGCACTATCGATGGCGTTGCGGGCAGCGCCCGGCTTCATCGCCGACTGCAGCTGTGGGCGGGTCAGACCCTGTTCGATCTGCGGGCGAATGGCTTCGATCTCCGCGAGGACCGAGGCAATGGTTTCGTTGTAACGGCCGTAGGGCACGCATTCCCCCCAGCCGCTGCTGCCGTCCGCGGTGATTCGGCAGGTCACCACGCTCGCGGTGGTCTTCGAGCCGCGTGAAATCGTGAAAGTGCCCGCAATCGGGAAGTCTTCGGTTGTCGCTTCGAGCACAGTTGACATGAAATCTTCTCCGGCGGGGGCTATCTGGCGCATTGGTCGTGATGTTACCGGCTTCGTCCGGATGACATCAAGGATGTGAGCCGTTATGACGGAGCAAGCTTTTACGAGCGGTTAGCAAATCGGGATGACAGAGACCAGGTGACGCGTTCCCAGACCAAGATCGTTGCGGATGTCGCGCTCGGCGGAGAGGTCGGAGGCTCTGATGGCACATACGTCTTTTCAGGCGTCTGGCGGCATGAGACGGCCGAAGCCATGGCCGTCAAGCTTGATCAACTCGCCCGCCAGGGCGGCAGCGTAAGGCAGTTCGATCTCTCAGGTGTCACCTCCATGGATACGGCGGGGGCCTGGATCATCCGGCGCTTCATGACGAAGATCGCCGGGCCCAAGGAGGATGGGATCCAGTTCGTGGACGGCGGCCAACGCTACGTCGAACTGATCGGCGCCTTGCCTGCGGAACTGCCCACACCGGAGGACGAAAGCGAGACCATTCCGCTGTTTCAGCGGTTGTTCGCGCCGGTCGGCGAGGTGATGATCGCCACCTGGAACGATATCGTCGCGGCGATGTACATTCTCGGTTCGGCGGTTCGCGGCGCGCAGCTCAAGCTCGGCCGGCACAGTGGTCTTTCGCCGGCGGCAATTGTCCACCAGATCGACCGCATGGGCGTCAAGGCCGTGCCGATCATCATGCTGATGTCTTTTTTGATCGGCGCGATCATTGCGCAGCAGGGTGCATTTCAGCTGCGCTACTTTGGCGCTGAAGTCTTTGTCGTCGATCTCGTCGGTATCCTGCAACTTCGCGAAATCGGGGTGCTCTTGACCGCGATCATGATCGCCGGGCGTTCGGGCAGCGCGATTACCGCCGAAATCGGTTCAATGAAGATGCGCGAAGAGGTCGACGCGCTGAAGGTCATGGGCCTCAGCCCCGTCGGCGTCCTCGTGTTTCCGCGCCTTGTAGCGCTGACGATCGCCTTGCCGCTCCTGACCATCATCGCCAATTTCGCAGCCCTGACCGGTGCGGCGCTGGTCGCCTGGACCTATTCTGGCATCACGGTTGCGACCTTTCTGGCACGGCTGCAGGAGGCCGTCGATTTTTCATCGGTTGCTGCCGGCATGATCAAGGCGCCGTTCATGGCGCTGATCATCGGTGTGGTGGCGGCCGTCGAAGGGTTGAAGGTGGGCGGCAGCGCCGAATCGCTCGGCCGGCACGTGACCTCATCGGTGGTCAAATCGATCTTCGTGGTGATCCTGATCGATGGCCTGTTTGCCATGTTCTACGCAGCAATCGAATTTTGAGGCGGATGGGACGATGGACACAACAGCCACAGAAAGACAGCCAGACGCCGCGAACGGCCATGAATCAGTCTTGTCCGTGCGCGACCTGACGGTCGGCTTTGGCTCCCATATCGTGCTCGACAAGCTCAACCTCGAGATCTATCGCGGAGAAATCCTCGGCTTCGTGGGGGCGTCTGGCACCGGCAAGTCGGTACTGATGCGTACGGTCCTCAGGCTTCTTGCCAAGCGCTCCGGGACGATCGAGATCCTCGGCGCGGAATACGACAAGATGTCGGAGGCCGACCGGATCGCGCTCGACATGCGTCTGGGCGTGCTTTTCCAGCATGGCGCGCTCTTTTCGGCGCTGACAGTGCGCGAAAATATCCAGGTTCCGATGCGCGAATATCTCGACCTGTCGCAGAGCCTGATGGACGAACTGGCGCGCGTGAAGATCGAACTGGTGGGCCTGGCGCCCGAGGCGGCCGACAAGTACCCATCCGAGCTTTCGGGCGGCATGATCAAGCGCGCGGCCCTTGCCAGGGCGCTGGCGCTCGACCCCGATCTCGTCTTTCTCGACGAGCCGACATCGGGCCTGGATCCGATCGGTGCGGCCGAGTTCGACGAGTTGATCGCCAAGCTGCGCGACACGCTCGGATTGACCGTGTATATGGTGACTCACGACCTCGACAGCCTGTTTTCGGTCTGCGATCGCATCGCGGTGCTCGGAAACAAGAAGGTTCTGGTCGAGGGGACGGTCGAGGACATGTTGGCCTGTGACGATCCCTGGGTGCAGTCCTATTTCCGGGGGAAACGGGCGCGGTCGATCGTGCGTCACGACGAATAGCGCCGAGGAACCGGCGGGCAGCCAGGGATGTTTCCCGGATGTCTGGAGCAGAAGAACGGCCGATAGGATGGCCACTGAGGTAGTCGGAACGAATGGAAACTAAAGCGAACTACGCCATTGTCGGTTTCTTCACGGTGTTCGTGATCGCGGCAGCCTTCGGCTTCGTCTACTGGATGTCGCAATATGGCCGCAGCGGCGAAATGGTCGAGCTGGTCGTCAACATTCCGGGCTCCGCCAACGGGCTTTCCGTCGGCTCGCCTGTTCGCTTCAACGGCATTCCCGTCGGCTCGGTCCGCAACCTGGCGATCGACGCCAACGATCCGCGCTATTCGATCGCGGTCACGGAAGTTTCCATCGACGCGCCCGTGCTGAAATCGACCAAGGCGACGCTGGAAGTGCAGGGCCTGACGGGTGCCGCCTACATCGAACTCAGCGGCGGCAACAAGGGCGACGAGAATATTCTGAGAAATGCCATCGAGAACGGCACCCAGGCGCGCATTCTCGCCGACCAGTCGAGCGTCACCAGCCTTTTGGCGACAGCCGACAAGATCATGGACCGTGCCAACGACGCGATCACCGACATTCAGGGCTTCGTCAAAGACGTGCGCGGTCCCTTGACCGGGACAATCAGCAATGCCGAGAAATTTTCCAAGGCGCTTGCCGACAATTCCGGCGCGATCGACGACTTCCTGAAGAGTGTGACCGAGCTTTCGGCATCGATCAATGCCGCGTCGAAGAAGCTCGATTCGACGCTCGCTTCGGCCGATGTGCTGGTGAAGTCGGTGGACCCGAAGAAGATCGATCGCATCGTCAGCAATGTCGAGCAGATGAGCAACGACCTGAAGGCAGCTTCGGGCGGCGTTTCGGAAACCATTGCGGCGTTCAAGCGCACGGTCGAGACCTATGACCAGTTCGGCAAGAACGCGCAGAAGACGCTCGAGCGCGTCGACACTCTGGTGGCCGCCGTCGACAAGCAGAAGGTCGAGCTGGTTGTGAACGACATTTCGGCCGCAAGCGCCGACGCCCGCAAGGCAGTCGCCAACATCACGCAGTTTGCCGAGAAGATCACCGCGCGCCAGCAGGACATCGATCGCACTATCACCGACGTGACGCAGATGGCGAGCAAGCTCAACGCAGCCTCGAACCGGGTCGACAGCATTCTGGTCAAGGTGGACGGTTTCCTCGGCGATGCGGACGCGCCGTCGCTGTCGGCCGAGGCGCGCACGACGCTCGAATCGTTCCGCAAGGTGGCCGAGAACCTCAATGCCCAGATCGGACCGATCGCCGACAATCTGAAGCGGTTCTCCGGCGGAGGCCTTCGCGATGTCGAGGCGCTGGTGAGCGATACGCGCCGCACCGTGCAGAGCCTCGAGAATACGATTTCGACATTCGACAAGAATCCGCAGCGCCTTCTCTTCGGCGGCGAAACGGTCAAGCAATATGATGGTCGCACCCGACGGTGAATCAGGTAAGACAGATCCGGTGCGGGGCTAGGCGGGTTGCTTTCGATAAAGAGCGCTCTAAGGTGCTGCGTATTGGACAAGGGTTTGGGCAGTATGAATTTTCCGGGGCGGGTGTGTGTGCGTAAGACGGGAGCGAAACGCTCCGCCATGATCTTCACGCTGGCTGCGTTGCTGGCAGGTTGCGGGGCCGGTGCCGCCGTAAACGACACGTTCAGCCTTTCCTCGTCACCCGTTGTCGAAGGCCGCGCGGCGACCAGCAAGCAGATCCTCGTGCCGGAACCCACGGCGTTGAAGGCGCTCGACAGCGATCAGATCGTCATCCGCCTTTCCGGGTCGGAACTGCAGTACCTCTCCAAAGCACAATGGAGCGACCGCCTGCCACGCATGGTTCAGGCAAAACTGGTGCAGGCATTCGAGAATACCGGCAAGGTCGGCGGCGTCGGCAAGCCGGGCGAGGGACTGGCGATCGACTACCAGGTGATCAGCGAAATCCGCTCTTTCGAAATATCGACTGAAGGCGCCGACACTGCAGTCGTCGAGATCTTCGCAAAGATCGTCAACGACAGGAACGGCACGGTGCGGGCTCAGAAGGCGTTCCGCGCCACCGCCGGCGTAAAGGGCACCGGCAACCCGGCCTTCATCAGGGCACTCGACCAGGCATTCGCCACTGTCGCGTCCGAGATCGTCGGTT
This sequence comes from Sinorhizobium sp. A49, assembly GCF_002002725.1. GTDB lineage: Bacteria > Pseudomonadota > Alphaproteobacteria > Rhizobiales > Rhizobiaceae > Ensifer. The sequence continues at coordinate 254,215 of NZ_MUNW01000062.1, read as the reverse complement.
GGACGCTCAGCTCTATCTGAACTAGCTCTGCCTGACCTCTGCCGCCTCGATACGGTTGACGACCTCGGCGACACCTTCTGTCAACCTTGCGGCTTCTTCGGCGCGTGCACACTCTGCTTGGGTGGCGACGTGACCGGAGAGCATGATCGTATTTCCTGTGCAAATGACAATGACATCGGCGGCATCGAGCCCCGGTGTCACGGCCAGGCCGTGAGCAACGCGGCGTTCGAGCTCCGCCGGCTGATCACCCGCCGTCCGCTCAGGCTCCATCCCGTGGAATGTGCGCTTCTTGAAGATCATGATCGGGTCCCTCCGTGCCTTGTCCAAGGACAACGCCAGCGACCGTCATTTGTTCAGCTGTTCCAATCGAAACAGTGCGAAACCGGTTTTCATGCGATGGCTCCGACATGCGGATCGCACGTCATTCCTGGCCGCTGAATTCGAACGGGGAACATCCATGCGCCACTCTTTCATCGCCATCGCTGCTGCGATGACGACCGTCTTTGTCGTCACTATGCCTGCCAAGGCCGGCAGCTACAGCTACGGCTATCGACAGACCTGTGTCGTCAAGACGGTAAAGAGCTATGGCGCCTATGGCCGGGTGGTGATGAAGAAGGTGCGCAGTTGCAAGTGACGCCCGCGCACCTTCGGTCTCTTTCGCTCGGTTCGGCAAGGTCGATGATGTTGCGATCGACCAGATTCCGGAGCCGGACAGAGATGTTGTCTTTGCCGTAACGGGTGTCGGCGGCTCCGAAGATTGGCTTGATTGGTCGATTTACCCCGCGTTTCCGTCAGCTGCGAGCAGCTCCATGACAATGGATAGCGCGCGATCCTGGCCGGCTACATAATCTGCAAAGGTCGGTTTCACTGCAACGCTCGGCTCAAGGGAGCCTGCCGGGACGTCGTAAATGTAGTTCAACAGAAAACACGACCTCAGTTGCGACAGGCTGCATCCGTTCTCCCAATCGTGGAAGCCAGTGGTGTAGCGGACCGCCAGCTTCGAATTCGGCAGCACGGTTTGGCCACCTTCACCCCAGAACTGCATCCGATCGCCCACGGTCTCACCGATGATGGTGACACGGGCACCACCAAAATACTTCAGCCACGCTGCGGTGCTGATCGCTGCGGAGAACGTGTTTCCTGACGTCAGTATGAAGAGGCGACCGGTCGGTGGCAGAAGCGTCGGCAAACGCCGGCCAAAGTCAGCGGAAAGCGTGTAGTTGCCGCCGTTGTTAAACCGGAGATCGACGATTGCGTTGCGAATTGGTTTCTTGGCCGCTTCATCAAGCATGTCAGAAAGATATTGCGACAGATCGAGCGGCGCCTGATCGCGGACGCGGTTGATCTGAACGTAGAGCAGGTCTGCCAGAGGATAGACGTGCCAGTAGTTGCTGTCGGGGCGAGAGAGATAGGCCGGCAAAGCGACGCCATCGAGGACGTGTCGCCACCCGGACGTGGCGTTGGCTTGAGCCACGGGGCTCAAATCGCGTGCGGGCCAGAAGTTGGTATTCTGTGGCCCTTGGGAACCGGGCTTCGCGACGAGTTCGACCGGTGCGATGCTCCCATCAGCAAGGCGCAAGTCGTAGGTGCTGCTTCCCGCTGTTTCAGCCAGGCCTGCTGCATGCAGAAGCTCCGGCGAGATCAGGAAGTTTGGTGCGAATTCCTTGGCAAGGTTGGCGGGACCACCGACATATGGCCTCAGCGCCTCGACCAAGGCATCCGTCGCTTTGCCATTTGCGCCGAGGACTTGCCCCCCAAGGAGGTGGCTTTGATCTTCAGCTGCAGCGACCACAAACAACCCATCGGCAAACCAGCCGAGACGAATTGGCACGGCATTGAAGCTGCGATCACCAGCAAGCCCGACGATATTGGTGTGACCGTTGTCGGCCAGTGCCACAGCCTTCGCCGTGGCCATCGCCAGACCGGCCCGATCCAGGTCTCCGGCACGTTGTTCAATCGCGCTCAGAGCCTGCGTGAATGCGGCTTTGGTTTCGGGCGTGAAGCTTCGTTCGACATCCGGCAGATGCCGCAGATGGGCAAGGTCCTGCATGTTTCCTTCCAGCTGCGAAACAGCGGTCTGGACGGGTGGCTTCGGGTAAGACTTCAGTGTTGGGTAAAGAATGAAGGCGAGCGGTACGAGCGTGAGGATGAGCAACAGCGCGACCGCGATTGCGGAAAACTTGAGCCACCGCCGAAAACGCCTTTTGCGTCGGTCATTGGCTGGTACCGTATTTCCCTTCGACATACATTCGTCCTTCTCGTTTCGTGATGAGCCGTCACCCATCGCTGCCATTTTAGAATCAGTGTTGCGACCCGATTCATGTTCGAGATTCAAAAATTGCGGCCGAACCCGGCGGGTTGGCAGATTCGGATAGGGATTTTGATAAATCGGCGTGTTTTCGTGGCAAGCTGCAAGCGTTCACGCCACCACCTCTGGTAGATGCTCACGCACCTGACAAAGCACAAGAGCTTGCGGTGGATTTCGAGGCGCGAGGTGCTTCAAGCCGGTCGCAACGCAGCGCGCCGGGGAATGTCGATGTGTGCCAGTGGCCGCGCGGGGCGAAGGCGCGCGGACGTTTAAGCTCTCAGTGTCGGAACGGGGAAATGATGGTCTTGATCCGGGTCGAGGCGATCAAGGCCCGTCGTCTGGGATCGACACGACCCTGGCGTCGCGCATCAACCCGGTGGCGAAGATCATTCGAGCGGACACGCATGATCAGATGCCGGCGGCCAGCTTGCCAGCATCTTGAATCTCAAACTGAGCTGACGGGAATAGCTGCGGACGCCGTCAGCTCAGGACGCGCATCAGGGCCAGCGCACGACCGGGGGCAGGGACGAGAGGATCGACTCGACGTTGCCGCCGGTCTTCAACCCGAAGATGGTGCCGCGATCGTAAAGCAGGTTGAACTCGACGTAACGGCCGCGGCGCACGAGCTGTTCGTCGCGATCCTCCTCGGTCCACGGCGTGTTGAAGTTGCCGCGGACGATCTTGGGATAGACGAGAGCGAAAGCCTTGCCGAGGTCGCGCGTAAAGGCGAAGTCGGCTTCCCAGCCGCCCTGCTCATCCGAGGAGCGCAGCCAATCGTAGAAGATGCCACCCGTGCCTCGCGGCTCATTTCGGTGTTTCAGGAAGAAATAGTCGTCGCACCACTGCTTGAACTTGGCGTGGTCGGCGACCGCGTGGCGATTGCAGGTGATCTCCATGGCGCGGTGGAACAGTTGGGTGTCCGGATCGGTCATTACGCGGCGGCGGTCGAGCACCGGCGTCAGGTCGGCGCCGCCGCCGAACCAGTTGCTGGTGGTAACGACCATGCGGGTGTTCATGTGAACGGCCGGCACGTTGGGGTTCACGGGGTGTGCGATCAGCGAAATGCCCGATGCCCAGAAGCGTGGGTCTTCACTGGCGCCGGGGATCTGCTCGCGGAACTCGGGCGAGAATTCGCCAAAGACGGTCGAGGTGTGCACGCCGACCTTCTCGAAGACGCGCCCCTCCATCATCGACATGCGACCGCCGCCGCCTTCGCCGCCGTCCCGGCTCCACTCCTTGCCGACGAAGCGGCCGGGTTCCCGGTCGGACAACGGCCCGGTCAGCTCATCTTCGACCGCTTCGAAGGCGGCGCAGATCGTGTCGCGCAGGCTTTCGAACCAGGCCCTGGCTGCGGCCTTCTTGTCTTCGATATCGGCAGGCAGCCCCTGGGGCAGTTGCGGTCGTTCCATGAAATTTGTCCTGTTCGCGGCTTTGCGCGCCGGAAAGCCGCCGATTCGTTGATGTGCGCCACAGTTCATATTTCCGCCGGATTGGCAACGGCGGGCGGGGTATCGTGCCTATGCATAATTCCTTAAATCAGCTTCGATTTAAGGAGAAAATTGGCAGCAAGTCTAATGTGCTGTAGCGTCCTTTGCGCGTCCTATTTGACGCGCGGCGCTGTAGTCTGCCGCATCGGATGGACGGTGTAAAACGGACTCGCAATAGAACCATACCCACACTATCTTTACCCTCAGAGGTATGACCCATGGCGAGAATACCCGCAGGTCCGCCGCTTGATGGTTTGCGGCGTCAGATTGCCCGGCATCGCCGGGAAAATCCGGCACGAGGCGATGGCCTTTTCGTGCGTGAAACCTTTCGCCTCGACCGAAGTGCCGCGCGCGCGAAGGCGCGCGAATGGTTCGATACCTGGCCCAAAGCGGCCTACTGGACCGAGGTGGAAAGCTGGCGCCAGCTCGATGGTGACGAAATCGAATTCACCATGCGCCGCCTGCCGACCGCGGATTGACGCCCCTGCGAGGACGTTTCGGGTCCGTGGCGTCTGTTAGGGCTGGCCGTCCTCTTCCGTCGCATCCATCAGCCGCGGGCCGGCGCCTTCCATCGAGAGCACGTCGTATGGATTGCGCAGCGGACATTCCCTGAGCGAAAGGCAGCCGCAGCCGATACAGCTTGTCAGATGGTCGCGCAGCGCCATCAGGCTGGCGATGCGCTCGTTCAGCTGCTCGTGCCAGCTCTCCGACAGCCGTGCCCAATCCTGGACCGTCAAGGGCCGGTCGTCCGGCAGCACGGTCAACGCCGCCTGGATTTCAGCAAGCGGAATTCCCGTTCGCTGTGCAACCTTGATCACCGCCACACGCCTCAGAACACTACGGGGATAGCGGCGCTGGTTGCCGCGGCTGCGGTTGCTGCGGATCAGCCCCTTGGCCTCATAGAAATGCAATGTGGAAACCGCGACGCCGCTGCGTTCCGCGACTTCGCCGACGGTCAGTTCACGTCGCAATTCGCTGTTTCTTACAATCGTCATGACCGCTCTTGACCTCAACTAATGTTGAGGTTTTATAGCATGAGCTCCATGGAATTCACAACAAGGAGCAAATCCCCATGACAGAGAAAATGACGCTAGCAGTGATCTACGGCAGCGCCCGGCAGGGACGCTTCTGCGATACGGTCGCCAGCTGGCTGATCCGCGAGATTTCGGATTCAGCCGTCTTCAATCTCACGGTGATCGATCCGGCACGGCTGAGGGCCTCGCGCGGCGTCGGTGCAGCTGTCAATCCCGGCGAATGGCTCGAGCGCAAGGTGGCCGAAGCGGACGCCTTCCTGGTGGTGACTCCGGAATACAATCACGGCTATCCGGCCGCGCTGAAGGAACTGATCGATTCGGTCTACGAGCCATGGCATGCCAAACCCGTTGCCTTCGTCTCCTACGGCGGCGCATCCGGCGGCATCCGCGCCGTCGAGCAGCTGCGCCAGGTTTTCGGCGAGTTGCACGCGGTGACGCTGCGCGACGGCGTGCAGTTTGCCAAGGCCTGGTCGAAATTCGATGCGGCCGGCAACCTCTATAAACCCGAGGAGATGCGCGCACCGCTGTTCCTGATGATGGATCGGCTCATCTGGTGGGGGCGAACCTTGAAGCAGGCGCGCAAGGCGACGCCCTACAACGAGGTCGCCGCCTGATTTTGCGGGCGCTGCCGTCGGCGGCGCCCATAGCAATCCATCAGAAATAGCGAGGCTGCGTCATGCCCGGTTTTTCAGAGCAGTTGCACTTGCCGGATGGCCTCACCGGCGATCATGGCGGCAGAAATGGCGACGTTCAACGAACGTTGCCCCTCCGCCATCGGGATGAGGATGCGGCCTTCCGCGCGATCATGCACATGGTCTGGTACACCGGCGCTTTCGCGCCCGAAGAGCAGGATATCGTCCGGTCGGAATTCGAAACGGGTGTAGGGTTCGGCAGCCTTGGTCGAGGCGAGCACCAGCCTTCTCCCGGTCGGTGCCCGCCACGCCTCAAACCGCTCCCAGTTGACGTGACGGGTGAGGGCGACGGAGGCGATGTAGTCCATACCGGCCCGCTTGAGGTTGCGGTCGGAAAGGTCGAACCCTGCAGGCTCGATGACATCGACGGCAAGGCCAAGGCAGGCGGCGAGACGCAGGATCGTGCCGGTGTTACCCGGGATATCGGGCTGGTAGAGGGCGATGCGAAGGTCACTCACGTCGGGTTACTTTCCTTGCGGCGTATCTTTTGGTCCGGAGAACTCGGACGCGGGTATCTCAGTCATCATGTCGTCGTGCCATTCGCCACCGATCACCACCGCCTCGCGCACGTTGACGGCGAGCACGCGCAGCGAAAGGTGGCGCAAAGCGAACGCGCTGAATGCATGAGCCAATACAAGCTTCGTAGCGGCCATGCCAAGACCTTGGTCGATCCGTTTCGCGTCGCGCTTCCCACCGATCCCGTCCGCATTCGTGCTGATTTTGTGGTCGCTAATCTGTGCCGAATGGGCAACATCCGACTGGCCGATGAAAAAACAGGCAAGAAAGTGCCTGCGACAATCTGGCATGTCCGCGCGAATAGAGGTAGACAGAACCTCTCTTCAACGCGAACCGACGGAGGCAATGATGACGATATTGATGTTGACACGCCTTCCTGGAGTGATGGGCCACCGTTTGGCCTAACCGGTTCCGCGACCTATCTTTCAAGAGATTTATGCGCGCTTCCGGAACTCCGGAAGATAGACCCGCTTTTGCGGGACAGCATTTCCGGACTGAAATTTTCACGATAAAGAATGCGGGTTAGATACCCGCCTTCCTTCAAAATACTCTGAAGGAGCAAGACAATGTTTGGCTGGTTTGAATCCCGCCTCAATCCCTATCCGACGGAAGAGCCCGTTCTTCCGCCGAAAAGCCTTTTCGGTTTCTGCTGGCACTATTCCAAGCCCGCAGTTCCGTGGTTGCTGATCATGTCGGTCTGCACCATGTTGATCGCCATCGGCGAAGTGGCGCTGTTCCAGTTTCTCGGAAACATGGTCGACTGGCTGTCAAGCGCCAATCGCGACACCTTCCTCGAAGCGGAGGGCCACAGGCTCATCTGGATGGGCGGCCTGGTCCTGATCGGCCTGCCGCTGCTGGTGGCAATCGATTCACTGATCATGCACCAGGTGCTGCTCGGCAATTACCCGATGATCGCGCGCTGGCAGATGCACCGCTATCTGCTGCGCCAGAGCATGACGTTCTTCGCCAACGAGTTTGCCGGCCGCGTCGCGACCAAGGTCATGCAGACCTCGCTTGCTGTTCGCGAAACGGTGATGAAGATCCTCGACGTCTTCGTCTATGTCGTCAGCTACTTCGTCACGATGCTGATTGTCGTTGCCGCCGCCGACTGGCGGCTGGTGACGCCGCTCGCTGTCTGGCTGGTGATCTACATCTGCATCGTCGGCTACTTCGTCCCGCGACTGCAGAAGATCTCCAAGGAGCAGGCGGACGCACGGTCGATGATGACGGGCCGTATCGTCGACAGCTACACCAACATCGGCACGGTCAAGCTGTTCTCGCACGCGGGCCGCGAGGAAACCTACGCGCGCGCCGGCATGGATGGCTTCCTCAAAACCGTGCATCGTCAGATGCGCAAGGTGACGCTGTTCCATGTGCTGGTCTATGCCAACAACAGCATCGCGCTGTTTGCCATCGGCGCGCTCGGCATTCACCTGTGGCTGACAAGCGCCATCTCGGTCGGCGCGATCGCGATCGCCGTCGGTCTCGCCATGCGCATCAACGGCATGTCGCAATGGATCATGTGGGAAGTCTCGGCGCTGTTCGAGAACATCGGCACGGTCTATGACGGCATTGGCATGATGACGAAGGCACACGACATCGTCGACGAGCCGGATGCCAAGGCGCTCAAGGCTGACAAAGGTGCGATCACCTACGACAACGTTCGCTTCCATTACGGTAAGGCGAAAGGCGTCATCGATCACCTGTCGCTCGACATCAAGCCGGGCGAGAAGATCGGCCTGGTCGGTCGTTCCGGCGCCGGCAAGACGACGCTGATGAACCTGCTGTTGCGGTTCTATGACGTGGAATCGGGCGCAATCCGGATCGACGGCAAGGATATCGCTACAGTCACGCAGGATAGCCTGCGTGCCCAGATCGGCGTCGTGACGCAGGACACCTCGCTGCTGCATCGCTCCATCCGCGACAACATCGCCTATGGACATCCGGAAGCGGACGACGAGGCGATCACGGCGGCAGCGAAGCGAGCGAACGCCTGGGAGTTCATCCAGGCGCTTGAGGACAACCAGGGGCGCAAGGGGCTCGATGCCCAGGTCGGCGAAAGGGGCGTCAAGCTCTCCGGCGGCCAGCGTCAGCGCATCGCTATTGCCCGTGTCTTCCTCAAGGACGCACCGATCCTGGTCCTCGACGAGGCGACATCAGCGCTCGATTCCGAAGTCGAGCAGGCGATCCAGGAGAACCTGTTCGCGCTGATGGCCGGTAAGACGGTGATTGCGATCGCCCATCGCCTGTCAACGCTGACGGAAATGGACCGACTGGTCATCCTCGAGGCCGGCCGGATCGTCGAAACCGGTTCGCATGCCGAACTCGTGGCTAAGGGCGGCCTTTACGCCGACCTCTGGTCACGCCAGTCGGGCGGTTTCATCGCCGACGATACCGAGAAAGAAGAAGCGGCGGAGTGATCCGCCAAAGTCCCGCCGCTCATACGGCGGCGGGACTCCAGACTTGACGTTACGCATTTGTAATGCGCCCAATGGTGGAAACCGATTGCTGTTATCGCCGAACCGCCTATATCGGAACCATGCTCAGCGCCATCGTCAGCATCTTCGAGAACTGGATCAAGCCGTTTGCGCCGCGGGAGCGATTGCAGCCGCCGAAATCGTTGTGGGCTTTCGCCTGGTTCTATGCCCGCCAGGCCAAGGGGCCGTTTCTGGCCATGGCCATCCTCGGCGGTCTTGTCGCCATGCTGGAAGCCGGGCTCTTTTACTTCGTCGGGCGACTGGTTGATCTGCTCGATACGGTGAAGCCGGAGGCCGGATGGAGTGGATTGATTTCCGCCAATGGCCCCGAACTGCTGTTCATGTTGCTGACAGTGCTGGTGTTCCGCTTCGTCGCGGTGTCGCTGGCAGCACTCGTCGAGGAGCAGTCGATCATCACCGGATTCCTCAATCTGGTGCGCTGGCAGTCCTACACGCACGTCGCTCGGCAATCGCTGTCCTTCTTCCAGAACGATTTTTCAGGCCGGATCGTGACAAAGGTCTGGTCGGGCGCGCAGGCGACCAGCGATCTGATCGTGTCGCTGCTGCAGGTCGTCTGGTTCATCGTCATTTACACCGCCTCGACAATGGCGCTGGTTGCCCAGCTCGACTGGCGGCTGGCGGCGATGGTCGCGTTCTGGATCGTCATCTTCCTGGCGCTGGCGCGCTACTTCGTTCCGCGCATCCGCAAGCACGCGCGCGATACCGCCGAAATGGCCTCGATGCTGAACGGGCGCATGGTCGATGCCTATTCGAACATCCAGACATTGAAGCTGTTCGGCCGCGACGACGAGAACGATCGCTATATCCGCGCCGGCTTCGATCGCTTCCAGCGGGCGGTCATTCCATTCACGCGGCTGTTGACGGCGGTGCGCGCCTCGCTGGCGCTTCTGTCAGGCATGATGATCGCGGCGATCGCAATCTACGCCATTCACCTTTGGCTAGGCGGCTCTATCAGTTCGGGCGCAGTCGCCTTTACGTTGGCACTGGTGCTCAGGCTCAACATGCTGCTCGGGCGGATGATGACGCAGTTCAACTCGATCATGCGAAACATCGGCACGATCCAGAATTCGGCCGAGCTCGTCTCCCAGCCGATCGGCCTTGTCGACCAACCGGGTGCGAAGGAGCTGTCTGTCAGCGAGCCGGAGATCCGCTTCGAGCATGTCAAGTTTCACTATGGCAAGGGTGCAGGCGTCATCGACGACTTCTCCCTGGTCATTCGTCCAGGAGAGAAAGTTGGCATCGTCGGCCGTTCGGGCGCTGGCAAGTCGACGCTCGTCAACCTGCTTCTGCGGTTCTACGATCTCGAGGGCGGGCGCATCCTGATCGACGGCCAGGATATTTCGACGGTGAAGCAGGAATCGCTGCGCGCGCAGGTCGGCATGGTCAGCCAGGACACATCGCTTCTGCACCGCTCCATCCGCGACAATATTCTCTTCGGGCACCCGGATGCGACAGATGAACAACTGATCATGGCGGCCGAGAAGGCCGAGGCGTACGAGTTTATCCTGGACCTCGAGGACCAGCGCGGCCGCAAGAGTTTTGATGCCCATGTCGGCGAGCGCGGCGTCAAGCTTTCGGGCGGACAGAGGCAGCGTATCGCCATTGCGCGTGTCATGCTCAAGGATGCGCCGATCCTCGTTCTCGACGAGGCAACCTCGGCGCTCGATTCCGAAGTGGAAGCGGCGATCCAGTCCAATCTCGACCGGCTGATGCAGGGTAAGACGGTTCTGGCCATCGCGCACCGGTTGTCGACGATCGCCGCGCTCGACCGACTCGTCGTCATGGACAAGGGTCGGATCGTCGAGGACGGAACCCACGCCGAACTGATCTCCCGAGGCGGTCTTTACGCCGATCTCTGGTCGCGGCAATCGGGCGGGTTTCTGGCGCGCGAAGAGGCGGCGGAGTAGGGCAGCCCAACTGCCTTTTCAAGGTGGTCCGACGGCGGCAACGCAAACCGTCAAGTCCTTGTGCCAATTGGCCGCGCTTTTCCCCGCGACAATCTGCCCACCCACCCTTGTCAAGGCTGGACATAATTTGCGATCAAGCATAGAACGCGCCGGATTGACGGGGAATCTGCGAGCCGTGCGCGCGCAGAACTTTACGGATTCTGGCGCCGAAAACGTGTTTGCGACAGCAAGCCGGCCAAGGTGCCAGCACTTTGATTGGGCGTGTTTCCTTGACCTAGGTCAAACCGCAAGGGCAGGGATCTCGCTGGGCGGATGCGGTTTCCGCAACATTGCGTGAGAGGATGGTTCAGCCGTGAGCGAACACGACATTTCAAGCGAGACCTCGGGCGAGCCCACTCGCCGCGATTTTCTTTACCTGGCCACCGGCATGGCGGGCGTCGTTGGCGCCGGCGCGGTCGCTTGGCCATTCATCGACCAGATGCGTCCGGATGCCTCGACGCTTGCGCTCGCCTCGATCGAGGTCGATGTGTCGAGCCTTCAGGCCGGCATGTCGCTGACGGCCAAATGGCGCGGCAAGCCGATCTTCATCCGCAACCGCACCGAGAAGGAAGTGGAAGAGGCCAAGGCGGTCGCTCTTGCCGACCTCAAGGACCCGGTTGCACGCAACGCCAACCTTCCGACCGACGCCGAGGCGAACGATCTCGATCGCTCCGCCGGCGAAGGCAAGGAAAACTGGATCGTTATGATCGGCTCCTGCACCCATCTCGGCTGCGTGCCGCTTGGTCAGGCCGGTGATTTCGGTGGCTGGTTCTGTCCCTGCCACGGTTCGCACTACGATACGGCTGGCCGAATCCGTAAAGGTCCGGCGCCGGAAAACCTCCCCGTGCCGACCTTCTCGTTCGTTTCCGACACAGTTATCAAGATCGGTTGAGGGGACTACTGATAATGAGTGCTGAACATTCAACCTACACGCCAACGACTGGCATTGAGAAATGGGTTGATTCCCGTCTTCCGCTGCCGCGTATGATTCACGACAGCTTCATCAGCTATCCGGTTCCCCGGAACCTGAACTACGCATACACCTTTGGCGCCATGCTTTCCGTGATGCTGGTCGTGCAGATCCTGACCGGCATCGTGCTGGCCATGCACTATGCCGCCGACACGACCGTTGCGTTCAACTCGGTCGAAAAGATCATGCGCGACGTCAACCACGGTTGGCTCTTGCGCTACATGCACGCCAATGGCGCGTCGTTCTTCTTCATCGCCGTCTACCTGCACATTGCCCGCGGCCTCTACTACGGCTCGTACAAGGCACCGCGCGAAATCCTCTGGATCCTAGGCGTGGTCATCTACCTCCTGATGATGGCTGCCGGCTTCATGGGCTACGTTCTGCCCTGGGGTCAGATGTCCTTCTGGGGTGCGACCGTTATCACCGGCTTCTTCTCGGCCTTTCCGTTGGTGGGCGAGTGGATCCAGCAGTTCCTGCTTGGCGGCTTTGCCGTCGACCAGCCGACGCTGAACCGCTTCTTCTCGCTGCATTACCTGCTGCCCTTCATGATCGCCGGCGTCGTCGTGCTTCACGTCTGGGCCCTGCACGTCACCGGCCAGACCAATCCGACCGGCGTCGAAGTGAAGTCGAAGACCGATACCGTTCCGTTCACGCCGTACGCGACGCTGAAGGACGCACTCGGCGTTTCCATCTTCCTGCTGATCTACGCATGGTTCGTCTTCTACCAGCCGAACTTCCTCGGCCATCCGGACAACTACATTCCGGCTGACGCGCTGAAGACGCCTGCCCACATCGTTCCCGAATGGTACTACCTGCCGTTCTACGCGATGCTGCGCGCCATCACCTTCAATGTCGGCCCGATCGACTCCAAGCTCGGCGGCGTTCTGGTGATGTTCGGCTCGATCATCATCCTGTTCTTCCTGCCCTGGCTCGATACGTCGAAGGTCCGTTCGGCTGTCTACCGTCCGTGGTACAAGCTGTTCTTCTGGATCTTCGTGGTCAACGCCATCATGCTCGGCTGGCTGGGTTCGCGCCCTGCAGAAGGCCTGTATGTTGTCATGTCGCAGATCGGCACGCTGTACTACTTCGGCTTCTTCCTCGTCATCATGCCGGTTCTCGGCCTGATCGAGACGCCCAAGCGCATTCCGAACTCCATCACCGAAGCGGTGCTGGAAAAGAAGAATGCGAAGGCTCAACCGGCCACCGCACGCGCCTGATCAGAACAGCGATTGATAAGGAATCCACAACAATGAAAAAGCTTGTAACAGGCATTCTGTCACTTGCTGTCGTCGCTGGCCTCGGTCTCGGAGCTGCTGTCGCTGAAGAGGCGGCAGGTGGCGCGGAGCATGGCGGCGGCACGCCCCACTATCCGATCCACAAGCCCGAGCAGCAGGACTGGTCGTTTGCCGGCCCGTTCGGCAACTACGACAAGGGCCAGCTGCAGCGCGGCCTGAAGGTCTATACCGAGGTCTGTTCGGCCTGCCACTCGATGGAACTGGTGGCATTCCGTACGCTTGGAGCCCTCGGCTATTCCGACGCCCAGGTGAAGGCCTTTGCCGCGAACTACGAAGTTCAGGACGGCCCTAACGCAGACGGCGAAATGTTTACCCGCAGGGCCGTGCCTTCGGATCATTTCCCGTCGCCGTACCCGAACAAGGAAGCTGCTGCTGCTTCCAACAACGGGGCTGCACCGCCGGACTTCTCGCTGATCGCCAAGGCGCGCGGCATCGAGCGCGGCTTCCCGCAGTTCGTCTTCGATATGTTCTGGCCCTACCAGGAAGGTGGCCCGGACTATATCCACGCGCTGCTGACCGGCTACCATGAGCCACCGGAAGGTGTTCAGGTCGCTGAAGGCACCCACTACAACCCATACTTCGCCAACGCTTCGGCACTGGCGATGGCTCAGCCGATCTCCAACGATCAGGTTACCTACGACGATGGTACGCCGCAAACGGTGGACCAGTACGCCAAGGACGTTTCGGCCTTCCTGATGTGGGCAGCCGAACCGCACCTCGAGGATCGCAAGCGCACCGGCTTCATGGTCATGGTGTTCCTGCTGATCTTCACCGGTCTCGTCTACCTAACCAAGAAGTCGGTTTACGCCAACAAGGAACATTGATCCTCTGCCGGCTCGGCCGGCGCGTGATCGAAATCCAGGAAAGGCCCCGGGTTCGTCCGGGGCCTTTTCTTTTGTGCGATGTGGCTTTCGCCCGTTGCCGCGAAAGGCATTTGGGCTGGCTTTATCAGCGCTGGGAATTATTTTCCGCGGCGCCATCGGCACGCGTGGTTTACTTGTCGGACCTGAAAGTCGGCTTGTTGTCCCGCAATCGGCCTGGTTGGGTCGGACCCATGCGGCGCGTTGACGCCAGCGTCTCCAAGTGCAGCGTCAGCAACATGTCACGCCTCAATCGCCGATCTGGGCGCAAGGACACGCGCTCAGTGGGAAGATATGGTCAACGCGTTTGGTGGACCGCCGTGCCGTTCGCAGCTGCGCCAGAGCGAGCGTAAAGTTAGCCGCATCGGGCAACAGACAGATGCAGATGACGCGTTCAACAGTGCCGCAAGGAGCGGAGCCCTTGCAGTCGTTGAGACCAAGGTTGTATCCGTCGTTCAATCAGCATCCGTGGTGCGTCTGACGGTCGTGCGGCCACCAGATTTCAAGATCTAGTCGCGACTGCAAACGCTGTCCTTTCGGTGGGAATTCGCGGTAGAGGTCGCATTCCGATCCCCTGAAGGATGCTGCGCGTTTGGCGGCGGGCAGAGCTTGCCACCAATTGTTTGCCGTGAATGGGCACCATCCACTGCGGACGCTTCGTCTGGCTCGCCCTGAATCGCACCACCGCCGAAGCGGCCTGACAGATTGCGCGACAGAAGCTAGCACGTCGGCGCAGGTGAAGCGCAATGCCAGAGTCGCGGCGCCGGTATCGGCATGAGGCATCGCTCGCACGATTGAAGGTCCGTATCAACGCGTCGCATTCTATAAATGTTCAGCGCAGTGGGTAGGGATCCTGCACCGATAGCAATTTCAAGGTGAACCGCGATCGCATCTCCAGTGCCAGAATTCCGTCGGAGGTGCTGCAACCCAAGGACCGGCTTACGGTCGGCCAAGGTTACTTGGCGGTGAGGACGTGGGAAGGGCGCCGGCAGTCAATGTGGTATCCAGATATGCTGTGGTACCACGGTAAGATATCGCGTTCGCGACCGGAGCGGAAAGGCAATAGCCGATGCTGTTCTCGCAACAGCCAAACGGGTGCCAACGAGGCTTTGGCTTCCGTTCTGGCTGTTGATACGAAAACGGCCCCAGCTTGCGATGGGGCCGTCTGATCTTTTCAATTGACGCTGCCTCAGTTGAAGCGGCCGGCCGCGTGGGCGAGCATCGTGTAGACCTTGCCGGTGTCGGAGGTGAGGTAGGTCTGGGTGATACGCTTGTCCGGATCGTTGCGCGCGACGTCGGCGAGCAGCTTTTCGAAGTCGGCGATGTAGCGGTCGACGGCGGTGCGGAACTCCGGTTCGCGGTCGTACTTGCGCTTGATCTCGTCGAACGTCTGCTGGCCCTTCAGTGTATAAAGCCTACGGGTGAAGACGTCGCGCTCGCCGCGCTGGTAGCGGCGCCACAGGTCTACCGACGCATCGTGATCGATGGCACGGGCAATATCGACCGACAGCGAGTTCAGCGATTCCACCACGTGCCGCGGATTGCGGGTGTCGCCGCTGCGGGTCGTAGGCTGGCTTTCGGCCGGGCGCTGCGGTGCAGCCGCCGGGGTCTCCTCACGGGAAGCCGCACGCAACAGGTCGCGCATCCAGCCGCCGCCTTCTGCGACCTCGCTGGTGACGGCCTGTGTTGCCGGCTGGGCGCGGACAGGCTGGACTGGGACAGGCTGCTGAACGGCGGCAGGCTGTTGAACGGTTGCCTGCTCGATGCCGAGGCTGCCGCGCAGCGTCGGCGCGGGCTCCTGGCGACGCGGCTCTGCGACCGGCTGCTCGACCGGACGGGTGACAGCAACAGGTGCAGCAGCCACGGGGGCGGCGGCAACCGGCTGCTGGCGCAGCGGCTGGGCGACTTCGAGCTGCGTCGATGACTTGCCGATAATGTCGGACAGTTCCTGCAATGCCTTGATCTGCTCGGCCACGGCACGACGCATGACGGCGGCGTTTTCCTTGGCTTCTTCAGGCAGGTCGAAGGCGCTGCGCTTCAGCTCTTCGCGGGTCATGTCGAGTTCCTTGCGGATCTCGCCTGCCGAGCGACGGATATCGTCGGTGGCACCGCTGAAGCGGCCGATGGCTTCGTCGATCGCGACACGAACGGCGTCGCGCAGCTGGGCTGCCACGCCGTCGGACTTCTTGCCGCTCTCGTTGAGCATGCGCTCGACATCGGAGACCGAGGCGGAGACGCTGCCACGCAGACGGTTCGCCACTTCCTTGGAGCGTTCCTCGGCGTTTGCGAAGGCACCTTCGATCGAGGAGCCGGCATCTTCGCCAACCTTGGCAATCGCCTGACGAAGCGCTTCGGAGGCGCCGAGCGCACGGCCTTCGACCGCCGAGAGCGTCTTATTGACGTCAGCAAACGAGGTCTCGACGCCGGAGCGCAGCGTATCGGCAATCTGGCGCGAGCGTTCTTCGGCGCGCGAGAACACCGCTTCGACCGAAGCACCGGCTTCATCGCCTGCCTGCGCGAGCGCATTGCGCATGGATTCTGCGGCTTCTGCTGCACGCTGTTCGGTGCTCGACAGCAGGCGACCGACGTCCGAGAAGGACTGCTGAATACCGCTGCGCAGGTTGCCGGCAACCAGACCCGAACGCTCTTCGGCGCGCTGGAAGGCGCCGTCGACGAAACCTTCGAGCGCACGCATCGTGCGTTCGATTTCTTCCGAGCGCTGCACGAGGCCGACGGACAGGGTGCGCAGCGCATCCTGGCGCTCCTCGAGCGTGCTGACGAGGTTCGACTGGGCGGCACCCAGGAGATCCGAAGCCTGGCCAAGCACCTTGGAGTGATCCTCGAAGCGCCCGACGATGCCGCCGATTTGCGACAGGGTGGAGGCGGAGATGTCCGAGAGCTTGTCGACCTTGCCTTCAATGAGGCGCGTGGAGGTCGACAGCATGTCGGAGGCCTGGCGCGTGGTTTCGGAGAAGCGGCTGGCGGTCGCCTCGAGCCGCTGGTCCATGTCGCCGAGGTTGTTGCTTGCCTGATCGATGACGGTTGCGATCGCCGTGTTGTTGGCGGCGAGCTGGTCGATCAGGCCGAGGGCCGTCGACTGCAGACGGTTCTCCACCATCTTCATCGCCTTTGCCGTTTCTTCGGCGCGCAGCGAGATGGCGTTGAGCGTCTCGCCGGTGCGTTCGGTAATGGCGTTCACCAATGCAGCATTCTCGGCACGCAGGCGCTCGGTGCTGTCCTGGGTGACGCTGGCGATGCGCTCTGCAGCCTCGCGGCCGGTTGCGGCATACTGATCGATAACAGGACGTGCCTGCTCGTCGATGATGCGCGTGAGCTCCATGGAGCGCCCTGACAGCATCGAGTTGAGTTCGCGGGTGCGATCGTCGAGCGTGCTGCGGATCGCTTCGCCGCGCGCTTCCAGAGCCTTCTCCGCATCGGCAAGGCCCTGCTGGATGTTCTGGGCATGGCTGGCGACTTGTCCATGCGTGGCAGCAAGGCGTGCTGTTGCACTGTCGGAGGCATCGGCGACGGAGCGGGCGAGTTCGGCATGGCGTGCGGCCGTTGCTGCTGCGGTCTGTTCGATCGCATTGGCGAAGTCGGCGTTGCGGGACGCCAGCACATTGGCGAAGTCCTGACCGGCCTTGGAAAGAAGGCCAGCTGAACGCGCTGCTTCCGCGTCGAGTTCCTGAGCTGCATCGCTGACAGCGCCACGAAGGGTGCTGACCACACCTGCGGCCTTGCCTTCGATGCGGGCGGCCTCGGCGTCGAGCTCCTGGGCGACATCGCCCACGGCGCTACGCAGGTTGCTGACGAGGTCGGCCGTCTTGCCCTCGATGCGGCCCGTTTCGGCGTCGATCTTCTGCGTCACTTCGCTGACGGCGCCGCGCAGGCTGGTCACGAGGTCAGCAGTCTTGCCCTCGATGCGACCCGTTTCGGCGTCGATCTCCTGCGTCACTTCGCTGACGGCGCCACGCAAGCTGGTGACGAGGTCCGCAGTCTTGCCCTCGATGCGGCCGGCTTCGGCATCGATCTCGTGCGTGACGTCGTTGACGGCGCCGCGCAGGCTGGTGACAAGCACCGCGGCCTTGCCTTCGATGGTGCGGTTGACGTTTTCGAGACCGATGTTGAGGGCACGGTCCATGGTGCCGAGACGTTCCTCGATGCGGTCCGTGCCGGCATTGATGGCGCTGGAGATCCGGCTTGCTGCTTCCTCGCTGGCGCGGTCGATTTCGCCGGCGCGTTCGCCAAGGCTATCGGCGATGCGCTGTCCCGCGTTGCCAACGATCGCGTTGACGCCGTCGACGCTTTCGCGGACGCGATCCTCCAACGAGCCGAGGCTCGTCTCAAGGCGCAGGCCGGTGTCATCGACAAGCGCGTTGACGCTGCCGACGCTGCCGCGAATGCGGCCTTCCAGAGAACCGAGGCTTGTCTCGATCTTGGCACCGGTATCGTCGACAATGGCGTTGACGCTTCCGACGCTGTCGCGGATGCGATCCTCAAGCGTGCCGATGCTGGCCTCGATGCGGAAGCCGGTGTCGTCGACGATGGCGTTGACATTGCCGACGCTGTCGCGGATGCGGTCTTCCATCGCACCGAGACGGGATTCGATGCGATTGCCGGTTTCGTCGACGATCGCGCCGACCTTGTCGACGCTGCCGTGCATCCGGCCCTCAAGTGAGCCGAGGCGGGTTTCGATGCGGGCGGCCGTATCGTCGACGATCGCGCTGACATTATCGACGCCACCACGCATGCGCTCTTCGAGCGAGCCGAGACGGGTCTCGACGCGAGCACCGGCCGCATCGGCAATCGAACCGACATTTTCGGCGCTGTCGCGCATGCGTTCTTCAAGCGCGCCAAGGCTCGTCTCGATGCGCAGGCCGGTATCGTCGAGACGGTCGTTGAGACCGTTGATCGACATGTCGACCCGGTTGGTCAGGGTGTCGGCGGCAAGGCTGATCTGGCCTGCGGTCTCCGCCAGCCGCTCGGCAATATTGCCGGTGGTCGAGCGCATGCGGGCTTCCAGCGTTTCGCCGCTGCGGTCGATGATGCCGGCAAGAGCGGCCTGGCGCTCTTCGAGCGACATTTCGAGCATGCTGGCGCTGGTGGCAAGGCTGGTGGCAATCGACATGGACTGGTCGGACAGCATGCCTTCCAACTGATCGCGGCCGTGATCGACGGCGAGGTTGATCGCGTTGATCCGGTCGTCGAGCGTGGCGCGGATCTGCTCGTGGGTCGAAGACAGGGTTTCACGCAGGTGCTCGGCACGGCCGGTGAGCGTCTGTTCGATTTCCGTTGCCTTGCCGGCAAGCGAGGCGGTCGCCTCGGTGGTGCGCGCCGTCAGCGCTTCGGCGATCTGTGCGCTGGTGGCGGTCAGCGCATCCGAAATCTTGCCGACGCGACCGCTGAGGTCCTCGGCGATCCGGGCGCTGGTGTTGGTGAGGGTATCGGAAATCTCGCTGACGCGGCCGCCGAGGTTTTCGGCAACCAGAGAAACGCTGTCCGACAGCTTCTGTTCGATCTCGCCGACCCGGTCCGTCATCGTCTCGGCAACGGCGGTGGCGCGGAACGTCAGGTTGTCGGCGACGTCTTCAGCATGACGGCTCAAGGAGTCCGCCATTTCGTTGGCACGGGCCGTCATCGTCGAGGTGATGTGGGCAGAGCGATCGGCGAGAACGCCATCGAGCGCCGACGTCTGGCTCGACAAGGTTTCTGCAATCGCCTGGCTGCGTTCCGACAGAACACGCTCCAGCCGGTCGGCCGTTTCGCCGACAGCGCCTTCGATCGCGTCCGTCCCGGTCGAAAGCACGGTCGAAAGGGCGAGGGTGCGCTCGGACAGGGTGTTGTCCAGACGGTGCTGGCTTGCAGCGATGGCACTGGTGATCTCGTCGGTCGAACCCGTCAGCGTCTGCTCGATGCGGGCGTGGGCTGCCTGCAGGCCATCGACGAACTGCGCCGTGCGGGTGTCGAGGCCTTCGGTCAGGCGTTGTTCGCTTGAGGTCAGGGCGTTGGCAAGCGCATCGGCGCGCTGGCCGAAGCCGTTTTCGATGCGATCCTGTGCCTCGGAAAGAGCCCCCATCAGGCTGCTGGTCTTTTCGGAAAGCACGCTGTCGATGCGGCTGTGAGCGCCGCCGATCAGGTTGCTGAGGTCGGACGTGCGGCTGCCAATCGTCTCCTCGATGAAGTCGTGCGTGGCGCCGAGCGCGGTCGCAAGCGATAACGACTGATCCGAAAGGACAGAGCCGATCTTGTCGATGCTGCCGTCGAGCGCGCTGCCAATGGCATCCGAACCGCCGGTCACCGTTTCGTTGATGCGGTGCAGACTTTCCATCAGCTTGGTGTCGAGCATGCTGGCGCGCTTGTCGAAGGCCGAGGCGAATTCGTGGAAGCGTTCGTCGAAGGCGGTCGCCAGTTGGCCAACCGTCGTCTGCAGCTTCTCTTCGAAGAAGCCGCCGCGCAGGTCGAGATCCATGATCGCGTCGTCGGCGCTGGAGCGCAGGCTCTGGCGGAAATGTGCACCCTTTTCGTCGAGCGTGGCGTTGAGCGTTGCAAGCACGTCCTCAAGGCCGCCGGCGATCGCGCTCTGGCCGACGCTCAGGCTTTCGTTGAGGTCACGGGTGCGGGCAATCAGCGTTTCGTTCAGCTGGCGGGCGCGCTCGTTGAGAGCCGCATTCAGCTTTTCGGTATTTGCGTCGAGCGACGACGCGCGGGTCTCGAACTGGCCGAGCAATTGCTCGCCGCGCTTGGTCAGCGTGTCGCTCAGCTGATCGAGGCGGGTGTCGAATTCGCTGCTGAGCCCGAGGCCGGCGGCGGTCAGGCCGGAAAGGAGCGAGTCCGTGCGGTTCGTCAGCATGGTGCCGATGTTCTGCAGCGCTGCATCGGACTTTTCGCTAAGAGCCGCGGCGCGCGTATCGATCAGCGAGGCGAAGGCTTCGCCAGAGATCGCGATGCGCGAGGCGATATCTTCGCCCGCCTGGTCGAGATCGTCCTTAAGCTTGCCATGCGCGCCGGCGATGGTCGAGCGGATGCGCTCGGAGTGACCGATGATGGCTTCGCGCTCGAGGCCCAGCTCCTGAACCAGCGTCCGCACGCGCAGTTCGTTTTCACTGTAGCTGCGCTCGAGTGCGTTGACCTCCGAGTGAACAAGCGTTTCGAGTTCGGTCGCGCGGGCGATCGTGCGCTCGATGCCTTCGTTCATCGCGGAGACTTCGCGGCGAACGGCCTGACCGACGGTCATGACCCGGTCGGCGGCAGCGGTTTCCGGCTCTGCCAGGCGAAGCGCCACTTCGGCCATGGAGCGCGCGGCGTTGCGCAGTTCCTGCGCACGGGCGATCATGATGGCGAAGGAGAAGAAGAGCATGACGGGCAGTAGGATGCCGATAGCGACACCGACTGCACCCGGGGTGGCGGCGAGATCGCCCAGCGTGCGGATCTGCCAGATCTGCGGACCATAGAGCAGGTTTGCGACACCAAGGCCGGCTACGGCCCAGACGATGGAGACGAGGGCTGCAACCCGGATGGCGGCACGGTTCGAACGGACGTCGAGGGCGCGCAACATGGCAGCCGGAGAGCGTCGACCATCGTCGTTTGCCGGAGAAAGGGGAGGCGACTTCGGCGCAGGTTCGGGAGCGAGCCCGCGTGCGGCGTCATTTGCTCGCGCGGCGCGGGGTGGTTCCTGCTGAGGCTTGGCATTTCGACTGTGATCGGGCTGGGCAGCCTGATGGGTGGAGTCAGACACATTTTCCTCCGGATCATCCAAGGAAGTCTTGTCGTTAGGGCTCGACTTAAGCTCGTCAAAATCGATCTTAAGGGCCGCTTCCAGAGCCTGGAAGGCCTTTTCGTCAATCGACTCGTTGCTCTTCTTCGTCGCCATAGGGATACGCCTCATTACCTTTTGCCTCCGCCGAAGCGTGCCCATCCAAACCGCGACTGCGGCCGGGCACTGTCTTCACCGGGGCGGTGACGGCAAGATACGCGCATCACATCTACGCAATACCCTACTGATCACCCACATCATTTCCTCGATGGATAGTCGGAATTGTCCCCCGAGGGCACCACTCGCAACGCTTATCCACCGGAACGGTTGCCATTTTCGTACGCAGGCCCGTTCCTAACCGTATCGTAGTGACACATTAGCCGGGTTCTTACAATTAAGAGCACTCAGGCTTCATTAAAATCCTAATGAATTCTTAATGCGATAGAGGGGGTTAGGGCGGAAAAGACAAGGAAAACAGCAGGTTTAACGGTCATTAACCATTTTCCCAGATTCCTGCCTATATTGCGCCCCGTTTTAAGCCGATAGCAGCGCCCGCCCATGGAGGATGATAGCTGCAGAAACTGCAGCGATCGTCCTGTGACGACGCCTGGTGAACAGGCGCGGTCTGGCATGGCGCCCGTGCCACCCTTCGCAGTCAATGCGCAAAAGATGTGCGACGGCAAGGTGGCAGCGGACAAGGACAACACTATACAAACAATAGGGAAATTGGCTGATGGCGGCCCTCAGAATTGCCTTTGAAGCTCCCGATACTCCGGGTAGCTCTTCTTCCTCCGGCAGGAAGCCCATCGACTTTGCCCATCTGACCGCGCAGACGATGGGCGACAAGGCGCTTGAAATAGAAGTGCTGCAATTGTTCGCGCGTCAGGCGCGCAAGGTGATGAAGGAAATCACCGAAGGCGACGGGAACGGACGCGCGCAGGCCGCCCATCAACTGAAAGGGGCAGCCCTTGCCGTCGGCGCCGTCGACGTTGCAGCCGCTGCTGGCGCAATCGAGCAGCGTCCGACCGATCCGGCTCTGCCCGACGTGCTTGCAACGAGCGTGCTTGAGGCCGAGCTGTTCATTCTCAAGCTCTGCCGCTGATCGCAGCCGGCTGGAAAGGCGCATCGCGCACGCTTAAACGCTGCGTCCGCGATGCGCTCACCGGCTGTTGTTGACTGAATGGCCGAATTGTTGGAAGAACCTTCCCTGAATTTGCGCCCGCCGCTCAGCGCGGTTTTGCGCTATCGGCCAGTCCCATCAGCTTATTCCGGAAAGTGACATGACAAAACTTACGATCGTCGCCTTTGATGGCACGCGCCACGAACTCGATGTCGAGAACGGCTCGACCGTCATGGAGAACGCCGTTCGCAACTCGGTTCCGGGTGTTGAGGCCGAGTGCGGCGGGGCCTGCGCCTGCGCCACCTGTCATGTCTATGTCGACGATGCCTGGACGGCGGTCGTCGGCGCTCCGGAAGCGATGGAAGAGGACATGCTGGACTTTGCCTATGACGTGCGTCCAACCTCGCGGCTTTCCTGTCAGATCAAGGTCAGCGATGCGCTGGACGGGCTCGTCGTGCACGTACCCGAACGCCAGGCCTGATCGCGAGCCATCGGCGCCGTAGCCCCTGCTCGGCCTATCGATGCCATGTTTGCCAAAAAAGCGCCTCGCTGGTCGTGTGACGAGCGAGGCTAGGAGGGCGCATCGCACGCAGATGAGGGAGGGAACATCTGCTGCATCAAGACACGCCAGGAGAACCTGTATTGCTGCGTCGTCGGGCTTTGCGCTTGAAGAAACAAAACGACGCTGCTGAGTTCAAGTAACGACAATATTTATACGTCCTGCGACGCCATCATGGCCCGCCAAATCGCTTCCGACAACGCGGAGTTGGATTTCATCTCGCCCTCACGTTTCATGTTTTGAATATAAGCGAGTCGTTCCGCTACAGCTATCGCTAGATTTCACCAATAAAATACTGTGGGTGCGCACGCGCTAGACAGGCAGCGGTCAAGTATATTCACGCTATGCTTATGCCGGTCATGACGGCTGAACGGCGCCGTGTCTATTCCTGTGTTTTCTGCAGTGTTTGCAGCCGGTACTGCAGCAGCCGGATGATGCGCTTGTCGAAATTGGCCGCCTCCGTCCGGTCGAACCGGGCCTGATCCTTGTCGTGGGCGGCAATAGCGTCGGCGCTGGCGCGGGTGACGCTTTCCTGCATTTTTTCGCAGTCCACCTGCGGCCTGAGCGCCAAGAACATCTTCTCCATCTTGCGGGCATGGTTGCGCGCGATCTCGGCGTGGCGTTCCTCGTGGCGCTTGATGTCGCTCGACAACGTATCCCAGACCAAAGCAAGGTCGCGGCTTGCCTGCTTGCGGTATTTCCAGCGGGGCAGAATGATGCGTGTGCTCAGCGTGACGCGGGCGACGCCGACCGCGCAGCGTCCGCCGCGATTGACGTAGGTGATGGTTCCGCCAAACTTGATGCGCGTTGCGCCCGGATGGCGCGCGCCGGTCGACTTCATCATCGGCCCGGCTTTGGAGAGGGCCTTGTCGAGATCCGCCGCCGTACGACCGCCAATCGAGAAATAGGAGAAGCTCTTGCTCATCACCGTCTCGCCGGACGCGGAGCCCAAGGGCATGGCAACCAGAAGAGCAAGAAGGGCAGCTTTGAGCGGGACGCGTACTCGAGACATCAATGCGGAGTTCTCTTTAGTTGAACTTCAATCAAGCTTGGGGCATAGCCAGCGCGGGTGCAACAGCAAATCGAAACGGTTGGCTGCTGGGCATCGTGAGGGGAAATGACTTACAATCCGTTTCAAAATTTTCAGTGGACGCTGGCGCATGGCCGTAGCCTCGAACTGGGGCCGCGTGGCGTTTTGATGGCGATCATCAATGTTACCCCGGATTCTTTCTCCGATGGCGGTCGTTTCAGCGACACGGCAGCTGCCGTCGCGCAGGGCAAACGCTGTCTCGAGGATGGCGCCTCGATCCTCGATGTCGGCGGTGAATCGACGAGACCTGATGCAGCGCCGGTGAGTGCCGAGGAGGAACAGAGCCGCATCCTCCCGGTCATCGCGGCGCTTGCGCGCGAGACCGATGCGCTCATATCGGTGGATACCTACAGGGCGGAAACCGCACGCCTTGCCGTCGAGGCCGGCGCCCACATCGTCAACGACGTGCACGGCCTTCAGCGCGAGCCCGACATCGCCCAAATCGCGGCGCAGACCGGAGCCGGGCTGTGCATCATGCACACCGGCCGGGACCGCGAAAAGCTTGTCGATGTGATCGAGGACCAGTTCCACTTTCTCGCACGCTCGCTGCAAATCGCGACGCAAGCCGGCATCGAGCGCGAACGGATCGTGCTCGATCCAGGTTTCGGCTTTGCCAAGGATACGGAAGAGAACCTGGAACTGATGACGCGGTTTGCCGAGTTGCACCGGTTCGAATTGCCGTTTCTGGTCGGCACGTCCCGCAAGCGCTTCCTCGGCGCCGTCACCGGACGAGAGCCGGTTGACCGCGACGCCGCCACCGCCGCAACGACGGCGCTCTTGCGGCTGGCGGGCGGCGCCATTTTCCGCGTACACGATGTCGCAAACAGCAGGGATGCGCTGATGATGGCGGATGCTATGCTGCGTGCAAAGAAGAGCTGACGGGACAAAAAACGATGAGCGCGACCTACACGATCACCCTGAAAAACTGTGCCTTCTTCGCGCGCCATGGCGTTCTCGACGAGGAAGAGTTCCTCGGACAGCGGTTCTTCGTCGATGCGGAGCTAGAAGTGGAGCAGGGCACGGCGCTGGTCGACGATTCGATCGACGACACCGTGCACTACGGGATCGCCTTTACCGAGATCGAGCGCATCGTCACCGGGCGTCGGCGCTACCTGATCGAGGCGCTGGCGCTTGAGGTCGCCAAGACACTCTGCGTGCGCTTCCCGCAGATCCGGCGGGCGAAGGTCTCCGTTCGCAAGCCGAACGCGCCTGTGCCCGGCGTGCTCGACTATGTCGAGGTGACCGTCGAGCATGTCGCCTGACATGAGCGGATCGATCGCGACACTGGGGCTCGGCGGCAATCTGGGCGAGCCACGAAGGGCGATGGCCGATGCCCTGCAGATGCTTGACGCCCGACCGGATTGCGCGGTGCGGGCTGTTTCGCGGCTGTTTCGCACACCCCCCTGGGGCAAGACCGACCAGGCCTGGTTCTTCAACGCCTGCGCCGAAGTCGAAACGACGCTTGGGCCCGAAGCATTGCTCGACGCCTGCCTCGACATCGAGCGTCAGATGAAGCGGGTACGCGACGAGCGCTGGGGGCCGCGGACAATCGATATCGATGTCCTGACCTTCGGCGACATGTCGCTGTCCGAGACCAAGCTGGAACTGCCGCATCCGCGCATGACCGCGCGCGGCTTCGTGCTGATGCCGCTTGCGGACTTCGCTTCCGGCATGAGCGTGAACGGACGGCGGGTCGAAGAGTGGCTGGCAGATGCCGACGTCGCTGGCATCCAGGTGGCGGACGAAGACAGGCATTGGTGGCGGGCACAGGCCTGAGATCGTGGAGGATAAACGAGAAAAGCCCCAGCGTTCGGCCAGGGCTTTTGTGTCTGATCTTTTGGCTGCCTGCTACTTGATCGAACCGACGGCGATGTCGTCGACCTGGCGGTTGAGGCTCACGCCGATCACCGGTACCATCGTGTTCTCGACCTTGACCGAGATCGTGATGTTCATCGTGGTGTCGTTCTGAAGCCTGGCAATCATCGCGCCGTTCAGCTTCTTGCGGTTGATGCCGACAACGACCTTGTCCTTGGCGACGTTGCCGGACACAACGTCGAGGCCCTTGCCGTCGGCGCCGTCGAGGAATTTACCTGTGTAGCTGTTGCCCTTTTGGGTGATCAGGGCCGACATTGGCTGCTTGAACACGCCAACGCGGCAGAAGCCATCGAGCTTGATGCCTGCATCATTGCCGGCAACCGCTTCGCCGGCGAGGTCGCAGGTGAACTTGGTGCCCTTGTATTTTCCGGCAACGATCTCGCCGGGGCCGGTCCATTGGCCGGAGACTTTCTCGAAGAAAGCCTTGTCCTTGCCGCCGGATAGGGCTGGCGTCGCAACGCCGACGGTTGCTGCAAGCGCGAAGGCGGCAGCGCCGCGAGCGATCAAAGAAGGGCGCGAGAACATAAACGATCCTTGATGGGTCAACGTCCGAAACTAGAAGCCACATTTGCGCGCAAATGGTTAATGGACAGTTTCTTTCGGGCGCGTATCAAGGCTTCTTTGTGTCGGCGATGCCTCTTCCGACGTCGCAGATCGCATGGCCGCAAGGCGTGCACCGCGTTCTCACCGTCATGTGCACCGATGCGCGCAAACGTGTTTATGAAACTCTGTTGTATCGGCGTACGTATCCACTTGAAACGCGGAGGTTTCATGATGGCGGCGGACAACGGCACCTCGGAAGCGGATGTCCCGATGGCACTGATCATCCGCCGTCACGGACTTGTTACCCGGCTGACCCATTGGCTCTGGGCACTTGCCCTATTCTTTCTGCTGCTGAGCGGCCTGCAGATCTTCAACGCGCAGCCCTCGCGCCACTCCGCGTGCGTGTCGAGCGGCAACTCGGCTACAAGATGGCGAAGTATATCAGCGCCATCGAGGTTGTTTCGGATCTGTCGACATTCGGTCGTGGAAACGGCGGTTTATGGGAAGACCTCGGTTACGATTGGTATGCGGGCATCTAGTGCTCGCTTCTAGGTGTCGCCATTTTGGCTGGCTGTGCGACCGGCACCGGGCGCAAGGTCGGAGAGAAAGTCACCGATCCCGGGCCGTTTCAGCGCTTTGAACGGCATCGGGCGGCATAGATCCATGGCGGCGATACCGATGCGCGCCGTCATCAGCCCATTGATCACGCCTTCGCCCAGCCGCGCCGAGAGTTTTGAGGCAAGGCCGTGGCCGAGCACCTGCTGGATAAGACTGTCGCCGGCGGCGATCGAGCCGGTCACCGCGAGATGGGCGACGACGTCGCGCATCAGCCTGATCATGCCGAGCGTGCCGGGGCGGCCGCCATAGAGTTCGGCCATGGCACGGATCATCCGGGCGGATTCAAAGAGCACATAGCCGAGATCGACGAGGGCGCGCGGGCTGACGGCGGTGACGATCGATACCCGCTTGGAGGCGGCAAGGATGATGCGGCGCGCCTCGCGATCGAGCGGCGTCAACAATTCGCGCTCCGTCAGTTCCAGAAGGTGGGGGCCGTCGATGATCTCGCCTTCGGTTTCCTTAAGACGTGTCCGGCCGCGAGCCGTGCGCGGATTGGCGGCGAGAAGATGGACCAGTTTTTCAGCGGCCGATCGTGCCAGCTTGGTGTTGCCGGAGGCGGCCGCGCTTTCCGTCTCCGTCTTCAAGTTCTGGACGGCCGTCAGTTGCATCATGCCTGAAAGCTCGCGGGCAACGACGACCAGCAGCGCCAGCAGCCCGACGGCAACCACACCCATCGCGGCATAGCCCAGCCAGTCGGCGCGGGAGAACAGGTCGCGGATCAGGCGATCGACCCAGAGGCCAGCCGCCAATGACAACAGGATGCCGAAGGCGCTCATGGCGATCTTGCCGACGGACAGGCGACGCCTGCGCGGGGTTGCCTCGGGCAGAGCGAGGCTCTCGACGCTAAGCGTCGTCTCCCGGAAAGGGTCCTCAGTGTCCGGCGTCATCACCACCTTGTCGTCGAAACTCGCCGGCGCCCGACGGGGCCGGGCGCTTTCCGAGGGCTTCGGCTCCAGATCCGGGTTCACCGAGAAGGCACCGGGCTTTCGGCCTCGACTGTTGAAATCATCGCTCATGCCAGCCGATCTCCGAACAGGAACTGCATCGCCCGATCGAGCCGTATATGGGGTACCGACAGTTTCAATCCACCGCCAGTCTCCTCCAGATGCGGCGGCCGGAAGCGGACGAAACTGAGCTCGGGCATCGGATGCGCATCGCCGAATGTCGTTGCCGATGCATCGGCATCAACCGCCCTAAAAAGAACTTCAGGATCATCCGGCAAGTCACCGGGAAATATGGCGGTTTTCCGTTCACCGTCAAACGTGTCACCGTTGATCTTCTCGCCGGCGATCGGTGTACCGACGATCACCGGAAGCGTATGCCCGCCGTGGTCGACGGTTGCCTCGCGCGTCGCCCGGACCGAGGCTATCGCCATGACCTCGAGCCCGGCGCCGCTCATGCCGATGCTGGCGGCAGCGCGGCTGACCAGACGCGCTGTGATGCGCTCCAGACGGTCGTGACTTTCGTGATGCAGGTGATCCGCCTTCGTCGCAGCGATCAGCACCTTGTCGATCTTTCGCGTCAGGAAAGACGAGAGCCAGCTGTTGGTGCCCGGGCGGAAGCAGGCGAGCACATCGGCCAACGCCTGCTCCAGATCGAGCAGCGCTTCCGGTCCGCCGTTGATCGCCTGCAATGCATCGACAAGCACGATCTGCCGGTCGAGTCGGGCAAAATGCTCGCGAAAGAACGGGCTGACGACGTGTTTCTTGTAGGCTTCGTAGCGGCGCTCCATCATCGCCCAGAGAGAGCCTTTGGGTGCGCGGCCTTCGGGCAGGTCGGGCAAGGGCGAGAAGGTCAGGGCAGGCGAGCCCTCGAGATCGCCCGGCATCAGGAAACGACCGGGCGGCAGCGTCGAAGGCGAACTCGCATCCGCCTTGCAGGCCTTGAGGTAGGCTGTGAAACTTTCGGCAAGCCGGCGCGCGCTGCTTTCATCCGCAATCGCCGTCGGTCCCGCCGACTGGGCAAGCGTCAGCCAATCCGCCGATAGCTTGGCGCGCCCGTGCGTACGGGCACGGGCCACCGAATTGTCGCTGAACTCCTTGAAATTCTGTGCGAGCAGCGGCAGGTCGAGCAGCCATTCGCCGGGGTAGTCGACGATATCGAGCGACAGACGCCCGGCCGAAAACAGCCTGTTCCAACCGCTGGCACTCTCGAAGTCGAGGGTGATGCGAAGCTGGGAGATCGCACGCGTCGAATCCGGCCAGATACGATCGCGCACCAGAGCGGCGATGTGATCCTCGTATTGAAAGCGTGGCACGGCATCATCGGGCTGTGGCTCAAGCCTGATCTTCGAAACGCGGCCGGAGCGCACGGCTTCGAACACCGGCAGCCGTCCTCCGTTCAGGAGATTGTGCACCAGCGACGAGATGAAGACGGTCTTTCCGGCCCTCGAAAGGCCGGTGACGCCCAGCCGGATGGAGGGATTCACGAGGCCCGATGCACGATCGGTGAGATTGTCGAATGCAATCAGGGCGTCGTCTTTGAAGCTGGTCAGATTTGGCGCCAAGTCGTGCTATCCCTCGCGGACCTTGCCGCTTTCGTTCATGCGAATGTCTGGAGCCGAGACGTGTGACGGGCCCTTGTTGCCTTGGCGATATAGGAAATATTTCCCGCACCGCAACAATGGCATGTCATTTCGCTTCCCTGGTCGGCAGCATCAGCGATACCAGCGTCGCGGTAGCAGCGCTGCCAGACCCTGCCTGTACGTCCAGGATCGCAAGGGCTGCGGGCGGATAACCATGCGGAAGCACATCGGTCGAAGCCTCGTCTCCAGCAAACCGGTGGAACAGTTCGTCGATCATCGGATTGTGTCCGACGATCATCAGCGAACTCAGATGCCTGTTGGCGTCGATGATGTCG
The DNA here is from genome assembly GCF_002002725.1 of Sinorhizobium sp. A49. GTDB lineage: Bacteria > Pseudomonadota > Alphaproteobacteria > Rhizobiales > Rhizobiaceae > Ensifer. The sequence goes on along the minus strand of NZ_MUNW01000062.1, from coordinate 224,192 downwards.
GTGTAGATACTTGCCGGGCCGCTATAGAGTTCATCCACATATCGGATGTCGATGTCTTCGCTGACGGCGCGGAAGAAGGGTTCCGCGGTCTGGCGACACCGCACCGCCGTCGAGCACAGGATCAACTCCGGCCGGATGCCGCGATCGGCGGCCATCTCCGCTATCAACTCTGCCTCGGCAAATCCGACGTCGTCCAGCGCGCGATCGAAATCGCGTTGTCCCGGCAGGGCCCAACCCGAGCGGGCATGACGCAGAAGGAAGAGACGGAAGGGCCTGGCGGCACTGTCTTGCATACATGAGTTCCGGTCGCTGCCGGTCGCGGGGCGCGACCGGATCGTGTACTGCCGGAACAGGTCTTGCGCGTCTGCCGGCGGATCACCACCTTTTCCCGTCGATGATGCAAAGATCAAGCTGCGAGGCGCTTTTTTCAGGGGATTGCCCTCTTGCCGCACGGAGCGGCAAAACCGGATCGCGGACGGCGTCGCGGCGGCGGCGGGACATCCAGGTTACAACCGGTCTTCTTGAGGGCGGGTAGGTGATTATCTCTCCGATTAAGATCTCATCTGTAATTTTGATGAAATATTCGCCAGTTAGCCTGAATTGCAAGCATCGTTAAAATACGGTTGAGTGTTTAATCCGAGGCTTGAATCGCGGCTTCCATGGGGCTATACACCGCCGCAATGAGATGTTCTTCAGGAGAATCGCGTTGAGTGAGAAGATCGATCTTAGTACCTTTGTTCTCTCCGAGGACGAGGAATTCATGAATGCCACCCACCGGGCCTATTTCCGGGCCAAGCTAAATGCTTGGAGAAACGACATCCTTCGCGAGGCACGCGAGACACTGGATCACTTGGCCGAGGAGAGCGCCAATCATCCCGATCTCGCCGACAGAGCCTCTTCCGAAACAGACCGGGCAATTGAACTGAGAGCCCGCGACCGTCAGCGGAAGTTGATCTCGAAAATCGATGCGGCATTGCAGCGGCTAGATGAAGGGACCTACGGCTATTGCGAAGAAACGGGAGAACCGATCGGCTTGAAGCGTCTAGACGCCCGCCCGATTGCAACTCTCTCGATCGAGGCGCAGGAGCGCCACGAGCGTCGGGAAAAGGTCTACAGGGACGAATAAGGTCCGGTTTCCGGATCAGTCATCAGAAAAAGAAGAAGGCGCGGTTTGACCGCGCCTTCTTCTTTTGTGCTTCTGCTCGAACCGAGCGACGCCGCAACCTGCGTCAGGGCTTACGTCCGGCAGAGATGTCGGCCAGCATGCGGTTCATCTCTTCCTCGATCGTCGGCTCCTTGCGGGCGTCGTCGAGCGGTGCGCCGAGCAGCGGTTCCTGCCGGGCAGTGGCGGCCACCGTGGCGCGGCTTTCCGGACGCGCTGCCGCGGAAGACGGCGTCAGGCGTTGCAGGTCTCCGCTGATTTCCGCATCGAGGATGCGTTCAAAGTCTGAAAGCGCACTTTGAGCAACGGGCTGTGGCTGCGCGACCGGTGTGGGACGCCGTTCCTGGACCGGCGGTTGAGGCTGCAGCACCCGGCTGCGCGCGGCGTCGTAGATGCCTTCGACCTTATCGGCCGTGTTTGGCTGCATCCCATTCGTGTTCAACTGGGGAACGATTTCTGGCGCCGGTGGCGTGGCCCTTGCGATCGGACGTGGCTCGACGGCCATCGCCGGAGCTGGGCGCTGTTCGACGACAGCACGAACTGCCGGGGCAGGCTCAATGCGCGCAGCAGGCTGTTCCTGAGGCACAGCCACCGGGCGGACCGGCATTGCCACGGCCGCTTCCGGCTGGGCGACGGCAGGGCGCAACTGCGCCGGCGCTGCGGCCTTCGTCTCCGTTCCGTTGCCGTTGGCAAGCACCGGTTCGATCGGCTTGCGTTCGATGACAGCCGGGCCGTCATTCGCGGAAGCGCTCTCGTCGATCGGGGCAATCCGGCTTTCGATGACGATATCCGTCGGCCCACCGATCATGATCAGATGCTCGACGTCATCCCGACGCACGAGCACCAGGCGACGGCGCGTGTCGACCGCCGCGGCATCGAGCACGGCGAGGCGGGGTTGTCTGTTCTTGCCGCCGCGAATGAAGGGCGACGACGGCCTGTTGCGCATGATCCAGAGCACCGCCACAAGGCACAAAAGCCCGAGCGCAACGGCGCCAGCAGCGATAATAAATCGGCTACCGTTGTCTCCGACGATCGTTTCCATCATAGGCTGAACTCCTTTAGCCTTTCGAGTGGCAGTATTTGACGGCTTTTTTCGGGCTTGGACAAGCACTTCGCCGACATTCCCTGTGAATTGACCGCTGCGCTTCCGCACAGGTGCTTTTTGCTGTTATCTCTGATCGTTAAAGATGATTCCTATCCGAATGATCGAGGGCGTGTCGGCACTGGCCGATTTTGCCTGGCGGATTGCGCGGATGCCGGCCGGAGCGCCGGACCGGACCGGCTTTGCGCCGGGCGGTATTGGCGGCAGATGAGGACCCGATGACGAAATTGCGGCAGTCAGGTGACTACCAGATGCCGGTTGTTGACCGTGGTGTCAGGCCAGGAACCGTCATGCGGATCGTCCTGCTTGCGATCGTTCTGACCGTCTCTGCGATCACCTTCGTGATCTTCAAGAACGAGCTCGACAACGAGATCGTGCTGGGCATCCTCGGCGTTCTCGCCATGGTCGGGATCTTCTTCCTCGTCTCCTCGGTCATCGGCTTCATCGAGGTGATGCCGCAATCGCGGCCGGATGAGTTGGCGCGCGCCTTTCTCGACGGCCATGAGGACGGCACGATCGTCACGGACCGCAAGGGTCGCATCATCTATGCCAACGCCGCCTACGGCGCACTGACCGGCGCGAAGAACGCCGCCGGCATCCAGTCGCTTGAAACGATCCTGTCGCGAAACCGCGAGGCGACCGAAGCGATCTACCGCCTCACCAACGGCCTGCACGAAGGCAAGCAGGGACACGAAGAATTTCGCTTGCTGAAGCCGCTGGCCACGGGCGCCGCCACCAGCGGCTCCGGTGCCCACTGGTTCCGCCTGAAGGCCCGCGTGCTACCGCTCGAAGACAGCGACCGCAACCCGCTCTATCTCTGGCAGATCGCCGACATCACCACCGAACGCGACGATCAGGAGCGGTTCTTCAAGGAATTGCAGAACGCCATCGACTATCTCGACCATGCACCGGCGGGTTTCTTCTCCGCAGGCCGCAAGGGCGAGATTTTCTACATCAACGCCACGCTTGCGGATTGGCTCGGCATCGACCTGACGAAATTCCAGCCGGGCTCGATGAGCATCGGCGACCTCGTTGCCGGCGAGGGGCTGACGCTGGTGCAGTCGGTGCAGGCCGAGCCTGGCCTGAAGAAGACCAAGGTGCTGGACCTCGATCTGCGCAAGTCCAACGGCCAAAGCCTGCCGGTGCGCATGGTGCACCGGGTGTCCTCGGCACGCGACGGCGCACCGGGCGAAAGCCGGACGATCGTCATGTCGCGCGACGGCGGCGAGGACGAGGACCAGTCGGCGTCGAGCGCTGCGATGCGCTTCACCCGCTTCTTCAACAACACGCCGATGGCCATCGCGTCTGTCGACGGCAACGGTCGCATCCTGCGCACCAATGCACCGTTCCTCAAGCTGTTCTCGGGCCTCGTCTCCCAGGACGACGTCGAGCGCGGCGCGCTGATCGAAACGGTCGTACACCCGACGGAGAAAGGGCGCCTGCACGAGGCGCTTGCGGCCGCCAAGGACCGCCAGGGTGACATCGCACCGATCGACGCCTTGCACCCGGCCGATGGCGAGCGCCACTTCCGCTTCTATATCAATGCCGTCATCGACCAGAGCGATCAGGCTCCGGAAGAAGCGGCGATCATCTATGCGCTTGAGATCACCGAGCAGAAGGCGCTCGAAAACCAGATGGCGCAGACGCAGAAGATGAATGCGGTCGGCACGCTTGCCGGCGGCATCGCGCACGACTTCAACAACGTGCTGACGGCAATCCTGCTTTCCTCCGACCATCTGTTGTTGTCGGCGCGTCCGGCGGATGCAAGTTTTGCCGACCTGATGGAGATCAAGCGCAACGCCAACCGGGCGGCCGTGCTCGTCCGGCAGTTGCTCGCGTTCTCGCGCAAGCAGACGATGCGGCCGACGGTGCTGAGCATGACCGATGTCATCGGCGATCTGCGCATGCTCGTCGATCGCATGACCGGAACCAACGTCAAGGTCGAAGTCGATTATGCGCGCGATCTCTGGCCGGTGCGCACGGATCTCGGCCAGTTCGAGCAGGTGCTTCTCAACCTTGCCGTCAACGCCCGTGACGCCATGCCCACGGGCGGCATCATCACGCTGCGCACCCGCAATCTGCCGTCGACGGAGATTGCAGGTCTCGGCCGGCGCGAGCTGCCGGAGGAGGATTTCGTCATGGTGGAGGTTTCCGACCAGGGAACCGGCATTCCGCCAGAAATTCTCGACAAGATCTTCGAGCCGTTCTTCACCACCAAGGAAGTCGGCAAGGGTACCGGCCTTGGCCTTTCGATGGTCTACGGCATCGTCAAGCAATCGGGCGGCTACATCTATCCGGAATCCGAAGTCGGCAAGGGAACCACTTTCCGCATCCTGCTGCCGCGCCACATCGACATTCCCGAAGTCGCGGGCGAGCAGGCTCAGGGTGGTTCCGTCGGCACGGTCGCGCCGCCGGTCGAAACGGTGGTAAAGCCGATCGCCAAGACCGAGGAACCGACCGATCTCACCGGCGATTCGGCCGTTGTCCTGCTCGTCGAGGATGAAGAGGCGGTCCGCCGCGGCGGCAAGCGCATGCTCGAGACACGCGGCTATACCGTCCATGAGGCAGGCTCTGGCGTCGAAGCGCTCGATATCATGGACGAGCTCGATGGCGCGGTCGATATCGTCGTTTCGGATGTGGTCATGCCTGAAATGGACGGGCCGACGCTCCTGACGGAACTGCGCAAGAAGTACCCGGACCTGAAGTTCATCTTCGTTTCGGGCTACGCGGAAGACGCCTTCGCCCGCAATCTGCCGGCGGATGCGAAGTTCGGCTTCCTGCCGAAGCCTTTTTCGCTGAAGCAACTGGCGGTAGCCGTGCGCGAGATGCTCGATTCCTGAGGCTGTTGCCGATCTATACATCCCAGCAAAAAGCCCGACGTTTGCGCGTCGGGCTTTCTTTTTGTCGTCTGGAGCATTTCCAGGAAAAGTGTGAGCGGTTTACTTCGCGGTGAGCGCCACAGCGATTTCACCGGCGAGGCGGGCATTGTTCTCGACCAGCGCGATGTTGGTTTCGAGGCTGCGGCCTTCGGTCAGGTGGAACAGGTTGTCGAGCAGGTAGGGCGTGACGGCCTTGCCTGTGACGTCGTCGCGCTCAGCGTTGTCGATCGCACGGGCGATATAGATTTCCATTTCCTCGCGCGGAATCTCGCTTTCAGCCGGAACCGGATTGGCAATCAGCATGCCGCCATCGACGCCGAGCTGCTCGCGCATGTTCTGGAAGTTGGCGATCGCCGCCGGGCTGTTGAGCATCAACGGGCTCTTCAGTCCCGAATCGCGCGACCAGAAGGCCGGGAATACGTCGCTGTCGTAGGTGACGACGGGCACACCGCGGGTTTCCAGCACTTCGAGCGTCTTCGGAATGTCGAGAATGGCCTTGGCGCCGGCGCAAACGACGATGACGGCCGTGCGAGCCAGTTCTTCGAGGTCGGCGGAAATGTCGAAGGTCAGCTCGGCGCCACGGTGCACGCCGCCGATGCCGCCGGTCGCAAAGACACGGATGCCGGCGCGGGCAGCGGCGATCATGGTGGCGGCAACGGTCGTTGCACCGGTGCGGCGCTCAGCGATCGCAAAGGCCAGATCGGCTCGCGAGACCTTCATCGCGCCTTCCGTCTTCGCCAGCTCTTCGAGCTTGGCATCATCAAGGCCGATATGGAGAACGCCATGGATGACGGCGATCGTCGCGGGGACAGCACCCTGGTCGCGGATGATCGCTTCGACGCTGCGGGCCATGTTCAGGTTGCCCGGGTAGGGCATGCCATGGGTGATGATGGTCGATTCCAGCGCCACGATCGGCGCGCCACGCGCCTTGGCGGCTGCAACCTCGTCGGAATATTCCATCGGCAGGAAGGGGGAAGCAGGTTTGGTCATGGGTTTTCCTTGGGAGTTCGGCTGGCGGTGTTCATGCCAGCATTTGAGGTGCCGGCACAAGGGCGAGCGCCTGTTCGAGATTGGCCTGCGACATTTGTTCCGAGGCGGCCAGGGGGGAGCGAAGCGTTATGCCGGCAGCGGCAATTCCGTGCCTGAGGCATTCGGCGAGATCACGATCCGCAAGCCGGGCAGCCAGAAACCCGGATGCCATGGCATCGCCGGCGCCGGTAACATCGGCGAGTTCCGGCAGAGCCGGCGGCGTTGCGACGCAGACAGTTTCGCGATCGAAGGCGACGACAGCTCTGCCTCCACGCGTGACAATGCCGCCATTGAGACCGGCGGCGCGCAACAACGGTGGCCAGCCCTCGGCATCGTCGGAATCCTTGCCGGTAAGCGCACGCGCCTCGGCTTCATTCATGAACAGGAAGCTGAGCCCGGCGAGGCTCGGCTGAAACCGGATCACCTTTGCCGGCGAAACCGCGATGCCTGCGACGATACGGCCCTCGGTTGAAGCTGCCTCGACGAGAGCGGCAATGGTCTCTTCCGGCAGGTTCGCATCGGTCAGCACCAGCCGGCTGTCGGCGATGGCATCGCGCAACGCGCGTCGCTGCAACTGGCGCGGCGAGAACAGCCGGTAAAGATCCATATCGGCGAGCGCGATCACCAGATTGCCGTCATTTTCGATGATCGCGGTGTAGCTCGGCGTCTGGCGGTCGAGAAAGGTGAGGGGATTGTCGATGACGCCGGCAGCCGCAGCGGCTGCAGTCACCATCTCCCCGGCCGCATCACCGCCACGCGTGCTGATCATCCGAACGCTATGACCGAGCCGCGCCAGATTGCGCGCGGCGTTGAAACCACCGCCACCGGCCTCTTCGAACCAGGTGCCGGGGTTGCTCGAACCGGGTGCGGTCGTGCCGGTGATGCGGCCACGCCGATCGATATGGGCGCCGCCAAAGACGGCGATCTCGCCTTCCGTCATGAATGTTCCTCTGCTGTCTCAAAAGCCGAATCGGATCGGGGCCGTTCATCGTCTCGACGCGCACCGAGCGCTGCCGAAAAACTTACGCCGCTAAGCGTGAACATGAATCGAACACAATCTGAATAATTCCTATTTTTCAATGACTTGTTCCTCCCTTGCAAAACGGGAACAAAACATGTACAAAAAGTCGTGCGGCGGCTTCATTGCCTCGGTAGCTTCAATAACCTAAAGGTGGACCAAATGGCACAAAACTCTTTGCGGCTCGTAGAGGACAAATCGGTGGATAAAAGCAAGGCACTTGAAGCGGCACTTTCCCAGATCGAACGATCGTTCGGCAAGGGATCGATCATGAAGCTCGGTGGGAAGGACAGCATCATCGAGATCGAGACGGTTTCGACCGGCTCTCTCAGCCTGGACATTGCACTCGGCATCGGCGGCCTGCCGAAGGGCCGCATCATCGAAATTTACGGCCCGGAAAGCTCGGGCAAGACGACGCTCGCGCTGCAGACGATCGCTGAAGCACAGAAGAAGGGCGGCATCTGCGCCTTCGTCGACGCCGAACATGCACTCGACCCGGTTTATGCGCGCAAGCTGGGCGTCGATCTGGAAAACCTCTTGATCTCGCAGCCCGATACCGGCGAACAGGCACTTGAGATCACCGACACGCTGGTGCGCTCCGGGGCGATCGACGTTCTCGTCATCGACTCCGTCGCAGCGCTCGTGCCGCGCGCCGAAATCGAAGGTGAAATGGGCGACAGCCTGCCGGGCATGCAGGCCCGCCTGATGAGCCAGGCGCTGCGCAAGCTGACCGCTTCGATCTCGAAGTCGAACTGCATGGTGGTCTTCATCAACCAGATCCGCATGAAGATCGGCGTCATGTTCGGTTCGCCGGAAACGACGACGGGCGGTAACGCGCTGAAGTTCTATGCCTCGGTTCGCCTCGACATTCGCCGCATCGGCTCCGTCAAGGAGCGCGAAGAGGTCGTCGGCAACCAGACGCGCGTCAAGGTCGTCAAGAACAAGATGGCGCCTCCCTTCAAGCAGGTCGAATTCGACATCATGTATGGCGAAGGCGTGTCCAAGACCGGCGAACTCGTCGACCTCGGCGTCAAGGCCGGCATCGTCGAGAAGTCCGGCGCCTGGTTCTCCTATAACAGCCAGCGTCTCGGACAGGGCCGCGAGAACGCCAAGTCGTTCCTCAGGGACAATCCGGATCTTTCGCGCGAGATCGAGACAGCTCTGCGGCAGAACGCCGGCCTGATTGCCGACCGTTTCCTGGAGAATGGCGGTCCGGAGCCGGACGACGGCGACGACGCTGCCGAAGCATAAGCTTCGAGCCAGCCTTTGAGCTTTCAAAACCGGTCGCCATCATTGGAGGCCGGTTTTTTGCTGGCGTCTGGACAGCATGATACGCGAACGATAAAAGCCTGTGGTTCCGGCGACCGAGGGCGTTGGAGGGCGTAGCCGTCGACGATGGCTGCGGGGTTGAAGGACGACGGCGAGTGGCGCGGCAAATGCCGGAGCTTGGGCCTGAATTGGTGCACAGATAGGACGCAAGATGAGCGGCGTGAATGAAATCCGGTCGACGTTTCTCGACTATTTCCGCAGGAATGGTCACGAGGTGGTGTCGTCGAGCCCGTTGGTTCCGCGCAACGACCCGACACTGATGTTCACCAATGCCGGGATGGTTCAGTTCAAGAACGTCTTTACCGGCCTCGAGCAGCGCCCCTATTCGACCGCTGTGACCGCGCAGAAATGCGTGCGCGCAGGCGGCAAGCACAACGACCTCGACAATGTCGGCTACACCGCGCGCCACCACACCTTCTTCGAGATGCTCGGCAACTTCTCCTTTGGCGATTACTTCAAGGAGAACGCCATTGAGCTTGCCTGGAACCTGATCACCAAGGAATACGGCCTCGACGCCAAGCGCATGCTGGTGACGGTCTACCACACCGATGACGAAGCATTCGGCCTCTGGAAGAAGATTGCCGGCCTCACCGACGACCGCATCATCCGCATTCCGACCAGCGACAACTTCTGGGCCATGGGCGATACCGGCCCGTGCGGTCCGTGCTCGGAAATCTTCTACGATCATGGCGACCATATCTGGGGCGGACCTCCGGGCTCTGCCGATGAGGACGGCGACCGCTTCATCGAGATCTGGAACCTCGTCTTCATGCAATACGAGCAGATCACCAAGGAAGAGCGGGTCAACCTGCCGCGTCCGTCGATCGATACCGGCATGGGTCTCGAGCGCCTGGCGGCCGTGCTGCAGGGCCAGCACGACAACTACGACATCGATCTTTTCCGCGCGCTGATTGCGGCGTCCGAGGAAGCAACCGGCGTCAAGGCGGAAGGCGACCAGCGCGCCAGCCACCGGGTCATTGCCGACCATCTGCGTTCGTCCGCCTTCCTCATTGCTGACGGCGTGCTGCCGTCGAACGAAGGCCGCGGCTATGTGCTTCGCCGCATCATGCGCCGCGCCATGCGCCACGCCCAGTTGCTCGGCGCCCGCGATCCCCTGATGTGGAAGCTGCTGCCGGCGCTCGTCGGCCAGATGGGGCGCGCCTATCCGGAACTGATGCGCGCCGAAGCGCTGATCTCCGAGACGCTGAAGCTTGAAGAAACCCGTTTCCGCAAGACGCTGGAGCGCGGCCTGAACCTGCTCTCCGAAGCTTCTGCCGACCTTTCCGAAGGCGACCAGTTCAACGGCGAGACCGCCTTCAAGCTCTACGACACCTACGGCTTCCCGCTCGACCTGACCCAGGATGCGCTTCGCGCCAAGGGCATCTCCGTCGACACCGACGCCTTCACCACGGCCATGCAGCGCCAGAAGGCCGAGGCACGGGCAAGCTGGTCCGGTTCCGGCGAAGCGGCAACCGAAACCATCTGGTTCGAGCTGCGCGAAAAGCATGGTTCGACCGAATTCCTCGGCTACGACACGGAAGTCGCTGAAGGCGTGATCCAGGCAATCGTGCGCGAAGGCGCTGTCGCTCCGTCGGCTGCCAAGGGTGAGACCGTCCAGATCGTCCTCAACCAGACGCCGTTCTACGGCGAATCGGGTGGCCAGATGGGCGATACCGGAACGATCACCACGGACGGCGGCAAGGTGACGGTAACCGACACGCAGAAGCGCGGCGAGGGGCTGTTCGTTCATTTCGGCGTCGTTGCCGAAGGCACGATCAAGACCGGCGATGCAGCACAGCTCGAAGTCGATCACGCCCGCCGTTCGCGCCTTCGCGCCAACCATTCGGCAACCCATCTGCTGCATGAAGCGCTTCGCGAAGTCCTCGGCACCCATGTGGCCCAGAAGGGCTCGCTGGTCGCGCCTGAGCGCCTGCGCTTCGACGTCTCGCATCCGAAGCCGATGTCGGCCGAGGAGCTGAAGATCGTCGAGGAGATGGCAAACGAGATCATCGTTCAGAACACGCCGGTCACCACCCGCCTGATGAGCGTCGATGATGCCATTGCCGAAGGTGCTATGGCGCTGTTCGGCGAAAAGTATGGCGACGAAGTGCGTGTCGTGTCCATGGGCCAGGGCATCCACGGCTCCAAGGCCAACCGTCCCTATTCCGTTGAACTCTGCGGCGGCACCCACGTTTCGGCGACCGGTGATATCGGAATCGTGCGCGTCGTTTCCGAAAGTGCCGTCGGCGCCGGCGTGCGCCGCGTAGAAGCGCTGACCGGCGAGGCAGCCCGCGCCTACCTCAACGAGCAGGACGAGCGGGTAAAGACGCTCGCCAACACACTCAAGGTTCAGCCGGGCGACGTGCTTGGCCGTGTCGAGGCGCTTCTCGACGAGCGCCGCAAGCTGGAGCGCGAACTGACCGAAGCCAAGAAGAAGCTGGCGCTCGGTGGCGGCGGTCAGGCCGGATCGAGCGATGCTGCCCGCGACATCGCCGGCATGCGCTTCCTCGGCAAGGTGGTTTCCGGCGTCGAGCCCAAGGATCTGAAGAGTCTCGCCGACGACGGCAAAAAGAGCCTCGGCTCCGGCGTCGTCGCTTTCGTCGGCGTTTCCGGCGATGGCAAGGCAAGTGCTGTCGTCGCCGTGACCGACGACCTGACCTCCAAGGTCAGCGCCGTGGATCTGGTGCGCATCGCCTCGGCCGCTCTCGGCGGCAAGGGGGGCGGTGGTCGCGCCGACATGGCCCAGGCTGGCGGTCCCGACGGCGAGAAGGCAGCCGAAGCGATCGAGGCTGTTGCCGTGGCGTTGGCCGGCTAAGCCCAGGTAGAGACACATGAAATTGAAAAGGGCGTCCGTTTCGGGCGCCTTTTTTCGTAGCGGCGAGCGGCCGTCTGTTCACCTGCGCATTCGTTCGCCGCAAAACTCCGCAGGATTTGTCAAACTCGTCTATGGTCTACCGATCCGTGAGCAAAACGCGAAAGGTTCGGCATGGACGAGCAGGTAAGCTGGGCGACCTATGAGAGACGTTTGCACAGGGTGAGCGATTATATTTACGGCCATCTCAACGAGGAGCTCGATCTCGATCGCCTCGCTGAAATCGCCTGCCTGTCGCCGCACCACTGGCACCGGATCTATCGGGCCGTTCATGGCGAGACGCTGGCGGCAACGGTCAAGCGGCTGCGGCTGCAAAAGGCCGCTGCCGATCTCGTACAATCCGATCTTCCTGTCGAAGCGATCGCGCAGCGCTCTGGCTACCCCAACATCCAATCCTTCAATCGCACCTTCAAAGCGGCCTATGGGCTGCCGCCGGCGCGGTATCGCAAGGAGGGCAGCCACAAAACCTTCGAAACCGCTTCATCGGAAGGAATTGCGGACATGTATGAAGTCACCCTCAAGGAAATAGACAGCTTCGACCTCGTCGGCGTCGCCCACACCGGCTCCTATATGGGCATCGGCAAGGCGTTCGAGACGCTGTACGGCACGCTGTTTTCGCGCAATCTTTTTCGCCCTGACATGGAAATGGTCGGTATTTATCTGGATGACCCGGAACTGGTTGCGACAGACAAGCTCCGCTCCTTTGCCTGCGTCACGGCAAAGCAAGCGCTGCCTGCCGATGCGCCGTTGACGCCGCAGACGCTTGACGGCGGTCGCTATGCCGTGCTCCGGCACAAGGGACCTTATGCGGACATGCCGCTCGCCTACCAATGGCTCTACGGCACCTGGCTGCCGCAATCGAGCCGCGAGGTTCGTGACAGCCTGATGTTCGAGAAATATCTCAACAACCCGCGCGAGGTGCCGCCGACGGAACTTTTGAGCGAGATCTACCTGCCGCTCAAGTAGTTTTTGCGTGACGTAATGTGGCCGCCATGCGGACGGAATCGCCCCAGGTCGAAAGCCAGATCAGGACATTGGTGCAAAGCGATATGACGGCACGAAGCGCCTTCACCAGCATGTCTTCGTTGGCCAGCTGCGCTTCGGCATGATGCAGATGCGCAAGTTCCTCCTCCCGTATAGACAGGATGACGGCGTGAAGCGCGTCATCCTTGCCCGAGAGAAAATGTAGCTGGTCGTCGAGATGGCGATGCACGGCGGCTTCGACGGCTGCCGTGCATGCCCAGATTCCGCGTCGGCCCATCAATGCCGTCAAAAAACCCAGAAGCCAGCCGCCCAAGCTCCAAAACCGCATGACGCGACAGGGGCGGGACTTTCGCGCCGGCATGGCGCTGCGAAAAAGCGAGCAGTGCTCGATTTCATCTCCCAACATCTCGCAGAGCATGGGAACGCAGTCTGGATAAAGTCTCCGCGCAACTGCAATCTGCGCGGAGTAGATGCGGATGGCGCCAAATTCACCGGCGTGGTTGACCCTGACGATCCGAGCGATGGTCAGGGCATTACGCGGAGAGAGAAGCGCGGCCACTTGGCGCTGGTGCCGATCAGGCCGCCATCGCCTTCTTCAGGTTCTCGTCGATCTTGTCGAGGAAGCCGGTGGTCGAGAGCCACGGCTGATCCGGGCCAATCAGGAGCGCCAGGTCCTTGGTCATGAAGCCTGATTCGACAGTGTCGACGCAGACCTTTTCCAGGGTCTCGGAGAAGCGGGCGAGCTCGGCGTTGTCGTCCAGCTTGGCGCGGTGGGCAAGGCCACGGGTCCAGGCGAAGATCGAGGCGATCGAGTTGGTCGAGGTTTCCTCGCCCTTCTGGTGCTGGCGGTAGTGGCGGGTCACGGTGCCGTGGGCGGCTTCTGCTTCGACCGTCTTGCCATCCGGCGTCATCAGAACCGAGGTCATCAGGCCGAGCGAGCCGAAGCCCTGGGCGACGATGTCCGACTGAACGTCGCCGTCATAGTTCTTGCACGCCCAGACGTAGCCACCGGACCACTTGAGCGCCGAAGCGACCATGTCGTCGATCAGGCGGTGTTCGTACCAGATCTTCAGTTCCTTGAACTTGTCGGCGAATTCCTCGTCGAACACCTTCTGGAAGATATCCTTGAAGCGGCCGTCATAGACCTTGAGAATGGTGTTCTTGGTCGACAGGTAAACCGGAACCTTGCGCTGAATTCCGTAGTTGAGCGAAGCGCGGGCGAATTCGGTGATCGAATCGTCGAGGTTGTACATGCCCATGGCAACGCCAGCCGACGGGGCGTCGAAGACGTCGTATTCGATTTCCTTGCCGTCTTCACCGACGAACTTCATCGTCAGCTTGCCCTTACCGGGGAACTTGAAGTCGGTGGCGCGGTACTGGTCGCCGTAGGCGTGACGGCCGACGATGATCGGCTTGGTCCAGCCCGGAACCAGGCGCGGAACGTTCTTGCAGATGATCGGCTCGCGGAAGATGACGCCGCCGAGGATGTTGCGGATCGTGCCGTTCGGCGACTTCCACATCTTCTTGAGCTTGAATTCTTCGACGCGGGCTTCGTCCGGGGTGATCGTGGCGCACTTGACGCCGACGCCGTGCTTCTTGATGGCGTTGGCTGCATCGATCGTCACCTGGTCGTCGGTGGCGTCGCGGTTTTCCATGCCGAGGTCATAATACTCGAGGTCGATGTCGAGGTAGGGATGGATCAGCTTGTCCTTGATGAACTGCCAGATGATGCGGGTCATCTCGTCGCCGTCGAGTTCGACGACCGGATTGGCGACCTTGATCTTTGCCATGAAAATGCCTCGTAGCTTAGCGGGACAACGGGAGCGATGTCCCTTCCTCTTTAGAAAAATCCAGAGCCCTATAGCATCATGAAACGGCAAGGCAAAGCATGCTTGGCTGAAACTTTGGGTGGAGACTCGAGCAACCGACGGGCAGGGGCCCGGAAGGCATTTTTGACAGGTTTTAATCCGGCCTGCGCCTTGAAAAGATTGGAGGCGGCGTTAATCAAAAGGGAGCGGTGAAGCAGCACCCGCCGATGATCGCCGCAACAGGCAAAGGCATCCGATGGAAACTCGTTCCCGCGTGCGCGACTGGCTTCTCGCCAACGACCCCGCCTTTTCCCGGTTGCGCCAGGCGGCGCGCATCACCGCAACGATCGTTTCGTCGGTGTGCCTGCTGATGGCCTTCCATTATCTCGTCGCGCCACTGCCGCCGGCGGCTTACGGCCTTGCGGTTTCCCTCTCGATCGAAGGCGGCCTTGCGGTGCGCGATCGCACACATGGCGATCAGTTGGTGACCCGTGTGATTGCCGTCATCGTCGGCGTCTCCATGGTTGCTCTGGCATCGGTGCTGGAAAGCCATCGCTACGTCTCCGATGGCGTCTTTTTGACGATCATTTTCCTGGCCGTCTATTTCCGGCCGCTCGGGCCCCGATGGTTTGCTGTCGGCATGTTCGCCTTCATGTCCTATTTTATTGGCGCCTATCTTCGACCGACGATCGACCAGTTGCCCGCGCTGTTCTTCGGCGCTGCGGTTTCGGCGACGGTCGCTCACCTGGTCCGCACAGTGCTTCTGCCCGACAACCGCTACCGCGATCTCATGCGCGCCGCAGCCAGTGTCCAGCAGCGCGTCGACCAGATGCTGGAGGAATTGGTCGACGTCGCCCGCAAGCCGATGCTGTCGGAAACGGATCGTACCCGGCTGCACCGAAGGGAGGAGCGCCTCAAGGAGGCTGTGCTGATGGCGGAAAGCTTCATTCCGACAGAAAACCGGCGCCCGGAACCAGAGCCTGGCCTTGCCTCTTCGGATGTCGTCATCAACCTCTTCGACCTGCATCTGGCGGCGGAAAGCGTCATCGTTCTGAGCCTGCAGGCTATGCCACCCGTAGCATTGATCGAAGCGATGCTCACGCGCAACGCCGCCGAGATCGAAGCGGAGACAGCACGCATCGAGCGCACGAACGAGCGGCTTGCCGAGACCGTCAAGGCGCTCTCGTGGCTGCGCAATGTTCGCAAGCGGCTTGCCCAGAGCCTCGAAAAACTCGACCCGCGCGATCTCGATGATCCGGCCGAACCGGCGATTGGCCCGGCGCCCGCTCGTCCAAAGCTGACGGTGTCCAATCCGGCGCTCAAGGCGGCCGTTCAGATCACGCTCGCCTCCGGCATCGCCATGGTGTTCGGGCTGATGCTGTCGCGCGACCGTTGGTTCTGGGCGGTGCTGGCAGCCTTTCTCGTCTTCACCAACACCCGCTCGCGCGGCGATACCGCGATCAAGGCGCTGCAGCGCTCGGCCGGTACCCTGTTCGGGATCGTCGTCGGCATCGTCGCCGGCACGCTGGTTGCCGGCAACATCTACCTGGTGCTGCCGCTCAGCGCGCTCTGTGTTTTTCTCGGCTTCTACTTCCTTGCGGTTTCCTATGCGTCGATGACCTTCTTCGTCTCGATCGTGCTGTCGCTGCTCTACAGCCTCATGGGCGTGCTGACGCCGGAGCTGCTGCAACTGCGGCTGGAGGAAACGCTGATCGGCTCGATCGCCGGTGCTGCCGTTGCCTTCATGATCTTCCCGACCCGAACGCGGACATCGCTCGATCTCGCGATCAAGGCCTGGTGCGGCGAGCTGGAAGGGGTGCTGCAAGCGGCTAAGGACGGCAGCTCAGGCATGGCGCTGATTGCCCGCTCCCAGGCACTCGACCGCGCCTACCGTGACCTTGCCGCGGCGGCGAAGCCCCTTGGCGTTTCCTGGCAGCTCGTCACACGCCCCGGCCATATCAGGCAGACGCTGGCGATCTTCATGGGATGCACCTATTGGGCGCGCGTCTTTGCCCGTCGGGTTGCCGACGAAGCCGATGCCATCGGCACGACGTTCCGCAGCGACGTCGACGAAAATCTGACACTGGTTCGCTCGATCGCGGAGAAGGGGGCCGGTTACTTCTATGACGGTGGCCGTGTCGCCGGGCCAGTTCGCCGACATCTGCCGATATCGAAGGACGATGCGGAGCTGGGGCTGGAGATGATCGGTATCTCCCTCAATCGCCTGCATCCGGAAAAACCGTGAAGCCCGCAATCGCTGCAATGTCGGCCGGACTTTAATTATCCGGGCTTTTGTGCGAGGGAAGCGCCGAACAGAAGACGAAGGCGAAAGACATGGCAGGCACCAACAGCGTACGAGAACTCCTGACCGAAGGACCGGCGATCATTCTCGCCTATCCGCAGCTCGGCGAGAACATCGGCATGGTCGCCCGCGCCATGGCCAATTTCGGCCTGTCGGAACTGCGCCTCGTCAACCCGCGCGACGGCTGGCCGAACGAAAAGGCACAGTCTGCCGCCAGCCGCGCCGACCACGTCATCGAAGGCGCCAAGCTCTACGACACGCTGGAAGAGGCGATCGCCGACCTCAATTTTGTCTACGCGACGACGGCGCGCGATCGTTACGGCTACAAGCCGGTGCGCTCGCCGATCGTGGCGGCGCGCACGCTGAGGCAGCGCTTCGTCGCGGGCGAGGCGACCGGCATCATCTTCGGCCGCGAGCGCACCGGCCTCACCAACGAGGAAGTGGCGCTTGCCGACGAGATCGTGACCTTCCCGGTCAACCCGGCTTTCGCTTCGCTCAACCTTGCCCAGGCCGTGCTGCTCATGTCCTATGAGTGGCTGAAGACCGGCATGGAAAGCGAAGACCAGACGTCCTTCCAGGCGCTGGAACAGCGCCCGGCGAAGAAGGACGACCTGCAGGGGTTGTTCGATCATCTCGAAGATGCGCTGGAAGCGCGCAACTATTTCCGCTCTGCCGACAAAAAGCCGAAATTGGTCGAAAATCTACGCACCGTTCTGACCAGACCATCCTTTACCGAAACGGAAATCCGGGTGCTGCGCGGCGTGATCTCGTCGCTCGATCGGTTTTCGCGCGAACATCCCCGGGGTTCCGGCGCTCCTGCCGATAGCACAAGGGCTGAGCCCAACAAGAAAGTATCAGACAGCGGTGACAGCGACTGACCTGAAACCCATTCTCGTCTTCGACAGCGGCATCGGCGGGCTCACGGTGCTCCGCGAGGCGAGGGTGCTGATGCCGGAGCGGCATTTCATCTATGTCGCCGACGATGCCGGCTTCCCATATGGCGGCTGGGAAGAGGAGGCTCTGCGCGCGCATGTCATCGCGCTCTTTGGCCGACTGCTGGCCGAGCACGATCCGGAAATCTGCGTGATTGCCTGCAACACGGCGTTCACGCTGGTCGGTGCCGATCTGCGCGCCGCCTTTCCTCAGATGACATTCGTTGGCACCGTGCCGGCGATCAAGCCGGCGGCCGAGCGCACGCGCTCCGGGCTCGTTTCCGTGCTGGCGACGCCGGGCACGGTCAAGCGCGCCTATACCCGCGACCTCATCCAGTCCTTCGCCAGCCAATGTCATGTTCGCCTGGTCGGCTCCGAAAACCTCGCCAAGATGGCCGAGGCCTATATCCGCGGCGAAAAGCTCGATGACGCGGAGGTACTCGCCGAAATCGCGCCGTGCTTCATCGAGATGGACGGCCGCAAGACCGACATCGTGGTGCTCGCCTGCACGCATTATCCTTTCATGGCCAATTTGTTCCGCAAGCTGGCTCCATGGCCGGTGGACTGGCTGGATCCGGCCGAAGCCATTGCCCGGCGCGCCCGTTCGCTGGTGCCGCTGCCCAATGGCTTCGAGCCGCTATACGGCGAGGATCCCACAATCTTCACCTCGGGAAAGCCGGATTTCTCAACGCGACGCCTGATGCAGGGATTCGGACTGACTGTGCGGTAACAAGGTCTTCTTATCTGTGGGTTTCGCGCTTTGAACCGGGAAAACTGCGGGGAAGGGTGCTAGACCTCGGAGCTTGCGGGCGCGCGCCCGACATCAACCAGAGCATGTCCAGGAAAATGCGACGCGGTTTTCCGTCAGGAAATGCGTAAAACAGAGGTAGAGCGCATCTGCTGCTCTGCCCAAACGACGAACGCCGTAAAGGCAGGATGAGGTACAGATGAAAGTCGGCATCGACATGGGAGCGACGTCCGAAGGGACTTCGGCCTCTCTCGATATCGAGGAGCTTCTGGCGACCCGCCTGCTGGTACAGGGCAATTCCGGCTCCGGCAAATCGCATCTTCTCAGAAGATTGCTCGAGCAGTCTGCCCCCTGGGTGCAGCAATGCATCATCGACCCCGAGGGCGATTTCGTCACGCTGGCCGACAAGTTCGGCCATGTGGTCGTCGAGGGCGAACGCACCGACGCCGAACTGATCGGCATTGCCACCCGCATCCGGCAGCACCGGGTTTCCTGCGTCCTGTCGCTCGAAGGTCTCGACATCGATCAGCAGATGCGTAGCGCCGGGGTGTTCCTCAACGCCATGTTCGATGCTGATCGCGAATACTGGTATCCGGTGCTCGTGGTGGTCGACGAAGCGCAGATGTTTGCGCCCGCGGTCGCCGGCGACGTTACCGAGGAAGTCCGCAAGATTTCGCTCGGCGCCATGACCAACCTCATGTGCCGTGGGCGTAAGCGCGGGCTTGCCGGCGTCATCGCCACGCAGCGCCTGGCAAAGCTTGCCAAGAACGTTGCAGCGGAAGCGTCCAACTTCCTGATGGGCCGCACCTTCCTCGATATCGACATGCTGCGCGCTGCCGACCTGCTTGGCATGGATCGCCGTACCGCTGAAATGTTCCGCGATCTGAAGCGCGGCTCCTTCGTTGCTCTTGGCCCGGCGCTGTCACGACGTCCGCTGAAGGTGACGATTGGTGCGGTCGAGACCTCGGCGCGCTCGACGAGCCCCAAACTGATGCCGCTGCCCGAGGCGCCGCAGGATGTAGAAGACCTGATCTTCACCCCCGACGCCGACGAACTGACACGGCCGATCATGCGCCGCGCGGCGCCACCGCCACGCCCGGCCACCGACATTCTCGCCGAGCTGTCGCGCCCGCGACCGGAGCCGATGGCGCCGATCGAGGTAAAACCTGCTCAGCCAGAAATGTCGCCTGAAGAGCGTGGCGCGCTGCTCGACAGCCTGCTTGCCGAGATTCTCGCCAATCCCGATGCCGCCTTCCGCCCGGATGCCGAGCTGTTCCAGGACTTTCTCGTGCGCTGCCGCATTCGCCGCGTGCCGGGTGCTGCGCTGTCGCTGAGCGCATTCCGGCGCAAGATGGCAATTGCCCGCTCGGGCGTCGATGCCGAGACTGCTGCTACAGACGCCTGGGCGTCGGCGCTCCGGCTAGCCGATCGCGTTACAGAGGATCTGCAGGGCGTGTTCCTGATGATGGCGCAGGCCGCCGTGCGCGGCCTCGCATGCCCGTCGGACGCGATGATCGCGCGGGCCTACGGCACCCATTCCGCCCGTCGCGCTCGGCGGTTGCTCGGCTATTTCGAGGAGAATGGGCTGATCGTCGTTCATGCCGATTTCACCGGCAAGCGAATCGTGGCCTTCCCCGACCTCGGCTGCGAAACCGCTCCGGGCGACGCCAACGGGCCGGATGCAATGGATCCGTCCGCCGCTGCGGCTGAATAGGCGCGGCCTTCGTTCGAGGCTTCAGCTCCGATTTCTTAATGACGAGACGGCAACGATGCGCGACGCCGTCTGTCGTGTGCGGGGCATCAAAGCCACTCCTGAATCACGTGGTCGGACGCATGGATGCAGGTCATCTCCAGCCGGGTGTTGCCGCTGTTGACGAAACGGTGCGGCGTGCCGGGATCGACGACGATGATGTCGCCGGCCTTGCCGATGAGCGTTTTCTCGCCGACCGTGAACTGCGCTTCGCCGGAATGAATGAGCCAGGTCTCCGGATAGGGATGGATGTGAAGGGCCGGACCTTGGCCAGGCTCCGCATCCATCAGAAAGAGTGAAACCGGCGTGCCGTATTGCCCGCCTTCAAAGAGGATCGTCCGGTTGGGGCTCTGATTCTGCTCTGCGCGCGGAATGACATGAAACATGTTGATCTCCATCGGGTTGGTTTGCTGGTTCGAATGAGTTATCTTGACGAGAAGATATTATATCAAAATATCTTCTCGTCAAGATATATTGCTGGAGGCCGCGGAGTTGACTATGCAGAATGAGCAAAAGGCGAGGGACCACGTCGACCGGTTGCGGGCGCAATGGGATCTCGAATTGCCGGATCTCGATACGGAACCAATGACCATCCTGGGGCGCGCCTACAGGCTTTCGAATCTGGTGCGTCCGTCGATCGAAGAGACTTTTGCCTCCTTCGGCATCGACCGCGGCGAATTCGACGTGATCTCGACGCTCAGGCGCTCTGGCCCTCCGTATCGCCTGACGCCGACCGACCTTTATACATTGCTGATGATTTCGTCGGGCGGACTGACACATCGGCTTGATCGCTTGCAGAAGGCGGGGCTGATCCTGCGCGAGCGTTCGGCATCGGATGGTCGCAGCAGCGTGGTTGGGTTGACGGAGAAGGGCGTAGCGCTCGCCGAAGCCGCTTTTCGGGCTGACATGGCGAGCGAGGCGCGCTATCTCGAAGGTCTGGGGCCAGAGGAACGCGCCGCACTGGCAGAGCTTCTGAAGAAGCTGCTTGTCTCCCTGGAAAACCAGCAGGCCTGCGACCCCGCCTGAAATGGTGCCTGATACGGCGATTTTGTTTGACAATGCCGGCCGGACGCACTAAAGCCGCCCCAACGCCGGGCAGAAATGTCCGGTGTTTTATTTGACATGTCCCGTGGTTTCTCCGGCAGCGTGATCGTGAGAATCCTGTCAGAACTCTCAAAATGGGTTCAGAGGAGGGCGTGTTTCCTTAATCCGGTTTGGCAACAGACCGGTGTAACCGACTGAAAGGAAATGCGATGAGCAAGCGCGAATCGTCCAAGTACAAAATTGACCGCCGTATGGGCGAAAACATCTGGGGCCGCCCGAAGTCGCCGGTTAACCGCCGCGAATACGGCCCGGGCCAGCACGGCCAGCGCCGCAAGTCCAAGCTTTCGGACTTCGGTGTGCAGCTGCGCGCCAAGCAGAAGCTGAAGGGCTACTACGGCGACATCCGCGAAAAGCAGTTCCGTGCGATCTTCGCCGAAGCTGATCGCCGCAAGGGTGACACCCCGGAGAACCTGATCGGCCTGCTCGAATCGCGCCTCGACGCGATCGTCTACCGCGCAAAGTTCGTTCCGACCGTTTTCGCTGCACGCCAGTTCGTCAACCATGGCCACGTCAAGGTTAACGGCGTTCGCGTCAACATCGGTTCCTACCGTTGCAAGCCGGGCGACGTCATCGAAGTCAAGGAAAAGTCCAAGCAGCTCGTGACCGTTCTCGAAGCGGTTCAGCTCGCTGAGCGTGACGTTCCCGACTACATCGAAGTCGACCACAACAAGATGGTTGCAACCTTCGTCCGCGTTCCGGTTCTCTCCGACGTGCCTTACGCCGTCGTCATGGAACCGCACCTCGTCGTCGAATTCTACTCGCGTTAATCCGGGGCCTTGGCCTTGTGAACGTTTCGAAAACCGCCCGGAAACGGGCGGTTTTTTTGTCTCTTCAGATATCGTGGCGTTTTGATCTGTCGCGCACCGCCTTTGTCACGGACAAAGCGCTGGCTTGCACGGCGGAAGGGGAAATCGCATGCCGGAGCAGAAGACGCCGCAGGATCTGCAGGCGATCATCGAGGATATCCACCGCGAGCTGACACCACGGCTCGGCGAGGGCAAGGTCGCGGATTACATCCCGCAGCTCGCGCGCGTTAATCCCCAGCACTTCGGCATGGCGATCGTCACCACGGATGGGCAGGTGCACCGGGTCGGCGACGCCGAGGTACCGTTCTCGATACAGAGCGTCTCCAAGGTGTTCACGCTGACGCTGGCGCTCGGCAAACACGGCGAGAACATTTGGCACCGCGTCGGCCGCGAACCCTCAGGCTCGGCCTTCAACTCGATCGTCCAGCTCGAGCAGGAAGGCGGCAAGCCGCGCAATCCCTTCATCAATGCCGGCGCCATCACCGTCAGCGATCTGATCCTTGCCGGCCACACGCCGCGCGAACTGATCGGCGAGATTGTGCAATTCGTTCGCTATCTCGCAGACGACGATGCCATCGTGATCGACCCCGAGGTCGCCCGCTCCGAAACAGCAACGGGCTTCCGCAACTTTGCGCTTGCCAACTTCATGCGCTCCTTCGGCCGGCTCGATCACCCGGTGGAGCATGTGCTTGGCGTCTATTTCCACCATTGCGCGCTGGCGATGACCTGCGGCCAGCTCGCCAAGGCCGGCCTGTTTCTGGCGGCCGGCGGCACCAACCCGCTGACCGGACACTCGGTCGTGTCGCGCCAGCGCGCCCGGCGCATCAATGCGCTGATGCTGACCTGCGGCCACTATGACGGCTCCGGCGATTTCGCCTATCGTGTCGGCCTGCCGGGCAAGAGCGGGGTCGGGGGCGGCATCCTCGCGGTCGCGCCCGGCAAGGCCTCAGTCGCCGTCTGGTCGCCGGGCCTGAACCAGAATGGCAACTCGCTGCTCGGATCGCTGGCACTGGAGATGTTGGCCGCACGCACCGGCTGGTCGGTATTTGGCTCCTGATTTACGCCGAAGGGCCGTTTTCCCTTGATCTTGCAGATAGAACGGGGCAAGTGCTGGCCGTGACGCGCCGCGCGCTCTTTTCCCTGCGCCCGCCATTCCGGGATCGTTGCCATGGATCATTCGCCAGCCCTTTCGCCTAACGCAATCGACAATGCCGTTGAAGACGGTGACATCGAGACCGGCCTCCACCCGATCTTCGAACGCATGCCGTCGTCGGTGTCTTTCAACAAGCTGCGCAAGCGGCTGTTGCGGCAGACGCGGCAGGCGCTCGACGATTTCGGCATGCTGAAAGGCGCCAAGCGCTGGCTGGTCGGGATCTCCGGCGGCAAGGACAGCTACAGCCTGCTGGCGCTGCTGATGGACCTGCAATGGCGCGGGCTGCTGCCGGTCGAGCTGATCGCCTGCAACCTCGATCAGGGGCAGCCGAACTTTCCAAAACATATCCTGCCGGAATACCTGGCTTCGATCGGCGTCAAGCATCGCATCGAGTATCGCGACACCTATTCGATCGTGAAGGAAAAGGTGCCGACGGGTGCCACCTACTGCTCACTCTGTTCGCGGCTGCGCCGCGGCAACCTTTACCGCATCGCGCGCGAAGAAGGCTGTGATGCGCTGGTTCTCGGCCACCACCGGGAAGACATTCTCGAAACCTTCTTCATGAACTTCTTCCACGGCGGCAGGCTTGCCTCGATGCCGGCGAAGCTCTTGAACGACGAAGGCGACCTGATGCTGCTGCGGCCGCTCGCCTATGCCGCAGAGGACGACCTGGCGAAATTCGCCGCTGCGATGGAGTTCCCGATCATTCCCTGCGACCTCTGCGGCTCGCAGGACGGTCTCGAGCGCAACGCCATGAAGGCGATGCTCGCCGATCTCGAGCGACGCATGCCGGGCCGCAAGGACACGATGCTGCGGGCGCTCGGCCATGTGAACCCGTCGCATCTGCTCGACCCCAAGCTTTTCGACTTCCAGTCCCTCACACCGGAGCCCAAAGAATGAGCCATTCCGTCGACATCGCCGCCCTTGCCAATCTCTTGCAGGAGGCCGCGGTCAAAGAAATCCTGCCGCGGTTTCGCAATCTCGGTGCGGGCGATGTCCGGATGAAGTCGGAAGCAATCGATCTCGTCACCGAAGGCGACGAGGCGGCCGAACGCCTGATCAAGGCGCGCATGGACGAGATTGCGCCGGGTGCGGTGTTCATTGGCGAGGAATCGGTTGCCGCCGATCCGGCCTTGCTCGACAAGCTGGCGGACGCCGATCTCGCAGTCGTCGTCGATCCGATCGATGGTACCTTCAACTTCGCAGCCGGCCTGCCGCTGTTCGGCGTCATGGCGAGCGTCGTGTCCAAGGGCGAGACGGTTGCCGGCATCATCTACGACCCCCTTGGCAACGACTGGGTGATTGCAGAGAAGGGCTCGGGCGCCTGGATGTGCCGTCCTGACGGGTCGCAGGAGCGCATGTCGGTGACCGCAGGCGTTCCGCTCGAAGCCATGGTCGGCGGCGCCTCGACGGGCTTCTATAAGCAGGAAGCGCGGCGCGAGGTCATGGCCAACATGGCCAAGGTCCGGATTGCGACCAGCTACCGTTGTGCCGCACACGAATACCGCATCCTTGCCGGCGGCTACATTCACTTCCTGATGTACCAGAAGCTGATGCCCTGGGATCATCTTGCCGGCACGCTGATCGCGCAGGAGGCAGGCGCCTATGCCGCCCGCTTCGACGGTTCACCCTATCTGCCGGCCCATCTCAATGGCGGCCTGTTGCTTGCGACCGACAAGGACAGCTGGGAAACGCTGCGCCGCGAAGTCTTCACCGTTTAGGGCCATTGCCCTGGAAACAGAAAAGCCCGCCTGGATCGCTCCAGGCGGGCTTTTGTTGATCTTATCGATCGTCACATATGGCCGCCGCCGTGGTCGAGCAAGACGTCCTTGTCACCGGGATGGGTGAAGAGCTTGCCCTTCTCGGCCCAAAGCGTCGCCAGGATCGTCACGATACCGAAGAGCGCAAAGCCCCCGAGCAGCGGCTGCAGCGTGCCGTTGAAGAGCTGGCCGACGACGCCGCCGATGAGCGCGCCGCCCGTCGTCGAGACGAAGCCGGTGATTGCTGTTGCGGTGCCGGCGAGGTGTCCCATCGGCTCCAGGCTGATCGCGGTGAAGTTGGTGGCGATGACCGCGAAGAACATCAACAACACCGAGAACATCAGGTAGCTGACGACGAAAGCCGGCGTACCCGACAGCGCCATGGCAAAGCCGATGACCGAGATCAGCGTGAACAGGATCATCGACACGTGCGAGATGCGGCGCATGCCGAAGCTGCGTACGAAAAAGCCGTTGGCGAAATTGGCAACGGCGATGCCGCCGGCGGTACCGGCAAAGGCAATCGGCAACCAGTCGCCGAGGCCATAGACCTCACCGAAGATCTGCTGAACGGTGACGATGTAGGCGCAGATCACGGCGGTGAACATCGTCATGCCGATCATGTAACCGCAGGTGATGCGGTTGGTCAGCACCGTCTTGAAGCCGGATGCGACCGACTTGACCGACAGCGGCAGGCGCTCTTCCTTCGGCAGCGATTCCTTCATGCGGGCGAGTGCCCAGACGAAGAGGATGGCGCCGATGATACCGATCAGGATGAAGATCCAGTGCCAGTTTGCATAGAGGATGACCAGCTGGCCGATGGACGGTGCGACGATCGGAACGACCATGAAAACGATCATGACGTAGGACATCACCCGCGCCATCTCGCGGCCACCGAAGCAGTCGCGCACGATCGCCATGGTGGTGATGCGCACGGCGGCGGCGCCGATGCCCTGGACGAAGCGCAGAACGAGCAGCATTTCGAAGCTCTGGGTGAGGGCGGCTGCAAACATCGACACGGTGAAGAAGGCAAGGCCGCCGAGCAGCACGGCGCGCCGTCCGAACGTGTCGGACAGGCTGCCGAAGAAAATCTGCGAAAGGCCGAAGCCGAGGAAGAAGACGCCGATGACGAGCTGGGTGTCGTTGGAGTTGGCGACATCAAGCGACTGGCCGATGCTCGGCAATGCCGGTAGCATGCTGTCGATGGCGATTGCCACGCTCGCTGTCATAACGGCGATGGTGATGATGAATTCGAGGAGGCCCATGTTCAGGCGGGCGGCGCCCGAAACCCCGTCGACATGGTCGGATTGTGTGGTGATCGTGGTCATTGTGCGTACCCGTAAGGAGCAGATCTGAGAGGAGAAATCTGTTTCGGCAGACTGTGATCAGCCTGCCGGATTGTGTGCCTTGAACAGCTTTCCGCGTTCGGCGATCAGAACGAAGACGATGCCGATCGCAGCAACCGTGAAATAGCCGATCGCAAGCGGCGTCGCCGTTCCGTCGAACGCCTGGCCGATGAAGGCACCGATGACGCCGCCGCCGATGGTCTGGGTAAAACCGAGCACCGAGGAGGCCGTGCCGGCGACGTGGCCAAGCGGCTCCATCGCCATGGCGTTGAAGTTCGACGCGATCAACCCGAACTGGAACATCGCCGCGCCATAGAGCACCACGAAGAGTGGGAAGGGCACCGGTCCATACAGCGATGCCAGCATCCACAGGAAACTCGCAAAGGCAAAGCCAAGCAATGCGGCGTGTGACAGCGCCCGCATGCCGAAGCGGCGAACGAGCTGCGAGTTGGTAAAGGACGCCACCGCCATCATCCCCGCAAATGCGGCAAACACCACCGGGAACCAAAGGCCCAGGCCGTAGACGCCGACGAGGATCTGCTGGGCGGAATTGATGAAGCCGAAAAGCGCGCCGAGGATGACCGATGTCGCCAGCGTATAGAACAGCGACAACCGGTTGGTCAGAACGATCTTGAAGCCGCTGAGGATAACCGAAGGCGTGAACGCGCGGCGATGATCCGGGTTCAGCGTTTCCTGAAGCCGGAACACGACGAGCGTCGCCATCGTAAAGGCAAAGACCGCGATGACGACGAAGATCATGTGCCACTCGGCAAAGATCATGATCAGCTGCCCGATGCTCGGCGCAACGACCGGTACGATCATGAACACCATCATGATCAGTGACATCACTTCGGCCATGCGACGACCACCGTAGACGTCGCGAACGATCGACACGGTGATGACGCGGGTGGCGGCTGCACCGATGCCCTGGACGAAGCGAAGTGCAAGCAGGGCGCTGAAGGTCGGCACGATGGCGATGGCGACGGCGCAGAGACCATAGATGCCAAGGCCCGCAAGCAGCGGTGCCTTGCGCCCGAAACGATCCGACAACGGGCCGAAGAACAGCTGCGCCACGCCCATGCCGATGAGATAGGCGGTGATGACATACTGCCGATGGTTTTCGTCGGTCACGCCGAGGCTCGCGCCGATCTCCTGCAGGCCCGGCAGCATGATGTCGATCGAGATCGCATTGACGGCCATCAGCATCGCCATCAGGGCGATGAATTGAAATTTGCTGAGGCCGGGAGCGGCCGCTTCGTCTGTCGTGCTCGTCATGGGCAAAATCCTTGCGGCGCGCCGGGCGCAACCGAAATAGGTCAAGACCGGAGTTTGTTCCGGAAAGAGGCGACGTCGGCTGGCAGAATGCCGGTCGGCATGTCGAGTGTCGTTTGAGGGGACGGGCTTGGTCCGGCAATGCGGTGCAAGCGGCATCCGATGTGAAGCGAAAGGGACTTTCGGCGATGGGCAGCCGGGCCAAGCCGGAGCGTGGGGACGGGTGAACGCCCATTCAGGCTGCTTATGCCGATTTATCGCGACCGCTTCATGACAGAACGAGAGTGTGTTCCGCCTAGAAAAGAACAACGAAAATTAGATAATCCGGATCTATTTCCGGAATCAAAAAAGGCGGTCACCCGCCTTTTCCGACCTGATCGGAGTTGGCGGCCTGACTTAGGCAGCGGCACCCTTGACCGAAATTCCCTGTTCCTGCAGGTGCGACTGGAGTTCGCCAGCCTGGAACATTTCACGGACAATATCGCAACCGCCGACGAATTCGCCCTTCACATAAAGCTGGGGGATGGTCGGCCAGTTCGAATAGTCCTTGATGCCCTGGCGCAGGTCCGCGTCGGCAAGAACGTTGACGCCCTTGTAGTCGACGCCGATGTAATCGAGAATCTGAACCACCTGGCCGGAAAAACCACATTGCGGGAACTGCGGCGTACCCTTCATGAAGAGCACCACGTCGTTGCTCTTGACTTCGTTCGCGATGAATTCGTGAATTCCGCTCATCTTTTCATCCTTCCTGCGCCGGCTTCAAGGGCCGGATATCGATTGTGCCTTAGATAGCATGCATATCGGTGATTTTCACCACCCAAGTGCAACAAATATTGATGGGCCTCAAGATGTGGTTTTAATACAACTTATCAGGCCGAGCGGCGACGCACCTTGCTGCGGGCGCCGGCGGTTCGCCGCCGGCTCACCTGCTTCTTG
Organism: Sinorhizobium sp. A49; assembly: GCF_002002725.1. Classification (GTDB taxonomy): domain Bacteria; phylum Pseudomonadota; class Alphaproteobacteria; order Rhizobiales; family Rhizobiaceae; genus Ensifer. Next base: position 195,903 of record NZ_MUNW01000062.1, on the reverse strand, counting down.
GCCGGCTTGCCAATGGCGGCTTCCAGGATATCGCCCAGAATGCCGCCAGATGCTGCCTTGCGCGTCCGGCGCTTGGTCCGCTTCGTCGCGGTCCGCTTGACGCCGGTCTTCTTCAGGATTTCCTTCAGCGCGCTGTCGACAACGCCGCTAACCAGTTCCTTGATCAGGTCGGCCACTGCAGGCTTACTCCGGCGCGCTGGTCTGAAGGGCAAGCGCGTGCAGAACGCCGCCCATGTTGCCCTTCAGTGCGTTGTAGACCATCTGGTGCTGCTGCACGCGGGTCTTGCCGCGAAACGCTTCGGCCACGACTTCGGCGGCATAGTGGTCGCCGTCACCGGCCAGATCGCGGATCGTGACCTTGGCGCCGGGGATTCCTGCCTTGATCATGTCTTCGATGTCGCCTGGTGCCATGGGCATGATACGCCTACTCCCTTTCTTATTCTGCGGCGGCAGCAGCGTTGCTGGAGCCGTCCATAAAGTCAGGGAACCACGATTCATGGGCCGAGCGCAATTGCTGAATTGCGACCGGACGGGCAGCGCCGAGCTTGACGGCATCGCCACCAGTCCTGCCGATTTCCGGCAGAGCAACGCCCTGCTTTTCCGCACGGGCCCGAACGGCAGCGACGTTGCCGGCTGTAACCGTCAGCACGTAGCGCCCCTGATCTTCGCCGTAGAAAACAGCAATCGGATCATGACCTTCGACCGCATCGACCGTCGCGCCGATATCGGACGCCATCGCCATTTCGGCAACGGCGAGCGCCAGACCGCCGGACGAGCAGTCGTGAACCGCTGTCACCAGACCGTCGACGATCAGGCTGCGGACGAAGTCGCCGACCTTGCGCTCATGCGCGAGATCAACATGCGGCGCCGGACCGTCGGTGCGGCCGTGAACATCGCGCATATAGACCGACTGGGCGATGTGCGAACCGAAGCCCTCAGGCGCACCGGCGAGCAGGATCGTTTCGCCGGCAGCGGCAAAACGGATGCGCGCCATCTTCGACCAATCCTTGATCAGACCGACGCCACCGATGGTCGGGGTCGGCAGGATGCCTTGGCCGTTGGTCTCGTTGTAGAGCGACACGTTGCCGGAAACGATCGGGAAGTCGAGCGCCGTGCAGGCTTCGCCGATGCCCTTGATGGCATGAACCAGCTGGCTCATGATTTCAGGGCGTTCCGGGTTGCCGAAGTTGAGGTTGTCGGTCGCGGCCAGCGGCAACGCGCCGGTTGCCGTCAGGTTGCGCCAGCATTCGGCGACCGCCTGCTTGCCGCCTTCGAACGGGTCCGCCTCGACATAACGCGGCGTCACGTCGGAGGAGAAGGCCAGTGCCTTCGTCTGGTGGCCCTCGACGCGCACCACACCAGCATCACCACCCGGCAGCTGTAGCGAGTTGCCCTGGATCAGCGTGTCGTATTGTTCGTAGACCCAGCGACGCGACGAATTGTTGGCCGAACCGACCAGTTGCACCAGAGCATCGGCGACATCCGTCTGCGGGATGTCGTTGGGCGCAAGTGCTGTCGGAACCTTGGCCGGGGTCCAGGGGCGGTCATATTCCGGCGCTTCGTCGCCCAGTTCCTTGATCGGCAGGTTCGCGACTTCCTCGCCCTGGTGCAGGATGCGGAAGCGCAGGTCGTCGGTGGTCTTGCCGACGATGGCGAAATCGAGGCCCCACTTGACGAAGATCGCCTTGGCGACTTCTTCCTTGGCGGGCTCCAGCACCATGAGCATGCGCTCCTGGCTTTCCGAGAGCATCATTTCGTAAGCCGTCATGTGCTCTTCGCGCACCGGAACGGTATCGAGGTTGAGCTCGATGCCGAGGTCGCCCTTGGCGCCCATTTCGACCGCCGAGCAGGTGAGGCCGGCGGCACCCATGTCCTGGATGGCGATGACGGCGCCTGTCTGCATCAGCTCGAGGCAGGCTTCGAGCAGGCACTTTTCGGTGAAGGGATCGCCGACCTGAACTGTCGGGCGCTTTTCCTCAATCGATTCGTCGAACTCGGCAGACGCCATGGTCGCGCCGCCGACGCCGTCACGGCCGGTCTTGGCGCCGAGATAGACGACGGGCAAGCCTACGCCTTCGGCCTTGGAGTAGAAGATCGCATCACTCTTGGCGAGACCGGCGGCAAAAGCGTTGACGAGGATGTTGCCGTTGTAGCGCGCATCGAACTCGACTTCGCCGCCGACAGTCGGCACGCCGAAGGAGTTGCCGTAGCCGCCGACGCCGGCGACGACGCCGGAAACTAGGTGGCGGGTCTTCGGGTGATCCGGCGCGCCGAAGCGCAACGCATTCATCGCCGCAACCGGACGGGCGCCCATGGTGAAGACGTCGCGCAGGATGCCGCCGACGCCGGTCGCCGCGCCCTGATAGGGCTCGATGTAGGACGGGTGGTTGTGGCTCTCCATCTTGAAGACGACGCAGTCGCCGTCATCGATGTCGACGACGCCGGCATTTTCGCCCGGCCCCTGAATGACGCGCGGCCCCTTGGTCGGCAGCGTGCGAAGCCACTTCTTCGAAGACTTGTAGGAGCAATGCTCGTTCCACATCGCTGAGAAGATGCCGAGCTCGGTAAAGGTCGGCTCGCGTCCGATCAGGCCGAGAATGCGCTCGTATTCATCGGGCTTGAGCCCGTGCGAGGCGATGAGTTCCGGGGTGATGGGGCGGGTGTTGGAAATCGTCATCGTCGACCGTCAAATCCTTCGGGCGGCGCGCAATCCTTCCACGGGATATGGCGCGTGCGAACCGCAACAGACACAGGGGGCGCTTTGCGGCTTCTTTAGCGTATGCTGCGGCGCGGCGCGACAGAAAAATACGGGCGATCAACAGCGGTTGCGGCACTTTTTCGCGGCGCGCTGGCACCTTGCTTGGGCACAGCTGTCAGAACTTGTGGCTGAGCACGAGGCCGACGCGGGTCAAGCCTTCGTTTGGACCACCGTCGAGGTCGGCAAGGGAGGCATGCACCACCATCGCCGACAGGCTTCATGCCCATCGAATCTGACGCCGGCCGCTGCGTATGCGCGAAACAGCAGGCGGCACACCCGAGCTTCGGACCTGAGCCTTGCGCAAATGTCACCCCGAACATCCGGGTCATCACTCGAAACTATCGTATCCGGCCCGCCCGCTGTCGAGCAGGCGCCTCAGTGTCTGGAAGCCGCGGCGAACTTCGGCGCGATCGGCCGGCGAGGAGAAGCCAATACGGATGCGGTGAAAGACGCGGTCGGCGCGACCGGCCTTGAACTCGTCCTCGTCGTCAACGAGCACGCCTTCCTGCAGGGCCGCCTGCTTGAACGTGCCGGAGAGCCACGGTTCCGGCAGCTTCATCCAGAGGAAGGGGACGCTTGGGTGCGAGCTGAAGTCGATACCATCGAAAACCTCGCGGGCGATCGCCTCGCGGGCGCGTATCTCCTCGATGCCCTTGGCCCGCAGAATGTTGGCCGAGCCGGAAAGGACAAGACGGGCGCAAAGCTCCGCCAGGATGAACGGCAGTCCGCCACTGACCATCTTGTGGGCGATGCGAATGCGCTGGCTGAAATGCGGCGGGCAGGCAACCCAGCCGCCGCGCACGCCGGCCGCAACCGACTTTGAGAGACCCCCGACAAGGAACGTCCGCTCCGGCGCGAGTTCTGCCAGAGGCGGCGTCGGATCGCCGGTCATGGCTCCGTAAAGATCGTCTTCGACCAGCCAGACGCCATACTTTCGAGCAATATCGGCAATCGCCTGACGCCGGGCAAGCGGCATGACGGCCACCGTCGGGTTCTGGGCGCTCGGCATCAGGAAGGCGAGCTTGGGGTGCTGCTGTGCGCAGACCCGCTCGAAATCCTCCGGGATCAGGCCGAACTCATCCGATTCCATCAGCGTCGTGCGGCGCCCGATCAGACCGGCGCTGCGGCTGACCTGGGAGTAAGTCAAGGTCTCGAAGGCAATGCGGTCACCGGGCGACGTGACTGCCGCAATCACGGCAATGACCGCGGCATGCGCGCCCAATGTCGGCACAATCGTTTCCGGCGAGGGGCGAAAGCCGCCGCGGGCCAACCATTGGCATCCGGCCTCGAACCAGTGATCCGGGAAATTGCGGGCGTAGCTGGCAATGTCGGCGTGATGATCGCGGCTGATTTCACTCAGGAGTTCGCTGAGGACAAAGCCCTGGCCGATATCCGGCGCTGCGGTGCTGTCGAAGCGCAACTTGCCGGCGGGCGCAATCAGCGGCCGGGTACCGGCCAAGGACGTGGTCAGCGGGTCGGCTTGCTCCGGCGGGCGGCTCTCCTGGTGATCGAGCACATAGGTTCCGCGCCCGACCTCACCGCTGACGAGCCCACGTTCGCGCACCATATTGTAGGCGCGTCCGATGGTGCCAATGGTGACACCAATGTCATAGGCGAGGTTGCGCTGCGGCGGCAATTTTGCGCCAACGGGCAGGGCACCTTCGCCAATTGCCTGTTCGATCTGGTCTGCAATCCGCGCATAAAGCGGACCATGACCCTGCTGAATGTCCGGGAGCCAATTTGTCATAGTGACAATTATCTAGATTACACCGCGAATTATGTCAATTATCACCAATGCAATGATGTCAATCGATGCATTGGAACGTACAATGAGTGCAATTGATACAATTTGCTCGTCAACTGTAGAAAAGGCCCCGCGCGCGCGCCGCAGGACCGGATTTGACGTCGAATTCTCTGGGCGTGCGAAGAGCACACTTCAACGCCTCTGGCGGGTCTATTGCCTTCTCGCCGCCAAAAGGCGCAGTCGTATCGCGCTCGAAGAGATGAGCGACTGGCAATTGAGCGATATCGGCGTCTGCGAAAGGGATGCCCGGCGGGAATCGTCGGTGCCGTTCTGGCGATAGGGCTCTTTCCGAGAAGATCCGCAGCAGACTCTCGACAATCTAAGCACGCAAGCAAACGGGCGCTGCAGGCGTCAGACCTGCAGCGCCCGTTTGCAACAGTACTCTGATTATTTGCAGCCCTGGCCGCCAGCGGCCCACCGGCGGATATCTGCGCTCATGCGCGTGCCGACGGGTTCACTCATAAGCGGCCCGAAAGCCTGCAGCCGCGCCGGCTGGCCTTCCGCCTGAACGACGGCCAATGGCCGGGCCTCGGGTGACTTGCGTGGCACGATCAGGATGCGGGGACGACCGGAGAAAGAGTTGAGTTCAGGCGCGAGCCGGTAGTTCTTGAACGCCGGGTCGCCCGACTTGAACCAGCAGCTGTTTGCACCAAGCGCAACACGCTCCATCGTCGGCAGAGCCGCCGAGCTTGCCGTCGGCGCCGGTGGGCGTGGCGATTGGCACGACGCCAGAAACACCACGGCAAAGGCCGCGCAAGCAGGGCCGATCAGGCGTCCTTTGAAGATTGAAGGCATCGACGGTCTCGCTTGCGTTAAGGGGATGGTCGGATGCCTTCTATCAGCGGGACGGTTAAGCGGCGATTACTTCGAGAGCCGAAGCGAAGATACCGCGACCGTCGGATCCGCCATGGGCGGCCTCGATCAGGTTTTCCGGGTGCGGCATCATGCCGAGGACATTGCCGGCCTTGTTCATCACGCCGGCAATATCGCCCATCGAACCGTTCGGATTGGTGCCTTCGGCATAACGGAAAACGACCTGGCCGTTGCCTTCGATCGACTTCAGCGTTTCCGAATCGGCGAAGTAGTTGCCGTCATGATGGGCGACCGGGCTGCGGATGATCTGACCCTTGGCGTAGGCGCGGGTGAAATCGGTATCGGCATTGACGACCTCGAGCTTGACCTCGCGGCAGACGAACTTGAGCGAGGCATTGCGCATCAGTGCGCCGGGCAGAAGGCCGGCCTCGACCAGGATCTGGAAGCCGTTGCACACGCCGAGAACTTTGACGCCCTGTTCGGCCTTGGCCTTGATCGCCTGCATCACCGGCATGCGGGCAGCAATCGCGCCGCAGCGCAGATAATCACCGTACGAAAAGCCGCCGGGGATAACGATCAGGTCGACATCGGGAAGCTCCGTTTCCGTCTGCCAGACGGTCACGGGCGCCTTGCCGGAAATCTTGGTGAGGGCGGCGATCATGTCGCGATCGCGATTGAGGCCTGGAAGCTGGACGACGGCTGACTTCATGGTGCGGTTCAAACCCTGCCTGCGCCTCTTGAAGCTCATGCAATTCGAGGCGGTTTCCGATGCGGCCAAAGCGCAATTCCACGCGATCAGGCCGATATTCGATGCGATACGCATCCTGCTACTTCGAAACGATCGAGCCGCGGAACGAATATCCATCTGCAGTGCTTGGTCTGATCTGCTTGAGCGGACCATGACAGCCCGCTCGACACTTAGCGATCAACCGAGCCGCGCATCAGGCGGTCCGCAGCACTCCCCGGCCGTTAAGCGAAAGAGATGCTGTAGTTTTCGATCACCGTGTTGGCGAGCAGCTTTTCGCACATCGCCTTGAGGTCGGCTTCGGCCTTGGCCTTGTCGCCGGTTTCGATCTGCAGATCGAATACCTTGCCCTGACGGACCTGGCCGATGCCATCGAAGCCGAGTGCGCCGAGTGCGCCTTCAATTGCCTTGCCCTGCGGATCGAGAACGCCATTCTTCAGCGTCACGGTTACACGTGCCTTGATCACTTTACACTTCCCCGAACTAACTTGACCAGAAACTACTTGACCAGAACCGGGCCGGTGCCACGCACGGGCTCGTTCTCGTTCATGATGCCGAGACGGCGGGCCACTTCCTGGTAGGCTTCGACCAGACCACCGAGATCGCGGCGGAAGCGGTCCTTGTCGAGCTTTTCCTTGGTCTCGATGTCCCACAGACGGCAGCTGTCCGGCGAAATTTCATCCGCCAGGATGATGCGCATCATGTCGCCTTCAAACAGGCGACCGCACTCGATCTTGAAATCGACGAGCTGGATGCCGACGCCCAGGAACAGGCCGGTCAGGAAGTCGTTGATGCGGATGGCAAGCGCCATGACGTCATCCAGCTCCTGCGGGCTTGCCCAGCCGAACGCGGTGATGTGCTCTTCGGAGACCATCGGGTCGTCGAGCGCATCGGCCTTGTAATAGAACTCGATGATCGAGCGGGGAAGGACGGTGCCTTCCTCGATGCCGAGACGCTTGGCCAGCGATCCGGCAGCAACATTGCGCACAACGATCTCAAGCGGGATGATCTCGACTTCCTTGATCAACTGCTCGCGCATGTTGAGACGACGGATGAAGTGCGTCGGAATGCCGATGCGGTTCAGATGCGTGAAGATATACTCTGAAATCCGGTTGTTCAGCACACCCTTGCCATCGATGACGTCATGCTTTTTCTTATTGAAGGCGGTCGCGTCGTCCTTGAAAAACTGGATCAGCGTGCCCGGCTCGGGACCCTCATAAAGGATCTTTGCCTTGCCCTCGTAGATACGGCGGCGACGATTCATGGATGTTGTCTCTGTGGTTGTTGGCGCTCTTGGGTCGCGCTAGTGGAGTCTTCTCCGGGGGTCCATAGCTGAAATGAACAGATTTAACAATCGGTGCATCTTCCGATCCCCTGATTTACCTAAAGCGTGTCACCACCTACCGGATTCACTCCTTGCGCCCTAGATCCCTGGTTTGTGGCAAGCGGTGATCGCAAAACCAGTTCGCACTTTTCCGCGACATGCTTTGTAAGCTTTCGCATGCCGTTGTCGCAAAACCGCTTCGCACTTTTCCGCAGCATGCTTACGGTACCACGAAAGTCGCAAAAGGAGAAAACTTCGCATTGCACTTTGACCACTGTTTTGGTTTATGGCCATAACTCTTTACGGCATGGAATTCTCACGGGAGATCAAGATGACTGGTATGCAGGATCGCGAAAAGGCCTTCGAAGCGAAGTTTGCGCTGGACGAGGAACTGAGATTCAAGTCGGAAGCACGCCGCAACAAGCTGCTCGGCCTTTGGGCGGCCGGTTTGCTCGGCAAGTCCGATGCGGAAGCCTATGCCAAGGAAGTCGTCGCCGCCGATTTCGAGGAAGCCGGCCACGAGGACGTCGTGCGCAAGATCAAGGCAGACTTCGACGCTGCCGGCGTGGCGCAGACCGAGGAGCAGATCCGCGTTCGCATGCTCGAGCTTCTTGGCGAGGCGATCGAGCAGATCCAGAGCAAGTAATTCCGGGCAGACAGAAGACCCCGACATCGCCGCTCGGCCGAAAGGCCGGGTGGCTCTTTATTTGGCGGCCCTCATGCGTGGCCGCTTCTGCGCCGTCGCATCGCCCTGCGGCGAGGGTTTCCAGCCGCTTTTGAGGCGATCTTCGAAATCCTGACGGCTCATCGGCTTTGCCAGCGCGTAGCCCTGCAGAATGTCGCAGCCGAGATCCCTCAGTATCGCAGCATGCTCCCAGGTCTCGACGCCCTCCGCCACCACCTCGATGTTGAGCGAATGGCCGATGTCGATGATGGCGCGGACGAGTTTGGCTTGTTTGGCGCTTTCGGCGATCGGTCCCACCAGCGCCCGATCGATCTTCAGGCGGGCCGGGTTGAGGTTGAGCAGGCCGATGATCGAGGCGTGGCCGGTGCCGAAGTCGTCGATCTCGATCTCGATGCCGAGTGCGTTCAGCGCGGCGATCGTCTCGGCAATCTCGTCTTCGAGATCGTCGAGGAAGATGGATTCCAGCAGCTCGAACGACATGACACCGGGCGGAATGCGCATGGCGCGAAGGTCGGAGATCAGGCTCTGGTCGCGCAGCCGCCGCGAGGAGACGTTGACCGAAATCTTCGGCACCACCAGACCGGCACGGCGCCAGGCTTCAAAATCGGCATAGGCCATCTCGACGATGTTCTTGTCGATCGCGGGCAGGGCGTTGATCTCTTCGGCCACCTTCAGGAAATGGATCGGGGCGAGGATGCCGCGTTCAGGATGGTCCCATCGCACCAACGTCTCGACCCCGATGAGTTCCAGTGAGCGGGCGTCGAATTGCGGCTGGTAGTAGGGCACGAACTGCCCTTCCTCGATCGCCTGACGGATATCGTCGCCGGTTCTCTTAGCGCTGAGGATCTGGTTCTGGATCTGCTCGGAAAATGCCTCGAAGCGATCGCGCCCGAGGCTCTTGGCTCGATAGAGCGCGATATCGGCATTCATCAGCAATTGTTTGGGATCGGTGTCGCTCTCGCCCCTCCATGCGATACCGATGCTGGCGCCGAGCCGGCAAAGCTGGCCGTCATAGGGGATGGGTCGCCGGAAGGCGTGCACGATGCGGGCGGCGAGATCGCCGAGCTCGTCGAGGCTGCGGCCGCGCCGGCAAAGAATGACGAATTCGTCGCCACCGATGCGGGCGATGAAATCGTCCTCGTCGGCGTGAGACCTCAGGATCGCGGCCGCGTGGGTCAACATCGCATCGCCGGCCTGATGCCCCAGAGTGTCGTTGATCTGCTTGAAACGATCGAGGTCGAGATGGAGGATGGCGTTGAGCGTCGGATCGTCAGCCAGAATCTGGTCGAGATAACGCCGGTTCGGCAGATCCGTCAGGTAATCGTGCAGCGCGTTGTATTCGATGCGGATGCGCGCTTCCTCCAGCTCGCGGTTGCGGGCCTCGGTTGCGGCCTTGGCCTTGCGCAGTTCCTCCTGCAGCGCGATGTCTTCGGTCACGTCCCAATTGGCCCCGATCAGCTTGCGAGTGCCGTCGCGGTCGACATAAAATGCAGTGTTGGCTCGAATGTGCCGGATTTCACCATCGGGCAGGATGATGCGGAACGCATTGGTGAAGGGTGCCCCCGCCGCAACGCCTTCGTTGACGCGGGCGATCGCCATCTCGCGGTCGTCGGGATGCAGCATATCCTCCCAACTGCCGCCGCTCGGGGCGCCGTCATCAGGATCGAGGCCGTAGATGGCCAGGATACGTTCGTCCCAGATGGTCTCCTGGGTTTCGAGATTGTGGTCGAACACACCGATCTTCGAAACGTCGAGCGCGAGTCTCAGCCGCCGCGAGATTTCCTCGAGCCGCGCTTCGGCCTCCTTTCGAGGGGTAATATCCGTGTCGGTGCCGATGATGCGGCTGGGCTTGCCGTCCGGCCCGTATGCGACCGACGCGCCTCGGCTTTCGATCCACACCCAGTGACCGTCCGCATGGCGTTCGCGGTACTGGAAGGTGTTGTAGGTAACCTGCCCAGTGTCCTGACGCTCGATCGACGCCAGCACATGGGCTCGGTCGTCCGGATGCACGCTCTCAATCCACGTATCGAGCGAGCCATCGACGACGGCATCTTCCGCCATGCCGCGAAGGCGCTTCCACGTCGCGGAATAGAAAAGGTTTCCGGTCGAGAAATCGTGATCCCAGACGCCTTCGAGCGCACTATCCAGCGCATATTTCCACCGCGTCTCGTCGTTGCGAAGCCCGGCAATCTCGCAGATCAGGTGGTCGACCGGGAGCATCAGCAGCAAACGGTTGTTTGCAACGGCAGAAGACGTGCAGACCACCGAAACGGTGTCGTCTGCGGCATGCAAGCGGATTGTCTGGGCGGACGCGGAAGCATGTGACATCGCCGCTGAGGCCAGCAGGTGATGGTCGTCGGCATGAACGAGCTCATGTATAGACCGGTTGAGCAACTCAGACGACGGCAGGCGCAGAACTTTGCAGAGATAAGGGTTCGCCGAAACGATTTTCCCTTTTTCATCGACAACGAGGACTGCCATCGGCAGCTGGTCCAGCGCCGACTGTGTCAGAATATCCTGCTTCGCCGGCACGCGGCGTTCGCCCTTGATGGGATCTTTCGGTCCGGTCACGTATCCAACGATCCAGCATTGTTGCCGGCAGATCATGATCGCGGACCATGAACTTCGGATTAATGCCGAGTCGTCTTATTCGCAGTAGCCTCAGGGTTGGAGGCGGCTGAGAAACTGCGCGAAAACCATCGTGCCTTCCGGCCAGGGACCGTGGCCTGACTCGGTATTGAGATGGCCGGATTCCCCGGCATCGACCAACAGCGAGCCCCAGGACTTGGCGATATCGTCCGCATGTTCATAGGAGCCGAACGGGTCGTTGCGGCTTGCAACCATCAGCGAGGGGAACGGCAGCGGATCGCGCGGGTAGGGGCCGAAGGTCATCAGGTGCTTCGGCCGGATCGCAGTATTCGCTACGTCAGGCGGAGCCACCAGGAAGGCACCAGCGATCTTCTTTTCGAAGTGTGGCAAGGCATGGACGGCCGTCGCGACGCCAAGCGAGTGGGCGACAATGACCACCGGCTTTTCGGCGGCATTGACCTCCTCAACCATGCGCGCCACCCAGTCCTCGCGCACGGGCTTGGCCCACTCGGCCTGCTCGACGCGGCGCGCGGTCGACATTTTTCTCTCCCAGCGGGACTGCCAATGCTCAGGGCCGGAATTGGTGTAGCCGGGAACGATCAGGATATGGGCGTCGGAAAGTTTCATAATGGCCGCGATGTGGCGTCGAAAGTCGTCGAAGTCAAGGCGTAGGCGACAGAGGCATCATTTTATGTATAATCGACAATGCAGGTCGCGGTCGATGCGGCTCGAGTTTTGCCGTTGTCGCTGGTCCGTGGCCGCCCTGTGGTGGTTGAGGAGTGTGAGCCATGACAACATTCCATGTTCTGTCGGGAGCGGACGCAAACGTCGCCCATCCCGGAATACGAAAGATCGGCCTGGCGGACGTGATGGACGCGTTGCGTCTCGGGTTCAACGACTTTCGCGAAAAGCCGTCTCACTATGTTTTTCTCTGCTTGATCTACCCCATTGCCGGCGCCGTGCTCATGACGTGGAGCGCGGGTGCCAACATGCTGCCGCTGCTCTATCCGCTTGCGTCGGGCTTTGCCCTCATCGGGCCGGTCGCCGCGATCGGGCTCTATGAGATCAGCAGGCGGCGCGAACTCGGCATGGATACGTCCTGGCCTCACGCCTTCCGTCTGCATCGTTCTCCGGCGCTGCCATCCATCATCGCCGTCGCGGCGATGCTTTTTGTCATCTTCATCGCCTGGCTGCTGGTCGCACAGGCGCTCTATGTCAGGATATTCGGTGCCGAACCGCCGGTATCGCTCGCCGCCTTCTGGAATGGCATCGTCAGCACGGAACAGGGCTGGAATCTGATCCTGGTCGGCAACGCCGTCGGGTTCGTCTTTGCCGTCATCGTGCTGTCGATCAGCGTGGTGTCGTTTCCAATGCTGATCGATCGTGACGTCGGCGCGGTGGCTGCCGTCGAGACCTCGATTCGAGCAACCCTCGTCAATCCCATTCCAGTTGCCTTCTGGGGCCTGATCGTTGCGGCTGGCCTCCTGATCGGGTCGATCCCGGTCTTCGTCGGCCTCGCCGTGATCATGCCGATCCTCGGTCACGCGACATGGCATATGTATCGCAAGATGGTAGAGCCAGGGGCTCGCAGCCGGGCGCGATAATGACCGAGAGCCAGCCTCCGGGAGGCTGGCTCTTCCTCATGCTATGATCGCCCGACCTACTTGAAATGCTTGTAATAGGACGAAATCTGGGCGGCGGTGTTCGATGAGAGATTGAGCTTGATGCCAATCTTGTCGCCGCGATACCAGCGCACCATGCCGGTCAGAAATCCGAGCTCTTCGCTGCGGATCGTCACTTCCTGTCCGGTTCGTGCGTTGATGTCGAAATAAAGCTGAAAGCAGATGCCTTCGGCGGAAAGATCCGTGACGATACCGTTGCTGGCGCCGGTCTTGACGGTGACAGTCCCGGTAATCTTCGTCTGCGTGCGCGTCGCCGTGCGCTGAACACTGTCCTTGTAGGCCATGTGAACCCTCGATCTGAATTGATCAGCCTCGATCATCTCACGCAAAGATTGAATTCCTAGCTAACAAAAATGCCCGCATTCGAGCGAACTGCATCAAATGCGGGCACAATAGCGGACTACAACAGAAACGTGCTTCGTTCCTCGCACGAACCGGGCGGCTTTGGCGCCCGGCTTTTGCGCATGTCCTTATCGCAAAACCACTACGCAGCTTTGCGCGGCGTGGTTCAGCCAAACACCCGGCTGAAGATCGTGTCGACGTGTTTGGTGTGGTAACCGAGGTCGAACTTTTCGCGGATGTCGGCTTCAGAAAGGGCCGCACGGACCTCGGCGTCGGCAAGCAGCTCTTCAAGGAAGTCCTTGCCCTGTTCCCAGACTTTCATCGCATTGCGCTGAACCAGGCGATAGGCATCTTCGCGCGACACGCCGGCCTGCGTCAGGGCGAGCAGGACACGCTGCGAGTGAACGAGACCGCGGAACTTGTTCATGTTCTTGGTCATGTTATCCGGGTAGACGAGCAGCTTGTCGATGACGTTGGTCAGGCGGGCAAGCGCGAAGTCCAGCGTCACCGTCGCATCGGGACCGATCATGCGCTCGACCGACGAGTGCGAGATGTCGCGCTCGTGCCAGAGGGCCACGTTTTCCATGGCCGGAATGGCAAAGGCGCGGACCATGCGGGCAAGGCCCGTGAGGTTTTCCGTCAGCACCGGGTTGCGCTTGTGCGGCATGGCCGACGAGCCCTTCTGGCCCGGCGAGAAATACTCTTCGGCTTCCAGAACTTCCGTGCGCTGTAGATGGCGGATTTCAGTTGCCAGGCGCTCGATCGACGAGGCGACGACACCAAGGGTGGCAAAGTACATCGCATGGCGGTCACGCGGGATGACCTGGGTCGAGACCGGTTCCGGCTTCAGCCCAAGCGCCTTGGCGACATGTTCCTCGACGCGCGGGTCGATATTGGCGAAGGTGCCGACAGCGCCGGAGATGGCGCAAGTGGCGATTTCCTCGCGGGCCGCGATCAGGCGCTGCTTGCAGCGGTCGAACTCAGCATAGGCAAGCGCCAGCTTGACGCCGAAGGTCGTCGGTTCGGCATGAATGCCGTGCGAGCGGCCAATCGTGACCGTATCCTTGTGTTCGAAGGCGCGGCGCTTCAGCGCTTCCAGCAGCTTGTCCATATCGGCCAGCAGCAGGTCGGTCGCGCGCACCAGCTGGACGTTGAAGCAGGTGTCGAGCACGTCGGAGGATGTCATGCCCTGGTGGATGAAGCGGCTGTCAGGACCGACGAACTCTGCCAAATGCGTCAGGAACGCGATCACGTCATGCTTGGTGACGGCTTCGATCTCGTCGATGCGATCGACGTCGAATTTGGCAGCGCCACCCTTTTCCCAGATCGTCTTTGCGGCATCTTTCGGGATCACGCCGATTTCGGCCAGCGCATCGCAGGCATGGGCCTCGATCTCGAACCAGATGCGGAACTTGGTTTCCGGCGACCAGATGGCCACCATTTCCGGTCGGGAATAACGGGGGATCATGGGCTCTCAGCTTTCGTCATCAGTGGAGGATGGCTGTGCCTCTAGCAAAGATGCCCGGCAAGCTCAACGTTGTTGACGACCTTCAGAGCCCGCAAGCCACAAACTGACCGCCAGAAGCGCGGCGCCGCCGACCGGAAGATAGAGCCGAACGCCGAGCACCAGGAACTGGTAGAAGGCAACAAGCGACGTAAATGCGAACTGGTAGAGCCAGGTCCGGGTACCCGTATCGGCATGCCAGCGCGCGTAAAAGACGCGATAGTCGAGCGCGAACAGCATCGCAGTCACCGCAATCGTGCCGAGCGACAGACACAGCAGATAGGCCGCAAACCGGGTCTCGGCGGGACGGCCAAGCGTTGCGAAACGCGCGAGAAAAACGGCAATCGGCCAAGCCAGCATGCCACCGAGCCCATACATCACCAGCAATTCCACCAGATGGAAGGTCAAGGCGCTCTCGCGCAGCCAGAGCGCGGCCCAAGCGGAGGCGACCATCGCCACCCCCCAGACTGGCGTGCCGAAGACAAGCTCGATGGTGGATGGAAACGCCCGCAGGAACCGTGAGCGCTTCAGGGCCGGCGCAGAAGCATATGCTGATTTTGCCTCGGCCCCGGCGCCCGTGTCATTCATTTTACGATCCGGGTCGGAACCGCAATCCATCGTCCGTCGGTCGTACCTTCGAACCCGAGCGATTTGACCAGCACCATCACGACATGGGTTTGCGTGCCGTCGTCATTCATATGGGTCACGGCACCGCCGATACGATAACCCGTCGGGCAACGCCGGCTTTCCGGCACACGGGTGTCGTCCTGCAACATGTCGCTTGCCGGCTTGCCGGCCTTCATCGTCATCGACAGGCGGAAACCTTTGACCTCCTTCAGGAAATCCTTGCACAGTCCTGCCGGTTCGAAGCTTTTCTCCTCGAGGGTGAGGCCGTAGGTCTCGCGGAAAGGATCGTCCGCTGCAAAGGCATCGTAGGTCAACGCCAGCGGCGTTGCGTTCGCTTCGGTAATCGGATTGTAGGCCGCAAGTAGTCCCGGCGCATCGGCGAGCCTGTAGGCATCGATCAAGGGGGCTGCGCGGCGATGCGCCTCGTGTCTCGTCCGGTGCAGCGGCGCGCCGTCTTCGCGACCGACTGCGCGCACGGGCGCGCCCGGCAGAAACGTGTCGTTGCGTGTATCGATGACGAAGATTGTCGAATAGGGAAAACCCGAACCATCCTGAACGCCGTATTCTTCGAACGCAAAGACATTGCCGTCGGAGGAAAACCCGATCGGCTGGAAGGCTGCGTAGTCACCAGCCGACGCCTGCGACGCCGCAAGCGCGACCGCCCCCAGAACCAGTCCTGACGTCGCCAGGCGCGTTATCATCAGCGGGCCTTTTCGGCGGGGGTTCGGATCGCCTGGATGGCCGAGCGATAGGCATCGACCGAACCGCCCTTGAAGATCGCAGAACCGGCGACGAGCACGTTGGCGCCGGCACCGGCAGGGATCGCTGCCGTTTCCGGAGCGATGCCGCCGTCGACTTCGATCTCGATCGGCCGGTCGCCGATCATCGCCTTGATCCGGCGGATCTTTTCCGCCGTCGCGTCGATGAACTTCTGGCCGCCGAAACCTGGGTTGACCGTCATCACCAGCACCAGGTCGACGGTGTCGAGAACATATTCGATGGCGCTCTCCGGCGTTGCCGGATTGAGCGAGACACCCGCCTTCTTGCCGAGTGAGCGAACGGTCTGCAGCGAGCGGTGCAGGTGCGGCCCGGCTTCGGCATGAACCGTCAGGATATCGCAGCCGGCCTTGGCAAAGGCTTCGAGGAAACCGTCGGCGGGCGAGATCATCAGGTGGCAATCGAAGGTCGCCTCGGTGTAACGGCGCAGCGACTTGATCACGTCGGGCCCAAAGGTGATGTTGGGCACGAAGTGGCCGTCCATGACATCGAGATGGATCCAGTCCGCGCCGGCATCGACGACATCGCGGACTTCCTGTCCGAGCTTCGAGAAATCGGCCGCCAGGATCGACGGTGCAATGCGGATGGGATGGGTCATGAGAAGCTCCGGCTGTTTCCCGCGCAATAGCACTCCGCAGCCGCGCAAACAACATGCGCGGTGGCAATCGCGCTTTATCGGCGGGTCGACCAGCTCGGCAATGGATCGTTTTCCGCAGGTGTGGCGTCGTGGACGCCGCGGGCGATCGCGCGCGCCATGGTCGCCGCGGCAGCTGCACCGAGATCGATGAAATCCTCGAGTTCCAATGTCCTGCCGCTTGCACCGGTAGCGAGCGCGAAGACGAGGTCACCGTCAAGCGGCGTATGCGCCGGCCACAACGCCCGGGAGAATCCGTCATGTGCAGCGATAGCCAGCCGCTTGGCCTCAGCCTTCGTCAAAACCGCGTCGGTGGCGATGACCGCGATCGTCGTGTTGGCGGCTGCCGACTGGCTGGGCCGCAGTTTCGTGCGGATTTCGGATGCATCCGCCGGCAGGGGATGAGGCAGACCAAGCCCACCGAACTCTTCCCGCCTTTCGAAGGGGGCAGCCCAGAAATGCCGGGTGTCGCCGACGGTCGCCGAGCCGAGGGCGTTGACGGCAACGAGCGCGCCGACGGTGATCCCGTTCGGCAGCACGATCGAGGCGGAGCCGAGGCCACCCTTGAAGGTCGCGGTCAGGGCGCCGGTGCCGGCGCCTGCCGAGCCCGTCGAAAAGCTCGGGCCTGCTTTGCACACAGCCTCGTAGCCAAGTTCGCGATAGGGCGGAAACTTGCCCCAATCTTTTTCGCCGCCATTGATCAGGTCGAAGAGAATTGCCGACGGTACGATCGGCACCCGGTGCGGCCCGACGGCAAATCCGCGTCCTATCTCCCTGAGGGCTGCCTGCGCGCCGGAGGCGGCGTCCAGCCCAAAGGCCGAACCGCCTGATAGAATGATGGCATCGACAGTCTGCACGGTGTTGTGCGGCTCCAGAAGATCCGTTTCGCGCGTGCCGGGCGCGCCGCCGAGCACTTGAACGGCAGCCGTTGCCGGCGGATCGCAAACGATAGCTGTAACGCCGGATTTCAAACGATGGTCTTCGGCGTTGCCGACGGAAAGGCCGGCGACATCGGTGATGAGGTTGCGCGGGCCAGGCTGCATCATTGTGCTCCGGCAGGATCCGCAACGGGCACGAAGCGACCGGCCTGCCACTGCATCAACCGATAGGAATTGTCGGCGCGCTCATGCCCGGCATCGAAAGCAATCGGCCCCAGGACGGTCTGGTAGGGTCCTTTGAGCAGGGCTTCCACCAACGGTTTTTCGTCTTTCTCAGCCTGATCCTTGGCCTGTTCCAGAAGAGACATGGCGCCGAATGCCGGCAGCACGTAGCCTTCGGGCTCGATGCCGGCTGCACGCATGGCGTCGGCGACCGGCTTGCCTTCGGCTGACTGTGCCGCATCAGGCAATGTGAGAGCCAGAACGCCATCGGCGAGCGGCACGCTCACTTCGGCTGCGTTCAACGTATCGCCGCCGAGGAGGGTCAGGTTTGCGCCTTCCTCCTGCGCATCGCGTGCGATCACGGCGGTATCCTGCCGGTCGCCACCGGTGAAAACATGGGTGGCGCCGCTCTTGACGAGGCGGCGTACGAGACTGACCTGCTGCTCCTGGGCGGGGCGATAGGCATCTGTGAAGACCGGTGTCAGCCCTATTTCGCTAAGCGCTGTGCGCACGCTTTCGACCAGTTCGCGGCTGTGGATGGTGCCGTCGTCGATCAAGGCGATCGGCTTGTCCTTCCAAAGCGCGGTAATGGCGGCAACGATGCTTGCCGATTCGGCCTTGCCGCTCGGAGCGAGGCGGAACAGCGGCCAGTTCTTCTTGAGCACGTCTTCCATCAGGATGTCGGAGCGGACGCTTAGCGTGATCGCGGGAATGTTCGCCTCTGCGAGTGCCGGCAGCGTCGCCTCGAGGCTCTCTGTGCAGAGGAAGCCGATGGCCGCCTCGGCGCCTGCCGCCAGAAGAGCCTTCGTCAGGGCATCAGCACCGGCCGCGTCGCATGTTTCCGGAATGACGACGATTTCACTGCCGCGATCGCTCGCCTGGAACGAGGCGCCATCGATGATCTGTTTGCCGAGCAAGGCGAACGGCCCTTCGACGGGAGCGACAACCGCGACCTTGACGCCGGCAGCGGCGGCAGGTGCAGCCTGCGCCATTCCCGCAACGATGAGGCTCAAAACGATCGATCGAAGCATGCAATTCCCCACTGCTGCAGTGTTCCCAAGCCCGGAACGGTTTCAAGGAGAGATTATGCAGCGAGTCCAAAAAGGTTACCGCAGTCCTCGGCATGACCTTCGTCACCCGCGGCGCTGTCGTTGCCGCATGTTTTAAGGATGTGTTCACCGGCGTCAAAGGAAAAGATGCAAGTGGAAACAACCGCCATCCGATCCGCGCCATGGCCATGTCGCGCATCTGCAAGAATCTCCGTCCAGCGGGTTTCATATTTCCCAACAGCGGCTATATGTGCCTGACATCGCCCGGAGAGAGATGTGTTGGAGAGAACCCGACTGGACCCGATAAGTTATCGCGACGCGATGAGCCGCCTGGCAGGCCACGTGCAGCTCATCACCGCCGCCAATGGTGGCGAGCGCCGCGGCGTCACGGTCACGGCCTCCTGCTCGGTTTCCGACAGTCCGCCGACCGTCCTCGTCTGCCTGAACGGCGCCAACCCGCGCAACGACGTCTTCGTGCGGGGCGACAGCTTTGCCCTGAACCTGCTTGGCGACGAGCACCGCGCGCTTGCCCACGCCTTTTCCGGCCGTGACCAGCTCGACATGGACCGCCGCTTCGCGCTTGGGCAATGGACGCAACTGGCAACCGGTTCGCCGATCCTGGTCAACGCGACGGCCGCGTTCGATTGCCGGCTGATCGAGGTCAAGACCATTGCAACTCATCTTGTGCTGTTTGGCGAGGTGGTGGACGTTGCGCTTGGCCCGACGCGTCCGCCGCTCATTTATGTAGACCGCGGATATCACTCGCTGTAGGTTTTCAAGGAGGGGCGACACGTCCTCTAAGAGAACATGAGAAATTTTCTGCAAGTAGATGATATAAAAGATCATCTCGACGACGCTTCCTAGTGACTGAAACTGGCCGTGGCGGAGGATGCATGGCGGCACCGGCGACAGGCGTATTGCCCCAATCCATCGATGAAACGATGGCGATGCTCGAGGCACAGGATTATCTCTCCGGCACGGCGCTGGCGACGGTGCTGTTTCTGGCGCTCAGGATGAAGCGCCCGCTCTTTCTCGAAGGCGAGGCCGGTGTCGGCAAGACCGAGATTGCCAAGGTGCTGGCCCGCGCCCTTGATCGCCCCTTGATCCGCCTTCAGTGTTACGAGGGGCTGGATGTCGCCTCCGCGGTCTACGAGTGGAACTACCCGGCGCAAATGCTGGAGATTCGGTTGTCGGAAGCGGCCGGAACAGTCGATCGTCGCAGGGTCGAAAGCGACATATTCTCGGAACGATTTCTCATCCGACGCCCGGTGCTTCAGGCTATTTCCGGTGAGAGCGGCCGGGCACCGGTGTTTCTGATCGACGAGCTCGACCGCACCGACGAAGCCTTCGAAGCGTTCCTGCTCGAGGTCCTCTCGGATTTCCAGGTCACCATTCCGGAACTCGGGACCATCCGCGCCACTGAGCCGCCTGTCGTCATCATCACCACCAATCGCACGCGTGAGATCCACGACGCCTTGAAGCGACGCTGCCTCTACTATTGGGTCGATTATCCCAAGGCAATGCAGGAACTCGAAATCATCCGCCGCAAGGTTCCGGGCTGCAACGCCGCCCTGTCGCGCGAAATCATCGCCTATGTGCAGCGGCTCCGCACCATTGATCTTTTCAAGAACCCCGGCGTCGCTGAGACGATCGATTGGGCGACGGCCCTGACCGAGCTTGACCGGCTCGCGCTCGATCCCGAAACGATCGCCGATACGCTGGGCACGTTGCTGAAGTATCAGGACGACATCGCCCGGATCGACGGAGCCGAAGGGCGCAAGCTGCTTGCCGAAGTCAAGGCTGAGCTGCTGGCGGCAGGTTGACCATGGAGCCGGGAGAACATCCGCCTGATGGTGCTATTCTCCCACCGATCCCACCCGGTGACGGAAAGCTGGCCGACAACATCGTGTACTTTGCCCGCGCCCTGCGGCGCGCCGGGATGAAAGTCGGACCTGGGGCAGTGGCCGACGCCATCGACGCGGTCACGCTGATCGGCATCGGCGCCCGCGACGAATTCTACGCGGCCCTTCAGTGTATTTTCGTCAAGCGCCACGAGGACCAGCCGGTGTTCGACGAGGCTTTTCGGCTGTTCTGGCGTTCGCGTGGCCTTGTCGAGAAGATGATCGCGATGATGTCTCCGCTCGCACCGCAACGCGACAGCGAGCGCCAGCGGCGACGGGCGGGCGAGACGCGTGTCAGCGATGCATTGATGTCCGGTCATGATGATGCCCGGCCGCCGCGCGATGAACCCGAGATCGAGGTCGACGCCCGCTATACCGTTTCGGGCAGGGAGCTTTTCCGCAAGGCCGATTTCGCCCAGATGACCGCTGCCGAAATCACCGAGGCGAGGCGGGCGCTGTCGTCGCTGGTACTGCCGCTCGACTGGGTGCGGACACGGCGATACCAGCCGTCCTCGCGGCAGATACGCATCGATCCGCGCGCGACGATGCGCGACGCCATGCGCTTCGGCGGCGAACTGATCCTGCCGCGCTTTCGCGAACGGCGCCTCGTTCATCCGCCGCTGGTGGTACTTGCTGACATTTCCGGGTCGATGAGCCAATACACCCGCATCTTCCTGCATTTCCTCCATGCCCTCAGCGAAAAACGCCAGCGCGTTCACACCTTCCTCTTCGGCACACGGCTGACCAATGTTTCGCGGCCGATGCGAAATCGCGACCCGGATGTCGCACTCGACGAATGCATCTCCGCGGTCAAGGATTGGTCCGGTGGCACACGCATCGGCGAAACCCTGCACGAGTTCAACCGACGCTGGTCGCGGCGGGTGCTTGGACAGGGCGCCATCGTGCTTCTGATCACCGACGGGCTCGAGCGGGACGACACGCGAGAGCTGGAGCAGGAGATCGGTCGCCTGCATCGCTCCTGCCGCCGGCTGATCTGGCTCAATCCGCTGCTACGGTTCGATGGTTTCGAGGCGCGCGCCCGCGGCGTCAAAGCGATGCTGCCGCATGTTGACGAATTCCGGGCCGTACACAATCTTGAGTCCGTGGGCGAGCTGGTGAAGTCGCTGTCGGGTCAAAGGTCCGGGGAGGCGGACCCTCGGCGGTTTATGAACGAGCATCGCACTGTGCTGGGAGGCAGCTGACATGCAGGCATCGACCGATACCCTCGACCCACTCGCAGTCGCCGAAGCCTGGGTCTGTGAAGGGCGCCAAGTGGCGATTGCAACGGTGATCGAAACCTGGGGATCCGCACCGCGACCGGTCGGCAGCCATCTGGTGATCGATGGGGCCGGAAATTTCGAAGGCTCGGTTTCCGGCGGATGCGTCGAGGGTGCGGTCATCGGCGAAGCGGCCGATATTCTGGAGACCGGCAAGGCGAAAATCCTCGAATTTGGCGTAGCCGACGAGACGGCATGGCGTGTCGGTCTGTCCTGTGGTGGCCGGATCCGGGTGCTTGTCGAGCGGGTTGATGGCTGAACCATGGATCTCGCAACCCTTCAGGCTTTGAATGCAGCGCGCACGAGTAGGCGGGCCGCGGCTGTCTTTACCGATCTTGAAACCGATCAGAGCGTTCTCTGCGTCGAAGGCGAACGCTGTGCGGACGAATGGATCGACGCGATGACGGCGGCACTTCGGTCTGGCAAGCCCGGAATGATCATGGCGGGCGGGCGGTCCTTGTTCCTCAATGTGTACCTGCCGCCACCGCGCATCCTCGTTGTCGGCGCGGTCCATATCTCGCAAGCGCTGGCGCGGATGGCTGCTGTCGCAGGCTTCGACCTTACCATCCTCGACCCGCGCACCGCCTTTGCGACGGCCGAACGCTTTTCCGGCGTCGAACTGATAGCGGATTGGCCGGAAGACGTCCTCAAGGTCCGGCCGCTTGATCGGTTCACGGCGCTGGTCGCGGTCACACACGATCCGAAGATCGATGACGAACCGATCAGGGCAGCCCTTGCCGCAGGCTGCTTCTATGTCGGCGCCCTTGGCAGCAGAAAGACGCATGCAAGCCGCGTCGAGCGCCTGCGTCGGCTGGGGCTCTCCGATGAGGCTATCGCGCGGGTGAGGGCGCCCATCGGGCTCGACATCGGCGCGACAAGCCCGGCAGAGATCGCAGTTGCGATCCTCGCGGAAATTATCGAAGCGCTCAGGCGTCGGGATATCCTGTCCGGCAGCGAGGAGCCTCGATGAGATTTGGAGCCCTCACGCTTTCCGCGGCTGAAGGCGCCGTGCTCGCGCATGCCGTCAAGGCCGGCGATCTACGCTTGCCGAAAGGGCACGTCCTCACCTCAAGCGATCTTGCCATTCTGATGCAAGCGGGGCTCGACGAGATTATCGTCGCCCAACCGGATCAGGGTGATTTGCTGGAAGATGAAGCGGCGGCGCGGATCGCCGCAGCGATTGCTCCCGACCATCTGCGGTTTTCCTCGGCGGCAACCGGCCGCGTAAACATATACTCCCGGGTACACGGACTGTTCGTCGCCACCCGCGACACCATAGACCGGCTGAACCGCATCGATCCGGCCATCACGCTCGCCTGCCTTGCCGACCATGTGCCGGTGCAGCCTGGCGACATGGTTGCGACGATCAAGATCATACCGCTAGCGGTGGCTGGATCGCTCGTGGAGCAGGCGGAGATGTTGCTACGCACTGCCACGGCCTTCGAGGTGAAGCCCTATTCCGCACGCAATGCCGCACTGATAGCAACTGAGTTGCCTTCATTGAAACGCCAGGTCATGGACAAGACCCATGCCGTGCTCGCCGCGCGCCTGCGACAATCCGCAAGCGCGCTTAAGACGGAGCGTCGCGTTGCCCATACGGAAGACGCAGTGGCCGCCGCCATCGACGATCTGAAGGCCGACCACGACCTCATCATCGTCTTCGGCGCGTCGGCAGTTGCTGATTCGGACGATGTCATTCCCGCTGCCATCCGCCGGGCAGGCGGCATTGTCGATCACGTTGGCATGCCTGTTGACCCCGGCAATCTCATCGTGCTCGGCCGCGTCGGAACGGTGCCGGTGGTCGGAGCACCCGGCTGCGCCCGCAGTCCGCGCGAAAACGGTTTCGACTGGGTGCTCGATCGCATTCTCGCCGGTGAGTGGCCAAGCGCGCATGACATTACTGGGCTCGGAGTCGGTGGCTTGCTGAAGGAGATACCCACCCGACCACAGCCGCGCGAGCCCGCAGCGGCGGTGGCTTTGGGGCCGGTGGAAACCGTCGTGCTGGCAGCCGGCCGCGCCAGTCGCATGGGGCCGGAAGGCGGCCACAAGCTGCTAGCAACCTTCGATGGCGTGCCGCTCGTTCGCCGCACCGTCGTCAGTGCGCTTGCAGCCGATATCGGCCGGGTGATCGTCGTCACCGGACATCGCGAGCCGGAAATTCGCGCAGCGCTCGGTGACCTTCCGGTGGTCCTCGTCTCCAATCCCGATTACCTGTCCGGCATGGCATCGTCTCTGACAGCAGCGCTCTCGGCACTCGATCGCGGGGCCGGCGGCATGCTGGTGATGCTGGCAGACATGCCGGGGATAACGGCGAGCGACCTGCGCCGGCTCGTCGATGCATTTACCGCTGAAGGTGGGCGTGCGGTGATCCGAGCAACCGCTGACGGCCAGCGCGGCAACCCGGTCATCCTGCCGCGCCAGACATTTTCCGCCGTCAGCCAATTGCTTGGCGATGTCGGCGCAAGGCATATCGTCGAAAGATGCGGATTGCCGGTCATCGATGTCGAGTTAGGCGCTGCCGCTCGTCTCGACCTCGACACGCCTGAGCAAATCATCGCTGCCGGCGGAACTTTGGAGGAATAGACGCTTGGACAATGCTGCGATCGAGGAAATGTTCGAAACGCTTGGGCCGGTGACCATCAAACGCATGTTCGGCGGCAAGGGCGTCTATTTCGAAGGCGTCATCTTCGCGCTCGAAGTCGATGGAGAAATTCTCCTGAAGGGCGACGACAGGACCGGCCCGACCTTCGAGGCCGCCGGATCGCGGCGATGGGCGTATGACGGCAAGGGAAAACCGGTGAAGATGCCCTATTGGAGCATCCCGGAAGAGGCCTACGACGATCCTGATGAAATGGCGCGATGGGTCAGACTTGCCTATGAGGCGGCGTTGCGGGCCAAGACATAGGCGGGCCGATGCTGATGTCGTTACCGGTTCAGACGGAACCGTGGAAACGTTCTATCTCTTTCGCTTCTGCGCATTCCCTGGTGGGAAAACGATTTACTCAGACAGCCT
The DNA here is from genome assembly GCF_002002725.1 of Sinorhizobium sp. A49. GTDB lineage: Bacteria > Pseudomonadota > Alphaproteobacteria > Rhizobiales > Rhizobiaceae > Ensifer. The sequence continues at coordinate 171,279 of NZ_MUNW01000062.1, read as the reverse complement.
CGACGAGCGCCTTCGTCTGCGTCCGAATGGCACGCACGGCGTCAGCGGCAAAACGCGACATCGGTTGGGGTAGGGCATCGAGATCGTACCAGCCGATGTCGGACAGCTTGTCTGGCTCGGTCAGTTGCGGTTCGCCCGAAAAATCGTCGGTCACGTAGATCATCGAGATCCAGTGCTGACGGTCGGCTTCGATCAATTGCTCGCTGAGGCAGAGAAAGCGGGTCGAACGGATCGACAGGCCGCTTTCCTCTTCCGCTTCACGGCGCGCGGCAAGTTCGCTGCGCTCCATGTGATCAACCTTGCCGCCCACGATGTTCCAGTGGCCGGCCTCAGGCGCCTTCAGGCGCTTGCACAACAGCAGCTTGCCGTCGCGCATAATCGCCAGTCCGCAACCGAAGCCCGGAAAGTCGATGCCTGGCCGACCCATGGCTGGGTCAGGCCTTGCCGGCGATCAGCATGAATGCGGGGATTTCATCGCCGAAACCAACAGGTGTCGGGCCATCGTCATGATCGCGACGGTGGCGATTGCGGCGATCGCGGTTGTCGTCATTGGCAGGGTTTGCCGCACGAACCGGACGTTCCGGACGATGGCCGTTGCTCTGCTTTGTCTCTGCGTTGCGTGCCGGTTTCACCGCTTCTACCCTTTCGACGACTGCTTCAATTTCTGCCTCACTATCGGCACGAACCGTATCGGTTTTGTGATCGGAACGGCCACGCGGTGCACGGTCCCCATCTTTTTTACGGTCCTTGCGGCCGTCGCGACCGCGGTCACGGCGACCGGTGTCGTGGCTTTCCATCGGCTCGGGAAGGTTCGACAGATCACCGTTCAGCCACTCGACCTTCTGGCCGATCAGCTTTTCGATGGCGTCGGAGAACTTCATGTCGCGCTTGGTCACCAGCGTGAAGGACGCGCCGGAGCGGCCGGCCCGGCCGGTACGGCCGATGCGATGGACGTAGTCTTCCGCATGGATCGGCACGTCGAAATTGAAGACGTGGCTGACATCGGGGATATCGAGACCGCGAGCGGCCACATCGGAGGCGACGAGCAGCGTGATAAGATTGTCCTTGAAGCCGGCAAGCATGGCCATGCGCGAGCGCTGGTCCATGTCGCCATGCAGGGCGCCGACGGAGAAACCGTGACGTTCGAGGGACCGGAAGAGGTCGGCGACATCCTTCTTGCGATTGCAGAAGATGATGGCGTTCTTCAGGTCGTCCTGGGCGCGGATCAGATCGCGCAGAACGGCGCGCTTTTCGTAATCCTTGCCGTGCGTGGCAACGAAACGCTGTGTCACCGTCTGTGCCGTCGATGCCGGACGGGCAACTTCGACGCGTTCCGGGTTCTGCAGGAAGCGATCGGCAAGCTTCTGGATTTCCGGCGGCATGGTGGCCGAGAAGAACAGAGTCTGGCGCGTGAACGGGATCATCTTGGCGATACGCTCGATATCCGGGATGAAGCCCATGTCGAGCATGCGGTCGGCTTCGTCGATGACCAGGATCTCGACGCCGCTCATCAACAGCTTGCCACGCTCGAAATGGTCGAGCAGGCGGCCGGGCGTGCAGATCAGCACATCGGCGCCGCGCTCCAGCTTGCGATCCTGCTCGTCGAACGAGACGCCGCCGATCAGAAGCGCGATGTTGAGCTTGTGGTTCTTGCCGTACTTGTCGAAGTTCTCAGCGACCTGGGCCGCCAGTTCGCGCGTCGGCTCCAGAATCAGTGTGCGCGGCATGCGCGCACGGGCACGACCCTTTTCGAGCAGGGTCAGCATCGGCAACACGAAGGATGCCGTCTTGCCTGTTCCCGTCTGCGCGATGCCGAGGATGTCGCGACGCTGCAACGCCGGAGGAATGGCGCCGGTCTGGATCGGGGTCGGGATTGTGTAGCCCGCATCGGTAACTGCGGAGAGAACTTTTTGGCTAAGGCCAAGGTCAGCAAAATTGGTCAAAGGGAAATCTGTTTCCGTTCCGGTTCGATAAGAACACTGCTCGATCGGTGGAAAACACACCACCGCGTGGCCGGGCTCTTAAGCCGAATACGGTCGAAAGTCAAGAAATCCAGCACGTTGAAGCAGGAAAAGCTTGATGGCAACGAATCTGTTGTGTTTCTTGTCAAGTGGCGCGGGTAGAATGCGTCGGCATCCTGATCATTTCATGTAGCTCGCGAGCTTGCTGCCGGCGTTGAGAAACCGCATGGGATCGACCGCCTGACCGTTCAGCCGGATCTCGTAGTGCAGGTGCGGGCCTGTCGAACGGCCCGTGTTGCCGGACTTCGCAACAACATCACCGGCCTTTATCCGGTCGCCAACCTTGACCAGAACCGTCGAGAGGTGGGCATAGCGGCTGGCAACGCCGTTGCCGTGATCGATCTCGACCATGTTTCCGTAGCCGCCCGTCTGGCCGGCATTGGTAACGGTGCCCGGGGCCGTCGCGCGGATACGGGTACCGACCGTGGCGCGAAAGTCGATACCTGCGTGCAGCGCCAAGCGACCGAGAAACGGATCAAGCCTGTTGCCGAAGTCGCTGGTGATATCGCTTGCCGGCGACGGGTTGCCGAAGGGCAGTTCGCGGACCTGCGAACGCGTCCGCTCGAGCTCGACAAGGGCCGAATCGAGCGCCGCAAGCGACTGGCCGAATCCGTCGCCGTTAACCGGCTCTACGAAAGGGCCGCCGATTGCGGCGCCCGTGGAACCTGTGGCTTCATCTGTAGGCGCCAGCTCGGCGACGTCATTTTCCGGCAGCGCGACACCCGTGCGACCGACGATCTTGCGGATCGCCTGCGACGTTCTGGCCGCGCCATCAGTCAGTTGCTCAAGCCGCTGCATCTGGTCACGCTCCACATCCTTCAGCGAGAGCGTCACCTTCGAAAAAAGCCGATCGGCGCGATCGGAAGTACTTTCGCCTGACGAAGGCCGAGCATAGGCCAGGGCGGCGACACGGGCAGGGGCGGCAGCCTGCCCGCCGCTCAGGCCCATCAGCTTTTCGATTGCCTGCACACCATCGGTGGCATCGGCACGTTTTTCGTAGGCGAGCGGTTCGACCGGTGCCGGCTGGGCGAAATCGGTCGTCAGACCGGAATTTTCCGCCCGCTCGATCAGCGCGCCGAGCTTGCCGTTGCGAGAGGAAAGCGCCTGCTGCTGCAGAAGCAGCTTCTCGACCTTCTCTTCAACGACTTGCTGATCGAGCAGCTGTCGGCTCGTCACGCGATCGACCTGAGCCCGCAGCGCGGTGATTCGGTCTTCGTATTCGTGCTGCATGCGCGCCTGACGGGCGATCGTCCCGCCGATCAGATCATCGCGAAGGACGAGATAGGAGGTGGCAGCAAGGTAGCCGATGCTGAAGACGCCCACTGCCGAGACGGCAAAGGCAGCCATCCACGGACGCACGGTCATATGGCGAATCTTGTCGCCGCTCGCCAGGATCAGAACATGGTTTTGCGCGCGCTTTCCGAAGGTGCGATTTGCCGAACGTTCAGACACTCCACCACTCCCGCCATCTGCGAATTGTCTCGCATTGCTTGACGGGCATTACACTTCGTTAGGGTTAATATTTGGTTGAGTAGCCTGCGCTACGAGAGGTTGGTGGAAGCCGTCATCGAGCGGTAGAAGGATGGCGTCAGCCCGGCTTCGGCGCGCGCGATGTCGTTGAACGGCGCCTTGAGCGGACCGCGAAAATTGGCGCGAACGAGCTGCTGGAAGGTTGCTGCGGGATCCTTCCTTTCCCGCGCGCAGAGGAACCGGAACCATTTGGCGCCGACGGCCACATGGCCTTTCTCGTCCTCGTAGATGACATCGAGTACGGCGGCTGTCTCGAAGTCTCCGGTCTCGCGCATGCGCGCCTGCAGCGCCGGTGTCACGTCCAGCCCGCGCGCCTCCAGAATCAGCGGGACGACGGCAAGCCTGGCGGTCAGGTCGTTGCGGGTATCGTGCGCAGCTTGCCAGAGACCATCGTGGGCAGGCAGGTCGCCGTAGTCCGCGCCGAGGTCGTTCAGCCGCTGGCGCACCATGCGGAAATGCTTTGCCTCCTCGAATGCCACCTTCATCCAGCCGTCGAAGAACGAATTCGGCACTGATTCGGACGCAAAACGCGCGACAATATCGAGCGCGAGATCGACGGCATTGAGTTCGATATGGGCGATCGAATGCAGAAGCGCGATCCGCCCCTTGAGTGAGCCCAGCGATCGTTTCTTCACCTGGGTTGGCGGCGTCAGAAGAGGTTTTTCCGGCCGCCCCGGCCTGAGTGGAACAGGCCGGTCGAGCGGTGAACGCAATGACAACGCGCGGCGCTGCCAACGGCGCGAGGCTTCCTGCGCAAGCTCAGTCTTGACGTCGAGATCTGCAGCGCTGATCGCCTCGACGGCGGCGCCGCGCAGACTGTGAAAGGTGGGAAGTCTCGTCATTTTCGCCTCGTCGTTCCCACTCAGAGTGCCTTGGCGGCCTCGAGTACCTCTTGGGCATGGCCGTTGACCTTGACCTTTTCCCAGACGCGCGCGATCCGTCCATCGGCGGCAATCAAAAACGTGCTGCGTTCGACGCCCATGTATCTGCGCCCGTAGAGGCTCTTTTCCACCCAGAGCCCGTAGGCGCTGATGGCGGTTTTTTCCTCGTCGGCAGCAAGCGTGACCGTCAGGCCGTGTTTTTTGGCGAAACGGTCGTGACGCTTCACCGAATCAGGAGAGATGCCGATCAGCACGACGCCTGCGGCAGCAAAGTCAGGGGCAAGTTCAGTGAACGAAATCGCTTCCAGAGTGCAACTCTTGGTGTCGTCCTTCGGATAAAAGAACAGCACGACGGGGCGACCGCGAAACGCCGAGAGAGAAATCGAACCGCCGCCGTCACGGGGAAGCGTGAAGTCAGGAGCGAGATCTCCGGTGGTGAGTCCTGCCATGAATAAACCTTCCTTGCGCCAAGATTTGTGAACAATCGCCGGCTAGGGCATATCGAAATTCGGCGACCTGCGTCCAGCGGATTTGTGCTAGATTTGACAGGTTCTGGACGGGTTGCGTCGATAGGACACTTTGCCCGGCATTCGCTCACACGAAACCCACGGATGTGTGAATGCTTTCCACAGCATGGTCAGCGCGGCGTGGTGACACCGTCCGGCCAGATGTGGTCTACGTGACGGTGATAATGACCCGTCGACCCATTGCCGCATGATGCGTCGATGGGAGAGTCGGGCTTTCCCGTCTTGAACTGGAGGGCGTCCGCGCCGATGAGTGATATCCGCGGCGAAAAAGTCGGCTTTCGCAAGAAAGACATCGTCGCGTTGCATGCGTTGCCCTCGGCGCAGGCACACGAACCCGTTATCGTGCATGCACCACACAAGCGCGGGCTGCTGCGCTTTCTCGGCAAGATAGCTCTTTGCGGTTTTCTGCTTGTCTTCATCATCGCAGCCAGCCTGATCGCCGTCGTCGAGAGCGGGGCGATCGACAGGACGCTCAATGCGCGCGCGCGCACGGCGCTGAACGCGGCACTCGGCGGGGCCTATCGCGCCGAGGTTGGCAGCACCGTCGTACGCATGACCTCAAATGGGGCACTGGCACTGAAGGCGCGGGAAGTGGCGCTAAGCGAGGCCGCATCCGGTCAGCCGGTCGCAAAATTGAGTTCCATATCCATCGCGCTCGACCCTATCGCGTTGCTGACGGGCCGGATTGCGGTTTCGCGCCTCGAAGCCGAAGGCGGTGACTTCGACACCGGCCTGCTACCACGCGGCGAGCCTATCGATCTGACGAAGATCAAGATCGCGGATGTCGGCGAGGCGCTGGAGACGCTTTTTGCGCACGTCGATCGCATGTCACAGATGGCAGCGGGGCGCGGCGACCAGACGGTCTTGCTTTCCAATTTTTCCTTCACGGTTGCCGGTGCGCGTGACAGTGTGGTGCCTGTTGAAGCCAAGGAACTGGAGTTCAATCGTGATGCCGATGGCTCCATGCACGTCAAAGGCAGCCTCACCGTCGACGGTGTCGATGTCGATCTGAACGCCAACGCTCTTGGCGCACAGAATCATGTCACTGGTTTCGAAGCGTCAATCTCCAACGTTCCGTTGAAACCGTTCTTCTATCACGGCCCGTTCGGAAAAGAGGCAGCCTTTGGCATCGACGCAACGGCGGGACTGACGCTCACCGCGACGCGCGCCGCCGAGGGCGCCAAGCCAGATCTTCGCGTGGCTGTCAGGACGTCCGAAGGCGCGTTCCACGCGGGCGGGCTCGTCTCGACGATCAATCCTTCCCAGATGGATATCGCCTATGATTTCGAGCGGGCTTCAGTCGAAATCCTGCCATCCACCGTCAATGTCGGTCGCTCTGTTTTCCCCTTTACCGGCGCGGTGAAAGATCTTGACCGGATCGCAGGCGCAACCGACCAGGGTTTTGCCATCGATCTCCTTTTCAGGAATGCAAGCTCGGCACCGGAGGATATTGCGGAACGCCCCTTGATCTTTGACGCCAAGGCGAGCGGTCGCTTCACATCCGACGCGCGTCATCGCCTAATCTTTGATCAGCTCGCCGTTTCCAGCCCGCTCGGCTCGATGTTCGGGTCGCTCTCGGTCGCCTTCGGCAAAACCTCGCCGCAGGTGAGTTTTGCCGCCATCAGCGATCGTATGCAGCCGACGGCCGTCAAGCAACTCTGGCCGTGGTGGCTCGCCAAGGGCGCCCGCCGCTGGGCGATCCGCAATCTCTTCGGCGGCACGGTTACAGATGCGCGCATCGAGGTATCGGTGGCGGAGGGGCGGATCGCCGCCAACGAAGGCGAGCTGAAGCTTGACGAAAAAGAACTGAACATCGCGTTCAACATTGACGGTACACGCATCAACATCGCCGGCGAGATACCGCCGCTGCGCGACACTTCGGGCACGTTCAAGCTGAGCGGCCAGCGCATGGAAGTCGGCGTCAAACAGGGGGCGGCCTATTTCACCTCCGGGCGATCGGTCGCGCTCAACGGCGGCGACTTCATCATTCCCGATGTCTATACCAAACCACTGATTGCCGAGATGAAGATCGAGGTCGGCGGCGAGGCGGATGCGATCGCCGAGCTCGTAACCTACAAGCCGATACAGGCGCTGCAAAAGACGCCCTTCGTTCCCGGCGACTTTACCGGCCCGGTCAAGGCACAGGTCGGCGCGCGGTTCGGCCTGGTGACCGACCAGCACCCGCCGCCGCCGCTCTGGCAGGTGGAGATGCAACTCGATGACGTTACCGTCACGCGCCCGATCGCCGGACGAGCCGTCTCCAACGTTTCCGGCACGTTCCGGGTCGACAACGCGCAGGCCGTCCTCGATGCCGAGGCAATGGTGGAGGGAGCGAAAATCAAGCTTGCCTTGATCGAGCCGGTCGACAGCAAATCGAAGGTCAAGCGCAAACGAGAAATCAGCGGCACGATCAATGACGCGGCCCGGGAGAAACTGGCGCCGGGCCTCTCGAGGATCATTTCGGGACCGATGGACGTCGATCTGGTGATCGACGAGGCGGATATCCAGCATGCCACCATCGATCTGACCAAGGCCAGGCTCTCGCTTCCGTGGATTGGCTGGAGCAAAGGTGCAGGTATTTCTGCCGAGCTGCGATACACATCCGATATCAACGACAGCGTTACAACCATCAAAGACTTTGCCATCGCCGGCGATGGTTTTGGTGCACGCGGCACCCTGCAAGTTGACGATGCCGGCATCTCCAGCGCAAAACTCAGCAATGTCCGCCTGGCGCAGGGCGACGATTTCAACGTTGCCATCGACCGCCGCAAGGGCGTTCACGTCGTGACGTTGAGCGGAGCGGCTGCAGACATCCGGCCTATCCTCGCTCAGATGAAAAGCGGATCGAACGGCAATGGCGGCGGTAGCGGCGATGACATAACGATCCAGGGCCAACTCGGTCGCGTTGCCGGATTCAACGGCGAAGCGCTTTCAAACGTCAACCTCGTCTATTCGGAACGGGGGCAGCAGATCGAAGACATCAATCTGTCGGCCGTAACCGGCAGCGGCCAAGCGCTCGTGGCCAAGCTCGCCAAATCCGGCGCCGACAACATCCTTGAACTGACCACCGGCGACGCCGGTTCGCTGGCCCGCTTTGCCGACATCTACCGCAACATGCGCGGCGGGCTGTTGAACCTGAAGCTGCGCGATCGCGGCGGCCGATCCTGGCGCGGCTCGATCGACATTCGCAAGTTTTCGCTGGTCGGCGAGCAGCGCCTGCAGTCGATGGTATCGACCCCGGCGGGCCAGGACGGGCGAAGCCTCAACCAGGCGGTAAAACGCGACATCGACGTCAGCACCGCGCGCTTCGAGCGCGGTTTTGCCCAGCTCGCCCTCGATCGCAGCGCCATTCGGGTCGATGGCGGCGTCCTCAGGGGAACCGATGTCGGCGCAACCTTCCAGGGAACCGTGCGTGACGGCAACGGCATCATGGACATGACCGGCACCTTCATGCCCGCCTACGGCTTGAACCGCATTTTCGGGGAATTGCCGCTGATCGGCGTCCTGCTCGGCAATGGCCGCGACCGCGGCTTGCTCGGCATCACCTTCAAGCTCAATGGCCCGTTCAATCAGCCGAAGCTGACGATCAACCCGCTGTCGTTCATCGCGCCGGGCGTCATCCGCAGCATCTTCGAATTTCAATAAAAAGGCCGGCGCAACGGCCGGCCTTCGAAATTCTCAAGATGTGCGTCGACTTAGGCAGGGCGAACCAGGATGTGCTTCTTCTTGCCGAGAGACAGCTTGACGATGCCATCCGAAGTCACGTCACCGCTACCGATCAGCCGGCGTTCGTCGCTGATCGCCTGATCGTTGATGCGCACGGCGCCACCTTGAACGTGACGGCGGGCTTCACCGTTGGATGCGGCGAGTCCCGCACGAACAACCAGCGACAACAGGCCGATACCGGCTTCAAGCTCGGACGCGGGAACATCGACCGACGGCAGGTTTTCGGAAACGGCGCCTTCCTCGAAAGTCTTGCGGGCCGTCTCTGCCGCCTGTTCTGCAGCGGCGCGGCCGTGCAGCATGGCGGTAATCTCGGTCGCAAGGATCTTCTTGACCTCGTTGATCTCCGAGCCGCCAAGCTGCGAAAGCCGGGCGATCTCGGCCATCGGCAGCGTGGTGTAGAGCTTCAGGAAGCGGGTGACGTCCGCATCCTCGGTGTTGCGCCAATACTGCCAGAAATCGTAGGCCGACAGCATGTCCGGGTTGAGCCAGATGGCGCCATTGACCGACTTGCCCATCTTCGCGCCCGACGACGTCGTCAAAAGCGGCGAGGTCAGCGCATAGAGTTGCGTCGTTCCCATGCGGTGACCAAGGTCGATGCCGTTGACGATATTGCCCCACTGGTCCGAGCCGCCCATCTGCAGGCGGCAGCCGGTGCGCTTGTGCAGCTCGACGAAATCGTAGGCCTGCAGGATCATGTAGTTGAACTCGAGGAACGACAACGACTGCTCGCGCTCGAGCCGCGTCTTGACGCTGTCGAACGACAGCATGCGGTTGACCGAGAAGTGGCGGCCGACATCGCGCAGGAACTCAAGGTAGTTGATGCCAAGCAGCCAGTCGGCGTTGTTGATCATCAACGCGTCCTTGGGGCCGTCGCCATAGGTCAGGTAGTTCGAAAACACCGTCTTGATGCTGGCGATGTTGGCGTCGATGGTCGCCGGCGTCATCAACTGACGCGCCTCGTCCTTGAAGGAGGGGTCGCCGACCATGCCGGTGCCGCCGCCCATCAGCGAGATCGGCCGGTGGCCGGTCGCCTGCAGCCAGTGCAGCATCATGATCTGGATGAGGCCGCCGGCATGAAGGCTCGGCGCCGTCGGGTCGAAGCCGATATAGGCAGTCACGGTCTCCGTCCGGAACAACTGGTCGAGGCCGGCGTCATCCGAACTCTGATGAATGAAACCGCGCTCGCTGAGGGTGTGGAGGAAATCGGACTTGAACTCGGACATGACCTGTCTCTTTCGGCTGGGTAGAACGTCTGCGCGCGGCGTTTAGCACTGTTTGGGCAAAAGTGCACGTCTTTGCTTGGCCGATGTTTTTGCTATGTAGACAGGCAACGCCTTGGAGGAATGCATGGGCAAGATCATGACCGCGATCGGCTTGATGAGCGGGACGAGCATGGACGGAATCGACGTGGCGCTGTTGCGCACCGACGGCGACGCGATTGTCGAGCGAGGGCCTTCCGCCGGCTACGCCTACGATGCGCGTTTCCGCGACCGGCTGAAGCAGGGCCTCGAAGAAGCAAGGTCGATCACGAGCCGTGAGCAACGGCCAGGGATCCTCGCAGACCTCGAACGGGACCTGACGCTGAGGCACGCCGAAGCCGTTCGGACCTTTATGCACAACAATAATATCACACTAGAAAATATTGATATCATTGGCTTTCATGGACAAACGGTGCTTCACCGTCCCGACGATGCCTTGACCGTTCAGATTGGCGACGGCGCGCTGCTCGCCCGCGAAACGCGCATCGATGTCGTCTATGACATGCGCGCCAACGACATGGAGCATGGAGGCCAGGGTGCGCCGCTCATTCCCGCTTATCACGCGGCGCTTGCCCGCAACGCCGCAGCGGATGGCAAACTGGTGACGCCGGTGGTCTTCGTCAACATCGGCGGCATCTCCAATCTGACGTTCATCGGATCGGACGGCGGACTGATTGCCTACGACAGCGGCCCCGGCAACACGCTGATCGATCAATGGGTCGAGGCACATGCCGGCATTCCCTATGACCAGGGCGGTATGATCGCCAGCGAAGGCAGCGTGCTGCCGGAGCTTGCCGAACGCTATCTTCTCAATCCCTTCTTCTCGGCGGACAGACGTCGTTCGCTCGATCGCAACGATTTTGCTCCGCCACAGGGGAAGGACGCCAATCTCGAAGACGGTGCGCGCACGCTGGCCTACGTGACGGCAGCCGCAATCGTCAAATCGGCCGGTCACCTACCAACAACACCCCGCACCTATATCGTGTGCGGCGGGGGCCGGCTTAATCCGGTGATCATGCGGGATCTCGAGTCGCAGGCGAAAGCCCACGGCGCAAACGTGCTGTCGGCCGAGGCAGTGGGCTTCAATGGCGATTCGATGGAGGCGGAGGCCTGGGCATATCTCGCTGTTCGGGCGCGGCAAGGATTACCGCTCACCTATCCCGGCACAACCGGGGTGCGCCAACCGGTTACCGGCGGGAAGTACGCATTCCATGGCGCCCGCTGACAGAAGGCTTCGCCCGCCGCGCTTGCATTTGACAGATTAATCAAATTTTCGCCTGCCGCTCTTAGTATCGTCCGGCGTTGCCACATGAGGCAGCACGAAGCGGCCCTGCCGTAGCAACAGACAATTCAGGTTCGTCGATGGGTGGTGCGATTTCTCTGCTGGCTGTGAACTTCGTCATCGCCCAGATTTTCACTGCAGCATTTCTTGTCATAGCGGCGAAGAGTCGGTCCAGACGGGCCGCACTCTACTGCGCCGGCGGTTTTGCCGTTGCATCGCTCGCGGCCGTGTTCGAAACCGTCGTGCCGTTTACATCCACGCCACGTCTTTTCGCGATAAGCGCGTTTGCGAGCGTGCTTGCCGGTTTCTGCCTGCTGCGTTTTGGCCTGGGTATCTTTTATCGCGTACCGGCCAACTGGCAGATGCTTGCTGCGTTCTTCCTGGCTTCGGTCGCGCTTGATCTGGTCATTTATCATTGGCCGAGAGGAACGCTGCAACACGCAGCCCTTTATCAGCTGCCGTTCTTCATCATTCAGGCGTGGTCGGCATCGGTCATCGTACGCTCCAAGCGACGCTCGGCAGCGGACCGAATATTGCTGTCGCTGCTGGCTCTGACCTGCGGCTACTACGTGCTGAAGGTCTTTGTGGCTGTGGCCGCCGGCTCGGGAGCAACAGCTCAGGACTATATATCAAGCCCGTTCGCGCTGATTTCCCAAGCACTCGGCGCAGTCCTTATCGTCGGCACCGGTCTCGCCATGCTTGGCGTGATGGTCATGGAAATCGTCGACGACGCGCGCGCGCGCTCTGAGATCGACCTGCTTTCCGGGCTCTTCAACAGGCGTGGGTTTACCGAACGGGTCGCCCCCATGCTTCAACGTCGCGAAGGCCGCCTGCCGGGCACTTTGATTCTGGCCGACCTGGACCGTTTCAAGCTGGTGAACGACAGCTACGGTCACCACACCGGTGACGAGGTGATCCGCCAGTTCGCGCGCGTTCTGAAGGATGTCATGCCGAACCACGCGATCGCCGGTCGTCTCGGCGGCGAAGAGTTTGCCGTGTTTCTGCCGTCCACCGAGCTGGAGGAGGCACGGGTGGTGGCGCACGGAATGCGCGCCGCGATGATGTCGCAGCAGATCGACGGCCTGGCGGAACAGGCGAGGGTGACGGCAAGCTTCGGAGTGGCGGCCATTGCAAAGGACGAGCCGCTCGAACTGGCGATGCAGCGCGCCGACAAGGCTCTCTATGCGGCGAAGGAAAACGGTCGCAACCGTGTGGAATGCGCCGCAGCGCCGCAGACTGTGGTCAATGCAAAGGTCCCACAGTGGATCGGGCGGCCTTAAGAGCCGCCCGGATCTTGATCAGCGGATGCGCTTGGCAGCCGGTTCCGGCGTCAGTTCGCCGTTGAGGCGACGATCGAGATAGTCCTCGCATTCCGCCATCAGGCCTTCGACCTGACCGTTGAAGAAGTGGTTGGCGCCCGGCACGGTCTTGTGGGTGATGAGAATACCCTTCTGCGCCTTCAGCTTTTCGACGAGACCGTTGACGTCCTTCTCGGGCGCAACCTTGTCCGAATCACCATTGATGATGAGACCGGACGACGGGCACGGCGCTAGGAACGAGAAATCATAGGTGTTGGGCTGCGGCGCGACGGCCATGAAACCTTCGATCTCAGGACGACGCATCAGGAGCTGCATGCCGATCCAGGCGCCGAAGGAATAACCGGCAACCCAACAGCTCTTCGAATCGGGATGCAGGCTCTGCACCCAGTCGAGCGCCGATGCGGCATCCGAAAGCTCGCCGGCGCCGTGGTCGAACTCGCCCTGGCTACGGCCGATGCCCCGGAAATTGAAACGCAGCGTCGTAAAGCCGCGCTTCTGGAACATGTAGAAAAGCTGGTAGACGATCTGGTTGTTCATCGTACCGCCGAACTGCGGGTGCGGGTGCAGGATGATGGCGATCGGGGCGCTTTTCTGCTTCGAAGGCTGATAGCGGCCTTCGAGGCGGCCGGCAGGTCCGTTGAAGATAATTTCGGGCATTGGCTCTCCGGGGGTGTTCCTGGTTCGAATCTTGGTTTCGGATCGCGATGAGTCTTGACGCAAGCACTCAGCTTTTCTAAAACCTAGTTTAGAACCGTTCAAAACTTCTGTGCGGGCATTCCGCCGTGTTTCGTCTCATAAGGCAAGCGGTGCAGAAAATTCAAGGAAAATGCATCGTCAGCGGTTGTCTGCGATGAGGCTATTGTTCTAGCGAAGGAAATTATGTCGACCTCGCGCATCTATATGGACTGGAACGCCACGGCGCCGCTTCTTGCCGAAGCGCGCGACGCGTGCCTGTCTGCGCTTGACCTCATCGGCAACCCTTCATCCGTCCATGGCGAGGGCCGGGCGATCCGCACGCTGATCGAAAATGCGCGCCGCGACGTGGCCGCCCTTTGCGGCGCCAAGCCAGCCAGCGTGATCTTCACCAGTGGCGCCACTGAAGCCGCCAATATGGTGCTGACGCCCGATTTTCGCATGGGCCGAACACCGATGAAGATCGGCCGGCTCTATGCGTCTGCGATCGAGCACCCGGCTGTGCGCGAAGGCGGGCGATTTGCGCGTGAGGCCGTGTCGGAGATCCCGGTGACAACAGCCGGTGTCGTCGATCTAGAAGCCTTGCGTGCGCTCTTGGCTGCCCACGACCGCGAAAACGGGTTGCCGATGGTCGCGGTAATGCTGGTCAACAACGAAACTGGCATCATCCAGCCCATTGTCGAGATTGCCGAGATCGTTCGTGGTCATGGTGGTATAATGGTCGCTGACGCAGTGCAGGCTGCCGGGCGATTGCCGCTCGCCATCGAAGAGTTGGGCGCAGATTTTCTCATCCTCTCTTCGCACAAGATCGGCGGCCCCAAGGGCGCTGGCGCGCTTGTCGCTCGTGGCGAGGTCATGATGCCGGCACCGCTGATCCGCGGCGGCGGCCAGGAAAAGGGCCATCGCTCAGGTACAGAAAACGCCGTTGCGATCGCCGGCTTTGCTACAGCAGCCCGCAAGGGGGCAGACAACCTCGCTGACCGCATGATTTCCGTCGCAGCACTTCGCGACCGGCTGGAGCAGGACATGCAGGCATCGGCGCCGGATGTGGTCATCCACGGCCGCGACGTTTCGCGCGTTGGCAACACAATCTTCTTCACGCTTTCTGGCATGAAGGCGGAAACAGGCCAGATCGCGTTCGATCTCGAAGGCGTGGCGCTGTCTGCAGGCTCGGCCTGTTCGTCCGGCAAGGTCGGCCAGAGCCACGTGCTGACGGCCATGGGCTACGACCCGCGCCAGGGCGCACTGCGCATCTCGATCGGCCCGGCCACCACAGAGGCCGAGATAGAGCGCTGCGCGGCGGTGTTCGCCAAGGTTGCCGCGCGGCGCCGAACGACAGGTCAGGCCGCATGAGAATGTGCAGTTGAACGAAATTGCGGAAAAGCAATTTTCCGCTTGGCAAATGGGGTGAAAAGCGCCTTTTAGCCATTACATAAGCGGTGCGCCAAGTTCGCATCATGTTGACAAGCTACCGGACCTTGGATCCGGAAAGATTGGAGAACGACATGCCTGCCGTGCAGGAGACCATTGATCAGGTCCGTCAGATCGACGTGGACCAGTACAAATACGGATTCGAAACCACCATCGAAGTCGAGAAGGCGCCGAAGGGCCTTTCCGAAGACATCATCCGTTTCATCTCCGCCAAGAAGAGCGAACCGGAATGGATGCTCGAATGGCGCCTTGATGCCTATCGCCGGTGGCTGACGATGGAAGAGCCCACCTGGGCGCGCGTCAACTATCCGAAGATCGACTTCAACGACATCTATTACTACGCCGCGCCGAAGGGCACGACGGGTCCGAAGTCGCTCGACGAAGTCGATCCCGAACTTCTGAAGGTCTATGAGAAGCTCGGCATCCCCTTGAAAGAACAGGAAATGCTGGCCGGCGTGCAGAAGTCGAAGATCGCCGTCGATGCCGTCTTCGACAGCGTATCCGTCGTCACGACCTTCAAGGAAGAGCTGAAGAAGGCCGGCGTGATTTTCATGTCGATTTCCGAAGCGATCCGGGAGCATCCCGATCTGGTGAAGAAGTATCTCGGCTCCGTCGTGCCGCCGACCGACAACTACTACGCGACGCTGAACTGCGCCGTCTTCACGGATGGCTCGTTCGTCTACGTGCCGAAGGGCGTTCGTTGCCCGATGGAACTGTCGACCTATTTCCGCATCAACGAGAAGAACACCGGTCAGTTCGAACGCACGCTGATCATCGCCGAAGACGGCGCCTACGTTTCCTATCTCGAAGGCTGCACGGCGCCGCAGCGCGACGAAAACCAGCTGCACGCGGCTGTCGTCGAACTGGTCGCGCTCGATGAGGCCGAGATCAAGTATTCGACGGTCCAGAACTGGTATCCGGGCGACAAGCACGGCAAGGGCGGCATCTACAACTTCGTCACCAAGCGTGGCGATTGCCGCGGCAAGAACTCCAAGATCTCATGGACCCAGGTGGAAACCGGTTCGGCGATCACCTGGAAGTATCCGTCCTGCATCCTGCGCGGTGACGGTTCGCGCGGCGAGTTCTACTCGATCGCCGTCTCGAACGGCCATCAGCAGATCGACAGCGGCACCAAGATGATCCATCTCGGCAAGAACACGTCGAGCCGCATCGTCTCCAAGGGCATCGCTGCCGGCGTTTCGGAAAACACCTATCGCGGCCAGGTCTCGGCCCACCGCAAGGCCGAAAACGCCCGCAACTTCACCCAGTGCGATTCGCTTCTGATCGGCGACAAGTGCGGCGCGCACACCGTGCCCTACATCGAGGCAAAGAACTCGACGGCACAGTTCGAGCACGAGGCGACAACTTCGAAGATCTCCGAGGACCAATTGTTCTACTGCCTGCAGCGCGGCATCCCGACGGAAGCGGCGATCGCACTGATCGTCAACGGCTTCGTCAAGGAAGTCATCCAGGAGCTACCGATGGAATTTGCCGTCGAAGCGCAGAAGCTGATCGGCATCTCGCTCGAAGGCTCGGTCGGCTAAGGCTCCGAACCCGTAATTGAATGGCGCGCATCGCATTGCGCGCAAACAGACGTTCGTTTCCCAAGAGGACGATAGAAATGCTTCAAATCAAGAACCTGCACGCCCGCATCGCCGAAGACGGTACCGAAATCATCCGTGGCCTGAACCTGACCGTAAAGGCCGGCGAAGTCGCTGCCATCATGGGCCCGAACGGCTCCGGCAAGTCGACGCTCTCCTACATTCTGTCGGGCCGCGAAGACTATGAAGTGACCGAGGGCGAGATCCTTTACAACGGCGAGAACATCCTTGAGCTGGAGGCGTCCGAGCGCGCCGCCAAGGGCATCTTCCTCGCCTTCCAGTACCCGGTCGAAATCCCCGGTGTTGCCACCATGCAGTTCCTCAAGGTGGCGATGAACGAACAGCGCAAGTATCGCGGCGAAGACGAACTGACGACGCCGGAATTCATGCGCCGCGTCAAGGAAGCCGCAGCCGAGCTGAAGATCGCTCCGGAAATGCTGCGCCGCCCGCTCAACGTCGGCTTCTCCGGCGGCGAGAAGAAGCGCGCTGAGATCCTGCAGATGGCGCTGCTCGAGCCGAAGCTGTGCGTGCTCGACGAAACCGACTCCGGCCTCGACATCGATGCGCTGAAGATCGTTGCCGACGGCGTCAACGCGCTGCGTTCGCCAGACCGCGCCGTGATCGTCATCACCCACTACCAGCGCCTGCTCGACTACATCGTTCCGGACACGGTCCACGTTCTCTACAAGGGCCAGGTCATCAAGTCGGGCGACAAGACGCTTGCACACGAACTCGAAGCCAACGGCTACGCTGACATCATCGAAGCTGCAGCCTAGGGCCTGTTGAAGGAGTGTTCGAATGAATATGCAACAGGCAATCAAGATGACGGCAGCCGAAACGGCGCTCGTCGATGCCTATACCGCGCAGATCGGCGATCTGCCCGGTGACGGCTCGGTGCTGTCGGTGCGTGACACCTTGGTGCACGAACTGAAGACGGCGGGTCTGCCGACGCGCCGCGTCGAGTCCTGGCACTATACAGACCTGCGCACGCTGCTGCGGGCGGTGCCTGCCGCCGATCCGGCGGCATTTGCCGACCGCGTCGAGGCACTCGTCGCCGGTGCGACCGTGCTTGCCGTGCGCAACGGCAATGCTGACCTCAAGAGCCATGCGCCAGAGGGCGTGACGATCCGGTCCTACACCGACAGCCTGCTCGACGGTTCGGCCGCTGCCGGCCTTGCCGTGCTCGGCTCGGACGACGCCATCGGCCGTATCAATGGCGGCCTCGTGCGTGGCGGCCTTGAGCTTGCGATTGCGGACGGAACCGAGCTGGAAGATCCGCTGGAAATCCAGCTGGTGCAGAGCCTCGGACAGGCACACACACGCTTCCCGGTCTCCTTCGGTGCCAACACCAAGGCGACCGTGATCGAGCGCCATCTGTCGACCAATTCCGCCGAGAGCCTCGTTTCGTCGGTGAGCGATATTACGGTTGGCGAAGGCGCCGATATCACCTGGATCATCCTGCAGCAGCAGGGTGCGGCCGATACCCATCTCGGCCAGATCCGCTTCGATCTCGCCAAGGATGCCAAGCTGCATCTGTTCCTCATCAATGCCGGTGGCAAGCTGGTGCGCCAGGAAATCCACGGCAAGACGAGCGGCGAGGGTGCCGATTTCAAGCTGCGCGGCATCAACCTGCTCGGCGGCGAAAGCCACACGGACGTGACCTTCACGCTCGGCCACAACGTGCCGCACACGACGTCGACGGAGATCATCCGCAACGTCGTTTTCGACCGCGCCAAGGGCGTGTTCCAGGGCAAGATCCTGGTCGCCAAGGACGCACAGAAGACCGACGCGAAGATGGCGTGCAACACGCTCTTGCTTTCTGACGATGCCGATCTCTCGGCAAAGCCGGAGCTCGAGATCTTCGCTGACGACGTGCAGTGCGGCCACGGCGCCACCGTTGCCGATATCGACCACACGCAGCTCTTCTACCTCATGGCGCGCGGTATCCCGGAAAACAAGGCGCGGGCGATGCTCGTCAATGCCTTCGTCGCCGAGATCGTCGAAGAACTCGACGACGAACCGCTGGTCGAAGCGCTGGAAAGCGTGATCTCGGCCTGGCTCGAAAAGCACGCCTGATCGGCGCGTCTGATTGGATTGAATGACATGGAACACACTGTGCCGGTGCCCGCCTACGATGTCGAAGCGATCCGCAGGGATTTTCCGATCCTGTCGCGGACCGTCTATGGCAAGCCGCTTGTCTATCTCGACAATGGCGCATCGGCGCAGAAGCCGCAGGTCGTTATCGACGCGGTGAGCCATGCTTACTCCAATGAATATGCCAACGTGCATCGCGGTCTGCATTTCCTTTCAAATGCGGCCACTGAAGCCTACGAAGCGTCGCGCGAGAAAGTGCGCCGCTTCCTGAATGCGCCATCGGCCGACAACATCATCTTCACGAAGTCCTCCACCGAGGCGATCAACACGGTCGCCTATGGCTACGGCATGCCGAAGCTGGGTGAGGGCGACGAGATCGTGCTGTCGATCATGGAGCATCACTCCAACATTGTGCCGTGGCATTTCATCCGGGAACGCCAGGGCGCCAAGCTGGTCTGGGCGCCGATCGACGATGAAGGCGCGTTCCACATCGAAGATTTCGTCAAGTGCCTAACGGAGCGCACCAAGCTCATCGCCATCACCCACATGTCGAACGCTCTCGGCACTGTCGTTCCCGTCAAGGAGATCTGCCGCATCGCCCGCGAGCGCGGCATTCCGGTGCTGGTCGATGGCAGCCAGGGCGCCGTCCACATGCCTGTCGACGTGCAGGACATCGACTGCGACTGGTACGTGATGACCGGTCACAAGCTCTACGGTCCCTCGGGTATCGGCGTGCTTTACGGCAAGATGGATCGGCTGAAGGAAATGCGCCCGTTCATGGGTGGCGGCGAAATGATCGAGGAAGTGACCGAAGATCGCGTCACCTACAACGATCCGCCGCATCGTTTCGAAGCCGGAACGCCGCCGATCGTCCAGGCAATCGGGCTTGGCTATGCGCTCGACTACATGGAAAAGATCGGCCGGGCAGCGATCACCAGGCACGAAGCCGACCTGACCGCCTATGCCAACGAGCGCCTCTCCAGGATCAATTCGCTGAACGTGTTCGGCAATGCGCCGGGCAAGGGCAGCATCTTTTCCTTCGAGATCGCAGGTGTTCACGCCCATGATATCTCGACGGTAATCGACCGCGCCGGTGTTGCCGTGCGTGCCGGCACCCATTGTGCGCAGCCGCTCTTGAAACGCTTCGGCGTCACCTCCACATGCCGCGCATCCTTCGGCCTCTACAATACACGGGCCGAAGTGGACGCATTGGCAGACGCGCTGGAGCATGCCCGCAAGTTCTTCGCCTGACCGAGTTTAAAAAAATGGTTCAGAGTTTTCAAGCAAGCATCTGAACTGAAAGAGAAAGTCTAGGAGGCCGACATGAGCCTGGATGTAACGCAAGACAAGATCGACGTGCGAGAGGGCATCGTGCATTCGGCAATCCCGGCCGAAGAACTGGCACGCCTGAGCGACGATATCATCAGCGCGCTGAAAACCGTCTACGACCCGGAAATCCCTGCCGACATCTTCGAGCTCGGCCTGATCTACAAGATCGACATCGAAGACGACCGCATGGTCAAGATCGACATGACGCTGACCGCACCCGGCTGCCCGGTTGCCGGCGAGATGCCAGGCTGGGTCGAAAACGCCGTTGGCGCCGTCGAGGGCGTGTCGGGCGTCGAGGTCGCGATGACCTTCGATCCGCCGTGGACGCCCGACCGGATGTCGGAAGAAGCCCAGGTCGCTATCGGCTGGTACTGACCGCAAGGCGCCATATTGATCCGTTAAGCTGCGGACACTACATTTGATTCTGGAAAGCGCCGGGCCTTAACCCCGGTGGCGACAAGGAGAAGAGCCGATGGGCTTTGCCGTGATGAGCTTGACCGATGCGGCCGCAGGGCGCGTCAAGTCGATCGTTGAAAATGCCGGTGGCGATGCCCTGGGCATTCGGGTCGGCATCAAGAAGGGCGGTTGCGCCGGCATGGAATATGCCGTTGACCTCGTTACCGAGCCCAATGCGAAAGACGATCTGATCGAGCATGCAGGCGCAAAGGTCTGGGTCGCGCCCGAGGCAGTGCTCTACCTGCTCGGCACGCAGATGGATTTCGAGGTGACGACGCTTCGCTCGGGCTTCACCTTCAACAACCCCAACCAGACGTCTGCCTGTGGCTGTGGCGAATCGGTTGAGCTGAAACCTGCCGATCTGGCAGCGCTTGCGGAGCGTGGCGACGCCGTCGTACGCGCGAGCTGATACGCCCTTTACGCTTCAAGAGATGTCAGGCCCAGGTTTTCGCCGGGCCTTTTTTCTGCTGATATGCGGCCGGGTGACGGGGGGAGATCGGCGTGACGGCGTTCGACGAGGAGCTTGTCTTCAAGGCGCTCTATGAGACCTTTCCGGATCCGGTGATCATACTTGATGCGGCGCGCATTATTCGCTCGGCCAACCCGGCGGCGCTGGCGCAATTCGGTTATGTAGCGGATGCGTTCATCGGCCAACCGGCGCGCCTGATCTATGCCGACGACAGCGAATATGCGAGACGCCTGCACAATCGCGCGGCGAACGTCGATGAAAGGATCGCGCGCACCTCGACATATAGCTATGTCAGGCGCGATGGATCGACATTCTCGGGTCATTTGCGCACCACACCGCTCGTCGATGCCGGTGGGCGGGAACTCGCCCTGATCGGCATCATTCGTGATGTCTCCGACCTCGCCAAGGCCGTGCTGGAGCGGCAGCGGGCGTCGGACATGCTTGACGCAGCACTCGACGTCATGCCCGAAGGGTTCGCGATCTTCGATGCCGAGGAAAGGCTGCTGGTCTACAATCGCGCCTATGTAACGATCTGCGGGCCTGCCGGCCCTTTGCTTCGCCCTGGCATGACCGCTGAAGAGATCCTTCTGCTCGCGCAGAGAGCAGGTCACTATCCCGAAGCCTTGCCCGGCAACCCGGACTGGCCGGCCTGGGTGGCGCACCGCCTGCAGGACTTTCGCCAGCCGGATAACCGGGCGAAGATCTACCGCTATGCCGACGACCGATGGCTGAGGGTGGAGAACATCAGGACCAAGGACGGAAATACCGTCGTCCTGCGCGTCGACGTGACCGAACTGAAACGCGCCGAACTGGCGCTTGAGCGCCAGCGCCAGGAACTCGAGCACAAGAACGAGGCCCTGGACCAGTTCACGGCAACCGTGTCTCACGATCTGAAAGCACCTCTGCGGCACATCTCGATGTTCTCCGAGATGATCGAGGACGAGCTGGCCGCCGGCAACCCGCATGAGGTTTCAGCCAGCGCCCGCCACCTGCGCGACAGTGCCAAGCGGATGAACCGCGTGATCGACAGCCTGCTCGATTATTCGCAGATCGCCTATCAGATCAGCACATGGTCGGATGTCGACCTCAGCGATATCGTCGCCGACACGCTCAGTGTGCTGGACGGCCACGCCCGTGAGGCGAATGTCAGATTCGAGATCGGCTCGCTGCCGAGGGTGCAAGGCGATCCGGAATTGTTGCGCAGGCTCGTTCAGAATCTGATCGGCAATGCCATCAAGTATCGCCACCCGGACCGCGGACCGGTCGTGCGCATCAACGGTCGCATTGCCGATCAGCAGATCGAGCTTGTGGTTGAGGACAACGGTATCGGTATCGACCCGCGTTTTGCAACGCGGATCTTCGAAGTCTTCCAGCGTCTGCATCACGACGAAAGCAACTATGGCGGCACGGGAATCGGTCTGGCGCTCGCCAAGCGAATCGTCGAAAGCCACAACGGCTCGATCCATCTTGACACGGGCTTTGCCGAAGGCGCACGATTTATCGTGACGCTTCCCAAGCGCATGCGGAAGACCAAATAAGGCAAAGAGATTGGCCAAGTCACCGAAGCGACTGCTTGTGGTGGAAGACAACGTGCACGACGCGCGGTTCGTCACGCGCGCGCTTTCGCAGACCGACGATACGCTCGACATTGTCCACGTCATGCACGCCGACGAAGCTGTGGCGCGCCTCGAGCGCGAACACTTCGATTACGTGCTTCTGGATATCAAGATGCCCGGCGTCGACGGCATGGAGTTGCTGGAGCGCATTCGCAGCAATGAAGGCACATCCGTGGTGCCGGTCATCGTGCTGACGTCATCCACCAATCCGAGCGACGTTCTCAGGTCCTACAAGGCCGGTGCAAACGCCTATGCAGCCAAACCATCGTCGCTCGCGGGCTACCGGCAGTTTGCCGAGGCCTTCGTCCGATTCTGGATAGAGAATACTCTGCCGTCGCGCGGCGTCGTGCTTCACCAGTAGAATGGAGATCGGGGCGCGCCATCTGGCGCGCCCCGGTTGTCATCGGTTTATTCGGCTGCTTCCGCGTAGCTTTCCAGCGGCGGGCAGGTGCAGACGAGGTTGCGGTCGCCGAAGACGTTGTCGACGCGGTTGACCGGTGACCAGTACTTGTCGACCCGGAAGGCGCCCGGCGGGTAGCAGGCCTGCTCGCGCGAATAGGGACGATCCCAATCGCCGACCAGGTCTTCGACCGTGTGCGGAGCATTCTTCAGCGGGTTGTTGACCTTGTCCATCCGACCTTCTTCGATGGCGCGGGCTTCCTCGCGGATTGCCAGCATCGCATCGCAGAAGCGGTCGATCTCGGCCTTGGTTTCCGATTCGGTCGGCTCGATCATCAGCGTGCCGGCAACCGGCCAGCTCATGGTCGGAGCGTGGAAGCCGCAGTCGATCAGGCGCTTGGCAACGTCGTCGACAGTGACGCCGGCGCTTTCGACCAGCGGACGGGTGTCGATGATGCACTCGTGCGCGACACGGCCCCTGGCCGACTTGTAGAGCACCTCATAGGCGCCCTTCAGCCGGGCAGCGATGTAGTTGGCGTTGAGGATCGCCACCTTCGTCGCCTGGGTCAGGCCTTCGCCACCCATCATCAGGCAGTAGCTCCAGGAGATCGGCAGGATCGAGGCCGAACCGAAGGGAGCCGCCGAAACCGCACCGTCATTGCCGTCCGTTTCTGGGTGGCCGGGCAGGTAGGGCGCCAGGTGCGCCTTGACGCCGATCGGGCCCATGCCGGGACCGCCGCCGCCATGCGGAATGCAGAAGGTCTTGTGCAGGTTCAGGTGGCTGACGTCGGAGCCGATGTCGCCAGGGCGGGCAAGGCCGACCATGGCGTTCATGTTGGCGCCGTCCAGATAGACCTGGCCGCCGTGCTTGTGCACGATCTCGCAGACCTCGCGCACATTCTCCTCGAACACGCCGTGCGTCGAGGGATAGGTGATCATGCAGCACGAGAGGTTTTCGGCGTACTGCTCGGCTTTCGCACGGAAATCGTCCATGTCGATGTCGCCGTTGTCGCTCACCTTGATGACGACGACCTTCATGCCGGCCATCTGGGCGGAGGCCGGATTGGTGCCGTGCGCCGAGGTCGGGATCAGGCAGACGTCGCGATGATCGTTGCCCTGTGCCAGGTGGTAGGCGCGGATCGTCAGGAGACCGGCATATTCGCCTTGAGCACCGGAGTTCGGCTGCATGGAGATCGCGTCATAGCCGGTGACGGCGCAGAGCTTTTCCGACAGATCCTCGATCATGTGCTGGTAGCCGGCCGCCTGATCCTTCGGAACGAAGGGATGGATTTCGGCGAATTCCGGCCAGGTGATCGGAAGCATCTCGGCCGTGGCGTTGAGCTTCATCGTGCAGGAGCCGAGCGGGATCATCGCACGGTCGAGCGCAAGGTCGCGGTCCGAAAGACGGCGGATATACCGTGTCATTTCGCTTTCGGCGCGGTTCATGTGGAAGATCGGATGCGTCAGGTACTCGCTGGTGCGCAAGAGCGGCTGCGGCAGGCGATAGCCCGGCTCGAACTCTTCGACCTTGAAGTCGCCGCCAAAGGCGCGCCAGACGGCTTCGAGCGTGACGGGGCGCGAGCGCTCGTCAAGGCTGATGCCGATCTTGGTTTCGCCGATCTTGCGCAGGTTCACTTCCTCGGCGACCGCAGTCTTGAGGATGATGCCCTGCAGCTTGCCGACATCGACCGTGATCGTGTCGAAGAAAACGTCCGGCTCGACGGTGTAACCGAGCTTTTCAAGGCCCATGGCCAGACGAACGGTCTTCTGGTGAACGCTTTGGGCGATCGCCTTGATGCCCTTCGGTCCATGGAAGACGGCGTACATCGAGGCCATGACGGCGAGCAGCACCTGCGCGGTGCAGATGTTCGACGTCGCCTTTTCGCGGCGGATATGCTGTTCGCGGGTCTGCAGCGACAGACGATAGGCGCGGTTTCCGCGCGCATCGACCGAGACGCCGACGAGGCGGCCCGGCATCGAGCGCTTGTGCGCGTCCTTGACGGCCATGTAGGCAGCGTGCGGGCCGCCATAGCCGACCGGAACGCCAAAACGCTGGGTGCAGCCAATAGCGATATCGGCACCCATTTCGCCCGGCGACTTCAGGAGGGCCAGCGCCAGCGGATCGGCGGCGACCGTCGCAATTGCGCCGGTCTGGTGCAGGCGAGCGATCAGGCCGGTGAAGTCATGCACGTGGCCGTAGGTGCCCGGGTACTGGAAGATGGCGCCGAAGACATCGACCGGATCGAGATCGGTGAAGGGGTTGCCCACGACGATCTGCCAGCCGAGCGGCTCGGCCCGGGTCTTCAGAAGCGCGATCGTCTGCGGATGGCAGCTCTCGTCGACGAAGAAGGCCTTCGCCTTGGACTTCGAGACGCGTTCGGCCATCGCCATCGCTTCGGCGGCAGCCGTCGCTTCGTCGAGCAGCGAGGCGTTGGCGACGTCGAGGCCGGTCAGGTCGCAGACCATGGTCTGGTAGTTGAGCAGCGCTTCCAGGCGGCCCTGGCTGATTTCGGGCTGGTAGGGCGTATAGGCCGTGTACCAGGCCGGATTTTCCAGGATGTTGCGCTGGATGACCGGCGGCGTGATCGTGCCGTAGTAACCCTGGCCGATCAGCGACACGAGCTTCTGGTTGCGGTTGGCCGTTTCGCGCATCTTGTCGAGCGCTTCGCGCTCGGTCATCGGCGCGCCCCAGGCCAAAGGCGTCTTCTGGCGGATCGACGGCGGCACGGTGTCGTCGATGAGCGCGTCGAGCGACGGATAACCGACGACCTTCAGCATCTCATCCATTTCCGCCGGCGACGGGCCGATATGACGCCGGTTGGCGAAGTCATACGGCTTGTAGTCGGTAAAGGTGAAGTCCTTGGGCATGCTCATCAGGCGACGAGCTCCTTGTAGGCCGCTTCGTCGAGAAGGGCGTCGGCTGCGTTCGGATCGGCGAGTTTCAGCTTGAAGAACCAGGCAGCGCCCTGCGGATCGCTGTTGACCAGCGACGGGTCGTCGACGATCGCCTGGTTGACTTCGACGATTTCGCCATCAAGTGGACAATAGACGTCGGATGCGGCCTTGACGGATTCGACGGTTGCAGCGGTGTCGCCCTTGGCGAAGGTGGCGCCGGTTTCCGGCAGTTCCACAAAGACCAGGTCGCCGAGCTGACCGGCTGCGTGTTCGGTGATCCCAACCGTTGCGACACCTGCTTCGACCTTCAGCCACTCGTGTTCGTCGGTGAACTTCAACATTTGCGCTCTCTCCTGATCAGCGTTTGTAGGTTTGTTTGACAAAGGGCAGGGCGGCGACGGCGACCGGCAGATATTTGCCGCGCACCTCCGCATAGACGGTCGTGCCGTTGTCGGTATGGGTGGCGTCGACATAACCCATGGCAATTGGGCCATCGACGGTGGGGCCGAAGCCGCCTGAGGTCACCTTGCCGACGAGTGTCTTGCCCTCGGTGTCGGCAAACAGATTGGCACCACCGCGCACGGGCGCGCGGCCTTCGGGCTTCAGGCCGACGCGGCGGCGTGAAGCGCCTTCTGCGAACTGACCAAGAATGCGATCGGCACCGGGAAAGCCGCCCTCGCGTGCGCCGCCGGCGCGCCGCGCCTTCTGCATTGCCCATTCGATAGCGCCCTCGACCGGCGTGGTCGTGGTGTCGATATCGTTGCCATAGAGACAAAGGCCGGCTTCGAGACGCAGCGAATCGCGCGCGCCAAGGCCAATCGGCTTGACGTCAGGGTGTTCCAGCAGCCGCTGGGTCACATCGGCGGCCGATACCGAGGGAATCGAAATCTCAAAACCGTCTTCGCCGGTGTAGCCGGAACGAGAGATGATGCAGGTCACGTCATGCA
This sequence comes from Sinorhizobium sp. A49, assembly GCF_002002725.1. Classification (GTDB taxonomy): domain Bacteria; phylum Pseudomonadota; class Alphaproteobacteria; order Rhizobiales; family Rhizobiaceae; genus Ensifer. The sequence goes on along the minus strand of NZ_MUNW01000062.1, from coordinate 144,804 downwards.
GGTCGGCTTCGGCGACATCCATGAAGCGCATGGCCGATACGTCGGCCCACAATTCGCCGAGGACGGCCTCTGCGTGGGGACCCTGCAGCGCAATCAGCGCCCGGTCGTCGAGCATCGTCACTTCGCAGCTGTCGGAGAGACCTTTCTTCAGATGCTCGAAATCGGCATCCTTGCAGGCGGCGTTGACGACGAGGAAGAGGTGGTCGCCGCGGTTGGCGATCATCAGGTCGTCAAGGATGCCGCCTTCGGCATTGGTGAAGATCGCATAGCGCTGACGGCCTTCGCCAAGGCCGAGCACGTCGACCGGCACCAGCTTTTCCAGCGCAAGCGCCGCGTCCTCGATCTTGCCGGACTTCGGCCGAACGATGACCTGGCCCATGTGCGAGACGTCGAAAAGGCCTGCCGCGGTGCGCGTATGCAGGTGCTCCTTCATCACGCCATCAGGATATTGGACCGGCATCTCGTAGCCGGCAAAGGGCACCATGCGGGCACCCAGCGAAAGGTGCAGCGCGCGCAACGGCGTATGTTTCAAATGGGAAATGTCTTCCAACTCCGGCCTCCAGGTCTGGCGCGCACGCGCGCCGGCTCACACTTCCGGCGTCAGACGCCGTCAAATTCGAGCCCCCTCTGTCCCTTTGCCTGAGATTGTTATCCCTTCGGCGAGCGTTAAAAACGCTTCTCTCCAGAGTCCTACCGGCACCTTGCTGGTCCTTTGGCCTGAGAGTTTCCGGGGCGGTTGCTCCTTCGGCACCGGAGTGAACCGGTTTCTCCCAACAAGATCGCCTCCAAATAACGGCGAACCCGTGAACTTGGCAAGGGGGCGGTGTCGCGGTCAAACACATTTTTGTCGCAGCGATTTTCCGTCGCGACAAAAGGGTGCGTCAATTCTGCCTTTGCATTCTCCTCCGCTTGAGGATAACTCAGGATCGATACCGGGGACGACAATGACTAGGTGTAAGGGACATTTGCCGATAGCTGTGCGCATCGTCGCCGCTTTCGCGCTTGTTTTCCTGTCCTTCGCCCATGAGCCGGCGATGGCGAAGGGCCTGCCGCCCGGTGAGATCGCAGCTTACCAGCTCCCCGATGGAACCATCGCCGACATCTGCTTCGGCATGGATGGCATCGACCACGATAGCGGCAAGTCGCAATCCATGGCACCGGTCTGCGAAGCCTGCCGGCTCGCGGGCACGGCCATGCTGCCGACGCCGCCGCAGCAAAGCGAACGCGCCGAGACCGGCAACTGGCTTGCCGATTCGAATCATGCGCACGACAACGTCGCCACCAAGCAGGTCCGTCTCCTGCCGCCGCCGCGCGGACCTCCTCACCAGTCGTAACGCTTCCAAACGCATTCAATTCAATGCGCCGCATTGGCGGCATCGACCACGTCAGGACCGGGCTCCCACCGGCCCGTGGTCAGGAGATTACGACATGAACACGACAAGACTGACTGCGCTTACCCTCGGCCTAGCGCTTACGACCGCCGGCATCGCACACGCTCATGCGACGTTTGAGAACGACAGCGCCCAAGCTGAAAAGAGCTTCAAGGCGGTGTTGCAGGTCCCGCATGGCTGCGACGGCAAGGCAACGACCGAAGTGCAGATGAAGCTGCCCGAAGGCTTCGTCTTCGCCAAGCCACAACCGAAGCCCGGCTGGGAAGTGGAGATCATCAAAGGCGGCTACCAGAAGACCTATGACAATCACGGTGACAAGGTCTCGTCCGGCGCGGTCGAGATCCGCTGGAAAGGCGGCAATCTGCCCGACGAGTTCTACGACACCTTCGTCGTCAAGGGTAAGATCTCGGGCTTTGACAAGGAGACCGTGCTTGCCTTCCCGACCGTGCAACTGTGCGGCACGGACGGCAAAGTGGTTTGGGACCAGGTTGCGGCCGAGGGGCAGAGTGCACACGACCTGAAGAGCCCAGCCCCCACAGTGACGGTGAAGCTGGCCGCCGCCGGCGACGAGCACGCCGGACACATGGCTGCCGACGGCCCGGTCAAGCTCGGCGATCTCGAGATTTCCGGCGGCGCGGCCAAGGCGATGCTGCCGGGCGCCAAGGTGGGCGGCGGCTTTCTGACGATCAAGAACGGCGGCGGTGCCGACGATCGCCTCGTGGCTGTCGAGAGCCCGGTCGCGGGTCGCGTCGAGATCCATGAAATGGCGATGGAAAACGACGTGATGAAGATGCGCAAGCTCGATGACGGCGTTGCCATCCCGGCCGGAGAAACAGTCGAACTCAAGGCTGGTGGCCTGCACCTGATGTTCATGCAGGTGTCGAAGCCGTTTGCCGAGGGCGAAACGGTGCCGGTTACGCTCGTGTTCGAGAAGGCGGGCAAGGTCGATTTCACCCTTGCCGTGGGAACGGCTGGCGGCGGCGCGGCGGCAACTGGCGGCCACTCGCACCACTGAGAAAGCCGACGAGACGAACGGCTGCTCTGCCTTAGGCAGCAGCGCCGCTCTCATCTTCCTGGCCGGCGGGATCTTCCTGCCGGCTTTTGTTTTCGCGGTCGTCGGACATGTCTTCGTCGTCGCGCATGTATTCGAGATAACGACGCAGTGTTTCCGCTTCTGACTGCTGGGGAAGGCGGCCGTCGGCGCTCATCAGCATCAACGACAGCGGCAGCGCGCCCTTCATCTTGGGAACGGAGACAGGCGTGATCGTCGGCTCGCTGGCGCGGCGGGTCGAAAGCAGCGTGATCGCCTCATCTGCCGGGCCGTCACCGGACACGCGTGCCTTCGGCTTGACGGCTTCTGCCGCATAGGCCGCTGTGGTCGCGGATACCGTAACGACCTGTACCAAGGTCTTCCCCTGCCTTCATTGTTGCCAATCCTTTCCGTTTTGCGCGATTTCGCTTGAAGCCCGGTGAAAACTGGCAGCCGCCTTTTAGTCAAATCCTGACGATTGCCGGAAATGGCAGCACCAGACGCCGTCAGGCGACTGGTGATCGTGTCGCGCACGATGCCAATGCAGGTCTTAATCCGGAAATGGTGGCGATGCAGAAGGTGCCGGACGCCGGCATGGCCGAAATGATGAAGGGGACACCGATGTCCGTTTCGAATAAGGCCGTTGTGCCAGATGCGTCGCAGTTTGCGAAACGGATGCAGGCCATGGGCGCCATGATGCGCAACGACTACGGCTGCTTAAGTTCGCCAACACCCTGCTTCCGGCGAAAGCGTTGGAATTGTCGCATTTCCGGTGTCGCAGTCGACTATTCGTCGTCCACGCGAGACAGTATCAACCTCTGAACGTCAGGATCCTGACTGCGGATCGCCGTCATCAAGGCGTGCAATCGGCCGCGCAGGCCGTGGATCTGATCGAGCAGTTGCATGGCGACGTCGACGCCGTCGCTGTTGACCCCCATGGGGCCGGTCAGGTCCTGGATCAGGCGGGCGCGGGCAATATCATCCTCTTCGAAGATCCAGCCACTGCCGGCCCGGCGCGGCACCAGCCAACGCTGCTCGACCCAAACGTGGAGTACTGTGACCTCGATTTCGAGGTGTTCGCAAAACTCGCTATCGTTCATGCGTTGCCTCCCAGGTTCTTGCGCGGATCCTCCGCCTTGCCGGCTGCCCAGCCTTCAACGAAGGCGGCGAGTGACGGATCGGCATGCGGCGCAAGCGTGATCTTCAGCGTCACATAGGCATCACCATGGCCACCACCCGGCTTACGCATGCCCTTGCCCTTCAGCCGCAAGACCTTCCCGGTGTTGGAATGCGGCGGGATGGTGACATTGACAGCCCCATCCATGGTTGGAACGCGGATCTTGCCGCCAAGCACCGCTTCGCTGAGCGAAATCGGGATGTCGTAGCGCACATCCTCGCCATCCACCTGGAACAGCGGATGCGGCCGCACACGGATGTCGATCAGTGCGTCGCCGGCGGCTGCGCCGTTGTGGCCCGGCTCGCCCTTGCCACGCAGACGCAGCGTCTGTCCATCGCGCGTGCCCGGCGGGATCGTCAGATCAAGCGCCGGCCCGCCACCGGGCAGACTGATCTGTTTCTTGGCGCCATTGACCGCCTCGAGCAGATCGATCTCCATGGAAAAATGTGAATCCTGCCCGCGCATGGATTGCTGACCCCGACCACGACGAGAAAAGAAGCTGGAGAAGATATCGTCCTTGTCGCCGAAATCCTGAAATCCGTGGGCGCTTTCATAACGCCCGGCGGTGCCGCCGGCGCCGGCATAGTCACGGTAGAAGTTGCGCGGCGCCGTCTCCGCGCCGGTCTCGTCGATTTCGCCGCGATCGAACTTGCCGCGCTTCTCCTCGTCGCTCAAAAGCGCATAGGCAGCCGATACCGCCTTGAAACGCTCCTCCGCTCCCTTATCTCCAGGATTGAGATCGGGATGAAGTTTCTTGGCGAGCTTGCGGTAGGCGCTCTGAATGTCTTTCTGCGTGGCGTCCCGGCTGACACCAAGGGTTTCGTACGGACTGCTCGGCATGCGGACTCCTTCAGAATGAAGCGATCGGCAGTGGATTAGGGTGAGGCAATACAGCTCACACCGCAATGCATTTGGGTGATCGTTCGCTTGAGGACAAGCATAGGGCAGCCGAGCAGAAACGACAGGCAGAAAACGAATGGCGGCCGGTTTGTGCCCTCATTTCGCGAGTGACCCGTTTCTGTTACAATCCAGACTTCGGAACCATCCGAAAAAGGCAGCGTTCCCATCAAGTGGTTTTTAGGGGAGGCCGACATGTCCGTACGCCTGCAGCTTGCCATCATGGTTGGGCTGATGATCAATGCGGTGCTGTTCGGCATCGGCGCGGTGATCGTTCTCTCCATCCCGGCGCTGGCCGACAACGCCAAGTATGCTCTTCCTGTCGTGGTCGTCACGTGTTTCATCCTCACGCCCTTCATCGCCTGGCTGATGGCGCCACGCCTCAGGCTGCGCTACTGGCGAGAGCGGGAGCAATCGGGCAAACATCTGTCGACGTGAGGTTTGGTCTCGGCTCTCTCCGGGGGGCTGGCTTAACTCTAACGGCTAGGAGCCGTATCGTTTTGTATTGTGCGTCCTTCATCAAAAGCTGTGGCACGGTGCCGCGCCCAAAAATGCGCCATCGCAGTACGCGCAGGCGTTGAAAACATCACAGACAAGCACAAATTAGCTTTAAGCAATCAACGCCCTTGATAGATACTCCATGGCGTATCATAGAATTGCTGGGTCAAATCGTCATGCGTCGCTTCGGCGGTAGCGCAAGGCCGAATGTCAAACGACGCTGAAGGAGCAAAAGCCTATGAAAACCGCGATGTTGCTACTCGTTCTCACCACCCTGTCTGCCTGTGCGCAAACCACGGGTGGTAGTCTGGGTGTGGGTTATGTGAGCGGCGACGGCGACTATTACCAAGGCATCGTCGCACCGAAGTAACCCGGTCAAGGCGGGCAGCAATCCCCCTGGAAATGGCATTCGCCAGAACCGCTACGGCTTCACAGGCGCGATCTCCCACGCTCCAGTAAACCGAATCGGTGATGCCGGTGGCAGCCATTGAAGAACAAAGCACCCGCATGGCGACACAAGCGGGGGCTTTGGCAGCCGGCAAGCCCGATGGCTGATCCCGGCCCAAGGGAACGGTTGATAGCGTTCGAAGCTACGCCAGTGCACGAACCTTCGGCTCACGGCCCCAATACCGCGTCGCGGCGGCCTCGACAAAAGGTTCTGCCAATCCGACAATTCCCGCATCCGGCGCCACGCCCGCCTTATCCAGCAGAGGCTTCGATGCTTCGCTTGAGCCTATTGCCTTCAAGTGACCAAATGCATCCATAACCCATTGAACCGCAGCTGCCTGCTTGGCGAGATCGATGGCTGCCGCATTCGAGAGGACCAGGGCAATAGCGTCGAAAAGCTGCGACGGCGATCCAGCCAATTGCCCGTCCGCCTTCATGACCTTCCCATCGGTGAGCTTGGCTCCACCTATCCTCGGTGAGACAAGGAAGGCGGTGCCCCCCGCTTTCTCGACCGCCGCCACAATCTCCTTCAGCTCCGTTGCATCGGTGCCATCAGCGATCAGGATGCCGACCTTACGGCCTTCAAGGAGAGCCTTCATGTTCGCATGGATACTCAGCGCCGGCGACGGCTCCATGGCGAAAGGTTCCCGAGCGGCAAGGCTCTTGTCCGGCAGCACCAGACCGAGACCATCGGCCACACGCCTGGCCAGATCCTCGTCGACATTGCGCAGGTTGGCGAGCATGCGTGGTGGAACTTGCGCAAGTTGGACCTTGGACAACTCGAAAACGAAAGACGAGGCGATATGGGCCTGCTCGGCCGGCTCTTGCGATATCCAGAACAATCGGGCCTGGCTGTAATGATCGGCAAAAAGCTCACCGCGTGCACGTAACTTGTCGCCCTGTTCGTGCAGGTCGGCACGCCCTTCCGACGTACTGAACCCCGTCACCGGGCACTCGCGCGGACCACCATCTTCGCCGTGTTCGGCAAGACTGTTGGGCTCATAGTTCGCGCGCCCCCTCGGGACGTTCATCTGCATCTGCCCGTCGCGCTGAAAATTCATGACGGGACATTTGGGTGCGTTGATCGGGATCTGATGAAAATTCGCCGTTCCAAGCCGGGATTTCTGCGTGTCGAGGTAGCTGAACAACCGACCCTGCAGGAGAGGATCGTTGGAAAAATCCACCCCTGGCACGATGTTTGCCGGACAGAATGCGACCTGCTCGGTTTCTGCGAAGAAATTGTCGGGGTTTCGATCCAGAACCATGCGACCGACGATCCGCACAGGGATGACCTCTTCAGGAATGAGCTTTGTCGCATCGAGCACGTCATAGGGCTGAGCGTCGGCAAACTCCTGGTCGAACAACTGCAGCCCTAGTTCCCATTCGGGAAAGCTACCGGTCGCAATGGCTTCCCAAAGATCGCGGCGATGATAGTCGTTGTCAGCAGCCTGCAGCTTCAGGGCCTCATCCCAAACGGTCGATTGAATGCCGAGCTTCGGCTTCCAGTGGAATTTGACGAAAGTCGATTTGCCTTCGGCACTGACCAGACGGAAGGTATGGATGCCAAAGCCTTCCATCATGCGCAATGAACGTGGAATGGTACGGTCGGACATAGCCCACATCAGCATGTGGGTCGTTTCCGGCATCAGGGACGCCCAGTCCCAAAAGGTGTCGTGAGCGCTGCCGGCTTGAGGAAAGGCGCGATCGGATTCCATTTTGACGGCATGAACAAGGTCAGGAAACTTGACGGCGTCCTGGATGAAGAAGACGGGGATGTTGTTGCCGACCAGATCCCAGTTGCCTTCCCGTGTATAGAACTTCACCGCAAAGCCGCGAACATCTCTCGGTGTGTCGACCGACCCTGCACCGCCCGCGACCGTCGAAAAGCGTGCAAACAGCGGTGTTTTCTCGCCCGCCCGCTGAAACAGGTCAGCTTTGGTTATATCGGCGAGGGATTCGAAAAGCTCGAAATACCCGTGAGCGCCCGAACCTCGGGCATGAACGATGCGCTCGGGAATGCGCTCGTGATCAAAATGAAAGATTTTTTCCCGCAGGACGAAGTCTTCGAGAAGCGTCGGGCCACGCTCTCCAGACCTAAGGCTGTTCTGGTTGTCACTGATGCGGATACCCTGATTTGTGGTCAGATGGGCCGCACCCGCCTTGCCCCTGTCGTGGCCAGCGACTTGCTGATGCGTTTCGCCGCCTTCGCCCGTGCGGGTTTCAAAGGTATTCTTTGCCATGAGGTTTCATCCTTGCTTGCGCGTAATGTGTCGGCGCGGCCCGTCAGCTGAGTTTGGAAGCCGGCTTGTGGCGGCGAGATCGCCGGTCCATCTCAAAACTTCGCTGAGTGAAGTTTCGGCGGATACAGTTATTGGCTACAGCGTGCCGCCGAATTCGGCATCGAAAGCTGCAACCGGCATGAGCACTGAAGCTCCATCTGCTGTTGTTAAGAACACGAAGACGCAACCCACCGGCGGACGGATGGTTCCCAGATGCCTGAAATAAACACTTTCCAGGCTCCGCTTAGAAAGCTGCCTGGTCTTCTGATGTCAGTCAGCAGTAATTTGTGCAGTGCAGCAACCAATCCGCTGCGAATGCGTTGGGAGGTGTCAGCGCCGTGTTGGCAATTTCACCATGAGGGATGCCTGAAATGAGAAATCTGCAGGACACCATTGCCCGCCTTGCCGCACTCAAAGCTGCTTATGGTCAGGTGAACGCGCATTCCACCCGTGACCGCCTGAAGGATATGAACATAGCGGGCGCCAATCCTGGGGCGCTCAAAGCCCGGATGTTCGTTCCACAAAACCTTGCCGCAGGTGCTCCACTGGTGGTCGTCCTGCACGGCTGCACCCAGAGCGCCGCCGCTTATGACGAGGGGTCGGGGTGGTCGGAGCTGGCCGATCGATACGATTTTGCGCTTCTTTTCCCGGAGCAACAGCGCGCCAACAACGCCAATCTCTGCTTCAACTGGTTCGAGCCTGGCGATTCGAAACGCGACGCCGGTGAAGCCCTCTCTATCCGCCAGATGATCGAGACCATGGTTTCGACCTACAATTTGGACCGAAGCCGCATCTTCATCGTCGGTCTTTCGGCCGGCGGTGCGATGTCATCGGTGATGCTGGCAAGTTACCCGGAAGTTTTCGCGGGCGGAGCGATCATCGCCGGGTTGCCCTATGGCACGGCAACATCCATTCCGGAAGCGTTCGACCGCATGCGGGGACATGGCGTTCCGGGCGAAGCCGGCCTACAGAATCTGGTTCGCAGCGCGTCATCCTACGAAGGACGATGGCCGACGATATCTGTGTGGCACGGAACTGCCGATGGCACGGTCGATGTGTCGAACATGGAGGCGATTGTCCGGCAGTGGGCGGGGCTTCACAACGTCAAGACGACAGACTTCACCAGCGAGCCTGGGAAGGGCCACCTGCGCCGGGTCTGGCATGATGCGGGCGGACGAGGCGTCATCGAAGCCTACGCAATCAACGGGATGGGCCACGGCACGCCCTTGGCAACGGCCGGTCCTGACGGCTACGGCAAGGCAAGCCCCTACATGCTCGATACCGGCATATCCTCCACGTTGCAGATTGCCACGTTCTGGGGGCTCGTGACCGTTGACGCGGATCATCGGCAAGACGATGAGAAGGGCGCACAGTCGGAGGGTTTCGTCCATACGGGTGACATCCTTATGCCGGGCACGCTCGTCACCGAGGATGAAGAGGAGCAGGCGAGGCGGCGTCAGACCGAAACGGCGAAGGCACACTCCTCCGGCGTCCAGAAGATCATCGAAGACGCTTTGCGCGCCGCAGGGCTGATGAAATAGACCCGCTTCGGCGTCCAGACGACAAGTCCGATCCGGGCGCCGGCGGCAACCAATCGAATGGCGTCCATCAACTGTCTGGCATGGCCGAGCTGACGCTTCAGTCCCGCTGGCAGAAGCCAGCACGATCCATTCGCCAACCTTTAGCGCCATGTCTGCGCCGCGAGACGGGTGCCATCTGCATGCGGGTGTCGAAGCTAAAACCGTTTCTTCAGGAAATACCGCGGTATCGCACCGGCTCCGCCTTCCAGCTGACCGAAAACCTCGAAGCCGAGCTTCTCGTAGAAGGGCCGCGCCTGGAATTCGAAGGTATCGAGCCAAAGACCGATGTAACCGCGCCCGCGTGCGATCTTCTCGGCCTCAGCGATCAGCCGTTGCCCAAAGCCCTGGCCGCGCAGGCTTTCCGGTATCGCGAGATAACGGATGAACGCCCAGCCATAGCCATCCGTCGCATAGAGCCCGCCGATCGCCGTCTTCGTTACCGGATCGCGGATGAGGACGGCGAACCCAGGCTGATCGACCATCCCGCTATGCGCAGCGTTGTAGGCATCGAGCGTCGCGACGATCGCCCGTAGGTCGTCCTTGCTCGGATCTTCTAGAATGATGTCGATGATGGGGGCTGTCATTTGGAACGAACCAGACAAGCGGAGTGAATGGGTAAGGCTGCCGATGAACCACGGCATGGCGGTGGTCCGCAGGTGTCTCAATCACCGCGACAGATACATGATCTGTGCCGGCTGCCAAGGGTGTCACCCAAAAGGCTCAGGCTCCTTACACGGTTGCGATACGCCTTCTCGCAGGACGATCGGTGACTTGGTGTTGAGCCAATCATCGTACCTCAGATAGCGCGTTTCATAGCCAGGTTTGGCGACGCACCACCGCCAAGAGAATACGTCGTAGCCATGGATGACCAGAGCCTCAACACGCCACTCACTCTCGCTGTGAAAGCGCGCATTTCCTGACGTGTCCGTCTCTTTCATCTCGGCAGGTCCGCGGCGACTGTAGGGATGAACAACGGTCCAAAGATGCACGTTTGCGCCGGCGATCGGCACCCCGTTGGCGTCTTGCACGGAGACATCCGCCGCAGGCTTCAACTGCTTGTAAATTGGATATGCGCACCCAACTGGCAAGACAAGCAGCAGCAATGGCAACAGACGCGTCACATGCATTTTAACGGCCTATTCTGTCCGAAAGAGCAAACCCAATCCATTACGTCGCGTCTGGGGCAATCAGGTTAGACGAAGATCCGGCGCCCGACGAAACGCGAAAGGCGCCCAAGCAAAGGGGCGCCTCTCGTTTCTTTAGTCTTGCACTGCATGCTCACACACACAAGGGGTGAGTGCAGTTCCGATCAGCTGCAGCCGCTGGTGGCGCCGCAGGTGTCGCACTTCTCGCAGGTGCCGTTGCGCACCATGGTGAAGTTCTGGCACTCGGAGCACATGTTGCCGGTGTAACCCTGCATGATCGAGCGGGCGCGGCGTTCGGCTTCGAGCTTCTTGGCGTCGGACTTCGCCGATGCCGCTTCTGCGGCTGCCTTGTCGGAGAAAAGCGCCGTCACTTCCGTGACCGTCTCGACGGCTTCTTCTGCGATCTCTTCGGCCAGTTCCGCCGCGCGCTCTTCGTAATCGCGCTTGAAGGCGACGATTTCGGAGGTTGCGATCGACGTCGTCTGCTCGATCTTGCGAACCGTGTTGCCGGCGATCGAGGTGACCGTTGCACCGGACGAGGCGCGGGCAGGGGCAGCGGTTGCCGAACCCTTCGGCTCGCCAGCGCGATCAGCGGTGCCGCCGACGATGGTCGGTTTGTAGCCGCGGGTCCAGCCGGTGGAGATCAGGTTGGTCTTGCCTTCCTGGATACCCTTGCCGAGTGCCGTGTTGCTGAAGTCCGACGTGTCGACATGGGCCAGATCGTGACGGCCGAGGTAGGACACCGCCAGTTCGCGGAAGACGTAGTCGAGGATCGACGTTGCGTTCTTGATCGCGTCGTTGCCCTGCACCATGCCGGCCGGCTCGAACTTGGTGAAGGTGAAGGCCTCCACATATTCTTCGAGCGGCACGCCATATTGCAGGCCGAGCGAGATGGCGATGGCGAAGTTGTTCATCATCGCACGGAAGGCAGCGCCTTCCTTGTGCATGTCGATGAAGATCTCGCCGATGCGGCCATCGCCGAATTCGCCGGTGCGGAGGTAAACCTTGTGGCCACCGACGACTGCCTTCTGGGTGTAACCCTGGCGGCGGTTCGGCAGCTTTTCGCGGGCGCGGATCACTTTCTCGATGACGCGCTCGACGATCTTCTCGGTGATGGTGACGGCCTGGGCAGCGGCCGGCGCCTGGATCAGATCTTCCAGTGCATCCTCGTCATTCTCGTCTTCGATCAGCGAGGCGTTGAGCGGCTGCGAGAGCTTCGAACCATCGCGGTAGAGCGCGTTGGCCTTCAGCGCCAGCTTCCACGACAGCATGTAGGCGTTCTTGCAATCCTCGACGGTCGCCTCGTTCGGCATGTTGATCGTCTTGGAGATCGCACCCGAAATGAACGGCTGGGCCGCAGCCATCATGCGGATGTGGCTTTCGACCGAGAGGTAGCGCTTGCCGATCTTGCCGCAAGGGTTGGCGCAATCGAAAACGGGCAGGTGTTCGTTCTTGAGGAACGGCGCGCCTTCGAGCGTCATTGCACCGCAGACGTGGATGTTGGCCGCTTCGATGTCCTTCTTAGAGAAGCCCAGGTGGTCGAGCAGGTTGAAGTCCATCTGCGCGAGCTGCTCGTCGGAGACCTTGAGCGCGCCCTTGAGGAAGTCCGCACCGAGCGTCCACTGGTTGAAGACGAACTTGATGTCGAAGGCCGACTTCAGGGCAGCGTTGACCGCCTCGACCTTCTCGTCGGTGAAGCCCTTGGCCTTCAGCGTCGAGGGGTTGATCGCAGGCGCCTGGTTGAGGTTGCCGTGGCCGACCGCATAGGCCTCCATCTCGGCCAGCTGGCTCTCGGAGTAGCCGAGCGAACGCAGGGCTTCGGGAACGGCGCGGTTGATGATCTTGAAGTAACCGCCGCCGGCCAGCTTCTTGAACTTGACCAGCGCGAAGTCAGGCTCGATGCCGGTGGTGTCGCAGTCCATGACAAGACCGATCGTGCCGGTCGGCGCGATGACGGTCGACTGGGCATTGCGGTAGCCGTGCTTCTCGCCGAGTTCCAGCGCCTTGTCCCAGGCGCTCATCGCGTGGATGACGAGGTCCTGGTCGGGATTTTCGCTGTGGATGAGCGCGACCGGGTTGACCGAGAGACCTTCATAACCCGTCGTCTCGCCGTAGGCGGCGCGGCGATGGTTGCGGATGACGCGCAGCATGTTGTCGCGGTTCGGGGCAAAGCCCGGGAACGGACCGAGCTTGGCGGCCATCTCCGCCGAGGTGGCGTAGGAAACACCGGTCATGATTGCCGTCAGCGCACCGGCAATGGCGCGGCCTTCGGTCGAGTCATAGGGAATGCCCGAGGACATCAGCAGGCCGCCGATGTTGGCATAGCCAAGGCCGAGCGTGCGGTATTCGTAGGACAGTTCCGCAATCTCGCGGGACGGGAACTGCGCCATCATCACGGAGACTTCGAGAACGACGGTCCAAAGACGCACGGCGTGCTCGTAATCGGCAATGTTGATGCGCTTCGTTGCCGCATCCTTGAACATCATCAGGTTCAGCGAGGCGAGGTTGCAGGCGGTGTCGTCGAGGAACATGTACTCCGAGCACGGGTTCGACGCGCGGATCGGGCCGGCGGCGGGGCTCGTGTGCCAGTCGTTCATCGTCGTGTTGAAGTGCAGGCCCGGATCGGCTGATGCCCAGGCGGCGTAGGAAATCGATTCCCAGAGGTCGCGCGCCTTCAGCGTCTTCATCACGCGGCCGTCCTTGCGGGCGGTCAGATGCCAGTCGCCATCGGCTTCGACAGCGCGCAGGAAGTCGTCCTTGATCGAGACCGAATTGTTGGAGTTCTGGCCCGAAACCGTGAGGTAGGCTTCCGAATCCCAGTCGGTGTCGTAGGTCTTGAACTCGAGGTCCTTGTAGCCCTGCTTGGCGAACTGGATGACGCGCTGGACATAGTTTTCAGGAACCAGCGACTGCTTGGCAGCGCGGATCTCGCGCTTGAGCGCCGGATTCTGCTTGGGGTCATAGCAGGCGTCGTCGGTGCCGTCGCAGTTGATGCAGGCCTTCATGATCGCCTTCAGGTGCTTGGCGACGACTTTCGAGCCGGTGACGAGCGCTGCAACCTTCTGCTCTTCCTTGACCTTCCAGTTGATGTATTCCTCGATATCCGGGTGGTCGATATCGACGACGACCATCTTGGCGGCGCGGCGGGTGGTGCCGCCCGATTTGATGGCGCCGGCAGCGCGGTCGCCGATCTTCAGGAACGACATCAGGCCCGAGGACTTGCCGCCGCCCGAAAGCTTTTCGCCTTCGCTGCGCAGATGCGAGAAGTTGGAGCCGGTGCCGGAGCCATACTTGAACAGGCGCGCTTCACGCACCCACAGATCCATGATGCCGCCCTCGTTGACGAGGTCGTCGGCAACCGACTGGATGAAGCAGGCGTGCGGCTGCGGGTGCTCGTAGGCCGACTTGGACTTCGTCAGCTTGCCGGTGAAGGGGTCGACATAGAAGTGGCCCTGGCCGGGGCCGTCGATGCCATAGGCCCAATGCAGGCCGGTGTTGAACCATTGCGGGGAGTTCGGGGCAACGCGCTGGGTGGCGAGCATATAGGCGAGTTCATCACGGAAGGCGGAAGCGTCTTCTTCGCTGGCGAAGTAGCCGCCCTTCCAGCCCCAATAGGCCCAGGTGCCGGCCAGGCGATCGAAAACCTGGCGCGCATCGGTTTCGGAGCCGTACTGTTCGTCCTTCGGCAGCGCCTTCAGCGCTTCCGTGTCGGGAACCGAGCGCCAGAGGAAGGAGGGGACATCGTTCTCTTCGACGCGCTTCAGCTTCGCCGGCACGCCAGCCTTGCGGAAATACTTCTGGGCGAGAATATCGGCGGCGACCTGGCTGAACTGCGCCGGAACATCGATATCGGCCAGACGGAAAACGATCGAGCCGTCGGGATTCTTGATTTCACTCGTAGCTTTGCGGAACTCTATCTCCGCATAGGCGGATTGCCCTGCCTTGGTGAAACGACGTTCGATCAGCATTGTCCCGTGTCCTTCGTGTTGCCATGCGCCCGCCACAGGCGCAATTGTCCCCGCCCGGCCGCGGAGCCATTCCGCAGCCAGTCTCAGCTTCCGTCATTGAAGGGAAACCCAGATTTGGGTGACCCTGTATCTTGTGAGATAGGCTGGCTGCAAGCACTAAATATAGTATTAACAGCTTCCTGATGCCAGCCAAATGTTGCTCAAGCGGGCTCGAAATGACGCACAGAACTCCTCACTGCGGCTCAAGCGGGGAACCCGCGTTTGCCGCATGTCAGAACCGACGATTTCGTGAAATGAACCGGGCTCAAAACATTCCGGTCCGCCGCCGTCGCAACGTGAAATCCATTAACCGTGAATCGTCCTAGGGCGTCAAGGGGTGGTTTGTGACGGAAGTTTGAGCGCTAGATGTTGTGTGGATCGACTGTGGAAAACGGGGAAAGCGGCCAATGCCTTGAAAATCAGGCACTTCCGCAGGTTGTCTGCGACGCTGCCGCAGCGGCAGGCGAAAAATCAAATTTTTGAAGGGTAAAAAAGCATATAAATGGCATCCCCAGGGGCAGGCGCTGTTGCGCAAGCGCCGCCGATGTGACGGGTAGCGCGATTTGATTCGTTTCCAGATATGGAGGCTGCCCAATAGCGCCGCGTTGGGGAGGCGCGGGCAGGTCCCCGTGCCTGAAACTGCGGTCAAAACGCGTGGCGAGCCTTCAGATCCACTAGCCGTGCATTACGTTTTGCGGTCGCGCATGTGGCCATCGCCAAACCTCAGTGCACTCTTTTGTGTGGCAAGCCTTAGTCGACGCGCTTCTGCAACTCGCGCGCACCGTTTGGCGCGTTCACCTTGCCTTCGGTGATGAAGAAAGCGAAGACATCGCGCGGCTCCTTCTTTGCCTTGCGATCGGGCGCGCTCTTGGCAAGCCCGTCGGGCTCTCCGCCGTCAGCAAACGACTTGGCACGGTCCGCCCAGAGGTCGAGCTGGTCGCTCGCGTAGCAGGTCTTGATGTCGTCGCTGCCCTTCTGCAGGCGCAGATAGACAAAATCGGCGGTGACGTCGGCGATCATCGGATAGTCCGCGTGTTCCGCCAGGACGACGGCCACCTTGTATTTTTCAAGCAGGCTAACGAAGTCTGGCGCCTGGAACGTCGGATTGCGCACCTCGACGACATGGCTGAGCGGCAGGCCATCCTGCTTCTCCGGCAGGAGCTTGAGGAAGCCTTCGAAATCCTCCGGCTCGAACTTCTTCGTCGGGGCGAACTGCCAAAGGATCGGCCCGAGATGGGGGCCGAGTTCCGTCAACCCCTGCGTCAGGAATTTCTGCATGGATTCACCGGCTTCAGCCAAAATCTTGCGATTGGTGACGAAGCGACTGGCCTTCAGCGAGAAGACGAAATCCTCCGGCACTTCCGCTGCCCACCTGGCGAAAGTCTCGGGCTTCTGCGACGAGTAGTAGGTGCCATTGACCTCGATCGCCCGCAATTCCTTGCCCGCATATTCGAGCTGGCGCTTCTTCGACAGAGTGTCGGGATAGAACGTACCCTCCCAGGGCTCAAACGTCCAACCGCCGATACCAACGCGGATCTTTCCGGATTTCGTCATCCCATCCTCCTCATGGCGGCACGATCAGGCCGCATGTCAATTTACTTCGGCTGCCATCCGCTCCGCAGGCTTGGCCATATCCACCAGCATCCACGCTGGCCGATAGGGGTGCTGACGGCGACCCGTTTCTTGAAAACCATAGGCTCGGTAGAGCGCGATGTTTCGCTCCATCCGCGCATTGGTATAAAGCCGCACCTCCGGCACGCCCTGTTGGACAGCCTGCGCATCCACAAACCGCAGCAATTCCATGCCAAGTCCCTGACGTTGACAGGAAGGCGCGACCGCAAGGCTGAAGATCAAGAGGTGATCTTCGTGCCGCTCGAAGACGGCAAGAGCGGAAATCACTTCACCATCGTCGCGAAGCCAGACTTCGTTTCGCGCGATGCGTGGCACGTAGTCCTCGGTCACGGGCAATGGTGGCCCGCCGAGCAAGTCAGTGTATGGTGCGTAGGCTGCCGCGGTGATGTCCCGCACAATGGGTAGGTCGTTGACCGTCGCCGGCCGCATCTGAGCGAAACCGGCAACAGCGTTTCCCCGGCCGACGCCCGAGACGTTCACTCGGCTGCCTCGACCTTTTTCATCGGACGGCGCTCCAGAAGCTCCTTCAGGAACTGGCCGGTATAGGAGCGTGGTTCCTTGACCACGTCCTCCGGCGTTCCCTTGGCGATGACTTCGCCGCCGCCGTCGCCACCTTCGGGACCGAAGTCGATCACCCAGTCGGCGGTCTTGATGACCTCGAGATTGTGCTCGATGACCACGACCGAATTGCCCTGGTTGACGAGTTCGTGCAGCACTTCAAGAAGTTTTGCGACGTCGTGGAAATGCAAGCCTGTCGTCGGTTCGTCGAGGATATAAAGCGTGCGTCCGGTCGAGCGCTTCGACAGCTCCTTGGCAAGCTTGACGCGCTGGGCTTCGCCGCCCGAAAGCGTGTTTGCCTGCTGGCCGACCTTGATGTAGCCGAGGCCCACCTGGTTCAGCGTCACCAGCTTGTCGCGCACAGCCGGCACGGCCGCGAAGAACTCGACGCCTTCCTCGACGGTCATGTCGAGCACGTCGGCAATCGACTTGCCCTTGAAGTGGACGTCGAGCGTTTCGCGGTTGTAGCGCTTGCCGTGGCAGACGTCGCAGGTGACGTAGACATCCGGCAGGAAGTGCATCTCGATCTTGATGACGCCGTCGCCCTGGCAGGCTTCGCAGCGTCCACCCTTGACGTTGAAGGAGAAACGGCCGGGCTGGTAGCCGCGGGCCTTGGCTTCCGGCAGGCCCGCGAACCAGTCGCGGATCGGGGTAAAGGCGCCGGTATAGGTTGCCGGGTTGGAGCGCGGCGTGCGGCCGATCGGCGACTGGTCGATGTCGATCACCTTGTCGATGTGCTCGAAGCCGTCGATACGATCGTGTTCGGCCGGGTTTTCGCGCGCGCCCATGATCCGGCGCGCGGCGGCCTTGTAGAGCGTCTCGATCAGGAAGGTGGACTTGCCGCCACCGGACACGCCGGTCACCGCGGTGAAGATGCCGAGCGGAATGGAAGCCGTGACATTCTTCAGATTGTTGGCGCGGGCACCGACGACGGTGATTTCCTTCTTCTTCTTCGGCTTGCGGCGCTCGCCCGGAACGGCAACCGATAGTTCACCGGAGAGGTACTTTCCCGTCAACGACTTCGGATTGGACATCACGTCGGCGGGCGAGCCTTGCGCGATAACCTCGCCGCCATGGATGCCGGCGGCAGGCCCGATGTCGACGACATAGTCGGCCGTCAGGATCGCGTCCTCGTCATGTTCGACAACGATCACCGTGTTACCGATATCGCGCAGGTGGCGCAGCGTATCGAGCAGGCGCGCGTTGTCGCGCTGGTGCAGGCCGATAGACGGCTCGTCGAGCACGTAAAGCACGCCCGTCAAACCGGAACCGATCTGCGACGCCAGTCGAATGCGCTGGCTTTCACCGCCCGACAGCGTGCCGGAGTTGCGCGAGAGGCTCAGATATTCGAGACCAACATCGTTGAGGAAGCGCAGGCGGTCGCGGATTTCCTTGAGGATGCGAACCGCAATCTCGTTCTGCTTGGTGTTGAGATGCGACGGCAGCGCCTCGAACCAATCGCGCGCCACGCGGATCGACATCTGGGTGACGTGACCGATATGCAGCTTGTCGATCTTGACGGCAAGCGCTTCCGGCTTCAGGCGGAAGCCTGCGCAGGCCGGGCAGGGCGCTGCCGACATGTAGCGCTCGATTTCCTCGCGCGCCCAGGCGCTGTCGGTTTCCTTCCAGCGGCGCTCGAGGTTGGGCACGATACCCTCGAAATTCTTGGTGGTGTTGTAGGAGCGGGCGCCGTCCTCGTAATGAAAGACGATCTTCTCTTCCGTACCGTGCAGGATGGCCTTCTGCGCGTCGGCGGACAGTTCGCTCCAGCGATTGCCGAGCTTGAAGCCAAAAACCTTACCGAGCGCTTCCAGCGTCTGGTTGTAATAGGGCGACGACGACTTGGCCCAGGGCGCAATCGCTCCGTCGCGCAGCGTCCTGTGGTCTTCCGGCACGATCAGCGCCTCGTCGATCTTCTGCTGGCTGCCGAGACCGTCACAGGTCGGGCAGGCACCGAAGGGGTTGTTGAACGAGAACAGACGCGGCTCAATCTCGGAAATGGTAAAGCCGGAGACCGGGCAGGCGAACTTTTCCGAAAACAGCACGCGCTCGTGGGTTTCGTTGAGCGACTTGTTGGCCGAGCCGCCGGCAGCCGTCTCTTCCGGCGGCAGCGGCTTGTCGGCGAACTCCGCGACAGCAAGACCATCGGCGAGCGTCAGGCAGGTTTCCAGGCTGTCGGCAAGGCGCGAAGCAAGGTCAGGCCGCACGACGACACGGTCGACGACGACGTCGATGTCATGCTTGTATTTCTTGTCGAGGGCGGGAACCTCGGCGATTTCATAGAAGGTGCCGTCAACCTTGACGCGCTGAAAACCCTTCTTCATCAGCTCGGCGAGTTCCTTCTTGTACTCGCCCTTGCGGCCGCGCACGAGCGGCGCGAGGATGTAAAGACGCGTGCCTTCACCGAAGGCGAGGACCCGGTCGACCATCTGGCTGACCGTCTGGCTTTCGATCGGCAAGCCCGTTGTCGGCGAATAGGGCACACCGACGCGCGCAAACAACAGGCGCATGTAATCGTAGATCTCGGTGACCGTACCGACCGTCGAGCGCGGGTTGCGCGAGGTCGTCTTCTGTTCGATAGAAATCGCCGGCGACAGGCCGTCGATCTGGTCGACATCCGGCTTCTGCATCATCTCAAGGAACTGGCGCGCATAGGCAGACAAGCTCTCGACATAGCGGCGCTGACCTTCGGCATAGATTGTATCGAAGGCGAGCGACGACTTGCCGGAGCCGGAAAGTCCCGTCATCACGATCAGCTTGTTGCGCGGCAGATCGAGATCGATGCCCTTGAGATTGTGCTCGCGCGCGCCACGAATGGAGATGGTCTTGAGTTCGCTCATCGGAAGCCAGCTTTTGCATGTCGGTTGAAAGCCCCCTATGTAATGACGCTAACGCCCATGTCGAGGCGCAATCGGCAAAACTGGTGGCCATTTCGATTCGGTTGACAGGATCATAGGGAAATACTAGAACAAATAAAGAACAAATAGCGCGCAAATCGACTAAATCTGTTGTGGATTATGTATGATGCGGGGCGTATCCGCGGCTGCGGGCCGCTAAGATGCGCGCTCTTGAAATTCGAAAGCCGTGCCGGTGGCGCGGCAAAACCACGGGAAAAGCAATATGGCTGGTAGCGTCAACAAGGTGATCTTGGTCGGAAACGTCGGGGCAGACCCGGAAATCCGGCGCACGCAGGACGGCCGGCCGATCGCCAACCTGCGCATCGCGACTTCAGAAACCTGGCGCGACCGCAACAGCGGCGAGCGCAAGGAGAAGACCGAATGGCACACCGTCGTCGTCTTCAACGAGGGCCTGTGCAAGGTCGTCGAGCAATATGTCAAGAAGGGCGCCAAGCTCTATATCGAAGGCGCGCTGCAGACCCGCAAATGGCAGGACCAGACCGGCAACGACCGCTACTCGACGGAAATCGTGCTGCAGGGCTTCAACTCGACGCTGACCATGCTTGACGGTCGCGGCGAGGGCGGTGGCGGCGGCGTCAGCCGGGGCGGCGGTAGCGACTTCGGTGGAGCCAGCAGTGGCGGCGGTTACGACGACTACGACCAGCAGCCGCGCCAGTCCTCCGGTGGCGGACGCTCTGGCGGCGGCCAGGGTGGTCAGGGCAGCCAGGGCGGCGGCAACTTCTCGCGCGATCTCGACGACGACATCCCGTTCTGAGCCACGCCTCGGGCACAGCGGTCGGGTGCTTCGGACGCCTCATGAAGAGCGGACCGGGTCAGCACGGGCTTTGTTGGAAATACAATGAATTGAAGAAGGGCCGGGAAACCGGTCCTTCTTGCGTTCAAGCGAAAGCTTCTGTCAGCTGACAGCACTTCGGAAAAAGGGGCGAAGCGGTGTTCCGTCCTGAAGTGCATCGGACAAAGAGATGGGATGCCTCCGCGGCTCTAACCAAAGCGGAAATGCTCGGACATCCCAATGGCCTCAAACGGCCATCGCCGATTTCACGCCGTCGACGACGAACTGGACCGCCAGTGCAGCCAGGATGACCCCGAGCAGGCGGGTGAGGATCGCCCGGCCGGTGACCCCGAGAAAGCGGTCGATGCGTTCGGCGATGACAAGCGCCAGGAACAGGCTGAACATCGACAGTGCGATGACGATCAAGAGCTGCGTGCGCTCGACCGCGGTCGGGAACGAACCCGCGAGCAGGATCGTCGCGGAGATCGCGCCCGGTCCGGCAATCAATGGCAGGGCCAGAGGAAACACGGCAATGTTATGGATGTGATCTTTCACCGTGGCGTTCTCGCCGGTCTTTTCCTTCCGCTCCTGACGCTTCTCGAAGATCATCTCGAAGGCGATCCAGAACAGGAGCAGACCACCGGCGATACGGAACGCTCCGATGGAAATGCCGAGCAGCCCGAGGATGCCATTGCCGAAGACGGCAAAGGCGGCAAGGATGAAAAAGGCGATCAGCGAGCCGCGCGTGGCCACCTGAAAGCGCTCCTGTCGGCTGAGGCCGACCGTGAGGCTCAGGAAGATCGGAGCCAGACCCGGCGGATCGAGCGTGACGAGCAGCGTGGTGAGTGCGTTGACCAGCAGGTCGACATTGAACATCCGTTTCCCCTTCCGGATTATTATGCGCGCCCCGAGTTTTCTCGGTGGCAGGACAGCATTGTTAGGCAAG
This sequence comes from Sinorhizobium sp. A49, assembly GCF_002002725.1. GTDB lineage: Bacteria > Pseudomonadota > Alphaproteobacteria > Rhizobiales > Rhizobiaceae > Ensifer. The sequence continues at coordinate 123,527 of NZ_MUNW01000062.1, read as the reverse complement.
CGGGGCGGGCTTGGGAAGGGGTCGGTGGCCAAAGCTTGAGCAATAGCTTAATGAGGGTGTGACGGAACCTTCTCACAGCCGTTCAGGCCCGGCAGCCGACTTTGTCGCCAGCACTTCCGATTTCCGCCGCAATGCCCTAGAAAAGCCTATTCCGACGGCAAAAGACTGTTCACAACCACGGGCCAAAATTGGCGCTTCCAGGCGCATTCCGCTATAAATATCCGACTGATTCTGAACAAAGATCGTGATCACAATTGACTGAGCAAAGCACTCCCGGCGGCGGAAAGACTCCGCCAGGCATCGAGCCGATTTCCATCATCGAGGAAATGCAGCGGTCCTATCTCGATTACGCCATGAGCGTCATCGTCAGCCGCGCGCTTCCAGACGTGCGTGACGGTCTGAAACCCGTTCACCGCCGCATCCTCTACGGGATGAGCGAACTCGGCATCGACTGGAACAAGAAGTACGTCAAATGCGCCCGCGTCACCGGGGACGTGATGGGTAAGTACCACCCGCACGGCAACTCGGCGATCTACGACGCACTGGCGCGCATGGCGCAGGACTGGTCGCTGCGGCTGCCCCTGATCGACGGTCAGGGCAACTTCGGCTCCGTCGACGGCGACCCGCCGGCGGCAGAACGCTACACCGAATGCCGCCTGCAAAAGGCCGCGCACTCGCTGCTCGACGACCTCGACAAGGAAACGGTCGATTTCCGCGACAACTACGACGGCACGCTGAGCGAGCCGGTGGTGGTGCCCGCGAAGTTCCCGAACCTGCTCGTCAACGGCGCCGGCGGCATCGCGGTCGGCATGGCGACCAACATTCCGCCGCACAACCTCGTCGAAGTCATCAACGGCTGCATGGCGCTGATCGACAATCCGGCGATCGAACTGCCGGAACTGATGGAAATCATCCCCGGTCCGGACTTCCCGACCGGCGCGCTCATCCTCGGCCGCTCGGGCATCCGCTCGGCTTACGAAACCGGCCGCGGCTCGGTCATCATGCGCGGCCGTGCCCATATCGAGCCGATGCGCGGCGACCGCGAGCAGATCATCATCACCGAGATCCCCTTCCAGGTGAACAAGGCGACGATGATCGAGAAGATGGCCGAACTGGTGCGCGACAAGCGCATCGAAGGCATCTCGGATCTGCGCGACGAGTCGGACCGTCAGGGCTACCGCGTCGTGGTCGAACTGAAGCGCGACGCCAACGCCGACGTCATCCTCAACCAGCTCTACCGTTACACGCCGCTGCAGTCGTCCTTCGGCTGCAACATGGTGGCGCTCAACGGCGGCAAGCCGGAGCAGATGACGCTGCTCGACATGCTCAGGGCTTTCGTCTCCTTCCGCGAAGAGGTCGTTAGCCGGAGAACGAAGTACCTGCTGCGCAAGGCGCGCGACCGCGCCCACGTGCTCGTCGGTCTCGCCATCGCCGTTGCCAACATTGACGAAGTGATCAAGCTGATCCGGCAAGCGCCCGATCCACAGACCGCACGCGAACAGTTGATGGAACGCCGCTGGCCGGCGCATGACGTCGACAGCCTCATCCGGCTGATCGACGATCCGCGTCACCGGATCAACGAGGACAACACCTACAACCTGTCGGAAGAGCAGGCGCGCGCCATTCTCGACCTGCGTCTGCAGCGCCTGACCGCGCTCGGTCGCGACGAAATCGGTGACGAACTCAACAAGATCGGCGACGAAATCAAGGATTACCTCGACATCCTGTCGTCGCGCCTGCGCATCATGACCATCGTCAAGGACGAACTCACGGCCATCAGCCAGGAGTTCGGCACGCCGCGTCGAAGCGAGATCGCCGAAGGCGGTCCCGACATGGACGACGAGGATCTGATCGCCCGCGAAGACATGGTCGTGACCGTTTCGCATCTCGGCTATATCAAGCGCGTACCGCTGACGACCTATCGGGCGCAGCGCCGCGGCGGCAAGGGCCGTTCCGGCATGGCGACCAGGGACGAGGATTTCGTTACCCGGCTATTCGTTGCCAATACCCACACGCCGATTCTGTTCTTCTCTTCGCGTGGCATCGTCTACAAGGAGAAGGTCTGGCGTCTGCCCATCGGCACGCCGCAGTCGCGCGGCAAGGCGCTCATCAACATGCTGCCGCTGGAGCCTGGCGAACGCATCACCACGATCATGCCGCTGCCCGAGGACGAAACGACGTGGGAAAACCTCGATGTCATGTTCTCGACGACCCGCGGGACGGTTCGCCGGAACAAGCTGTCGGACTTCGTCCAGGTCAACCGCAACGGCAAGATCGCGATGAAGCTGGACGAGGATGGCGACGAGATCCTCTCGGTCGACACCTGCACCGAGCATGACGACGTCATGCTGACGACGGCGCTCGGCCAGTGCATCCGCTTCCCCGTCGACGACGTGCGCGTCTTTGCCGGCCGTAACTCGATCGGCGTTCGCGGCATCAACCTCGGCGATGGCGACCGCATCATCTCGATGGCGATCCTCGGCCATGTCGACGCGGAGCCATGGGAACGGGCCGCCTATCTGAAACGGGCCGCTGCCGAGCGGCGTGCGACCAACGGCGATGAAGAAGAAATCGCGCTGGTCGGTGAAGAAGTCACCGAAGGTGGGGAACTCAGCAATGAGCGCTTCGAAGAGCTGAAGGCACGCGAGCAGTTCGTGCTGACGGTTTCGGAGAAGGGCTTCGGCAAGCGTTCGTCTTCCTACGATTTCCGCACCTCGGGTCGCGGCGGCAAGGGCATCCGCGCCACCGACACCTCGAAGACGGCAGAGATCGGCCAACTGGTTGCAACCTTCCCGATCGAAGACAACGACCAGATCATGCTCGTCTCCGACGGCGGCCAGTTGATCCGCGTACCGATCAATGGCGTCCGGCTTGCCAGCCGCGCAACCAAGGGCGTGACAATCTTCTCGACGGCGAAGGACGAAAAGGTCGTCTCTGTCGAGCGCATCAGCGAGCCGGAAGGCGAAGAAGACGGCGAAGAGTTGGTGGTGGCTGAGAACGGCGCACCGGAAACGCCTGAAGCCGAAGCCTGATAGACTGCTTCAATCGACCGAAAAGCCCGCCAATTGGCGGGCTTTTCTATTGAAGCACAACACGTCACGGCTGGCGGATATAGGTTCTCAGGCCCTTGGCCAATGCATCGAAGACCACGCGGCAACGGGGCGCGGTCTTCAGGTTTTCATGCATGACGAGCCAGGTCTCAAGCTTCATTGCAAAACCGTCCGCCAGAACCGGAAGAATATTGGGATCGCGGGCAGCAAGCGCATTCTGGCAGATGCCGATGCCGAAACCAGCGCGAATGGCGGCCAGTTGTGCGAGGTTACTATCCGCCTTCAGCGCAAAGCGCACCTCCGGCAAACCGGGTGTGCGGGCGATGATGGCACGGATTGCCGCCGTCTCATGGTCGTAGCCGATCAGACTGTGCCGGGCCAGATCGGCAAGCGTCTCCGGCATCCCGCACCGGTCGAGATACCGCCGATGGGCATGAAAGCCGAGCGGCACCGGGCCGATATGAAGCGCCACCAGCGCATCCTGGCCGGGCACCGCCATGCGCACCGCGATGTCCGCCTCCTGCCGAAGGATGTCCTCGATCGCATCGGAAGCCGACAGCTCGATGGTCAAATCCGGGTATCGCTCGTGCAGGTCGGCAAGGATAGGCGGCAGGACCTCGATACCGATGACTTCGCTGGCGCTGATGCGCACCGTTCCGCTGACGGTGCCCTGCTGGCCGGAGGCGGCGCGAAGCAGGGCGGCTGACGTCGCCGCCAGCGTTTCAGCATAGGGTTGCAGCGCGCGGGCGGCATCGGTCGGCAGCAGGCCCTGCGGGGAGCGGGTGAAGAGCGGAAACCCGAGTATCTCCTCCATCGCATCGACATGGCGCCCGACCGTCGGCTGCGTCAGGCCGAGTTCGCGTGCGGCCGCTGAAAGCGAGCCCCCTTTCAGCACCATCAGAAATGTCCGGTAGTAGTCCCAGCTGGGTTCGATCTTGCTCATACATAAAAGTATAGCAACGAAACAGAAAACGACAATTCCGTTTATCAGCGCATTGCAGGACAGTATTGCCATCAAAACCGATGGAGACACGCAATGACCGACAATCTGGAAAAAGCAAGAACAGTCCTGGTATTGGGCGCGACCGGCGGCATCGGTAGTGCCGTTGCTCGCGGCCTCAGCCAGCGCGGATGGAAAGTGCGCGCACTCAACCGCAATGTCGCCAAGGCTGCCCAGAAGGCGCCCATGTACGAATGGATCGAGGGTGACGCGATGAAGCAACGGGACGTACGCGCCGCCGCCGAAGGCGTCAAACTGATCGTCCATGCCGTCAATCCACCCGGCTACCGCAACTGGGGTCAGCTGGTCCTGCCGATGCTCGACAACACCATTGCCGCTGCAAAAGCGGAAGGTGCTCGCATTCTTTTTCCTGGAACGATCTACAATTTCGGCCCTGATGCTTTCCCTGTGCTGACCGAAGACAGCCCTCAGCACCCGCATACGGACAAGGGCATGATCCGCAAAGAGATGGAGCTAAGGCTGAAGGCTGCGTCGGACGCCGGTGTCGGCGTGATCATCCTGCGGGCAGGGGATTTCTTTGGTCCCGACGCGGCCAACAACTGGTTCTCGCAAGCGCTGGTGAAGCCTGGCAAGCCGCTGAGCGCCGTCAGCTACCCCGGAAAGAAGGGCATTGCGCATCAATGGGCCTATTTGCCCGACGTGGCCGAGACGATGATCCGCCTGATCGAGCGCGCCGAGGATCTGCCGGCCTTCTCCGTCTACCATATGCGCGGTTTCGTCGATGACGACGGCACGAAGATGGTTGCCGCCATAGCGCGTGCGGCGGGATTGAAAAACCTTCCGGCACGCGCCTTTCCATGGTGGCTGGTGACGTTGGCGTCTCCCGTCGTGCCGCTGTTTCGCGAGTTGCGCAAGATGCGCTACCTCTGGCGCCAACCGCTGCAGATGCCGAACGATCGGCTGCTGGCCTTACTCGGTGAGGAGCCGCATACGCCGATCGATGAAGCCGTGGCGAAAACCCTGAAGTCCCTTGGCTGCCTGCCGCAGACCGTCGGATACATTGAAGGCGGTGAGGCGTTGGCGCCTGCCAAGATGGCAGTCAGTTCCTGAAAACCAGACAGGCGCCACCATTTTTCCGGATGGTGGCGCATAGCGCATTGGCGTCCGCCTGGCTGTCTCGGCCGATGCGAGCGGCATAGCGAATGCGGCGGCCGAAGCTGGCGTTGCGTTCGCGCAGCAGCAGCGCCTTTTCGCTGCGGATAGGGTCCGGCAGGCGTTTGATGGCATTGACGAACAACCGCTGCGCAATGGACTTCTGAAAATGGGCTGCAAGCTGCACGCCCCAGGGCGCCCACTCCGCCTCGTCGATCACGTCGATCTCGCGCAGCTGGCGCGTGCTTGCCAGCGCCACGCAGCCTTCGAGGAAATTTTTGTTCTTGTCGAGCGTCAGATCGAGCACCTTGGGCGGATTGTCCCGCCAGTCCTCGACGCTAAAGGCAGTGATTGCCAGCACATAGTTGCGCGTCTCTGAGGGCAGCCAGTCCACCTCCAGAAAACGCTCCAGCCCATTTTCGCCCGCATTGTAGGCGGCAGCCGCAAACCCGAGATTGCCATAGCGCGCCTTCAGCTCACCGAGATACTCGGCCGATTTCCCCAGGGCGGCAATGACATCGAAGCTGTTGGAAAGGCCGCGCATTTTCGCCGTACCCGGCATGAACTGCGCGATGCCTTCGGCTCCTTTCGGGCTGACCGCGTTCGGACGGAACAGGCTTTCACGCCAGATCAGGCGTGCGAAAAAAGCCGGAGGCAGATCATTGGCTGTGGCGTAGTGATCTATGACGCCGCAAACGTCGCGCTCGAAGCTCTCCTTGCTGACGCAGAGTGATTTGGACGGGTCCGTCGCCGATTGGCCGACATAGATGCATTTGGCGCGCACCGGCAATTCGTCGATGCGGGCGTAAGCAATATCCGGCCGCCCTATGGTCACCGCGAGCAGCAGCGCGAGCAGAGCTCTGACAGCAAACGCAAGACTTTCCGAGCTGCCGTTCCCCATACCGTGTCGCCCACAATGCTTCGCCGAAACTGACCGGCTTCCTACATAGCATCTCGCGCGCTGCGGAAAAACCGCTCCGTCAAGCGGGTGAGCCGGTGGTGAGCACCAACTGCATGAAGGTCAGATCGAGCCAACGGCCGAATTTCGTTCCGACTTCGCGCATCCGGCCGGTCTCGGTGAAACCCAGTTGCTGGTGAAGCCCGATCGAAGCGGTGTTTTCCGACTCTATCCCCGCCACCATCACATGCTTGTCGAGCCGCTCGGCCTCGGCGATCAAGGCGAGCATCAGCTTGCGGCCGATACCGCCGCCACGGCTGTCGCTTTGGACATAGACGGAATGCTCGACGGTGTGCCGGTAGCCATCAAACGCCCGCCAGTCGCCAAAGGAGGCGTAGCCGACGATTTCACCAGCATCGGATATGGCGACCAGCACCGGGTATCCCGCTTCACGTCGCGCCTTGAGCCAGGCAGAGCGATTGGCGACATCGACGATCGTCTCGTTCCAGATGGCGGTCGTGTTGGCCACCGCGTCGTTGTAGATCTCGCAGATAACCGACAGGTCATCTTCCCTTGCTTGTCTGATCAGCATGTTGCCCCGCATGTTCGTACACTATATAAGTATGCGATGGATACTAAAGTGTACAGTCTCGATCAACGCATCAGCGAGCGTATCCGCCTCGAAAGGGAAATCCGCGGCTGGTCGCTGAGTGAGCTGGCCGAACGCTCCGGCGTCTCCCGCACGATGATCCACAAAATCGAGCGCGCAGGCAGCAGCCCGACGGCAACGCTGCTGGCTCGACTTGCAGGCGCTTTCGGCCTGACAATGTCGAGCCTGATTGCACGTGCCGAGATGAGCCAGGGCAGGCTGTCGCGACGCGAGGACCAGCCGGTTTGGCGCGACCCGCAGAGTGGCTATCTTCGCCGCCATGTCTCGGCGATGTCGGACCAGCCGCTCGACCTCGTCGAGGTCGAGCTTCCGGCAGGGACGGAAGTGCCGATCCCGGCCGCAGCCTATGCCTTTCATCGGCGATGGATATGGGTGAAACTCGGACGCCTCACCTTCGTGGAGGGCAACGAGACACATGTCCTTGGCGAGGGAGACTGCCTGGAGCTTGGTGCGCCACAGGATTGCGTCTTTCGCAACGACGACACGGAGCCTTGCACCTACGCGGTTATCCTATTGAAAACGGGCGCAACCTAGCGGTCGAGTTCGGCGATGGCGATGCCGGCCATGATCAGATCACTTTCGACGCCGGGATCATCACCATCCTCGAGGAACCAGGCGGCGGAAAGCCCGGCATAGGCAAGAACCCAATGAAGGATCCGGCGTGGCGGGAGCCCCGTCTCCTCGGCAACAACGGGCAGATGCCGCTGCAGCCGGCCCGGCGCGGTCACCAGCGGCAGTTCGGGATTGCAGAACAGGTTGGCATAGTCGTAACCGCGGTCGCCAACAACGCGTTTCGGGTCGATCGCCAGCCAGCCGCGATCGCCGAAATCGAGAATATTGGCGTGGTGAACGTCACCGTGCAGCACGACAGGCGGCTCCGGATCGGCAAGTAAGGTTTTCGCCGCATCGAGTGCCCGCGCAAAAAGGCCGCCATGAACGGGAGCGGCCGCCTCGAGCGAGGCGAACCACTTGTCGAGAGGGACCAGATCTGAGGGAACCGGGGTCGAACGCGGCGCATGAAGCCTGGCGACGGTGCGGCAGATGATGCGCGTTACGTCCACATCGCCTCCCGTCATCGCCATATGAAAGAGGTTTCTCTGACTGTCCGTGCGCTCCATCAGAACGGCGTCAGCGTCCGATTGATACACGCGCGCCGCACCTTGCCCGTTCCAGTAGGCCAGTGGCAGACGGCCGAACTTCTCTTCCGGGTCGTGAGCGATCTTCAGCATCGCCGCACCGTTTCGATAGCGAACGGGATAAAGATGACTGGAGGGGGTAACGATCACCTCGCCATCGGGCAGCAATGACCATTTCTCGAAATAAGAAGACGACATGAATGGAAAGACTTCCCAGGGAAACATGCCCCGTCGAACGACGGGGCATGTGAGCATGTGGGAACGTCAGGCAACCTGTTCAAGGGATGGGTAGTCGGTATACCCCTTGGCGTCACCGCCATAGAACGTCGCCTGGTCCGGCGCGTTCAAGGCAGCGTTCTCCTTCAGCCGCTCGACGAGGTCCGGATTGGCAATGAACGGCTTACCGAAGGCGACCAGATCTGCCTCACCGTTCTTGACCGTTTCTGCCGCGAGATCGCGATCATAGCCGTTGTTCGTCATCCAGGCGGCCTTGCCGCCGGCGGCAACGTAGACGGCACGCAGCGCAGCATAATCGAACGGACGTTCACCCTGCTGGTGGTCGCGCGGACCGCCGGTCGCACCCTCGATGATGTGGATATAGGCGAGGGGATAGCGGGCCAGGTGCTTGACGACATAGCTGAACAGCGGCTGCGGCTCCGGATCGAAGGCGTCGTTAGCAGGCGTCACCGGCGAAAGCCTAATACCCACACGACCGGCTCCGATCTCCGATGTGATGGCGTCGACCACCTGGAAAAGGAAGCGGGCACGGTTCTCGATCGAGCCGCCATAGGCGTCGGTGCGCTCGTTCGAGCCGGAACGCAGGAACTGGTCGATGAGATAGCCATTGGCCGCGTGGATTTCAACGCCGTCGAAGCCGGCGTCGATGGCTGCCCGGGCCGCCTTGCGATAGTCCTCGACGATCCCATCAAGCTCGGAGATATCGAGTGCACGCGGCTCGGAGGTTTCGGCAAACGAGCCGGTGCCGTCCGGATTGATGAGATATGTCTTGGACTTGGCGCGGATCGCCGAAGGCGCCACCGGCTTGCCGCCGCCCGGCTGCAGCGTATCGTGCGAGATGCGACCGACGTGCCACATCTGCACGACAATGCGACCACCCCTGGCATGCACGGCATCTGTGACCTTGCGCCAGCCATCCAGCGCTTCGGGCGTGTAGAGGCCGGGGACGTCGGCATAGCCTTGCCCCTGCTGGGTGATCGCGGTTGCCTCGGTGATCAGCAGGCCCGCCGACGCGCGCTGTTCGTAATAGGTGGCGTTGAGCGTGTTGGGCACGGCCTTCGGCGAACGATTGCGCGTCAGCGGCGCCATGACGATGCGGTTCTTCAAGGCGATGTCGCCGACGGTAATGGGATCGAAGAGGGTAGCCATTGCAGGTCCTTTCGGTTTCAGTTTGGTCTTTGGGAGGAGGTAGTCACAGGCTGCCGATGTCCTTGAGGAACGCGGCAATCGTCTCTTCGTTGCGCTTGTAGAAGACCCATTGGCCAAGACGCTTGGTCGTCACCAGGCCGGCGCGCTGAAGGATGGCGAGATGCGAGGACACGGTGGATTGCGACAGGCCGCAGCGCTCGAACTGACCGGCGCATACACCCATTTCAAACGGATGCTCCTGCGTCGGGAAATGCGCCTGCGGCTCTTTCAACCAGGCAAGGATGTTCACTCTTGCGGGGTGCGCCAGGGCCTTGAAGATTTCGTCTCGATCCATCGTTTATCGCCATATCGTGGTTTATCGATAAGTGTATCGGATATGATCGATATACAAATCACAAGGGCGTGAACGGGAAATTGGGGACGTGAACGGGAAAATGGGCAAAAAAAGAGGGCCGCAAGAAAACCTGGGCCCTTGTAGTTGTGAAGGTAATTAAAACCTCCAGAGGGGAACAGCTGCTGCGGTGGCGGGGAGGAGAAAGCCACCAAGAATGCATCAGCTGCATTTTGATATGGGAAGCGAAGGACCGGCTTTCAATAGCCGGCTGTGAATTTCGTCACGGCTCGCCCGTGTCCTAAACAGTAGACAAAAAAAGAGGGCCACAAGATGACTTGGGCCCTTATAGTTGTGAAGGTAATTAAAACCTCCAGAGGGGAACAGCTGCTGCGGTGGCACTGGGAGGAGAAGCCACCAAAGATGCATCAGCTGAGGGTGGTATGCTGCTTTTTTGGGCGAGCAGCAATCATTTAATATGCATGTCAGCCATGTCATGTGCGCATCACTGCCCAACTTTGCATCGAAAACACAAAGTGCGGCGCAAAAAATGCGCCGAACCATAGAAATTAGTCGGCCGTGAAGAACTCGGAAGCCGCTGATTTGACGTATGGATCGAGGGATCTGCAGATCTTCTAATTGCAGGAAACGGCCGCCGAACAGGCTGTTTCCTTGCAATATCAGTTTGAGGTTTGCCTGGTTGGCGAAGCGTGATTCACTGGGTTTATCGCGGTGAATCGGAGAGCCAGGAATGGGTAAACCACGCGAACGGCGCCAAACGGGTGAACAGGATTTGTTCCGATCCCGGCTCGACCAGATCATCAATATGAAGCACGAACTGGTGCGTCTGGCACAGGCTATTGACTGGCCTGTGCTGGAAGCCCGCTTTGGGACGGTGTATTCGGACGGAGCGGGCATGCCGCCATTGCCGACGCGGCTGATGGCGGGGCTGGCCATTCTGAAGCACACGTTCAACCTGTCGGACGAGGCGCTGTGCGAGCGCTGGGTGGAGAACCCCTATTTTCAGTACCTGTGCGGCGAGGAGTTCTTTCGGCACGAATTATCGTTCGACCGCTCCTCGATGACGCGCTGGCGGCAGCGCATGGGCGAGGCGCGGATCGGCGCGCTCTTGCAGGAGAGCCTGGCCGTGGCAGTCAAGACAGGCGCGATGAAGCCACAGGATACGCGGCAGGTGATCGTCGACACCACCGTTCAACCGAAGAACGTCATGTTCCCGACGGATGCCAAGCTTATTCACCGGGCGCGCGAACGGCTGGTGCGGCTGGCGAAGAAAATGGGGCTCGATCTGCGCCAGAGCTATCATCGGGTCGGCAAATTCGCCCTTATCCAGCACCAGCGCTACGCTCATGCGAAGCAGTTCAAACGGGCCGGCAAGGCGCTGCGCAAGTTGAAGACCTATCTCGGCCGCACCGTTCGCGACATCGAGCGTCAGATCGCCGGCGACGAACAACTCGACGCGATCTTCAAATGGTCGCTTTATCAGGCAAAAACGGTCATCGCGCAGCGGCAACGTCAGCGCGGCCGCAAGATCTACAGCCTGCATGCCGACGAGGTCGAGTGCATTGGTAAAGGCAAGGCGCACAAGCCCTATGAGTTCGGCGTGAAGGTGTCTGTGGCCACAACACTGAACCGTTCAAAGGGCGGGCAGTTCGCCCTGCACGCCACCGCGCTGCCCGGCAATCCTTACGACGGCCACACGCTCGCGACCGTCATTCCGGATATGGAAAAGATGATCGGCAACGAGCTCTCCCGCATTTTGGCCGATGCTGGATACCGCGGCCATAATGCTCCCGAAAGTCACAAGCTGAGGGTCTTCACCAGCGGCCAGAAGCGCCGCATCACGCCCGCCATAAAACGCCAGATGCGACGACGATCGGCGGTCGAACCCGTCATTGGACACCTCAAGAGCGAACACAGAATGGACCGGAATTATCTCGCTGGCGAACAGGGGGATGCCGTCAATGCCGTTCTGGCCGCCGCCGGATACAACTTCTCCCTCCTGCTGCGATGGTTCAGGCAACTTTTGTGTCTGTTCGCCGCACTACTGTTCACGTTCCAGAGCCGACCAACACCGCAGCAAACTGCCTGAAAGCGAGTTCTTCACGATCGACAAATTACATCAAAAAATCAGATAGATACGCCGATTCCTGGCAATTGCTCACAAAACGAGCAATGGCGCGATTGACATCAAAAGCTCCAGTTCCTGGCTTTCGCGACGATATAGTCGCGGAAAACCTTGAGCTTGGCGGCGTTCTTCATCTCGTCGGGATAACAGAAGTAAGTGTCGAACGACGGAATGTCGGCGGCGATCGGAAGCTGGATGAGGCCCGGGTCGCGGCCGACGATATAGTCCGGCAGCATCGCTATGCCGATGCCGAGAAGGCAGGCACGCTTGATCGAGGTCTGGCTGTTGATCTGCAGATGCGAAGTCCGAGGGTTGTCGGAATCGCGACCGGCGATTTCGAGCCAGTTGACGTCGAGCAGGTAGTTCGGCGCTGGCTCACCGAAGGTAATGATGCGGTGATTGTCCAGGTCGTCAAGCGACTGCGGTTCACCGTGCTTGTTGATGTAGGAGGGTGCCGCGTAGACGTGCATGTGCACAGTGAAGAGCTTGCGCTGGATCAGGTCGGACTGCTGCGGCTGGCGCAGGCGAATGGCGCAATCGGCATGCCGCATGTTCACGTCCAGCTCCTCGTTGTCGAGGATCAGCTGAACCTGCACGTCCGGATGCAGCGACATGAACTCCTGGATCTTGTCGGTGAGCCATCCCTGGCCAAGGCCGACCGTCGTCGTGATGCGCAGCTTGCCGCTCGGCTTGTCCGTCGTTTCGCTCAGCTGAACCTTGACGCTTTCAAGCTTCATCAGCACTTCATGCGCGGTCCGGTAGAGGATCTCGCCCTGCTCGGTCAGGATCAGGCCGCGTGCGTGACGGTGGAACAGCTTGATGCCGACATCCTGTTCGAGCGAACTCACCTGACGGCTGATCGCCGACTGAGAGAGATGGAGCTTGTCTGCCGCATGCGTGAACGACCCAGCCTCGGCCGCCGCGTGAAAGATGCGCAGTTTGTCCCAATCCAGCGACATGAAGTCCCCCATATGAAACCACCCCGGGGGACGGGATCATGTCCTCCGGGTGCGGCTGATGTATCTGTTCCCACACGGGAAAGGCTCCTTGCGGGATGCCTCCCGATTCGCAGCTTCTATTCGGCTGCAATTGCGACGGGCATATGACCCGCCAGGTATTTCTCGGCCTCGAGCGCTGCCATGCAGCCCATGCCGGCAGCGGTCACTGCCTGGCGATAGATATCGTCGGTCACGTCGCCTGCGGCAAAAACGCCGGGCACGTCCGTCGCGGTCGAATCAGCTGCCGTCCAGAGATAGCCGTTCGACTTTTGCCGAAGCTTGCCCTTGAACAACTCGACGGCCGGAGCGTGGCCGATCGCAACGAAGACGCCATCCGTCACCATGTCGCTCAATTCACCCGTCTTGGTGTTGCGCAGCTTGACGCCATTGACCGACGCCGGCATTGGCGGCTTGGGGGCCGTGCCCAGATACTCGACGACTTCGTGATCCCAGATGATCTTGACGTTGGGCTTGGCGAACAGGCGCTCCTGCAGGATCTTTTCGGCGCGGAATGAATCGCGGCGGTGGACGACCGTGACCGTCTTTGCGAGGTTCGAGAGATAAAGCGCCTCTTCAACGGCAGAATTGCCGCCGCCGACGACGATGACGTCCTTGTTGCGATAGAAGAACCCGTCGCAGGTGGCACAGGCCGAAACGCCGAAACCCATGAAGGTCGGCTCGGTTTCGATCCCGAGCCACTTTGCCTTGGCGCCGGTGGCAATGATCAGGGCGTCGGCCGTCCAATCGTTGCCGCTGTCGGTCTTGACGCGGAAGGGGCGAACGGAAAGGTCGACATCCGTGACCAGATCGTTGACGATCTCGGCACCGACATGCGTCGCCTGCTTCAGCATCTGCTCCATCATCCAGGGACCCTGGACCGGATCGGCGTAGCCCGGATAGTTCTCCACATCGGTGGTAATCATCAACTGGCCGCCCTGTTCCATGCCGGCGATCAGAACCGGTTCGAGCATCGCCCGTGCCGTGTAGATGGCAGCGGTGTAACCGGCAGGGCCGGAGCCGATGATCAGCACTTTTACGTGGCGGGCGGTCATGGTCTTGTCCTTCGCTCACCGGGCGGCCGCGGGGCCATATCCGGTTCCGTTACATCATGGGCAAATAGTGCCATACTTTAGGGATTCCCCCCGGGGAGTTTCAAGGGCGGCAGCGGCAATACACACAAGTGCTTGAGCCCTGTGAGGCGATTTGACACCAGATCGGGCATTTTTGCACCGCTTGCACCGCAGCTGCACAAGTCACAAGCACGTGATGGCGCCAGGCAATGGCCGGATCTTGCGATGGACAATGGTACACTTCTCCAATTGAACGAGCGCAATTTTCCGGGCGAGCGACGCCGAAGCCAATCGTCATTGTCGGCTGCAACGGCTCCTGACGGGCGCTGCTTCAACAGGTGTGCAAAAGACAGACTATGCGCCAGCCGTGCCCTCCACGGAAACGCTCGACAGGCTGCTCAAGGCATTCCCGTTCGCTTGACGGCCACGTCGTTCAAGAGGGCCTCCTCACTGCGGCAATCATTTCATGCATGCCGGCATGATCGAGCCAGGTCCGTCTCGCTTCCTTCCAGATGCGCCACGAACGGACGGCTTTCAGCGGCCGACGAAGAAGCCCCCGCCATCGTGGCCTGACTGACTTTGCAGGCAGCAACTGGAAATCCACGAATCCGGCGCGGTGAAGCGTTTCCTCAAGGCTTGCTGGTGAAAAATAATAGTGGTGGTCGAGCAGATAGAGCCCCCACTGGTCCCCCTGAGCGATGCGCATCCAGCTTTCGTAGTTTCCGGTTTCAACAATCAACGTGCCGCCCGGCTTCAGGCAACCGTTCAGACGCGTGAGGAGCGGGAGCGGATCCTTCAGGTGCTCGATAACGTCCCAGAGTGTAATGACATCGAACCATCCGTCGGGAACGTCCATCGAGAGGTTCACGCCACAATCGTCGCTGGCCTTTTGCAAGGCGACAGGACTGTGTTCGACGCCCGCGGCTTGCCAGCCCGCGTCAAGGGCTGCCTTGACGAAGGTTCCCGATCCGGCGCCGAAATCCAGCAAATGCCCTGGCGAAGGATGCCGGGCCGAAACAATCGCCATCTGACGGCGGGCAACATCGCGCTGTTGAGGATTGTCGGTGACGTAGCCGCCCGCCGACGACCACCGCCAATTCATATAGGCGATGAAAGCCTCCTGCGACGGGCGCGGCGTCTGGTAAGCGAGGCGACAGTCAACACACTCGGCGACCATTGCGGTCATTCCGAAACGCGCACGGATAACCCGTGACGCGTGGGAGCGAGCGCACAGAAAACACGGAACCGTTTCGGTTCGCACGAAGGCCTTGCCGTCGATGTGGTCGATTATCGACACCTGCCACGCCTCCCATTTCCTGCGGATCCCGTCGACGAGACAGCTCCACGGAGCGATGCCGCCGATCTAAAATCAGTACTCCTTCATGTACGAGACGGAAAGACAAGGAGCGACGAGAGCCTCCGGATCACGGGCGGATTTTCTCCACGCGTGCTGTCGAGATGCGGTTAAGCCGGCCCGAGCATAGCTAAACGCTGCTTTTCCCGCGAATAGTGGGTGCAGATGCTTGTTGTCCGACCTGTTTGGCGATATTTCACGCGGATTCACTTTGCTGGAGAGGCATATGGGGTTGAATGCAAGCCGCGTTTGGCTCGACCGCGAACTCGCCACGTGCGTCAATTCACGACGGAAGAATTGCCTCGCCGTGGACGCGGAACGGAACCGCCTCCATGCGCCTCTGCGTCGCGAAAGATTGCACAGCGACAGTGCATGGTTCAGACGAAGCTACAGATACAATGTCGATCATCCCGTGCAGCCTGAACGGACGGCGGACCATCGGACAACTCGGTGGCTAACCTGACACAATCGGCCCGGTGACCATAACCTACCGGCAATCCAGACAAAGATACTCCTGCCAGGCTTTGCCCCACGCCAAAGTCACTTTGTGAAAAGGACGAACCTTCATGACGAAACAAGTCGAGCTCGACGCAATCGATCTCAAGATCCTTCGCGAGCTCCAGCGTGACGGCAGGATGACCAATGTGGACCTCGCGCAACGCGTCGGCATTTCGGCGCCGCCCTGTCTCAGACGGGTGCGCAAGCTTGAGGAAACCGGCGTTATCAAGGGTTATCACGCGCTTCTGAATGCGCCGGCGCTCGGATTCGATCTCGTCGCGTTCTGCATGGTCGGCCTGAAGCGGCAGTCGGAGGCAGACCTCAAGGCGTTCGCCGCGGCAACGGCCGAATGGCAGATCGTGCGCCAGGCATGGACCGTCTCGGGGGAAAGTGACTTTCTGCTTCACTGCGTCGCGGAGAACCTGACGGCGTTTCAGGATTTCGTCATCGAGGTTTTGACCGCCAACGAACGGGTCGATACGGTGCGCACGATGTTGACCATTCGTCAGGTCAAGGATATCGGGCTGGTCCAGATCTAGGATCCGGAGATTTTAAGGATCCGCAACGGCAGCGAGGCTCCCTTGGAGAACGCAGACACGACCGGAGTTGAGTGGCGTCATCCATGAGCAAACTTCCGCTTTCCGCCTTCATCATCTGCCAGAATGAAGAGGCCTATCTCGGCAACTGCATCGAGAGCCTCGAGCAGTGCGCCGAGATCGTCATCGTCGATTCCGGGTCGACGGATGGTACAGCCGCCCTCGTGCAATCCTTCGTCGACAAGGGGTGGCCGATCCGCTTCATGCACGAGCCATGGCGGGGTTATGCCGGCCAGAAGCAGTTCGCGCTGGACCAATGCACGCAGCCATGGTGCTTCAACATCGATTCCGACGAGCGTCTGGATGAACCGCTGAAGGCGCTTCTGCCCTCGCTTCTCGATGCCACTGCCGAGACCGTCGGCTGGCGCGTGGCGCGCCGCCCATACCTGATCGGCTATGGCTATACGCCGGAGCGTGTGCATGAGCGCCGCAATCTTCGTCTGATCCGCAAGGGCAGGGGACGCTACGACCTCAACCAGAAGGTCCACGAGGGCATCGTGCCGGACGGTCAGGTGGGCGTCGCCCGCAAGGGCAGCCTGCTTCATTATCGACCGCTCGTCATCGACGAGCAGATTCTGAAGGAAAACAAGTACTCGACGCTGAAGGCCGATCAGCAATTCGCCGCCGGTCAGCCGCCGCGGCCATACAAGATGCTGGCGAGCCCACCGCTTTATTTCTATCGTCTCTACTTCCGCAACGGTCTTTGGCGTTGCGGCTTTCCGGGCTTCATCGAGGCCATGACCGGAGCCGTCTACGCATTCCTGACCGCCGCAAAAATCTATCAGAGGCACGCGCTGAAGCGCCATCCGAACCATGACGACATGGATCGGCAGCGCCGGCAGCCGTGAGGTTCCCATGAAAGTTATGCACTACCACTTTGGCAAGGACGGCGGCGCTGAGCGCTTTTTCGTCCATCTCGTCAACTCCTTGGCTGAGCGCGGCGTCGAGCAGACTGCGGTCATTCGTCCGGGGCGAATCTGGCGCAAGGACATCGAACGCGCGACCCACATTGTCGAAAGCAATTTCCGCAACCTCTCGCTCGACCGAATCCTGCTGCCGATGAAGGTCAGCAGCATGGCGCGGCGCGAGAAGCCGGACGCGTTGTTCGCGTGGATGCCGCGCGCGAGCCGGCTGATGCCGAACTACAAGGGATGCATCAAGATCTCGCGGCTCGGCGACTATCCGCTCCGTCTCGACTATTTCCGCAACACCGACTGCCTCGTCTGCAACACGCCGGGTATCGCCGAACATGTGCGCAACATCGGCTGGAAGCGCGATGTCGAAGTGATCTCCAACTTCACCAACACCGAACGTGTCGCCGCCGTCGACCGCACGACGCTCGACACGCCGGAGAATGTTCCGGTGGTGATGTCGATGGGGCGCTTCGTTCCGCGCAAAGGTTTCCATACCTTGATCGAGGCGATCGCAAAGGTGCCGGATGTGCATCTCTGGCTGATCGGCGATGGCGAGCAGCGCGAAAACCTGGAAAAGCTTGCCGCGGACCTCGGTGTGACAAACCGTATTCGCTTCGCCGGGTGGCAGAAAGACGTGCGTCCGTTCCTGGCCGCCGCCGACATCTTCGTCATGGCGTCGAGCCACGAACCGCTTGGCAATGTCGTTCTCGAATCCTGGGCGCAAGGGACGCCGGTCGTTTCCAGCCGCTCAGAAGGTCCGCAATGGTTCATGCGTGACGGTGAAAACGGCCTGATGGTCGATATCGGCGATGCCGAGGGTTTCGGCCGCGCCATCGAGCGCATCGCAAACGACCGTCAACTCGGCTTGCGCCTGGCGGAACGCGGCCACGAAACGCTGATGAATCAGTTCTCGAAGCAAGCAATCACCGACGCGTATATGAAGCTGTTCTCCTCAAGGAAATAGCCGCCTGACCGCGCCGGCGGTCAGCGCATCAGCCGCTCGTACACCCGGTTGATGGCGCCGGCTTCACCTTCGATCGCAAACGAGGTGGCGGTGCGTGCAAGGCCATTCGCACCCGCCGCTGTGCGCCGCCTGTCATCATCCATGAAGGCGGCCGTCGCTTCGACCATGGCCTGAAGGTTGTCGGCCGGCACGATCGTGCCGGTTTCCATCGTGCCGCTCGCGACCAGCTCGGAAAATGCGCCGACATCCGTGGCGACGACGGGAACGCCCGTGGCCATGGCCTCAAGCGGCGTCAGGCCGAAACCCTCCCAGCGCTGCGGCGCAACGAAAAGATCAAGCGCCCGGTACCAGTCCGGAATGTTGGTGTGCTCACCGACGAACAGGATACGCTCGGCAAGCCCGGCTTTTGCAACGCGTTCCTTGAGCTCGTTTTCAAACGCCACGTGCGGCCCAGTGGCACGGCCGGCAACGATCGCGCTCCAGCCGGGGCGGCAGGGCAGGAGGGCAATCATGCTGTCGACGAAAAGATCCGTGCCCTTCTGCCGGCGGACCCGTCCGAAGCAGCCGACGAACTTTTGCGCCGGGTCGACGTCAAGGGCCGTTTTCGCTTGAGCCGGGTCGACAGCAGGGCGGAACCGCTTGGTGTCAATTCCGTGGAGGATGACGTCGTTCGGCACTTCGAGATAGGCGGCGGTCTTGCCACTGGTCGCGATCACCGCATCCATCCGTCCGATCAGAAACTTGCTCCAGCCGGTATGCCGGCGTTGCGATGCCGAGGTGAAGGCGATCTTCAACTTCATGCGCAAGAGATCGCGCAGGATGATCGCCGGCAACATCTCGACATTGCGGCGCGCGTGCCAGACGCGACAACGCCGGCCCTGAGGTGCTTTCCAGAGATGGAGGAGATCGAGAAACCGGATCGACGGCAGGCTCTCGGGAAGACCCGGGCCAAGCACCGCAATCTTCTGACCCAGCGCGCGCTGGATCGGAATCAGTTGGATAATGGTCGAGGTAACGCCCGAGAGGCGCCGCTTGAAATTGGGAGCGATGACCTCGACGTCCCGGATATCGGCCACGGAAGCGCTCTCCTTGGGCATGCGACAACCAATGTCTTGAAAGAAGCGGATTGGGGCGAGGTGGAACCGTCGCCCCGAGGGGCAATCAGCCCCAGTTTACCGCGAGGATTTCGTATGCCTTTGAACCGCCTGGCGCGTTCACTTCGATGGAATCACCGACTTCCTTGCCGATCAGCGCGCGGGCGATCGGCGACGAAATCGAGATGCGTCCTGCCTTCACGTCGGCTTCCTGATCGCCAACGATCTGATAGGTCTTTTCTTCCTCGGTGTCCTCGTCGACAAGCTTCACCTTGGCGCCGAACTTGATCTTCGAGCCGGACATCTTTGAGAGGTCGATGACTTCTGCGCGTGCGATGAAGTCTTCGAGTTCGCCGACGCGACCCTCGTTGTGGCTCTGAGCTTCCTTGGCAGCATGGTATTCGGCATTTTCCGACAGGTCACCATGCGCGCGTGCTTCGGCGATGGCCTCGATGATTCGTGGTCGCTCTTCCTGCTGGCGCCAGCGCAGCTCCTCCTGCAGGTTGACGAATCCACCCTGTGTCATCGGCACTTTGTCGACCATTTCAATGTCCTTCATCAAGAACGAGGCGCCGCTTGGGGGCGGCGCCAACGCAAAAGAAAACGGTCTCCGGCGCGCCAGCGCCGGAACCGTCCGAAATATCCGAACCGTTCTTATAGCAGAAAGGAAACCGCCAATGCCAGATTTTTCGCCATGATCCACCGCCCCCTTCGCACAGGACGCAACCTGTAGACGCTCTCAGAAAATCGTCATCGTCAAGAATTGGGCTTTACCTCAACCGCGGTTGAGGTCGTAACAGTTCCATATCCGAAACGACGAACAGACGGAAATGACAGGATGAGCATGACAAAGGACGGCCGCAACGCTGGGCAATCCGACCCGCATTCGGAAGCGGAGGGGCGTTGGGGCGAGTTGTTGCAACCCAACCATCTGGCGGCAACCGTGACGCTTTGCCTCGGTGTCGCGCTCTTTGCCTTCAACGAGTTCTTCATCTCGACCGCGCTGCCGACGGCAGTCGAGGAGTTTGGCGGAGCGGCACTGCTCTCCTGGGCGTTCACGCTCTATCTTGTCTTTGCGATCATCGGCGGCGCACTGGCGGCCAACCTCAAGGCGCGCTACGGCGCCCGCAACACGCTGATCGCGGCAGCGCTTGTGTTCGTCATTGGCACCGTGATTGCAACGCTGGCAACGAGCATGCCGCAGGTTCTGGTCGGACGTTTGTTTCAAGGGTTGGGCGAGGGCGTCATCGCCGCCATTTGTTATGCGTTGATCCCTGAACTCTTTCCGCCGCGACTGGTCCCGAAAGTCTTCGGGGCCGAAGCTATCGTCTGGGCGAGCGCGGCATTTGCCGGCCCGCTCATTTCAGGATTTCTCACCGAACATTGGTCGTGGCGTGCGGCGTTCTTCGTCAATATTCCCGCTGCCGCCATCTTCATCGCGCTTGTCATTGCCATCGTACCGCGGCAGTCGGCCCCGGTGCGCAACGCGCAATCTATTCCCCTTCTTCGGTTGATGGCATTCGGGCTCGGCATATTGCTGATCTCGGTTTCGAACATGCTTCAGAACGGATTTGCCATGGCGGCCCTGCTGGTCGTGGCGATCGCTATTCTCATCAATACCGTTCACCTCGACCGTCGCTCCGAACATTCGATCCTGCCGCTTGGGGCCTTTGCGATCGGACGTCCGCTCGGCACCGGCCTCTGGATCATTCTGCTGATGCCGTTGGCGCAGGCCTCCGGTTCCGTCTACCTTGTCTACGGCCTGCAGCACCTGTGGGATTTCAGCCCAACGGCGGCCGGTTTCTCCAGCGCGTTGATGGCGATGTCCTGGAGCGTGACGGCGATCCTGGTTGCTAGCCTTCGCTCGCATGAAACGCGTGAGCGACTGATCTCGGCAGGCCCCCTCCTTCTTTGCCTCGGTCTCATCGGGCTAACGGTGGCGATCGCAACAGGCGAACCTCGGCTGGTCTTTGCCGGGCAGATTGCCATTGGTGCCGGTTTCGGCGTCTGCTGGGGCACCCTCAGCCAATTGCTGATGGATGTGTCGCCAACGGCTGAAAGAGACAAAACATCGGCGCTGCTGCCGACACTGCAATCGGCCGGTTATGCCATCGGTGCGGCTGTCTTCGGACTGACGGCCAACCTGCGCGGCTTCGATGAAGGTGCGCGGGTGGCGGTCATGCGCGACGCGCTGCTGGCGGTCTTTGTCATTGCTTGCGTGATTTCGGTCGGATCGCTGCTCTTCGGCATCAGGACTGTCCGGCTTGCGCGCGGCCGAAGATCCTCGCGCGCCAAGGCCCGGACACAACGGCCCGTGGCGGCTGACTGATCACCAGGCTGCGGACAGGACGATGACGGCTTCGACGGGACGGCGCAATACGCCCACCCTGTGGCGGCCGATCAGAGCGTCCTGTTCACGGCCACGGCCATCGGAAGGCGCGATCACCGCCAGCAGCTCGCCGTTGCCCGAGCGCACATGAACCTTCAGAGATCCGTAATCGGCATCGCGGCCGATCTTGTCGGCAATCCGCTGACCATAATACAGCGCAGAACCTTCGTCGAAGTGGCTGATGCCATCCTCGTCGACAAACCGCTCGTCGCCCCAGTATAAATCGAAGAAATAGACCTGCACGATGTCGCCCCATCCCATGCGCAGTGCCGGATGTTTCCGGCTTGGGAGCGCACGTGGGCATCTAACCATCTGACGGCCGAATGCAGGCTGAACCCGACGTTCAGCTGGCGTTCACAACCATGAAGGGGAGATTGCGCACTCGTGCGACTTGGACCGGAGCGCCTGCCGGTAAGCGTGTTGCCGCATTCAGAGGCCGTGCCGGCGACAGCCTGCCTTCAGCCAAAGGCTAAGACTGCGCGCATCCGGGGATGCGCGCAGTCGCTTTTCTTCAATCAGGCCTTGAAGTAGCTCTGGAGCGTACGAACCTCGAGGCTGCCAGCCTTGAGCGCCTTGATAGCGCGCGCCGCCGCCTCCGCGCCGGCCATGGTGGTGTAGTAGGGCACCTTCTGCATCAGCGTTGCGCGGCGAAGCGACTTGGAGTCCGAGATCGCCTTGTTGCCGTCGGTGGTGTTGATGACGAGCTGGACCTGGCGGTTGCGGATCGCGTCCTCGACATGCGGACGGCCTTCCTGAACCTTGTTGACCTTGATCGCGGCGATACCGTTTTCACCGAGGAAGCGAGCGGTGCCACCGGTCGCCATCACCTTGAAGCCGATGTCGACCAGAATGCGGATCGCCGGCAGGACGCGGGTCTTGTCCTCATCACGGACCGATACGAACACCGTTCCGTCGCGCGGCAGATCGACGCCGGCGCCGAGCTGCGACTTGGCAAAGGCCAGCGCGTAGTCGGTGTCGAGGCCGATGACTTCGCCGGTCGAGCGCATTTCCGGGCCGAGCAGCGTGTCGACACCGGGGAAGCGGGCGAACGGGAACACGGCTTCCTTGACGGCGATGTGCTTCAGATTGCGCGGATCGGGCTTTTCGCCATAGGCGGCGATCGCCACATCCAGCGCTTCGCCGGCCATGACGCGCGCAGCGATCTTGGCGATCGGCGCGCCGATGGTCTTGGCAACGAAGGGCACGGTGCGCGAGGCGCGCGGGTTCACTTCGAGCACGTAGATGGTGCCGTCCTTGATCGCGAACTGAACGTTCATCAGGCCGCCGACATTGAGCGCCTTGGCAAGCGCCGTCGTCTGGCGCTCCAGTTCGTCGACCATGGCGTTATCGAGGGTGTGAACCGGCAGCGAGCAGGCGCTGTCGCCGGAGTGAATGCCAGCTTCCTCGATGTGTTCCATGATACCGGAGACGAAAACGTCCTTGCCGTCGCAGAGGCAATCGACGTCCACTTCCGTGGCGTTGGTCAGGTAGCTATCGAACAGCAGCGGGTTCTTGCCGAGAAGCGTGTTGATCTGGCCGGTCTTGTCGTTCGGGTAGCGCTGCTTGATATCCTCGGGCACCAGGCCCGGAACCGTGTCGAGCAGGTAGGTCTGCAGCATGCTTTCCGAATGGATGATCTGCATGGCCCGGCCCCCGAGAACGTAGGACGGACGCACGACCAGCGGGAAGCCGATTTCGGCGGCAACGAGGCGTGCCTGCTCGACCGAGTAGGCAATGCCGTTGTTCGGCTGGTTGAGGTCGAGCTTCATCAGAAGCTTCTGGAAGCGGTCACGATCTTCGGCGAGGTCGATCATGTCAGGCGCAGTGCCGAGGATCGGGATGCCGTTCTTTTCCAGCGCTTCGGCCAGCTTCAGCGGCGTCTGGCCGCCGAACTGCACGATGACGCCGACCAGCTCACCCTTTTCCTGCTCGGCGCGCATGATCTCGATCACGTCTTCGGCTGTCAGCGGCTCGAAATAGAGCCGGTCCGAGGTGTCGTAGTCGGTCGAAACGGTCTCGGGGTTGCAGTTGATCATGATCGCTTCATAGCCGGCATCCTTCAAAGCGAAGGCCGCGTGGCAGCAGCAATAGTCGAACTCGATACCCTGGCCGATGCGGTTCGGACCACCGCCGAGGATGACGACCTTCTTGCGGTCGGAGACGTCGGCTTCGGAACGGGCAGAGCCAACGAAGGGCGTCTCGTAGGTCGAGTACATGTAGGCGGTCGGCGAGGCGAACTCGGCCGCGCAGGTGTCGATACGCTTGTAGACCGGGCGGACATTGAGCGCGTTGCGCAGCTCCGCCACTTCCTTCGGGCGCTTGCCGCCGAGTGTCGCGAGCCGCGCGTCGGAGAAGCCCATGGCCTTCAGCATGCGCAGGTTCTCGGCATCGGCAGGCAGGCCATGCTCGCGGATGCGCGCTTCCATGTCGACGATCGCCTTGAACTGGGCGATGAACCACGGGTCGATCTTGCTCGCCTCGTGAACTTCGGCCTCGCTCATGCCGAGGCGCAGCGCCTGGGCCACCATGCGCAGACGGTCTGGCGTCGGCGTGCCGATCGCCGCACGGATGGCGTTACGGCCATCGCCGTTCTCGTCCATGTCAGGGATTTCGATCTCGTCGAGACCGGTGAGGCCGGTTTCGAGGCCGCGCAGCGCCTTCTGCAGCGATTCGGCAAAGGTCCGGCCGATCGCCATGACTTCGCCGACCGACTTCATCGCCGTGGTCAGGACTGGCGAGGCGCCGGGGAATTTCTCGAAGGCAAAGCGCGGGATCTTGGTGACGACGTAGTCGATCGACGGTTCGAACGACGCCGGCGTGGCACCGCCGGTGATGTCGTTTTCCAGTTCGTCGAGCGTGTAGCCGATGGCGAGCTTCGCCGCGATCTTGGCGATCGGGAAGCCGGTTGCCTTGGAGGCGAGCGCCGAAGAGCGCGAAACGCGCGGGTTCATCTCGATGACGACGAGACGGCCGTCCTTCGGGTTGACGGCGAACTGCACGTTCGAGCCGCCGGTCTCAACGCCGATCTCGCGCAGAACCGCGATCGAGGCGTTGCGCATGATCTGGTATTCCTTGTCCGTCAGCGTCAGCGCCGGCGCGACGGTAATCGAATCGCCGGTGTGCACGCCCATCGGATCGATGTTTTCGATCGAGCAGATGATGATGCAGTTGTCCGCGGTGTCGCGGACGACTTCCATCTCGTATTCCTTCCAGCCGAGGACCGATTCCTCGATCAGCACTTCGGTGGTCGGCGATGCGTCGAGGCCGCTGCTGACGATGTCGAAGAATTCGGTACGGTTGTAGGCGATGCCGCCGCCGGTGCCGCCGAGCGTGAAGGACGGGCGGATGATCGCCGGCAGGCCGACATCATCGAGCGCCTGCGCAGCGATTGCCACCGCGTGGTTCATGTAGCGCTGCTTGCGATCGCCTTCGCCGAGGTTCCACTGGTTTTCCAGTTCGTCGAGCGCCTTGTCGAGATCCGGGCCGGAAAGGCGGCTCTTCAGTTCGGCGCGTTCAGCTTCATGAACCTTGCGGTCGTGATCCTTGATGTCGGTGGCGTTGGCGAGCCGCGACTTCGGCGTCTCCAGGCCGATCTTCGCCATCGCTTCGCGGAAAAGCGCGCGGTCTTCCGCCTTGTCGATCGCGTCCGGCTTGGCGCCGATCATTTCGACATTGTAGCGGTCGAGGACACCCATGCGGCGCAGCGACAGCGCGGTGTTGAGCGCAGTCTGGCCGCCCATGGTGGGCAGCAGCGCGTCGGGGCGCTCCTTGGCGATGATCTTGGCAACGACTTCCGGGGTGATCGGCTCGACGTAGGTCGCGTCCGCCAGGCCCGGGTCGGTCATGATCGTTGCCGGGTTGGAGTTGACGAGGATGACGCGGTAGCCTTCCTCCTTCAGCGCCTTGCAGGCCTGGGTGCCGGAATAGTCGAACTCGCATGCCTGACCGATAACGATCGGCCCCGCGCCGATGATGAGGATCGATTTGATATCTTGGCGCTTCGGCATGGTCGGTCATCCGTTTCTAGCTGCGCGAAAAACCGGCCAAAGTGGGAGGTCACCGGCCGGGTACGCATTGATGGTCTTTTCAGGCTAGAAGCGGCTTATAGGCAAATGTATCTGCAAGCGAAACCCCGAAAATTCCGGAATCGACAGGAAAGCCGACATATTTCGGCATCCGCTTTCGCAAGGGATTGAATGGCCGCCCGAAAGCCGCATCGAAAGCGTCAAACCCGGTCCGGCACCACCAGAACCTTGACCTCTCCGGCAGCAAGCGGATGCGCAATGACGCTTGCCGCATCATCGAGCGAAACGCGCCGCGAGATCAGCTTGTCGATCTCGATCGCGCCCGAGGCGACGAGGTCCGCGGCACGGCTATGAACGAACGGATTGATGAACGATCCAAGCAGACGCAGCTCCCTGAAGAGCAGGTCGAACGGTTCGATTTCGACCTTCTCTCCCTGCGGCATGACGCCGAGAATGACGACGGTGCCGCCCGATTTGGCAAGCCGCGTCGATTGCCGCACGGTCTCAGCAACGCCCGCACATTCGATCACGACGTCGACGCCGCCAGGCACGAGTCCTGCCGGACCGGCAATGGCTTCAATGATATCGCCCGCGGAGGGATCGACGGTTGCCGTTGCGCCGACATCCTCGGCGAGCCTGCGTTTGGCCGCCTGCCGCGTCGAGAGGATAACGGTCGTGGCACCCGCCAACCTGGCAAGCTGCACCGTCAGAAGGCCGATCACTCCGCCGCCAAGAACGACGACCGACGATCCAGCCCGGATGCCGGAGAGATCGATGCCGTGCAGACAGCAGGCGAGGGGCTCGCAGAAAGCTCCGTGCACCGGATCGAGACTGAGGGGGATTTCATGCGCCTGTTTTCGCGGAACGATCACGTAGTCGGCGAAACCGCCGTCGCGGTGGATGCCGATCGCGCGCAAGGCGTGGCAAAGGTTGACGCGGCCGGCGCGGCATTGCGGGCAACGACCACAGGAAATGTTCGGGTCGCCGGTGATGCGGGTACCGATCGCGATATCGCTCACATCCGTGCCAACGGCTTCGACGATACCGCAGAATTCGTGGCCGAGCGTGACAGGCGGCGTCGACGGAAATTCGCCATGCAGGAGGTGCCGGTCCGTACCGCAGATGCCGCAGGCTTCGACGCGAACCAGGAGGTCACCGGGGCCGGGCGAGGGCTTGTCCACTTCACGCACGAAAAGGTCGCCAATCGCCTCGAGCCGCAACGCCTTCATGACCATCCCTCCCTCGCCAGTTTCCCTGGGGCGAATAGGAGCGTCAAAGCGAGGGACGGTCAAGCACACCGTCTAAGACAAAGATCAGCCCCAGCGCTGGCGCACAACGGCGGCGTAAGTGCGACTGACAGGCACCTCGCTTCCATCGCCAAGCTGGATCGCGATGCGGCCGTTATCACGGACGATGCCTACGACATGCGCGTCCGCCACCCAGTGGGAACGATGCACCTGCAGACCCGGCACCGACCCGAGTTCCCCGAGAGCATCGGTGAAGCGCAACAGAATGAGTTCACGCCCGAGGGTGGTCGTGACTTCCGTGTAGTGATCGCTGACCGTCAGATGCAGTGGCAAACCTCGATTGGCGGGCTTCAGGCGCAACAGCAACGGTATGCGGGTCGTATCTTTCTTGGGAGCCGGTTCGACGGGCGCATGATTTCTGCCGTCGTCGGCCGTTGCAGCGATACCAGCGTCGTTAAACTCCAACGCAGCCTCCGTATTCATCGTCATCCAGGTCAAGGCGCAGAACGAAAGCGACAGGAACAGGCCCGTTGCGATGTCGGCCATGACGTCCGCTGCCGTCGGGACGACCGAAAAGGTCGCCGCGCCAATCGCCGAGGTCACGAGGCCGATCGGGATGCAGGCCGCCGCCGCGCCGATCATCATACGAACGAAACCGGAGCCGACCCTTTCGCGCAGCATACCGTTGGCAAGCACAGCCGAAACGATGGCGATCGCCCAGGTGGCGGCATGCAGCACGAGCCAAAAACCGAGACGCGGTATCGCGGCAAGGCGCTCGGCGGTGCCGTAAGGGCCAGTGACCCAAAAGATCAGTACGACTGCTGCAAAGGTCGCCCAGAGGCGCGGCGCCTTGACGACAAGATGCAGCTCACGAAGCGTGGATTGCAGAAATAGGCGTTTCACGAAGTTTTCCGTTGGTTCCAGTCAAAGCATTTGAGCGCAGCCTGGAGACTGCCGCAAGCTCGGGCAAATCAACAGCGCAGAAATTTCCCCATGACACTTGCACCGCTTCTCGACGCACCTTTCGCAGTCCAGCTGCACGTCGCGACCGTCATTCCGGCTGCCATCCTTGGCGCTCTTCTGCTTGCCCGTCCGAAAGGCACGCGCTGGCACAGGTTGCTCGGCAAGATCTGGATTGCACTGATGGTCGTGACCGCATGCTCCACGTTCTTCATCCATGAAATCAAATTGGTCGGCGACTTCAGCCCTATTCATCTGCTGTCGATCTATGTGCTGTTTGGAAGCAGGCAAGCGATTGCGGCTGCCCGGCGACACGACATCGCCGCGCATCGCGGCCATGTGGCCAGAATGTATCTTGGCGGCATCGTCGTTGCCGGCCTCTTCACGTTGCTGCCGGGACGGCTGATGCACGCAAGCCTGTTTTCCGGGCTTTCGAACTGGCAGGCAGCAGCGACGGCAGCGGCGTTGGCTGCATTGCTGATTGCCGCAACCGTCCTGGCGATCCGACATGGCCGCCTTTTCGGTGTCGGCAAGTCCTCGAAAAGATTGGCATGATCGCAACCTTGCGGGCCCGATTGCGTTTTACAACTGCATTCGGCCCGACATATAAATGATCTGACCGATATTGCGTATCGACCCACTCCGGGAGGACAGATCATGGAATGGAAAGGCCGCCGCCAATCCGGAAACGTCGAGGACCAGCGCGGGGCAAGCCCCGGCGGCGGTCTGGGCGGCAATCCATTCGGCCGCGGTGGCGGCTTCCGCATGCCCGGTGGTGGTGGCGGCATGCGTGGAGCCGGCGGCGGCATGAGCTTCGGCACGATCATCTTTCTTGTCGTGCTCTATTTCATCCTGAAGGCCATGGGCATCGACATGCTGCAAGTGCTGGGCGGTGGCGGCGGTCCGGTCGCCCAACCGGGCTTCGAACAGAGCGACGGCTCGCCGGCCCCTCGCGGATCAGCGCAGGAAGAAGAGATGAAAGCCTTCATGTCGACGGTTCTGGCCGAAACGGAAGACACCTGGAACGGCATCTTCCAGGCGAGCGGCGAACAATATCAGGAGCCGAAGATGGTGCTGTTCAGCGGCTCCGTACGCTCGGCTTGCGGTTTTGCTTCTGCGGCATCCGGCCCGTTCTACTGCCCTGGCGACCGCAAGGTCTATCTCGACATGAGCTTCTTCGACGAGCTTGAACAGAAGTTCGGGGCATCTGGCGACTTTGCACAGGCCTACGTCGTTGCCCACGAAGTCGGCCACCACGTGCAGAACCTGATCGGCGTGCTGCCGAAGTTCAACCAGATGCGCCAGTCGATGAGCGAGACTGAAGCCAACCAGATGTCGGTACGCGTCGAGCTTCAGGCAGATTGCTTCGCCGGAGTCTGGGGCAAGTACACGCAGCAGAAGGGGATCCTGGAGCAGGGCGATCTGGAAGAGGCGCTGAATGCCGCAACCCAGATCGGCGACGATACGCTGCAGAAACGCATGCAGGGCTATGTCGTCCCGGAAAGCTTCAACCATGGCACATCAGAACAGCGCATGCGCTGGTTCAAGCGCGGGTTCGACAGTGGCAAGATGTCTGCCTGCGACACCTTCTCCGGTCAGGTCTGATCGCCAGACTGCCTAAGATAAAAGCAAAAGGGGCCGGCCAGAATTGCCGGCCCCTTTTGCTATCCGGCACTAATGGCGCTCGCTGTCCATATGGGCGAGCTGCGCCTCGGGATAGCGTGCGCCTGCGGCCGCACCCTTCGGCACCGCCTGCTCGATGGCGGCCAGATCTTCCGGCGTCAGATGAACCGCTTGTGAGGCCAGCGCTTCGGCCAGCCGGTCGCGTCTGCGTGCACCAACCAGCGGCACGATGTCCTCGCCTTGTGCTGCAACCCAGGCGATGGCGATCTGTGCAACAGAGGCGCCTTTGGCATCCGACACGCGCTTAAGGGCGTCGACGAGGGCCAGGTTTCTGTCCACATTGCCTTCCTGAAAGCGCGGGCTGGCTGCGCGAAAATCACCGCGCTCGGCCGCGCCCTTCTGCCAATGGCCGCTGATCAGGCCACGCGACAGCACGCCGTAGGCGGTGATGCCAATACCGAGCGCCCGGCATGTAGGCAGGATATCATCCTCGATGCCGCGCGAGATCAGCGAATATTCAATCTGCAGATCCGAAATGGGATGCACGGCTGCGGCCCTTCGGATGGTCTCCGATCCCACCTCGGAGAGCCCGATGTGCCTGACGTAACCGGCCTTCACCAGGTCTGCGATCGCCCCGATCGTGTCTTCGATCGGCACATCCGGGTCGAGACGGGCAGGGCGGTAGATATCGATATGGTCGACGCCAAGCCGCTGCAGGGTGTAGGCGAGGAAATTGCGAACCGCCTTCGGTCGACAATCGTAGCCTTGCCAGTTGCCTGCGGCGTCTCGCAACGCACCGAACTTCACACTGAGGGCAACCCGATCGCGATCCTTGCCCTTAAGCGCTTCACCGATCAGCATCTCGTTGTGGCCCATGCCGTAGAAGTCGCCGGTATCGATGAGCGTGAATCCGGCTTCGAGTGCCGCATGAAAGGTGGCGATGCTTTCCGTCCGGTCAGAGGGGCCATACATGCCGGACATTCCCATGCAGCCAAGGCCAAGGTCGGAAACCATCGGGCCGGTCTTTCCGAGTGAAACCTGATCCATACTCATTCTCCTTCGATGGGCGCACCTTGCGTCCTTGTTCTTCTCCATTGATACGCCCGACGCAATCGTGCGATAATCCTGGACACTCCGAACGAGCTGTTCTCTAATTCGCACAATGAATGATCTTCCGCTGGCTGACCTCGATGCCTTCACCGCCGTCGCACGCGAGCGAAGTTTTCGCGCTGCCGCCAAGAAGCGGGGCGTTTCCGCTTCATCGCTCAGCGAAGCGCTGAGGCGGCTCGAAGCCAAACTGGACGTGCGTCTGCTCAACCGCACGACCCGCAGTGTAACACCGACCGAGGCCGGCATGCGGCTGCTCGAGCGCTTGCAGCCGGCACTCGGCGAAATTGCCGGCGCGCTCGACCAGGTGAATGAACTGCGCGACAGCCCGGCAGGCACTTTGAAGCTGAACGTGCCTTCGGTCGTCGCACGCGAAATCCTGCCTTCGATCGTCGGGCGCTTCCTGAGGGCAAACCCGGCCATTTCGCTTGAGGTGACGGCGGAGGATGGGTTCGTCGACGTTCTGGCAGCCGGCTTCGATGCCGGCATCCGCTACGAGGAACGGGTCGAACGCGACATGATCGCCATCCCGATCGGACCACGACAGCAACGCTACGTCACGGCAGCGTCGCCGGCGTATCTTGCGCGACACGGAATGCCTCACCATCCGCACGATCTGCTGGAGCATGCCTGCATCCGACACCGCTTTGCGAGCGGTGTCGGCCTCGCCTGGGAATTTGGCGACGGCGAGGCAGCAATCACGATCACGCCGCCTGCCGTCGTCACCGCGAACGCCGTCGACCTTGAAATTACGGCCGCGATCGAGGGGCTCGGCGTCATCCGGACCTTCGAGGAGTTCCTGGCGCCGCATCTGGCATCCGGTGGGCTGGTGGCGATCCTCGAACCATGGGTGACGACCTTTTCAGGACCGTTTCTCTATTATGCCAGCCGTCGTCACATGCCAGCGCCGCTTCGAGCCTTCGTCGACTTTCTCAAGGCAGAGCAACGGTCACGGTTGCCCTGACGCGACGCGTTCCCTAGGGGCAATGGATCAACGAACCCGATCGTTCTCATAAAAAACTTTGAGATGTTCACGTATTGTTTCGATTGAAATCATGCGTTACACCTAAATTGGTAACGTCGTTCACGTTCTGTCTCCGCGCTGGCGACGGATGGCGCAGGGAGAGTTTGATGCTCGACGAGAAATTCGTGCGGCGCGGCCTGTTCCTCGTCTTCCTCATCCTGCTTCTTGACATCATCGGCATCGCGATCATCGTGCCGGTGCTGCCCACCTATCTGGAAGAATTGACCGGCGCAAATGTCAGCGACGCGGCGATAGACGGCGGCTGGCTTTTGCTGGTCTACGCTGCGATGCAGTTCCTCTTTGCGCCCTTCATCGGCAATCTCAGCGACCGTTTCGGGCGCCGGCCGATCCTGCTTGCCTCGGTGCTCACCTTCGCCATCGACAATCTGATCTGCGCCCTTGCGACCAGCTACTGGATATTGTTTGTCGGCCGCGTTCTTGCCGGCATCAGCGGCGCCAGCTTCGGTACCGCCTCAGCCTACATTGCCGACATCAGCCATGATGGAAACCGCGCCAAGAATTTCGGCCTGATAGGCATCGCGTTC
This sequence comes from Sinorhizobium sp. A49, assembly GCF_002002725.1. Classification (GTDB taxonomy): domain Bacteria; phylum Pseudomonadota; class Alphaproteobacteria; order Rhizobiales; family Rhizobiaceae; genus Ensifer. The sequence goes on along the minus strand of NZ_MUNW01000062.1, from coordinate 91,389 downwards.
GGATCCGGCTTTGCGCTGGGGCCGGTCATTGGCGGGCTTTTGGGCGAATTGGGACCGCGCGTGCCGTTCTATGGCGCTGCGGCACTTTCTTTCATCAACTTCGTGCTGGGCGTTTTCCTGCTGCCGGAAACGCTGGACAGAGCAAACCGCCGCCGCTTCGAATGGCAGCGCGCCAATCCGCTCGGCGCGCTCAGGCAGATGCGCAACTATCCCGGCATCGGCTGGGTCGGGCTGGTCTTCTTCCTGTTCTGGATGGCGCACGCGGTCTACCCGTCCGTCTGGTCGTTCGTCTCGTCCTACCGGTACGGTTGGAGCGAAGGCGAAATCGGTCTTTCGCTCGGCATCTTCGGTATCGGTGGCGCCCTGGTGATGGCGTTCGTGCTGCCGCGCGTGGTGCCACGGCTTGGCGAATGGAGGACGGCCGTCCTTGGCCTGACTTTCACGGCACTCGGTGCCGCCGGCTATGCCGCCGCATGGCAAGGATGGATGATCTATGCCGTGATTATCGCCACCGCACTCGAGAGCCTCGCCGATCCGCCTCTACGCAGCATCGCCGCAGGTCATGTGCCTCCCTCGGCCCAAGGCGAGTTGCAGGGCGCGCTCACCAGCATCGGCAGCATTACGACGATCATCGGCCCGCTGATCTTCACCCAGATCTTCGGCTACTTCACGAGCCCGACCACCGCAGTCACTTTCTCCGGCGCACCTTATGCACTTGCCAGTTGTTTCGTGGTGGGCGCGATCCTTGTCTTCTGGTTCAAGGTACCGAAGCGGCTCGCCGTCCCGGCCGAAGATATCGAGCCTGCGGAACCGCCGATCGAACCGCGCTATGCCGACCACGGCGCCATGCACCGAAATTGATCAATTTTCTTGATCCTTCGATGAAAAATTGAGCAGCCGAAGCTTTGTCACTGGTTCTTTTGACGGCCGTGTTCTATTTCCGTCATCCTTCCCTCCGTTCTGACCTGCGGTATTTCGGCCGCGTCGACATCCAGGAATCCGTCATGCTGACCGCCAATGCGAGCCCGACCCCGGTGCAAACCGACAATTCATGGCGCACCCATTATCGGGCAAGCCTCTATCTCGGCGTGCCCTTCATCGGCGCGCAGCTGGCACAACTTGCGATCAACACGACCGACGTCTTGATGGTGGGCAAGCTTGGCGCCACGCAGCTCGCGGCGATCATCCTGGCTACGCAGATGTACTTCACCGTCTACATCTTCGGCAGCGGCTTTGCCAACGCCGTGGTGCCGATGGCCGCGCAGGCGCAGGGCAGGGGCGACAAGGTTTCGGTCCGCCGCTCCGTGCGCATGGGGCTCTGGGTGGTGCTCTGTTACGGCGTACTGACTGCGCCGGTACTCTGGCTTGCCGAACCAATCCTGCTGCTTGCCGGCCAGCAGCTGGAGGTCGCGGCCCTTGCGGCCGAGTATCTGCACATTGCACAATGGGCGATCTTCCCGGGGCTGATCTTCATGGTGCTGCGCGCATTCCTGAGCGGCCTGGAGCGGGCAGGGATCATTCTCTATGTCACCCTGGCAACGCTCGTCCTCAACGCAGCACTTTGCTACGTGCTGATCTACGGCCACTTCGGCTTCCCGCAACTGGGCATCTTCGGTGCAGCCGTCGCCGCCCTTGGCGTGGCGGTCCTCGGCACAGTGCTGACGGTCGCGTATATCAAGAGCAAACCGGAACTGAACCAGTATGAGCTGTTCGTGCGCTTCTGGCGCCCGGACTGGCCGGCATTCAGGGAAGTTGTCTATCTCGGCATCCCGATATCACTGACCATTCTTGCCGAAGTCAGCCTGTTCACCGTCGCCTCGCTGCTGATGGGAACGATCGGCACGATCGAGCTTGCGGCCCATGGCATCGCGCTGCAGTTCGCCTCGCTCGCCTTCATGATCCCGCTCGGAATTGCCCAGGCGGCAACCGTGCGCGTCGGCCTCTCCTACGGCCGCGGCGACATGCTCGGCGTCCGGCGCGCAGCGATTTCGGCACTGGTGCTAGGTTCCGTCTTCGCGACCGTCGGCAGCGCGATCTTCGCACTCTTCCCGAGCCAACTCGCCGCACTTTATCTGGACACCAGCAGGCCGGACGCAGCCCAGGTGCTTGCCTTTGCCGCTCCGCTCATCGTGATTGCCGGCGCATTCCAGCTGGTCGACGGATTGCAGGCGATTGCCGCCGGCATGCTTCGCGGTCTCAAGGACACGAAAGTGCCAATGATCCTGGCGATGATTTCCTACTGGCCGATCGGGTTCGTTTGCGCCTGGGCCTTCGCGTTTCCGCTCAACTTCGGCGGAACAGGCGTGTGGTTCGGATTCGTGCTCGGCCTTGCCGCTGCAGCGCTGTTCCTGAACTGGCGGTTCTTCCGCATGATCCGGACGCATAAGGTGTCGGCGGCTTAGGCAGCGACAGCTTCCGGAAAAAGAAAAAGCCGGACGGGCAGGGGATGCCGTCCGGCTTTAGAAAGCGACCGCTTCAGGGGAAGAATGGCGGGCACTTATTTCGAAACTTCTGGAGGAAAGTTTCTGCAGATTACTAAACGTTGAAGCCGCCTGTCTCATTGGAGCCCAGTCGATCGCGCTGGAGGTCGCGTATCGTGCGGGCAAAGTCGACGAGAAAGACGAAACTGATTACCGCCGCGGCGGTCATGAAGACTGTCGCCATGACATTTTACCTTTAGCCGAAGATCTTACGGTTGCCTGAGCGGTCGCGCTGCTCACGGGATTCGTCCCGGAGTGCATGTATCGTCGCAAAGATCATTGCGAAAAACATCGTCATCGAAAACAGAGCAAGTCCCATAGCCGTCATCCTTTCAGGTCCTAAACGGCAGTATCTTCAAAAAGGTTCCGTTCTTTCTTGCTTCACATTACAGTCTGCGATGTGAAACGGTCTTGAACATGGCATTCATCTAGCATTCATTTCTTTGGCGCCGCTGTTTCCCAGGGAACAGGCTTGCTCTCCTGCACAACTCTTGCGATCCGTCGCCGTCCGTGACAAAAGGCTTCACCAAACGGAAACAGGTGCGATGACGACGGCATTCTACCCCGGCTCTTTCGATCCGATGACGAACGGGCATCTCGACGTACTTGTTCAGGCGCTGAACGTGGCGCGCAAAGTCATCGTGGCGATCGGTATCCATCCGGGCAAGGCACCGCTCTTTTCGTTCGACCAGCGCGCGGACCTTATTCGCGAGTCGCTGCTCGAATTTCTGCCCGAGCGCGCTGCAGACATCGACGTCGTCTCCTTCGACAACCTCGTGGTCGACGCCGCGCGGCAAAGCGGCGCAAAGCTGCTTGTGCGTGGTCTGCGCGACGGCACTGACCTCGACTACGAGATGCAGATGGCGGGCATGAATCGGCAAATGGCGCCTGATGTTCAGACCCTGTTTCTGCCGGCGGGCACCGCATCGCGGCCTATTACGGCCACATTGGTCCGCCAGATCGCGGCCATGGGCGGTGACGTCAGCGCGTTCGTGCCCAAGGCGGTCCACGCGGCGCTGCAGGCCAAACGCAAGGCCTAGAGCCGCCACACTCCATTCACCACTCAGGGAGAAACCATGAAAATCATCCACCTCGCTTTCGCCGGTGCCCTCACGCTTGCTTCCTTTGCGGGAACCGCATTTGCGCAGTCGGCCGATAACTTCCTCACGATCACGCTGAAGGATGGCCCTGTCGTCGTCGAGCTTCGTCCGGATATCGCGCCGAAGCATGTCGAACAGATCAAGGCGCTGGCAACGGCCGGCGAATACAACAACGTCGCCTTCCACCGCGTGATCAAGGGCTTCATGGCCCAGACCGGCGACGTGCAGTATGGCGATATGGAAGAGGGCTTCCAGCCTCAGGCGGCTGGCACGGGTGGTTCTTCCAAGCCGGACCTGCCGGCCGAATTCTCCGACGTCCCGTTCGAGCGCGGCACGGTCGGCATGGCCCGTTCGCAGGACCCCAACAGCGCCAATTCGCAGTTCTTCATCATGTTTGCCCCGGGCGACTTCCTCAACGGCCAATACACGGTCGTCGGCAAGGTCGTCTCCGGCATGGAGAACGTCGACAAGATCAAACTCGGCGACGACGCCAATAACGGCTCCGTCACCGATCCCGACCGCATGATCAGCGTCAAGGTCGGCAAGTAAAGTCAACAGAAGGAGAAAACCCATGGCCGAGATCAAAGATCCGGAAAACACGATCATCATGGAGACCACCAAGGGCAAGGTCGTCATCGAACTTAAGCCTGATGTGGCTCCGGGTCATGTCGCCCGTATCAAGGAACTGGCACGCGAAGGCGCCTATGACGGCGTGGTGTTTCACCGCGTGATCGAGGACTTCATGGCACAGACCGGCGATGTCCAGTACGGCAAGACCGGCGGTGAGCACTTCAACCCGTCGCGCGCCGGCATGGGCGGCTCGTCCAAGCCGGACCTGAACGCCGAGTTCTCGAGTGTCAGCCATATCCGCGGCACCTGCTCGATGGCTCGCAGCCAGGCGCCGAACTCGGCCAATTCGCAGTTCTTCATCTGCTTCACGGATGCACCGTGGCTGAACAAGCAGTACTCCGTCTGGGGCCAGGTCATCGAGGGCATGGACAACATCGACAAGATCAAGCGCGGCGAGCCGGTGCGTGATCCCGATACCATCGTGTCCATGCGGGTTGCCGCCGACGCCTGATTTGCGCTAATGCACAAACCCGTCCCGGTCGCGCCTGATGGCCCCGGGGCGGGTTTTTCATTTTTTTCAGAAACGATCATGCGCGTAGACCTGTTCGACTTCGACCTTCCGGAAACCTCGATTGCGCTGCGGCCCGTCAACCCGCGCGACAGCGCCCGCATGCTCGTCGTCGACCCAAAGGCGCCGCAACGCCTGACGGATCACGGCGTCCTTGAACTGCCTTCCTTCCTGCGTCCCGGCGACGCGTTGGTGTTCAACGACACCAAGGTCATCCCGGCGCAGCTCGAAGGCATTCGCCGACGCAGCGAGGAGATCACCACGCCGGTTTCGCTGACCCTGCACATGCGGGTCGCTCCCGACCGCTGGAAGGCCTTTGCCCGGCCGGCGCGCCGTCTCAAGGTTGGCGACCGCGTCGCCTTTGGCCATGGCGGCAACAGCTGCATGCTCGGCACACTCGACGCGACCGTCGAGGAAAAGGGCGACGCCGGCGAGGTGACGCTGCGCTTCGATCTCTCAGGGCCGCTGCTCGACGAAGCAATCATGGCGACCGGGCATATTCCGCTGCCACCTTACATCGCCTCTAAACGCGCCGAGGATGCCCAGGACCGCACCGACTACCAGACGGTCTACGCCCGGGAAGAGGGCGCCGTTGCTGCGCCGACAGCCGGCCTGCATTTCACAGATCGGCTGTTTTCCAAGCTGAACGACCTCGGCATCGAGCGCCATTTCGTGACCCTGCATGTCGGAGCAGGGACATTCCTACCCGTCAAGGCAGACGATACCGATGATCACGTGATGCATCAGGAGATCGGCCATGTCGACGCTGAAACTGCCTCGCGCCTCAATGCCGTCAAGGCGAGGGGCGGCCGGATCGTCTGCGTCGGCACGACGTCGCTGCGGCTGATCGAAAGTGCTGCCGACGAAAACGGCACGATCCATCCCTGGTCGGGGCCGACAGGTATCTTCATCACGCCCGGCTACCGCTTCCGCGCTGTCGACATGCTGATGACCAATTTCCACCTGCCGAAATCGACGCTGTTCATGCTGGTTTCGGCCTTCTGCGGGCTGGAGACGATGCGCGCGGCCTATGCCCATGCGATCGAGACCGGCTACCGCTTCTATTCCTATGGCGATTCCAGCCTGCTTTTCCGGAAAGACTAGATGACCGAAACCTTCGAGTTCAAGCTGCACGCAACCGACGGCAAGGCGCGCCGCGGCGAGGTTTCCATGCCGCGCGGCACGATCCGCACGCCGGCCTTCATGCCGGTTGGCACCGTCGGCACGGTCAAGGCGATGTATCTCGACCAGGTCAAGGATCTGGGCGCCGACATCATCCTCGGCAACACCTATCACCTGATGCTGCGGCCGGGCGCCGAACGCGTGGCGCGGCTTGGTGGCCTGCACGACCTCATCCGTTGGCAGGGCCCGATCCTCACCGACAGTGGCGGTTTCCAGGTGATGTCGCTCGCCGGCCTGCGCAAACTCGACGAGCAGGGCGTCACTTTCAAGAGCCACGTCGACGGCGCGCTCTACCACATGTCGCCGGAACGCTCCATTGAGATTCAAGGGTTGCTCGACAGCGATATCCAGATGCAGCTCGACGAATGCGTGGCATTGCCGGCAGAACCCAAGGAAATCGAGCGCGCGATGGAAATGTCGCTGCGCTGGGCGGAACGCTGCAAGGTCGCCTTCGGCGACCAGCCAGGCAAGGCGATGTTCGGCATTGTTCAAGGCGGCGACATTCCTGCATTGCGCGTGCGCTCGGCCGAAGCCCTTAAGGGGCTTGATCTCAAGGGTTATGCCGTCGGCGGGCTTGCGGTCGGCGAACCGCAGGAGGTGATGCTGAGAATGCTCGACATCACATGCCCCGAGCTGCCGGTGGAAAAGCCGCGTTATCTCATGGGCGTCGGCACGCCGGACGATATACTGAGATCGGTTGCCCATGGCATCGACATGTTCGACTGCGTCATGCCCACCCGCTCCGGACGCCACGGCCTGGCATTTACCCGCCATGGCCGCATCAACCTGCGCAACGCACGCCACGCCGAGGACATGCGGCCGCTGGACGAGCAATCGTCTTGCCCGGCGACGCGCGACTATTCGCGCGCCTATCTGCATCACCTGATCCGCTCGAACGAATCGCTCGGTGGCATGCTGCTCAGCTGGAACAATCTGGCCTATTATCAGGAACTGATGGCGGGCATTCGCCTGGCGATCGAAGAGGGCCGCTTTGCCGACTTCATGGCCGAGACCCAGGAAACCTGGCGGCGAGGGGATCTGGCGCCTCTTTGAGGCACAGAACAGTTTAAATCTCCGGCCCTGGCGCTGCCTGAAGCATCATCACGCCATTGATCTTGTAACTCCCGTCGGGCTGCTTCATCAGCTGGTAGACCGCCGTCCAGTCCTTGCCATCGGGTGCCGAGATCAACACCTCCTGGATGACCTGGTCGCCCACCACCTTGGAGCGGCCAAAGGCAAAATTGCCCGGTCGATAGACCGGCTGGTAACCGCGCCTGACCATATCGAAAAACACGGTCTTGTCAGGGAACTTGCCGCGTATTGCCGGTGATGCAAAGGAGTAGGCGGCATCCGCATCGTCATTCAGGAAGGCTGCGATCTGATCCTGGATGATCGAGCGCGCTGTATCGACGGGTTCGTCGGCCCAACACAGGCTCACACCTGCCAGTTGCGCTGCGACACCGAGAGCAATGGCAAATGTCCTGATCATCATCGATATCCACCCAGACGTTTTCTGCCGACCTCAGAAAGCATAGGACATTTTGGGCTTCTGGAAATGGTGCGGACGGCCGCTAAATGCATTTGCCTTTAATTCCCGAGTTCCAACATCACGCCTATTCAACACATTAGTCGATACTTTCATACAAACGACTTTAAACATCATAACTTGGTGATATTCGTCACTGAGCCTTGAGAGAAGGCTCCGGCATTCTCCGGCATTCACGGTCGATGCCGCTGCCGGCCGGACATTCCGAAATCAACCGGTTTGTCATTCGCAAGCGAACGTAACCGATGGCTGCCTGTTCGACGGCCGGCCGGTTGCCTTGCGGCTAAGTTCTCGGAAAATCGTCGAGCGATGACGCCCGAGTTCGCTCGCCATTTCTTTGATCGGCAGTTTCCGCTCGACAAAATGGAAGAGGCGGCGTCGATCGGCCAGATTCAGCTGCGAATAGCGTCGGGGCATACCAAAATCTCTAAGGGGAAGCCATTGAAATCATTGGCATGTCGCACTTGGAAATAGAATGTACCACCGGCTACAGAAAGATCGCGTAAGATAGATTATGGAACTCCAAGATAGGCCCAAATGCTGGTTTCCGGGCATATTGCACCCACTCTTGGCTTGACCCAGCCGTTGCCGACTGGTTAGTCGTTCACCACGAAACCTCGTTTTGCAAGGCCCTATGCGATGAGCGAATTGCGCGTTCTTTCAGATGCTTTCATTCCGGAACTGCCAAACCGCTACAATGGCAAGGTGCGTGAAAACTATGATCTTCCCGGTGGTGAACGCATCATCATCGCGACAGACCGGCTCAGCGCCTTCGACATCATCCTGACCTCCATTCCGCACAAGGGCCATGTGCTGACGCAGACGGCACGCTACTGGTTCGAGGAAACTGCAGACATCTGCCCGAACCATGTGCTCAGCTATCCCGACCCGAATGTTGTCATCGGCAAGCGGCTCGATATCCTGCCAGTCGAAATCGTCGTGCGCGGTTATCTCGCTGGAACCACCAGCACCTCGATCCTGACGAAGTACCGCAACGGCGAACGTGACATGTACGGCATCCGTCTGCCTGATGGTCTGCGCGACAATCAAAAACTTCCGCAGGCGATCATAACGCCGACCAGCAAGGCTTTCGACGGCGGCCATGACGAGCCGCTTTCAACAGACGAGATTCTCGAGCAAGGCCTGCTGACGAGAGAGCAACTCGATACCGTGTGGAGCTACGCACTCTCGCTGTTTGCCCGCGGCCAGGCGCGTGCCGCCGAGCGCGGCCTCATCCTGGTCGACACAAAGTATGAATTCGGCACCGACAAGGATGGCACCATCATCCTCGCCGACGAGATCCACACGCCCGACAGCAGCCGGTACTGGATCGCCGACAGCTATCAGCAGAGCTTTGAAGCCGGCGAACGCCCGAAAAGCTTCGACAAGGACTTCGTACGCGCGTGGGTAACCGAGCGCTGCGACCCCTACAAGGATCCCGTCCCGGCAATCCCGCAGGAACTGGTCGAGCAGACATCGGCCGTCTACATCGAAGCCTATGAAAAGATCACCGGCAGGACATTCGTGCCAAACCTGTCGGGCGGCACCGTCTTAGAGCGCATTCGCAAGAACCTGGCGCCCTATTTTTCGAAGTAAGTCGATATATTAGTAATTTCAAACACAACAAAATTCAGGCGTCGCCGAGTACCGTGACGTCGACCTCAAACTCGAGTCGCATCAAGTCATATGCCGGCTCGACATGGTCAGGCGTTTCGCCCTGGACGGTGTCGTAATCGAGCGGCACATGCATATGTGTCAGAACGGCACGCTTCGGGCGAAGCCGCTCGATCCAGCCGAGCGACTGCACCAGCGACAGGTGGCTCGGATGGAACTTGTATTGCAGCGTATCGAGCACCAGAAGGTCCAGATCGGCCAACCTGCCGATCGTTTCCGGCGGAAAATCGCTGACGTCGCTGCAATAGGCAAAGTCGCCGACGCGAAATCCCAGCGAATGAATGTTGCCGTGAAACTGCATCAACGGCTGGAATGCGATCGGCCCGCCGGCGCCTGAAATGACGACCGGTGAAAGGTCGTCGGTGATAATGTGTGCATCGACGATCGGCGGATAACCGCTTCCCGGTGGCGATTCCAGGCAGTAGCGAAAGCCTTCGCGGACCCTGCCCATCGTAAAGGCATCGGCCCAGATCGGCACGCGCTTCTTGTTTTCAATGACAAAGCCGCGCAGGTCGTCGATACCATGAAGATGATCCGCATGGGCATGTGTGTAGAGCACGGCATCGATGTGACGGACATTTGCCGCCACCATCTGAGCACGAAAGTCAGGACCGGTATCGATGACCACTGTCGTCTTGCCGCCATCCGGCGCGATCTGCTCCACCAGCAAGGCCGCACGCATGCGACGGTTCTTCGGGTTTTCAGGGTCGCAGGCACCCCAATCACCGGTGATGCGCGGCACACCAGGCGACGACCCGCAGCCGAGAATGGTGAAAGCGCGCCTGAATGCCACGTCAGAGCCTCGGCATCTTGGAGAAGATGCGGAACGCGTTTTCCGTGGTAATCGCTGCAATCTCGTCCTTGGTTACGCCGATCGTTTCGCCCAGGACGTCAGCCGTGTGCGCCACATAGGCGGGCTCGTTGCGCTTGCCGCGAAACGGCTTGGGCGCAAGATACGGCGCATCGGTCTCGACGATCATGCGATCATGCGGAACGGTCTTGGCAATCCCGCGCAATTCCTCCGATTTCGGGAAGGTCAGAATGCCCGAGAAAGAGACGTAGCCACCGAGTTCGACGCCGATGCGGGCCAGATCCGGCCCCGACGAGAAGCAATGCAGAAGGAAAGGGAAGGCGCCCTTCCCCATCTCCTCGGTCAGGATCGCCGCCATGTCGTCGTCGGCCGAGCGGCTGTGGATGACGAGCGGCAGGCCGGTTTCGCGCGCCGCCGCTATGTGCCGGCGCAGACCTTCAACCTGCGCGTCGCGCGGTGCGTTGTCGTAGAAGTAGTCGAGACCCGCCTCGCCGATCGCCACCACCTTAGGGTGCGCCGAAAGCCGGATCAGATCGTCCATCGTGATATCGAGCTCCTCATCCGCATTGTGCGGATGCGTACCGACGGAACAGAAGACGTTCGGATAAGCCTCGGCGATCGCCAGGATCGTGTCGAAGCGCTTCACGCGGGTGGAGATCGTGATCATCTGGCCGACGCCGGCCGCACGCGCGCGCTCGATGATGGCGTCGCGCTCGGCCTCGAAGTCAGGGAAATCCAGATGGCAATGGGTATCGATAAGCATGCTGATCGTGCCTTATTGGGCTTCCGGCGCGACGTAACGCGGGAAGACCGGCTTCGGCGCTTCGAGCGGCGTTCCGGAAACCAGGCGTCCTGCCTCGCCCAATGTCGCAAAGTCACGCTTGTCGGCTGGGGCCGCTACGAGGTCGAGTAGTTTTCCGGAGGATTCCGGCATGAACGGCTGCAAGAGGATGGCGATCTGGCGCACGACCTCTGCGGTGACGTAAAGCACAGTTGCCATACGCGCGGGATCGGTCTTTTTCAGCGCCCAGGGCTCCTGGCCGGCGAAGTAGCGATCAGTCTCCGAAACGACCGCGATGATCGCCGCCAGTGCGCGGTGGATCATCTGCTTGCCCATTTCGTCGCGGGTAATCTCATGCAGGGCGTCGGCAGCAGCCAGCATCGCCTTGTCTTCGTCGGTCAGCGCACCGCAGACCGGGATCTGGCCGTCGCAGTTCTTGACGATCATCGACAGCGAGCGGCTGGCGAGGTTGCCGATGCCATTGGCAAGGTCGGAGTTGATACGGGTTGCGATCCCCTCCTCGCTGTAGCTTCCGTCCTGACCGAAGGAAACTTCACGCAGGAAAAAGTAGCGGATCTGGTCGAGGCCAAAATGCTCGACGAGATTGAAGGGATCGACGACGTTGCCGAGCGACTTCGACATCTTCTCGCCCTTGTTGAGCAGGAAGCCGTGCGCGAAGACGCGCTTGGGCAGCGGCAGGCCGGCCGACATCAGGAAAGCGGGCCAATAGACCGCGTGGAAGCGGATGATATCCTTGCCGATGATGTGAATGTTCGCTGGCCAGAACTTGGCGCGCGGTCCCTGCGGATTGTCGAGGTAACCGGTCGCGGTGATGTAGTTGGTGAGCGCGTCTACCCAGACATACATGACATGGCCGGGATCGTTCGGCACCTTGATGCCCCAATCGAAGGTGGTGCGCGAAACCGACAGGTCCTTGAGGCCTGATTTGACGAAGGAGATCACCTCGTTGCGGCGCTCGGCCGGGCCGATGAAATCAGGGTTCTCCTCGTAGTGCTTCAAGAGTTTGTCCTGGTACTCCGACAGTTTGAAGAAGTAGCTCTGCTCCTCGACCCATTCGACCGGCGTGCCCTGCGGACCATAGCGCACGCCATCGGCACGCAACTCTGTCTCGTTTTCCTGGTAGTAGGCTTCGTCACGCACCGAGTACCAGCCGGCATAGGAATCCTTGTAGAGGTCCCCCGCCTCGCCCATGCGGACCCAGATGTCCTGCGACGCCTCGTGGTGTCGCTTCTCGGTGGTGCGGATGAAATCATCGTTCGATGCGTTCAGTAGCACTGCCATCTTCTGGAACTCCAAGGAATTCCGATCGGCAAGCTCCTGCGGAGTCACGCCTTCCCGGCGCGCCGTCTGCTGCATTTTCTGACCGTGTTCGTCCGTGCCCGTCAGGAAAAAGACATCTCGTCCGTCCAGGCGCTGATAGCGCGCCATTGCATCCGTTGCGATCAGCTCATAGGCGTGGCCGATATGCGGCTTGCCGTTCGGGTAGGAAATCGCGGTGGTGATGTAAAAGGGGGACGTGTCTCTCATAGGCGGATTCAATCTATCTCGGATGAAGCTACCGACGCTCTTAGCGCATACGCGGCAAGGAAGGAACCGGGAGATGGGAGAAAAGCCGGCTTGGAAAGCACTGGCCGGACGCTACGCCTGCTTGTGCAAAAGCGAACAAAACAATAGAACAAAACGGAAACTAACACAGGGGGAATCGCCATGCTGCGCCGTCTTGAGCGTCAATTTGAAGCAGCGTCTGCCCGCTACGCCGAAGACAACGGCATCGAGCGGGATGCCGACTGGTTTATCCTGAAGATGCAAGAGGAAATCGGCGAACTGACCCAAGCCTGGAACAAGCGCAGCGGCCGCGGCAGGCGGCATGGAAAGTCAGAAGACGAAATCCAGACCGATATGGCCGACGAAGCGGCAGATCTGCTGGGTCACGTGCTGCTTTTCGCCCACCATCACGATCTCGATCTCGTCGCGGCGATCAAACGCAAATGGAAGTTTCAGGTCGAGCTATAGCGCCGCCTTGACGTCGTCCAGCAGCGAAAGAATGGTCTGCTTGCGATCGAGATTGTAGGCGTCGCTCACCGTGAGACGTTCGCCGGTCGCGGCCGAAAGCCGGGCGAAACGTTCGGCGCGCATGATATCGCCGGCAACGGCCGCATCGCGGGCCTCGCGCATGAGCCGACCGGTCAGCAACGATGTGAAGAAGTCGAAGATCGTTTCGCTGTCCTTTGCCGAGAGAACGTCGGCAAGCTTGTGCATGTCCTTGCGGATCGCCGGCCCCTGCCCAGCAAGGATACCTTCGAAGGTCGCGGCAATCTCCAGACCACCGTAGTTGATCAGCTTCAGCGCCTCCGCGACGCTGCCGTTGGCCGAGGCGAGAATGCGGTCAGCATTCTCGCTCTGGAGATCAAAGCCCAGGTGGTCGAGCGCCTGGCGCAGCGCCGGCGGCTCCAGCGGCTTCAACCGCAGCGGCAGGCAACGCGAACGGATCGTCGGCAACAGCTTACCCGGCGCATGCGTCAGCACCAGGAACAACGACCGACGCGGCGGCTCTTCCAGAATTTTCAGAATGGCGTTGGCGGCATTGCGGTTGAGATCGTCGGCCGGGTCGATGATGACGATACGCCAGTTGCCGGTGCCCGATGTCTGGGCGAAGAACTTGCCGGCCCTTCGCACTTCGTCGACGGTGATCGCGCCCTTGACCCTGCCGGTCTTTTCGTCAACCGGCCGCGTCAGATGCAAAAGGTTATGTGACGCGCCGGAGGCCAGTTGCCGGCTGACGATCGACGCAGGGTCGGGATCCCCAAGCCGTTCGGGCGCTGTCGCCGGATCCGGGTGATTGAGGATGTGGCTGGCGAACCGAAACGCAAGCGTTGCCTTACCAATCCCCTCCGGTCCTTCGATCAGGATGGCATGGTGCCCCTTGCCCGATCGGTAGCTCTGCGCCAGAAATGCTTCCGCCTGCTCATGGCCGAACAGCCGGTCGTTCTGGACCGGGGCAATTGCCCCTTCGAGCACACCGGGCGTCTCCGTCGTCATGGTGCGGAACCTGTGGATGTAGGCTCGGACATTTCGGCGTTTGCGAGCAGGTTTTCAAGGAGACCGAGCACCTCGGCGGCAATCGCCTCGGCGGATTGCGTCGCGTCGATGATGCGACACCTGTTTGGATCGGCCTTTGCGATGTCGAGGAAAGCCTCGCGGCGCTTTTCGTGCGTCTCCAGTTCTTCCTTTTCGAACCGGTCTGGCCTGTCATCGCCGGCGCGGCGCTGGGCACGGTCGAGACCGATATTCGCCGGCAGATCGAAAATAACGGTTCGATCAGGCATGACACCGTTGATCGCTACCCGCTCGAGCGTCTCGACGAAGGCCGGTTCCAGATTGCCGGTGATGCCCTGGTAGACGCGCGAGGAATCCATGAACCGGTCGCAAAGCACGATCGTTCCCCTGGACAGCGCCGGCCGGATGACCTCTTCGACATGATCGCTGCGCGCCGCTGCAAACAGAATAGCTTCCATTCGCACGCCAAAGGCTTCGGCAGCCCCCGACAGCAACACGTGGCGCACCGCCTCGGCACCGACAGATCCGCCGGGCTCGCGTGTCGTCAGCACTTCATAGCCAAGCGATCGCAGAGAATCGGCGAGCAGGCGCAATTGGGTCGACTTGCCGGCCCCTTCCCCGCCCTCGAATGTTACAAACAGACCTTTTGCCAGCGGCACGGTGCTTTCCTATATCGGCATGCAATTTTGCCCTGTTTAGCCGATTGGCCCAAACGATGAAACCACTGGGACCGGTTTTGTTACAGCCAGAAGAAGAGCAATTCCTGGAGCGCATCGAGCGCACGGCTTGCCAAGGTGCCCTGCCCCACAGCCTCGGCGGTTTTGACGGGCACCTCGCGCAACAGCTTTTCGCCGTTCCAAAGTCTCACGACGCCCACTTCGGCACCCGCTTCGACCGGCGCGCGCAGGGGCCATTTGTAGACGACGCGGGCCGTCAGGCGCTCCGGATTGCTGACCGGCAACAGCACATCGACCGGTCCGCCGGCAACAAGCGCCACATGCGGCGCGGCGCCACCGTAGATGCTGGCTTCGCCGATCGCTTCGCCATCAGCAAAGATCCGCCGCTTTTCAAACGCCGTCATTGCCCAATCGAGCACCTTGCGGCTTTCCTCGGTGCGTTCCTTATCGGTCTCAAGGCCCCCCATCGCGAGATAGACACGGCGATCGCCGCGCTGCATCGAGGCCGCCAGCGAAAAGCCGTAGCCTTCCGCAAACCCCGTCGCCACACCGTCGACCCCGACATTGGCCGCAATCAACGGGTTCTTGTTGCGTTGAAGGATCTTGTTCCACTCGAATTCAGGCTGCGCGTAGAGCCGATAGAGATCGGGGTGCGCCTCGTGCAGATGACGGGTCAAAGCCACCAGTTCGCTCATGGTGATCTGGTTCTGCGGATCCGGCAGACCGGTCGCATTGCGGAAGGTGGCTATTGGCATCCCGAGCACGCGGGCACGGGCCGTCATTTTTTCGGCAAAGGCGGCTTCAGTGCCGGCCATCCCCTCACCAAGGATGATGCAGGCATCATTGGCAAGCTGAACGGCGACACCCTGCAGCAGATCGGCCACGCGGACGCGTGACTTCAACGCCGCGAACATCGTCGAGGTGCCAGACGGTGCGCCGCCGGTGCGCCAGGCGTGTTCCGAAACCTCGAAGACAGTTTCGGCCGACAGCTCACCCTTGGCGATCGCCTCGGCGACGACTTCCATCGTCATCAACTTCGCAAGCGAGGCGGGTGGAACGGGGTCGTTCTCGGCACGGGAGAACAGGACGGTGCCGGTTTCGGCATCCACCAACAGGATCTGTTTGGCCTTGGTGTCGAACGCCACCGGTGGCGTCTGGGCCGCAGCAGCGCCCGCAAGCAACGCCGCGCAACCAAACACGACCGAAAGCATCTTCAAGCGCATGGGAAACTCCGGTTTCCCGTTGGGCATAGCAGCGTCGTCAGAATGGCACAACGTCCCGAGCTACCGGATCGAGCCGGTTCTGCCTTCACGCCTGGCATGGGCAACGATTGCATCGGGCGTAAGCGGATTGGTCTCGACCATGATCGCTTCAAACGGCGATTTGGCATCGCTCACCCGCACTTCCACATAGGCTGCCGCATAGGCCATGTTGCCGTCCGGCATCGGAATGTATTCCGGCCGCTCGCGCGGGATGGGACCGATCTCCGGCAGCATCACGAATTCTTCCAGCGACTGCGGTGCGGAAAACTGCGGGACGGGTGCCGCAAGGGCTGTCACCGGGCTGCTTGCATCGAGCGACGATTTGGACGGGATGGTGAGCGTGCCGAGCTGATTGCGCATCGGCTCATTCGAGGCAACCATCACGCCGGTCGCGATCTGGCCCTCCGGCATTACGCCCGGGCTCCGGTCGCCCTTCTTGACGTAGGACGCCATGAGATAGGGCATGTCGTTGCCTTCGAGCGGTGCACGACCGACATATTGCACACGAACCTTGGCACTGCCCTTCTGCTTGATGTCGAGCAGATCCGCCGTCTTCGAGGATACGTCAATGATCCGGCCATATTCATAGGGGCCGCGATCGTTCACCCGAACGATGACGGAGGTGCCGTTTTCAGTATTGGTGACGCGCGCATAGCTCGGCAACGGGAATGTCGGGTGGGCCGCCGAAAGATGGAGCTTGTCGTAGACCTCGCCATTGGCGGTCAGGCGTCCATGGAAAGCCGAACCATACCAGGACGCGACACCGGTCTTGTTGTAGCCGAAATCTTCCTTCGGCTGATACCACTTGCCCTTGACCTGATAGGCTTTACCGACCTGGAACCGGCCACCGCCCTTCGGGATGTTCTTGCCGGTAGCGACACGGGGGCTCGCCTTCACGCCATAAACCGACTCGGCAAAGTATTCTTTGCTCCTCGGCTTGCTCTTCTTGATACTGGACGTCGATCCGCACGCCGCAAGCGTTGCGCAAAGCACGGGAACCGCCGCAAGGCGCAATCCCTTGATCAGATATGCCGCATTTTTACTGGATGTCATCTGTCCCACAACATCATTCGAACAAGCCGTACTCGAAACCTTCCACTCTTGCCCCCAAGCGGAAATCTCGGCGTCCCGAAACGGAACAGTCGATTAATCATGACAGCAACAAGGCAAAATTGCGAACCGGCGGACAGCCCGCCGCCCGAAATCTCCGGTTATGGTTTACGAATGGTTACCGAGACGGAAGGGTAAGCTGGCGCGCTCAGAAAATCTTGCCGCCGACGCATGTTAAATCTTGCAAAGTGACAAGCCTTCGCGCAATAACGCCCTGCCCGGAGGAGTGGCCGAGCGGTTTAAGGCACCGGTCTTGAAAACCGGCGTGCGTGAAAGCGTACCGTGGGTTCGAATCCCACCTCCTCCGCCATCAACTGTCTCATTTCTTGCCATTCAAGATCGTGCTCGACCGCAAGGCGAATGTTTTGGCGGTGTCCTGTTGTCGCTTTGGCGTGCGCACGCCCTACCGTCGCGCCAGTGTTGAGGCGTGCATTTGGAAGGCGGCCGCCAGGTCTGCTTGCCATCCCCGAGGATTTGAGGGAAAGTCTGATTCCGGCCTATCGAGGCCTGGGCAATCTCCCGCAACTGGAGAAATCCATGCCTCTTAAACATCTGACGACAGCCGCTTTTCTCGCCCTTCTGACCCTTTCCGGATGCGCAAGCACTGGTGACGCCAACACGACCTACGCCCAATGGCAAGGCCCATCGCCGGTGCCGGACCCATCGGCAGCAAGTCCCGGCGGCTTCCGTCTCAGCTACTGAGTTGCAGTCGTTATTTCTCGCCATAGAAAGTGTCAGCTCGTCCGCCCAATCGCCAATACTTGGCGCAAGGTCCGAAAAGGTTGAGCTGGGGCTATCGAACGCGATCGGGCACCCCACCAATCTCGATATGACAAGGGTTGCGAACGCTCCAACCGCTCGATCCGGCTCGCTTGAAAGCGAACTGAAAGCGACTTTCGACCGGGCTCCGGAGACATCCGGTAAATCGCCGTGATACGGCTTATGGTAACCGAAAACGTTGACTCCCGCTTCATTAGGGCGCCTTCATATGTGGTCATCCAACAGTTGAGGAACTGAGCGATGCCCACCTTCATCATAGAGCGTGAAGTACCCGGAGCCGACAAGCTTAGTCAGGACGACCTCTGCGCGCTGTCGGCGAAATCCAACGCGGTCGTTGCAGATCTTGGCGTGCCCTACACATGGATCACCAGCTATGTCGCCGGCGACAAGATTTATTGCGTCCACGAGGCGCCAACCGCCGACGTTATTCGCGAACATGCAGAAAGAAGCGGATTTCCGGCCAACAGGATCACCGAAGTCGCCGCCGTGATTGGGCCTACGACAGCATCTCAGGGTCGCGGCAAATAGCCGAAGCGGTGTTACAATCACACCAGCGGAACACCGACTTCATTGCAGGCCATGCCGCCCGCCCGAACCAATGCACACCGAGCGCCGTCATTGACTTCCGGCCGTATCAATGCACGCTAGTCCGCCGGTCATTCGGCGCCCACAAGGGCTCCCCGGCACGCCTTTCCAAGGAGACGATCATGGCAAAAGGTCAAGTGCGAAGCAACCGCGAGGTTAGAAAGCCCAAGAAGGACAAGACCGTCAAAGCCGCCGTTACGCCAGAAGGCTCCCAGGTGAAGCTTGCAGGCAGCAGCTTCTCTTTGGGCAAGAAAGACAAGAAGTAAGGCAGCCGCTCCGACTTCGTGAACCAAATACGCCTGTACGTTTTATCAGTGGCCAGTCGGACGGGATGTGCACGTCTCCGCACATCCTGGGCGACTGGTCCCGCGACGAGAAACCAGAAATGATGCCGGCTCCGCAGGACACCCGACCGGCGCGTGAACCTTCCCGCAGACACAAGGAACACTGCGGGCGGCGGCACTTGCCAATCGTCCCGATTGCAGCCGCGAAGATCGATCCGCCGCCAGCCATGCCGCCTGAGGTCGATGCCGGAGGAGTAAAAAATGCCCCGAAACGCTCGCTCTTCCCGCCAATCTTCGTGTCTTCGCGGCCACAGCTTGAAGAGTCGTCATCGTCTTTCGCAAAGAACTGTTGAACACCGCGCGGTACGCGGTCTGCTTGCTGGACTCCGGAACGAAAGCACGGTTCACATCGTTAACCAATCTATCGGCACCACTTCTGACCTAGCGGACGTCCATCGTGCTTGCAGCCTTGCTTATCGCCTCGATTATCGCATCGCCCCACATCGCCCTCAGCGCGGCCACGGTCGACGACCTGCAAACCGACTTCGAATTGGCCATCCCCTGCCAGCAGATCGACGGTCGGAATGTCTGGAAAGGCTCGATCGCCTATTATATCCAGTCGTTCGTCTATCAAGGCGACACGCCGGTCGCGACCGACGCGGCAGATGCGGTGCTGCCGGAGGACAACTCGGCCGAGACCGTGAAGGAATTCGAGGACGCCTGTTCTGCAACGCAGCCGGCTTGAAACGCCCTCTCCTTCTTTGATGCCCGCCTTGCAACGGCTTATTGCCGAGCTATTCCCACTCGCTTCCGTTACTGGCTGCGCATCCGTGCGGCGGCAGTCCGTTGCCGAAGGTGCGCTTTAGCCGGCCACAACCCCACTGGCGGACCGGCCCCGGCATCATCGCGTTCAATGCGATGCCGACTTCATCGAACGGGCTCTGCCTGTTGTCGACGTATTGATACCAGCGAAACCCGAGGACGACGGTCGTTGCGATGACGATCGTCAACAGGATTCGAATCAGCTTTTTCATTGCACCCTCATTCCGTGAAAAGCGCGAGGCATAGCAGCTCCGCATGGCATGCCCAGCACCGAGGCAGCCGATAGGCGCACAATTGATACAACATTCACCGAATTTTAGGCACTTGCGGAACACATATGGAACAGATAGTGTCTGTTCTTGATTTGTTTCACGCCTCTGGAGCGACTTGCCATGCTGACCCGCAAGCAACAGGAATTGCTTCTTTTCATCCACGAACGCATGAAGGAGTCTGGTGTTCCGCCATCCTTCGACGAGATGAAGGATGCACTCGACCTGGCATCGAAGTCGGGCATTCACCGGCTGATTACGGCGCTCGAGGAACGTGGTTTCATTCGGCGCCTTCCCAATCGCGCGCGCGCGCTTGAGGTCATCAAGCTGCCGGAAGCTTACGCGGGAAACGCTCAGCCGCGTCGCGGGTTTTCACCAAGCGTCATCGAGGGAAGCCTCGGCAAATCTCCTGCGCCCGCCCCGGCTGCCGCAAAAGCGCCGCCGGTGGCAGACAACAACTCCGTCTCGGTTCCGGTCATGGGCCGTATTGCCGCCGGCGTACCGATCTCGGCGATACAGAACAACACGCACGATATTACGGTGCCGCTCGATATGATCGGCAGCGGCGAGCACTATGCCCTTGAAGTGAAAGGTGATTCGATGATCGAGGCCGGCATCTTCGATGGCGACACGGTGATCATACGCAATGCCACGACAGCCAACCCCGGCGACATCATCGTCGCGCTTGTCGATGACGAGGAAGCGACGTTGAAACGCTTCCGGCGCAAAGGCGCGTCGATTGCGCTCGAGGCGGCCAATCCGGCCTACGAGACACGCATCTTCGGCCC
The DNA here is from genome assembly GCF_002002725.1 of Sinorhizobium sp. A49. Taxonomy (GTDB): domain Bacteria; phylum Pseudomonadota; class Alphaproteobacteria; order Rhizobiales; family Rhizobiaceae; genus Ensifer. The sequence goes on along the minus strand of NZ_MUNW01000062.1, from coordinate 71,022 downwards.
CGATCGCGTCAAGATACAGGGCAAGCTCGTCGGCTTGATCCGCCGCTATCACTAAGCCAGATGACGTTGGCTGTCTTCCTGCTGGAAGGGCCTTCTTATGCTTGAACGTCTCGCCACCTCAAGGGGTAGCGAGACGGAAGTGATCAAGTCGAGCGCTTTAAGCACTCGACAATTTTCATTCGTGTATGGAGTACTCGCCCAACTCGCAGAGGTCCTGCGTGTCTTCGGTCGTATCGAGACCGGAGCCTTCCTCGAATTCGAAGCGCATGTCGTATTTGCAGACATCGCGTCCGTCGGCGATGGTAATTTCCATGCTCTCGCCCGGATTAAGCACCTGCCGCCCGAAGACATCGTCTTCCCACTGGTCGACGCCGACCGGCGACGTATAGAAGTTCGTCAGTACGGCTTTCGTCTTGTTCTTCAGCTGAAAGACGAGATCCTCAGCACTTGCGGTGGCCGTCGTTGCGGCAAAAATGGCAAGAGCGGTCAGGGCGATCTTACATTTCATTTTATGTCATTTCCTCCATTGTCGGTTTTGTTTGACGCTAGCTATACGGGTCGCATCGACGGAATATTCATTCCTGAACCCGTCTAGAGACAATTATCCTTGCACTGACAATACAGGCAGAATCACCATTTCGGGGTACGTCGCCGGCAAACCAGATGCGCGCACGATTATTGGCTGCGCCGACGCGTGAAGCGCACGCGCGGACGGCGGATTGCCTAGGAAAAGCAACCGTCCTTGGCGGCGAAGCAGTAGCAAGCAGACTTCGCCACAGCTGCGCCAGGTGCGCCCGGAACTTGACGGCCCGCGAAGCAGGGCACAACCGGCAAGCGCCGGAATCGACAGGCCACGTGATATCGTCGCGGCACAGCCAGCACCGTGGAATAAGATGGCGGTGCAATCATGCATCGGATTTGTAGCGATTGTCGCTCGCCCATCGAGGGCGCAGGTCAGCGCGTCAGGCACAAAGGGTGCGGGTGCAATCTTATAAACCGCATACGGACGGAGACCGGATCCGATGCTTATTCGAACCATGGCTGCCTTTAACCCGACCGCACCGGACGATCGCACCGTTGCCTTTCGACGATGGCAGCCTAGTTACCCATTCGCGTAACCAAGTGAGGAACTGCTGAATGAACCGTAATGGCCTTTATCTCGTCATCGCCGTGCTCGCTGTCGCCGTCATCGGGCTCGGCGTCTATGCTTATCGCGAAGAAACGAAACCTGCCGGTGTCGAGATCAAGATTGGCGAGGACGGCGTTTCCGTTCAGGAGAATTGAGCAGGCCGCGCATATTCCCAACGAGGCAGCGGGAGGTGGATTTCCGATCGGCGACAGCACGTTCCGCCGGCGACAGCCTTTAGATCCACTGGATACCCGGATGGTACTGCCGAGGGCTGGCATGGGCTGCACCGATATATTGAGACCCGGCTCCCCGATCGCCCCAGCCATTCATCGGCCGCCCCCTTGTCAACACCGCATGCCTCCAAGGCATCAGCCCGTACGATTGCGAAGGACTGCCTGTCAACGACGGCAGCAATCACCCGCTGGACACCATGGATTTGACCGGGCCGAGGCTCCCGGGAACACTGAAGTTCATTCGGGCAAAATGACTGGCGCGGTCAGGGCACCAGCAGACCCACGCAGACAATTCGGCGCAAGAGAGTGATGGCGCCGCCACAGCACCACCGTTGCCGTCCGCCCGACGAGCGACGGTCACTGCGGCCGAAACATCAGTGTCGGGGCGTGACGAAGCTCCTCCAACGCCCAAGGCAAGACTTGCCTGCGTCTCACGGTTCTCCGCACTGAGCCGCAGGAGCGCATCTCAGGCAAGGTTTAACCGTTCTGGGAAACGATAGATGGAATCGAGATAGATTGCTGCTCCCCGGAAATTAAAGCCGACGCAGGATCGGCGTTCCGAAGGAGCGCTTCGAATATAAAGCTTTAGGTGAAATTTTGGAGGCCTCGCCCGGACTTGAGGAATGGCGGGATGTCAATCACTTACGGCAGCACATTGCCACATTTTCATGAATTGTTTTCTTTTAAGAATCAGAGGGCTCAGCCACATCTTGCCACACCTCTTTTGCTGTCGGAGATCATCCAGGAATTCGATCGGCTGCCGTGCAGTGACGCAACCGATTGAAACAACAATCGTGGCATTCGGAAGATTTGGAGGCGAAGAAGGTCCTTCAGAAATTGAACCGCATGCCAAGGACATTTGCATTGGAGCCGCCGTGCATGTCGCCGAGCGTCCCCCAGGCTCCGGACCGGTGGTGAACCCGCCAGAAGAAATCGACGTTGGGCATTGTGTCGAAGGAAAGGTTCAACTCGGGGCCGAGATAGAACAGGGTTCTGGCGTTCCCGTTACGTTCCAGCTCGTTCTGGCGCTCCCGTCCTTCCTGAGTATGCGTGACATAGCTGATGCCAAACGTAAGGGCTGGCGAGATCTGGACAGCATCGCCAATCTCGAAACCGTCGTAGCGACCGACGACGCCGCCCCAGAATTCCGCATTCGGATGCCCGCCGAATCTTCCGGCGAGCCCCGCTTCCAGTCCGAACCTGAAGGAGCCCATCCTTGCCGGGAAGTACTGGTAGCCGACGCCTACGATCGGAAGGTCAGCGTATGTGACACCGAAAGGATTGCCTGCCTGGAGCATGTCCGCATCGACCATCGCGCCGCCGAAGGCGAATACCGACTGATCGACGTCGCGGTTCTGTGCCTGCGCGTCGGTTTTTCCCAAAAATGGCATCGTGGCAGCGCCGAGCAGCAGAGCAAGCGGGATGGCAGTTGAAGCCTTCATATCGGATCTATTACGAACGAGCGAGTGCCGAGCCGCAGCTTGGGCTGTGGTTTCGGCATGCGTTTGAATAGAAGAATTCCTGCCAAGTCCACCTCTCAGCGTTGCAGGACCAATTGTCTGCAAGAAAGGTTAAATTGCCATGTATGGCTAGAACCCTTACCCCAGGGAGAGGGCGCCAGCTTTCCGGAACCCTTGTAGCGTAGGCGATTGCGGCATGTCTAGCTAGAGGGGTTGTTCGGGACTTATTTTGTGACTTTGTGTCGCGATTTTGTTTTCGCCGACCATTCGGCGACCAACGTTTATAGCGAAATTTTACCGATCACATTTGTCCCTAGACCGATAGGTATGGGCCGCTTAACGGCTCCGTGCAGAATGGAGACCGATTGTGGACACAATCCCTTCCTTTACCGACCTGCCGGTAACGGACTGCGTGAAGCCCGCCTGTTGGCCGTCTTCCTCTGCGCGTAGGCCACCTGGGCCGAAGGGTCTGACGACGATGTACGGACGGGAAGACTTCGAAGATCCAGACGCGGAATGCAGAGAGAGCCCGCCCAGCACGGCAGAGTGTCGCCCGCATCAAATGCGACGGAATCGGTGATCTTCTGTTGGCTGCGGGGAAAGATACTGAGGAGGAAAACGGAGCGAATTGCCACACCAAATGGAAAGTCTGGTGTCCAGTGGATTTCGTCGCGAATAAATGCTTCACGAGATCAGTTCGTTAGGTGTGTCTTTGGAGGCCTCGCCCGGAATTGAACCGGGGTACAAGGATTTGCAGTCCTCTGCGTCACCACTCCGCCACGAGGCCTCACCGACTGAGATTATCAAGTCGTGGCGAGCGTTTAGAATGAATATAGAAAGAGTGCAAGAGGGTTCATTCTGAATGCGATCCTTTTTTCATTTTGAACAAGCGTTTCTATTCCGTTCTGTGGATGGCTGCTGCATGCGGCTGCGCCGCTCGCTCTTTCATTAAGAATGCATATCGCCGGTCACCCGCTCACCGCGCCCAAGCGGAACAACAAGGCGAGCGATTGGGGCGCTATTCATGTAGCAACGTGGGATCGATGGGCGGGCGATTGGGGTGCGCGGCGCTCACATCGAAGGAAATGCAGTCTCACAGGCTTTTACTCGACAACGAAGAACGACCGTCTTCGGGTGCTGCGCGACGGCGGCGATATCCCGCTCTCCTGAAGTGTTTCACCGACCAGGTCGCCAGCGGTTTGAAGCCTGGTTTCGCCCAACGCAGTCATATCCGCGGATTTTTCCATCCGCCTAGCACCACGGCGTCGATTGTCCCTTCCACGGCCGCACAAGCCCTTCCGAGACGAGAATGCTTCCGAGCGAACGGCCGTCGCGCATCACGACGCGCAGCTTCTCGCTGGCCTTGTCATCGTCCCTGCCGATCGCTTCGATCAGCCTGAAATCTCCGGCGTTCAACAGCTCGCGCAATCTCTGCTTGGCGTAGAAGCCGCGTGCGCGTTCGCCATCGCAACCTGCCTGCTTGGTTCTCGGCGCGTCGATATCGGCGACCCGGACTATTTCGCCGTGATATCGGAAGGTCGCGCCGTCGATGACGCAGTTGTCGTTGCGGATACCGCAGAAGTAAAACTGGTTCGCCTGAGGTTGAAGCGCAGCCGGCTGCACCACAGGCCGTTCGACCGGGGTCGGCGCGGCCAATCCGACGTTGACAGCAGGTATTGGTCCATCAACAGTCTTCGTCCTGTTTGCGGCGGGCGGTACGGCCGCACGCACTACCGCCTTCGGCCGATCCTCTGCCCTGGATGTCGATCTGGCCTTGGGAGCCGATGCGAATATCTCCGAAATGGCCGGCAGATCGCGCAACTGTCCACGGTGATCGTAGGCAACGACGCCACCGACCGTCAGCACAGCGGCGAGATACCACGGCAGCATGCCGCCCTGTTTCTTTGTCCGGCTGCCGCGGCGACGCCCACGGCTTGTTGTGGCTTTACCCATTCCGCCTCATCCTTGATCCGGCCGGCATTATGCTGGCGATCCGTTGCCGAATGGTTTTCAGCGGCCACTTGATCCGGAGGTTCACCAGCAAAGTCCCTGGGATTCATCGGCGGAATGTGCAACCTCGCCTATCCCGCCGACCGCAACCGGATACCGCGCCCAGTTCGGACAGAGGCACGACGTTGCTGACGGACGATTTTGAGAATCAGTCGACCAGTTATCTCACCTGCAGCCCAACCCTGGGAATTCGGTAAACACGCACTGACACAGTGCGCGCATGACCGACTCATCCCCACATCAGAATCGGCTTTTCAGGATTTTTGCACTCGCTCGAAGCTTTGAGCGGCAGGCTCGAAGGCTCATGGCTCCCTTGAAGGGCCCGTCCGGCCGCGGCGGCGTGCCCACCAGACGGCGAACCGGCGACGGCGACGGCGAACCGCGGGAATGTCGTGCGAGAGGATGAGCAAACCCAGGGGCACCATCCAGAAGCCGAGCACCGGCAGGAAGCCGAGAAAGCCACCGAAAATCAGCAAGCCGCCGACAAGCATACGCAGCAGCGGTGATTCCGGAAGCGCCAGGCGCCATTTGCCCAGCACGATCTGCCGGGTGTGGGGGTCTATGCCGAAATGCGTCTGTTTTCTGTTTTTATTCATCATTCCCTATCCGCCTGCGTTTCCCACAATTGGGGACTTCTCCACAGGCTCGCAACAAAACTTCTCGCTTTTTTTGAAAAAACCGCTTGGCAAATCGGAAAAGCATTTGTATTAGCAGCCTCACTTCTGCAGGACACAAACCGAGCAGAACTTCTGCAGGATACAAACCGCAGATTATCCCTGGTAGCTCAGCGGTAGAGCATTCGACTGTTAATCGACAGGTCGCCGGTTCGAATCCGGCCCGGGGAGCCAGTTTCTAAAAGAGCCATTCGCGGTAACGCCCGAATGGCTCTTTTTCATTTTGCGGCTATGGTGGCGCAGAAGCCACCTTGCCCTCGCCCTGGGATGTCATGCGCGCGAATTCGTCATCGCCCATTCTAGTCTGGTTTCGCAAAGACCTCAGGCTTGCCGACCACCATGCCCTTGCAGCCGCAGCAGCCCATGGCGCAGCGGTGATTCCCCTCTACATTCGCGAGCCGGCCGACAGCGGCAACGGGCCGCTCGGCGATGCGCAGCGATGGTGGCTGCACCATTCCCTTTCGGCGTTTAGGGAATCGCTGCAGCGGATCGGATCGGATCTTGTTTTTCGCTCCGGCGATCCGCTCGATGTCATCTCCGATATTTCGCGGGAAACAGGCAGCGCCACCATCTTCTGGAATCGCCGCTATGATCCGAACGGAACGGCGACGGATGCGCCGTTGAAGAAGGCGCTCGTGGATCGCGGTTTTACCGTCAACAGCTTTGCCGGCCAGCTGCTTCACGAACCAACCCGCCTGTTCAACAAGACCGGTGGCCCCTATCGCGTGTTTACGCCATTCTGGCGCGCGCTCGAAACAAGCGGCGAGCCGCCGGCACCGATCGATCCGCCAGAAAGAATAGTGGCGCCGGAATGCTGGCCTGCATCCGAAGACCTTGAACGGTGGAACCTCCTGCCGACGCAACCGAACTGGGCGTCGAGCTTCACCGAAATCTGGACACCGGGCGAGGTCGGGGCTGCGGATCGCTTGCAGAAATTCATCGAAGATACGCTCGACGGCTACACGACCGCCAGGGACGTTCCGGCGGATGCCGGCACTTCCCTGCTCTCGCCTCACCTTGCGTTCGGCGAGATCTCTCCGGCGCAGATCTGGCACGCCACGCGTGGGCTGAGGGGCACGCCGGTCGATGATGTCGTCACCTTCCGCAAGGAACTCGCCTGGCGAGAGTTCTCGTACAATCTGCTGTTTCACAATCCTGACCTGGGGCGTCGGAACCTCGATCGCCGCTTTGACGGTTTTCGCTGGCTCGACAACGACGACCACTTCGAGCGCTGGACAAAGGGCCTCACGGGCTACCCGATCGTCGACGCCGGCATGCGGCAACTCTGGCGCCATGGCTATATGCACAATCGCGTCAGGATGATTGCCGCCTCCTTCCTGATCAAGGACCTGCTGATCGACTGGCGCCGCGGAGAGGCGTGGTTTCGGGACACGCTGGTGGATGCTGACCCGGCTTCGAACGCCGCCAGCTGGCAGTGGGTGGCCGGTTCCGGCGCCGACGCTTCGCCATTCTTCCGTATTTTCAATCCCGTGCTTCAGGGGGAGAAATTCGATCCGAATGGGGACTATGTAAAGCGCTTCGTTCCCGAACTGGCCGATCTCGACGCACGCTACATTCATCGCCCGTTCTCGGCCCCCCAACCCGCGCTTGCTGCTGCCGGTATTACGCTTGGGGTGACCTACCCTGCCCCTATCATCGATCATGCCTTTGCGCGCGACCGCGCGCTGGCCGCGTTTCAGGAAATCAGAAACGCCACCTGAAAAATCGCTACAACTGAACCACCGCCGGTACAAATCCGTGGTTGGCCTCTGACAGGATTGTCGGTAGGCTCACGTTACGGATGCAACGATTGCCGGAGGGTGGTTTATGCATGATACTGAAGCCTGCTTTGCCGATTTCGACAACGCCGAGCTGCTTTCGACTGAAAATCTCTCACGGGTGCTGAAGGACTTTCCGCTCAAGGCCCAGGTGGTCCTTCGCGGCCTCGTTCACCTTGAGGCGGGCGCACTGGCGCTCGCTCTGCCCAATGGCCGCCGACTGGTGGTCAAGGGAAAGGTGGCGGGACCGTGCGCGACCGTCACTCTGCACAACTGGAACCTCCCGCACCGCGCCATCACCGGCGGCACGATCGGCGCTGCGGAAAGTTACATCGACGGCGACTGGGACAGCCCCGACGTCGGCGCTTTTCTCGAGCTTTTCCTTGTCAACGCCGATATCGGCAACCGCTTCCCGAACCGGGCGCGCGGCCTGATGCGGCTGGTCGAAAAGTTCCTCCATTGGCGCAATGCCAACACCAAGACGGGTGCTGAGCGCAACATCTCCGCCCATTACGACCTCGGCAACGCCTTCTACCGTGAATGGCTCGACCCGAGCATGACCTATTCGTCGGCGCTTTACGCCAGTGGCGCAAACGATCTGCAGGCCGCTCAGGCCGCCAAATACCGGGCGCTGGCCGAGGCGACCAATCTACGGCCGGGTGACCATGTGCTCGAGATCGGCTGCGGCTGGGGCGGTTTCGCAGAATTTGCCGCAACCGAGATCGGCTGCAAGGTCACGGGCCTGACCATCAGCCGTGAACAGCTCGCATTTGCCCGCGAGCGCATGCACAAGGCCGGGATTGCCGATCGCGTCGAGCTGAAGTTCCAGGACTATCGGGAGGAAACCGGACGATACGACCGGATCGTGTCGATCGAGATGTTCGAGGCCGTCGGGGAAAAATTCTGGTCGACCTATTTTTCTCAACTGAAGCGGTGCCTTAAACCCGGCGGCAAAGCGGGTCTCCAGATCATCACGATCAAGCCCGAAGCCTATGAGGAATACCGATCCAATCCGGACTTCATTCAGAAATACGTGTTTCCAGGGGGGATGCTGCCGACACGCGACCATCTGGTTGACCTCGGGCGCAATGTCGGCCTGCGCATGATCAACGATTTCGGGTTCGGTAGCGACTACGCCCGCACGCTCGGTGAATGGCGTCAGCGCTTCTGGTCTGTCTGGGGCAAGATCGAACCGCTCGGTTTCGATCTGCGCTTCAAGCGGCTGTGGGAATTCTACTTCTACTACTGCGAAGCTGGCTTCCGCGCGCGAAACATCGATGTCCGCCAGATCGTCTTCGAGTAAGCCGGCCCAAGTGCAGGCTTTACCGTACGCGCGGCAAAGCCTATGAGGCAACCGATCCAGATTTCTTCTTGAAGGTTCCTCATGCGCCTTGCGTGGTTTTTCCTGGCGCTCGCCATCGCAACCGAAGTGGCGGGCCTGACGGCAATGAAGGCCGCATCCGCCAATGGCTCCTACATCGGCCACGTGGTGATGTACGTCTCCATCGCGCTTTCCTATGTCTTCCTGGCAAAGGCCGTGAAGACCATCTCCGTCGGCGTTGCCTATGCCATCTGGGAGGGATCAGGTGTCGCAATCATCACGCTCGTTTCGGTGTTCGTGTTCGGCCATGTGCTGACCGGCCGGGAAATGCTGGGCCTGTCGATGGCGGTCGCGGGCATCCTGCTCGTCAATGCCGGCGAACACCGCGAAGAGGAAGCACCGGCCACCGAAGGAGCCGTCGATGACCGCGCCTAGCATCTACTTCGTCTTTGCCGTCATCGCGGGCATTCTCGACATCGCCGCCAACCTGGCCTCGACCAAATCCAATGGCTTTGCGCGTCGTGGCTGGGGAGCGCTTTCCATCGTTCTCGTGCTTGCCGCCTTTGCCTTCCTGGCGGAAGCCGTCAAGGGCATGGAACTTGCCATTGCCTACGCGGTTCTCGGTGCAACCGGGATTTTCGGCACGGCCATCTGCGGCCGCCTGCTTTTCGGCCAGAAGCTCAAGCCGATCGGCTGGGTCGGCCTCGCGCTGATCTTCGGCGCAGTGCTGGTGCTTCACACGGCCTGATGCGGCTGATTCTCGGCGCTGGCGTGTTTCGTCGTCGCCACCGCCGGTGCCGAACCTTGGCGAGTCAACCGGTCGACCAGCGCGAAGTATGCACCGTAGGGCAGCCATCGTGACAGTCTTGCTACGGCGTTCGCGCGTTTCGACAAGTTGATTTCGAAATGCTTCGACTTCAAGCCCGCAACGATATGCTCGGCGGCTGCGTCAACGCTGACCGAGCCGGATGCTGGAAATCCAAGACGAGACGATCCGCTCGCCTCGACGAGCCCCAGGCTGATGACTTGCAGGCGAATGCCGATCCGGTCCAGGTCCAACTTCAGGCTCTCCGCCATGTTGAGGAGAGCCGCCTTCGTCGCACCATAGGCGGCGTTGCCCGGCAAGCCGCCATAGCCGGCCGCTCCCGACATGATGGCGATATGGCCATGCCCCCTCGCCTTCATGTGGGCAACGGCCGGCAGCAGACAGTTGACGACACCGTTGACGTTGACCGCAAAGCTGCGCTCGAAAGCCTCGCGATGCAGGTCGTCGCCTCGCACAGGCAGGGTCACATCCGCAGTAAATACGGCCAGCGACAGATCGCCGTGGTCGTATTCGATCGATGCAAGCACACGCTCCATGTCCTGCGGGTCGGTGACATCGCCGTCGAGAACGAGGATGCGACCGTCAGGAGCAGCCTCCTGTTGCAAGGCCACCAGTTTGGCGTGATTTCTTGATGTGACGACCACCGAATATCCGCCGCGAACCAAGCGCAGAGCCAGCGCTCGGCCTATTCCCGAACTCGCGCCCGTTACCCAGGCCAGCCCATGCTCGGATTTCATCTTGTGCATACTCATTGCCCATACCTCGGCACGCACCCACCCGGTGCACGCTCAACTCAAGGGGCCGAGAAACCTGACACCCGGCCCAGACCAACCCCCTCCAATACCCAGCGCACGCGCAGAGCTGCCTCAACCCTGAGCTTTCCCCTTGAAGACGTTTTTTGTTCGGGACAGGGCAGCGGTGAAACGCTATTTCTTGCCTGGGAAACAGGCTGAGCCGAAAACACGCCAATATTTCGGCGATCCGGCGTCGTTCTCAATGTTCGCCGGCCACTCGGCGTTTTTCTTCGGTAACGCGGCCCGCTTCGGCGGCCGTTCTCAAGCACGAGGTTCTGCAAATGGCCATTCTTCCGTCCGTTCTTGAAGCAATCGGCAATACGCCCCTGATCCGGCTAAAGACCGTTTCCGACGCGACCGGCTGCACCATCCTTGGCAAGGCGGAGTTTCTCAATCCGGGACAGTCGGTGAAGGATCGCGCCGCACTCTGGATCATCCGCGAGGCGGAGAAGGCAGGGCAATTGAAGCCGGGCGGCGTCATCGTCGAAGGCACGGCAGGCAATACCGGCATCGGCCTTGCGCTCGTCGCCCAGGCGCTCGGCTACCGGACCGTCATCGTCATTCCGGAAACCCAGAGCCAGGAGAAGAAGGATGCGCTGCGTCTTCTTGGGGCTGAGCTCGTCGAAGTACCGGCTGTGCCCTACAAGAACCCGAACAATTACGTGAAGATCTCAGGACGCTTGGCCGCTCAACTTGCCAAAACCGAACCGAATGGCGCGATCTGGGCCAACCAGTTCGACAATGTCGCCAATCGTGACGCGCACATTGCGACGACTGCGCCCGAGATCTGGCGCGACACGGACGGCAAGGTCGACGGCTTCATATGCGCGGTCGGTTCCGGCGGCACGCTTGCCGGCGTGGCACAGGGCCTGCGGGCGAAAAACCCCGCCATCAAGATCGGCCTTGCCGATCCGGATGGTGCCGCACTCTACAACTACTACGCCCATGGGGAGTTGAAGGCGAGCGGAAGCTCCATCACCGAGGGCATCGGTCAGGGCCGAATCACCGCCAATCTCGAAGGCTTTACTCCGGACTTTTCCTACCAGATCCCGGATTCCGAGGCCGTGCCGCTGGTCTTCGACCTGATCGAACGGGAAGGCATCTGCGTCGGTGGATCGACGGGCATCAACATTGCCGGCGCCGTCAGGCTCGCCAAGGAGCTCGGCCCGGGACATACGATCGTGACGATCCTTTGCGACTATGGTAACCGCTATCAATCGAAACTCTTCAACCCGGACTTCCTGGCCTCGAAGGGCCTGCCTGTTCCGGCCTGGTTGAAGGGATCCTCAAGCATCACCGTTCCATACGAATCAGTCGGATAAGATTTGCGATGACCAAGACCGTGACTGCCCTCTTCCGCGAAGATTTCTATCTCTCGACTTGCGAAGCAAGTGTCACCGGAATTCTGGAGGATGGCGGGATCGAGCTTGATCAGACCTGCTTTTACGCCACATCGGGTGGACAGCCCGGCGATAGCGGTTTTCTGGAGCGCAGCGACGGCAGCCGCATCGACATTGCGGTTGCCCGCCATGGCACCACCAAGGACGTCATCATTCACATGCCGGCGGAAGGGCAGCCGGCGCCTGTTGTCGGCGAAAAGCTCGTCCTGCATATCGACTGGCCACGCCGTTACCGGCTGATGCGCATGCACACGGCCTGCCATTTGCTTTCCGTCGTCTGCCCTTTCCCGATCACCGGCGCTGCCGTCGGCGAAGATGAAAGCCGCGTCGATTTCGACATGAGCGAAACGATCGACAGGGACGAGGTGACGGCAGCCCTGAAGAAGCTCGTCGACGAGAACCACCCGGTCTACCTGCAGTGGATCACCGACGAGGAACTCGCAGCCAACCCCGGCATCGTCAAATCAAAGAACGTCCGCCCGCCCATCGGCCTTGGCCGCGTCAGCCTCGTCTGTATCGGCGAGAACTCGGCAGTCGACAGCCAGCCATGCGGCGGCACGCATGTGTCGGAAACCCAGGAGGTCGGTGCGATCCACATCGCCAAGATCGAGAAGAAGGGCAAGGAAAACCGCCGCTTCCGCATCCGCTTCGGCACACCAGACGACCGCCAGGCAATCTGAACAGGAGATACGACCATGACCAACACCAAAAGCGCCTTCGTCGTTTCTCCGGACTGGCTGCAACAGCGCCTCGACGACCCCTCCGTCCGCGTCCTTGATGCCGCCTGGTATCTGCCGGCACAGAACAGAAACCCGAAAGCGGAATACGACGCGGGCCACATCCCTGGCGCCGTATTCTTCGACCAGGATGCGATCGCCGATCATGCAAGCGGCCTGCCGCACACGCTGCCGACGCCGGAAGCCTTCGCCAATGCCGTAGGTGCGCTTGGTGTCAGCGAGACCGATACGATCGTCGTCTATGACGGCCCCGGCATCATGACTGCGCCGCGCGTGTGGTGGATGCTGCGCATCATGGGGGCAAAGGACGTCTACGTGCTCGATGGCGGCATGGACGGCTGGAAGAAAGACGGGCGCCCGGTCACAACAGACGTTCCCTCGCCTAGGCCCGTCACGTTCAACGTCACCTTCACGCCCGCGGCAGTCACCTCATTCGAACGCATGCAGGACATCGTCACGTCCGGCACGATCCAGATTGCCGATGCGAGGGGCGCCGGACGCTTCCTCGGCGTCGAGGCCGAGCCGCGCGCCGGAATGCGCTCCGGCCACATGCCTGGCGCGCGTAGCCTGCCGTCCACCACGTTCTCGGAGAACGGCAAGCTCAAGGATCTCGACACGCTGCGAAAGACGTTTGCCGAAGCGGGCGTCGACCTTTCCAAGCCTGTGGTCACGACCTGCGGCTCGGGCGTCACCGCGGCGATCATCACGCTGGCGCTGCAATCCCTCGGCCATACCGACAACACGCTCTATGACGGCTCCTGGTCAGAATGGGGCGGACGTTCCGATACCCCCGTCGTGACCGGCAGCGAGTGACACCATGCGCCCTCCCAAGCTCGCCTCCCTGACCGCCCATGTCACCGAACTGGAAATGACCGCACCGCCCAAGCAGAGCCTGCCGATGCCGGTCAATATCCAGACGGCGATCCTTCGCGTGTCGGACATCCCGCTCAATTATTATCGGTTCCTCTATCTGCGCGTCGGCAAGCGCTGGCACTGGGCCGATCGCATCCGCATGAGCGATGACAAGCTGGCCGCACTGCTTGCCGACAAACGGACCAGTGTCACCGTGCTCTATGTCAACGGTGCGCCTGCCGGCTTCTTCGAGCTTCACCAGGCCGAGGACGATGTCGTCGAGCTTACCCATTTCGGGTTGATGGAGCATGCGCTTGGGCTTGGCCTCGGCAAATGGTTCCTTCTGCAGACGCTGTTTGCCGCCTGGACCCTGAATCCGAACAAAGTGACGGTGACGACCAACAATCTCGATCACCCGCGCGCGCTCCAGCTCTATCAGCAATTCGGTTTTTCGCCTGTCGCCACCCGCGAGGCGACCATCGAACCGCTGACCGACGAGGAGTTGCTTACCTTCGCGAAAAACCTCTGACGGCACACCGCCGCAAGGAACGGGTGTCGCCTCGACAGTGGCCGTCGCACAGTGTGCCTCGAATGATCCAATCGATCTGGAGATGCACGATGGCTCTGCGCTATGTTCCGATGTCTACCGATGCCGCCCGACACCTGTGGCAAGGTGGAAAAGATGCCTACGGCAACCTGCCGGAGCGGCAGATATCCGACGGCGATGGCGTTCCTTGTCGGCATTGCCTTCGCAACGTGGCGGCGGGCGACGCGTATCTGATCTTTGCGCTGCGGCCTTTCACGTCGCTGCAACCCTACGCGGAGACCGGTCCGGCTTTTATGCATGCCGAAGAGTGCCCCGCATATAGCGAGAGCGTACGCCCACCCGTCCTTAATGCGAGCAAGGACTATCTGCTGCGCGGCTATGGCAGCAACGAACGCATCATCTATGGCACCGGTGGAGTGATTCCCACCGAGCAGCTCGAATCCCGCGCCGAAGCCCTGCTCGCCATGCCTGACGTGGCGAGCGTGCATGTGCGATCGGCGAAGAACAATTGTTATCAGTGCAGGATAGAAAGCGCCTGAAACGTCGGTCCGACCGGAGCCGGACCGACGCCGCGAAGGCTATCAGGCGACGTTGAGCACCGCTTCCGGCGCATAGGCGTCGTAGCCGAGCGCCTCGGCAACGGGCGCGTTGGTCACACGTCCACGGTGGACATTGAGGCCTGCGCGCAGGTGGCGATCTTCTGCAATGGCTTTCAGCCCGCGATCGGCCAGTTGCAGACCGTAGTACAATGTCGCGTTGTTGAGTGCATGGGCCGACGTCACCGGAACAGCGCCAGGCATATTGGCGACGCAGTAGTGCACGATCCCGTCAACCTCGTAGGTCGGATCGGAATGGGTGGTTGCGTGCGATGTCTCGAAGCAACCGCCCTGGTCGATCGCGACATCGACGATGACCGCACCTTTCTTCATGCCGGTCAGCATTTCACGCGTCACGAGCTTCGGTGCGGCAGCGCCCGGAATGAGGACGGCGCCGATGACGAGATCGGCGGAGAACACTTCGTCCTCAAGCGCATCGATGGTGGAAAAGCGCGTATGAACGCGGCCGCCAAAGATATCGTCCAGCTGGCGCAGGCGTGGGATCGAACGATCGAGAATGCTGACATCGGCGCCAAGTCCGGCCGCCATTCTGGCCGCGTGCAGGCCAACGACGCCGCCGCCGATGATCGCGACCTTCGCCGGAAGCACGCCGGGCACGCCGCCGAGCAGAATGCCGCGGCCGCCATTGGCCTTCTGCAGCGAAGTGGCGCCGGCCTGAATGGCGAGGCGTCCGGCGACTTCGGACATCGGCGCCAGAAGCGGCAATCCACCGCGCTCGTCCGTGACGGTTTCATAGGCGATGGCCGTGACGCCCGAATTGATGAGACCCTTGGTCTGTTCCGGATCCGGAGCGAGGTGCAGATAGGTGTAGAGAATTTGGCCTTCGCGCAGCTGCGCCCATTCGGACGGCTGCGGCTCCTTGACCTTGACGATCATGTCCGACTTTTCGAACACATCCTTTGCCGTCGCGACGATCTTCGCGCCAGCGGCACGGTAGGTATCGTCATCCGCGCCGATCCCCGCTCCTGCCTTGGTTTCAACGATAACCTCGTGGCCGTGAGCGACATATTCACGTACCGACCCGGGGGTCAGTCCTACACGGTATTCATGGTTTTTGATTTCCTTCGGGCAACCGACACGCATCGAGCGTTCCTCTCCTGTTGTGGGCAATTTCGCCTCATTGACGCCCACTCAGCAAAACACGCAGCGGAACGAATGTCCTTGCAAAGATGCCTCTGCGAAGGCATCAATTTCGAAGAAGATTGCGTTCCAGTGTCAGATAGTGATGGAAAACGCGAATGAGTGAACTTGATGCCATCGATCATGCGATTCTGCGCATTCTTCAGCAGAACGGCCGGATTTCGAATGCCGATCTCGCCGCCAAGGTCGGGCTGTCGCCTTCAGCCTGTTCGCGCCGGGTCGATATCCTGGAGAAATCCGGCACCATCAGCGGCTATCACGCCCGCCTTGCCCACAAGGCGCTCGACTACCAGATCATGGTGATCGTGCACATTTCGCTATCCGGGCAATTTGCCAAGACGCTGACCGAGTTCGAGGCGGCGGTGAAGCTTTGTCCCAATGTTCTCGTCTGCTACCTGATGTCGGGTGAATACGACTATATTCTCCGGGTCGCGGCCAAGGATCTGCAGGACTACGAGCGCATCCATCGGGACTGGCTCTCCGCCCTGCCCCATGTGGTCAAGATCAACTCCAGCTTCTCGCTGCGGGAAGTCATCGATCGGCCAAATGTCGGGATATGACTTGTAGCGCTAGCGGCCAACGATACAATCGCGGCCACGTCCCTTTGCCGCATAGAGCCTGAGATCGGCCTCGGACAAAAGATGCGCGATCGCAGCGCCATCGTCAGGAGTGGAGGACAAGCCAATGCTGGCGGTTACAGGCGCATTGTCGGGAGTGAAGACACCGGCCGATACCGCCAGCCGGATAGTCTCGGCATGCTTCAGCGCGTCGGCATGCGACAATCCCGGACACAAGACGACGAACTCCTCGCCGCCGTAACGAAACAGCCGGTCGCCCTCGCGCAAGTTCGCCTTCATCACCTCCACCAGTTTTTGCAGAATGCGGTCGCCTTCCTGGTGGCCGAAGCGGTCGTTGACGCCCTTGAAATGGTCGACGTCGATGATCAACAGGCTGACTGGAGCCTTTGAGCCCACAGCGGCGCGCAGCATTTGCGGACCTTCTATATCGAAACGGCTGCGGTCGAGGCATCCCGTCAGCTTGTCCTGGCCAGACCTTGAGAGCAGGTCTTCGTAGCGTTCGCGGAAGGTCAGATCGTTGAAGATGTCGCCGAGCGGCCGGTCCGACATCGCCAGGAAAGGATGGCGCGACACATTGAGGTAAACGCCAATCGCGATGGCGTAAAAGGTGGCGGCCAGCATCTTGGCGATCCATCCGCCCCACAGAACTTCGGTGGGCGCATCGTTCAGCCAGTGCAGGGCAGCAAAGAATGCCAGTTGATCGAAACTGAGGATCACAAGGCCGCAGATCAGGAAACGGACGGTTACGAAGCGGCGCAACCATTTGCCGAGACGCTCGTAAAGCAGGATAATCAGCAGGGTGTCGAGGTATAGGATCAGCGTCCCCCACACCATCAGCACGCCCATTTCGTCGATGAAGCCGATGTCGGCCGAGCGGCCGGAGACGATCGAAACCGTTTCATGCTGGCGCAGCAGAAGGCTGAGGACGACCGTGAGCAGGTTGCCGGCAAGCAGACCGTAGATCGGCTGGCGGACGGTCGCCGCATCCTCCTTCACGTACAGAAGCAGGATGATCATGAGCTTTCCGGAAAAAAGCACGACCGATCCCGGCGAGACGATCCCGAACGGCAGCTGCACGTAAAAGACCGCTGCCAGATAAGTCTCGATGAAATGCATCACACCGAGAGCAGCGACGAAGACGCCGAGCCCCAACCGGGCACGAAGCTGTAACAGCCAGATCATCGCCGTGACGTAGACCAGTGCTTCGCCGACGAAAAGAATGAGATTGGCGTTGGGCATGCTCGTGAAGAAAAGTTCCGGTTTCGCCACGCAAACCGTTAGGCGGAAAGCTTAAAGAAAACTCTACCTTGCCGACGGGCTGCGTGGAATTGGCATGCGAGAATCAACTGCTTTGCGAAGTGTTGCCTTTGCGGCATAGTCGCGACCAACCCATCGTGGTCCGCATTCAACAGACGAAACCGCGGATTGCAATCGACCGAACTGCAATGACATCCATCAACGGAGGGCAAGCATGCAATCGACGACATCCCCGTTCCACCTCTCGCGCCGCTCGCTTTTGTCGGGTGTCGTGGCCTCCTCGGCCCTCGTGATGCTTCATCCTTTCTCCGCGCGCGCGGCGGCCAACCAGGCGCACCTGCGCATCATGGAAACGACGGATCTCCACGTTCACGTCTTCCCCTACGACTACTACGGCGATAAGCCGAACGACACGCTGGGGCTTGCACGCACGGCTTCGATCGTCGACGCCATTCGGGCCGAAGCCACCAACTCTATCCTCGTCGATAACGGTGACTTCCTGCAGGGAAATCCGATGGGCGACTACATCGCCTATCAGCGCGGCATGAAGGATGGCGACATCCATCCTGTTATCGCAGCGATGAACGTGCTCGGCTATGATTGCGGCACGCTCGGCAACCACGAATTCAACTATGGCCTCGATTTCATGTTCAAGGTGCTGAACGGCGCCAACTTCCCGCTCGTGTGCGCCAACCTGACAAAGGGCGCACTCGCCGCCGATGCCCGCCAGGATCAACTGTTCCTCAAGCCCTATGTCATTCTCGACCGCAAGGTGAAGGACGGTACCGGTGCCGAACACGCGATCCGGGTCGGCCTCATCGGTTTCGTGCCGCCGCAGATCATGAGCTGGGATGCGAAGCACCTGGAGGGTAAGGCCAATGCCCGCGACATCGTCAAGGCGGCACAAGCCTGGGTTCCACAGATGCGCGAGGAAGGCGCCGATATCGTCATTGCGCTTTCCCACTCAGGCATCGGTCAGCAGGACTACGCCGAAAATCTCGAAAACGCCTCCGTGCCGCTCGCGGCAGTCGATGGCATCGACGCCATCGTCACCGGCCATAGCCACCTCGACTTCCCCGGTCCGAAGTTCGACAAGATTGCCGGAGTCGACAATGCCAAGGGGCTGATTTCGGGCAAGCCCGGCGTCATGGGCGGCTTCTGGGGTTCGCATCTCGGCCTGATCGATCTACTCATCGAACGCGACGGCGGCGCCTGGCGCGTCGTCAGTTCCACCAGCGAAGCACGCCCGATCTACCGCCGCGAGGAAAAGAAGGTGATCGCGGAGGTCGCCGACAAGCCGGAGGTGCTGGCAGCGGCGCAAAAGGAGCACGAAGCAACACTTGCCTATGTCCGCACCCCCGTCGGCAAGAGCGCGGTGCCGCTCTATTCCTACTTCGCCCTGGTAGCCGACGACCCGTCGGTCCAGATCGTCAGTCAGGCGCAGACCTGGTACATCAAGGACATGCTGAAGGACACGGAGCATAAGGACCTGCCCGTGCTTTCGGCGGCAGCGCCGTTCAAGGCGGGTGGCCGTGGCGGTGCCGACTACTACACCGACGTTCCGGCGGGCGACATCGCCATCAAGAACGTCGCCGACCTCTATCTTTACCCCAACACGGTCCAGGCCGTCGTCATCACCGGCGAGCAGGTGCGCAACTGGCTGGAAATGTCCGCAGGCATCTTCAACCAGGTCAAGGCCGGGGCCACGGACGCCGCGCTGATCAACGGTGAGTTCCCGTCCTACAACTTCGATGTCATCGACGGTGTCACCTATCAGATCGACCTTTCCGAGCCGCCGAAGTTCGACAAGGACGGAAATGCGGTCAACCCGTCAGCCAATCGGATCAAGAACTTGAGCTTCAATGGGCAACCGATTGACGCAGCGCAGAAATTTGTCGTCGCTACAAACAACTATCGCGCGGGTGGCGGCGGCCATTTCCCCGATATCGCTGCCGACAAGGTGGTCTTTGTGGCCCCGGATACCAACCGCGACGTCGTGGTGCGCTACATCATCGACCAGGGAACCATCAATCCGGCGGCTGATGCCAACTGGACCTTCGTCCCGCTCGCCAATACCAGCGTCACCTTCGACAGTGGTCCGAAGGCACGGCAGTTCCTGTCGGAGGTCAAGGGCGTGACGATCGAGGATGCCGGCGAAGCGGCCGAGGGGTTTGCCCGTTTCCGCATCAAGCTCTGATCCATCGTGCCCCCGCAAGACGGGGGCACATTCTCACCAGCACAAAATCGGGTTTCGCTGTTGGCGGAACGCGTGAGCACGCGAGCCGGAGCGGCGAATGGCTATCCGGCACGAATGAGCGCGCGGCTCTGACGATCAACATGAACTGTCAGCGACAACAGACTGTATTGTCTTCATTTCCCAGGAAACGAGGCCAACGCGGACGACAGCTTGGAATCAGACCTGCCGCGAAGGGGCGTCATCGGCGAAAAGCGACGGTCCGGTCTGGTCGATGATCTGGCGCCCTTTGCGGAACGTCGCGTCGATCGCGTCCTGCTCGGAGGTGAACAGATCGGCGCGGATAAAGCTGCGCACGCGAACGTCACCTTCTGAGGCTGTCTTCTCTATGCTGCCAGCCAGGCGAAACTGCGAGCCCTCACGCATCGGCGTCGCACGGATCGTGCATTCCGCATAGGCTTCGGTTTTGCCCGATGCGCCTTGCGCTTCGTTTTCGGTGGAGCCGGAGCGGCCAAACAGTTTTGAGAAAAATGATGCCATGAGCAAGACTTAGACGCGACGGCGAAAGCTGTCAAAGCCAAAGTGTCGATGTCGGCACTCTGGCTTTACCTCCGGTCCACCAACCGTCAGATGATCAGATTGGACAGGATCTCGTTCTCGGTGATGTCCTGATAGCGCAGGCCGGCGGCGTCGAACCGCGACTTGAGGATTGGGAAGTTTTCCGCGTGCCTGGTCTCGATGCCGATGAGGATCGAGCCGAAGTTGCGGGCCGACTTCTTCAGATACTCGAAGCGCGAGATATCATCCTCATCTCCGAGAAGGTTGAGGAAGTCGCGCAAGGCGCCCGGACGCTGCGCCATGCGGAGGATGAAGTACTTCTTGAGCCCTGCGTGCCGCATCGCCCGTTCCTTGACGTCGGGCAGCCGCTCGAAGTCAAAATTTCCGCCTGAGACGACGGCGACGACCGTCTTGCCTTCCAGCTTGTCGCGACCGATCGCGTCCAGCGCCGTGATCGACAGCGCGCCTGCGGGCTCGAGCACAACGCCTTCGACATTCAGCATGTCGATGATTGTCATGCAGATTGCGTTTTCCGGCAAAAGCATGACCTGGTCGGCTGAAAAGCGCCGCAACGCTGCGAAATTCAAATCGCCGATCCGCCCGACCGCTGCGCCATCGACAAAGTTATCGACCTGGTCGAGCGTGACGAGACTGCCGGTTTCAAGGCTTTGCCTGAGGCTCGGCGCGCCGGATGGTTCGCAGAAGACGAAATGGTCAGCGGCGACCTCATCCTTCAGATAGCCGGTGACACCGGCCGACAGACCGCCGCCGCCGACGGGAAGCACGACAAGATCCGGCCTGACGCCTTCGGGCAATTGCTCGGCGATTTCAGCGGCAACGGTTGCCTGTCCCTCGATGATGTCGAGGTGATCGAACGGTGGCACCATGACGCCATCGATCGTTTCAACGTGGTCGCGGGCTGCCTTGTAGCATTGGTCGAAAATGTCGCCGACGAGACGGATCGTGATGAACTCGCCGCCGAACATGCGGGTCTTGTCGATCTTCTGCTGCGGCGTGGTCACCGGCATGAATACGACACCGGGGACACCGAAATGCCTGCAGACGAAGGCAAAGCCCTGGGCGTGGTTGCCGGCCGAGGCGCAAACGAAGGTCTTGCCTGTTGCACCGGCGGCAAGCACCTTGCGGAAGAAATTGAAGGCGCCCCTGATCTTGTAGGAACGAACCGGCGAAAGGTCCTCGCGTTTGAGGAAGATATTGGCGCCGTAGCGGCCGCTCAGATGCTCGTTCAATTGCAGCGGGGTGGCTGGAAAAATATCGCGCATCGCGGTGGTTGCGTTGTCAACGTCCTGCTTCGTCACGTGAGGTCATCCATTGAGTTTGCCTATGGCAGCCGCTATTGCACATTGCAGCGCCTGAGGCCATCGCTTTGACACGAATCGCCCGGCGGTGGACAATGCTGCGGCCTCGCCAGATCACGAAGTTTCATTTCCAGGAAATCGAGCACTTGAACGCAACCCTGATCCGGCACGCCGTGCATATCGCGGCGATACTCGGCCTGTACCTCTCGCTGGCGATGCTCGTGCCTGCGATGGTCGATCTCTATTTTGGCCATCCGGACTGGCAGATCTTTGCCGTCTCCGCCTTCTTGGTAGGCGGCCTGTCGGCAGCGACGTTCATGGCAACGCGGATGGGGCCGCCGCCATTCTCGAAGAAGTTCGGGTTTCTGCTGGTCAATCTTCTCTGGGCGGTGTTTTCGGTCGTCGGCGCAATCCCGCTGTGGCTATCTTCGCTGAAGCTCGACTTCGCACAGGCCCTGTTCGAGTCCGTCTCCGCCATCACCACCACCGGATCGACCGTCATTGTCGGCCTCGACGACGCACCGCCCGGGTTGCTCGTCTGGCGTTCGCTCTTGTGTTGGCTCGGCGGCATCGGCATCGTCGTGCTTGGCCTGTTCATCATTCCCTATCTCCGGGTAGGCGGCATGTCGTTCTTCAAGATGGAATCGTCCGATACCAGCGACAAACCGTTTGCGCGCCTTGCAAGCTTCAGCCGTGCCTTCCTCGTCATCTACATCTCGATCACTCTTCTCTGCGCCATCGCCTACAGCATGGCGGGCATGAGCCGGTTCGACGCCATCAACCATGCTATGTCGACAGTAGCGACCGGAGGCTTCTCCACCCATGATGCGTCGTTCGGCTATTTCAGCAGCATTCCGCTCCTGTGGACGTCGACGTTTTTCATGGCGCTCTGCAGCCTGCCGTTCTCGATCCTGATCGTGCTCGTGGTGCGTGGCCGCCTCGATGCACTGCGCGATCCGCAAATCATTGTCTTCCTCGGCTATCTCTCCACCTTCTCGATTGCGGTTGCGATCTATCACCGCCTTGCCAATGGCGTCGAATTTCACCTGGCGCTCGCCCATTCCTTCTTCAACATCACCTCGATCCTGTCGACCACCGGTTATGCGAGCGAGGACTATAGTCTGTGGGGGCCCTTCGTGGTGATGGTCGCCTTCATCGCCACCTTCATGGGCGGCTGTTCAGGCTCGACCTCAGGCGGCATCAAGGCCTATCGCTTCGTCGTGCTCTTCAACGCCATTCGCTTCGGCCTCAACAAACTCATCTATCCCAATGCGATCTATGCTGTGCGCTACGGCAACAACACTGTCGATGCCGATACGCAGCGCGCCATTTTCCTGTTTTTCACCACCTATATCCTGCTGTGGGTGCTGGGCAGTCTCGGCATGGGTGCGCTCGGCTACGATTTCATTACCGCGACGTCGGCGGTGATCACCTGCCTTTCCAATGTCGGCCCGGGCCTTGGCAGCCTGATCGGCCCGGCCGGCAATTTTTCGACGCTCCAGGATCCCGAGCTTTACCTTCTTTCGCTGATGATGCTGCTTGGTCGTCTGGAGGTGCTGACAGTGCTCGTTATTCTGACGCCGATCTTCTGGAAACATTGACCATCGCTGCGCCGGCCCTATCGTCTTGACTCGATGCGGCAAATGCCGACAGTCGGATCAACCGGACAAAGGGGGGCGTCATGGCGAAACATCGGTCACTGCTGGCGGTGCTGACCGCCGCAAGCATGCTCTGCATAAGCATCGAGGCACTGGCCGGACCGCTCGTCGAGGCTGCCACCAAGGCCGAACAGCTGGCAACCTCCGGCGACCCAGCCAAGGCGCGAGAACTCCTTCGGCAGGCAGTCGGCGACTTTTCACAGACCCTGCCCTTTTCCATCGGCAAAGCCGTCTTCATCAGCAAAGAACCTGCCGGCTACGCGATGTACGAACCCAAGGATGGCACCGTCTTCAAGACAGGGGAAGCCATCGTTTCCTATATCGAGCCAGTCGGACTGACCTGGAAGCAAGCGTCTGTCAAAGACAAGCTGGAAACACGCTTCACCGTCGATTTCGATATCCTCAATCCCGCCGGCAAGGTCCTCGCCGGCCAGAAGGCATTCGGCGATTTCACCTTCACCGGCTACCTCAGGAACCAGGAAATCTATTCGACCCTGACAATCGACGTTTCCGGAGCTCCGGCAGGCGACTACGTGCTGCGCTTCCACTTCAACGATATCAATAGCGGCAAGACGGCGACGATCGATCAGCCGTTCAAGATCGCCGGACAGTGAGACAATGCCCGACATCATTACGACAATCGGCTTCGATGCCGACGACACGCTTTGGCAAAACGAACAGTTCTTTCGCCTGACCGAGGCGCGCTTCACTAACTTGCTCAAGGACCACGCCGACACGGAAAACCTGCCAGCACGGCTCCTGGCTGCGGAAAAGCGCAACCTCGGCCTCTACGGCTTCGGCATCAAGGGGTTCGTGTTGTCGATGATCGAGACAGCCGTCGAGGTCACGGACGGGCGGGTGCCGTCATCGGTCATTGCAGAGATTCTCGCCGCAGGGCGCGAAATGCTGATCCACCCGGTCGAGCCGCTGCCCCATGTCAAGGAAACGCTCGAGGCGCTTCATGGCACTTTCCGGCTGGTGATGATCACAAAGGGCGACCTCTTCGACCAGGAGCGCAAGCTCGCCGCCTCGGGGCTGGGCGACTATTTCAACGCGGTCGAGATCGTCAGCGACAAAACCGTCGCCACCTATGATCGCATTTTCACGCACCACGGCGACGGCCCATCAAAAAGCCTGATGGTCGGCAACTCGCTGAAATCGGATATTGTGCCCGCACTCGACGCCGGCAGCTGGGGAATCTACGTGCCGCATGCCCTCACCTGGGCGTTCGAACATCACGACAAGCCGGATAGCCATCCGCGTTTTCGTGAGATTGTCGATCTCGGTGGACTGCGGGATGTGTTGCAGACGCTGGGCAAATAGCAGGCTCGCCATAAACGAAGTGACGGCGAGCACCTGCGCAGGCAGCAGCCCGACACCAACAGGCACGTCAACGCAACCATCAATTGTTGGCAGCGGGAGCGATTGCTCTTTTGTAGAATCGAGAAATATGCAGGAGTCCTGAGGGAACCTTGATGGAGGACCAACATGGCCCAACTCATCGGAGCCATCATAGTCATGACATTCACCAGCATATTGATCGGGTGGATTATCCGGAAACTCTCGGACATGAGCATCTTTGCTTCTCGCCTTATCGGCTTGACGATCATGATGTTCATTGCGCCGGCGCTCTATTTTCTGGCGTCGGGCACTCCATACTTTCAGGCATTTTTCACCTACGGCCTTGGTGCCTTGATCGCGGGCGCAATCTTCTATTTCTCACGATCGAAGCGTCAGCCATCGTAGGGAACTCAAAAGGGCCGCTCCGGTCGATGTCCGGGTAACGTTCGCCCATGCGGTTGCATGACGGAAATTACAGTGTGGATGGCTCGACTTCGGGGCAACATAAGTATCGATCGCATTGCTCGCGGAATCGCCCGGATCTGTGTTAAGGGCCGCCACCAACTGAAACTGAGGTGACCGACATGGCCGAAAATTGGGACAAGCCCGTAATCCTGGCATTGGAGGGGCCGGGGAAATTTACGACCATCTCGAATACGACCGAAGCATCCTGGGCAATGATCGAGGACTGGCCGATCGAAGACAGTGCGCTCCTGACGCGCGCGCTTGATACATGCGCCGCGGTGATCGAGGGCAAGCAATCGCCTGAAACCGCCCGTCAGGCCTTCATCGATGCCGCGCGTGAAGCAGGGATTGCCATCCAGGAATAATCCTTCGTCTGCCGGTGCGGGCAAGCGACAGCATGCTTTACGCGCCTGGTAAGACGCGCGGCGCTATCGGGTAGCGTGGCGCCGAGCGTCTGATTCTGGCATCGGGTCGAGGTGACCCATTGCGGATCGTAGAGCGCCGAATTGGAACAACGAGCCTCCACGGGGGTTGCTAGACAGAGCAACGAACCGGAAAACAAGAATGCGGATCATCCTGTTGGTCATAGTCGCCTCCGTCATGAGCATACTTGCCTTCAAGTACGCCGATGGCGCCTTGGGGAATTCAGCGATCGTCGCAACGCCCGAAGAGCTCACGGGCGGTTAGTGGGCTTTCCGGCGCCCAACGGACCGTTCCTTGCCATCATGACCAGACTTTACGAATTCTTTTCAAGGCAATTGCAACGACTGCTCCGCATAGTCTCTGTTCAACACCTTTCTTCGAGATGTCGCTCCATCTTCAGCCGCCAGTGCGCCGAATCTAGCCGACATCGAAGCTGAAAATTGGTCGCGCCCACCCTCAAGCGACACCTAAAACATGTCGAACGAGGGGCGAACATCCACAGTACGAACCCGGTCTATTCTTGCCCCGCTAACCCATTTGAGGGAAGAACAATTGGTGAAAGCAGCGACGTTGCAGCATCTACGGACGTTGTCGCGACCATCCTGAATCCAAGTTCGGAAACGTCGCTGCCCGTCGAAATTCTTCCTTCCGGATCCCGTGTTCAAGACACGACAACCACCCGAACACCCATGAAAATTGACAAGCGGCGCGGCTATTCCGTCGACCCGTCAGGGCAATATTTTCCCTTCTCGACAGCATTTCGACAGGCTTCATTCAGCTTCAATTAAGCCTAATTCCCGAATAGTGGGGACAATCATAAATCGGGGAAATCTCTGGTGGCACTTCCTGGACCGGCTTTCATTCTCGCACTCGTTGCTTTCATTGTCGTGGTGCCGCTTGCCGCCAAGAAGGCGGAACAGAGCCGGATGTATAACCACAGCATCACCACCAACTTCTGATCTAGACCCGTCGAGCACAGAGCAGGCGATGGGAGGCATCTCCTCAAGCTTTTCGTAACCATTCCTGGATTTCGCAAGCTCGATCCGGTCGAAGTACGGCATCTGCCGTATGTCTCTGGATGACCGACCGTTCTACGCCAAGGTTCCCCGCTTGCTAACATTAGTGCGCCGGGTTCGAACCAAGGAGACTACCAATGAAAATCATCATTGTTGCGCTGGCCTCGCTCGCATTTGCAAGCTCTGCCTTCGCCGCTGCACCGTCGGCAACGGTCGAAAAGCCGGCCCTGGCTAAGGCAAAGAACGAGATTGAACTGGCCGCTGGGCGGAGTCGCGATCTGCAAATCAGCACTTCGGGCAACCGCAACAACGCCCCAAGCCCGGCAAGCAAAAAATCGCGTTCCTAAGATACGGAAGGGCGGCTCTGGCCGCCCGGATGTCCTCCCGATCCTTATCCAATGCGCGCGCGTTTGCCGCCGTGGGCAAGGCCCTGCCCAACCTCTTTGCGGATGCCCGCCGCAGCACGGCACATCGACGATACGCAGTGTCTGAAGCCATCACCGAAAAATCCGTTGTCCGGGCCTTCCAAAACCGAGGAGCGCAAGGTACTGAAAACACTCAGTGCGGGCGTGGCGAAACTGGTAGACGCAAGAGACTTAAAATCTCTCGGCTTCGGCTGTGCGGGTTCGATCCCCGCCGCCCGCACCAGATGATGGTCTGCTGGAGACTTTCCGCGCGCAAAAGATCGTACGCCCGTTCAACGAACGGTTTGCGCGATGTCGCTTGGGATCGATTTGCCGCTCAGTGGTAGTAGAAGCAGTCGCATTCGGCCATGTGCGTATCGTCGTGCCACACCCTGACCGCCAGTTTCGTGCAGGCTCCCTTATCCTCCAAACGCAGGCCCAGCAGCGAGACGGCTGCCGCCTTCGGATTGAGGGCATCGACTTCAATTGCCGATCCGACCTGTTGCACGCCGTTGCGGGCGGTCCAGGTGAAGATCTGAACGCTATAATGCTGCATTGAAAATCCTCCGCTAATGCCGACGCAGTGGACGCAATACTCTCGCAAATGCTGATATGGAACGGACCGCTCAAATCGTCCGAAAAGTCTATCAACCGTCTTCGACGGTTGCCTCAGGCCGGTCGCCACCATCGGTGTGCTCGAAGTGCCAGTCGCCTTTTTCGTCCTGGAAACTGATATCCTCGTCGTCGCCGCCGACCTGTTGTTCGGCTGCGGCGGCCTTGGCGGCCGCCAGCGCCATTTCTCGGCTGGGAAAGGGTTCCGAAAAGGCGTCGGCTGCCTTGTAGGCCCAACCGCCGTCATGGGGAACGATGGAGTACGTAATGCGCGCCATGCTTCTCTCCCTGCACTCCGAAAGGTGTTTCCGCCTTCCGCGGACCGTTGCCGCACGGCCCAATATTCCTCCTCGTCAATGGCATTCTCATGCCGAACGCGGCGGATATTAACACAGGAATGGGCCGATAGGCCACTTTCACGAATCAGAATGTGACAGGGCGTACAGAATCGAGAAAGCGGCCCCTTGCGGGGGCCGCTCTCCTTGCGATCTTTCAAGTCTTTTCTGAAACTTAGGCCGAAAGCTTAGCTGCAATCTTCGCGACATGCGCACCCTGATAACGAGCGGCATCAAGCTCGACCGCCGAAGGCTGGCGTGCACCGTCGCCGCCGGTGATGGTCGAGGCGCCGTAGGGCGAGCCGCCCTTGATCTCTTCGAGGCCCATCTGGCCCTGGAAGGCATAGGGAAGACCGACGACGACCATGCCGTGGTGCATCAGGGTCGGGATGAAGCCGAGAATGGTCGTTTCCTGGCCGCCGTGCTGCGTCGCCGACGACGTGAACACCGAGCCGACCTTGCCGACCAGCTTGCCCTGGGCCCAAAGCGCGCCTGTCTGGTCGATGAAGTTACGCATCTGCGAGGCGACCGTGCCGTAGCGCGTGCCGGCGCCAAAAATGATGGCGTCGTAATCCGCCAGTTCGTCGACGGTTGCGATCGGCGCTGCCTGATCCACCTTGTAGTACGATGCCTTGGCAACGTCTTCCGGCACCAGTTCGGGAACGCGCTTGACGACGACATCAGCGCCTGTCGACTTTGCGCCTTCCGCAACCGCATAAGCCATCGTTTCGATGTGCCCGTATGCCGAATAGTAGAGAACGAGAACCTTGGCCATAAATGCTCCTTTGGATTCAGGCAATTCCGCTTGATTACCGTTGCCCGCAGGATTTATCAAAATGCGTCCGGTTGCCAGAAGCCGTACGGTCAACAGAGCGTTCTCGATTCTCGAACAATCACGAGATGCTACTGAACAATCGCCTCACATAAGCAGGATCGCCAATGAGCAGCCCCAAGATCGTTACTGCCGCCATGGTCGCCATCGGCGACGAGCTGCTGTCCGGCAGAACCAAGGACAAGAACATCGGCCACCTCGCGGACATGATGACAATGGTCGGCATCGATCTGCGCGAAGTCCGTATCGTCCCCGACGAGGAAGCTTCGATCGTTGAAGCGATCAACGCGCTGCGCGCGCGCTACGACTACATCTTTACCTCAGGTGGCATCGGCCCGACCCACGACGACATCACCGCCGACGCGGTCTCAAAGGCTTTCGCAGTCGAATGCATCTATGATGAGCGGGCCATGGCGCTGCTCGCCGCGATGTACGAACGACGCGGCATGGAGTTTTCGGACGCACGCAAGCGCATGGCCCGCATGCCGGAGGGATCACGGCTGATCCCCAACCCGGTCTCCACCGCGCCGGGCTTTGCGATCGGCAATGTGCACGTGATGGCTGGCGTGCCGCAGGTCTTCCAGGCAATGCTCGATGCGACCATGCCGGAACTGCAGACCGGTACACCGCTTCTCTCGCAATCGGTTCGCTCGCCCTATGGCGAAGGCGATATCGGCACGCCGCTCACCGAAGTGCAGAAGAACCACCCGGAGACAAGCATCGGCTCCTACCCCAAGTTCGACGGCAAGGTTTTCTCGACCGATATCGTCGTGCGCGCGCGCAATCCTCAGGCGTTGTCGGCGGCTGCCGACGATGTTCAGGCAATGATCGATGCGATTACCGCATCCCGCGCAAAAGGCTGACGACCCGGCGCGAAACAGACGGCGGGTATGGCATGGACGCGAAGCTCTTGCACATTAGCCGTCATTGCCGCTATTGCATGTCGGCAAATCAGGATGAAGCGTCCGCGCCTGCCCGATCTGCCGGATGATTCGCCTTTATCTCGTCCAGACAAGCCGGAGCCCATCAATGTCCCTGCCCGATAAAGCTTTCCCCGTTTCCTGGGATCAGTTCCACCGCGACGCGCGTGCGCTTGCCTGGCGGCTGGCGGATCAGGGGCAGGAATGGCGCGCGATGGTCTGCATCACCCGCGGCGGCCTCGTGCCGGCGGCGATCATCTGCCGCGAGCTCAACATCCGCATGATCGAGACGGTCTGCATCGCCTCCTATCACGATTATGACACGCAGGGTCAGATGAAGGTTCTGAAGGGCATTGCGCCTGAGATCGCCAAGGATGGCGGCGAAGGCGTACTCATCATCGACGACTTGACCGATACCGGCAAGACCGCGGCCGAAGTTCGCGCCATGCTGCCGAAGGCGCATTTTGCCGCCGTCTACGCCAAGCCCAAGGGCCGGCCCATGGTCGACACGTTCGTCACCGAAGTGAGCCAGGACACCTGGATCTACTTCCCGTGGGATCTGGGCTTCACGTATCAGGAGCCTATCGCAAAGGGAACCCGCGGCTGATCCCATACAGTCCTGTACGCCGTCGTCACGCGCTACTGCACAATTCCTTAAGTCGGAATCGATCTGAGGCGAAAATTATGCTGCAAATTTAATTTGTTACAACGCCGTGCGTCATCTTTGACGCGCGGCGCTGTAACAAGTCGAAGGCGTATTCTTTTCACGCTCGAATGACGATGTGACCGTCAGCCAAGTGGCGGTATGGACGCCACCAAAGTTTCGGCCGTCAACCCAGGACCGGCCTGCGCGCCGGCGGCCCCATGGCGCCAGACACCAGCGGCAGCAGCCTCGAACGCTGGCATGCCCTGCGCCAAGTGCGCGCCGATAATGCCTGCAAGCACGTCTCCGGATCCGGCTGTCGCCAGTGACGGCGGAGCGTTGGCATTGACGGCAACCTTCCCGTCCGGGCTGGCGATCACCGTATCGGCGCCCTTGTAGACGATCGTCGCGTGGCTGATCTGTGCCGCTGCTTGCGCCTTCTCGATCTTCGACTGGTTTTCGTCGCGAGCGATCTCGGGAAACAGCCTGGCAAACTCGCCCTCATGCGGTGTCATCACCGCCCTGCCCGTTGCCGCCGCCAGTCGGGCGAACAACTGCGACCGGTGCTCCTGAAACGACGTTATCCCGTCGGCATCGAGAACCAGCGCGCGGTCGCAGAGCGCAAGCGCAAAGGCGCGCGCGCGCTCACCAACTCCAAATCCCGGACCAAGCACAAATGCGCCGAGCCGAGTGTCGTCCAGCCAGCGCGCGAGCTGCGGTGGATCGTCTATCGCTTTCAGCATGACGGCGGTCAGTTGCCCGGCATTGATGGCGAGCGCCGACGTCGGTGATGCTACCGTCACCAAGCCGGCCCCGGCAGCGAGACCGGCCGCGGCCGCCAGTCGCGCGGCACCTGTCGCCTGCGCCCCGCCTGAGAAGACGACGAGATGACCGCGACGGAATTTATGGCTCGATGCATCGAGCCTTGCCGCATGGTCGGACCAGAGCGCGGGGGTATTTAGGCGCAAGCCACTTCCTCCAGCCAACACGATCCGGGACGGTATACCGATATCGGAGACCTCAAGAGCCCCACACAGGGAGCGCCCAGGAAGCAGCAGGTGGCCTGGCTTCTTCGCCATGAAGGTGATCGTGTGGCTCGCAGCGAATGCCGCACCGCGGATCTGCCCCGTCCGCCCGTCGACGCCGGTCGGCAGGTCGACGGCAATGATGGGCAAGTCCCGCCCGTTGATCCGATCGATCGCTTCCACCACCGGTCCCGGCAGATCGCGCGAAAGGCCTGCGCCGAAGAGTGCATCGACGATGACATCTGCGGGCTGCGGCAAGAAGGAAGCAAGTGGATCTATAGTGCCATTCCACAGCTGCCGTGCACGGGCGGCGTCGCCGGAAAGTGCGGCTGGATCACCGAAGGCAAAAACAGCAACGTTCGCACCGCTCTCGACTAGCGCCGAGGCCGCGACATAGCCGTCACCACCATTGTTACCGGGTCCGCACAGAACGGCATAGCGTTGTGCCTGCGGAAAACGCCCGAGCGCAGCCGCAGCGACAGCCAACCCGGCGCTGCGCATCAACAGGAAGCTGTCGATCCCCGATCGCGCAGCTGCCTGGTCTATTGCGGCCATTTCGGCCGGGGTAATCAACAGATCACGAAGAGAAGAGTGCATGGTCCAGACTTACCCCCGTCCATCAGCCCGCGGCAAGTGGTGTCCACCGATTCCGGATTGCCCTATAATGATGCATTTGCACATATTTATTGCTCAAATAACGTGCTTCCCCGGTGCAGATGCCGCGACCTTCGACCCAAACCGAACAACCTGGGCAGAAACCTTACAAAAAATAGGCAGATCGACCGAAGCCAAAGGCATGGAATGCAGCCACCATTGCTCAATCCCAAGAAATTTTGCTGCTCGGCAATCATTTTGCAGAAAAACTGGCATGCAACGTGCATATTGACGGGTGAGCGGGCATGATCCTGCTTTAAAGGGAGAAGCGGAGAGACATTTTCTCATGAAAAAGATCGAAGCGATCATAAAGCCCTTCAAGCTCGACGAAGTGAAGGAAGCCCTTCAGGAAGTCGGCCTGCAGGGCATTACCGTCACGGAAGCAAAGGGCTTCGGTCGACAGAAGGGTCACACGGAGCTGTATCGCGGCGCTGAATACGTCGTGGACTTCCTGCCCAAGGTAAAGGTCGAAGTGGTGCTGGCGGACGAAAACGCGGAGGCCGTCATCGAGGCGATCCGCAATGCTGCCCAAACCGGCCGGATTGGCGACGGAAAGATTTTCGTTTCCAACGTGGAGGAAGTCATCCGAATTCGTACCGGCGAAACGGGCCTCGACGCCATCTGATCCTCAAGGGCCGCCCGGCCCTTTCACCTTAAAACCTCGTCATCTCACACAGGGAATTACGGAAAATGACGACTGCAAGCGATATTCTGAAGCAAATCAAGGACAACGACGTCAAGTTCGTCGACCTGCGCTTTACCGACCCCAAGGGCAAGCTGCAGCACGTAACGATGGATGTCGTCTGTGTCGACGAAGACATGTTCGCCGATGGCGTCATGTTCGACGGCTCCTCGATTGGCGGCTGGAAGGCCATCAACGAGTCCGACATGGTGCTGATGCCCGACCCGGAAACAGCGCATATGGACCCGTTCTTCGCGCAGTCGACGATGGTCATCATCTGCGACATTCTCGATCCGGTATCGGGCGAATCCTACAACCGCGACCCGCGCGGTACGGCCAAGAAGGCAGAAGCCTACCTGAAGGCATCGGGTATCGGCGACACCGTCTTCGTCGGCCCGGAAGCCGAATTCTTCGTTTTCGACGACGTCAAGTACAAGGCCGATCCCTATAACACCGGCTTCAAGCTCGACTCCTCGGAACTGCCGTCCAACGACGACACCGACTATGAGACCGGCAACCTTGGCCACCGTCCGCGCGTCAAGGGCGGCTATTTCCCGGTTCCGCCGATCGACAGCTGCCAGGACATGCGCTCCGAAATGCTGACGGTTCTGTCCGAAATGGGCGTCACGGTCGAAAAGCATCACCATGAAGTCGCCGCTGCCCAGCACGAACTCGGCGTCAAGTTCGACGCACTGGTTCGCAACGCCGACAAGATGCAGATCTACAAGTACGTTGTGCATCAGGTCGCCAATGCCTACGGCAAGACCGCTACCTTCATGCCGAAGCCGATCTTCGGCGACAACGGTTCGGGCATGCACGTTCACCTGTCGATCTGGAAGGACGGCAAGCCGACCTTCGCCGGCGACGAGTACGCGGGCTTGTCGGAATCCTGCCTCTACTTCATCGGCGGCATCATCAAGCATGCCAAGTCGCTGAACGCCTTCACCAACCCGTCGACGAACTCCTACAAGCGTCTCGTCCCAGGCTACGAAGCTCCGGTTCTGCTTGCCTACTCGGCGCGCAACCGTTCGGCTTCGTGCCGCATTCCGTTCGGCACCAACCCGAAGGCCAAGCGCGTCGAAGTCCGCTTCCCGGATCCGACCGCCAACCCCTACCTCGCCTTCGCAGCGATGCTGATGGCCGGCCTCGACGGCATCAAGAACAAGCTGCATCCGGGCAAGGCCATGGACAAGGACCTCTATGACCTGCCGCCGAAAGAACTGAAGAAGATCCCGACCGTCTGCGGCTCGCTGCGCGAAGCGCTCGAAAGCCTCGACAAGGATCGCAAGTACCTGACCGCCGGCGGCGTGTTCGACGACGATCAGATCGATTCCTTCATCGAACTGAAGATGCAGGAAGTCATGCGTTACGAAATGACCCCGCACCCGGTCGAGTACGACATGTACTACTCGGTCTAAGACCGACGGGCCGGGCGGCAATGCCGCATCCGGTGCGAAACGACGTGGCAAGCCGGCGGGGTTCAAGGGACCCCGCCGGCTTGTTTTTTAGGGGCAAGTCGCCACGAGAAACAGGAAGGTAAGGAAGGCGTACACGAAGCCGTGCATGACACCCTATTGATGTTTTGGGTTTGGCAACCCAGATAATCCCTTGAAAGGATGTGTTGCGTCATGAAACAGAGAAACGCGAAATTCGAGATCGGACAGGTGGTTCGCCATCGGGTTTTCCCGTTCCGCGGCGTCGTTTTCGACGTCGATCCGGAATACGCAAACACCGAGGAATGGTGGAATGCCATCCCGCAGGAGATCCGCCCAAGCAAGGATCAACCCTTCTACCACCTGTTCGCCGAGAACGACGACAGCGAGTATGTCGCCTACGTGTCCGAGCAGAACCTGGTTTCCGACGAGAGCGATCGGCCGATACGCCACGCCCAGGTCGACGCCCTGTTCGAAAAGGACGACATTGGCC
Organism: Sinorhizobium sp. A49; assembly: GCF_002002725.1. Taxonomy (GTDB): domain Bacteria; phylum Pseudomonadota; class Alphaproteobacteria; order Rhizobiales; family Rhizobiaceae; genus Ensifer. The sequence continues at coordinate 36,662 of NZ_MUNW01000062.1, read as the reverse complement.
ATTACAAGCCCAAGGTGACGTTCCGTCACTAGCAATCGTGCTGTCGCACTTGCTCAAATGAAAAACGCCCGGACATCGTCCGGGCGTTTCTTTTATTGATGAGAGAGCCGAAGCCCTTAGTTCTGCTTGGCGGCCTTTTGGGCGTCTTCAAGCTTCTTGCGCGCGTCTTCGGCCTTCTTCTGCATTTCTTCCTGCAGCAGGCGCTGACGCTCTTCGAGCTGCGACTGTTCGATCGGCTCGCCGTCGAAAATGCCGGTGAAGCCTTCGAGGCCCATCTTGATCGGGTTCGGTGCGCGCTGGAAGTTGACGGAGGTGAAGACCACCTCGTTGCCCTTCTTCAGGCTGGCGATCAGCTGGTCGGACAGCGGGGCTTCGGCCACGCACTTGTCCGGCATGCAGATGGCGTAGTCGAGCTTGACCGGCTTGCCGCCGTCGATCTGCATCTGAACACCGGTCGGGATCAATCGTGCAGACGGCACAGAAACCTGCAGAACCTTGCGGTTGACCTTGCCCGATACAGTGATGAGACCAACTGCGGTCAGGAGCTGACCGTTGTTTGCCGTCAGCAGGTTCTGAACGATGCAGACATCGTTGTCTTCCTGCTTGGTGCAGACCTTGAACCAACCCTGCGGGGGCTTGCCACCTGCCTGCTGGGCAGATGCAACGCCCGGAACACCTGCAGCTGCTACTGAGAGCGCCAGCGTTGCCAGTCCCGCACGCTTGGTGAAGTTCGACTTGAAGATCATTGTGATTCCGTCTCCTGAAATCCGGTAACGGAACAATTCGTTCCGCAGGTGAGTATCGTCAGCCGCCGTTGTCCTGTTGGCCAAATAAGGCAAATGCATGACCCCGTTTCCGGAAACACCTGTTACATTGGCTCGTGCGGTTTATCCAGTCTTTCTTGCTTTTTTTTGACCTCTTGCCCGCCGGAATTTGGGTATAGCGTCGGTTGGAATTGTCGACTGGCATTGGTAACGTGCCAGGAATCGGCCAATTGCCACTTTACTGGAGATAACGTTGCGCACAATTCTTTCCGGTCTGGCCATCCTGTTGGCCGCAACCGCATTTGGCGATGCCGCGATGGCCGCTCCCGTACATGCCATCTCGATGCATGGCGAGCCCGCGCTGCCGGCGGACTACAAGCATTTCCCCTACGTCAATCCCGATGTGAAGAAGGGCGGCAAGATCTCCTACGGCGTGGTCGGGACCTTCGACAGCCTCAATCCATTCATCCTGAAGAGCATGCGCACGACGGCGCGCGGTATGTGGGATCCGGAATACGGCAATCTCGTCTACGAATCACTGATGCAGCGCTCCCGCGACGAACCCTTCACGATGTACGGTCTGTTGGCCCAGTCGGTGGAATGGGACGACGATCGGACGTTCATTCAGTTCAATATCAATCCGGCCGCGCGCTGGGCTGACGGGCAGCCAGTTACCGCAGACGATGTTATCTTCACCTTCGAGCTGATGCGCGACAAGGGTCGCGTACCCTTTGCCAACCGCATGGCGAAGGTGGCCAAGCTCGAGAAGGTCGGCGACCTCAGCGTGCGTTTCACCTTCACCGAAGACGCCGATCGCGAACTGCCGCTGCTGCTTGGGCTCTCTCCGGTCCTGCCGAAACACGCGACCGATGTGGCGACGTTTGACCAGACAACACTGAAAGCCCCGCTTGGTTCGGGTCCTTATCGCGTTGCCGAGGTCAAGCCCGGCGAACGCATCGTCTACCGCCGCAACCCGGACTATTGGGCAAAGACCCTTCCTTCCAAGGTCGGCTTCGACAATTATGACGAGATCTCCGTCGAGTACTTCCTGCAGGAGAATTCCCTGTTCGAGGCGTTCAAGAAGGGCGAAATCGACATCTACCCCGAAGGCAGCGCCACCAAATGGGCCCGCGGCTACGACTTTCCTGCGGTTCGCTCCGGTGATGTCGTCAAGGAGACATTCACGCCGAAGACACCATCGGGCATGCTTGGCATCGTCTTCAACACACGCAAGCCGATGTTCGACAACCTCAAGCTCCGCCAGGGCTTGGCGCTGGTCTTCGACTTCGAGTGGGTCAACAAGAACCTGTTCGACAGCGCTTACACCCGTACCCAGAGCTACTGGCAGAACTCGACGCTTTCGTTTCTGGGTGCCGCTGCAGATGACCGTGAACTCGGTTTGATCGGCGATGCACGCGAGCACATCAACCCGGCGATCCTCGACGGCACCTATCGCCTGCCGGTGACGGATGCATCGGGGCGCGACCGCAACGTGCTGCGCGTGGCCGTCTCGCTGCTGCGCGAGGCCGGTTATCAGATCAAGGACGGCAAGATGGTCGACGCCAACGGCGCGCCGCTCGCCTTCGAGATCATGAGCCAGAATGCCGGCCAGGAAAAGATCGCGCTTGCCTACCAGCGCTTCCTGGCGCCGCTCGGCATCAAGGCCTCGGTGCGCACCGTAGACGATTCGCAGTATCAGCAGCGCAGCCAGTCATTCGACTATGACGTCATCATCAAGTCGTTCCCGTCCACGCTCTCTCCGGGCATCGAACAGGTCGGTCGCTGGACCTCGCAGTCGCGCGATCGCCAGGGAAGCGACAACTTCGCCGGCGTTGCGGACAAGGATGTCGACCGGTTGGTCGAGAACATCCTGCAGGCCAGAACGACTGAGGATTTTACCGCAGCCGTTCGCGCCCACGACCGGTTGCTGGTCAACAATTCCTATCTCGTGCCTCTCTACCACCTGGATGCTCAGTGGGTCGCAAGGCGCAAACACATAGGGCGGCCCGCCGCTGTGCCGCTCTACGGCTACCAGCTGCCAGCATGGTGGGATGAGAACGTACAGTAAAGGGATGGTTCCCTTTTGGTAACGCATTGAAAGCCGGTGGAAACCGGCTTATCTCGCAGCTTTGTCCAAGAGGAAAGGCACCCCGCATCATGCAAACCGTCAGCATAGATATCGTCTCCGACGTCGTCTGCCCGTGGTGCTATCTCGGCAAGGCCAGGCTTGACCAAGCGATTGCCAATGTCGGCTCGGAGCTGCAGGTCGCAGTGCAGTGGCGTCCCTATCAGCTCAACCCCGACCTGCCGCCTGAAGGCGTGGACCACAAGCAGCACCTGGCCGCCAAGCTTGGTGGTCAGGCAGCGGTCGACCGGGTGCATGAAACGCTGAACGCCCTCGGCCATGCCGATGGTATCGCGTTCGATTTCGATGCCGTGAAGATCAGCCCGAATACGCTCGACGCGCACCGTCTCATTCGATGGGCAGCCACCAATGGCGACGTGGCTCAGTCGGCCGTCGTCAGCCTGCTCTTCAAGGCGAACTTCGAGGAAGGCCGCAATGTCGGCGACCACGCGGTGCTGCTCGATATTGCTGCAGAGGCCGGCCTCGACCGGCCAGTCATCGCAGCGCTCCTCAACTCCGATGCCGACAAGGATGCGGTGAAGGAAGAGATCGGCATGGCACGCGAGATGGGCGTGACCGGTGTGCCCTGTTTCATCATCGACGGGCAATATGCCGTGATGGGCGCGCAGTCGGTCGACGTGCTCAGCAATGCGCTGCGCGAAATCGCTCAGATGAAAGCCACGGCATAACCTCCTGCATCGATACGCGCGCCGCCACCTGGAGCGGCGGCGCGGAGGCGATCAAGCCTGTTTCGCCAGCCCTGCGAGCTGGGTCATCACCATCGCCGCGCCCGAGAGGCGCTTTTCCGGCGTCACCAGCTCACGCTGGAAGAAGATGCTGTGATCGGCCCTGATCTTTGCCTGCGTGCCCTGCTTGGCGATGTAGCCGACCAGCGCTGCCGGGTTCGGGAACTCCTTGTTGCGGAGCTGTACGACGACACCCTTCGGCCCGGCATCTAGCTTTTCGACATTGGCCGTGCGGCAGAGCGACTTGATGTAGACGATCTTCAGGAGGTGCTGCACCTCGATCGGCAGCGGACCGAAGCGGTCGATCATCTCTGCACCGAAACCGTCGATCTCCTTGAGGTCCGTCAATTCGCCAAGCCGGCGATAGAGGCCAAGTCGCAGATGCAGATCCGGCACATAATGCTCCGGGATCATCACCGGGGTACCGACGGAAATTTGCGGCGACCACCCGGTATCGTGGACCTCTTCCTCGCCCTTGAGTTCGGCAACAGCCTCCTCGAGCATTTGCTGATAGAGCTCGAAGCCGACTTCCTTGATGTGGCCGGACTGTTCCTCGCCGAGCAGATTGCCGGCGCCGCGAATGTCGAGGTCGTGGCTCGCCAGCTGGAAGCCAGCGCCGAGCGTGTCGAGCGACTGCAGCACCTTCAGCCGCCGCTCGGCCGTTGCCGTCAGCGTCTTGTTGACCGGCAGCGTAAACAGCGCGAAGGCGCGGACCTTCGAACGACCGACGCGGCCGCGAAGCTGATAGAGCTGCGCGAGACCGAACATGTCGGCGCGATGCACGATCAACGTATTTGCCGTCGGCACGTCGAGACCGGATTCGACGATGGTCGTCGACAGCAGCACGTCATACTGCCCTTCATAGAAGGCGTTCATGATGTCTTCGAGCTCGGTCGCCGGCATCTGGCCGTGCGCGACGGCCACTTTCAGCTCCGGCACATCCGATCTCAGGAAATCATGGATTTCCGAGAGGTCGCTGAGGCGCGGGCAAACATAGAAGCTCTGGCCGCCGCGGTAATGCTCGCGCATCAGGGTTTCGCGGATCACCAGCGCATCGAACGGCGAGATGAAGGTCCGCACCGCCATGCGGTCGACAGGCGGCGTCGTAATGAGCGACAGCTCGCGTACGCCCGTCAGCGCCAATTGCAGCGTGCGCGGGATCGGCGTTGCCGAAAGCGTCAGCACGTGCACGTCCGACTTCAGGTCCTTCAGCCGTTCCTTGTGTTTGACGCCGAAGTGCTGCTCCTCGTCGATGATGAGCAGGCCGAGATTGGCGAAGTTGACCGACGTTCCGAGCAAGGCATGGGTGCCGACCACGACGTCGGTCTTGCCCTCGGCCACTTCCTTCTTGGTCAGCGCCAATTCCTTGGAGCCGACAAGGCGCGATGCCTGCTGGATGCGGATCGGCAGACCGCGGAACCGCTCGGTAAATGTCTTGAAATGCTGCCGCGCCAGCAGCGTCGTCGGCACGACGACGGCGACCTGAACTCCGTTCATCGCGGCGATGAAGGCCGCCCGCAGTGCGACCTCGGTCTTGCCGAAGCCGACGTCGCCGCAGACCAGGCGGTCCATCGGCCGGCCGCTGCCGAGATCTTCGCGCACGGCGTCGATCGAGTTCAGCTGATCCTCGGTCTCGTCATAGGGGAAGCGCGCGACAAATTCGTCGTAGACGCCATCCTGCGCCACCAGTACATGGGCATGGCGGGTGTGGCGCTCGGCAGCGATGCGGATCAGACCGCCCGCCATGTCGAGCAGGCGCTTCTTGAGCTTCGCCTTGCGGGCCTGCCAGGCGACGCCGCCGAGCTTGTCGAGGATCGCGTCGGTCCCCTCGGAACCGTAGCGGGAAAGAAGCTCGATGTTTTCGACCGGCAGAAAGAGCTTGGCGTTGTCGGCATAGACGAGTTCGAGGCAATCATGCGGCGCGCCGACCGCTTCGATGGTGCGCAGTCCGACGAACCGGCCGATACCGTGCTCTGCATGCACGACGTAGCTGCCTTCGTCGAGGCCCGCGACCTCGGCGATGAAGTCGGCACCGCGCTTGCGCCGCTTGGAACGACGGACCATGCGGTCGCCGAGAATATCCTGCTCGCCGATAACGACGAGATCGCCCGTCTCGAAACCGACTTCGAGGCTGAGGACCGCCGATGCGGCTTCGCCCGGCTTCAGGGTCTTGACGTCGGCGAGTGCCTTGATCTGGCGGATGTTGCCGAGACCGTGTTCGACCAGAACCTGCAACAGCCGGTCAAGAGAACCCTCGCTCCAGCCCGAGACGATGACGCTGGAGCCCTTGGCCCGCTTCTCCGCGATGTACTTCACCGCCTGATCGAAGACGTTGACGCGATCGCCTTCGGCTTCACCTTCACCGGCCGCCTTTGCCCATCGCACGCCTTGGCGGGCATCGACGGTCACGACCTGGCGAGCCTCGCCTTCCTGCTCGCTGAAGGGCGTGAGGCGGACAGCGTTACGCTCAGCGAGCGCGGCCGCAAATCCTTCAGAGTTCAGATAAAGGAACTCCGGCGGCACGGGCTTATAGGGTGTGCCCTGGGTCGCCAGCGACCTGCCCGGCGATGCCGCGGTGTGACGGGCATCGTAGTAGTCAAGAATGAGCTTCGACCGTTCGGCTGCGGCTTCCCGCGCCAGATGATCGGTGACGATGCGGAAGCCCTGGAGATAGTCAAAGACGGTCTCCAGGCGATCGTAAAAGAGCGGCAGCCAATGCTCCATGCCGGCATAGCGCCGCCCTTCGGAGACGGCCTGGTAGAGCGCGTCATCCCGGGTCGTGGCGCCAAACAGCGACAGATATCGCGTACGAAAATGGCTGATCGTATCCGGCGTCAGCGACACTTCGCTCATCGGATTGAGGTCGAGGGAGCGGACCTGGCCGGTCGTTCGCTGGCTGGCCGGATCGAAGGAGCGGATGGTCTCGAGCGTGTCACCGAAGAAATCGAGCCGCAGCGGATCGCCACTGCCGGGAACGAAGACATCGAGAATGCCGCCGCGCACGGCATATTCTCCGACTTCGCGAACGGTCGGCACACGCTCGAAGCCGTTGCGCTCCAGCCGTGCTGCGACGTCATCCATGCGCACCTGGTTGCCCGGGCGCGCGGAAAAGGCGAGGCTCTCGATCACGTCCTGCGGCGAAATCTTCTGCAGGGCCGCATTGACCGTCACCAGCACGATGGCCGCATGCGGTTTCTTGCGGTGGGCGATCAAAGCGCTGAGCGCCGCAAGCCGGCGCGCCGAGGTATCGGCACTCGGGGATACTCGGTCATAGGGAAGGCAATCCCAGCCCGGAAGCGTCAGCACCGGAATATCGGGAGCGACAAAGCCTAGGACCTGCTCCAGATCGGCGATGCGCTGGCCGTCCGAGAGAATGTAGGCAACCGGCGTGCCGGCCCGCGCCAGATCGGCAAGCACCAGCGCCTCGGCGCCTGAAGGAACCGGGCCAATCGTGACTTCACACGTTGCAGCGACAATCTTCTTCGGGTCAAGGCCAGCCAGCATCGATCTACTTCATCTCTTCGGGGAGCCGCTCGAAATCTGGACGGTAGGCGGCGATGCGCTCGAACATCGGCGTCTGGTAACGCTCAGGCACCGGCTTTTCGCCGATGATCCATTTGACGAGATCGTTGTCTTCCTCGGCCATGATGATCTCAAGCTCATCCAGCTCAACCTCGGACAAGCCGGACAGCTCCGCTTCAGCGAACTGTCCGAGGACGAGATCCATTTCGCGGATGCCGCGATGCCAGGCGCGAAACAAGATCCGGCGGCGACGCGGATCAAGATCGGCGCTGGTGCGTGAGATGCCAGTCATGGGGATTCCTTCCTGCCGCCCGAGGAGGTACGGTTTGCGTCCATGGGCTCTATAAACGCTGAATAGATGATTGTCAGCCTTGCCAAACTCCGAATTGTCGTCGCAATTTCATCGCCATGCGCCCTGCCCTGCTCGACCCGCTCTTTTCACCGCTCAACACTTTGCCCGGTATCGGTCCGAAGATCGGCGAGCTGTATGCCCGACTTCTTGGCCGGGAAACTATCGAAGACTGCCGCGTCGTCGACTTGGTTTTCCATGCGCCACATTCGCTGATCGACCGCCGGCAACAGCCGGGCATCGCCAATGCGCCACAAGGCGTCGTCGTGACGATTACCGGCCGCGTCGATCGCCATCAGCCACCGCCGCCGGGCAAACAGAACCTGCCCTACCGCATCTTCCTGCATGACGACACCGGCGAATTGGCTCTCACCTTCTTCCGTGTCAAAGGCAACTGGCTGGAAAAATCGCTGCCAGTCGACGAGACCGTGATCGTCAGTGGCAAGGTCGACTGGTTCAACGGTCGGCCGTCGATGGTTCACCCGGACTATATGGTCAAGGCGAGCGAGGCGGACAACCTGCCCCTCGTCGAACCCGTCTATGGGCTGACGGCCGGGCTATCCGCCCGCATCCTGCGCAAATCGATCGAAGCGGCGGTCGCCCGCGTCCCTGAGATGCCGGAGTGGATCGACGAGACGCTCGCTTCACAGCAAGGTTTTCAAAGCGCGGCCGACAGCTTCCGTGCCCTGCATGAGCCGCGCGACGCATTGGACATTGACCCGCAGGCGCCGGCGCGTCGAAGGCTCGCCTATGACGAGTTCCTGGCTGGCCAACTGTCGCTTGCTCTTGTGCGCCAGCGCCTTCGCAAGGTTGCCGGTACGCCGGTGCAGGCGACCGGCAAGCTCTCCGGCCCCGTTGCCGCTGCACTGCCCTTCTCGCTGACAGCGAGCCAGTCGACGGCGATTGCCGACATCCTCAAGGACATGGCCGGGGACGAGCGGATGCTGCGGCTGCTGCAGGGCGACGTCGGTTCTGGCAAGACCATGGTCGCGCTGATGGCGATGCTGGCGGCGGTCGAATCGGGCGGCCAGGCCGTGCTGATGGCACCTACGGAAATCCTTGCGCGGCAGCATTTCGCCACGCTGTCGAAAATGGCGGCTCCCGCGGGCATCACCATGGATGTGTTGACCGGTCGCACCAAGGGCAAAGAGCGCGACGCGATCCTGGAACGCATCGTCTCCGGCGAGACGCGGATCGTCGTTGGCACCCATGCCCTGTTCCAGGATACGGTGAACTATCGGGAACTCACCCTTGCGGTTGTCGACGAACAGCACCGCTTCGGCGTCCACCAGCGCTTGCGGCTGACCGCCAAGGGCATCTCACCCCATATGCTGGTCATGACCGCGACGCCAATCCCGCGCACGCTGGTGCTCGCGGCCTTCGGTGACATGGATGTGTCCAAGCTGACGGAAAAGCCGGCCGGGCGAAAACCGATCCAAACGGTCACCATCCCGACCGAGCGGACCGACGAGATCGTCGACCGCCTCGCCGCGGCGCTCAAGGAAGGCAAGAAGGCGTACTGGATCTGCCCGCTCGTCGAGGAATCCGAAGCGATCGACGTGATGTCGGCCGATGAGCGTTATCAGGGTCTCTCCCAGCGCTTCGGTCGACATGTGGGCCTTGTCCACGGTCGCATGAACGGCGCGGAAAAGGACGCCGTCATGCTTGCGTTCAAGAACGGCGAAATCCGCCTGCTCGTCGCCACCACCGTCGTCGAGGTCGGCGTCGACGTGCCCGATGCCACGATCATGGTGATCGAACACGCGGAACGCTTCGGTCTGGCGCAGTTGCACCAGTTGCGCGGCCGCGTCGGTCGTGGCGATGAAGCGTCGACCTGCATCCTCCTTTACAAGAGCCCGCTCGGTGAGACCGGTCGGGCGCGGCTTTCGATCCTGCGCGACAGCGAAGACGGCTTTCTGATCGCCGAGGAAGACCTGAAGCTGCGTGGCGAAGGCGAGTTGCTCGGAACGCGTCAGTCGGGCACGCCTGGTTTTCGCATCGCAAGTCTCGAAGCGCATGGAGACTTGCTTGAGATCGCCCGTAAGGACGCCGCTTATATGATCGAGCGGGATCCTGATCTCACAACAGCCCGTGGCGAGGCACTTCGCACCCTGCTCTATCTGCATCGCCGTGACGAAGCGATCCGCTTCCTGCGCGCCGGCTGACCCATTTCCAGAAAAGGTGCGAGACGGCTTCCTACAGGAAATGCGCGAGAACCAGTAGATCAGGCCGTCTTCTGCTGGGCAATCTTGCGTGGCGGCGCGTTGGCGAGAGGCTTATAGTCCGGTGCGACGAGGCCGCCGGAAATCAACAGCTTGGCTGCATCCTCCGCGCTCATTTCAAGCGGGATAATCTTGTCGCGCGGCACGAACAACAGGAAGCCGGCGGTCGGGATTGGCGTCGGCGGCAGAAACACCGTCACCATGTCCATGCCGCGTTCGGAAAATTTGGCGGCGACCTCGCCTTTGACATCCGTGGCGATGAAGACGAGCGACCACAGGCCGGGGCTCGGATATTCGATCAGGCCCGCCTTCTTGAACGAGGACGATTGCTCCTGCAGCACCGTCTGGAAAATCTGCTTCAGCGACTTGTAGATGGTACGGACGAGCGGTGTCCGGCTGACGAGGGATTCGCCGAAGGCAACGATCGAGCGCCCGACCAGGTTGGCGGTGAGGAAGCCGACCAGGGTGATGACGATGAGCGCGACCAGAAGTCCGAAGCCGGGAATCGCCACCGGCGAATAGGTGTCCGGATTATAGAAATTCGGCAGGTAGGGCTTCACCCATCCATCGGCCCATTCGATGAAGGTTCGGACCAACCAGACGGTGATCGCCAACGGCGCGCAGATGATCAGCCCCGTCAGGAAATAGTTGCGCAACCGGGTCGCAATATAGCCGCTCTTCGAATTCTCGCTCATGCCTTTTCCGTTTAAACCTCACTCCGCGCCGAAAGCCGGATGATAGGCAACCGTGCCTTCAGGCACCGCGCCGGAGAAGGCCAGCGCCATGAAATATTGCGGCGCACAACCGGGGAATACAAGCGAAGATTCGTTTCGGAATCTGAACTTTTGGTAATATTCAGGATCACCCATGACCACGCAGCCCGCGGCGCCGTCGGCGACAAGCATTGCAAGTCCTTCGCGGATCAGCCGGCTGCCGACACCCTTCGCCTGGTGGTCGGGTGACACGGCAACAGGACCGAGCCCGAACCAGCCGGGCACCGGCGGCGTCAGTGCCACAGGCGAGAAGGCGACATGGCCGACGATATTGCCCTCGCATTCAGCCACAAGCGAGAGCGTCAATGCACCCTGATCCCGAAGGCGTTTGATGATGAAAGGCTCGCTCTGGTCGCTGTGTGGATGCCCCTCGAAGGCGGCGGCCGTCACGTCATGGATCGCCTGCTCGTCGCCCGCTCTTTCCGGCCGTATGGTGATCATTCCACCGTCACCGATTTCGCGAGGTTTCTGGGCTGGTCGACGTCGGTGCCCATGAACACGGCGGTGTGATAGGCGAGCAGTTGGATCGGCAGCGAGAAGATCATCGGTGCGATGATCTCGTCGACGTTCGGCAGTACGATCGTCGCCATCGTCTCGAGCTTCGAGGCGGCGGCACCCTTTTCGTCGGTGATCAGGATGATGCGACCGCCGCGGGCTGCCACTTCCTGCATGTTCGACACGGTCTTCTCGTAGAAGCGGTCATGCGGAGCGATGACAATCACCGGCATGTTTTCGTCGATCAGAGCGATCGGACCGTGCTTCAGTTCGCCGGCGGCATAACCTTCGGCGTGGATATAGGAAATCTCCTTGAGCTTCAGCGCGCCTTCCATCGCCAGCGGGAAGCTGGTGCCGCGTCCGAGGTAAAGCACGTCGCGGCACTTCGACAGCTCGCGCGACAGCATCTCGATCTTCGGCTGGATGGCGTTCAGCACCTGCCCCATGATGCGCGGCATTTCCGTGAGGTGGCGAACCAGTGCCTGCTCCTCGTCGGCAGACACCGTGCCTCGGGCGCGGCCGGCGCCGATCGACAAGGCCGCCAGCACAGCCAGCTGGCAGGTAAACGCCTTGGTCGAGGCGACGCCGATCTCGGGCCCGGCAAGGATCGGGAACACGGCATCGGATTCACGCGCGATGGTCGATTCACGGGTATTGACGACCGCACCGATCTTCAGGCCGTGGTCCTTGCAATATCTGAGCGAAGCCAACGTGTCGGCGGTTTCGCCCGACTGCGAGATGAACAGGGCCGCCGCCTCAGGCGACAGCGGGATTTCGCGGTAGCGGAACTCGGAGGCCACGTCGATTTCAACCGGCAGGCGGGCGTAACGCTCGAACCAGTATTTGCCGACAAGACCGGCGAGATAGGCGGTGCCGCAGGCGGAGATCGCGAGGCTGGGTACGCGGGCAAAATCGATCGCACCCGTGGCTGCCTTCACCCGGTTTTCGGCAAAATCGATGTAGTGGCCGAGGGCGTGGGAGATCACCTCCGGCTGCTCATAGATCTCCTTTTCCATGAAGTGCCGGTGGTTGCCCTTGTCGATCATGTAGGCGGCCGCCATCGAGATCTGTCTGGGGCGATCGACGGCATTGCCGGCGAGATCGAAGATATGGGCGCCATTGGCGCCGATCACCGCCCAGTCGCCATCGATCAGATAGGTGATCTCGTTGGTAAAGGGCGACAGCGCGATCGCGTCGGACCCCAGGAACATTTCGCCCTTGCCGTGGCCGATCGCCAGCGGCGGACCGTTGCGGGCCGCCATGATCGTCGAGGGATCGTCCTGGAAGAGGATGGCTAGCGCGTAGGCGCCCGTCACCCGCTTCAGCATCGCATGCATGGCTTCGCGCCGGCCAAGGCCATCGCGACGGAATTTCGCCAGCAGATGCGCCACGACTTCGGTGTCGGTCTGCGTCTCGAACTTGGCGCCGTCGGCGATCAGTTCGTCCTTCAGCTCGGAAAAATTCTCGATGATGCCGTTGTGGACGACGGCAACACCGTCGGTAAAATGCGGATGGGCATTGCGCTCGGTCGGCGCGCCATGGGTCGCCCAGCGTGTGTGGGCGATGCCGATCGTGCCAGCCAGCGGCTCTTCGCGCAGGCGCGTCTCCAGATTGACCAGCTTGCCCTCGGCGCGGCGGCGCTCAAGCGCACCGGCATGGATGGTCGCAACACCGGCCGAATCGTAACCGCGGTATTCGAGCCGCTTCAACGCATCGACCAGTCGCTCCGAGACCGGCTGGTTTCCAACGATGCCAACAATTCCGCACATAGTCGTCTCCGAATTCGTCCCGCGCCATCTCGACGCCCCAATCGACAGGGCGGAAGTCCCGCCCGGCGCGTTGCCTTGGTAACGCATTTGCCGGACGAGGCAATCCGCCCCGATTTCACTTTCGGTTTCAGTATTTAACGCGCAACCTATCCAGCAGCCTTGGCCGCCTTTTTCGCGGCCTTCACTGCTTCGTAGCGCTCACGCAAGACACGCGCCCTGCCCGGCTTGATCTCCTGGCGCGCGCGGCCGAAGGCTACGGCATCGGCCGGCACATCCTCGGTGATGACGCTGCCGGAGGCGACCAACGCGCCGTCGCCGATCGTCACCGGCGCCACCAGCGAAGAATTCGAGCCGACGAAGGCATTCTCGCCGATGCGGGTCTCGTGCTTGTTCACGCCATCATAGTTGCAGGTGATCGTACCCGCACCGATGTTGGACCCGGCACCCACGAAGGCATCACCGATATAGGTCAGGTGATTGACCTTGGCGCCGGCCCCGATTTCCGCCTTCTTGACCTCGCAGAAATTGCCGACCTTGGATTTCTCGCCGAGATCGGCACCCGGCCGCAGGCGCGCGTAGGGACCGACAGTCGCGCCGGCACGCACCGTCGCTCCCTCCAGGTGCGAGAACGCGTGGATGATGGCGCCGCTCTCGACGCGGACGCCCGGGCCGAAGACGACGTTCGGCTCGATCAGCACGTCCTGTTGCAGCTCTGTGTCCCAGGCGAGGAAAACGGTCTCTGGCGCAATCATCGACACGCCCGACAGCATCAGTTCGTGACGGCGGCGGTGTTGCCAGAGCCGTTCGATATAGGCGAGCTCGGCGCGGGTGTTGCAGCCGGTCAGCTCTTCCTCGGGCGCCTCGACCGCGATGGCGCGACCGCCGATCGCCCGCACGATCTCGACCAGGTCGGTCAGGTAGTATTCTCCCTTGACGTTATCATTGCCGATGCGGTCGAGCAGATCGATCGCCTTGCGACCATCGATCGCCATCAGGCCACCATTGCAATAGGTGATACGGCGTTCTTCCTCAGTCGCATCCTTGTGTTCGCGGATCGCGATCAGCGCGCCATCTTCCACGATCAGCCGGCCATAACCGGAAGGATCGGCAGCCTCAAAACCGATGACGACGACATCGTTGCCGGCGGCCAGGCCATCTCGCGCTGCCTTCAGAGGCTCAGGCGTGATCAGTGGCGTATCGCCGAAGATGACCAGGATGTCGTCAAATCCCTTGGATATTGCTTCGCGCGCCGCCAGAACCGCGTGTCCCGTGCCGAGGCGCTCCTTCTGGAGGAACGAGGCGATCGATACGCCTCCGATCGCGGCCGCGCTCGAAACGGCATCGGCGTCACGACCGACAACGAGAGCCACGTCGGAGATCGCGGCACTCGAAAGCGCTGCAACCACATGGGCGATCATCGGCCGACCGGCCACCGGATGCAGCACCTTCGACATCGACGACTTCATCCGCGTGCTTTCACCCGCAGCCAGTACAATCGCCAGGCAACTCCGTTCCATCCAATGATCTCCTTGGTCTTTTTCTTGAAGGGCCAAACGGGTCGCCCGATTCGACCCTCGTGTATCAGCAACATATTGCGGGAAGCATAACTCGCACAATCACGTCCCGTTAACCCGCTTAAAACCCGATGATGGCATAAGGAGAAGCGGAGCCTGCCTCGGCAACCCATGCGCGTGCATAGCTCCCCCGGGGAGAGAAGCCGCAATGCATGCCAGCACCGATCTCGACGCAGCGGCAAAGCCGGCCAATACCATTCTGGTTGCCGTCTGCTCACCACTCGCGGCACTCGCTCTGGCGCTCATCCTGCTCTCGTTGCTTCTGACCGTCACGATCCCGCAGCCGATAGGGCCAATGTTCTGGGATCACTATCTCTATCTCGACGCCGCCAACCGGCTTGGCGACGGCCAGATCCCATCAGTCGACTTCTTCGCACCGGTTGGTGCACTGGGGTACTATCTCTTTGCGGCCTTGCAGTCTGTCTTCCCGAGCGGCCACCCCCTGTTGCTGGCCAGTTGGTGCCTTCTCGTCGTTACCGGGCCGTTGATCGGCCTGGTCACGTTCGACCTTCAGAAGCGTTCGCGAACTTTGGCCTACGCCATTCTGCTGCCGTTCCTTCTCTTTTCCATACTCCCGTTCAACACCGGCGACTTCTACCCCTATCCGGGTTCGGATGGGTTTGGCATATACAACCGCCAGGTCTGCCAGTTGCTCTATGTGCTGGCGGCAGCGCTCATCTACGTCCGCAGTCCACGCATCCTCATCGCAGTTGCCACCGGCGCGATGATCGCGCTTTTCTTCGTAAAGGTCACCGGAGCCGTCGCCGGCATCATCGTCTGTCTGACGGCGTTTGCTGCCGGACGGCTCAGCCTGCGCTCAGCGGTGGCCGCGGCTCTGATCTTCTTTGGTATCCTTGCCGTTATCGAACTATCACTCGGCGCAGTGTCGGCCTATGTCGGCGACATTCTGGCACTGCTCGACGTCAATGACGGGATCCTGCTGACGCGCCTTCTACAGGCCGCCTCGCTGAACGCCGGTCTGCTGCTGCCGGCAGGCGTCCTCTGCCTCACTCTCTTCTTTGCCGACCGACCCGCCTTTGTCTCGTTGCTGGAGGATGCATGCCGACGGCCTTCGATCGCGGCCCTCGGCAGGGTTTTCGATCAGGATTTCTTCTGGCTTGGCACCTTTGTCGTGGCAGGCATCCTTTTCGAAAGCCAGAACACCGGCAGCCAGGCCTTCATCTTCCTCTACCCATTGCTTCTGCGAATCGCTCTCGACTACGCCACGAAGGGTAAGGGCAAACGGCTAACAATCGCGGTTTGGCTGCTCGCTATCGCTGCGGCATTGCCACCGATGACTGTCGTGATCCAGAAGAGTGCACGCGCCTGGATCGGCGCCGCCAACAATATCAGGATCGAAAGCCGCAACCTGAAAACCATGGCGGCCGTCAATGTCCGCCCGACCGTCGCCGCGCGAGCCGAGCGAATGCGCGACACCTACATCACCGAACCGGGCGCCTTCGAAGCTCTGGCAGATCAAGGCGAGCTACCGTCATTCCTGTTCTATAGCGACTTCGACTTTCAAACGGGTTGGTTGACAAATGTTGACAATGCGATCGATGCATTGCGCGCCTATGAGGATGCCAATGGCGTTCGCTTCGACACGATCTTCAACATCGATTTCGCCAATCCGTTTCCCTGGCTGATGGATCGCCACGCACCAAAGCGAGTCGCTATCGGCGCCGATCCATTCCGCGCCATTCCGCCGCCGGACGCAAACGTGCGCGCAGCGGTCGCCGCCGTCGATATCGCACTCGTGCCGACGTGCCCGACGACGAACGTCAACAGGACGCTTTTGGCACTTTACTTGCCGAGTCTCGAAACCGGGCACACGCGCATCAAACTGACCCCATGCTACGACGCATTCGTCCGCAACGGCCTGCGACCTGGCGAAACGGCCGCCGGTTCGTAACGGTTACGCCTGCGGCCGCAACCGGCTCTCGGTCAGAAGCCCGTTTTCCTCAAGGATCGGATAGGCGACCGAGGCGATATGAGCGTTGATACGCTTCAAGTCGCGCAGCATGTCGAGATGCAGCGAACTGGTCTGCAGGCTTTCGAGCCGTCCGTCGCGCAACCGCTCGATATGGCGCTCGGCCGATCGCTTTTCCATGTGCCGAACATTGACTTTCACCTCGATCAATTGCCGGGCGAGATCGGCGTTGCGGGTGACGAAAATCGTCTGGGCGACGCGCAGATTGTCGATCGTCAGATTGAAGAGGCTCTTGAGTTCCTGATAGCCGTCCTCGGAGAATTTCAGGCCGTTGTTGACCTTCTTGCCGATCTGTTCGCACAGCCCTTTCTCGATGATGTCGCCCATGTGCTCAAGATTGATCGCATAGTCGATGATGACGATCGAGCGTCGCCCATCTTCCGGGCTCAGGCCATCACGACCCAGGCGCGACAGGAAGATCTTCACCTCCTGCTGCAGCAGATCGACTTGCTTCTCGAATTTGCCGACATCGCGGATCTCGGAAAGTTCGTTGTTGTTGAAGGCCGTCTGGGCGCGGATCAGCATCATCTCGATCAGGTCGCCGACACGCAGCACTTCGCGCGTGGCGCCCGAAAGGGCCATCACCGGCGTGTGAAGGACGTTCTCGTCGAGATAGCGCGGACCGGTTTCGTCGGTCTCGCTGTCGGGGATGAAGCGGGTCATCAGCCGCGACAAGAGGCCGGCAAACGGCCAGGCAAGGACGGCGACGGCAAGATTGAACGCCAGATGGATGTCCACCGGCAGGTTCTGTTTCGGCAAAGGCAAGCTTTGCAGAAACTCGACGCTGACACCGGTCAGAGGCAGCGCGATCAGACAGCCGATGCCGCGAACCACCAGGTTGCCAAGCGTCACGCGTCGAGCCGGCGGCGCCGAAGACAGTGTCGCCATGACCGGCGGGATTGCGCCGCCGAGGTTGGCACCGAGCACCAGTGCAACCGTCAACCCGACGGAGAGAACGCCGGCGGCGGAAAGCGAAAGCACCAGCATCACCACCGCGAGACTGGAGGAAGATGCGAAGGCAAGGCCAGCCGATATGATCAAGGCCACTGGCCACGCACTGTCGAGCATGCCGAGAAATGCGGCCAGCGCCGCCGATTCGCGCATCGGCTCGGTCGCAAGGCCAAGCAGATGCAGCGACAACAACATCAGGCCAATGCCAACGAAAGCCGCACCGAGGCCCTGTCGCGCGTTCGACCGGCTGACGCGATGCAGTACCACACCAACCAGAATAATCATCGGCGACAGCCACTCGATGCCGGTGGCAACAATCCAGGCGGTGACTGCCGTGCCGACATTGGCGCCGAGCAAGACGATCTGCGCCATGCGCGAACGGATCAGCCCCTTTTCCACGAAGGAAGCGGTCATCAAGGCCGTCGCGGTCGAGCTCTGCAGGGCTAGGGTGGCAAACAGCCCCGTCAGGAACGACCGCGTCGGCCCGCTCGTGCCCCGAGCAAGGCCGGCCCGCAGCTTCGCCCCGAAGGCGCGCGTGACCCCTTCCTTGACCAGGGAAAGGCCGAACAGCAGCAGCGCCACCGCCCCAAACAGATTGACCATAACGATTGTCGATTGCATGGCATGTCTTTCCACGGAGGCCGCATGAATCGCCCCGCCCGATACACACAACCATAGTTCCGAAGTGTTTTCGATCTCAATCCAGCGACGGCGAATTCCCCAGTATGACGGCCAAATTTCTGTTGCCGGCTAATAAATCCGACGCCAATTTTGTCATTAGCGCCGTTGCATCGATAGCTATCGGCATCGCAAAGAGTTCGCCGGAGCCTCCCGGCTGCCGATGGCCCGACGTCCGTACGAATCACCTGATTTGCCGTGATCTGCGGGTGGCGCGCAATTTGCGCCATTGCGCCCTTCATTTCCTGTTTCGTTTGTTTTAAGGAACGAACTCGTTTGGCCAACAGCCACCGCACTGAAACGAGGTTTCTGCCCCCATGCTCGAATTCCTGAGAAAAGCCGCCCAGACCTGGGTCGTCAAAGGCCTGCTCGTCATTCTCGTGCTGTCATTCATGGTGTGGGGCGCATCGACATCGATGATCGCAAACCAGTCGGATGCCGTGGTCGTCGTCGGTGACGTCAAAGTGAAGGCCCCGGATTTCCGCCTCGCTTACGAGCGTCAGCTCGCGCTCGTTTCGCGCCAGCTCGGCACCCGCCTGACGCCGCAGCAGGCAAAAGCGTTCGGCATCGAGCAGCAGGTCTATTCCCAGCTCGTCGCGGGTGCAGCCCTCGATCAGCTCGCCGGCGACATGAACCTCGGCCTTTCGGAAGACCGGCTGGCCAAGCTCATCGCCGAAGATCCGGCCTTCCACAGCGTCAACGGCCAGTTCGATCGCCTGACGTTCTCGAGCGTTCTGCGCAACGCCGGCCTTCGCGAACAGGACTACATCAACAACCGCAGCCAGGTTGCCGTGCGCTCGCAGATCGTCGATGCCCTGTCCGACGGCTACATCGCACCGAAGGTGCTGAGCGACGCGATCGCGTCCTACCGTCACGAGAAGCGCTCGGTCGACTACGTCCTCCTGTCCAATGCCAACATCGATCCGGTCAAGGCGCCGGGCGATGACGTTCTTGCCCCCTGGTACGACAGCCGCAAGGCTAACTACCGCGCGCCGGAGTACCGCAAGGTCACCTACCTGAAGCTGGCGCCTGAAGATCTTGCCGACGTGACGACCGTCGTCGATGCGGACGTTCGTGCTGACTACGACAAGCGCAAGGACAACTTCCGCACCGAAGCGACGCGCACGATCGAACAGCTTGCCTTCCCGTCACGTAAGGCAGCGGACGCTGCGGCAGCCAAGCTCACAGCCGGCACATCCTTCGACGACCTTGTGAAGGCCGAAGGCAAGACGCCGGCAGACGTTCTGCTCGGCGAGTTCACACCGGCAAACGTTCCGGACGCCAAGATCGGCGAAGCCGCTTTCGCGATCGCAACCGATGGCGGCACCTCGCCTGTCATCGATGGCGCCTTCGGACCGGTCATCCTGCGCGCGACGAACATCCGCCCGGAAACGGTTCGCAGCTTCGATGAAGTGAAGGAAGAGCTGCGCAAGGAAATTGCCCTCGCAAACGCACAGGGCGAAATCATCGGCCTTCACGACAAGATCGAGGACGAGCGTGCTTCCGGCGCCTCGCTCAAGGATCTGGCTGAGACCCTCAAGTTGAAGGTTGCGACCATCGATGGCATCGACGCAACCGGCAAGGACATGAACGGCGATGATGTCGCCGGCCTGCCCGAGCCGAACGCACTGCTGCAGGAAGTCTTCAAGGCCCAGATGGGCGACGAGACGCTGCCGGTGAACATCGGCCGTGACGGCTACGTCTGGTTCGACCTCGACGAAGTGGTTCCGGCACGTGATCGCACGCTCGACGAAGCACGCGACGAAGTGGCAGCGGACTGGACCGCAGAACAGCAACGCACGGCTCTCGCCACCAAGGCCACGGAGCTGAAGCAGCGCATCGAAAAGGGCGCGACGCTCGCCGATATCGCGACGGAACTTGGTCTTGCCGTCGAAACGAAGGCCGGATTGACCCGGTCGACGTCGGATGCGGCGCTGAGCCCGGCCGCCGTTGCTGCCGCCTTCAGCGGTCCGGATGGTCACGTTGCCAACGCCGCCGGTATTGGTGGCGACGGTCAAATCCTGTTGCGTGTCACCTCGATCGAGAACAACGGCCCGACCGACGCCCTGGAGGACGACAGCCGCCAGATCCAGGCCATGGCCCGTGCCAGCGGCGACGACATTCTCGACCAGATGGTCTCGACGCTGCAGTCGGCCTACGGTGTTTCGATCAATCAGACACTTGCCGAAACGGCTTTGGCACAGAGATAAGCGGCAAGGAAAACTACCGATGAGTGATCTGAAACCGTTTGTCGCCAAGGTCGCCGCCGGCGAGGCACTCAACCGCGAAGACGCACGAGCGGCTTTCGAGATCATCATGTCGGGTGCGGCGACGCCATCGCAGATTGGCGGATTCCTCATGGCTCTGCGCGTCCGCGGCGAAACCGTGGATGAAATCGTCGGCGCGGTTGCCGCCATGCGCGCCCGCATGTTGCCGGTCGATGCTCCGGCCAATGCCGTCGATATCGTCGGAACCGGCGGCGACGGTGCGGGCACCTATAATATCTCCACCCTCGCCTCGCTGATCGTTGCCGGTGCGGGTGTGCCGGTCGCCAAGCACGGCAACCGTGCGCTGAGCTCCAAGTCCGGCACGGCAGACGCCCTGTCATGCCTTGGTGTCAAGCTCGACATCGGCCCAGAGGCCATCTCGCGCTGCATCAACGAAGCCGGCGTCGGCTTCATGTTTGCCCAGCAGCATCATTCCGCCATGCGTCATGTCGGCCCGACACGCGTCGAGCTCGGAACCCGCACGATCTTCAACCTGCTCGGCCCGCTCTCCAATCCTGCCGGCGTCAAGCGGCAACTGGTCGGCGTCTACGCGCCGCAATGGGTCCAACCGCTGGCGGAGGTGCTGCGTGACCTCGGATCCGAAAATGTCTGGGTCGTGCATGGCGAAGGTCTCGACGAGATCACCACCACCGGCACGACGCAGGTTGCGGCTCTTGAAAACGGCAAGATCAGCACCTTCAATCTGACGCCTGAAGACTTCGGCCTCCAGACGGTCACCCTCGACGCCTTGAAGGGTGGCGACGGCGCCCACAATGCCGTTGCGCTCCAGGCTGTGCTCGATGGCGCTGAAAACGCCTACAGGGACATTTCGCTTGCCAATGCGGCCGCATCGCTGATGATTGCCGGCAAGGCTGCAAATCTTGGTGAAGGCATGACGCTCGCCCGCCAATCGCTTTCCAGCGGTGGCGCCAAAGCGGCGCTGCAGCGCCTGGTCAGCGTCTCGAACGCTGCGTGAGACAAGGAACCGCGCCATGACCGATATCCTGCGCAAGATCGAAGCCTATAAGCGCGACGAGATCGCCGCGGCCAGATCGCAAACGTCGATCGAAGACCTGAAGGCCCGCATTGCAGATCAGTCCGCTCCGCGTGGTTTCCATGCGGCATTGGCCGCGCGTCAACAACAGGGCCGCTTCGGCCTGATCGCCGAAATCAAGAAGGCGAGCCCGTCGAAGGGCCTGATCCGTCCTGATTTTGATCCGCCGGCCCTGGCGAAAGCCTATGAGGCTGGCGGCGCAGCCTGTCTTTCTGTGCTGACCGACGGGCCGAGCTTTCAGGGGGCTCCGGCATTCCTTGAGGCTGCCCGCGCGGCCTGTACACTTCCTGCCTTGCGCAAGGACTTCATGTTCGACACCTATCAGGTGCTCGAAGCGCGCGCCTGGGGTGCGGATTGCATTCTGCTGATCATGGCGTCGCTCAGCGACGACGACGCACGACGCCTCGAAGATGCGGCCCTTTCGCTCGGCATAGATGTGCTCATTGAGGTGCACGACGCCGAAGAGATGGAGCGGGCGCTGAAGCTTGCCTCGCCGCTGGTCGGCATCAACAATCGCAATCTGAGAACCTTCGACGTCGATCTCGCCGTTTCAGAACAGCTGGCATCGATGGTTCCGTCCGATCGGCTGCTCGTCGGCGAAAGCGGTATCTTCACCCATGACGATTGCAAGCGTCTGGAATTGAGCGGCATCACCACCTTCCTGGTTGGCGAAAGCCTGATGCGCAAGAGCGATGTCGAGACGGCAACACGTGCGCTCCTGACCGGCTCCGAAAGCGTTCTGGCGGCGGAATGATGGGCAAGACCACGCTCACGCACCTCGACAGCAGCGGCGAAGCGAACATGGTCGACGTCGGCGGCAAGGCCGAGACAGTCCGTACCGCCACTGCCGAGGGCCACGTGCGCATGCGTCCCGAGACGCTTGCGCTGATCCTGGAGGGTGATGCCAAAAAGGGCGATGTTATCGGCACGGCGCGGCTGGCCGGCATCATGGCCGCCAAGCAGACGTCTAGTCTCATTCCGCTCTGCCACCCGCTGATGCTGAGCAAGGTGTCGGTGGACATTGTGCCGGATTCCGCCCTACCAGGCTTGCGGGTCGAAGCGCTCGCCAAGCTGACCGGCAAGACCGGCGTCGAGATGGAGGCGCTGACCGCAGTCAGCATCGCCTGCCTGACCATCTACGACATGGCGAAGGCCGCAGACCGGGAGATGGAAATCGGCGGCATCCAGCTCGTGAGCAAATCCGGCGGCCGGTCGGGCGATTACCAGCGTCGGGGAGACTGACGGACGATGTCGCTGCTTTCGGTCGAAGATGCGCTTGACAGGGTCCTCGGCAGTGCCAGCCCGCGGCAGGCAATCGAAGAGATCAGCCTGCATGACGGCCTAGGTCGTGTGCTGGCGCAGGATGTCGCTGCACGTGTCACCCACCCCGCCTTCGACAATTCAGCGATGGATGGCTATGCCGTGCGTCACGACGATGTCAGCGCCGTCGGCGCCGAACTCAGCGTCATCGGCCAATCCGCTGCCGGCCATGGCTTCGGTGGCGAGGTAAAGCCTGGGCAGGCCGTTCGCATCTTTACCGGAGCTCCGCTTCCCGCGGGCGCCGATACCGTCATCATCCAGGAAGATACCGAGCCGCTTGCGGATGGCAGAATCCGAACCTCGTTTGTACCCGGCAAGGGGCGGCATATCAGGCTGTCCGGCCAGGATTTTGCAGCCGGAGAAACGGTGTTGCGCGCGGGCGACGTGCTGGATGCCGGCCGGCTGACTGTCGCCGCCGGCATGAACCATGCGACCTTGCCGGTCTTCAAGAAGCCTTTGATTGCGATCCTTGCGACCGGTGATGAATTGCTAACACCCGGCAGCGTCCCAGGTGCCGATCAGATCATAGCCTCGAACACCTTCGGTGTTGCTGCCATCGCACGCGACAATGGGGCCGATGTCCTCGACCTCGGCATCGTCCCGGACAACAGCCGGGCGATTTCAGCGGCCGTCGAGCAGGCAAGGCTGGCGGAAGCCGACGTGCTCGTCACGCTTGGCGGCGCTTCGGTCGGCGACCATGACCTCGTGCAGTCGACATTGCTTGCAAACGGGATGACGCTCGACTTCTGGCGCATCGCGATGCGGCCCGGAAAGCCGCTGATGGTCGGGCAGCTCGGCGGCATGGCGGTGCTGGGCCTGCCCGGCAATCCTGTCTCCAGCCTCGTTTGTGCGCTCTTGTTTCTCGAGCCTCTGACCCGAAGGCTCGCGAGCCTGGCGGCGCGCGACCGTCTGAGCACCGCCCACCTCGGCTCGCCTCTCCCTGCCAACGACAAGCGCCAGGACTATGTGCGTGCGCGGCTTTCGAAAGATGCGCACGGTTCCCTTGTGGCCCATCCCTTCCCGCGGCAGGATTCGTCGATGATGAAGGTGTTTGCCCAGTCCGATTGCCTGATCGTTCGCGCGCCGAACGCCGAAGAGGCACCCGCTGGCTCGCAGTGCCAGGTCATCAAACTCAGATAGGCCCGGACAGGCGGTCGAGCGACACGTCGCGGGCACTCAACGCGTGGGCATGGCATTCATTCATAGCAGCGCAGCAGACACAAAGAATATTTGCTGCTGCATTGTCATATGCCCGACATAGTAACCCTTTAATAACGCAATCATTCAATCATCGCTCAAGGCGAATGACTACGGATGTACTAGCAGGCGCCGTGATGATTTGAGGGAAAGGTCGGGTATTGCCCGACCTTTTGCTTTTCTATGCTATCCGCTTTTTCCCGAACGACGACTGCGTCAGCCAAAGCACCGTTGGCCAATTGTCGATCAGCGACGCCCAAGCGGGCGCCGCGTCCTTATCAGGACATCAGGCAGCGGTGTTCTCGCAGCGGCTGACGAGGATCTTGTCGATACGGCGGGAATCCATATCGATCACTTCGAAACGATATCCATGGGCAATGGCAATATCGCCCTCTTCCGGCGTCTTGCGCAGCTGCTGAACCAGAAAACCCGCGATCGTTTCGAAGTTTCCGTCGGCATCGATGCCTTCGATGCCGATGGTCAGATGGATTTCATCGATCGGCGTACGGCCGTCGACCAGGTATGTTCCATCCTCGCGCTGACGGATCAAAGCGTGCTCGAGGTCGTCATAGTTCGACGGCAGCACACCGACGATCGCCTCGAGAATATCGGCGATGGTGATGATGCCTTCCGTGCTGCCGTATTCGTCGACGATCATCGCCATGTTGATGCTCGACGACTTGAAGGCATCGAGCGCCTTCAGGCAGGATGCGGTTTCCGGCAGGGTATGGATCTCACGCACATATTTGCGCACGTCGAGCGGGACCGACGTCGGTGCGTTGAGGATTTCCTTCGCCAGGACCGCACCAATGACATCGCCACTCGGTCCGTCGACGACAGGGTAACGGGAATGGCCGTATTGCCGGATTTTCTCGCCGATGACATCGAGGCTGTCATTGATGTCGATAAAGCTCATTTCGGTGCGGTGCGTCATGATCGACTTCACGTTGCGGTCGCCGAGGCGGATGATGCGGCGGAGCATCTCGTGCTCCGACTTTTCGATCGCGCCGCTCTCCACACCTTCCGCCATGATCGCGTGGACCTCTTCTTCGGTCACATGGTCCGCATCATCGGGACGTATGCCGAGCAGACGCATCATCAGGGCTGCCGACGTTTCGAACAGGTAGACGATCGGCGCCACGATGCGCGACAGCAGCGTCATCGGCCGCGCCACGAACATCGCAAAGCCTTCCGAGTTCTTCAACGCCAGCTGCTTGGGGATCAACTCACCGATGACGACCGAGAGGAAGGTGATGAGCGTCACCACGATCGCCACAGCCACCGGATGGCCGTAGGGGTTGATCCAGGCGATGCTGTCGAAGAACGGCGCGAACTTGGCCGCGATCGTCGCGCCACCGTAGGCGCCGGCCAGCGTGCCGACCAATGTGATGCCCACCTGGACGGTGGAAAGAAACTTGCCGGGATCTTCCGCCAGCTTCAATGCCGCATCGGCGCGGAGATTTCCCTGTTTTGCCATCTGGCGAAGCAATGGCTTGCTTGCCGAGACGATTGCCATTTCCGAGAGAGCAAAAAATGCGTTGATCAAAAGCAGGACGAAAATGACAAAAAATTCGGACATGGTCTCCAAGTCACCGTTGACGAAAAGTCGCCCAATCGAGAGCGACCGTTCACCAAATAAGGCCAGCGGGCGATCCGAGCAAGCGCAAGTCTCGAAATCCGTGTCACCAAATGCGCTTCACCCGTATTTCGCGAGGAAATACCTGCCCGAAATGGAAAACGTTTGCGACGTCGGCTCAATGTTCGCTTGAGCGAAGCGCTCCGCGCACCCGCTCGCGCCCGATCTTTATGACGTTTTCCATTGCGGCGCGCGCGCCGGCTTCGTCGCGGCGGCCGATTTGCTCGACGATAAGGATGTGATTGCGGGCGACTTCGTCGACGCCGCCTTTTTCCGCAACAGGGGAACTCAGCTTGAAGATACCGACGAGGGCCGCCTCGATCAGCCCGCCGACAGTACGCATGAACGGATTTCCCGAGGCCTCGGCAATCGAGAGATGGAATTTCAGGTCGGCATAGGCGAGGCTCTCGGCCGTGTGGCCGGCTTCGCCCATGGCGACTGCCAACCGCATCATCCGGCTGATCTCTGCATCAGAAGCATTCCTTGCAGCAAGAGCCGCGGCATGCGGCTCGAAGGCAAGACGCACTTCGCTGAGGTGGTAGAGGAACTCCTCGTCCACGCCGCATTCGAAATGCCAGGTCAGGATATCGTTGTCGAAGAGGTTCCAGTCGTTTCTCGGCGTGACGCGCGTGCCGATACGGGCACGTGGAACGACGAGGCCCTTGGCGGCAAGCGTCTTCATCGCTTCGCGAAGAACCGTGCGCGACACCTTGAAGCGCGCAGCAAGCTCCGGATCTCCGGGCAGGATCGATCCGATCGGAAACTCGCCTGAAACGATCGCCTTGCCAAGCTGGTCGACCACATGCGCATGACTGGTGCGCTTCCGCGTCCCGGAAAGGACCGTCTCCAGCAAACTCCTGTTCAACCCACCTCCTCCAGGCACTCCCTTGCCTGACAGCGCCGAATGCGGCGCCTCAACATGCGGTTCGCCACCGATCGCCCCATCCCTACGAACTGGACGGGCTAACGTCAAAAGCGGCCAACCGATTCCTCAGAGCATTACACGAAATGCAGGCAGGCTGCACTAGTGTTGAAATCAGCCTGCACGACCATGGATTGCACCAGTCGCTGCGAGGAGAACAACACCAGTTCACAGTTGCAGACGCGTCGCCGCGTGGTCATGACCAACCGGCGAGAACGACAAACCCCGCCGTAACGGCGGGGTCTGCACCTAGTCTCGATCTTCCGATTAGGCTTATTTCGGCAGCTGGTCGTCGACGCCTTCGACGTAGAAGTTCATGCCGAGCAGCGTGCCGTCATCCGACGACGCGCCTGCGGCCAGCCACCCGCTGCCGTCCTGCTTCTTCAACGGACCAGTAAACGGCTTCAGCTCGCCGGACTTGATCTTGGCCTCGGTGTCCTCGGCCAGCTTCTTCACGTCGTCAGGCATGTTGGTGTAGGGCGCCATCGTGAGGATGCCGTCCTTCAGTCCGTCCCAGCTCGACGTGGTTTCCCACTTGCCGTCGAGGAAGGCCTGCGTGCGCTTGATGTAGTAGGCGCCCCAGGTATCGACGATCGCGGTCAGCTGGGTCTTCGGACCGGCGGCAATCATGTCCGAGGCCTGGCCGAAGGCCTTGATGCCGCGCTCTGCAGCAACCTGCATCGGCGCAGTCGTGTCGGTGTGCTGGGTCAGGATATCGACGCCCTGGTCGACGAGCGCCTTGGCGGCATCGGCTTCCTTACCCGGGTCAAACC
The DNA here is from genome assembly GCF_002002725.1 of Sinorhizobium sp. A49. Taxonomy (GTDB): domain Bacteria; phylum Pseudomonadota; class Alphaproteobacteria; order Rhizobiales; family Rhizobiaceae; genus Ensifer. The sequence goes on along the minus strand of NZ_MUNW01000062.1, from coordinate 9,535 downwards.
AGGTGTTGGCCCATACGACCTTGATCTTGAAGTCAGGGTTGACCGAGCGCGCGCCGATGACGAAGGAATTGATGCCCATGACCACTTCAGGGATCGGGAACGAGGCGATGTAACCGGCAACGCCCTTCTCGGACATCTTGGCGGCGATCACGCCCTGGATGTAGCGGCCTTCATAGAAGCGGCTGTTATAGGTCGCCACGTTCGGCGCGGTCTTGTAGCCGGTGGCGTGTTCGAACTTCACGTCCGGGAACTTCTGGGCGATCTTGATCGTCGCGTCCATGAAGCCGAAGGATGTCGTGTAGATCAGGCCGCAGCCGGAGCGAGCCAGGCGCTCGATTGCGCGCTCGGCATCCGGGCCTTCCGGCACGCTTTCGAGGAACTGCGTCTCGATCTTGTCACCGAGCGCCTTTTCCAGCTCCAAACGGCCGATATCGTGGGCCTGCGTCCAGCCGCCGTCGGTCTTGGAGCCGACATAGACGAAGCAGACCTTCGCCTTTTCCTGGGCGGCAGCGGCACTGGCAAAGCCGATGACGGCAGCGGTACTTGCGAGAGCGAGCAGTAGTTTTTTCATTTTCTTGACCTCTGTCGGTTTGAGAAACGTCCGTCTGGATTGTTATTGTCACCGATCTGGCACAAACGGCTTACCGAGCGATGCCGGCGTGTTGATCAGGGTCGTGCGCCGGTTATGAGAAATGAGGATGAGGACGAGGATCGTCGCGAGATAGGGAAGCGACGATAGGAGCTGCGAGGGAATACCGATACCGAAGGCCTGCGCGTGAAGCTGGCTGATGGAGACTGCACCGAACAGGTAGCCTCCGGCGATAAGCCGCCACGGACGCCAGGACGAAAACACCACCAGCGCAAGCGCGATCCAGCCGCGTCCGGCCGACATGTTCTCAACCCATTGCGGGGTGTAGACCAGCGACAATTGCGCGCCTGCCAAACCCGCGCACGCGCCACCGAACATCACGGCGAGATAGCGCGTCCGGATGACGTTGACGCCGAGGGCATGGGCAGACGCATGGCTGTCGCCGACAGCGCGCAGTTTCAATCCCGCGCGGCTTTTGAACAGGAACCAGTGCACGCCCGCGACTAGGGCAATCGACAGGTAAAAGATAATGTCCTGACGGAACAGCAGCGGCCCGATCACAGGGATATCCGCCAGCACCGGGATGGCGATCGGCTGCAGCTTGATGCCCTGAATGCCGAGAAAGCTTTCGCCGAGCATGCCTGAAGCGCCAAGGCCAAGCAGCGTCAGCGCCAGGCCTGTCGCCACCTGGTTAGCTACAAGCGTCAGCGTCAAGAATGCAAAGAGCTGGGAGAAGACGGCGCCGCAGGCGATCCCGGCCAATATCCCGAGATAGGGCGAGCCGGTGATCTGCGTGGCAGCAAAGGCGCAGACGGCACCCATGACCATCATGCCCTCGACACCGAGGTTAAGCACGCCGGAGCGTTCCGTCACCAGTTCGCCGAGGGCGGCGAGAACGAGCGGCGTCGCGGCAGTGATGACGCTCAGCAATATGGCTTCGACGATGCCCATCAGCGGCTCCCGTCCAGATCTGATGCAGTGAACCGGTACCAAACCAGCCGGATGCGATAGTGGATGAGCGTGTCGCAGGAGAGCACGAAGAACAGGAGCAGGCCCTGGAAGACACGGGTGACCTTGTCCGAAACGCCGAGCGACAGCTGCGCTGCCTCACCGCCGAGATAGGTCAGCGCCAGAACGAGACCGGCCGCAATGATGCCGAGCGGATTGAGCCGGCCAAGAAACGCCACGATGATCGCGGTGAAGCCATAGCCGGGCGAGATCACCGGGCGCAGCTGCTGGATCGCGCCGCTGACTTCTGAAATACCGGCAAGACCGGCAAGCGCGCCTGACAACAGCATAGAGAACCAGATCATTCGCCGGGATGAGAAGCCGGCGAACCGCCCTGCCCGCTCGGACTGTCCGAGTACCGAGATCTCGAACCCCTTCAGCGTGTAGCGCATCATGAACCAGACGAGGATCGCCGCGATGATGGCGAAGGCAAAGCCCCAGTGCGTGCGCCCCGATGCGATCATTTCCGGCAGGATCGCGTCCGCCGCAAAGGTGCGCGTCTCCGGAAAATTCATGCCACCCGGGTTGCGCCATGGGCCGCGGACGAGCCAGTCGAGAAACAGCTGGGCGACGTAGACCAGCATCAGACTCGTCAGGATCTCGTTGGTGTTCATGTGCGCCTTGAGGAAGGCGGGAATGGCGGCAAACAGTGCGCCACCCAGCATGCCCATCAGCATCATCAGCGGCAGCACCAGAGGCGACTGCCAATCATAAAACACCACCGGCAGGATCGAGCCGGCAATCGCCCCCATGATGAACTGCCCCTCGGCGCCGATGTTCCAGTTGTTCGACCGGAAACAGACGGAAAGGCCGACGGCGATCAGGATCAGCGGGGCCGCCTTGATCGCCAGTTCGTGCAGCGACCAGACCTCGCTCAAGGGCTCGACGAAGAAGCTGTAGAGAGCCATCACCGGGTTCTTGCCGAGAAGCGCGAACATGATACCGCCGAAAAGGATCGTCAGCAGGAAGGCGATAAACGGCGAGAGAATCGAAAACAGCGTCGATATCCTGGCGCGCTTTTCCAGTTCAATGCGCATGCACAGCCCCCGTGCCTTCCGTCTTGCCGTACATGCCGCCCATCAGCAGCCCGATCTTCTCACGCGAAAGCTCGCGCGCCGGATAGGGATCGGAGAGCCGCCCTTCGCTGATCACCGCGATCTCGGTCGCAACCTCGAAGATCTCGTCGAGGTCCTGGCTGATCACAAGCACCGCGGACCCGGCCTTGGCGAGGTCGACGAGCGCCTGCCGGATCCGGCTTGCAGCCCCCGCATCGACGCCCCAGGTCGGCTGGTTGACGATCAGCACGGCCGGCTGACGGTCGAGTTCGCGACCGACGATGAATTTCTGCAGGTTGCCGCCCGAAAGCGAACCTGCCGGCGGGTCTTCCCCGCTCTTGCGCACGTCCATCGCCTCAGAGATGCGCTTGGTCGCCGTGGCGACCGCGTCCCGGCGGATGACATTGAGGAAACCGCCGCCGAGAAAGGCTTTAGCATCGGAGCGACTTCTGGCCAGCACGAGATTGTCCGAAAGCGGCATTGCCGAAACCGCAGCGTGGCCGTGGCGTTCTTCTGGAACGAAGCCGGCGCCCATCAGCCGTCGTGCATTGATGTTTCTGGTGCCAACCGGCTTTTGCCTGATCTGCACCGCGGCATCGTCGGCAACCGGATATTCGCCGGAAAGTGCGTCGAAAAGCTCGCCCTGGCCGTTGCCGGCCACCCCGGCAATCGCCAGCACTTCGCCGGCACGCACCTTGAGACAGATGTTCTTAAGCGAGACCGCGAAAGGCGTGCGCGCGGAAACGGACAGATGCCGCGCCTCAAGCTGCACGTCGCCCTTGGTGCTGGTGCCCTCGGCAGTAACGGCCGCGACGTCGCTCCCCACCATCATGCGCGCCAACGATGCCGGCGTCTCGACCTTGGGGTCGCAGGCGCCGGTGACCTTGCCGTGGCGCAGCACGGTGGCGCGGTCGCAGATGCGCTGCACTTCTTCAAGTCGGTGGCTGATATAGAGGACCGAGCGTCCTTCGGCCTTGAGCTTGTTGAGCGTCTCGAACAGCCGATCCGCCTCCTGCGGCGTCAAGACCGACGTCGGCTCGTCAAGGATGATCAGGCGCGGGTTCTGCAGAAGCGCGCGAACGATCTCGATGCGCTGACGCTCACCGACGGAAAGGTCGGCGACGTGCGCCTTAGGATCGAGCGGCAGGCCATAGGCGTGCGACAGGCGCGAGGCCTCTTCGGCGACCTTGGCGAGCGAAATGTTGCCGTCCATCGACAGCGCGATATTCTCCGCAACCGTTAACGCCTCGAACAGCGAAAAATGCTGAAAAACCATGCCGATGCCGAGCTTGCGGGCTGCCGCAGGGCTGGCGATGCGCACGCTGCGCCCCTGCCACACGATCTCGCCCGCCGTCGGCGCGAGAACGCCGAACAGCATCTTCACCAACGTCGATTTTCCGGCACCGTTTTCGCCGAGAAGGGCGTGGATTTCGCCCTGGTCTATCTGCAGGTTGATGTCATTGCAGGCCGCAAACGAGCCAAACAATTTCGTCAAGTTGCTCACAGTCAACAATGGACCGTTCGCAGTTGCTCCCTCAACAGGCACGCTGCCCTCTTTTCCCCTCTGTCGATCCCCGTCCGCCTTAAGGCTTCGATCACGGAATCAGCAGTGTTGTTCCACTCGTTTTTCTTGTCTCAAGATCCGTATGCGCGCGACCGGCGTCGGCAAGCGGATAAGTCTGATTTATATTGATACGCACTTTGTTGCTTTGCACAATATCAAAGAGGGAATTTGCACACGCTTCAAGCGCAGGCCGCGTCTGCACATAACCGAAGAGTGTCGGACGCGTCGCAAACAACGAGCCCTTCTGCGCCAGGATACCGATGCTGAAGGCATCGACCGGACCGGACGAGTTGCCGAAGCTCACCCAGAGGCCGCGCGACTTCAGACAGTCGAGCGAGGCCGGATAGGTGTCCTTTCCGACCGAATCATAGACGACGTCGACACCCTTGCCGTCCGTCAGTTCCTTGACCCGGGCGACGAAATCGTCCGTGCGGTAGTTGATAACGTGGTCGTAGCCATGGGCAAGCGCCAGATCTATCTTGTCCTGCGACCCCGCCGTGCCGATGACCGTTGCGCCGAGAGCCTTTGCCCATTGGCCGGCAATCAGGCCGACGCCGCCGGCCGCCGCATGGAAAAGGAGAGTCGTTTCCGGCCCGACCTGGAAGGTCTGGTTGAGCAGGTATTGCGCCGTCATGCCCTTCAGCATCATCGCCGCTGCGGTCTCCAGCGATATGCCGTCGGGAACCTTGACCAGTTGCGAGGCTTCGACGTTGCGTTCGCTGGCATAGGCGCCATCCGACGATGCGTAAGCCACACGATCGCCAACGCCGAAGTGGTTGACGCCGTCGCCAACGGCCGTGACGATCCCGGCACCTTCCTTGCCCGGAACGAAGGGCAAGCCCGAGGCGGACTTGTAGAGGCCGGTGCGGAAATAGACGTCGATGAAATTCAACCCGACAGCCACCTGGCGGATCTGCACTTCGCCCGGCCCCGGCGGCAAGAGCGTAACGCCCTCCAGTTTCAGGACTTCAGGTCCACCGAGTTCGCGTACGACAATTGCCTGTGCCATCGAAGAGCTCCTAGGTCCGGCCGAGCTTGGGGAAAAGCTGCAGGACGAAACCGATCACGTAGAGATAGATGCCTGTTGCGAGAACACCGGTCACCACCCAGGCTGGCGTCACGAAATGCAGAAGCAACGCGTACATGCTGAGTGCCGACCAGAGGAAAAAGACGCCGAGATTGAGCAGCCGCAGCCGCTGAACGCGCACCGGATGCAGGAAGTTGATCGGCAGGAAGGTCAGCACCACCGACACGAAAACGACGATCGAGGCGGTCAGTTCGCTGGCCTGGATGACGAAGAGCGTAAAGACCACCATGTTCCAGACAACGGGAAAGCCCGAAAAGAAATACTCGTCCGTCTTCATGCCCATGTCGGCGTAATAGATCGCGCTCGAGACGACGATCGCACCCGCGGCCACGAAGGACCAAGGCTCGCCGATCATGCCGCTCTGGTAGAGCGCAAAAGCCGGCAAGAGCACGTACGTCACATAGTCGATGACGTTGTCGAGTGTGTCGCCAGACCAATTGGGAAGCACTTCTTTGACTCGCACCTTGCGGGCGATCGGACCGTCGATACCGTCCACCAGCAAGGCCAAGCCCAGCCACCAGAACATATCGACGAAGCGGTGTTCGGCCGCAGCAACGACGCCGAGAAAAGCGAGGAACGACCCGGAAGCGGTCAGTATGTGCACGGAGAAGGCGCGGATCTCGGCGTAGGGGACTCTTTTATAGTTGAAAAACTTCATCTGCGGACGCCGCCTATCCCCTTGTGCACTTCGCCAGGCGGGGCTGTCACCCCACCCCAACCGCTTTGGCGGCGCATTGCGCGTAATATGCACCCTTTGCAACGTATCGCCAGCAAAATTCAAGCAATGACTTTGTCCGGTGGAGATTGTTCTGTGGACACTTCCAAATTGCTTCTGCGCTGATTCAACCCATTTATTTCGCACTTGCCGAGGACTAGAAGTAAGATCGAGATGAAAGCAGCAGGCGCTTGATGGCGCGAGCAAAAGGGTTCTTTCCATCATGGATCATTACGACATCGCCGTCGTCGGCGCCGGCCTCGCGGGTTCCCTGGCAGCGATTGCGCTTGCCGACGCTGGATACCGTGTTGCGCTGATCGGGCCGGAACTGGCATCGTCCGACGGCCGGACGACCGCACTGATGGACCAATCGATCGAATATTTGAAGAAACTGAACCTCTGGGACAAGGTTCAGCCGGTGACGGCGCCGCTGTCGACGATGCGTATTCTTGACGGCACCAACCGCCTGCTGCGGGCGCCGACCGTGAACTTTCGCGCCTCGGAAGTCGGCCTGGCAGCTTTCGGCTACAACATTCCGAATGGCCCCTTCCTCGATATCCTGCGCCAACGGGCCTCCGAGACGGAAACGCTCGACCGGATAACGATGTCGGCCAACGATTTCGACCTTTCCGACGACAGGGTGCGAATCACGCTCGATGACGGACGCGATATCACGGCTGATCTGGTCGTCGGTGCCGATGGTCGCCGTTCGCCTGTGCGCGAAGCGGCCAAGATCTCCGTCAGCACCTGGTCCTACCCGCAGACGGCAGTCGTCCTCAATTTTTCGCACGAGCTCCCCCATCAGGACACCTCGACGGAGTTTCATACGGAGAGCGGGCCCTTCACCCAGGTGCCCCTGCCCGGCAATCGCTCGAGCCTCGTCTGGGTGCGCAAGCCCGGAGATGCCACGGCAACGCTGGCGCTGGACCTCGCCACACTGTCTCGTGCCGTCGAAGATCGGATGCAGTCGATCCTCGGCAAAGTCACCGTCGAGGCTGCCCCGCAGTCCTTCCCGTTGTCCGGCATGAGCGCTCATCGCTTTGGCAAGGGCCGGGTCGCGCTCGTCGGCGAAGCGGCGCACGCCTTCCCGCCGATCGGCGCCCAAGGCCTCAACTTGAGCCTTCGCGATGCGATGACGCTCGTCGACCTGATCGGTGCCAAGACGGATGACAGCCTCACAGGCGACATCGGCGACCGGTTTGACAGCCGCCGCCGCCCGGACATTCTTAGCCGCACGGCGAGCGTCGATCTCCTGAATCGGTCGCTACTGTCGGCCTTCCTGCCGGTACAGGCGCTGCGCGCCGTCGGCCTACACATCCTGTCTGCTGCGGGACCGCTGCGCAGCCTTTTGATGCGTGAAGGCGTGCACCCCGGCAGTGCGTTTCACGCGCTGAAGGACAGCTTACGGGAAAAGATCGGCCGGAAGAGCGCCTGACCGGATCAGATAAAGCAGGCCGGTCACGGTTGCGACCGAAAGCAGTGTGGTGATCAGGATCGTCGCCGAGGCGCGCTCCTGCCAGACGCCATACTGGTGACCGATGACAAAGACGTTGGTCGCGGTAGGCAGTGCGGCCAACAACACAGCTGTCTGCACCCACACCGGATCATAGTTGCCCGTCAGGCTGAGTGCCGTGAACACCAGCACCGGGTGCAGGATGAGCTTGGCCGGCACGACGTAGCCGATTTCAACCGGGATGCGCTTGATCGGCCGCAGCGCCAGCGTCACACCCATGGCAAACAGCGCACAAGGGGCGGCCGCCTGCGCCAGATAGTCGATCAGCCGCTGGACAGGCAACGGCGGCTGGACCGCGAAAAACGCTGCGACCACCCCGGCAAGGGTCGACAAGATGAACGGATGCAGGATGATCTTGCGGGCGATGCCGAAAGCCATTGCCACAGGCTTTTCCTTTCGCCCGCCCGAAAGCGCCATCATCGCCGGCGCAACGGTGAAATGCGCCGCATTCTCGAAGCAGAAGATCAGCGCGACCGGCACCGCCGCCGCATCACCCAGCGCCAGCAGGGCAAGGCCCGGCCCCATGTAACCGATATTGCCATAGGCCGCGGCAAACCCCTGGATGGTCGCTTCGCCGACGGTGTTGCGCCGAACGTACAAGCCGACGATGAAGATCAGCGAAAAGACGACATAGGTCGCGCCGACGCTCGTCAGGATGAAATCGGCCCGCGTCAGCTGCTCGATCGGTGTTCGCGACACCAGCTTGAAGAACAGCGCCGGCAAGGCGAGATAGATGATGAAGGTGTTCAACCACCCCATCGCCTCGCCCGGATGCTCGACAAAGCGGGCAGTGAGATAGCCGAGAAAAATCAGTCCGAAGAACGGCAGTACCAGACCAGCAATTTCCGTCATGCCACTCCCCGACCATGCGTATGCGATAGGTTGCACGGCGTCGTGCCCGACCCAAAGCCCGGTCGATGCGGCAATCGCCGCTCAAGGGCAACCTTCACGCGGTTGCGGTATCGGGCCTGTCCAACCCAATAGCATCAACCAGATCGATTCCAACAGGCTGCAGCGCAATCAGGCGCATCCGATCGCACCGATCGGTTCGCTCGACGGGGCGTTAGCCGATCTTCATCAGAATCGGGAAGGTCTGTTGGAACCAGATGGCGACGGAGCTGATGAAGCCGAACAGAAAGGCCAGGCCCGCCAGCACCAGAAGCGCGCCCATCAGCTTTTCGACGAGGCCGAGATGGCGGCGGAAGCGCAGGAGAAAGCGCATGAAGGCACCGGAGAAACCGGCCGCAATCCAGAACGGGATTGCAAGCCCGAGCGAATAGACGGCGAGCAACATGGCGCCGTCCGTGACCGTGTCACGCGCAGCGGCAACGCCGAGGATCGTGCCGAGCACCGGGCCGATGCAAGGCGTCCAGCCGAAGGCGAAGGCAAGCCCCATGATATAGGCGCCCGACAGCGTCGCCGGCTTGCCGCCGCCCTGGAACCGCGCCTCGCGGGCCAACAGGCCGATCTTGAACACGCCGAGGAAATGCAGGCCCATGATGATGATCGCCACGCCGCCGATGCGCGACAGGAGATCCATGTGCTGGCGCAAGAGCAGGCCGATCGAGGACGCGCCGGCGCCGAGCGATACGAACACGGTTGCAAAGCCGAGCGTGAAGAGGAGGGCCGCCGGCAGAACGGCGCGCCTTGTGCTGCGGGCCGAGACTGCCTCGCCGCTTCGAAACTGATCGACCGAGACGCCCGCCATATAGCAGAGATAGGGCGGCACAAGCGGCAGAACACAGGGCGAAAGGAAGGACAGAGCACCAGCGAGAATGGCGGTCCAGATCGAAATATCGGCAATCGACAACGGCAAGAACTCCGGCATGCGGTATTTGGGCCATTCCTTAGCCGCATGACCGCCACGATACCAATCACCTTTTGGCGATCTTTGCGCCATGCACCATTTCTTCACGAAAGCCGTCATTTTTGGGTTGACCGGCGGGAAGCTCAAGTGCATATGTCCGCCCACTTCCGCCGGGCTCAACCGCCGCGGCCAGGGAG